>JOAZ01000025.1 GCA_000720535.1 Streptomyces halstedii
AGCAGCACTGGCAGACTTCCTCCACACCTACAACCACCACCGCAGCCACACCGCACTCGGAGGCCAACCCCCGATCAGCCGCGTCAACAACCCTGCGGGTCAATACACCTAGTCCTTGTGCACGGTCCCGTCGGGGTCCAGGCCCTTGAAGGAGAGGATCACGATCAGGAAGCCGCCGCAGACGATGGCGGAGTCCGCGAGGTTGAAGACGGCGAAGTGCGCGGGGGAGATGAAGTCCACCACCGCGCCCTCGAACACGCCCGGCGCCCGGAAGACGCGGTCGGTGAGGTTGCCGAGCGCCCCGCCGAGCAGCAGCCCGAGCGCGATGGCCCAGGGCAGGCTGTAGAGCTTGCGGGCGAGGCGGATGATCACGATGATCACGACCGAGGCGATGGCCGTGAAGATCACGGTGAACGCCTCGCCGAAGCTGAACGCGGCACCCGCGTTGCGGATCACCTCCAGCTTCAGCCAGTCGCCGAAGATCTCGACGGGCGCCCGGTGCTCCAGCTCCGCGACCACGATCGTCTTGCTGACCAGGTCGAGCAGATAGGCGAGGACGGCGACGCAGAGGAGGACGAGGATCTTCTTCCGGCGCCGGCCGCCCACCGCCGCGTCGCCGCCGGCCGCGGCTTCGTCACCGGCCGCCGGGTCGCCACCGGCCGGCTCCGCGCCTTCCGTGTCGCCACGGGCCGGCTCGGCGCCCTTCGCGTCGCCACGGGTGGACTCGGCGCCCGGGGAAGGCTCGGTGCCCTCGGCGGGCCGCTGGGGCTCCGCCCCGTCGGCCCCCTCGGCATCGGGGATGTCCGGCGTACCGATGATGCGCTCCGCCTCTGCCACGTGAGTCCCTCAACCTAGGTGCCTGATTGAGGACGAGGGTACGACAACCCCGGGACGCTCAGCCTCGCCGCTCCTGCTTCTGCTTGTCCTCCACGCAGAGTGTGGCCCTGGGGAAGGCCTGCATCCGTGCCTTGCCGATCGGCTTGCCGCAGATCTCGCAGAGTCCGTAGGTCCCGGAGTCGAGCCTCGCGAGGGCGCGCTCGGTCTGCTCCAGCGTCTCCTGGGCGTGGGCCGCGAGCGACAGTTCGTGTTCCCGGGTGATGTTCTTGGTGCCGGTGTCCGCGTCGTCGTCGCCCGCGCCGTCCCCGGAGTCCCGCATCAGACCGGCCAGCGCCGCGCCCGACGTCTCCAGCTCGCTGCGCAGGCGCAGGACCTCCCCGGTCAGCTCCGTCCGCGCCTCGGCGACCTCCTCCGGGGTCCAGGGGTCCTCCCCGGGCCTGACCGCGAGGTCTGCCGGATCGGTGGCGCTGGCCGTGGGCGCCGTCGTGGCGACGCCCTCCCCCGCGGCCGTGTTCCGGTCCGCGCTCTTCTTGGCTACCACCGTGTGGACTCCTGTCTGCTCGGCGGACTGTGCCGCCCCTGTGGCCTTCGACGCCCTCGCGCCCCGCTCCGGGGGCGTCTCGGCCGTGCTCCTGCCGGCTGCGCTCTGCTCAGCCGTACCTCTCGCCGTGCTCTTCCGCGCGGCGCCCTGTCGTCGCGGCACCCTTCCGCGCGGTCACATAGCGTGATCTTGCACCCAAATCGTCCTGGGACGATAAATCGACTCCGGCCCCGCGGCAACGGGGCACGCCGCCGAACGGCCCCTCCCCGTGCCGGGCGGCGCGGCGCCCGCAGAGGTTGTGCCCAGCTCCCCGCCGGGTAATCCGCCCGGTCACCCGCCCGGCGGGCCCGCTCCCGGCCACCTGGCCGTTCGGGTCGCGGGCGGCCCCGGAACAAACCGGTCGGCCGTCGCCCGTACGGGCCCGTACAATGAGCGCAGCGAAAGGCATGGATGGGACGAGTAGCGTCGTACGCAGCCGGCAGCGACCCGGGGACGGTGGAAGCCCGGGGGCGAGCGCGTCGTGAAGATCACCCCGGAGCCGCCGGAAGAAAGCCTTGGACCGTGGGCCAGCCCACAGGCACAAGGCCGGTAGACCCGGCATCGCGACCCCAATGAGGGGGCCACGGGCGCGTGCCCGGGGCCAAGGAGGGTGGTACCGCGGGAGCCTGCCGGTTCTCGTCCCTCCGACGGAAGTGGAAGTCGTCCGCCGGAGGAAGCCCGCACATGACATCGCCGCAGTACCGCCAGGTACCCGCCCAGGTCGACCTGCCCGCCCTTGAGCACGCCGTGCTCGACTTCTGGCGCGAGAGCAAGGTCTTCGCCAAGAGCCTCGACCGGTCCGAGGGGCGCCCCGAGTGGGTGTTCTACGAGGGCCCGCCCACCGCCAACGGCATGCCGGGCGCCCACCACATCGAGGCCCGCGTCTTCAAGGACGTCTTCCCGCGCTTCCGCACCATGCAGGGCTACCACGTCGGCCGCAAGGCGGGCTGGGACTGCCACGGCCTGCCGGTCGAGCTGGCGGTGGAGAAGGAACTCGGCTTCAACGGCAAGAAGGACATCGAGGCGTACGGCATCGCGGAGTTCAACGCGAAGTGCCGGGAGTCGGTGACCCGCCACACCGACGCGTTCGCCGAGCTGACGACCCGCATGGGGTACTGGGTCGACCTGGACGACGCCTACCGCACGATGGACCCGGAGTACGTGGACTCCGTGTGGTGGTCGCTGAAGGAGATCTTCAAGAAGGACCTCCTGGTCCAGGACCACCGGGTCGCCCCCTGGTGCCCCCGCTGCGGCACCGGCCTCTCGGACCACGAACTGGCCCAGGGCTACGAGACGGTGGTCGACCCCTCGGTCTTCGTCCGCTTCCCGCTGACGAGCGGCCCGCTGGCCGGCGAGGCCGCGCTGCTGGTCTGGACGACCACCCCGTGGACCCTGGTCTCCAACACCGCCGTCGCCGCGCACCCGGACGTCACCTACGTCGTCGCGACGAACGGCGAGGAGAAGCTGGTCGTCGCCGAACCGCTGGTCGAGAAGGCGCTCGACGAGGGCTGGGAGCTCACCGGCCGGTCCTTCACGGGCCGCGAGATGGAGCGCTGGACCTACGAACGCCCCTTCGACCTGGTCGACTTCCCGAGCGAGGCGCACTACGTCGTCAACGCCGAGTACGTCACCACCGAGGACGGTACGGGTCTGGTCCACCAGTCTCCCGCCTTCGGCGCCGACGACCTCACCGTCTGCCGCTCCTACGGCCTCCCGGTCGTCAACCCGGTCCGCCCCGACGGCACCTTCGAGGAGGATCTGCCCCTGGTCGGCAGCGTCTTCTTCAAGAAGGCCGACGAGGCGCTGACCGAGGACCTGGCCGCGCGGGGCAAGCTCTTCCGCCACGTCCCGTACGAGCACAGCTACCCGCACTGCTGGCGCTGCCACACGGCGCTGCTGTACTACGCGCAGCCGTCCTGGTACATCCGTACGACCGCCGTCAAGGACCGGCTGCTCCAGGAGAACGAGAAGACCAACTGGTACCCGGACTCGGTCAAGCACGGCCGGTTCGGCGACTGGCTGACCAACAACGTGGACTGGGCGCTCTCGCGCAACCGCTACTGGGGCACCCCGCTGCCCATCTGGCGCTGCGAGGACGACCACCTCACCTGTGTGGGCTCCCGCGCCGAGCTGACCGAGCTCACCGGCACCGACCAGTCGGACCTGGACCCGCACCGCCCGTTCATCGACGAGATCACGTTCACCTGCTCGCACGAGAACTGCCAGCTGGAGGCGTACCGCGTCCCGGAGGTCATCGACGCCTGGTACGACTCGGGTTCGATGCCGTTCGCGCAGTGGGGCTACCCGTTCAAGAACAAGGACGTCTTCGAGAGCCGCTACCCGGCGCAGTTCATCTCGGAGGCCATCGACCAGACCCGCGGCTGGTTCTACACGCTGATGGCCGTCGGCACCCTGGTGTTCGACAAGTCGTCGTACGAGAACGTGGTCTGCCTGGGCCACATCCTCGCCGAGGACGGCCGCAAGATGTCCAAGCACCTGGGCAACATCCTCCAGCCGATCCCGCTCATGGACCAGCACGGCGCCGACGCGGTGCGCTGGTTCATGGCGGCGGGCGGCTCCCCCTGGGCGGCACGCCGGGTGGGCCACGGCACGATCCAGGAGGTCGTCCGCAAGACGCTCCTGACCTACTGGAACACGGTCGCCTTCCAGGCCCTGTACGCCCGTACGTCGAACTGGGCGCCCTCCGCGGCCGACCCGGCCCCGGCCGAGCGCAGCGTCCTGGACCGCTGGCTGCTGAGCGAACTGGGCACCCTGGTCGAGCAGGTCACCGAGGCGCTGGAGGGGTACGACACCCAGCGCGCCGGCAAGCTGCTCTCCGCGTTCGTCGACGACCTGTCCAACTGGTACGTCCGCCGCTCCCGCCGCCGCTTCTGGCAGGGCGACAAGGCGGCCCTGCGCACGCTGCACGACGTGGTGGAGACGGTGACCCGGCTGATGGCGCCGCTGACCCCGTTCATCACGGAGCGGGTCTGGCAGGACCTGGTCGTCCCGGTGACGCCGGACGCCCCGGAGTCGGTGCACCTGTCCTCCTGGCCGAAGGCGGACCCGGAGTCCGTCGACCCGGCGCTCTCCACGCGGATGGCGCTGGTCCGGCGCCTGGTGGAGCTGGGCCGGGCCACCCGCGCCGAGTCGGGGGTCAAGACCCGCCAGCCGCTGTCGCGCGCCCTGGTCGCGGCCTCCGGCTTCGCGTCCCTCTCGCCCGAACTGCGCGCCCAGATCACGGAGGAGCTCAACGTCTCCTCCCTGGCCTCGCTCTCGGAGGTCGGCGGCTCGCTGGTCGACACCACGGCCAAGGCCAACTTCCGGGCGCTGGGCAAGCGGTTCGGCAAGGGCGTCCAGGCGGTGGCCAAGGCCGTCGCGAACGCGGACGCGGCCGCGCTCTCCCTGGCCCTGCGCGAGGGCACGGCGTCGGTCGAGGTGGACGGCGAGCTGATCACCCTCTCCCCGGAGGAGGTCATCGTCACGGAGACCCCGCGCGAGGGCTGGTCGGTGGCGTCCGACTCCGGCGCGACGGTCGCCCTGGACCTGGAGATCACCCCGGAACTGCGGGCGGCGGGCCTGGCCCGTGACGCGATCCGGCTGATCCAGGAGGCCCGCAAGAACAGCGGCCTGGACGTGGCGGACCGGATCGCGGTCCGCTGGACGTCGTCGTCCCCCGCCACGACGGAGGCCCTGACCGCGCACGCCTCCCTGATCGCGGAGGAGGTCCTGGCCGTGGACTACGCCCAGGGCGAGGCGGACACCACGTACGGCGCCCTCTTCGAGGACGAGGGCCTGAACCTCACGTTCCGCCTCCGCAAGACCCACGCCTGACCCACCCGAAGGCCCGGCCGGACCAACGGTCCCGGCCGGGCCTCCGGCATGCACGGAGCGGGCCCCAGACGCACGGGGCCACCCATTCCAGCCCCTCCGGCGCTTGAGGAGCGGGGCCAGACGTACAAGCCGCCCTCCCCCGCCCCTCCGACGCTTGAGGAGCGGGGTCCAGACGCACGGGGCCACCCATTCCAGCCTCTCCGGCGCTTGAGGAGCGGGGTCCGGGGCGGAGCCCCGGTTACGGGAAGGGGCGGGTAGGGGAACAGGCCCCGCGCAGCGGCACCCACCCCGCACCCCGCCCCATCCCGCACCCCGCACCCCGCACCCGCCCACGACAAAGGGCCGGGCCCCAGGGAAACCCCGGGGCCCGGCCCTCAGCCTGCCGACGGCTACGCGCTCAGCGAGCGCACACCGCTCAGTTGTCGTCCTCGTCGATCAGGAACCCACGCATCGGCGACGGCGCCTGCTGCATCGGCTGCGGCGCCTGCGGCCGCACCGGTGCCATCGGCTGCGTCATCGCGGGCGACATCTGCTGCTGCCCGCCGTACGACGGCGCACCGCCCATCGGCTGGTTGCCGCCGCCCATCTGCTGGTTGCCGTGACCGCCGTGGTTGCTGCCCATGGAGTGCCCCATCGCACCCGCGCCGGCCGGGGCCAGCGAAGGCGACGGCGGCAGGGAGGCGGCGGCGGGCGTACGCGGCGGGGCCAGCGAGTCGTCGGCCTGGGTCTCCAGCTGACGCAGCTGGCTCTCCAGGTACGACTTCAGACGGGTCCGGTACTCGCGCTCGAAGCCGCGCAGGTCCTCGACCTTGCGCTCCAGCGTCGCGCGGGCCGACTCCAGCGAGCCCATCGCCACGCGGTGCTTCTCCTGCGCGTCCCGCTCCAGCGCGTCCGCCTTGGCACGGGCGTCACGCTCAAGACCCTCGGCACGGCTGCGCGCCTCGCCGACGATCTTGTTGGCCTCGGAACGGGCCTCCGCGATCGCCTGGTCGGCGGTCTGCTGGGCGAGGGAGAGGACACGGGCGGCGCTGTCGCCACCGGGCCCCTGACCGGGCTGCTGCATCTGCTGCTGCTGCATCTGCGGCGGCATCTGCTGCTGCTGCGGAGCGTGACCACCGGGGCCGCCCATCGGGCCGCCCATGGGTCCGCCCTGCATCGGGCCGGGGCCGTGCGGGCCCTGCGGACCGGGGCCGTGGCCGCCCTGCATCGGGCCGGGACCGCCCTGGGGACCATGACCACCCTGGGGGCCGTGACCGCCCTGCGGACCGTGGCCGCCCTGCGGACCGTGCGCGCTGGGACCGGCAGGCAGCTGCGGAGCGCCACCGGGCAGTTGGGGGGGACCCATCTGCGGGGGCTGCTGCTGCACCGGCGGGCCCGATATGGCGGCGGGCACCGGAGCGCCTGGCCGTTCCTGCTGCTCCGGCGGTTTGCGCATACCCTGCTGCTGTTGGTTCTGCTGGTTCTGCGCGGCCGCGCGCGTGGCGGCGGCCAGCTTGGCCCGCAGGTCCTCGTTCTCACGGAGGAGACGGGTCAGTTCCGCTTCGACCTCGTCGAGAAAGGCATCGACCTCGTCCTCGTCATAGCCTTCTCGGAGGCGGACGGTCGTGAACTGCTTGTTCCGCACGTCCTCAGGGGTCAACGGCATCTCTTCTTCACCTCTACGTAGTCGTCGGCAGTCGGCAAGACCGTATCGTTCACACGCTGCTCGCTAGCTTGCCCACGATGTTGAGCAGAATGTAGACGATGATCATCAGAACGAAGAAGGACAGGTCAAGTGCCACGCCCCCGAGACGCAACGGCGGTATGAACCGCCGCAGAAGCTTCAGCGGTGGATCGGTGACAGTGTAAGTGCCCTCCAGGACGATCACCATCGCCTTGCCTGGCTGCCATGAACGTGCGAACTGGAAGACGTAGTCCATGACCAGCCGGAAGATCAGCACGATGAGGAAACACATCAGCGCGATATAGACCACATCCAGTGCGACGCCCATGTCCCGCGCTTCCCTCTCCCCTGGCTTCCGTAAGCCCCGGCCTCCCGGCCGGTTTGTTCCCGGTGTCCTGTATCTCAGCTCTGGTTGAAGAACCCGCCCTCTGCGATGCGAGCCTTGTCCTCCGCCGTGACATCGACGTTAGCAGGCGACAACAGGAACACCTTCTGCGTCACGCGCTCAATGCTGCCATGGAGACCGAAGACGAGTCCCGCGGCAAAGTCGACAAGTCGCTTCGCGTCGGTGTCGTCCATCTCCGTGAGGTTCATGATCACCGGAGTGCCCTCGCGGAAGTGTTCCCCGATGGTACGGGCCTCGTTGTAGGTCCTGGGGTGCAGCGTGGTGATGCGGTACGGCTCCCGCTCGGACACGACCTTGGGCATGATCACCGGTGCGTTCTTCTCCAGGTTCGGGCGGTCAGGTGTGATGGATGCCACGGGCGCGATCCGGGCGGGTCGCCCGCTGTCCGCCGGCAGCTGAACCGGCTCGCGCGGCGCGGGCGGCTGCACCGCGCGCACCGGCTCGTCACGTTCCCGCTCCACCTGGTGCGCAGGCTGGTGCCGCCGCCGGTCCCGCTCGGGCTCCGGCTCGGGTTCGAATTCGTCGTCGGGGTCGAACCCCGGACCGTCGTACCCATCGTCCTCCACGAGGCCGAGGTAGACCGCCATCTTGCGCATCGCGCCGGCCATGCTCCGAGTCCTCCGCTCTGTGGTGGATCGGCATTCGCGTCACCAAGTGCCCGAGATCCACTTCGGTCTTGCCCGCATCGGGCGGCAATGACCATATTTTCTGCTGTGGTCCGACCTGCTTCGCGACGTTACCCGAGCCGGGGTCGGTCTCCGAGCACCGCCGTACCGACGCGTACATGTGTCGCTCCGGCGGCCACGGCGTCCTCAAGGTCCCCGCTCATTCCTGCGGAGACCATGTTCGCAGCCGGATGGTCCCCGCGCAGGCGGGATGAGAATTCCATCAGCCGGTCGAAAGCGGCGCGTTGGCGTCCGGCGTACGGGCCGGCGAGCGGGGCGACGGTCATCAGACCGTCGAGCCGGAGACCGGGCGCGGCCTCCACCGCGGCGGCCAACTCCTCGATGTCGCCGGGCGCGACGCCTCCGCGGCCACCGCGTTCGCCGCTCTCCGCGTCCAGGGCCACCTGAAGCAGGCAGCCCAGTTCGCGTCCGCGGCGCCCGGCCGCCGCCGAGAGGGCGGTGACCAGTTTGACCCGGTCCACCGACTGTACGACATCGGCATAACCGACCACAGAACGGACCTTGTTGGTCTGCAACTGACCGACAAAATGCCACGTGAGCGACAGATCCGCGCACGCTGCGGCTTTCGGCGCCGCGTCCTGGTCGCGGTTCTCCGCGACATGACGCACACCCAGTTCGTGCAGGATCCGCACATCGCTCGCGGGATACGTCTTGGTGACCACGATGAGGGTCACCTCGTCCCGTTCGCGTCCGGCCGCCGCGCAGGCGGAGGCGATACGCTCCTCCACCCGTGCCAGATTCGCGGCGAGTTGTTCCCTACGGTCCGTCATGTCCTATCCGTCCAACCAGACATATCCCGCGAGCCGACCGGTGGTGCGGTCGCGGCGGTACGAGAAGTGGTCGCCGGATTCCCGGGTGCAGTACGGCGAACTGTGCCGGTCCCGTACACCCAGCGCCTCCAGTTGGGCGTGGACCCCGGCGACGACGTCCACGGCCGGAGTGCCCCAGCCGGTGGTGGCCCACGACTCCGGAACGCTCCGGGCCACCTCGGCCCGCATCGCCTCGGGGACCTCGTAGCACCGGCCGCACACCGACGGTCCGGTGTGCGCGGTGATCCGGGACGGTTCGGCGCCCAGCGCGACCATGGCCTCGACCGCGGCCGGTACGACCCCGGCGACCAGACCGGGCCGGCCCGCGTGGGCGGCGCCGGCCACACCGGCCACCGGGTCGGCGAGCAGGACGGGGACGCAGTCGGCGGTGAGCACCGCGAGCGGCAGTCCGCGCCGGGCCGTCACCACCGCGTCCACGGCCGGGATGTCGCGGCTGTCGCCCCACGGGGCGTCGACCACGGCCACGTCACGGCCGTGCACCTGGTTCATCCAGACGACCCGCTCCGCGTCCAGACCGAGGTGGCGGGCGGCGAGAGCGCGGTTCGCGAGGACGGCGGCGGGGTCGTCACCGACCGCGCCGCCGAGGTTGAGCCGCTCGTACGGAGCGGCGCTCACCCCGCCCCACCTGTCGGTGAAGGCGAAGTGGGCGCCGCCCGCCGAAGCCACCGCGGTCCGCACCGCGTGCTGCGGAACTATCACTTCAAGAAGTCCGGTACATCCAGCTCTTCGGCCTGGGTGTCCTGGTAGGGACGGGCCGTCGGGACGTGCGGCGGGCTGACCTGCGGGAGCGAACTCTCGCTCGCCACCGGCGCGGGCTGTTCGGCCGGAGCCTGCGAGGACTCCTCGCGCGAGGGCACGGAGCCCAGCGGGCCGGACGAACGCACCGGCTCGGTGTTCCGCTGCGGCGCGGCCGGCTCCTCACGCTTGCCGGCGCTCGCCCCGAGGACGTTCTCGCGGCGGGTCGGCGGCTGACCGCCGTCGAAACCGGCGGCGATCACGGTGACCCGCACCTCGTCGCCCAGCGCGTCGTCGATGACCGCGCCGAAGATGATGTTGGCCTCCGGGTGCGCCGCCTCGCTCACCAGCTGCGCGGCCTCGTTGATCTCGAAGAGACCGAGGTCGCTGCCGCCGGAGATGGAGAGCAGGACACCGCGGGCGCCGTCGATGGACGCCTCCAGGAGCGGCGAGGAGATCGCCATCTCCGCGGCGGCCACCGCGCGGTCGTCGCCGCGTGCCGAGCCGATACCCATGAGCGCCGATCCTGCCTCGGACATGACCGACTTGACGTCGGCGAAGTCGAGGTTGATCAGCCCGGGGGTGGTGATGAGGTCGGTGATGCCCTGGACGCCCGAGAGCAGCACCTGGTCGGCCGACTTGAACGCGTCGAGCACGCTCACCTGGCGGTCCGAGATGGACAGCAGCCGGTCGTTGGGGATGACGATGAGGGTGTCGACCTCTTCGCGGAGCTCGGCGATGCCGTCCTCCGCCTGGTTCGCCCGGCGCCGGCCCTCGAAGGTGAACGGGCGGGTGACCACGCCGATCGTCAGGGCGCCCAGCGAGCGGGCGATGTTGGCCACGACGGGCGCGCCGCCGGTGCCGGTGCCGCCGCCCTCTCCGGCGGTGACGAAGACCATGTCGGCCCCCTTGAGGACCTCCTCGATCTCCTCACGGTGGTCCTCCGCCGCCTTCCGGCCGACGGCCGGGTTGGCCCCGGCGCCGAGGCCGCGGGTGAGTTCACGGCCGACGTCGAGCTTGACGTCGGCGTCGCTCATCAGCAGTGCCTGCGCATCGGTGTTGATCGCGATGAACTCGACGCCCTTGAGGCCGACCTCGATCATTCGGTTGATGGCATTGACACCACCGCCGCCGACACCGATGACCTTGATGACTGCGAGGTAGTTCTGCGGTGCTGCCACGTCGAAGGCCTCTCGCCTCGAGTTACGTGTCGTCGCTCTGCGGTGGCTCCGCCGCGACGACGGATGTCGATGGGGACGGTCCGAACGCCGACCCAAACCCTAACGTTCAACTTTAGGGTTACCAGTGTGTCTGCTTCATGGACTCTTCCGAACAGGACACTAAGTCGACAAGCGGCGCACGTTCAACGAACACGCCGAACCTCCCGTTTTTCTTTTCACCCTATGTGATCACCCGTAGCGCTGACCAACCAGGGTGCTGGCCAGGCCATATGTCCGTCAACTCTTCGAAGCGGCCGGGGCGGTGGGGGCACTCACGTCGAAGTGTCCCGCTTTGGGGGCGGCTTTCATGAGCGCCGTGAGCACCCGCGCCTTCACGGGCCCGCGTTCACCACTGCCCCACATCACCGTGCGCCCCCGTGTCAGCTCCAGGACGACGGAGTCGTACGAAGTGATCCGTACCGTCTCCGTCTCCCTGGCCACCTTCCCCGGGAGATCGCCCGCAACCCGAACCGCTTCCCGCAACAGACGGTCACTTCCGTAGCGTTTCAGGCTCGCCGATCCCTCGGGCGTCAGTTCCAGCAGCGGCACATGTCCGGGGCGTTTGTCCACCGTGGCGAAGCGCACGCCCTTCGCGTCCACTTCGATGAACTTTCCGCCCTTTTCCACCACCAGGACCGGCTTTCGTTCGGTCACTTTAAGGCCGATACCGTGCGGCCATGACCGTACGACATCCACGGAGTCGATACGGCGCACCTTCTGGCGCAACCGGGCCTCGATCGCGTCGGTGTCCACGGAGACCAGCGGGGAGCCGACCGGAACCGCCGCGACGGCCTCCACCTCGGCCCGGGTCAGGACCTCGGTGCCGGTGGTGGTGACGTGTTCGACCCGGAGCCAGGACGACCCGTAGAGCACCCACACCGCGGCGGCGGCGCACAGGACCACGGCAACTCCGGCCAGGACCAGCCGTGTACGGCCGGTCAGCCGGCGCCCCTCGGGGCGGATGCGGGGAGGTCCGGCGGGGGTGTCGGCCCGCTTGTCTGCGCCGCGCTGGGCGGTCGTCGGTCCGGCCACGCTCGCTCCTTCACCGGGCCCGGGGCGCACGCCCCGGGCCCGCACCGCCTCACGCCTGGCGGCGTGCGGCAATCGCCTCGTACACCATGCCGACGAGCAGGTCGTCGGCGTCGCGCCGCCCGAACTCCGCGGCGGAACGGGACATCTCGTACAGCCGGTGCGGATCCGACAGCACCGGCAGGACGTTGCCCTGCACCCACTCAGGGGTGAGCGCCGCGTCGTCCACCAGCAGGCCGCCGCCCGCGTTCACCACCGGCTGGGCGTTGAGCCGCTGTTCGCCGTTGCCGATGGGCAGCGGGACGTAGGCGGCGGGAAGCCCGACGGCGGAGAGCTCGGCGACGGTCATCGCGCCCGCGCGGCAGAGCATCATGTCGGCCGCCGCGTACGCGAGATCCATCCGGTCCACGTACGGTACCGGGATATAGGGCGGCATCCCGGGCATGTTGTCGATACGCGGCAATTCGTTCTTCGGTCCGACCACGTGCAGGATCTGGATCCCGGACCGCTGGAGCACCGGCGCGACGCGCTGGACGACCTCGTTGAGGTGGCGGGCGCCCTGCGAACCGCCGGAGACCAGCAGGGTCGGCAGGTTGGGGTCCAGGCCGAACGTGTCGCGCGCCTCCGGGCGCACCCGGGCGCGGTCGAGGGTGGCGATGGTGCGGCGCAGCGGGATGCCGATGTAGCGGGCGCCGCGCAGCTTGCTGTCGGGGGTGGAGACGGCGACCCCGTGGGCGTACCGGGAGCCGATCTTGTTGGCCAGGCCCGGACGGGCGTTGGCCTCGTGGACCACGATCGGGACGCCCGCGCGCTTGGCGGCGAGGTAGCCCGGCAGGGCCACGTATCCGCCGAAGCCGACCACGCAGTCGGCCTTGGTGCGTTCGAGCACCTGCTCGGCCGCCTTGATGGTGCCGCGCAGCCGTCCGGGCACGGTGATCAGCTCGGGTGTGGGCTTGCGCGGCAGCGGTACGGCGGGGATCAGCGCCAGTTCGTACCCCCGCTCGGGTACGAGCCTTGTCTCAAGTCCGCGTTCCGTGCCGAGGGCAGTGATTCCCACGGCCGGGTCCTGCCTGCGCAGGGCGTCTGCGAGGGCAAGCGCGGGCTCGATGTGGCCGGCGGTCCCCCCGCCGGCGAGTACGACATGCACCGAAATTCACCGCTCTCCGGACGGACGCTTCGTGACGCGCCGTCTCATCGTCTTCCATCTGACCCCGGGCCTCCGCATGGCCAGGGCCGCTTTCGCGGCGGGATCCTCTCGCGCGAAGGCGATCAGGAGCCCGACCGCGAACATGGTCGGCAGCAGGGCCGAACCTCCGTAGGAGAACAACGGGAGCGGGACTCCGGCGATCGGCAACAGGCCGAGCACCGCACCGATGTTGATCACGGCCTGCACCATGATCCAGGTGGTCACGCCTCCCGCTGCGTACCTCACGAAGGGGTCCTCCGTGCGTCCGGCCACGCGGATACCCGCATAGCCTAGAGCCGCGAACAGGGCGAGCACCGACAGCGTCCCCGCCAGGCCCAGTTCCTCCCCGGTGATGGCGAAGATGAAGTCGGTGTGAGGTTCCGGCAGTTGCCCCCATTTTTCCACACTCGCGCCCAGCCCGGAACCGAACCATCCGCCGGAGGCCAGCGCGTAGATTCCGTGCACGGCCTGCCAGCAGCCACCGTCGGCGGTCGGTTCGCTGACACCCATGCACGCGAGCCGGGACATCCGGTTGGGGCTGGTCTTGATCAGCAGGAAGGCGATGGCCGCGGCGATGCCGAACACCCCGGCGAACAGCCGGGTGGGCGCTCCGGCGAGCCAGAGCAGCCCGAACAGGATCGCGGTGAGGATGATCGCGGTGCCCATGTCGCCGCCGAGCATGATGAGCCCGAGCAGCAGGAAGGCGCCCGGCACGAGCGGCACCAGCATGTGCTTCCACTGCGTGAGCAGCCGTTTCTCCTGTTTACGGGCGATCAGGTCGGCACCCCAGAGGATGAGGGCGAGCTTGCCGAACTCACTGGGCTGGAGCTGGAAGGGGCCGCCCAGGTAGATCCAGTTCTGGTTGCCGTTGACCGACATCCCTATCCCCGGCACCTGGACCAGGACCATCAGGAAGACCGTGGCCAGGAGCAGCGGATAGGCGAGCGCCCGGTGCAGCTTCAGCGGCATCCGGCAGGCCAGCAGCATCAGTCCGGCCCCGATGACGGCGGCGAGGAACTGCTTGCGGAAGAAGTAGGTGCTGGGCCGCGAGAGTTCCAGCGCCTTGATCATGGAGGCGGAGTAGACCATCACGAGGCCGAGCACGGTGATCAGCAGGCCCGCGCCGAGGATCAGGTAGTACGCGGTCAGCGGGCGGTCCCAGGCCCGGCGTGCCCGCTCGTAGGCGCGCCGGAGGGCGGCGCCGCGGGGCGGCCTGGACGGCGGCCTCGCGGCTCGGGCGGCGCCGCGGGGGGCCGCCGGGGGTCTGTGGGGCCCGGTGGCGGGGCGGCCGCGCAGGGCGATTCCCGCGTGGGCCGGCCGGGCGAGCGGGCTCGGGCTGAACGCCCGGCCGATCGCCGCGGCCGCCCGTGAGCGGCCCGCCGCGCATGTGGCCGGGCTCTCGTCGGCCGGCATTGTCGCTGTCCCCTCCACTGCTCGTGCCCGGGGGCTGGTGCCGGGTCCCGGGGCCGACGGCGGGCACCGCGCTCGTGCCCCGTTCCCCGCACGGTCGTGTGGCCGGGGCCGTCAGCCGCTCTCGCCGGCGAGTTCGCGGACCGCGTCCGCGAAGGCCTCGCCCCGCTTGTTGTAGTTGACGAACATGTCCATCGAGGCACAGGCCGGTGCCAGCAGTACGGTGTCGCCGGGCCGGGCGAGCCGCGCGGCTTCCCGGACCGCTTCGGACATCGCCCCAGTGTCGGTCCGGTCCAGGTCGACCACCGGTACCTCGGGGGCGTGTCGCGCCAGTGCTTCGCGGATCAGCCCCCGGTCGGCGCCCATCAGCACGACGCCCCGCAGTCTCTTGGCCGCCCCGCTCGCGAGCGCGTCGAAGGTCGCGCCCTTGGCGAGGCCTCCGGCGATCCACACGATCGGGTCGTAGGCGGCGAGGGAGGCCTCGGCGGCGTGCGTGTTGGTGGCCTTGGAGTCGTCGACGTACGCCACCGAACCGATGTCCGCGACGTGTTCGATGCGGTGGGCGTCGGGGCGGAAGGCCCGCAGCCCGTCCCGTACCGCCGCGGGCGGCACCCCGAAGGCGCGGGCGAGCGCGGCGGCGGCCAGGGCGTTGGCGATGTTGTGCGGGGCCGGCGGGCTGACGTCCCCGACCTCGGCGAGTTCCTGGGCCCGCTTCTGCCGGTCGGGGACGAAGGCCCGGTCGACGAGGATGCCGTCGACCACGCCGAGCTGGGAGGGCCCGGGGGTGCCGAGGGTGAAGCCGATCGCCCGGCAGCCCTCCTCGACGTCGGCCGCGCGCACCAGGTCCTCGGTCGCCGTGTCCTGCGCGTTGTAGACGCAGGCGACGCGGTTGCCCTCGTAGACCCGGCCCTTGTCGGCGGCGTAGGCGTCCATGGAGCCGTGCCAGTCGAGGTGGTCCGGCGCCAGGTTGAGGACGGCCGCGGAGTGGGCGCGCGGCGAGGGCGACCAGTGCAGCTGGTAGCTGGACAGTTCGACGGCGAGTACGTCGTACTCCTCCCCGCCGAGCACCGCGTCCAGCAGGGAGACCCCGATGTTGCCGACCGCGGCCGTGCGCAGGCCCGCCGCTTCGAGGATCGAGGCGAGCATCCGTACGGTCGTGGTCTTGCCGTTGGTGCCGGTGACCGCGAGCCAGGGTGCGGCGTCCGGCCCCCGGAGCCGCCAGGCGAGTTCGACGTCGCCCCAGACGGGGACGTCCGCCTCGGCGGCTGCCTGGAAGAGCGGTTTGCCGGGCTTCCAGCCGGGGGCCGTGACGACCAGTTCGGTGGACTCGGGCAGGGTGTCGCCGTCTCCCAGGCGCACGGTGAGGCTCCCCCGCCGTTCGCCGCCCCCGGAGGCGCCGCGCGCGGCGGCCCATGCCTCCAGTTCGGCGGCCTGGGCGCGGGAGCGCTCGTCGTCGCCGTCGTTGACGACGGTGACCAGCGCACCGCGCTCGTACAGGGCCCGGGCCGCGGGGATCCCGCTGACGCCGAGCCCGGCGACCGTGACGTGCTTGCCCTGCCAGTCCACGTCGTTCACTTCTTGGCTGCCCATCCCGCGTAGAAGAGGCCGAGTCCGACGATCACGCACATGCCCTGGATGATCCAGAAGCGGACCACCACGAGGACTTCGGACCACCCCTTGAGTTCGAAGTGGTGCTGGAGCGGTGCCATCCGGAAGACCCGCTTGCCGGTCATCTTGAACGAGCCGACCTGGATGACCACGGACATGGTGATCATCACGAAGAGGCCGCCGAGGATGGCGAGCAGGAACTCGGTGCGGGAGCAGATCGCGAGGCCTGCGAGCGCGCCGCCGAGGGCGAGGGAACCGGTGTCCCCCATGAAGATCTTCGCGGGCGAGGTGTTCCACCACAGGAAGCCGAAGCAGGCGCCCATGAGGGCCGAGGCGACGACCGCGAGGTCGAGTGGGTCGCGTACCTCGAAGCAGGCGCTGGGGTTGGTCAGCGTCTGCGCGTTGGCACAGGACTCCTGGAACTGCCAGAGGCCGATGAAGGTGTAGGCGCCGAAGACCATCACCGAGGCGCCGGTGGCCAGGCCGTCCAGGCCGTCCGTGAGGTTCACGCCGTTGGACATGGCGAGGATCATGAACAGCGCCCAGACGCAGAACATCACCGGGCCGATCGACCAGCCGAAGTCCTCGACGAACGAGAGCCGGGTGGAGGCGGGGGTGTTGCCGCTGGAGTCGGCGAACTGGAGCGAGAGCACCGCGAAGGCGATGCCGACGATCAGCTGGCCGGCCATCTTGGCCTTGGCCCTCAGGCCCAGCGACCGCTGCTTGACGATCTTGATGTAGTCGTCGAGGAAGCCGACGAGCCCCATGCCGGTCATCAGGAACAGCACGAGGACGCCCGAGAAGCGCATGTCCTCGCCGGTGATCACCTTCGCCAGGACGTACGCGATGATCGTCGCCAGGATGAAGGCGATGCCGCCCATGGTGGGCGTGCCCTTCTTGCTGCCGTGCGTGCGCGGGCCGTCGTCCCGGATGAACTGCCCGTAGCCCTTGCGGGCCAGAAGTTTGATCAGCAGCGGAGTGCCGACCAGGGTCAGGAAGAGCCCTATGGCTCCCGCGAAGAGGATCTGCCTCATCGGACGGCGACCTCGCCCTCGGTCGCGTTCTCCAGCAGTGCCAGGGCGACCTTCTCCAGGCCGACCGACCGGGACGCCTTCACCAGCACGACGTCTCCCGGGCGCAGTTCACTGCGCAACAGGTCGACGGCCGCCTGTGCGTCGGACACGTGCACCGACTCCTCACCCCACGAACCCTCGTTATATGCGCCCAGTTGCAGCCAGGAGGCCTCTTGCCCTCCGACCGCGACGAGCTTGCTGACGTTGAGCCGGACGGCGAGCCGTCCGACCGCGTCGTGCTCGGCGAGCGACGCGTCACCCAGCTCGGCCATCTGACCGAGCACCGCCCAGGTGCGCCCCCCTGTTGCCCGTGCGGCTCTGCCCATGGCGGCCAGCGCACGGAGTGCGGCCTTCATGGATTCGGGGTTCGCGTTGTAGGCGTCATTGACGACCGTCACACCGTCCGGACGCTCGGTGACCTCCATGCGCCAGCGGGAGAGGGTGCCCGCTTCGGAGAGCGCCTCGGCGATCTCGGTCACGGACATGCCCAACTCATGGGCGACGGCGGCCGCGGCGAGCGCGTTCGACACGTGGTGCTCACCGTACAGGCGCAAGGTCACGTCGCTGCACCCGGTGGGTGTGTGAAGCGCGAACGCGGGCCGTCCGTCGTCCGTGAGCCGGACGTTCTCTCCCCGTACGTCCGCATCCGCGGCCTCTCCGAAGAGGACGACCCGCGCACGCGTGCGGGAGGACATGGCCCGCACCAGCGGGTCGTCGGCGTTGAGCACGGCCACGCCGTCCTCCGGGAGCGCCTCGACCAGCTCGCCCTTGGCCCGGGCGATCGTCTCCCGGCTGCCGAACTCCCCGATGTGGGCGGTGCCGACGTTCAGCACCAGCCCGATCCTCGGCGGGGTCAGCTCGGCGAGGTAGCGGATGTGGCCGACGCCGCGGGCACCCATCTCCAGGACCAGGTGCCGGGTCTCGGCGGTGGCGCTCAGCGCGGTGAGCGGCAGGCCGATCTCGTTGTTGAGGGACCCGGGGGTCCAGACCGTGGGCGCCTTGTGCGCCAGGAGCTGGGCGATCAGGTCCTTGGTGGAGGTCTTGCCCGCCGAGCCGGTGAGCGCGACGACGGCGGTGCCCAGGCGCTCGACGACGGTGCGTGCGAGGGCGCCGAGCGCCGCCACGACGTCGTCCACGACGATCGCCGGGACTCCGACGGGCCGGGAGGCGAGCACGGCCGTGGCGCCCGCCTCGACGGCGCGGCGCGCGTAGTCGTGGCCGTCGACGCGCTCGCCCGCGAACGCCGCGAACAGGGAGCCCTGCCGCACCTCCCGGGAGTCGATGACGACGGGGCCGGTGACGGTGAGGGACCGGTCCGGCATGTCGTGCGGCTGCCCGCCGACGATGTCGGCGATCTCGGCGAGGGAAAGGGTGATCACTTGGTCATCCCTGACTGTTGTTCTCGTGGGTGTGTGCGCGGTGCCCGGCGCCGGTGCGCTCCAGGGCGCGCTCGATGGCCTCGCGCAGGACCTGGCGGTCGTCGAAGGGGCGTACCACGCCGTGGACGTCCTGGCCCTGCTCGTGCCCCTTGCCGGCCACCAGCACGACGTCGCCGGGTTCGGCACGGGCCACCGCGGCGGCCACGGCCGCGGCGCGGTCCGCGTCGACGAGGACGTCCCCGCGCTCGTGGACGGGCACCTCGGCGGCGCCGGAGAGCATCGCGGCGAGGATCGCGAGGGGGTCCTCGGAGCGTGGGTTGTCGGAGGTCAGTACGGCCGTGTCGGCGAGCCGCGCGGCCGCGGCGCCCATCGCGCCGCGTTTGGTGGTGTCGCGGTCGCCGCCGCAGCCGAGCACGATGTGCACCCGGCCCTCGGTGACCTTGCGCAGCGAGCGGAGCACCGATTCGACGGCGTCGGTCTTGTGCGCGTAGTCGACGACCGCGAGGTACGGCTGTCCGGCGTCCACGCGTTCGAGCCGGCCGGGGACGCCGGGGACGGAGGCGACGCCGTCGGCGGCGGTCTGCGGGTCCACACCGGCCACGGCGAGGGTGACGATCGCGGCCAGGGTGTTGGCGACGTTGAAGGGGCCGGGCAGCGGGGCGCGGGCGGCGATCCGCTCGCCACGGGGGCCGACGACGGTGAAACGGCTGTCCCGGGGGCCCACTTCGACGTCCGCGGCCCGCCAGTCGGCGTCCGGGTGGCCCTCGGCGGAGAAGGTGACGACGGGGACGGTGGCCTCGTCGACGAGCCTGCGGCCGTACTCGTCGTCGAAGTTGACCACACCGAGCCGGCTGCGCCGCGGGGTGAACAGCTGCGCCTTGGCCTGGAAGTAGTCCTCCATCCCGGAGTGGAACTCCATGTGCTCCGGGCTGAGGTTGTTGAAGACGGCGACGTCGAAGACGCAGCCGTCCACCCGTCCGAGCACGAGGGCGTGGCTGGAGACCTCCATGGCGACCGCCTCGACGCCGCGTTCGCGCATCACCGCGAACAGGGCCTGGAGGTCGGTGGCTTCGGGTGTGGTGCGCTCGGACTTGATGCGCTCGTCGCCGATCCGCGTCTCGACCGTGCCGATCAGCCCGGTGCTGCGGCCCGCTCCGCGCAGGCCGCCCTCGACGAGGTAGGCGGTGGTGGTCTTGCCGGACGTCCCGGTGATGCCGATCTGGAGGAGGCCGGCGCCGGGCTGTCCGTAGATCTCGGCGGCGAGTTCGCCCATGCGGCCGCGCGGGTCGTCGGTGACGAGCACCGGGACGCCGGTGGCGGCGGCGCGTTCGGCGCCCGCCGGGTCGGTGAGGACGGCCACGGCTCCGAGGCCCGCGGCCTGGGCGGCGAAGTCGGCGCCGTGGAGGCGGGCGCCGGGCAGGGCCGCGTAGACGTCCCCGGGGCGCACGGCCCGCGAGTCGTGGGTGATTCCGGTGACCTCGCCGGTCTCCCGCGGTGCGGCGCCGAGCCGGGCCGCCAGCTCTCCGAGGGGTGTCGGCCGGAGCCGATCCGGCCGAGGCGCTCCTGGGTAGGTCACAGGCGCGTCCTTCTGCGTGGTTTGGAACTGATCAGCGTGGGGCACGGCGGTGAGCGTACCGGGCCGGGGCCGCCTCTCGCGAAGCGAGGGGCCGGGGTCGCGGTACTTCTCGTTCCGGTTCCCGGGATCGGGGGTGATGGTGGTCACTGAGGTTCCCCCGAGTCACTCGCCGGGCTTGAAGGAGACCGGCAGCCGGGCGGGATCGCTGCCGGACGGCGGGGTCTGGAGGGTCTTCAGGGCGAACTCCATGACCTTCTTGTAGATCGGGCCGCAGATCTGGCCGCCGAAGTAGCTGCCCTGGGTGGGGTTCTGGATCGCGCAGTACACGGTGATCTGCGGGTCGTCGGCGGGGGCGAAGCCGGCGAAGGACGCGGTGTAGCCCTTGTAGACGCCGCGTACGGGATCGACGCGGTTGGCCGTGCCCGTCTTGCCCGCGACCCGGTAGCCCTCGATGTGGGCCTTGGCCCCGGTGCCCTCCTGGTCGTCCACCACGGACTCCAGCATCTTCGCCAGGGTCTTGGCGGTCTTCTCGCTGACCACCCGGGTCTTCTTCGGCTCCTCGGCCGCCGAGTACCGGCCGTCGGCGTCCTTGGTGCCGCGCACGAGGCTCGGTTCGATCCGGACCCCGCCGTTGGCGATGGTCTGGTAGACCGAGGCCGCCTGCATGGCGTTGAGGGAGAGGCCCTGGCCGAACGGGATGGTGTACTGCTGCGAGGTCGACCAGTCGCCGGGCGCGGCGAGGATCCCGGGCGACTCCCCGGGGTAGCCGAGCCCGGTGGTGCTGCCCAGACCGAATTTGCGCAGGTAGGAGTAGAGCACCTTGTTGGCCTCGGCCTGGGTCTTGCCGAGCTGGCCGGTGGCCAGGATGGTGCCGATGTTGCTCGATTTGGCGAGTACGCCGTTGAGCGTGAGGTACCAGGTGGGGTGGTCGATGTCGTCCTGGAACTGCCGGTCGCCCCGGTGCAGCCGGTTGGGGACGACGACATGGGTGGCGGGGGTGGCGGCGCCCTCCTCCAGGACCGCGGCCATGGACATGATCTTGCTGGTGGAGCCGGGCTCGTAGACGTCCTGGAGCGCCGGGTTGCCCAGGGTGGCCGCGTCGGCCTTGGAGAGGTCGTTCGGGTCGTAGCCGGGGGCGTTGGCCATGGCCAGCACCTCGCCGGTCTTCGTGTTCTGGACGATCACGTAGCCCCGGTCCGCCTTCGACTTCTCCACCTGGTCGGCGATGGCCCGCTGGGCCGCCCACTGGATGTCGCGGTCGATGGTCAGCTCGACGTCGGTGCCCGCGACGGCCGGGATCTCCTTGGAGCCCGCGGTCGGCACCGGCCGCCCGCCGGCCTGGGCGTACCTGATCGTGCCGTCCTCGCCTTCCAGCCGGCTGTTCAGCTGCGCCTCCAGGCCGCCGCCGCCCTTGCCCTCGGCGTTGACGAATCCCAGTATCCCGGCGGCGAGATCGCCGTTGGGGTAGACGCGGGTGGTGGTGGGTTCCTGGAGGACCCCGGCCAGCACGTTGGCGCCCGGTCCGCCACGGGCCTTGTCCGCGGCCGCCTTCTCGGCGAAGGCGGACTTGAGGTCCTTGATCTGCCGCCAGACCTGCGGGGTCTGACGCCGTGCCAGCACGGTGTAGCGGCTGTCGGGCGTGGAGAGCCGTTTCGTCAGCTCCGCCGCGTCCTTGCCGAGGATGGGGGCGAGCAGCGCGGCGGCCTGCTGGGGGGCGTCGGGGGCGTTGCTCTCCTCGGGGGTGAACAGCTTCGGGTCGGCCGTGATGTCGTGCGCGTCGACGCTGGTGGCCAGGGCGATGCCGCTGCGGTCGGTGATCTCGCCGCGCTCGGCGGCGATCGTGTACTCCAGGTAGCGGTTCTTCTCCGCCTTGGCGGTGTACGCGCCGGCGTCGACCGCCTGTACCTGGAGGAGCCGGACGACGAACGCGACCATCACGAGCGTCAGGCAGAGGCTGACCAGGCGCAGTCTGGGGCGCGGGTTGCCCAGCCGGAGGGACTGCCGGGAGCCGCCGCGCGGCGCGCCCTGGCGCGGCCGCGACGACGGGCGGGGGCGCCGGGCGTCGGGGCGTCCGGCGGACCGGGGGCGCCCCGAGCCGCCGGCCGCGTTACGGGGGCGCGCCGGGCCGGGTACGCGACGGCGCGGCGGTTCCTTGGACGGCACTGCGTCACCTGCCGGGGCTGGTCGGGGTCGATGGGGCGCCGGACGCGGGCGAGGCCGCCCCGGTGGGCGGGGCCGTCGCGGAGGCGGTGGGCGAGGGGGTCGCGGAGGGGTCGGCCCCGTCCTCTCCGCCGGCCCCGTCCTCTCCACCGGCCTCGGGGGTCGTTTCGGGTGCGGGGGCGGTGGGGGTGGGGCTGGGCGACGGTTCGGCGGTGGCCCGCTCGGGCACTCCGCGCACCGTGCCGTCCGGGTCCAGGAAGGCGGGGGTGCCGCCGGGCACCATGCCGAGCTGCCGGGCGCGGCGTTCCAGGGCGTCCGGCTCGGAGTAGCTGTCGACGTCGTGCTGGAGGGCCTGCTGCTCGTCGGTGAGCTCGGTCGTCTCACGCTCCAGCCGGCTCAGCTTGAACGAGCCCTCGTTCAGGGCGGAGTTCAGCAGGAGGAGCGAGATCAGGCCACCGGCGAGGAGCAGCACGACCAGCAGGACGAAGGGGGTGCGGGCCGCGGTGCTCGGCCCCGACGGCATCAGCCGGGCGAGCCGCCCGGCCCGCCCCTTCGCCTGCTGCCCGGCCGTACCCGTCACCTCGGCGCCCCTGCCTTCCCCGGCTTCCGGCCGGCCCGTCGGCGGGTGTTCACCGTTCGTCCTCGCGGATCCGCTGGGCGCCGCGCAGCCGGGCGGGGGCGGCCCGGCGGTTCTCGGCCACCTCCTCCTCGGTGGGGAGTTCGGCGCCGCGGGTGAGCAGCTTGAGCCGGGGCTGGTAGCGCTCGGGCACCACGGGCAGTCCGGGGGGTGCCGTGTTGGCCGCGCCGGCCGCGAGGACCTGCTTGACCAGCCGGTCTTCCAGCGAGTGGTAGGAGAGGACGGCGATCCGGCCTCCGACGGCGAGGCTGCGCACGGCGGCCGGGATCGCCCGCTCCAGGACGGTGAGTTCGCCGTTGACCTCGATGCGCAGGGCCTGGAAGGTGCGCTTGGCCGGGTTGCCCCCGGTGCGCTTGGCGGCCTGCGGCAGGGAGTCGCGGATGAGCTCGACGAGGCGGGCGCTGTTGGTGAACGGTTCCTTCTCGCGCTCGCGGACGACGGCGGAGACGATGCGCTTGGCCTGCTTCTCCTCGCCGTACGCGCGCAGGATCCGGACGAGCTCGCCGGGCGGGTAGGTGTTGAGGACCTCGGCGGCGCCGATGCCGGCCGTCTGGTCCATCCGCATGTCCAGCGGGGCGTCCTGGGCGTACGCGAAGCCCCGGTCGGCCTCGTCCAGTTGCATGGAGGACACCCCGAGGTCGAACAGGACGCCCTGCACCGCGGGGATCCGGAGCCGGTCGAGCACCTCGGGGAGCTCGTCGTAGACGGCGTGCACCAGGGTGGCCCGGTCGCCGTACGGGGCGAGGCGTTCGCCGGAGAGGCGCAGCGCCTCCTTGTCTCGGTCGAGCGCGACCAGCCGGGCCTCGGGGAAGGCGGAGAGCAGGGCCTCGCTGTGTCCGCCGAGCCCGAGGGTGCAGTCCACGACGACCGGGGGCGGCCCTCCCGTCGTCTCCAGAGCCGGGGCCAACAGGTCCAGGCACCGCTGGAGCATCACCGGGACATGTCGGGTCTGACTCAAAGCGCCCTCTCAGGCTCAGTCCCGTGAGGCCGCACACGCGGTCTGGTCCCCGCCCGCTCGGAAGGGGAGGTCCGCCGGCGCCGGGGAAGGGGCGTCGGCCGACCGACGAGCGGGCAAGGGCCGGGCCGCGTGTACGCCGCACATCACGGGGAATTCGATACATGCAAAAATATGCAGAATGTACAGGCGTGTCGGTAACTTCGTGTCACTTTAGTCCACCCTGCCATTCGATCGATTCCCGATCAACGAACCGGGCAGCGCGTACCACCACGGACCCCGACATCACCCGAGCAGGTGAGGCCGTGTGAGGCTTGTGGGTTAGCTCACAACAAGTCTCGTTGACGTTCTTTGTCCCCTTCCATGACACGCGCGGGCCATCGCGAGGTCTAACGTCATATCCATGCCGACTTCCGCGAAGCCTTCCGCCGAGACCGACTCCGCCTCCGCCGGGTCCCGCCCCGCGGGCGCGGTCACCGACCGGCTCGTCCAGGCCAACACCCACTACGCCGAAGAGTTCACCGACCCGGGCATGGACGCGCGCCCGGTGCTCCAGGTCGCCGTGGTCGCCTGCATGGACGCCCGCCTCGACCTCCACGCCGCGCTCGGCCTGGAACTCGGCGACTGCCACACCATCCGCAACGCCGGCGGAGTCGTCACCGACGACGTCATCCGCTCGCTGACCATCAGCCAGCGGGCGCTCGGCACCCGCAGCATCGTCCTCATCCACCACACCAACTGCGGCCTCGAAAGCATCACCGAGGAGTTCCGGCAGGAGCTGGAGCACGAGGTGGGCCAGCGGCCGGTCTGGGCGGTGGAGGCGTACAAGGACGCGGACCAGGACGTGCGGCAGTCGATGCAGCGGGTGCGCACCTCGCCGTTCCTCCTCCACAAGGACGACATCCGCGGTTTCGTCTTCGACGTGACCACCGGCCTGCTGCGTGAGATCGCCCCCGCGTCCTGACTTTCCACAGGCCCCGTCCTCCGATTTCCCCTCGACATAGGGGCCGGAACCGACATTTCGCCCTCACTTGTCCACAGGCGAGTGACACGAAGCGGTAACGGCAACCAGAATGCGTGAGTGACATCTCCCCGGGTTCTCCGGGGAGTGTCCGCATTTCGGGGCGGACCGGGGCATCTGTGTGCCGCCGGTCCGTGCACAAGGGGCCGAGGAGGGCCGGGTGACGACCTATGACGATCGAGCGAGCCTCACAGATCTGACGACCACCGCGGAGCGGGTGCGCAGGTCGGTCGAGGGTGTGATCGAGGGCAAGCCCGAGGTCGTACGGCTTTCGCTGACCGTACTGCTGGCGGAGGGGCACCTCCTCGTCGAGGACGTGCCCGGAGTCGGCAAGACCATGCTGGCCAAGGCGCTGGCGCGATCGATCGACTGCTCGGTGCGGCGCATCCAGTTCACGCCGGACCTGCTGCCGTCGGACATCACGGGCGTGTCGATCTTCGACCAGCAGCGGCGCGAGTTCGAGTTCAAGCCGGGAGCGATCTTCGCCCAGATCGTGATCGGTGACGAGATCAACCGCGCCTCGCCGAAGACCCAGTCCGCGCTGCTGGAGTCGATGGAGGAGCGGCAGGTCACGATCGACGGCCGGACGTACGAACTGCCGGACCCGTTCATGGTGGTGGCCACCCAGAACCCGGTGGAGATGGAGGGCACCTATCCGCTGCCCGAGGCCCAGCGGGACCGTTTCATGGCCCGGGTGTCGATGGGCTACCCCAGCGCGGAGGCCGAGCTCAGGATGCTCGACGTCCACGGCGGCCTGTCGCCCCTGGACGACCTCCAGCCGGTGGCGCACGCCCACGACATCGCGAAGCTGATCGACGCGGTGCGCACCGTGCACGTCGCCGAGTCCGTGCGGCGGTACACGGTGGAGCTGGTGGGGGCCACCCGGCACCACCCGGAGCTCAGGCTCGGGGCCTCGCCGCGCGCGACCCTGCACCTGCTGCGCGCGGCCAAGGCGTCGGCCGCCCTCAGCGGGCGTGATTACGCGCTGCCCGACGACGTGCAGGCGCTCGCGGTGGCGGTGCTCGCCCACCGGCTGCTGCCGACGGCGCAGGCGCAGCTCAACCGCCGTACGGCGGAGCAGGTCGTCCTGGACATCCTCCAGCACACCCCGGTCCCGACGTCGGGCACCGCCGCCGCCGCCCCGGCGCGGCCGCGGCACCCGGGCCATCCCCCGGTGCACGGCGGTGGCCCCGGCGTACGGCGGCTGTGATGGCCACCGGGGCGCCCGGGTCCGTGGACGGCGGCGACTTCCCGGGCGGTCTGCGGGCGGCCCTGGGCGGGCTGACGACCCGGGGCAGGTCCTTCCTCGCCGCGGGTGTCGCCGCCGCCGTCTGCGCCTACGCGCTGGGGCAGGGAGACCTGCTGCGGGTAGGGCTGCTGCTGGCGGCGCTGCCGCTGGTCTGTGTGACCGTGCTCCACCGCACCCGCTACCAGGTCGCGGGCAGCCGGCGGCTGTCGCCGTCCCGGGTACCGGCGGGCTCCGAGGCGCGGGTGCACCTGCGGACGGACAACATCTCCCGGATGCCCACGGGACTGCTGATGCTCCAGGACCGGGTGCCGTACGTGCTGGGCTCCCGGCCGCGGTTCGTGCTGGACCGGGTGGAGGGGGGCGGCAGCCGCGAGGTGTCCTACCGGGTCCGCTCCGACCTGCGGGGCCGCTATCCGCTGGGGCCGCTGCAACTGCGGCTGGGCGACCCCTTCGGGATGTGCGAGCTGACCCGGTCGTTCAGCGCGTACGACACCCTGGTCGTCGTGCCCCGCACACACCCGCTGCCGACGCTGCGGCTGGCGGGCCAGGCTTCCGGGTACGGCGACGGCAGGCGGCGTTCGCCGGCGCTGGCCGGTGAGGACGACATCATTCCGCGCGGCTACCGGCACGGGGACGACCTGCGCCGGGTCCACTGGCGCTCCACGGCCCGCCACGGGGAGCTGATGGTGCGCCGTGAGGAGCAGCCGCAGCGGGCCCGGTGCACGGTGCTGCTGGACTGCCGACGCGTCGCGTACCAGGGCGACGGGCCGGACTCCGCCTTCGAGTGGGCGGTGTCAGGCGCGGCGTCGGCCCTGACGCACATGCTGGAACGCGGCTTCTCCGTGCGCCTGCTGACCGACGACGGGAGCGTGGCGCCGGGCGGCGGCTCGGACGGGTTCGCCGCGCCGGCCCAGGAGTCCGCGGACTCGGCGGGCCTGATGATGGACACCCTCGCGGTGGTCGAGCACTCCGCGGGCGGCGGCCTCTCGCGGGCGTACGAGGTGCTCCGGGCGGGCGCGGACGGGCTGCTGGTGGCGTTCTTCGGCGATCTCGACGAGGAGCAGGCGGTGCTGGCGGCCCGGATGCGGCGGCGCAGCGGTGCCGCCGTGGCCTTCGTGCTGGACAGCGCCGCGTGGGGGCGGGGCGACGAGGCGCGGGCCTCCGGTGCCGCCGACGACCGGCTGCGGACGCTGCGCGAGGCGGGCTGGACGGCGGTGGCGGTTCCTCCGGGTGCCGCGCTGACGGATGTGTGGCAGCAGGCGGGCGAGGCGCACTCCGGCGCACTGCCCGGGGCGGCGAACGGGTTCTCGGGGGGCTGGTCGTGAGCGGGCGTACCCGGCTGGCGCTGTGCGCCTTCGTGGCGACGACGTCGGCGTCCTGCGCCCTGCTGCCCCTGGTCGGGACGTCGCGGTGGATCGCGCAGGCCGCGTTCCTGCTGGCGGTGCAGGGCGGGGTGGGGATGCTGGCCCGACGGCTGTGGTCCGGCCGGGTCCTGACGGTGGGTCTCCAGGCGCTGGTCACGCTGCTCTCGCTGACCGTGGTGTTCGCGAGGGAGGAGGCCCTGTTCGGTGTGCTGCCCGGCCCCCAGGCGGTCCAGTGGTTCGCGGAGCTGCTGACGGCCGGCTCCGAGGACATCGGCCGCTACGCCACCCCCGCGCCGGCGACGGACGGCATCCGGCTGATCCTGGTCGGCACGGTGCTGCTGGTCGGCCTCGCCGTGGACGCCCTCGCGGTGACGTTCCGCAGCGCGGCCCCGGCGGGGCTGCCGCTGCTCGCCCTGTACTCGGTCGCGGCGGGGCTGGCCGACGGGGGCTCGGGCCGGCTCTGGTTCCTGCTCGCGGCCTGCGGGTACCTGCTGCTCCTGCTGGCCGAGGGCCGGGACCGGCTCGCGCGGTGGGGCCGGGTCTTCGGCGGGGTGTCCCGGTCGGCGGGCGGACTCGCGGCGGGGCTGGACGGAGCGCCGGGGCGTGCCCCGGTCCGTACGGGCCGCCGCATCGGAGCGGTGGCCCTGGGGGTCGCGCTGGTCGTCCCCGCCGTGCTGCCCGCCATGGACGGCGGACTGCTCGGTGACGCGGGCGGCGGGGGAAAGAAGGGCGGCGGGGGCACGATCTCCGCGGTGAACCCGCTGGTCTCGCTCCAGAACAACCTGAACCAGCCGGAGAACCGGGAGGTGATGACGTACTTCACCAACTCCTCCGCCCCGCGGGACTTCTATCTGCGCATCCTCGCCCTGGACGAGTTCGACGGCACCGAGTGGCGGCCCTCCACCCGGCGGCTGCGGGATGTGCCCGACCGGCTGCCGCGGCCGGAGGGCCTGGGTCCGGACGTGGCCGTCACCGAGATCCGGACGAACATCTCGGCCGCCGGTTCCTACGGCCAGACCTATCTGCCGCTCCCCTATCCGGCCAGCGAGGTGGACATCAAGGGCCGCTGGCGGTTCGAACCCGAGGGGCGCACCCTCGTCGGGGACGGCGGCCAGACGACGAGCGGCGTCCGGTACGAGGTCGGCAGCCTGGTGGTCGAGCCGACGGCCGACGAGCTCGCGGGGGCGGCGGCGCCGCCTCCGGATCTGGCCCGTGAGTACACCCGGGTCCCCCGTTCGCTGCCGCGTGTGGTCCTGGAGACCGCCGAGGAGGTGACCGCCGGGGCCCGCGACGACTACGAGCGGGCCGTGGCGTTGCAGGACTGGTTCTCCTCCGAGGGCGGCTTCCGCTACGACACGACGGTGGAGTCGGGGACGGGGACGGAGGCGATCGCGCGGTTCCTGAAGGACCGTGAGGGTTTCTGCGTCCACTTCTCGTTCACGATGGCCGCGATGGCCAGGACGCTGGGCATTCCGGCCCGGGTGGCGGTGGGCTTCACCCCGGGCACGGCGCAGGCGGACGGGTCCGTGTCGGTCGGGCTGCGCGACGCGCACGCCTGGCCCGAGCTGTACTTCGAGGGCGTGGGCTGGACACGGTTCGAACCCACGCCGTCCCGGGGCAGTGCCCCTTCGTACACCCTGCCGGACACCCCGTCCCCGGACGTGAGCGGTCCGGCCCTGCCGGCACCGGGTGAGAGCGCGGAGCCCTCGGCCGTTCCCTCGGCCTCGGAGAGCTGTCCGGTGCAGATGCGGCGCCAGGGCGAGTGCGGTGAGACGGCCGCTCCGGGCCTGGCCGCCCCGTCCGGTCCGAAGGCGTCGGCGGGCACGGTCACGCTGTGGGTGCTCGGCGCGCTGCTGGTGCTCGTGCTGCCGCCGCTCCCGATGCTCTGGCGGGCGCGCGTGCGCGGACGGCGGCTGGGTACCTCGGGCGGCCGCACTCCGGCCGACGCGTCGGCCCGGGTGCTGGCGGCCTGGCGGGAGGTCTCCGACACGGCCTGGGACCACGGGATCATGCCGGAGGCGTCGCAGACCCCCCGTAAGGCGGCGGAACGGCTCGTGCGGCTGGGCGGTCTCGACGGCACCGCGTCGGCGGCGGTCCACCGGCTGGCGGGCGCCGTGGAGCAGGTGCTGTACGCGCCCGAGCCCCGGCCGGCCGTCGGGCTGTCCGATGACGTGGCGGTGGTGCGCGCGGGCCTGCGGGCCTCGGCCGGCCGGCCGGGCCGGCTGCGGGCGACGGTGGCGCCGCGTTCGGCCGTCCGGGTGATATGGGCGCTTTCGGAACGCCGGGCGCGGATGGCCCGGCGCTGGACGAGCCGCCTCGGCCGTGCCCGGTGGACAGCGCTCGCCACCCGCCTACGGCGACCGCTCCGACGGGCCTGAGCCGCCCGTGCCGCCACGGCGCGGTGTCGTGAGACCGGTCTCACGGCACCGGGCCGTGGCGGCGGGTCCGGGCCCAGGCTCAGGCCCGCCGCCGGAACGCCCCTGCGGGGGGGGCGGGATACCCCACCGGGGTCCCTGACCCGGTCCGACGCGCGACCGGCCCGAAGGCACGACAAGCCGGACGGGTGACCGGCCGAAACGGGTGACCGGCCGAAACGGGTGACCGGCCGAGACGGGTGGCCAGGCGGACGGGGCCGGACGGACAGCCCACTGGACGGGTGACACCCGTAAGCAGGCGGCCGGTCGGGCGAGACACGGCCGGGCGGATGACAGCTGGCGGCGGACCAGAGACGGCGGCGGACGACGGCGGCAAGCAGCAGGCGGCAGGCGGCGGCAGGCGCCAGGCCCGAGGCGGCGGCAGCGGGCGGCGGCAGCGGGCATGGGTGAGGGGCGGTCGCACGTGTGCGACCGCCCCTCACCCATGAGGTCTGCGATGTACGGCCCGAGCCGCCAGGGCCGATCGGTGCCACCAGGGCGGCGGCACCGTACTTACTGGCCCTGTCCGTCCCGACGCCGCTGCCACCGCTGCTCGATGCGGTTCATCATCGAGCGCCGCTGCCGGGGATGTCGGCGTTCGCCGCCGCCCCCGCTCGCGGCCGGCTGCGGCTGCTCACCCGGCTTGGGCGCTTTGCGCCACCCGGTGACCGCCAGCACGGCACAGCCCAGCATGACGAGGAACCCCACCACGCTGATCCAGATCTGCTGGGCGACCATTCCGGCCATGAGGAGCGCGATACCCACCAGAAAACCGGCCACCGCCTGGTAGACCCGTCGCCGGGTGTACCTACGCAGCCCGCTTCCCTCAAGCGCTGTCGCGAACTTGGGATCTTCGGCGTACAGCGCTCGCTCCATCTGCTCGAGCATGCGCTGCTCGTGCTCCGAGAGCGGCACGGAGTCCTCCTCGTCGTCGGCCGCGGGGGGCGACCGTTATGCGGCCTTTCCAGGATAGGCAGGGATTCGCCCCCGTGAAACCCGCCCTCTAGCCCAAGCCAGCCCGGACCGTCATGCCGGCGCGGCTGCTGAGGCGTAGATTCCCCGACCGCCGATCCGTCATGCCGGATGGTGTCCTCCGATCATACGGGGCCCGAGCGCCGATCGGGTGTTCCGGACCGTACTCCGTCTGCGGCTGCGTCGCTGATCAGCCGCGCTCCCGCCGTCCCGTGGCCGTACTCCGGCCGTCTCCTCGGAACGGATCAGGCGCGCTTCTCGCCGAGAACGTGCAGCTGGGTCGCGACCGAGTGGAAGGCGGGCAGTTCCGCGACCGCCGCCTCAAGCGCGAGGAGCGCTTCCACCGCACCCGGTTCGGTGTCCACCAGGACACCCGGAACCAGGTCGGCGAAGACCCGGACGCCGTGCACGGCACCGACCTCGACGCCCGCGGCGTCGACCAGTTCGGACAGCTGCTCGGCGGTGAACCTGCGGGGCACCGGGTCACCCTCGCCCCAGCGCCCGGCCGGGTCGCTCAGCGCCTGCCGGGCCTCCACGAAGTGACCGGCCAGCGCCCGTGCCAGGACGGCACCGCCGAGCCCCGCGCCGAGCAGGCTGAGCGCGCCCGAGGGACGGAGCGCGTCGACCGCGTTCCGTACGCCCTCGGCGGGGTCGTCCACGTACTCCAGGACGCCGTGGCAGAGCACGGCGTCGTACCCGGCGCGGTCGGCCACCTCGAACAGGCCCAGGATGTCCCCCTGGACACCGCGGACCCGGTCGGCGACCCCGGCCTCGGCGGCGCGGCGCTCCAGGGCGAACAGGGCGTTGGGGCTGGGGTCGACGACGGTGACCCGGTGGCCGAGCCGGGCGACGGGCACCGCGAAGTTCCCGGTGCCGCCGCCCGTGTCCAGCACGTCCAGGGAGTCCCTGCCGGTCGCCTCGGCCCTGCGGTCGAGGGCGTCCTTGAGGACCTCCCAGACCACGGCGGTACGGAGGGAGGCTCGGGGGCGCAGCTGGTCCGACACGGCAGTTGACTCCTCGGCACGGTGCCGCCGGTACGGCGGAGCGTGAACGGTGCAGGTGGTAAGGGTGGCACTCCACCCTATTGCCTCCCACCGCCGCCCCGGCCCGCCGTGGCCGGACCGCGTCCCGGACAGGGGGTGCGGCTACGCGGGCCGGTCGTGCCGGGGCCTCGGGAGGACCGGCCGCAGCTCCAGCATCCGCTCGACGAGCCGCAGGAACATCGCCGCGTGGCGCACCAGCTCGTCCGCGTCCCGGCTGTCTGCGGCTCCCGGTATCCCCGCTTCCGCGCGGGCCCGCCGCTGGGCGCCCGAGGCGAACAGGGCGCTCCACTCCGCGAGTTCGGGTGCCATGTCCGGGAGCACCTCCCAGGCGCTGCGGATCCGCTCCCGGCGCCGGCCGGTCTCGGGCCGGCCCCGGGCGGCCAGCACGGCGGCGGCCGTGCGCAGGGCCGCGAGGTGGGCGGTGGCGTACCTCTCGTTGGGTACGTCGAGGGAGCGCGCCTCCTCGATGCCCGCGCGGGCCTGGGCGAGCAGGTCGAGCGCCGCGGGCGGTGCCGCGCGGCGCGGTACGGGGTGGACGTTGGTTGCCGGACCGTTCAGCGAGGGGGCAGGGCTGCCTGCGCGGCGCCGCGGGGCGGCGGCTGCGGACGAGCTGGCCATGACGAACCTCCTGTCGTCGGGTGACGGCCGCGTGGCCGTATGTGTCCATCGTGAGGGGCACCACTGACAATCCCTCAGGAAGCGGCGCTGACCTGCGCCTTTGCTTCGCGGACGAGTTGCCGCTAGTTTTTTGCACTGACCAGTCAGTTCAAAGAAGGGGGTGGGGGCCGTGGACAGCCCGCACGGGGCGGCGGTGAGCGCGGAGGGCTTCGGGCTGAAGGGGCCGCGCGGCTGGGTCTTCCGGGGGGTGGGCCTGACGGCTCCTCCCGGATCACTCGTCGCCGTCGAGGGTCCCTCGGGCTCGGGCCGCACCTGCCTGCTGCTCGCGCTCACCGGCCGGATGCGGCCCACAGAGGGCCACGCCGAGGTGGGCGGCGCGCGCCTGCCCGGCCGGGCGGCCGCCGTCCGCGCGTTCAGCGCGCTCGGGCCGGTCCCCGGGGTCAGCGAACTCGACCCCGCGTTCACGGTCGCCGAGCACCTGCGGGAGCGGGCCCTGCTGCGGCGCCGCTTCGACGGCTCGCCACGCTCCCTGCTGCGTCCCGGAGCGGCACGCGCGGCGTCCAGGGCCGCGATCGACACCGCTCTGGACACGGTCGGGCTGGACCTCGCCGCGCTGCCCAAGGCCGAGCGGACCTCCGTACGCGACCTGGAGCGCCTGGAGGCGCTCCGGCTCTCCCTCGCCCTGGCCCTGATGGGCCGCCCCCGGCTGCTGGCGGTCGACGACACCGACCTCAAGCTCTCCGGCCCGGAACGCGCCGCGGCCTGGCGGCTGCTGCGCGGCCTCGCCGACGACGGCACGACCGTGCTCGCGGTGTGCGGCGAGGCCCCGGAGGGCGCGCTGACCGTACGGACCGAGGACCGCCGAGAACGCGCGGACGCCACGGGCACGACGGACGCCCCGGACACCTCCGACGCCGAAGACGCCCCAGCCACCCCGGACGCCCCGGACACCTCCACCGCCGAAGCCGCTCCGGACGCCACGGGCACCACGGCCACCACGGGCACCACGGGCACCGAAGACACCCCGGGCGCCCCCGCCACCACCACGACCGGCTCCACGACGAACGGGAAGGAGACGGCCGATGCGCTCACCCGGACTGGCCGCGCTTGAGCTGAAGCGGTTCGGCAGGGGGCGGATGCCGCGCGCCGCCCTGGTGGCGCTCCTCCTGCTGCCCCTGCTGTACGGCGCCCTGTACCTCTGGTCGTTCTGGGACCCGTACGGCCGGCTCGACCGGATACCCGTCGCGCTCGTCAACGACGACAAGGGGACGGAGAGCGACGGCGAACGGCTGGCCGCGGGCGACGAGATCGCCGGCCGGCTGCTCGACTCCGAGGTCTTCGACTGGCACGAGGTCAGCGGGGACGAGGCGCGGGAGGGCCTGGAGGACGGGACGTACTACCTGACGCTCACCATGCCGTCCGACTTCAGCGCCCGCATCGCGTCCAGCGGTGGCGACTCCCCCGAGACCGGCGCCCTCCAGGTCCACACCAACGACGCCAACAACTACATCGTCGGGCAGATCTCCCGCTCGGTGTTCTCCGAGGTCCGCAGCGCCGCGTCGGCGAAGACCTCACGCGGCTTCCTGGACCGCATCTTCATCAACTTCTCCGATCTCCACGACGCCACGGCGAAGGCCGCCAAGGGGGCCGACGACCTCGAAAGCGGCATCACGAAGGCGAAGAAGGGATCCAAGGACCTCGCCGACGGGCTCAAGAACGCCCAGGCGGGCAGTGACAGGCTGTCCACCGGCCTGGACGGGCTCGGCAAGGGGGCCGGTGAGCTCAAGACGGGATCGCGGCAGGTCGCCGAGGGCACCGAGCTGCTCGCCGGCAAGGTGAACCGGGCGGCCGCGGACGTACGGCCCTTCCTGAAGGACAACGGCAAGGCGATCGGGGACACCGCCCGGCTGGTCGCCGACTCGTCCAGGACCGTGCGGGACAACCTCGGGCAGCTCGTCGAGGCGGCTCCCACCGCCGCGGCCGCCGCCCGCACGGCCTCCGACGACCTCACCGAGGTCCACCGCGTCCGCTGCGAGGCGGAGGCCGAGCCCGACGCCGCCGTCTGTCCGGACCTCGAACGGGCCAAGACCGCGGCCCAGGACGTCACGGCCGTGGCCGACGACGTGAACGCGCTGGTCACCGACCAGAACGGGAACCTGACCGAGCTCCGCGCCCAGCTGGCCACCCTGGAGAAGCAGGCCGACGCCCTCGCGAAGCGTGCCCCGCACCTGGACGAGGACCTGGAGTCCGCCGTCGCGAAGATCAACGCGCTCGACACCGGCGCGAAGAAGGTCGCCACGGGCGCCGCCACCCTCCACACCGGCCTCGGCACCGCCAGGACCGGAGCCGGGAACCTGGACGACGGGATCACGAAGCTCAGGACGGGCGCCACCGACCTGGACGGCGGGCTGTACCGGCTCGGCGACGGTTCGGCCACGCTCGCCAAGGGGCTGAACGACGGCGTCGGGCAGATCCCCGACTACGACGAGAAGGACCGCGACGCCCGTACCGGCGTGATGGCGGACCCCGTGCGGCTGGCCTCCTCGTCGCTGCACGCGGCTCCCAACTACGGCACCGGCTTCGCCCCGTACTTCATCCCGCTCTCGCTCTGGGTCGGCGCGATGGTGGCGTACATGCTGATCCAGCCGCTCAACCGGCGGGCGCTCGCGGCCGGGGCACCCGCCTGGCGGATCGCCTTCGCGGGCTGGCTGCCGGTCGTCGCGATCGGACTGCTCCAGGTCGTCGCCCTGATGTCCGTACTGCACTGGCGGCTCGGGCTCCAGATGACGCACGCGGCCGGGACGATCGGCTTCCTGGCCCTGGTGACCTGCTGCTTCGCCGCGATCGTGCAGTGGCTCAACGCCCGATTCGGCGCGGCGGGGCGGATCCTGGTCCTGGCGGTGCTGATGCTCCAGCTGACCTCGGCGGGCGGGACGTACCCCGTCCAGACCAGTCCGGGCTTCTTCGAGGCGATCCACCCCTACCTGCCGATGACCTACGTCGTGGAGGGGCTGCGCAGGCTGATCACCGGTGGCGGGCTCGGCCCGGTGTGGCAGGCCTGCGCCGTGCTGGCGGCCTTCACCGCGGGGGCGCTGGCGCTGACCGCCCTGGCCGCCCGCCGCAAGCAGGTGTGGACCGTGGAGCGGCTGCACCCGGAGCTCAGTCTGTGAGCGCGCCGCGACCTGTGAGAATCAGGGGCATGGACAGCAGCAGCACGACGCGCCGCCAGGCGACCCGGCAGAAGCTCTACGAGGCGGCGGTGACCCTCATCGCGGAGAAGGGCTTCTCGACCACCACGGTGGACGAGATCGCCGAGCGCGCCGGGGTCGCCAAGGGCACGGTCTACTACAACTTCAAGAGCAAGACCGAGCTGTTCGAGGAGTTGCTGCGGCACGGCGTCGGGCTGCTCACCGAGTCGCTGCGCACCGCCGCCGAGGAGACCGACGCGCGGGGCGGCAGCCGGGTGGAGGCGCTGGACGCCATGATCAGGGCCGGTCTGGTGTTCATCGACCGCTACCCGGCCTTCACCCAGCTCTACGTGGCCGAGCTCTGGCGCACCAACCGCGCCTGGCAGTCCACGCTCCTGGTACTCCGTCAGGAGGCGGTCGCCGTGGTCGAGGGCGTGCTCCGGGACGGTGTCGCGGGCGGGGAGCTGAGCGAGGAGATCGACATCCAGCTGACGGCCGCCGCGCTCGTCGGGATGGTGCTGGTGGCCGCCCTGGACTGGCAGGCGTTCCAGCCGGAACGCACCATCGACGACGTGCACTCGGCCCTGTCGCTGTTGCTGCGCGGGCGCGTCAGCGGCCGCTGAGACGAACGCCCCCGCTCCGGAGAACCCGTACGCGGCCGGGGACACGACGACGCCGGGCCGGTGGTACCCGATCCCTCTCGGGTACCACCGGCCCGGCGTCCGTGCTCCCCGGAGAACCCTCCCCCGTGGCCCCGATTCCCCCGTGGCCCGCGGGCTCTCCGTCGCGCACCCCCGTTACGTCCGGGTCCGTGCCGTTCCGCCGCCCCGTGCCGGCGGTCCGGGCACCGCGCCCCGTCCGTGGCCTCCACTCTTCCCCCTCCACGGGCGGGAGCCCATCCGCTGACCTACTCATCTGTGTACCTAGGTAGGGATACTCAGGGCCGGACCCCGAACCCGCCCCGAGCGCCGTTCGAGTGACTACGATCGCCTCCGTGTCCGTACTCCCCCTGGTGTTCACGAGCGGCTGGGCGAGCGGGATCAACGCGTACGCCGTGGTCCTGCTGCTCGGCCTCTTCGGAGCGACCGGTTTCGCCGACGACGTGCCCGACGCCCTCCAGCGCCCCGATGTCCTCGTGGTCGCCGGGGTGCTCTTCCTCTGCGAGGTGGCGGCCGACAAGATCCCGTACGTGGACTCCGCCTGGGACGCCGCGCACACGGTGGTGCGCCCGGTGGCCGGGGCGGTGGTCGCCGCCCTGCTGGCCGGGGAGAGCGGATCGCTGCCGGAGCTGGCGGCCGGGGCGCTGGGCGGTACCACCGCGCTGATCAGCCATCTGGTCAAGGCGGGCACCCGGATGGCGGTCAACACTTCGCCGGAGCCCTTCAGCAACATCGGTGTCAGCATCGTGGAGGACCTCGGGGTCGCCGGGGTCATCACCTTCGCCGTCTTCCACCCGGTGGCGGCCGCCGTCGTCGCCGGGACCCTGCTGGTGCTCGGTGTCGTCCTGGTGCTCTTCCTGGCCTCCCGCATCCGGCGGTTCCTGCGCCGCAGAGCGCGACGGCGGGCGGAGAAGCGGCCGGTGGCGGCGGGCGGCGGGCCGCCTCCGGGATGAGCCGCCGACGGCACCCGTCCACCGCCGCCTCCGGTCACCGGACGGTCTAAAGTCACTGGCATGGCACGAATTGCGGTGATCGGCGCCGGTGCGGGCGCCATGGCGGCCGCCGCCCGGCTCGCCGTGGCAGGCCACCGGGTGACGGTGTACGAGCGGTCCGGGACCTACGGCGGGTCACTCGGCAGGCACGCGCGCGACGGCTTCGTCTTCGACACCGGCCCCTCGCTGCTCCACCTGCCCGCGGTCTACCGCGACCTGTTCGTGAAGACGGGCAAGGAGCCGCTGGAGCGGTGCGTCACGCTCCGGCAGGTGGATCCGGCGAGCCGTCACCACTTCGCGGACGGCACCGCGGTGTCCCTGCCGAACGCCAGCCGGGCCGGGGTGGTCCACGCCCTGGACGGGGCTCTCGGCGCGGGTGCGGGCACCCGCTGGGCCGAGTTCCTGGACCGGGCGGGCACCGCCTGGGACCGCTCGCGCCGCCCGCTGCTGGAGGAGCCCCTGGACGAGGACCACGGGGGCCTGGGCCGCGACCCGTATCCGGCGGTCCGCCGGCGCCGGCTGCTGCGGCCGGCCCGGCGGGCGACGACGCTCGCGGAGATCGGCGGGTGGGAGCTGGCCGATCCCCGCCTGGCCGCCCTGCTCGACGGGTACGCCCTGGCGTACGGTCTGGACCCGCGCCGCGCTCCGGCCGCAGCCGCCCTCCTGCCGTACATGGAGCAGACCTTCGGCAGTTGGTACGTCCAGGGAGGCATGCGGGAGCTGGCCGGTGCGATGTACGAGCGGTGCCTGCTCCGCCGGGTGACGTTCGTCTTCGACGCCGAGGTGGTGCGGGTGGCGGAGAAGGACGGCCGGGCGGCGGGCGTCGAGCTGGCGGACGGGACGTACGCCGAGGCCGACCACGTGGTCGTCGGCGCCCGGCCCGGCCCGGGGCTGATGCCCGGTCAGGCGTGGGGCGGGGGCGGGGATCCGGCGGCCCGGCGGGCTCCGCTGCCCGGTCGCTTCGTGGTGCTGCTGTCGCTGCGCGGCGCCCGGGACGCCGGGGCCGCGCACCGGACCGTGGTGCACTGCGCGGACGGACCGGCCGAGCAGGCCGCGGTGTTCGGCGGCCGGATCGCCGACCGGCCCACGGTGACCGTCCTGCGTCCTGACGACCCCTCCACCCGCCCGGACGAGGCGCACGAGGCGGTGACCCTGACGGCGACGGTGGCCCCGCACGGGCCGGTGGACTGGACGGACCCGGCGCTCCGCGAGCGGTTCACCGGCACGCTGGTCGACCGGGCGGCCGAGGCCGTCCCCGGACTGCGCGAGCGGATCCTCCGCACCGAGACGCGCACCCCCGCCGAGACGGCGGCCGAGACCGGCGCCGAGGGCGGCTCGGTGCCCGCGCCCGCGCTGGCCGGGGCGGGCGGGGCCTTCCTGCACCCGGGCAACCGCACCTCGCTGCCCGGCCTCTACCTGGCGGGCGGCTGGTCGCATCCCGGTGGCGGCCCCGCCCACGCCGGGATGTCGGGCGCGCTGGTCGCCGGACTGGTCGTGGAGGGCGACGGCTTCCGCGGCTCCCGCTGAGCCGGGCCGGCCGGGCTCAGTAGCGGTACTGCTCGTTCGGCCCGGTGTTGTCGTAGCCGTTGGTGGGGCCGCCGTAGGGGGCCTGGGCGGGCGCCTCCGGGGGCAGCGGCGCGTACGGGTCGCTCTCCCGCTGCTGGGGGACCCAGACCCCCCCGGGCGGGGTGTCGGTGGCGTACTGGCCCGCGTAGGGGTCGCTGTAGGAACCGGCCGGCTGCGCGTCGTACCCCCCGCCGAACCCGCCGTCGTGGGTGCCGCCGCCGTATCCGTGGTGCGAGTCGTGCGAGGGGTACCCCCCGGCGTCCGTGGTGCCGCCGTCCGCCGCGTAGGGGTCCGTGTAGGCGGCGTACTCCTGCTGTCCGGCGGGGTGCTCGTACGGGGCCGGGTAGCCGCCCTCGCCCGGGTAGGTCTCCTGGCCCGGATAGCTCTCCTGGCCCGGGTAGGCGCTCCGGCCGCCGAAGACGTCCTGCCCCTGGTCGGCGTACGGGTCGTACGCGTCGTACCGCTCCTGACCGGGGGTGCCGGCGCTCCCGGCGGGGGCGGGGTCGGTGTAGACGCCGTACTGCCCGGTGTCGTCGGGCAGCGGCTGCGGTTCGTAGACCGCGAACGCGGGCTCCTCGGGGGCCTGTTCAGGGCTGTGGTCGGGGCCTTGTCCGGGTGCTTGCCGGGGGGCGGGCTCCTGGTATTCCAGGTCGGAGACCTCCAGCGTGGGTTTCGCGCTGCCGGAACCGCGCCGGCGCCGGCTCGCCCCCGGTTTGCCGCCGACCGCCCAGCCCGTCGAGAAGCCGCGGCGGAAGGAGAGCGTCACATACGTCTGGCCCGTGGCGAAGGCGATCGCGCCGACCGCGATCATCAGCCTGGACGAGATCAGCACCCCGAGGACCACCCCGAGGAATCCGGTGAAGGCCAGAAGTCTCCAGCGCAGCCGTGCCTTGTACTGCAGCAGCACCTCGCCCAGCAGCCACAGTGCCACCATGCCGAAAGCGATGTAGAGGACCGTCCAGCCCACGCCCGCCCCCTTCTACGGCCGACCCGGTCGGTGACGGGTACGGCCGGTCACGACTGCCTGTGCAGTCCGAGATTCTCGTAGATCTCAAGCGTTGCCGTGGAGTTGTTGAGCGTGATGAAGTGCAGCCCCGGGACACCCTCGGAGACCAACTCCGCGCAGAACTCCGTCGCGAACTCGATGCCAATGGAGCGTACAGCGGCCGGATCGTCCTTGGCCGCGAGGAGTCGCTCTTTCAGTGAAGAAGGCAGCGAGGCGTTGCTCAGCTGGGCGAACCTTTCCAACTGCCGGATGCTGGTGATCGGCATCACCTCGGGAATGACCGGGGTGTCGCAACCCGCCGCGACCACGCGGTCACGCATCCGCAGATAGCTTTCCGGGTGGAAGAACATCTGGGTGATGGCGTAGTCGGCACCGGCCCGGCATTTGTCGACGAAATGCCGGATGTCGGAGTCCCAGTCGTCCGATCGGGGGTGCATTTCGGGAAAGGCGGCGACGCCGACACAGAAATCGCCGGATTCCTTGATGAGCCGGACGAGGTCGGCGGCGTACCGCACGCCCTGCGGGTGCTCGACCCACTCGCCCATCGGGTCGCCCGGCGGGTCCCCGCGCACCGCGAGGATGTTCCTGATGCCCGCGTCGGCGTACTGCCCGACCATGTTGCGCAGTTGGGCGACGGAGTGGTCGACGGCGGTGAGGTGGGCGACCGGGGTGAGGGTGGAGTCGGCGGCGATCTGCTGGGTCGCGCGCACCGTCCCCTCCCGTGTCGACCCGCCGGCCCCGTAGGTCACGGAGACGAAGCTCGGGCGCACGGCTTCGACCCGCCTCAGGGCGTTCCAGAGGTTCCGCTCGCCCTTCGCGGTCTTGGGCGCCCAGAACTCGAAGGAGTACGACGTCTTGCCGGTCGCGAGGAGTTCACGCACCGTGGGCGCGTGATCCGTCCAGGTGGAAGGTGTGCCAAGGGCCATACCGGGAGGTTAACCAGGGCCGGGCGGTACCCCAACCGGACCGTGCGGTTTGCCCGGAATGCACCACTTCTTGTCCACCCCTCGGACATCCGTTCCGGTGGTGGGGCCGCCGCCTCCACACCGGACCCGGGGGCCGGGCGGCCGGACCCCTCAGAGGGAGCGGGCCCGGACGCGCTTCGCCAGCTCGGCGGTGGCCGCCGCGGGGTCGTCGGCCTCGGTGATCGCCCGTACGACCACGATCCGGCGCGCGCCCGCGTCCAGCACCTCGTCCAGGTTGCCCGTGTCGATGCCGCCGATCGCGAACCAGGGCCGGGAGGTGCCGAGCGAGGCGGCGTACCGCACCAGGCCGAGGCCCGGGGCGTGCCGGCCGGGCTTGGTGGGGGTGGGCCAGCAGGGGCCCGCGCAGAAGTAGTCGGTGCCCGCCTCGACGGCGGCGGCGTCCACCTCGGACTCGGCGTGGGTGGAGCGGCCGATCAGCACCTCGTCCCCGAGGATCGCGCGGGCGGCCCGCACCGGCAGGTCGCCCTGCCCGAGGTGCAGTACGCCGGAACCGGCCGCGTGGGCGACGTCGGCCCGGTCGTTGACCGCGAGCAGCGCGCCGTGGCGGGCGCAGGCGTCGGCGAACACGGCGAGGTGGTCCAGCTCCTCGGCGGCCTCCATGCCCTTGTCGCGGAGCTGGACGATGTCCACGCCCGAGGAGAGCACCGCGTCGAGGAACGCGGGAAGGTCGCCCTGGCGGGTGCGGGCGTCCGTGCAGAGGTAGAGCCGGGCGTCGGCCAGCCGTGAGCGAGGCGTGGACATGAGGATTTCCCCCCAGGGATGCGTCGGTGGGCCCGTCGGTGGCGCGGCGGTGGTGCCGGACGCACCGGCGGGCCGATGGGTCCGGGCGGCGGCGATCCGGTGACGGCGGAGTGCGGGCCGTGGGTCACGGCCCGCACTCCGGTCACGGTCGTCCGGTCAGACGGCGAGCGCCTGGGCGCGGCGCTTCACCTCCGTACCGCGATTCTCGCTCAGGGCCTGCGCGGGGGTGCCGGGCAGGGTCGGGTCGGGGGTGAAGAGCCAGTCCAGCATCTCTTCGTCGTTGTAGCCGTCGTCCCTCAGGAGGGTCAGGGTCCCGGAAAGGCCCTTGACCACCTTGTCGCCGTCGATGAAGGCGGCAGGCACCTGGAGCGTCCGGTTCTCACCACGTCGTACGGCGATCAGCTGGCCCTCCTTGACCAGCTGCCGGACGCGCGTCACCTCGACATCGAGCATTTCCGCGATGTCGGGAAGGTGGAGCCAGTCGGGGACGAGAGCATCGATCTTTGCGTCAATCTCGGTCACAGGGACAAGCGTGCCATCTGGGACCGACAGCCGGTAGCCGGGCCGACCGTACGGGGCGCGTCCCGTGTCCCGGCGGGGCCGCCGGCGGTCCCTACAGGGCCGCCGACCGCAGGGGCACGGAGGGGTCGGCCGCCCGCGCCGGATCGATCCGCGCCCCGGCCGCGACGAGCTTGCGGCCCTGGGTGAGGTCACGCGGTCTGCCCACGGCCAGCACCGCGGTCAGGACGCCGTCACGCAGCCAGCACACGGTCCAGGCCGGGTCGTCGGGGGTGCCGCGCCACAGCAGCGTGTCGGCGGCGGTGTGGTGGCCGGCGTACTGCACGAAGCGGTCGAACTGCTCGGACCAGAAGTAGGGCACCGGGTCGTACACCGGCGCCCGTCCCGTCGTGATCGCGGCGGCGGCCGTGCTGGGGCCCTGGAGGGCGTTGTCCCAGTGGTGGACGAGCAGCCGCTCGCCGAAGCGGGCGGACGGGAAGGAGGCGCAGTCGCCGACGGCGTAGACGTCGGGCAGCGAGGTGCGCAGGGTGGCGTCGGCGGTGACCGATCCGTCCGGGCCGAGCGCGACTCCGGAGCCCTCCAGCCAGCGGGTGGCGGGCCTGGCGCCGATGCCGACGACCACGGCCCCGGCGGGGATCTCCCGGCCGTCCGCGAGGTGGACGGCGCCCGGCACGACCCGGTCGACCCGGGCGTCGGTGAGGAGCACGGCCCCGCTCCCGGCGTACCAGGCGGCCATCGGGGCGGCGACCTCGGCGGGCAGGGTGCCCGCCAGGGGGTGGTCCGCCGCCTCGACCACGGTGACCGCGCAGCCGGCGGCGCGGGCGGCGGTGGTGAACTCCGCGCCGATCCACCCGGCCCCGACGACCACGACGTCGTGGCTCCGCTCCAGGACGGGCCGCAGCCGCGCGGCGTCGTCGAGGGTGCGCAGCAGGTGGACGCCGGGCACGTCGTGCGTGCCGGGCAGGACGACGGGTTCGGCGCCGGTGGCCAGCACCAGGGCGTCGTAACCCACGGGCCCGCGATCGGTGTCCACCTCCCGCGCGTCGGCGCGCAGACCGGTCACCCGCACACCCAGGCACAGGGTGACGCGCAGTTCCTCGAAGTCGATGTCGAAGGCGGAGTCCTCGGCCGTGCCGAGCAGGACCGCCTTGGACAGCGGGGGCCGGTCGTAGGGCTGATGGGGTTCGGCGCCGATCAGGGTGACGGAACCCGCGAAGCCCTCTTCGCGCAGGGCCACGGCCGTCTGCGCCCCGGCCATGCCGGCACCGACGACCACGACGTGCTGCGGCTGCGTCGGCCGCGTCTGCTGCTCGCTCACGCCTCCACCCTAACGAGGTGACGGCCCTCGGTCGGCGGGCTCCTCCACCACGCTCGTCCCGCTGCCCTCCCGGGACTCCCAGGTCCACCGTTCGGTCAGCCGTAGCCGTCCGTCGGGGAGCTCGGTGACGGTGGACAGGCAGTGCCCGGACGAGGTCGTCCCGTCGTGCCCGATCTGGACGTACCTGAAGTCGAGGGTGTCGGCGTCCCGGGTGCCGACGAGGTGGCCCCGCGCGATGTCACCGCCCGTGTACTCGGCCCAGATCCGGCCCTCCCGCTCGTGGTACGTGAAGCGGGTCCGGGTGCCGACCTGGCCGGGTGACTGGTCGGCGACGGGCGTCAGGACGAGTCCGTCGAGTGAACGGGCCACGGCGGAGGGCTCCCTTACAGGCGTGGGGCGGCGGGGCTTAGGGTGGCCAAGGTAAGGCACTCGCGGGAGCCCGGACGCACCGGGCTGAGAGGGAGGCTGACCGGCCTCCGACCGTCAACAACCTGATCCGGGTCATGCCGGCGAAGGGAGGGGCTGGACGCCCATGGGTATCTCCGCGGAGGGATCCGACGTCCTGGTCGTCGGTGGCGGCCTCATCGGTCTGGTGACGGCCTGGCGGTCGGCGCAGCGGGGGCTGCGCACCACGGTGGCCGACCCGGAGCCGGGCGGCGGGGCCGCCCGGGTGGCGGCCGGGATGCTGGCCGCCGTCACCGAGCTCCATCACGGCGAGCAGATGCTGCTCGGCCTCAACGTCGCCTCCGCCGCACGCTATCCGGCGTTCGTGGCCGAGCTGGAGGAGGCGAGCGGCCAGGGGACCGGGTTCCGGGCGTGCGGCACCCTGTCGGTCGCGCTGGACACCGACGACCGGGCCCATCTGCGGGAGCTGCACGCGTTGCAGCGGCGGTCGGGGCTGGCGTCGGAATGGCTGAGCGGGCGGGAGTGCCGCCGTCTTGAACCGATGCTCGCCCCGGGGGTGCGCGGGGGGCTGCGGGTCGACGGTGACCACCAGGTCGATCCCCGGCGGCTGACCGCGGCCCTGGTCACGGCGTGCGAGCGGGCCGGGGTCGTCTTCCGGCGCGGCTGGGCGGAGCGGCTGTCCGTCACCGGCGACCGGGCGGCGGGCGTGGTCCTGGCGGACGGCGCCCGGCTGGACGCGGACCAGGTCGTCCTCGCCGGGGGCAGTCTCAGCGGCCGGCTCGCGGGTCTGCCCGAGGAGGTGCTGCCGCCGGTCCGGCCGGTCAAGGGGCAGGTGCTCCGGCTGAGGGTCCCGCCGGTGTACGCCCCCTTCCTCAGCCGGACCGTACGGGCCGTGGTGCGCGGCAGTCACGTCTACCTCGTCCCGCGCGCCGACGGTGAGCTGGTCGTGGGCGCGACCAGTGAGGAGATGGGCTGGGACGTCACGGTCACCGCGGGCGGGGTCTACGAGCTGCTGCGCGACGCCCATGAGCTGGTGCCCGGCATCACCGAGCTGCCGCTGACCGAGACCCGGGCGGGCCTGCGCCCCGCCACGCCGGACAACGCCCCGCTGCTGGGCCCGACGGCCCTGCCGGGGCTGCACCTCGCGACGGGCCACCACCGCAACGGGGTGCTGCTCACCCCGGTCACCGGCGAGGTGATGGCCACACTGCTGACGACGGGCGAAGTCCCGGAGCTGGCGCAGCCGTTCACGCCGGGCCGGTTCGCCACCGAGGGCTCCCGTGAGCCCGTCCGGGCGTCCGTACACCCATCCGCGCACCAGGAGCAGCCCGCATGACCGAGTCCACCCCGCCCGCCACGTCCACCACCTCGCCCGCCTCGCCCGTTACGTCCACCACCTCGCCCGCCGACCTCTCCGTCTCCGTCAACGGGGAGCGCCGCTCCGTCGCGGCCGGTACCACGCTGGACGCCCTGGTGGCCGGTCTGACCTCCGCGCACTCCGGGGTGGCCGCCGCGGTCAACGAGGCCGTCGTGCCCCGTGGCCGGTGGGCCGCCACCGCGCTCGCCGGGGGTGACCGTGTCGAGGTCCTCACCGCCGTCCAGGGAGGCTGACCGTGTCCGACGACCTGTTCACGCTCGGCTCCACGACGTTCTCCTCCCGGCTGATCATGGGGACCGGCGGGGCGCCCGGTCTGGAGGTGCTGGAGCGGGCCCTGATCGCCTCGGGCACGGAGCTGACCACCGTGGCGATGCGCCGGCTCGACCCGACGGTCCAGGGCTCGGTCCTCTCCGTCCTGGACCGGCTCGGCATCCGGGTCCTGCCGAACACCGCGGGCTGCTTCACCGCCGGTGAGGCCGTGCTGACCGCCCGGCTGGCCCGCGAGGCACTGGGCACCGACTGGGTGAAGCTGGAGGTCGTGGCCGACGAGCGGACCCTGCTGCCCGATCCGGTCGAACTGCTGGACGCGGCGGAGACCCTGGTCGACGACGGCTTCACCGTCCTGCCGTACACCAACGACGACCCGGTGCTGGCCCGGAAGCTCCAGGACGTCGGGTGCGCGGCGGTCATGCCGCTGGGCTCCCCCATCGGTTCCGGGCTCGGCATCCGCAATCCGCACAACTTCCAGCTGATCACCGAGCAGGCGCGGGTCCCGGTGATCCTCGACGCCGGCGCGGGGACCGCCTCGGACGCGGCGCTGGCGATGGAGCTGGGGTGCGCGGCCGTGATGCTCGCCTCGGCGGTGACCCGGGCGCAGGAGCCGGAGCTGATGGCGGCGGCGATGCGGCACGCGGTGGACGGGGGCCGTCTCGCGTACCGGGCGGGCCGGATCCCGCGCCGGTACTTCGCCGAGGCCTCCTCGCCCGTGGACGGCCGGGCGGTGCTGGACCCGGAGCGCCCGGCCTTCTGAGACCGCCTCCGGGACGCCGCCCCGGTCACGGCATGCACGTGTCCCTGTCACGGCTGCGTCGCAGAACGGCCCCGGAGCGCCACCGGGGCGTCCGGGGTGTCGGTGGCGGCTCGTAGACTCACCACGTGGACACGACCCTCCAGGACCCCCTTGTCGGGCAGCTGCTCGACGGCCGGTACCGCATCGACGCACGCATCGCCGTCGGCGGTATGGCCACGGTCTACCGGGCCATGGACACGCGGCTCGACCGGGTGCTCGCCCTGAAGGTGATGCACCCGACGCTGGCGACCGACGTCGCGTTCGTCGAGCGCTTCATCCGTGAGGCCAAGTCGGTGGCCAGGCTCGCCCACCCCAACGTGGTGGGCGTCTTCGACCAGGGCGCGCAGGGCGCGTACGTGTATCTGGCGATGGAGTACGTCGCCGGGTGCACCCTGCGCGACGTGCTGCGGGAGCGCGGCGCGCTCCAGCCGCGGGCCGCCCTGGACATCCTGGAGCCGGTCCTGGCCGCCCTCGGCGCCGCCCACCGGGCGGGGTTCGTGCACCGCGACATGAAGCCGGAGAACGTCCTGATCGGCGACGACGGCCGGGTGAAGGTCGCCGACTTCGGTCTCGTACGGGCCGTGGGCACCGTGACGGACACCACCGGGTCGCTGCTGGGCACCGTGTCGTACCTCGCCCCCGAGCAGATCGAGCACGGTTCGGCCGACACCCGCTCCGACGTGTACGCCTGCGGTGTCGTGCTGTACGAGATGCTCACCGGTTCCAAGCCGCACGCCGGGGACACCGCCGCCCAGGTCATCTACCAGCACCTCAACGAGGACGTCCCCGCCCCGTCCGGCGCCGTGCCGGGCCTGGCGGCCGGGCTGGACGCGCTGGTGGCCGAGGCCACCGCCCGGGACCCGGAGCTGCGGCCCTCCGACGCGGTGGCGCTGCTCGCCCGCTCCCGTGAGGCGCGGGCGGCCCTCACCGAGGAGCAGTTGGACGCGATGCCTCCGCAGGCCCTCGCCGGCACCCACGACGCCGCCGAGGACCGTACGAGTGTGATCCCCCGGGTGATACCGGAGGGCCAGGGCACGGCCCACCACACCAGCCGGCTGGAGATGCCCCCGGACGGGCCTCCGGCCCGTCCGCGCCGGGGCGGACGGTTCGCCCTCGACCGCCGCCGGGGGATGTTCGCCGCGCTCCTCGCCCTGCTGCTGGTGCTGGGAGTGGGCTCGGGTGTCTGGTACATCAACTCCGGGCAGTTCACCCAGGTGCCCTCCCTGCTGGGCCAGACCCAGAAGGCGGCGCAGGAGCGGCTCTCCGACGCCGGTCTGGGCCTGAAGGGTGTCGAGCGCGCCTACAGCGACACCGTCGAGCGCGGGACGGTGATCAGCAGCGACCCCGCGTCGGGCGAGCGGATCCGGGGCAACGGCTCGGTGAGGCTGGTGATCTCGCGCGGTCCGGAGGTCCTGAAGGTGCCCGACGTCGAGGGGCTCTCGCTGCCCGACGCCCGGCGGCAGCTCAAGGAGGCGGGCTTCGAACAGGGGATGGTGACCCGGGAGTTCAGCGAGGAGGTCGCGCGGGGCGAGGTCGTCCGCACGGATCCCCCCGTCGGCACCGAGCGGCACGCCGGGTCGGGGGTCGCCCTGGTCGTCAGCGAGGGCGCCCCGGTCGACGTCCCCGACGTCACGGGCCTCGACGTCGAGGACGCCACGGCGGAGCTGGCGGAGGCCGGACTGAAGGCGAAGGTCCTCCCCGACCGGATCGAGGCGCCCGAGGCCGCGGGCGAGGTCGCGAAGCAGACACCGGGCAGCGGGGCCGAGGCCGCCAAGGGCGACACGGTCGAGCTGACGGTCTCCAAGGGGCCGCGCATGATCGAGGTCCCCGACGTGACCGGCGGCGACGTGGACGAGGCCCGGGACACCCTGGAGGCGGCGGGCTTCGAGGTCAAGGTCGACCGTCCGCTGCTCTCCTTCAGCGACAAGGTCGCGAGCCAGTCCGTCAAGGGCGGCGAGAAGGCCGCCGAAGGCTCCACCATCACGATCAGGACCAGGGCGTTCTAGTGCCGACCACATCCCCCGCCGCCACCCGCAACCCCGTCGGCGGCCATGTGCCGGTGGCCGGCGGCCTCGCCAGGACCGGCCTCGGCTACGCGCGGGAGCTGGCGGCCGAGGCCGTGCAGGTCTTCGTGGCCAACCCGCGCGGCTGGGCCACACCGCCCGGCAACCCGGCCCAGGACGAGCTGTTCCGGTCCCGGTGCCACCAGGAGTCGATACCGGCGTACGTCCACGCCCCGTATCTGATCAACTTCGGCTCGCACACCGAGGCGACGGTGGACAGCTCCGTGCGGTCGCTGCGCCACTCGCTGCGCCGGGCCCGGGAGATCGGCGCCCTCGGTGTGGTGGTCCACACCGGCTCGGCCACCGGCGGGCGCCCGCGCGAGGTGGCGCTGGCCCAGGTGCGCGAGCGCCTCAGGCCGCTGCTGGACGAGCTGACCCACGACGACGACCCGTTCCTGCTGCTGGAGTCGACCGCCGGGCAGGGGTCCTCGCTCTGCTCCCGGACCTGGGACTTCGGCCCGTACTTCGAGGCCCTGGACTTCCATCCCAAGCTCGGCGTCTGCCTGGACACCTGCCACGTCTACGCGGCGGGCCACGACCTGGCGGGCCCCGCCGGGATGCGGCAGACCCTGGACCTGCTGGTGGACACCGTGGGCGAGGGCCGGCTGAAGCTGATCCACGCCAACGACTCGAAGGACGTGGTGGGCGCGCACAAGGACCGCCACGCGAACATCGGGGCGGGCCACATCGGGGCCGGGCCGTTCCGCGAACTGTTCTCGCACCCCGCGACCGACGGCGTACCGCTGGTCATCGAGACGCCCGGCGGCAAGGAGGGGCACGCGGCGGACGTGGCCCGGCTGAAGGGCCTCCGGGACTCCCCCGCCGTCTGACGGCCCCGCGGGCAGGTGGTCAGCCGCGGCGGAGCGGCACGCCGTGGCGCACGGCCACCACCCCGGGCCGTACCGGCACGGCGGTCTCAGAGCTCGGGGCCGTCCCCGGGCTCCTCCTGGTAGGAATAGCGCTGCTCGCTCCAGGGGTCGCCGATGTTGTGGTAGCCGCGCTCCTCCCAGAAACCACGGCGGTCGGCGGTCATGTACTCGATGCCGCGGACCCATTTCGGGCCCTTCCAGGCGTACAGGTGGGGCACGATCAGACGCAGCGGGAATCCGTGTTCCGCGGTGAGCAGTTCGCCGTCCTTGTGGGTGGCGAAGAGGGTCCGGTCGGAAAGGAAGTCGGCCAGTCTGACATTCGAACTGAAGCCGTATTCGGCCCACACCATCACATGGCTGACCTCGGGCGCGGGCGGCGCGAGGTCCACGATCTCGCGGGCGGGCACACCACCCCATTCCGCGCCCAGCATGCTGAATTTCGTCACGCAGTGCAGGTCGGCGACCACGGTCGAGAACGGCAGCTCGGTGAATTCACGATGGTTCCAGCAGCGTTTGTCGCCGTCCGCCGTGGCACCGAAGACGCGGAACTCCCAGCGGTCCGGTCTGAACGTGGGTACGGGGCCGTAATGCGTGACCGGCCAGCCGCGTTGCAGCCGCTGGCCCGGCGGAAGTCCGGACTGCTCCGCTGTGCCGCGTTCCCGGCTTTCCGGCTGACCCATACCTCCATGGTGACAGACAGGCGGGGGTGGTCATGACCACGGAGAGTCGATCCGGACAATACGGAGTAAGTATGCACTTACTGGACGGCCGGGAAGCGCGGTGCGAGGATGCGCGCACACGTGCCCGCCCAGGTTGGAAGGAGCCTTGACGATGCAGGGCGACCCCGAGGTCATCGAGTTCCTGAACGAACAGCTGACCGCCGAATTGACCGCCATCAACCAGTACTTCCTGCACGCGAAGATGCAGGACCACCGCGGCTGGACGAAGCTCGCCAAACACACCCGGGCCGAGTCGTTCGACGAGATGAAGCACGCGGAGATCCTCACCGACCGGATCCTGCTGCTGGACGGACTGCCCAACTACCAGCGGCTCTTCCATGTGCGCGTGGGCCAGACCGTCACGGAGATGTTCGAGGCGGACCGCCAGGTCGAGGTCGAGGCGATCGACCGGCTGCGGCGCGGCGTCGACCTGATGCGCGCCAAGAGCGACATCACGTCCGCCAACATCTTCGAACGGATCCTGGAGGACGAGGAGCACCACATCGACTACCTCGACACCCAGCTGGAACTGATCGAGAAGCTCGGGGAGCCGCTCTACCTCGCCCAGGTCATCGAGCAGGTCGAACTCTGATCCACGGCCGGGGCGGCCTCAGGCGGCGTCGCGGAGCCCGGTGACCGCGGTCACGGCGGGCCGGGCGCGGGGGGCGAGCTGCTCCCGGCGCGGGCTCTCACCACGGCCCAGCAGCGCCTGGATCCGGCGGACACAGCCGCCGCAGTCGGTGCCGGCCTTGCAGGCGGACGCGATCTGGCGGGGTGTGCACGCGCCGTCGGCCGCATGCTGCTCGACCTGCTGCTCGGTGATGCCGAAGCAGGAGCAGACGAACATGCGGTACACCTCCCGACGGGTCGGTCGCGGCGCCGTCCCGACGTTTCGGTGAGGCATGCCTTACCTTACTCGTCACCCCTGGTGGGTGAAAGCCCGGTACGGACGGTGGGGCACGGATCACATGGATCCGTGCCCCACCGTCGTGCCGGAGGAGGTGCGCCGCGCCTACTGGTCGCGGTACATCTCGGCGACCAGGAAGGCCAGGTCCAGGGACTGGCTGCGGTTCAGGCGCGGGTCGCAGGCCGTCTCGTAACGCTGGTGCAGGTCGTCCACGAAGATCTCGTCACCGCCGCCGACGCACTCGGTGACGTCGTCCCCGGTCAGCTCGACGTGGATGCCGCCCGGGTGCGTACCGAGGGCCTTGTGCACCTCGAAGAAGCCCTTGACCTCGTCCAGGACGTCGTCGAAGCGGCGCGTCTTGTGGCCGGAGGCGGCCTCGAAGGTGTTGCCGTGCATCGGGTCGGTCACCCACACCACGGCGGCACCGGAGGCGGTGACCTTCTCGACCAGCTCGGGCAGCGTGTCGCGGACCTTGTCGGCGCCCATGCGGACGATGAAGGTCAGCCGGCCCGGCTCGCGCTCGGGGTCGAGGCGGTCGATGTAGCCGAGCGCCTCGTCGACGGTGGTCGTCGGACCGAGCTTGATGCCGATGGGGTTGCGGATCTTCGAGGCGAACTCGATGTGCGCGCCGTCCATCTGGCGGGTGCGCTCACCGACCCAGACCATGTGGCCGGAGGTGTCGTAGAGCAGGTCGGTGCGCGAGTCGGTGCGGGTGAGCGCCGACTCGTAGTCGAGCAGCAGCGCCTCGTGCGAGGCGTAGAACTCGACCGCCTTGAACTCGGCCGGGTCCGTGCCGCAGGCCTCCATGAAGTTCAGCGCGTTGTCGATCTCGCGGGCCAGCGCCTCGTAACGCTGCCCGGACGGCGAGGACTTCACGAAGTCCTGGTTCCAGGCGTGCACCTGGCGCAGGTCCGCGTACCCGCCGGTGGTGAAGGCGCGGACGAGGTTGAGCGTGGAGGAGGACGCGTGGTACATCCGCTTCAGCCGCTCGGGGTCCGGGACACGGTCCTCTTCGGTGAACGCGAAGCCGTTGACCGAGTCGCCGCGGTAGGTCGGCAGGGTCACGCCGTCGCGGGTCTCGGTCGGCTTGGAGCGCGGCTTGGAGTACTGGCCCGCGATCCGGCCGATCTTGACGACGGGCACCGAGGCCGCGTAGGTCAGGACGGCGCTCATCTGGAGCAGTGTCTTGAGCTTGGCGCGGATGTGCTCGGCCGACACGGCGTCGAAGGCCTCGGCGCAGTCGCCCCCCTGGAGCAGGAACGCCTCGCCCTTGGCGACGGCTCCCAGGCGGGCGCGCAGCTGGTCGCACTCGCCCGCGAAGACGAGCGGCGGATAGGTTTCGAGGTCCGCGATCACATCGCGCAGTGCCTCGGCATCCGGGTACTCGGGCTGCTGCGCCGCGGGAAGGTCTCGCCAGGTGTGGCCACCGGCGACGGAGGTATTGGCGTTCACGGTCACCTCCCCCACATTACGGGGTCGGACAGGGCGTCCATCCGGGCGCTCAACACGTGAGACGCGCGCTCGTCCGGGCGGCGGGTCCGCTAGGGTTCGGTCCATGTTCGCGCAGACGACCCAGAACTGGTGGTGGACCGCTCATCCGGCGGCCCACTGACACATCGCGCGCACAGACTTCGCGAAGGCCGCCCGAGGGGCGGCCTTCTCCGCGTTCGGGAGCCGGAGCCGTTCCTCCATCCGGAAGGAACTCCCATGCCCGACCACGCCACCGCTCTCCTGGACAGACTGCTCCGGGACGACGCCCCGCCGTTCGCCCTGCTCCGCCGGCGTACCCCCGGCCGTGACCAGGACACCGTGGAGGTCCTGACCGGGACCGTGCGGGAGGTGGACCGGCTCGCCGCGATCCCGGTCGGTGAGCGGCCCTCGCTGGCGCTGGTGCCGTTCCGGCAGATCGCCGAGCGCGGTTTCGACGTACGGGACGACGGCACCCCGCTGGCCGTGCTGACCGCCGACGAGTACGTCGAACTCCCGCTGGAGGAGGTGCTGGCGGCGCTGCCCGCGCACGCCGTACGGGTCGAGGGCGGCGCCTTCGACGTGCCCGACGACCAGTACGCGGAGATCGTGCGGCGGGTCGTCGAGGACGAGATCGGCCGGGGCGAGGGGGCCAACTTCGTGGTCCGGCGCACCTTCGGCGGCGAGATCCCCGGTTTCGGCCGGGCCGACGCGCTGGCGCTGTTCCGCCGGCTGCTGGACGGCGAGCGGGGCGCGTACTGGACGTTCGTCGTGCACACCCCGGACCGCACCCTGGTCGGTGCGAGCCCGGAGGTCCATGTGCGGATGTCCGGCGGCACCGTCGTGATGAACCCGATCAGCGGGACCTACCGCTACCCGGAGCAGGGGCCGACCGTGGAGGGACTGCTGGCCTTCCTGGCCGACCGCAAGGAAACCGAGGAGCTCTCCATGGTGGTCGACGAGGAACTGAAGATGATGTGCACCGTGGGCGACATGGGCGGCGTGGTCGTCGGCCCCCGGCTCAAGGAGATGGCCCACCTCGCGCACACCGAGTACGAACTGCGCGGGCGCACCACGCTGGACGTGCGCGAGGTCCTCAGGGAGACCATGTTCGCGGCGACGGTCACGGGCTCCCCGGTGCAGAACGCCTGCCGGGTCATCGAGCGGTACGAGAGCGGGGGCCGCGGCTACTACGCGGGCGCCCTGGCGCTGCTGCGCGCGGAGCCCGGCGGGACGCAGAGCATGGACGCGCCGATCCTGATCCGCACGGCGGACATCTCGCCCGCCGGACGGCTGCGCGTCCCGGTCGGGGCGACGCTCGTACGCCACTCCGACCCGGCGGGCGAGGTCGCCGAGACGCACGCCAAGGCCGCCGGTGTGCTGGCGGCGCTGGGGGTGCGGCCGGGCCGTCCCGCGGCGGAGGCGGACCGCCCCCGGCTGGGCACGGATCCCCGGGTGCGGACGGCGCTGGACGACCGGCGCGGGGCGCTCGCCCCGTTCTGGCTGCGGATGCGGGGACGGGCGGCGGAGCCCTCGGGCCACGCGCTGGTGGTGGACGGCGAGGACACCTTCACCGCGATGCTGGCGCACCTGCTGCGGTCCTCGGGCCTCACGGTGTCGGTGCGCCGGTACGACGAACCCGGGCTGCGCGCGGCGCTGGCGGCGCACGAGGGTCCCGTCGTGCTGGGGCCGGGGCCCGGTGACCCGGGGGACACGGCCGACCCGAAGATGCGGCTGCTGCGGGGGCTCGCCGCCGAGTTGGTGCGGGACCACCGGCACGGGCTGCTGGGCGTGTGCCTGGGCCATGAGCTGATCGCCGCCGAACTGGGCCTGCCCGTGGTCCGCAAGGCCGTGCCGTACCAGGGGGCGCAGACCCGTATCGATCTGTTCGGGCGGCCGGAGACCGTCGGCTTCTACAACAGCTTCGCGGCGCGCTGCGACGCGGCGGCGGCCGCCGAACTCGCCGCGCACGGCATCGAGGTGAGCCGGGAGGAGGCCTCCGGGGAACTGCACGCGCTGCGCGGGGACGGCTTCGCCTCGGTGCAGTTCCACCCGGAGTCGGTGCTGACCATCCGGGGCTCCGCGATCGTGACGGAGCTGCTGGCGGGGCTGCCGGTGGCGCGCTGAGGTCCCCGTGTGCGGGCCCCGGAGCGGGCGGCCGGGGCCCGCGAGGACACGGCCGCGGTCCCCGGAGCCCCGCGGGGGCCCTCACACGGCGGGGACGAGCACGTTCTCGCTGCGGCGGCCGGCCAGGTAGTCGGCGACGTTGCGCACGGTGGCGTCGATGATCTGGCCGACCGCCTCGCGGGTGTAGTACGCCTGGTGCGAGGTGACGACGACATTGGGGAAGGTGACGAGCCTGGCCAGGGTGTCGTCGTCGATGCCCTCCAGCGACTTGTCGACGTAGAAGAGGCCGGCCTCCGCCTCGTAGACGTCGAGCCCGACCCCGGTGAAGCGGCCGCGGCGCAGTTCGGCGACGAGCGCGGTGGTGTCGACGAGGCCGCCACGGCTGGAGTTGACCAGGATCGCGTCGTCCTTCATCGTCGCGAGCGCCTCCGCGTCGACGAGGTGCTGGGTGGCGGGGAGCAGGGGGACGTGGAGGCTGATGAGGTCGGCCTCGGCGAAGAGGCGTTCCTTCTCGACGTACGTCATGCCGAGCGCCGCGCAGGCGGGGTTCTCCGTGACGTCCCAGCCCAGCAGGTTCATGCCGAAGCCGTGGGCGATCCGGGTGAACGCCTCCCCGATCTTGCCCGTGCCGACCACCCCGACGGTGCGGCCGTGCAGATCGCGGCCGAGGAGCCCGTCGAGGCGGAAGTCGAAGTCCCGGGTGCGGCTGACCGCGCGCACGATACGGCGGTTGACGGCCATGGCGAGGGTCCAGGCGAACTCCGCGACCGACTGCGGCGAGTAGTGCGAGACCCGGGCGACGCGCAGGGCGAGGCGTTCCGCGACGTCCAGGTCGATGTTGTTGAAGCCGGTGGAGCGCTGGGCGATCATCTGGGTGCCGCCGGCGGCGAGAGTCTGGAGCACCGGGCCGCCGAGGTCGGCGTTGACGCTGGTGGAGACGATCTCGTAGCCCGCGGCGATCGGGGCGGTGTCCCGGGTGAGGAAGACGTCCAGGCAGCGCACGTCGTGCTGCCCCTCGAAGGCCTTCTCGATCAGCGGCCTCTCGTCGGACTGCACTCCGAAGGCGAGGATCTCCACGGCATCTCCCGGGGTCGGGGTTACGGGCCCTGGTGAATATACGGCCCGCACCCCGGCGGCGCGGGCCCCCTGCCCTCAGGCGTCGTCGAGGCCGGTCTCGATCGCGTACCGCACCAGCTCCACCCGGTTGTGCAGTTGGAGCTTGCCCAGGGTGTTCTGGACGTGGTTCTGCACGGTGCGGTGGGAGATCACCAGGCGCTCCGCGATCTGCTTGTACGAGAGCCCCTTGGCGACCAGCCGCAGGACCTCGGTCTCGCGTTCGGTGAGCTGCGGGGCCTTCGGCTCGTCGGAGGCGGCCGGCGCCGGGTCGGAGGCGAGCCGGCGGTACTCGCCGAGGACCAGACCGGCGAGGCCCGGGGTGAAGACCGGGTCACCGGCGGCCGTCGCGCGCACGGCGTCGGTGAGCTCCTGGGTGCTGGCCGACTTCAGCAGATAGCCGGTGGCGCCCGACTTCACGGCCTCCAGCACGTCGGCGTGCTCGCCGCTGGCGGAGAGCACCAGGACCCGCAGCCCGGGGTGCGACCCGACGAGCTCCTTGCAGACCTGGACGCCCGGCATCCCGGGCAGGTTGAGGTCGAGTACGAGGACGTCGGGGACGACGGCACGGGCACGGCGTACGGCGCCCGGACCGTCCCCCGCGGTCGCCACGACGTCGAAGCCGGACTCGGACAGGTCGCGGGCCACGGCGTCGCGCCACATGGGGTGGTCGTCGACGACCATCACCCTGACGGGACGCTCCGCGGACCGCGGCGTGGTGGACTCCCGCGGGTGCGGTGCGGCCGGTGTGCTCGGAGCGCCTGGTGTGGGCGGTGCCCCTGGTGTGGGCGGTGTGGTCGGTGTGGTCATCGGGTCGTCCCTGCCTTCCCCCGTGAAGCCTTCGGTACCTTCAGTTCGACCTCGGTGCCCTGGCCGGGTACCGAGATCAGTTCCGCCGTGCCGCCCAGGTCGCGCAGCCGGCCGCGGATGGACAGGGCGACGCCGAGCCGCCCCTCCCCTTCCGCCTGGTCCAGCCTGCCCTCCGGGATGCCCGGCCCGTCGTCCCGGACCGTGACGATCACCTCGTCCGGCTCGTCCTCCACCAGGATCCACGCCTGGGCACCGCTTCCGGCGTGGGCCCGGACGTTGTCCAGGGCGGCGCTGACCGCGGCGGCGAGTTCCCGTGCCGCCCCTTCGGCCAGCACCACCGGCGCTCCGGGTTCGGCGAAGCTGACGCGGGCTCCGGCGTGCGGGGCGAGCAGGGTGCGCAGATCGGCCTCGGCGGCCTCCGGGGCGTCCGCGTCGCCGGGGTCCGGTCCACGGACGACGGCGCCCTCGGCGGGGTCCTCGGAGGCGCGGCGGGCGGGCACCAGACCGCTGGAGACCAGGGTGCGCAGGGCGATCTCCTGCTCCCCCGCCATCCGTCCCAGCTCGGCGGCCTCACCGCCGAGCGCGGTGCCGCGCCGCTGCACCATCGCGAGGACCTGGAGGACGCTGTCGTGGATGTCGCGGGCCAGGCGTTCGCGTTCGCGGGTGGCCGCCTCGATCTCCAGGGCGCGGGCCAGGGTGCGTTCACTGGCGCGGGCGACCTCGACGACGTAACCGATCGCTATGGACGCCACCCAGACCAGCAGGACGTTGTGGATCGTGTCCCGGCTGGGCTCGCCGCGTTCGACGATGTTGGCGGCGGCGACGAGGGTGGAGGCGAAGGCCGCCCACCGCCAGCCGCCCTTCAGCGCGAAGGCCAGGACCGCGCCCGCCGTCCAGATCGACGGCAGGGTGGAGCCGTCCTCCTGCTGGGCCTGGAAGTCGGCGAGCGGGGTGAGGAGTATCCCGGTGAGGGCGACCGTGAGATCGACGCCGAGGAACCGCTTGGTGCAGCTCGCCGCGTTGGCCACCCGGGGCAGGGTGGCGAGCGTCCACACGGCCAGGACGGCGAGGAAGGCGACGGCGACCGAAGGGCGCTCGTACTGGTCCCGGCGCAGGCACGCCAGCAGCACCGCGTAGACCAGCGTCAGCACGCGGTACGCGGTCAGGGCCTGCCACAGCGGCTGCTCGACCGACATCCGCACGACCCGTTCGCCCCTGGTCATGTCCTCCCCCGTTCCCCTCCCCGCGGTCCGGCCGGCGCGGTCACCCGCCGGGCTGGTCCGTCCCCGCCTTCGCCTCGTCGGCCTTCCGCTTCGCCTCGTCGGCGACCCGCTTCGCCTCGTCGGCGATCTGCCGCTTGGCCGCGGTCGCGTAGATGTCCACGTACTCCTGGCCGGAGAGCTTCATGATCTCGTACATCACCTCGTCGGTCACCGAACGCAGGATGAACCGGTCGCCGTCCATGCCCTGGTAGCGGGTGAAGTCGAGGGGCTTGCCGATGCGGATGCCCGGGCGCATCAGCCGGGGCATCACCTGGCCGGGCGGCTGGATCTTCTCCGTGTCGATCATCGCGACGGGGATGACCGGGGCGCCGGTGGCGAGGGCCACCCGGGCCAGGCCGCCGGGCTTGCCCCGGTAGAGCCGCCCGTCGGGCGACCGGGTGCCCTCCGGGTAGATGCCGAAGAGCCCGCCGCTCTCCACGACCTGTATCCCGGCCTTGATGGCGGCCTCCCCGGCGCCGCGGCCGCCGGAGCGGTCCACCGGGAGCTGGCCGACGCCCTTGAAGAAGGCCGCGGTCAGCTTGCCCTTCACGCCGGGGGCGGTGAAGTACTCGGCCTTGGCGATGAAGGTCACCTTGCGGTCGAGGACGGCGGGCAGGAAGAAGGAGTCGGAGAAGGACAGATGGTTGCTCGCGAGGATCGCCGGTCCCCGCGCGGGGATGTTCTCCAGGCCCTCCACCCACGGCCGGAAGGCAAGCTTCAGGGAGCCGCCGATGGAGAACTTCATCGCGCCGTAGATCAACTCGGGTGCCTCCTGTGTGCTGTCGGTCAGACCTTAGCCTGTGGTCTCCTTGCCTCCTGCCCCGCTCGGGGCGGTGTGCCGCGTCCCGGGACGGCCGTGCGGTGTCCGGTCCTCCGGGCGGGGTCCCGTCCGCCCGGTGACGACGGCCCTGGTCGGTGTCGGCCCGGTCGCGTACGGTGAGGTCATCCTTTCGCACTCCTCCCGCACGCCCCCCGCCACGCTCACGAACAGGAGACCCCCGGTGCCGGTCCTCCCCGGAGCCGAGCCGTTCCGCCACGAGGGCGGAGAGGTCGGCGTCCTTCTCTGTCACGGATTCACCGGTTCACCCCAGTCGATGCGCCCCTGGGCCGATTACCTGGCGGAGCGCGGCCTGACCGTGTCCCTGCCGCTGCTGCCCGGCCACGGCACGTGCTGGCAGGACATGGCGGTCACCGGCTGGCAGGACTGGTACGCGCAGGTGGACCGGGAGCTGCGGGAGCTGCGGGACCGGTGCGCCCAGGTCTTCGTCTTCGGCCTCTCCATGGGGGGTGCGCTGGCCCTGCGTCTGGCCGCGAAGCACGGGGACACCGTCACCGGCCTGGTGCTGGTCAACCCGGCGAACAAGGTGCACGGCCTGTCGGCGTACGCGCTGCCGGTCGCCCGGCACCTGGTGCGGACGACGAAGGGGCTGGCCGGCGACATCGCGCTGGAGGGTTCCCAGGAGCTGGGCTACGACCGGGTGCCGCTGCACGCCGCGCACTCGCTGCGCTCGTTCCTGCGGCTGGTGGACGCCGATCTTCCTCAGGTCACCCAGCCGTTGGTGCTGCTGCACAGCCCTCAGGACCACGTCGTGCCGCCGGCCGACTCGGCGCGGATCCTGAGCCGGGTGTCCTCGACGGACGTCGAGGAGATCCTGCTGGAACAGAGTTACCACGTCGCGACGTTGGACCATGACGCGGAGCGGATCTTCGGCGAGGCCTACCGGTTCATCGGCCGCCTCGCACCCGGCGTCGGCAAGAAGGGGAGCACGTCCGGTGGCTGAGCACGACGCGGAACTCGCGGGCGGCGACGAGGAGCGCGAACCGCGCCCCACGGAGGGGACGGCCGTCCCGGAGGGGGTGGAGGAGTCCGCGCCCCTGGACGAGACGGCGGCCTGGGAGGCGATCGTCGCCGGGTACGGCGAGGAACCGCCGGACCCGCCGGGCGCCAAGCCGTTCAAGTCGGTGGAGGACATGGCGCGGCTGGTGAACGACCAGCTGAACACCTTGCCGGACGCGGAGCCGGACCCGGCCGGTGCCCCGGACAAGGGGGACGGCGGCAAGACCGGCGGGCCGCCGGAGAAGAAGCCGCTGGGCAGTTCGATCGTGTTCGCCCCGGGGGTCGCCGGACCGCGCGACTACCAGGTGGCGGAGCCGCAGGACGGCGACATCGACGATCCGGACGACGGCGAGGAGGGGCACTTCGTCCCGCCGGAGCCGCCGCCGCTGCCGGAGTCCGATGCCACGGCGAAGTTCGCGTGGCTCGCGGTGATCGGCGGTCCGGTGCTGATGCTGCTCGCGGTGCTGATGCGCTGGGAGATGACGTGGTGGCTCACCACGCTGAGCATCGGCGGCTTCCTGGGCGGCTTCGTCACACTGGTGGCGCGCATGCCGCACGACGAGGAGGAGGACGACGACCCCGGACGCGGCGCGGTCGTCTGACCGGTGGCGCCGTCCGGCACGTGACGGGCCGGGACCGTCGTCCGACCGTTGAGGCCGGGCCGTCGTGCGACCGGTGAGGCCCCGGCTGACCGGGCCCGGCGCCCGGTCAGCCCCCCGCGGGGACCCGCAGGGCGGCCAGCACGGGCAGATGGTCCGTGGCCGCGCTCAGATCGGCGGCGGTGACGCCGGGCAGCTCGTCCGGCACACCGCAGCCGAGCACCTCGATCCCACCCGTCGCGAACACCGCGTCGATCCGCCTGACCGGTTCCCGGGAGGGGAACGTGGGTCCGCCGCCCCAGGGCCGTACCGTCCGGCCGTCCTGGAGCCGCCCGGACAGCCGCCGGAAGGCCGGCCCCTCCGGTACGTCGTTGAGGTCGCCGCCCACCACCGCGTGCGGCACGTCCAGGGCGTCCAGCCGGTCCAGCAGCAGCCCGGCCTGGGCCCGCCGTTCCTCCCGTTCCAGGCTCAGATGGCAGCTCACCACGCCGAGCCGTGCCCCGGCGAGGCGTACGACGGCGGTGGCCAGCCCGCGCCGGTGCAGCCCCGGGGTGCGGGGCAGCAGGACGTCCTCGGTGCGCTCGACCGTCGCGCGCAGCGAACAGAGCAGCATCGGCCCGGCCGCGGTGGCACCGCCGGAGAGCATGACCAGGTCGGTCATGGCCGCGAGCCGGGCAGCCGCCTTGCGCCAGCGGAAGAAGCGCGGGGCCTCCTGGACGCACACCAGGTCCGGCGCGCAGGCGCGGACGACGCGCGCCAGCGCCTCGGTGTCGTCGCGCAGCGAGCGGACGTTGTAGCTGAGCACCCGGACGACGGCCGAACCGTCCGGCTCGGTACGGGACTCGGGCAGTACGGTCGGCGGGGTGTCCATGCGGTGCACGATATGCCCGACGCCCGCCGCTCCCCAGGGGGCGCGACGGGCGTCGGATGCACAGCGGGCGGTGTCAGCCCTGGCGGGCCAGGTCGGCCGCGCCCACCAGGCCCGCCTTGCCGCCCAGTTGCGCGGCGAGGACCTGTGCGTGCGGACGCCACTCGCCGCCGATCAGCCAGCGCCGGAACGACTTGCGGATCGGGTCGAGGACCAGCTCGCCCTCGTCGGACACCCCGCCGCCGACGATGAACGCCGACGGGTCGAAGAGCGAGGCGAGGTCGGCCAGTCCGGCCCCGGCCCAGCGGGCCAGCTCGCGGAACGAGTCGACGGCGACGGGGCAGCCCTGCCGGGCGGCCTCGCTGATGTGCTTGCCCTCGATGCCCTCCACCGTGCCGTCCCCGAGCGACAGCAGGATGGTGGCGTTCTCCGGGGTGGCGTTGGCGCGCTGCCTGGCGTACCGGACGAGGGCGCGCCCGGAGGCGTACTGCTCCCAGCAGCCCTGGCTGCCGCAGCCGCACAGCAGCCCGTCCGGGACGACCCGGACATGGCCGAATTCCGCCGCTACGCCGAAGCGTCCCCGGCGCAGTTTGTTCCCGATGATGACGCCGCCGCCCAGACCGGTGCCGAGCGTGATGCAGATGACGTCGTCGTGTCCCTGCCCGGCGCCGAAGCGGTACTCGCCCCAGGCGGCCGCGTTGGCGTCGTTCTCGACGACGACGGGAAGGCCGGTGCGCTGTTCGACCTTGTCCTTGAGCGGCTCGTGCCGCCAGTTGATGTTCGGGGCGAAGAGCACGGTGGCGCGCTTGTCGTCGACGTATCCGGCCGCGCCGATGCCGACGGCCTCGATGTCGTGCCCCTCGCTCGCTCCGGCCACGGCCGAGCTGATCGCGTCGACGATGCCCTCGGCGGTCGGCGGGGTCGATACCTTGAACGTCGAGAGGATCTGGCCCTCTTCGTCGACCACTCCAGCCGCGATCTTCGTGCCGCCGATATCGACGCCGATGGTGAGTCCCATGAATCCCTCAGTTTCGGTCGAGCCCCGCTAGGGCCAACCGTACCCGAGCCGGGGACGGGTATTTCCGGCCGTGGGTCAGTCCAGGTCGATGTGCCCGCCGCCGCGGGGGCCCTCGTCACGCGGGTCGGAGGGGTCGTCGGCGGCCTTGCCCGCCGGTCCGGAACCGCCGGGCTCGGTGCCCCCGGCCGCGTCGGCCGTGCCCGGAGCCGTGCCGGAGGCGCCGTCGGTGCCCTGGGTCCAGCGGGCCTCCTGGCCCTCGACGGCGGAGCGGTAGGCGGCCAGCAGTTCGTTGCCCGCGGCGGCGAGGTGGTCGAAGACGTCCGGGTTGCGCTCGATGACCGGTCCCACGGCGGACTTCGCCTGCCGGATCACCTGCTGGACGGTGCCCTGGGCGGCGGCGCCGAGCAGCGGCGACTGGAGGGTGGAGACCTTGTCCGCGACGGCGTCGAACAGCTTGCGCAGCTCCTCGGCGGCCGACCCGGGCGGCGTCCCGTAGGCGGCCTTCCGGCGGGCCTTCTCGGCCTCCAGGTCCTCGGCGCAGGCCTGTGCCCACGCGTCGTCGTCGGCGGGACGATCGGTGGCTTCACTCATGGTGGACTCCTGCGACGCGGTTGCCTGCGACGTGGCCGTACGGGCCACTCCTACCGACGGTACCCGAACGGCGGTGCGGTGTTCACCGTGCGCGCGGCCAGAGCTCGGGGTCCGGAGCGAACCGGACACGCAGCACCCCGTCGGTCAGGGCGGCCCCGACGACGGTGCACCGGCGCAGTGCGGACTCCAGGCGCAGGGTGCGGTGGAACTCCCCGGCGGTGAGGAGGAGTTCGTCGCCGCGCCGGACGAGGCGCAGGTCCTCCTTGACGGCGCCGGGCAGCGGCAGGCACCAGGTCAGCAGGCCCTCGCCGCCGGGCTCGCCCCGGGTGTCCTCGGTCCACCAGGGGTCGGGTGCGGGCCCCGGTATCCGCTGGTCGGGTACGCAGTGCGCGCCGAGCGGGGCGAGGTCGTCGGCGGTGCGGGGGTCGCGTCCCAGGTGGGGGACCTCGGTCAGCGCTTCGGGGCCCTCACGCCAGAGGTCCAGGCACTTGTCCTGCCGGGCCGCGAGGTCCGCGAACCAGGGGTCGGGCGAGTGCCGCGGCAGTACCCGGTTGGCCACCAGGGTGTCCACGCGCAGTCCGTGCAGGGCGATCCCGGTGCGGGCGCGGCCGAGGGCGTCCTCGGCGGCGGGGCCGGGTTCGGCGACCAGCCGCAGGGTCGTCGCGCGGTCCCGGAGCAGGCGCTCGACGGCGGCGAGTTCGGTGTCCTTGCGGGCGGCGGCCTCGTACAGCCATTGCGCGGGCATGGGGACGCCGGCGATCTGGGCGAGCATCGGGCGCAGCGCGCGGGCGGCCTGGCGTTCGGGGGGCAGGAGGCGGCGCAGATAGCGGCGCAGCTGGCCGGGGAGGGCCAGCAGGGCGAGGGCGTCCGCCAGCGGGGGCAGATCGACGACGAGGACGTCGTAGCGGTCCTCGGACCAGTCGCCCGCGGCCGCCCGGTGCAGGGTGTGCAGGAGGGCGAGCTGGTGGCTGCCCGGCAGTTCGGTGAGTTCCTCGCCGTCCATGCGGTTGGCGCCGAGGAGGTCGAGCACCCCGGACGCCCGGTCCTGGAGCGCGGTCAGTTCGGCGCGGAAGTGCCCGGCGGAGTCGGTGCGGACGTGGTGCAGGCCGTCGGCGGTCACGGCGGGTGCGGCACCGGCCGGGGAGCCGGTGAGTCCGGGGACCGGATCGGTGGTGACCAGGAGGGTGCGCCGGCCTTCGCGGGCGGCGGCCAGGGCGCTCGCGGCGGCGAGCGTCGTACGGCCGGAGCCGCCGGGACCCGTGACGAGGACCGTGCGCATCGCGGTCAGTCCTTGGAGACGGACTCGACGCGCTTCTTCAGACCGGCCAGGGCGCGGTCGATGATGACCTTCTCGGCCTTGCGCTTGATCATGCCGAGCAGCGGGATCTTGACGTCCACGGCGAGCCGGTAGGTGACCTGGGTGCGGTTGCCGTCGCCGAGCGGCGCCAGCGCGTAGCTGCCGTCGAGGGCGCGCAGCATCTGGGACTTGACGAGGGTCCAGTCCACTTCGTACGGGCTGTTCCAGGTGTAGGCGAGGACGTGGTCGTCCTTGATCGCCCCGGCGTCCAGCACGAGGCGGACCTGCTCGGCGCGGCCGAGGTCGTCGGTGGCGAGGATCTCGGCCTCCTTCACCTCGCCGGTCCACTCCGGGTAGCGGGCGAAGTCGGCGATCACGTGCATGACGTCGGCCGGTGCCGCCTCGATCGTGATGTTCGAGCTGGTGTGTTCAGCCATCGCCGTGGCCCTCCAGTGCGGTGTACCGGTCGTTCGGCAGTGACCTGCCGTGTGCAGGCTATCGCGTGCCCGCGCCCGTCCCGCCCACGGCCCGGTCCCCGCTCCGGGCCGGACGGTTCACCACTCCATGACCCAGGGGCGGCCGGTGGCGGCGAAGTGGCCGACGTTGACGCATTCGGTGGCGCCGATCCGCATCCGGCGCGCCAGGGGCTGGTGGACGTGGCCGAACAGCGCGTACGCGGGGCGGGTGCGGTGGATGGCGTCGAGCAGGGCGCGGCTGCCGCGCTCGAAGCGGCGGGCGACCGTGTCGTACGTCAGCTCGGGCACCTCGGGCGGGATGTGCGAGCACAGGACGTCCACCTGGCCGAGCGCCTCGACCTTGGCGGCGTACTCCTCGTCACCGATCTCGTACGGCGTGTTCATCGGGGTCTTCAGGCCCCCGCCGACGAAGCCGAAGACCCGGCCGCCGATCTCGGCCCGCTCCCCGTCCAGCACGGTCGTACCGCTCCCGGCGTACTCCGGCCAGAGCGTGGGCACGTCCACGTTGCCGTAGGTGGCGTACGTCGGGGTGGGCAGGACGGCGAACATCTGGGCGTACTGCGCGCGTACGGCGCCCAGGACGGCGGCGTCGCGGTCCAGGCCGGCCCAGAGCCCGCGGCCGAAGGCGCGCGCCTCGTCGAAGCGCCGGGCGGTGCGCAGCTCGACGATGCGGTCGGCGGCGGCCTCGCCGAACAGGTCGGGGAAGATGCCCCGGGAGTGGTCGGCGTAGTCGAGGAAGAGCACGAGGTCACCGAGGCAGACCAGGGCGTCCGCGCCGTCCCCGGCGCGTGCCAGCGCCTCCGTGTTGCCGTGTACGTCGCTCACCACGTGGACGCGTGTGCCCCGGGTGGTGCCCGCGTCTCGACCCTGCGGTCCGCTGCCTCGCATGGGCTCACCCTAGGTCCCCGCGCCCACGCCGGGTAGAGGCCCCGGACCTGCGGTTACTTCCGGGCGGTGAGGCGGGTGCACTACTGTGCGCCCCAGGACCATGGATATGTGTGATGCATAAGACATATGGCCCGGACCCCCTATCCGGAACCGTCTACCGGTGGGTAACGTCCGGGCAGTCCAGTCGTGCTCACCCCGCTGAGCACCTGCCAGTCTTGGACCGCGTCCGGTGCGTCACACAGAGCCGTGGAACCGGAGCCCGATGAGGAGCAGCAGTCTTGCGCGAGTTCAGCCTTCCGGCCCTGTACGAGGTCCCCACGGACGGCAACCTGACGGATCTCATCCGCCGCAACGCCGCTCAGCATCCCGATGTCGCGGTGATGAGCCGCAAGGTCGCCGGCGCCTGGACCGACGTCACCGCCACCCGCTTCCTCGCCGAGGTCTCCGACGCCGCGAAGGGCCTGATCGCGGCGGGTGTCGAGCCCGGTGACCGGGTCGCGCTGATGTCCCGCACCCGGTTCGAGTGGGTGCTGCTGGACTTCGCGATCTGGAGCGCGGGCGGGGTCACCGTACCGGTCTACGAGACCAGCTCCCCCGAGCAGGTGCAGTGGATCCTCGGGGACTCCGGCGCGGTCGCGGTGATCGTGGAGGGCGACGCGCACGCCGGGACCGTCGCGGCGGTACGCGACCGGCTGCCCGCCCTGCGCCATGTGTGGCAGATCGACGAGGACGCGGTCACCCGGCTCACCGAGGACGGCGCCGGGGTCTCCGACGAGACCCTGGGGCTGCGGACGCGGAGCGCCAAGGCGGACGACCCGGCGACCCTCGTCTACACCTCGGGCACCACCGGGCGTCCCAAGGGCTGTGTGCTGACCCACCGCAGCTTCTTCGCCGAGTGCGGCAACGTGGTCGAGCGGCTGAAGCCGCTCTTCCGTACCGGCGAGTGCTCCGTCCTGCTCTTCCTGCCGACCGCGCACGTCTTCGGACGGCTGGTCGAGGTCGCCTCGGTGATGGCGCCGATCCGGCTCGGCTGCGTGCCGGACATCAAGAACCTCACCGACGAACTGGCCTCCTTCCGGCCGACGCTGATCCTCGGGGTGCCCCGGGTCTTCGAGAAGGTCTACAACGCGGCACGGGCCAAGGCGCGGGCCGACGGCAAGGGGAAGATCTTCGACCGGGCCTCCGACACGGCGATCGCCTACAGCCGGGCACTGGGCACCGCGCGGGGACCCTCGCTCGGGCTGCGGATCAAGCACAAGGTCTTCGACAAGCTCGTCTTCGGCAAGCTGCGGGCGGTGCTCGGCGGCCGCGGCGAGTACGCGATCTCCGGCGGCGCCCCGCTCGGCGAGCGGCTCGGCCACTTCTTCCGCGGCATCGGCTTCACGGTGCTGGAGGGCTACGGCCTCACCGAGAGCTGCGCCGCCACGGCCTTCAACCCGTGGGACCGGCAGAAGATCGGTACGGTCGGCCAGCCGCTCCCCGGCTCGGTCGTACGGATCGCCGACGACGGCGAGGTCCTGCTGCACGGCGAGCACCTGTTCACCGGGTACTGGCAGAACGAGGCGGCGACCGCCGAGGCGCTGGCCGACGGCTGGTTCCACACGGGCGACATCGGGACGCTGGACGAGGACGGCTATCTGGCGATCACCGGCCGGAAGAAGGAGATCATCGTCACCGCGGGCGGCAAGAACGTCGCCCCCGCGGTCATCGAGGACCGCATCCGCGGGCACGCCCTGGTCGCCGAGTGCATGGTGGTCGGCGACGGGCGGCCGTTCGTCGGCGCGCTGATCACGCTGGACGAGGAGTTCCTCTCCCGGTGGGCCGAGGAGAACGGCAGGCCCGCCGGTTCGACGGCCCTGTCGCTGCGCGAGGACGCCGGGCTGCTGGCCGAGGTGCAGCGGGCCGTGGACGACGGCAACGCGGCGGTGTCCAAGGCGGAGTCGGTCCGCAAGTTCCGCATCCTCGCCACGCAGTTCACCGAGGAGGCGGGGCACATCACGCCGTCGCTGAAGCTGAAGCGCAACGTGGTCGCGAAGGACTTCGCGGACGAGGTCGAGTCGATCTACCGGGCCTGAGCGGACGGCGCCGCCCGGTCCGTGGCCGGGTGTCCGCAGACGTCGAGGGGTCCGCACGGTGTCGTGCGGACCCCTTCGCTCACAGCAGCGTCCGGAGCCTGTCCGCGAGCAGGTCCCAGCGCCACTTCTCCTCGACCCAGTCGCGCCCCCGCTCCCCCATCCGCCGCCGCAGCGCCGGGTCGCCGAGCAGGGTGGTGATCCGGTCGGCGGTCTCCTCGGCCGATCCGCCGCGCACCACCCACCCGGTCTCGCCGTCGAGCACCGCGTCCGGGGCGCCGCCGGAATCGCCCGCCACCACCGGGAGCCCGGTCGCGGACGCCTCCAGGTACACGATGCCGAGGCCCTCCACGTCGAGCCCGCCGCGCCGGGTGCGGCAGGGCATGGCGAAGACGTCGCCCGCCCCGTAGTGCGCGGGCAGTTCCTCCCAGGGCACCGGTCCGGTGAAGCGCACCGCGTCCTGGACGCCCGTCTCGGCCGCCAGCTTCCTCAGCCGCCCCGCGTACGGTCCGCCGCCGACGATCAGCAGGACCGTCTCCGGCTCCCGCGCCAGGATCGCCGGCATGGCGAGGATCAGGGTGTCCTGGCCCTTGCGCGGGACGAGCCGCGACACGCACACCACGACGGGCCGGTCCGTGAGCCCGAGCCGCGCCCGGACCAGGTCGCCGCCGGAGGCAGGGTGGAAGGTCTTCTCGTCGACCCCGGGCGGCAGCTGGACCATCCGGTCCGCGGCGGCCGGGGTGAGCGCGGCGGCGATCCGGGAGCGGGTGTACTCGCCGAGGTAGGTGAGGGCGTCGGTGCCCTCGCCGATCCGGCGCAGCGCCTGCCGGGAGGCGGGGAGCTGGGCCCAGCCGGCCTCGTGCCCGTGGGTGGTCGCGACGATCCGGCGCGCCCCGGCCCGGCGCAGCGCGGGCGCCATCAGCCCGAGCGGGGCCGCCGCGCCGAACCACACGGAGCCGCAGCCGTGTTCACGCAGCAGCCGGACCGCCCGGCGGGTGACCCCCGGGGTGGGCAGCAGCATCGTGGTGCGGTCGCGGACGACGGTGAACGGCTGCTCGGCGTCGAACTCCGCGGTGGCCCGGACGCCCTCGGCGCCGCGCTTCCAGGTGGAGGCGTACACGACGAGCCGGTCCGGGTCCAGCCGCAGCGCCATGTTGTGCAGGAAGGCCTGGATGCCTCCGGGGCGGGGCGGGAAGTCGTTGGTCACGATCAGGGTCTTGTCCATCGCCGCCGACAGTACCGGGCGCCCGCACGGCCCTGCCTGACGGCTCCCGCGCGGGCCGGTCACGCATGATGGCGTGCATGACGGTCAGGACAGGAGCGGGCGGCCGGGTCATGGCCCCGGCCGTGTGGGCGCTCACCCGGGCGGTGCTGCTGCTCTGCGTGTTCAAGGTGTTCACGGTGCCGGGACCGGACGTCACGGTCGACGTCTCGGTGATCTACCAGGGCTGGTACGAGGTGTTCCGCTCCGGCACGTACCCGCTGGACGACGTCACCTGGCAGTACCCGCCCGCCGCGGCGCTCGCGGTCGCCTCACCGGCGCTGCTGCCGTTCCTGGAGTACGCGTCGGCCTTCTTCGTCCTGGTGCTGCTCTGCGACGCGCTGGTGCTGGGGCTGCTGCTGTACGCCGCCGGGCGCCCCGGGACCCGTACGGCCGGCGCGTGGGTCTGGGTGGCGGGGGTGCCGCTGCTGGGCCCGACCGTGTACGCCCGGTACGACCTGATGGTGACGGCCGTGGCGGTCGCGGCGGTGCTGGCCGGGGTGCGCCGTCCGCGGGTGATGGGCGCGCTGGCGGCCTTCGGGGCGCTGCTGAAGGTGTGGCCGGTGCTGCTGCTGGTGGGCACCGCCAAGGGCCGGACGACCCGGCGCGCCTGGTCGGCGGCGGCGGTGGGCGCCGCGGCGCTGGCGCTGCTGGCGGCGGTGGCGATGCCGGGCGCCTGGGCGTTCCTGGCGTTCCAGCGGGACCGGGGCCTGGAGATCGAGGCGCCGGCGGCCCTCTTCTTCCACCTGGCACGGTGGTCCGGCTGGCAGGGCGGGATCGAACTGCGGTACGGCTCCATGGAGTTCACCGGCCCACAGGTCGCGCTGGTGAGCAGCCTGGCGCTGTGGCTGAGCGTCCTCGCGTTCGGCTGGCTGCTGCTGTGGCGGCTGCGGGCCCGGACGTTCGCGGCGCACACCCCGGCGGACGCGGCGTTCACGGCGGTGCTGCTGTTCACCGCCACCAGCCGGGTCGTCAGTCCCCAGTACATGGTGTGGCTGGTCGGTCTCGGCGCGGTGTGCCTGGTGTTCCGGGGCAGCCGGATGGCGCTGCCCGCGTGGCTGGTACTGGTGGCGACCGGGGTGACCGTGCTGGAGTTCCCGCTGGGCTTCGCGCACGTCGTGGCCGGGGACGCCCAGGGGGTGGCCCTGATGGTCGTGCGCAACGGTCTGCTGCTGGTGGCGACGGCGGCCGCCGGGTGGCGGCTGTGGCGGGACACCGTGCCCGGCGGGGCGGGCGCGGCGGCGCCGGAGGTCAGCCCAGCCGGTCGCGCAGATACTCCCGCCAGCGCGCCGTGAAGTCCCCCGGGGTGGTGCCCAGCACGCTCTGCAGGGCGTGCTCCACCGCCCCGTCCCGCGCCGGGGCGCCTCCCACGGCCCGGTAGAAGGCGATCAGGTCCTGGTCGCCCCATTCCTCGGCGATCATCTCGCAGGCCAGCCAGCCGCCCTCGTAGGCCCGCGCGAGCTTCGCCGGGTCGCCTTCGAAGCCGAAGTCCTCGTCCGAGGGCAGTCCGGCGGGCAGTTGGCCGCGCCGGACCGCGTCGGCCAGTTCGGGGGCGAGCTCCCGGGCGGTGCGGGACTCCTGCCGGTAGGCGGTCCGGTCGGCGAAGCCCTCGGAGAGCCAGACGGGGGTGGCGGCGGAGGTGTCGGACCGGGTCGCGACGTGGGTGGTCTCGTGGGTGAGGACCACCCGCTGCCCGAACTCCCCGAGCATGCCGTACGCCTGCGGGTTGACGATCACCCGGTCCGCGGGCCGGCGTCCGGTGCCGCCGACCGCGCCGGTGGTCACGGCCGCTATCCCCCGGTAGCTCGCCGCGGGCCGGTCGAGCAGCCCGGCCATGTCCTCGACGGACTCGGGGACGAGCACCACCACCCGGCCCGCCCAGGGAACCGGCCAGGACTCGTCGACGGCCGGGACCGCCCGGTCGACGGTGTCCGCGATCCGGCGCAGCTCCCCGGTGCGGCGCCCGACGCCCAGGACGAGGCTGCGCGCGCCGCGCACCACCTCGACGTCGCCCTGCTGCCAGAGCTGCTCCGGGGCGTCCTTTCCGGCCCGGTCGGCGGCTATGTACCAGGGGCCGCCCTCGCCGTGGCGGACCAGCTCCACCGTGCGGGCCGAGGACATCGGGGCGTCGTCGTACCCCTTGACGCGGTAGCGCAGCTCCACGTCCGCGGTGGCCCGGTCCGCGCCGTGCCGGGTGACGCCCTTCACCTGGTACGCCCAGGACTCCAGGGGCACGTCGGCGAGGTTGCCGAGTTCGGCGCGCTGGGCCGTGCGGAACGCGGTGGCCCCGGGGTCGGTCGCCGCGAGGTACCCCTCGGTGTCGTGGGCCAGCACGGCGGCGGCCCGCCGGTCCAGGGTGGCGCCGACCTCCTGGGCGGTGAGGCCGGTGGCGGTCTCCCGCGGGGCGGCGCAGGCGGAGGCCAGCAGCAGCCCGGCGAGCACGGCGCCCGCCGTGTGCCGTCTGCGGGTACGCTCCCGCCGCGCGTCCTGCGTCCGTACAGCCATCCAGCCGATCGTACGGTCAGACGCGGGTGACCGAGGAGACGGGCAGCATGCCGACGGGGTCGTAGCGCACCGGGGCGCCGGGGTGGGGGGCGTGGATGACCCGCCCGTTTCCGGCGTACATCGCGATGTGGCTCGCGTCGGCGCGGTAGGCGACCAGGTCGCCGGGCCGGGCCTGGGAGAGCGGCACCACGCGGCCCGCGTGGCGCTGCTCCTGCGAGGTCCGGGGCAGGCTCACCCCGGCCTGGGCGTACGCCCACTGGGTCAGTCCTGAGCAGTCGAAGGCGGTGGGGCCGTTGGCGCCCCACACGTAGGGGCGGCCCAGGGCCCGCCGGGCGGCGTCCAGGGCGGCCGTGGCCCGGGGGGAGGCGGCGCCGGGCGCGGACGGGGCGTCGGACGCGGCGTGCTCCAGGGCCGCGCGGTCCTCGGCGGGCAGCGAGGCCAGCAGGCGCCGGGCGCGGGCGAGCTTGTCCTCGACGGTGCGCTTGTGGCGGGCGACGGCCTCCCGGTCGCGCTCCAGCCCGGCGAGGGCGTGTCCGGCCTCGGCACGGGTCCGGGCGATCGTCCGGGCCGCGCCCCGGAGCGTGCGCAGGAGCGCGGCCCGGCGCTCACCCTCCCGGTCCAGGAAGGCGGCCCGCTCCAGATAGCTGTCCGGGTCCGAGGAGAGCAGCAGCTGGACGGACGGGTCGATGGCCCCGGAGCGGTACTGGGCGCCGGCCATCGACCCGAGGGTGTCCCGCATCCGGTTGACGCCCTCCTGGGCGCGGGCCGCCCGGTCCTGGGCCCGGTCCACCTCGGCGCGCAGCCGGCGGGTGTTCTCGCGGGCCGCGTTGTACCGCTCGGTGGCCGCTTCCGCCTCCCCGTACAGCCGGTCGACCTCCGCCTTGGCGCCGGCCCGGCCGTCCCGCGGGCCGGCGGCGGCGGGGGCGGCGCCGAGTGTGGCCGCCGCGGTGGCGGCGGCGGCCGCCAGGACGGCGGCCCGGACGCCCCGGCCGGAGCCGGGACGGGTGGGGCGGCGATGTGAGACCACGGGTGAACCGCACTCCCTTCCGCTGTACGCAGATGTGCGCAGCCCCTGCCGCCCGGGGCGGGCGGACCGACGACCGGGAGCTGCACGGCAGCGCAGACAGTAACCGGGCGGCTACACCCCGACCAAAGGGCCGGCCGGAGCGTACGGGGCGCGAAAACACCGGCGCCCCGCCGGTGACCTGTGGTCTCCGGCGGGGCGGGCGTCAACGAAGGAAGCGGCGATTCACCCGTTCGGGTGTCAGATACGCACGCCGAACTGGAAGGAGCCGAGGTACTCCATCGCCTCGTAACGGACGTTCTTGCCCGGATACGGGGCGTGCAGCACCTGGTTGTTACCGGCGTAGATGCCGACGTGCGTGGTGTTGCTGAAGAAGACCAGATCGCCCGGCTGGAGGGCACTGCGGCCGATCCGCACACCGTCGTTGACCTGCGTGTACGTGACACGGCTGATCTGGACGCCGGCCTGGGCGAAGGCCCACTGGGTCAGGCCCGAGCAGTCGTAGGAGTAGGGGCCGGCCTGCCCGGAGGCGTACGGCTTGCCGATCTGGGTGGCGGCGGCGGCGAGGGCGGCGGCACCGCGACCGGACGCGGGCGCCTCGTTGCCCAGCTCGACCCGCTCGCTGGCGTCACGGCTGGCCCGCTTGTCCTGCTCCTCCATCTTGGCGCGCTCGGCGACCGTGAGGGTGTTGAGCAGCGCGCGGGCGTCGGCCAGCTTGCCCTGGTACTTCTTCTTGTTCTCGCCCAGCGTCTTGCGGACGTCGGCGAGGTCACCGAGCTTGCCCTGCGCCTCCTTGCGCTGCTGCGCGAGGGCCCGCTGCTTGGCCTGGATCTTCTGCAGCGACTCGGCCTGCTTGGCCGTCAGCTGGTCGAGCGCGGAGGCCTGGTCGAGGAAGGTGTCCGGGTCCGAGGAGAGCAGCAGCTGGACCGACGGGTCGAGGCCCCCGGAGCGGTACTGCGCCGTGGCGAGCGAACCCAGTTCACCGCGGAGGTTGTTGAGCTCCTCCTGACTGCGGGCGGCCTTGTCCTGGAGGGCGTCGACCTCCTTCTTGAGCTTGTCCTGCTGCTCCTTGGCGCCGTTGTACTTCTCGGTGGCGGCCTCGGCCTCGTGGTAGAGCTTGTCGACCTTCGCCTTGACCTCTTCCTTGGTCGGCTTGGGGTCGGCTTGAGCGGCCTGGGAGGACAGGGCGACGGCTGCGGCTGCGGTCGCGGTGAGCACGGTCACGCGCATGCGGCTCGGCTGCTTGGGACGACGGTGGGACGCCACGAAGGCGAGCTCCTTCTTCCTCGAGCCGCCTACCGGGCTGTGGGGGAGAGCGGATCCCCGGCTCCGTGCATGTCACACGGACGCGGCGGTTCCTTCGCTGTCACCCCGGGTGGGTGATCAACCGTGCGAAGGTTCGAGGCCTGACCCTAGTGACCATCTTGTGATCAGTTCAAATCCTCACAGGAAAAAACTCGTCACACCAGGCACTTCTTTACTTTCACCGCACCGCGTGTAGCCACGACTTGACGGTACGTTCCCTGAATACCGGCAAGCCGCCCATGCCACCCAAGAGGAACTAGACGCGCGAAAGGCGCTTCAGGAGCAAGGCGGACGCGACCGGACGCGCCCCGGCCTTCGCCACCCCGTCGGCCACCTCACGGTCGGTGGAGACCACCACGACGGGCCTGCCCGGGGGTTCGGCGCGCGCCAGCTGCCTGATCAGCTCGTCGGCGGTGACCCCGGCCTTGCTGAACAGGACGCGCACCCCGCGCGGCGGGGCGAGCAGCACCGGAGCCGCCAGTTCCGCGCCGTCGAAGACACAGGTCATCTCGGCACCGGTACGCGCCGCGAGCACCGAGAGGCCTCCCAGCAGCCGCAACCTCTGCTTCTCCAGGGGCATCTGGGGATAACCGGTCTTGGTGACGTTGTAGCCGTCCACGATCAGGTGGGCCTGCGGCAGGGCGAGCAGTTGGTCCAGCAGCGCCGGATCGGTCTCCGAAAGGGCCCTGGCGGCGATGTCCTTCGGGGACATCCGGCCCGGCTCCACCGCGTCGACCCCGTCCGCCGGACGGATCGAGGAGGGGGGCAGGGCCAGTTCGCGCCGGAGCCCCTGGGCCGCGTCGAGCACGGTGTCCAGCAGCAGCCGCAGCCGCATGTCCTCGACCGAGCGCCCTTCCCTGGCGGCCCGGCGGCTCGCCTCGACCGCGGCCTCCGCCTCGGCGAGACGGGCCTTGAGCCGCCGGGACTCGCTCTCGGCGGCGGAGACCTGGGCGGCGGCCGCGGCCCGCGCGGCGTCGGCCCGCGCGCTCTCTTTGCGCAGGGCCGCCTCGCCGCGCTTCACCTCGCTCAGGGCGCTGCGCAGCTTGCGCTGGAGGGATTCGGCCTCCTTGCGCCGCGTGTCGAGCTCCGTGCGCAGCCCCTCGGTCTCGGTCCTGGTCCGCTCGCGGGCCTGGGCGAGCTCCTCGCGCAGCCTGGCCAGCTCGCGCCGGCTCTCCTCGTCCGCGCGTTCGGCGTCGGCGCGCTGGACCTCCTCGCCCACCGCGGCCACCAGCTTGACCCAGCCGTCCGGCCGCAGCACGTAGGCCACCGCGGCCACGTCCACCGGGTCGGCCGCGGCGGGCGGCGCGCCGGACGTCAGCGCCTCGGCCAGCTCGGGATGGCTCCGGCCGACGCGCTCGCCGACGCGCCGCCGGAACGCCGGATCGCTCTCCAGCGCGGCGGCCATCGCGTTGCCGGCGAACCTGGCCCGGCGGGTCGGGGTGAAACGGGCGTACTGTCTGAGCTGCGCGGGCAGTTCACCGACGGTCAGCCCGCCGAAGGCGTCCGAGACCAGGGCGACGACCTTGCGGCGCACACCCTCGGGCAGCGGGCGGTCGAGCGACTCCGCGACGCCGTCGGCCTCATCGGCCGGTTCGGCGCCGCCTGCCGGCTGCTCCACCATCCATCACCCCAAAGTGTCTGTCCCGACGGCCCTGTCAGGAGTCGGAGCCCGGCCGGTCGACCAGCTCGATCTGGTCCACCGCGTTGCACCAACGGCACCGCACCGACTCGATGGTCTCACTGACCACCTCACGCTCCTCGACACTCGACTCCCCGGCCAGGTCGAGATGCACGTACTCCACGACCTTGGAGGACCGCGTCACGTCGAAGCGGGTGAGGTTGCCGCAGAGCGTGCAGCGCCAGCGGGTGGCGTGGGTCGGCTGGGGAACCGTCGTCATCGTTGCGTCCTCTTTCGTCGTCCGCCGAGCCTCGTGCGTGCCCAGGTTCCGTCTCGCGGTGCGCCGTCGAACTGCGAATGTCGTGCGGTAACCCTACGGCCTGGGCGGCACCCGCCGACACGGCGAGGCGGCCTGTCCCGCTCTCCCCCGGTGCGTCATGCTCTGTGGGTGATCGACGGACGGGCGGCCGGCTGGCGGCGGCGGGTCAGGGACATCGGGGCGGCGGCCGCGGCGGGCGGCGCGCCGGTCACGTACGGGCTCATCGCGCTGTGCGGCGCGGTCTTCCTGGTCAGCCCGCTTTCCGGCTTCAACCCGTCCTACGGTCCGGCCGACGCCCTGCTCGCCGCTCAGGCCGGGTACTTCGAGCGGTGGGGCGTGATCCCCGCCGAACTCCTGGACGGCTCCGCGCACGCCGCGCTCACTCCGCTGACCGCGCTCTTCGTCCACGGCAGCTGGCTGCACCTGCTGGGCAACCTGCTCTTCCTGTACGTGTTCGGCGCGATGACCGAGGAGCGCATGGGCCGCGCCGAGTTCCTCTTCTTCTACCTCTTCTGCGGCTACTTCGCGCTGGTGTCCTACGCGGTCGCGCACGCCGGTTCGGACCAGACCCTGGTCGGCGCGTCGGGGGCCATCTCCGCGGTGCTCGGCGCGTTCCTCTACCTGTTCCCCCGGGCCCGGGTGACCAGCCTCTTCCCGTTCCTGTTCTTCCTGCCGCTGCGCTTCCCCGCCTGGATCGTGCTCGTCTTCTGGTTCGTCCTCCAGTGGCTGGCGGCGCGGGACGCGGGCAGCGGTCCGGGCGTGGCCTACCTGGCCCATGTGGCGGGCTTCGCCGCCGGGTTCCTCTACGCCTGGGGGCGCTACCGGGGTGGGGTTAGGGTGAAGGCTCCAGCCACGGCCACCGAGGGAGAAAGCCAGCCGTGATCACCGCGATCGTGCTCATCAAGACCAGCGTGAACCGGATTCCCGAGATCGCCGAGGCCATCGCCGCGCTGGACAGCGTGAGCGAAGTCTTCTCGGTCACCGGCACCTACGACCTGATCGCCATGGTCCGGGTGGCCCGGCACGACGACCTGGCCGACGTCATCCCCGGCCGGATCAGCAAGATCGAGGGCGTCGAGGCCACGGACACCCACGTCGCCTTCCGCACCTACTCGCAGCACGACCTCGAAGCCGCCTTCGCCATCGGCCTGGACGCCTAGGCTCCGGACGGCCCCGGTCCCGGACGGGGCCGTCAGGGGCGGCGCGCCCCGGACGGCCCGGACGGTCAGACCTGTGCCGCGCCCCGGTCCGGGACGCAGCGGCCGTCCTCGGTGCGGTAGGTCCAGCGGGCCCCGTCCCCCACCAGCTCCCGGACCGCGCCCAGGAACCGGTCGATGTGCTCGTCGGGCGTGCCCGCGCCGAAGCTCACCCGGATCGCGTTGAGCGACTTCTCCCCCGGCCCGGCCTCCGGCGCCCCGCACTCCCCCGGCTCCCGCGGCTCGCCGCCGAGCAGGGTGCGCACCAGCGGGTGGGCGCAGAACAGTCCGTCGCGCACCCCGATCCCGTACTCCGCCGAGAGCGCGGCGGCGAAGTGCGAGCTGTTCCAGCCGTCCACCACGAAGGAGATGACGCCGACCCTCGGGGCGTCGTCACCGAACAGCGAGAGCACCCGGACCTCGGGGACCTCGGCCAGTCCGGCGCGGACCCGGTCGACCAGCGCCCGCTCCCGGGCGACCAGGGCGGGGAAGCCGGCCTCGGTCAGCGCGCGGCAGGCGGAGGCGATGGCGTACACCCCGATCACGTTGGGCGATCCGGCCTCGTGCCGGGCGGCGGTGGTGTGCCACTGGACGTCCACCCCGCCGTCGGCGCGCCGGGTGACCGAGCGGGAGGCGCCGCCGCCCGCGAGATAGGGCTCCGCCTCCAGCAGCCAGTCGGACCGGCCCGCGAGAACACCGGAGCCGAAGGGCGCGTACAGCTTGTGTCCGGAGAACGCGACCCAGTCGACGTCCAGTTCCGCGATGTCCACCGGGTGGTGGGGGGCGAGCTGCGCGGCGTCCAGGACGATCCGCGCCCCGTGCGCGTGCGCGGCGGCGGCCAGTTCCCGTACCGGCCACAGCTCCCCGGTGACGTTGGACGCGCCGGTCACGCAGACCAGCGCCGGCCCGTAGGGCTCCCGGTCGGCCAGCGCCCGCTCCAGCGTGGCCACGGCCTGCGCCGGGGTGCGCGGGGCGTCGAGGCAGGTCACCCGGGAGTCGCCCCAGGGCAGCAGCGAGGCGTGGTGCTCGGTCTCGAACACGAACACCCGGCAGTCGGCGGGCAGTACGGCCGCCAGCAGGTTGAGGGAGTCGGTGGTCGAGCGGGTGAAGACGACCTGGTCGCCCTCCCGGCACCCGAGGAACTCCGCGACCGCGGCCCGGCTGCTCTCGAACAGGTCGGTGGAGAGCTGCGAGAGGTACCCGGCGCCCCGGTGCACGCTGCCGTAGTACGGGGCGTAGGCGGCCACGTCGTCCCACACCCGCCGGAGTGCCGGGGCGCTCGCCGCGTAGTCCAGGGCGGCGTAGGTGACCTCTCCGCCGGTGACCAGCGGAACGGTGACATCAGCCCCCAGAACGGGCAGAGGGGCACAAAGCGACGGATCGACGGCAGCGGTGGAGACGGACATGGCTCACTCCGGTCAGAGGCAGGCGAAACCCTCGCGCCGGCGGTACGCGGCAGCGCGGGGTGAAGAAGAGGGGGTGCGGGAAAGGGCTCGACGCCCTAGCGCATTCGCTTGCTCACAAGAGGCTCCCTAGGGACCAGGACCCCAAGGGGTGGCATACGAGATGCCGAGGGGCCCGCGCTTGCCACAGACCTCGCTGCCTGCGGCCCGGTCTTCACCCGGGGCACCCCGCCACGGACGGAGGGTTGCCGGACAGCGGGCCGGGGCCGTAGTCGCTGTCACTCATGACCTGCCGAGCATCTTGCCACAGGTGCCCGTACGCGCAAGGGCGCGGTCCGCCATCCGGACCGCGCCCCCGTGCACCGCGGATGTCTCAGCGGTTGCTGGCCGCCACCCACCGGTCCAGGGCGGCCTTGGCCGCGCCGGAGTCGATCGCCTCGGCGGCCCGGGTGATCTGGGCCGCGATCCGGTCGTTCAGCGGGCCGTCGCCCGCCTCCAACGCGGTCAGCGCGGCCGCCGAGTTGAGCAGCACCGCGTCCCGTACGGGCCCCGCCTCACCGTCCAGCAGCCGGCGGGCGACGTCCGCGTTGTACGAGGCGTCGGCGCCGCGCAGCGCCTCGACCGGCACCAGCTCCAGGCCGACGTCGCGCGGGTCGAACGCCTCCTCGCGCACGGCCCCGTCCCGTACGGTCCAGACGCGGGAGGTCGCCGTGGTGGTCAGCTCGTCCAGCCCGTCGTCGCCCCGGAAGACGAGTGCCGAGTTGCCCCGGGCCGCGAGCACACCGGCGACGATCGGCGCCATCTTGAGGTCCGCGACCCCGATGGCCTGCGCGCGCACCTGCGCCGGGTTGGTGAGCGGTCCCAGGATGTTGAAGGTGGTCTGCGTGCCGAGCTCCTTGCGGGCACGGGCCGCGTAGCGCAGGGCGGGGTGGAACTTCACGGCGAAGCAGAAGGTGATGCCCGCCTCCTCGGCGACCTCGACCACGCGCTGCGGCGTGAGTTCGAGGTTGACGCCGAGCTTCTCCAGGACGTCGGAGGCGCCGCTCGCGGACGAGGAGGCGCGGTTGCCGTGCTTGACGACCTTGGCGCCGGTCCCGGCCACGACGATCGCCGACATGGTGGAGATGTTGACCGTCTTGGCCATGTCCCCGCCGGTGCCCACGATGTCCACGGTGCGTCCGGGCACGTGGATGGTGTGCGCGTGGTCGTACATGGCGCGCACCAGCCCGGTGACCTCGTCCACGGTCTCGCCCTTGGCCCGCAGGGCGACGGCGAACCCGGCGATCTGCACGTCGGTGGCCTCGCCGCTCATGATGCGGTCCATGGCCCAGGCGGTGTCCTCGGCGGCCAGGTCCTGGCCGCGCAGCAGGGGGGTCAGCACGCCGGGCCAGGTACGGTCCGCCACGCTGTCGCCGCCGTCCGGGGTCACAACGTTCATGGTCCGCTCCTGGGTCCACAGCCGGTAAAAGGGTTCGCCCCCACCCTATCCAGCGCCGGGGACAGCGAAGAGCCCCGTCCGGCGAATGGACGGGGCTCCCGCTGTGGCGGTCAGCTGAGGTGATCAGTGGTGGCCGTGGCCGCTGGTGATCTCCTTGTACTCCTCGGCGGTGGGCTTGGGGATCTGGTTGCCCTCGCCGTAGTAACTCCGGCTCAGCCGGGCGCGCAGCTTCTGCAGCGCGGACGGCTTGCGCTCCACACCGTTCTCGTCGACCGTGGGGCCGACTTCGAGCGGCTCGTACTGCTCGTGGGCCGTGAGCGCGTACCGCGCCTCCGGACCGAGCGGCTCGTGGATCTCGACGAACTCACCGTGCGGCAGGCGCTTGATGGTGCCGGACTCGCGTCCGTGCAGCACCTTCTCCTTGTCGCGGCGCTGGAGGCCGAGGCAGATGCGCCGGGTGACGATGAACGCCAGGACCGGGCCGGCGAAGAAGGCGATCCGTACGAACCAGCTGATCGCGTTGAGCGACAGGTGGAAGTGGGTCGCCCAGATGTCGTTGCCGCCGCCGATCAGCATGACGAAGTAGATCGTCACCCAGGCGACACCGAGCGCGGTCCGGGTCGGGGCGTTGCGCGGCTTGTCCAGGATGTGGTGCTCGCGTTTGTCCCCGGTGATCCACGACTCGATGAACGGGTAGAGCGCGAGTGCCCCGAGGACGACACCGAACAGGACCAGCGGGATCAGTACGCCCAGGACCAGTGTGTGGCCCCAGAGGTTGATCTCCCAGCCAGGCATCACACGGACGAAGCCTTCGGCGAAGCCCATGTACCAGTCCGGCTGGGCGCCCGTGGACACCTGGTCGGGCCGGTAGGGGCCGATCCCCCAGATCGGGTTGATCGTGGCGATCGCGGCGATGGCGGCGATGAAGCCGAAGACCAGGAAGAAGAAGCCCCCGGCCTTCGCCATGTACACCGGCAGCAGCGGCATGCCGACCACGTTCTTGTTGGTCTTGCCCGGTCCGGCGAACTGCGTGTGCTTGTGGAAGAACACCAGGATGAGGTGGGCGACCACGAGCCCGAGCATGATGCCCGGCAGCAGCAGGATGTGGACCGAGTAGAACCTCGGGATGATGTCCGTGCCGGGGAACTCCCCGCCGAACATGAACATCGAGATGTACGTGCCGACGATCGGCATCGACAGGATCGCGCCCTGGGTGAACCGCACACCCGTACCGGAGAGCAGGTCGTCCGGGAGCGAGTAGCCGGTGAACCCGGTGAACATGCCGAGCACGAACAGCAGGAAGCCGAACAGCCAGTTGATCTCACGCGGCTTGCGGTACGCACCGGTGAAGAACACCCGGAACATGTGCACGAACATGCCGGCGAGGAAGATCACCGCTGCCCAGTGGTGGATCTGCCGGACCAGCAGACCGCCGCGGATGTCGAAGCTGATGTCCAGCGTCGAGGCGTAGGCGGCGGACATCTGGATGCCCTGCATCGGCTCGTACGAGCCGTGGTACACGACCTCGGACATGCTCGGGTCGAAGAACAGCGTCAGATACACACCCGTGAGGATGATGATGATGAAGCTGTAGAGGCAGATCTCACCCAGCATGAAGGACCAGTGGTCCGGGAAGATCTTGCGCATGTTGGCCTTGGCCAGACCGTAGATGCCCAGTCGGCCATCCGCCCAGTCGGCCACCCGCTCACCGGCGGGCGCCTTGCGCTTGGTGTCTGTCACGGTACTCATCCGCGCTCCCAGAAGGCAGGACCGACGGGCTCTGCGAAGTCGCCGAGCGCCTCGAGGTTGCCCTCGCTGTTCACGCCGATCCGCAGCTGCGGCAGGGGGTGACCGGCCGGGCCGAAGATGACGCGGGCCCCGTCGGAGAGGTCGAAGGTGGACTGGTGGCACGGGCACAGGACGTGGTGCGTCTGCTGCTCGTAGAGGCTGATCGGGCAGCCGACGTGGGTGCAGATCTTGGAGAAGGCGACGATCCCCTCGTGGCCCCACTCACGCGACTGCTTGTCCTTGATGTCGTCCGGCTCGATGCGGACGATCATCAGGGCGGCCTTGGCGATCTGGGTCTGGAAGTCGTGCGCGTCCTCCTCCAGGCCCTCGGGCATGGCGAAGGTCAGCGAACCGACGGTCACGTCCTCCGGACGCAGCGGCTGGTTCGTGTTCATGTTGACCAGCTGCTTGCCCTTGGCCCACAGGGTCTTGCGCAGCTTCTCCTCCGGCAGCGGACCGAGGTCGCGCAGCAGCACCACACCGGAGAGCGGCACCAGGGCCAGCGCGCCGAACATGGTGTTGCGGATCAGCTTGCGCCGCCCGATCGCGGACTCCCTGGCCCCGTCCGCGAAGTCGGCGAGAACCTTCGCCTTGACCTCGGGCGTCGCCTCGATGGGGTGCCGGTCGTCGGCGACCTCCACGTCGGACATCAGGGTGCGCGCCCAGTGGACGGCCCCCGCGCCGATGAGGAAGAGCGCCGCGCCCAGCGTCAGTCCCAGCGAGAAGTGGAGCGCGCTCACATGGCCGATCGGCCAGATGAAGACGATCTTGTCGACCGGGAAGATGACGTAGGAGGCGATGAAGCCGACCGTCGCCAGCATGGACAGCGTGAACATCAGGGCCACGGTGCGCTCGGAGCGCTTGGCGGCCCTTTCGTCGATGTCCTGGATGCGCGGCTTGTGGGCCGGCAGCCCGGGGTCGGCGAACGGATCGTCCGCGACCTTGACCGCACCGTGCGCGGTGTCCTGCTCTGCGGGCAGGCCCTCTTCTGGAATCTCTTGGCTACTCATGACTTCTTGGCCTTAGCGGTGTGTGCCGCGACCCAGACGGCGATGGCGATCAGTCCGCCGAGTCCGAAGATCCAGCCGAAGAGACCTTCGCTGACGGGACCGAGGCCACCGAGCGAGAGCCCGCCGGGGCTCGCGGTTTCGTCACCGTTCACGGTCTTGATGTACGCGATGATGTCTTTCTTCTCCTGCTCCGGCATGGTGCTGTCCGGGAAGGAGGGCATGGCCTGGGGGCCGGTCTGCATGGCCTCGTAGATGTGCTTGGGGCTCACACCTTCGAGGTTGGGGGCGTACTTGCCGTCGGTCAGCGCGCCGCCCTTGCCGGTGAAGTTGTGGCACTGGGCGCAGTTGGTGCGGAACAGTTCGCCGCCCTTGGCCACGTCGGCGCCCGAGGGGTCGACCTGGCTCTCGGTGGGCGTGATCGGGCCGGCGCCCAGGGACGCGACGTACGCCGCGAGCTGGTCGATCTGGGCCTGGTCGTAGATGACCGGCTTCTTCGGCACCTGGGCACCCGGCTGCTGGGCCGGCATACGTCCGGTACCGACCTGGAAGTCGACGGCGGCGGAGCCGACGCCAACGAGGGACGGCCCGTCGGTGGTGCCCTGACCGCCGGTTCCGTGGCAACTGGCACAGCCCACGGAGTAGAGCTTCTTGCCCTCGTCGATGGCGAGGGACTGGGCGGTGTCGTCGGCCTGCGCCTTACCCGCAGGTGCGAACGCGGCGTACAGCCCCCCGGTAGCCGCCAGCGCGAGGAGTAGTACGACGACCGCCGCCAGCGGATGGCGTCGTCGTGCGGAGAGCTTTTTCACGGATTACCCCGGTGTCAGGATCTTCTGCGTCGATGGTGGTGGGTGCGAGCCCGGCTACTTGATCATGTAGATCGTGGCGAACAGGCCGATCCAGACGACATCGACGAAGTGCCAGTAATAGGACACGACGATGGCGGCGGTGGCCTGCTCGTGGGTGAACCTGGAGGCCGCGTATGTCCTGCCCAGGACGAGCAGGAAGGCGATGAGACCGCCTGTCACATGCAGACCGTGGAAGCCCGTCGTCAGGTAGAACACGGAGCCGTAGGGGTCGGAGGACAGGGACAGGCCCGCGTCCTTGACCAGCTCGGTGTACTCCAGGATCTGGCCTCCGATGAAGATCGAACCCATCACGAACGTGATGATGAACCAGGTGCGGAGCTTCTTCACATCGCCCCGCTCCGCGGCGAAAACGCCGAGCTGGCAGGTGAGGGAGGAAAGCACCAGGATCGTGGTGTTCGTCGCCGAGAACGGGAAGTTCAGATGGTGGGTCATCTCCTTCCAGTGCTCGGGACCCATCACCGATCGCAGGGTGAAGTACATCGCGAAGAGGGCCGCGAAGAACATCAGCTCGGAACTCAACCAGATGATGGTTCCGACGCTGGTGAGGTTCGGTCGATTGACCGACGGGTGCGCGTGCCCGGTTTCTACTGTCGTTGCTGTCGCCACGACCGACATTATGTCGGTCGCTTATCCCGCCCTCACTCCGGGGGGTGGTCTTCGGTGTGTCAGTGGGGTGTGTCCGCACCGAACAGCCCATCGAAACGCTGTCATTACCGGTGCTGACAGGCTGTCCGCCGGAGTACGATCCGCCCATCGGTACGTGCCCCGAGAGCCCCGAAGACACAGACGTCACGGAGGAACAATGCAGCCGACCGCCACGGTCCTGGTCTACAGCGACGACTCCCACACCCGTGAGCAGGTGAGGCTGGCTGCCGGACGCAGGCCGGCGACGGACGTCCCGGAGGTGGAGTTCCTTGAGTGCGCCACCCTGCCGGCCGTCCTGAGCGCGCTGGACCGGGGCGGTGTCGACGTCTGCGTGCTGGACGGGGAGACGGCCCCGGTGGGCGGCATGGGCGTCTGCCGGCAGATCAAGGACGAGATCTTCCACTGCCCGCCCGTGCTGCTGCTGATCGGCCGTCCGCAGGACGCCTGGCTGGCCACCTGGAGCCGCGCCGACGCCGCGGTGACCCATCCGGTCGACCCCGTCGACTTCGCGGACGCCCTGGCCGCCCTGCTGCGTCAGAGGCTCGCCGTGGGGGCCTGAGCCCCCCTGTCCGCGGCGCGGCGCGCTCCTTCGGTCCTGGGCTCGCTCTCAGACCTGGGGGCGCAGCCGCGCCGCGGTCACGTCGGTGCCGGTGTCCGGGGTGCCGCCGTGCAGCGCGCTGCCCTTCAGCCACTCCTGCCAGGACAGGTTCCAGTCGCCGAAGCCGTTGTCGAACGGCGTCATGGTCTCGCCGTCGCTCCCGACGACCTCGACGATGTCGCCCTCGCGTACGGTCTGGAAGAACCACTCGGCGTCCGCGGTGCTCATCCCGGTGCAGCCGTGGCTGACGTTGGCGCTCCCCTGCGATCCGGTCGACCAGGGGGCCGCGTGCACGTACTCGCCGCTCCAGGTGACCCGGGTCGCCCAGTAGACCGGCAGGTCGTAGGACTCCGAGGAGCCCGCGGCGATGCCGACGGTCTCCCCCCGCATGCGTACGAACTGCTCCTTGGCCAGCACGACCTTGATGCCGTTGCGGGTGTCGAAGCCCGGCTTGCCGGTGGTGACCGGCAGGGTGTTGATCACCTCGCCGTTGCGCAGGACCGTCATCTGGTGGTCGGAGGCGTCGGTGACGGCTTCTATGCGGTCGCCGGTCTTGAGCTTGAGCTCCTTGGTGGCGTCCGCGTACAGGGTCTTGGTCACCTTTATGCCCTTGAGGTTGCTGCGGACGTCGATGGTGGCGTTGGCGGGCCAGTACTCCTTGGGGCGGTAGTGCAGGGTCTTGGCGTCCACCCAGTACCAGGAGCCGGTGACGGCGGGGGTGGAGCGGACCTGGAGGCCGCGTTCCACGGTGGCCCGGCCCGCCTTGTCGGTGACCGGAGCGCTGAGTTCCGCTGTGACGGGCTGTCCCACCCCGTAGGTGCCCGCCTGGGGGCCGAAGGAGACCTGCATGAGCTTCTCCGCGGCCGTCGTGCCGAAGTCGTACGTACGGGCGCCCGGGGCGCCGTCGCCGTCCTCGGTGGCCACCTTGACGGTGTAGCGGGTGCCCGCGGCGAGCGAGGTGGTGGAGTGCCACCTCTTGCCGTCGGCGTCGAGTTCGCCCGCCAGGCGGCGGCCCTCCGTGTCGACGGCCGTCACGTCCGTGATGCGGGCGTCGTCATCCTTGACGGTGACTTCGATGGGCTTGTCGGGGTCGGCCTTCTGGTCCTTGGCGGGGCCGTTGAACGAGATGAGGTCGGCGGCGTCGTAGGGCTTGAGTGAGAGGGCGTGGCCGTCCGGCTCGCCACAGGCGGTCGCACCTGCAACCAGGGCAACGACCAGCAGAGTGCAGCTCACTACGGTGCGGATGCGCGGCGTGTGGTTCATGAACCCACGCTAAGAAGATTCATCCGATCCAGCGCGCCCAATGACTGCAAACGGGGGCCCGGCCCGCTCGTCGCCGAGCGGGCCGGGCCCCCGTGCGGGTGGTGCGGCGCTGTTACTGGGTGCGGTTCTCACCGCGGTAGTACTCGAAGACCCAGCCGAAGAGGCCGATCAGGAGCATCGGCGCCGAGAAGTACGCCAGCCACCAGCCGAAGACGACGCCCAGGAAGAGGAAGGCGCCACCGATGGCCAGCGAGAGCGGCTGCCAGCTGTGCGGGGAGAAGAACCCCACCTCGCCGGCCTCGTCCGCGACGTCGGCCTCCTTGTTGTCCTGGGCCATGGCGTCGACCCGGTTGGCCGTGAAGGCCAGGTAGAAGCCGATCATGATGGCCAGCCCGAAGGCCAGGACCAGGGCGGTGGTGCCCACCGGCTCCTTGGACCAGACGCCGTAGGTGATGGCCATGATCAGCAGGAAGACGCTCAGCCAGATGAAGAGCTTGCCCTGGATCTTCACTTGCCGTCCTCCTTGCCACCGACGAGGACCTTGTCACCCTCGGCCAGGTGATCGAGCTGCTCAAGAGCCGCGATCTCCGGGTGGTGCAGGTCGAACGCGGGGGATTCCGAGCGGATGCGCGGCAGGCTGAGGAAGTTGTGCCGCGGGGGCGGGCAGGATGTCGCCCATTCGAGCGAACGGCCGTAGCCCCAGGGGTCGTCGACCTCGATCTTCTTGCCGTACTTGGCGGTCTTCCAGACGTTGTACATGAACGGCAGCATCGACAGACCGAGCACGAAGGACGAGATCGTCGAGATCGTGTTCAGCGCGGTGAAGCCGTCGGCCGCCAGGTAGTCCGCGTAGCGGCGGGGCATGCCTTCGGCGCCCAGCCAGTGCTGCACGAGGAAGGTGCCGTGGAAGCCGACGAACAGCGTCCAGAAGGTCATCTTGCCGAGCCGCTCGTCCAGCATCTTGCCGGTGAACTTCGGCCACCAGAAGTGGAATCCGGCGAACATCGCGAAGACCACGGTGCCGAAGACGACGTAGTGGAAGTGCGCCACGACGAAGTACGAGTCGGAGATGTGGAAGTCGAGCGGCGGGGAGGCCAGGATCACGCCGGTCAGACCACCGAAGGCGAAGGTGATCAGGAAGCCGACGGACCAGAGCATCGGTGTCTCGAAGGACAGCGACCCCTTCCACATCGTGCCGATCCAGTTGAAGAACTTCACCCCGGTCGGTACCGCGATCAGGAAGGTCATGAACGAGAAGAACGGGAGGAGTACCCCGCCCGTCACGTACATGTGGTGCGCCCACACCGTCACGGAAAGACCGGCGATGGCGATCGTGGCGCTGATGAGTCCGATGTAACCGAACATCGGCTTACGGCTGAAGACCGGAATGATCTCCGAGACGATTCCGAAGAACGGCAGAGCGATGATGTACACCTCTGGGTGTCCGAAGAACCAGAAGAGGTGTTGCCACAGCAATGCGCCACCGTTCGACGCATCGAAGATATGTGCGCCGAATTTACGGTCGACTTCCAGTGCGAAAAGCGCGGCCGCGAGAACCGGGAACGCGAGCAGGACCAGAACACCGGTCAGCAGCACGTTCCAGGTGAAGATCGGCATACGGAACATCGTCATGCCGGGGGCGCGCATGCAGATGATCGTGGTGATGAAGTTGACCGAACCGAGGATCGTGCCGAAGCCCGAGAAGGCCAGACCCATGATCCACATGTCGGCGCCCACGCCCGGCGAGCGGACCGCGTCCGACAGCGGGGAGTAGGCGAACCAGCCGAAGTCGGCCGCACCCTGCGGGGTGAGGAAGCCGGCCACCGCGATCAGCGAACCGAAGAGGTACAGCCAGAACGCGAACATGTTCAGCCGGGGGAACGCCACGTCGGGCGCGCCGATCTGGAGCGGCATGATCCAGTTCGCGAAACCGGAGAACAGCGGCGTCGCGAACATCAGCAGCATGATCGTGCCGTGCATCGTGAACGCCTGGTTGAACTGCTCGTTCGACATGATCTGCGTACCCGGACGGGCCAGCTCGGCGCGCATGAAGAGCGCCAGGAGTCCGCCGATGCAGAAGAACGCGAACGAGGTGACCAGGTAGAGCGTACCGATCGTCTTGTGGTCGGTGGTGGTGAGCCACTTGACGACGACGCTCCCCGGCTGCTTGCGCCGCACCGGCAGCTCGTCCTCGAACGAGTCGTCTGCTGCCGGGGCACCCTGGGATTCGTTGAGGATGCTCACAGTTTGTTCGTCTCCGCATTCCTGGCCGGGTCCGTCTGCTCGATGCCGGCCGGCACGTAGCCCGTCTGACCCTTCTCCGCCAGCTCCTTCAGGTGCTGCTGGTAACGCTCGGGAGAAACGATCTTGACGTTGAAGAGCATTCGGGAGTGGTCGACGCCGCAGAGCTCGGCGCACTTACCCATGTAGGTGCCCTCCTTCATCGGAGTCACCTCGAAGGCGTTGGTGTGGCCCGGGATCACGTCCTGCTTCATGAGGAACGGCACCACCCAGAAGGAGTGGATGACGTCACGCGAAGTCAGGATGAAACGGACCTTCTCCCCCTTCGGCAGCCACAGGGTCGGACCCGGGTTGCCGTTCTGCGGGTTCCTCGTACCGGGGATGCCCACGTCGTAGACGCCGTTGGCGTCCTTGGGGAAGTCCGCGCGGAACTTGTCGGGGATGGCGTCGAGCTCCTTGGGGAACCCGGTGCCCGCGGCGGGCGCGCCTTCCACGTTCTCGATGTAGTTGAAGCCCCAGCTCCACTGGTAGCCGACCACGTTGATGGTGTGGGCGGGCTTGGGGCTGAGCTCGATGAGCTTGGTCTCATCCCGTGCGGTGAAGTAGAAGAGCACCGAGACGATGATGAGGGGTACCACTGTGTACAACGCCTCGATGGGCATGTTGTACCTGGTCTGCCGAGGTACCTCCACCTTGGTCCTGCTTCGCCGGTGGAAGATCACGCTCCACAGGATCAGCCCCCAGACAAGGACACCCGTGGCGAGCGCTGCCGCCCACGAGCCCTGCCAGAGGGAGAGGATCCGCGGGGCCTCTTCCGTTACCGGGGTGGGCATTCCGAGGCGGGGGAAATCCTCCCAGTTGTATTCACAACCGGAGGCCGTCGCCAGGACCAGGCCCGCAGTCAGCACCTGCGGCAGCTTCCGCCGCATCGGGCGCCGCGACGAGCGGTCGGAGCCGTTGGGACTCACGTAGCGCCTTCCCGAGAGTCTCGCCCGCACGGTTCGGCGCGGCCGTCTCGCTTGGTCGGTCGCCGGCCCTGACGCGGGCAGGGGTTTGGATGTTTATGCGGACCAAACCCTACTGGACGCTATTTGGGGTCGCGCGGGGAGGGTGCCCAACGCGCCGCCCGTCACCCCGAAGGGGTGGAATCGGGGCCTCCGGCCGTCATCTGACGCCCCCTCTCCCCTTGTACGCGGCGGCCCCTGCCCGTCCGGGGCTTCCGCGCGGGCTAGCGTGGCGGCGTGTCCTACTTCGATGCCGCCTCCTCCGCCCCCCTGCACCCGGTCGCCCGCCAGGCGTTGCTCGCCTCCCTGGACGAGGGCTGGGCCGATCCCGCCCGGCTGTACCGCGAGGGGCGGCGGGCCGGAATGCTGCTGGACGCCGCCCGGGAGGCCGCGGCGCAGGCCGTCGGGTGCCGGCCGGACGAGCTCGTCTTCACCTCCTCGGGGACCCGGGCGGTGCACACGGCGGTCTCCGGGGCGCTTTCCGGCCGTCGGCGTGTCGGACGCCATCTGGTGCTCTCCGCGGTCGAGCACTCCTCGGTGCTGCACGCGGCGGCGGCGCTGGAGGCGGCGGGCGGGTCGTTCACCGAGGTGCCGGTGGACCGGACCGGCGCGGTGGACGCGTCCGGGTTCGGCCGGGCCCTGCGGGCGGACACCGCGCTGGCCTGCCTCCAGTCCGCCAACCACGAGGTCGGCACCGAGCAGCCGGTGGCGGCGGTGGCGGAGCTGTGCGCCGCGGCGGGCGTGCCCCTGCTGGTGGACGCCGCGCAGTCGTTGGGCTGGGGTCCCGTGCCGGGCGGCTGGTCGCTGCTGACCGCCAGTGCCCACAAGTGGGGCGGCCCGGCCGGGGTGGGGCTGCTGGCCGTACGCAAGGGGGTCCGGTTCGCACCCCAAGGCCCGGCCGCCGAGCGGGAGTCGGGGCGGGCCCCCGGTTTCGAGAACATTCCGGCCGTCGTCGCGGCGGCGGCCTCGCTGCGCGCGGTACGCGCCGAGGCGGAGGCCGAGGCCGCCCGGCTGCGCGCCCTGGTGGACCGGATCCGCGCCGAGGTGCCCCGGCTGGTGCCCGATGTGGAGGTCGTCGGCGATCCGGAGCGGCGGCTGCCGCATCTGGTGACCTTCTCGTGTCTCTATGTCGACGGAGAGACCCTGCTGCACGAGCTGGATCGAGCGGATTTCTCCGTTTCGTCCGGTTCCTCCTGCACGAGCAGCACCCTGACACCGAGTCATGTCCTGAAGGCGATGGGCGTACTCACGGAGGGGAACGTCCGCGTGTCGCTGCCCACCGGCACCGCCGCCGCCGAGGTCGACCGCTTCCTGGAGGTCCTGCCGGGCGTGGTGGCGGAGGTACGGCTCAGGCTCGGGGCGCCCGCCGCGCCGGCCCCCTCCCCCGCGCCGTCCGCGTCGCTCGTCGTCGACTCCCTGGGCAGGCGCTGCCCGGTCCCGGTGATCGAACTCGCAAAGGTGATCGGAGAGGTACCCGTGGGCGCCACGGTGACGGTCCTCGCCGACGACGAGGCCGCCCGCCTCGACATCCCGGCCTGGTGCGAGATGCGCGAGCAGGAGTACGTGGGCGAGGAGCCGGCGGACCGAGGCTCGGCCTATGTGGTCCGCCGGCTGACGTGAGGCCCCGGCGGTCTCAGGAGAGGCGCGCCCGGACCCCGGCGGTCTCAGGAGAGGCGCGCCCGGACCCCGGCGGTCTCAGGAGAGGTGTACCCGGACCTCGGCGGCCGCCTCGTCCCCGTACGCCTTGGTGAAGCGGTCCATGAAGTGGGTGCGGCGCAGGGTGTACTCCTGGGTGCCGACCGTCTCGATGACCAGGGTGGCGAGCATGCAGCCGACCTGGGCGGAGCGCTCCAGGCCCACGCCCCAGGCGAGGCCGGAGAGGAAGCCGGCCCGGAAGGCGTCGCCGACGCCGGTGGGGTCGGCCTTGCGCTCCTCCTCGGCGCAGTGCACCTCGATGGGGTCGTGGCCGGCGCGCTCGATGCGGACGCCGCGGGCGCCGAGGGTGGTGACCCGGTGGCCGACCTTGGAGAGGATCTGCTCGTCGCTCCAGCCCGTCTTGCTCTCGATGAGCCCCTTCTCGTACTCGTTGGAGAAGAGGTAGGTGGCGCCGTCGAGGAGGATACGGATCTCCTCGCCGTTCATCCGCGCGATCTGCTGCGAGAAGTCAGCGGCGAACGGGATGGAACGGGTGCGGCACTCCTCGGTGTGGCGGAGCATCGCCTCGGGGTCGTCGGCGCCGATGGAGACGAGGTCGAGGCCGCCGACGCGGTCGGCGACGCTCTGCAGCTCGATCAGCCGGGCCTCGCTCATCGCGCCCGTGTAGAAGGAGCCGATCTGGTTGTGGTCGGCGTCCGTGGTGCAGACGAAGCGGGCGGTGTGCAGGACCTCGGAGATCCGCACCGAGCCGGTGTCGACGCCGTGCCGGTCGAGCCAGGCGCGGTACTCGTCGAAGTCGGCCCCGGCGGCACCGACCAGGATCGGCCGCGTGCCGAGGGTGCCCATGCCGAAGGCGATGTTGGCGCCGACGCCGCCGCGCCGCACGTCGAGGTTGTCGACCAGGAAGGAGAGCGAGACCGTGTGCAGCTGGTCCGCGACGAGCTGGTCGGTGAACCTGCCGGGGAAGGTCATCAGATGGTCGGTGGCGATGGAGCCGGTGACTGCGATACGCACGGGAAGGCTGCTCCTGCGGAAGGCGAAGGGACCGCGGGAGCGAACCCTCCGGGACGGCGTGACAGTTCACGCTACCCGGTGGCGCCCTCCGGCAACCCGGCGCCGCCACCTGGGCGGAAAAGGGGAAACTACCCGATAGTAGGGCTTTCCGCCCGAGCCGCGCTCCGCGTACGGTGCCGCTATGCCGAACGACATCGCTCCGCGTGAGCACGGGACTGGCCTGTCCGAGACATCCCTGTCCGAGACCACCCCGTCCGAGACGACCCCGTACGAGACGGCCCCGTACGAGACGGCCCCGTACGAGATGAGCCTGTCCGAACTGCGCGGTGACTGCGCGCGCATGGCGCCGCGCTGGGCCGCCGCCGGGAGGAGCGCGGCGGGACCGGTGGACGCGCCCCGGATCCACGGGGTCACGGTCCCGCCCGGCTCGGCCCGGCTGATCGACGCCATGGCCGACTACGGGGACTGACCGGCGGGCCCCGGCGCGGTTTCCCGTACCTCCGGGGAACCGCGCGCTCCCCTGCTCCGTCCCACCGTCGTCCCCACCGGGGACGGGCGACACACGCGTGACGGACCCGCAGTCGAAGGAGCGATCCGGTGAGCACCGAGCATTCCGAGAAGGACGTGACCCGCTCCCGGCGGCGTTCGCCGCTGGCCGTGGTCTCGGTGGCGGCGGTACTGCTGATGGGCGGCGGTACCGCGTACTGGGCGTCGGCCGCCACCCAGGGCCGGGCCGCCCCGGCCTCCGAGGGCGCGGCTCCCCGGCCGCCGGTGCTGAACCTCGCGGCGGACGGTTCCACGGACCCCGGTCCGGGCATCGCCCCGGGCGAGCCGGACCCGCGCGGCGGCGCCGTCGTCTACCGGGCGGCCGGTGAGCTGCCGCGGGGACCGGGCAAGGCCGCCGTGCACCGCGCCGAGGGGGCGGTGGGCGCGGACGCGGTGGCGCGGCTGGCGAAGGCGCTCGGGGTGCCGGGCACGCCCCGGGCCGACGGCGCGGCGTGGACGGTGGGCAGCGGCGGGGACGGTTCCGGGCCGTTCCTGCGGGTGGCCAGGCAGGCGCCCGGGACCTGGACCTTCGCGCGGTACGCCTCCGGCGGGCCGGACGCCTGCCCGTCCGCGGCGGCCTGCGCGAAACCGGGCTCGGGCTCGGACACGGATGACCCGGTCGACGCGAAGACCGCCGAGGCCGCGGCGGCCCCGGTGCTCAAGGCGGTCGGGCAGGAGGGCGCCGCCCTCGACACCCGTCAGCTGATGGGCTCGGTGCGGGTGGTGAACGCCGATCCGGTGGTGGGCGGACTGCCGACCACCGGCTGGTCGACGGGGATCCAGGTGGGCGCCGGGGGCGAGGTCGTCGGAGGCGGCGGACACCTCACGCCCCTGGAGAAGAGTCATGACTACCCGGTGATCGGCGCCCGCGCGGCACTGGACCTGCTGAACGCGGAGAGCCTGCCGGGCCCCGGTCCCGCCGTCGGCGGATGCGCGACCCCCGTACCGCTGGAGGACGGCGCCCCCTCCTCGGCCGCGGCCGGCTGCGCCCCGCGCGGCGACGCGTCGCGGACCACCACCCTGACGGTCGAGAAGGCGGTCCTGGGTCTCTCCGCCCGGTTGGCGGACGGCGAGCAGGCGCTCGTGCCCTCGTGGCTCTTCTCCGTACGGCCGGAGGGCGGCGGTGAGGCGTCCACCGTGGCCCGGGTCGCGGTGGATCCGGCGTACCTGGCCGACGGCAGCACCGCCCCCGAGGACGGGCCCGCGCCCGGCACGGGGGACGTCGGCTCCGGGGAGCGCCAGGTGCTCTCGTACGGCGCGGACGGCCGGACGCTGGAGGTGCGGTTCTGGGGCGGGGTGTGCGCCGCGTACGAGGCACACGCCGAGGAGGACGACGCGACCGTCCGGATCACGGTCACCGAGTCCGCGCCGGAACCCGGCAAGGCCTGCGTCATGATCGCCAAGGAGCTGACCCGTACGGTGACGCTGGACGCGCCGCTGGACGGGCGCACGGTGCTCGACGCCCGGACGGGTGCCACCGTGCCGCGCGCCTGAGCGCGCGTACGACAGCGGCGGCGCTTCCCTGTCCGGGAGGCGCCGCCGCTGTCGTCGGCGGATCAGCTGAAGGAGTCGCCGCAGGCGCAGGACCCGGTGGCGTTCGGGTTGTCGATCGTGAAGCCCTGCTTCTCGATGGTGTCCACGAAGTCGACCGAGGCGCCGCCCAGGTACGGGGCGCTCATCCGGTCGGTGACGACCTTGACGCCGCCGAAGTCCTTCACGACGTCGCCGTCGAGCGAACGCTCGTCGAAGAAGAGCTGGTAGCGCAGGCCCGAGCAGCCTCCGGGCTGGACGGCGACGCGCAGCGCGAGGTCGTCACGGCCTTCCTGCTCCAGCAGGGCCTTGACCTTGGCTGCGGCGGCGTCGGACAGGAGGATGCCGTCGCTCACGGTGGTGGTCTCGTCCGATACGGACATCTGCTTCTCTCCCGGGTTGTACGGACTCTGCTTGCCGACGGTGCAACCGCCGAGGCCGCGGATTCATTCCGGGCCACGCGCGTACGTCTCTCCCTCATGCTCGCACACCGCCCCCGCCGGGGGATGCGTCACATCGACGCTATCGGCATCGCCAGGCCGCCGGGCAGCGGTTATGATAAATAACGTCAATTAGACGAAAACTCGTCAGCAGAAAAGAAAGGGTGCGTGTCGTGACCACCGCCCAGCCCCTGGATGTCCAGCCGACCCCCCTCGCCCTTCTGCTCCTCGGCCGCGACGCCGACCCGCGCAGCGAGCGCGGGGTCGAGTGCCCCGGCGACCTTCCCTCGCCGTCCGACCCGGACCTGGTCGAGCGCGCCCGCGCCGCCAAGGAGAAGCTCGGCGACAAGGTGTTCGTGCTCGGCCACCACTACCAGCGCGACGAGGTCATCCAGTTCGCCGACGTCACCGGTGACTCCTTCAAGCTCGCCCGGGACGCGGCGGCACGGCCCGAGGCGGAGTACATCGTCTTCTGCGGCGTGCACTTCATGGCCGAGTCCGCGGACATCCTGACGGGCGACGACCAGAAGGTCGTGCTCCCCGACCTGGCGGCCGGCTGCTCGATGGCGGACATGGCGACCGCCGAGCAGGTCGCCGAGTGCTGGGACGTGCTGACCGAGGCGGGCGTCGCCGACCAGGTCGTCCCGGTCTCGTACATGAACTCCTCCGCCGACATCAAGGCGTTCACCGGCCGGCACGGCGGCACGATCTGCACCTCGTCCAACGCGAAGCGGGCCCTGGAGTGGGCCTTCGAGCAGGGGGATTCCCCGTCGGCCAAGGTGCTGTTCCTGCCGGACCAGCACCTGGGCCGGAACACCGCCGTCCGCGACATGGGGATGTCGCTGGAGGACTGCGTCCTCTACAACCCCCACAAGCCGAACGGCGGGCTGACCGCCGAGGAGCTGCGCGGCGCCAGGATGATCCTGTGGCGCGGGCACTGCTCGGTGCACGGACGCTTCTCGGTGGAGTCGGTGAACGACGTGCGCGAGCGGATCCCGGGCGTCAACGTGCTGGTGCACCCGGAGTGCAAGCACGAGGTGGTGGCGGCCGCCAACCAGGTGGGCTCGACGGAGTACATCATCAAGGCCCTGGAGGCGGCCCCGGCCGGTTCGAAGTGGGCGATCGGTACGGAACTGAACCTGGTGCGCCGACTGGCGAATCGTTTCGCCGCCGAGGACAAGGAGATCGTCTTCCTCGACAAGACGGTCTGCTTCTGCTCGACCATGAACCGCATCGACCTGCCGCACCTGGTCTGGACTCTGGAGTCGCTGGCCGAGGGCACCCTCGTCAACCGCATCCAGGTGGACCCGGAGACCGAGAAGTACGCGAAGCTGGCCCTGGAGCGGATGCTCGCGCTGCCGTAACCCGTCCCGCTTCCCGCGCCCCCGGGGCCGGGAAGCGGGAGAAGGCCCCCGACGCCGTGTGTGCACGGTGCCGGGGGCCTTCTCGCGTGGTACGGGCCTCCGCGTCAGGCCTTCGCGGGCTCCGGCTCGTCGGAGGCGGCGTCCTCCGCCGCGTCCGGGCCGGCGCCGCCGGACTTCGCCGCCCGCTTGGCCGCCTTCTTCCCGGCGCGGCGCTCCTTGCGGAGTTCGACCACCGCGTAGAGCGTCGGCACCAGGAGCAGGGTCAGCAGTGTCGAGGTGATCAGACCGCCGATCACCACGACCGCCAGCGGCTGGGAGATGAAGCCGCCCTCGCCGGTGACGCCGAGCGCCATCGGCAGCAGCGCGAAGATCGTCGCCAGGGCCGTCATCAGGATCGGGCGCAGACGGTGGCGTCCGCCCTCGATCACCGCTTCCACGACGCCCATGCCCCGCGCCCGGTACTGGTTGATCAGGTCGATCAGCACGATCGCGTTGGTCACCACGATGCCGATCAGCATCAGCATGCCGATCATCGCCGGAACGCCCATCGGGGTGCCGGTGACGATGAGGAGGCCCAGGGCGCCCGTCGCGGCGAACGGGATGGAGACCAGCAGGATCAGCGGCTGGATCAGCGACCGGAAGGTGGCCACCAGCAGCATGAACACGATCGCGATGGCCGCCAGCATGGCGAGGCCCAGCTTGGCGAAGGCGTCGTCCTGGTCCTGGGTGACCCCGCCGATGGTCGCGGTGGCACCTTCCGGGAGGTCCAGGGCGTCGAGCTTCTTCTGGAGCGAGGCGCTGACCGCGCCGGTGTTGTCACCGGTCGGCTTGGCGGTGATCGTCGCCGCGCGCTGGCCGTCGATCCGGGTCATGGAGACCGGGCCGGGCACCAGCTTCACGTCGGCGATCTGACCGAGCTTCACCGGACCCAGCGGCAGGGCCTTCAGCTCCGCCATGGTGGCGGCCGGGTGGGAGGACCGGATGACGACGTCGCGCTCGGTGTCGTCCATGACCGCCTTGCCGGAAGGCGTGCCGCGCACCGCGCCGCCGACGACCGCGCCGAGGGTGGCCTGGTCGAAGCCCGCGTCCGCGGCCTTGTCGTTGGCCTTGACGGAGATCCGCGGGACGCTCTGCGCCAGGTCGCTCTGGACGTCCGTGACGTCCTTGATCGTGGCGACCTCGGTGCGCACCATCTCGGACGCCTTCTCCAGGACGTCCCCCTCGGAGGCCTTGACGACCACGCTGAGGTCCTGGCTGCCGAAGCCGTCGCCCGCGGCGATCGTCGTCTCACCGATGCCGTCGAGCTTGGCGAGGGCGTCGGAGAGCCGCTTCTCGGTGGCGTCGTACTCGGCGGAGTCCTTGAGGGTGATCTGGTACGAGGCCTGGTTGGCCCCCGTACCGCCGCCGAAGGCCGCCATGAAGCCGGACGAGCCGACGGTGACCTGGTAGTCCTCGATGCCCTTCTCGTCGGTGAGGACCTTCTCGACCTTCTTCGCGGCCGCGTCGGCCGCCTCCAGGCTGGTGCCGGGGGTCAGCTCCTGCTTGAGGGAGATGACCTCCTGCTCGCCCGCGTCGAAGAAGTTCGTCTTCAGCAGCGGGGCCATGCCGAACGTGCCGAGCAGGACCACCAGGGCGATGACGACGCTGGTGACGCGGCGCCGGGTCGCGAAGCGCAGCACCGGGACGTAGATCCGCTGGAGCCGGCTCGCGGCCTCCTTCTCCTCGGCCTGACGGCGGGCCTCCTCCGGGTTCTCCGCGGTGCCCTGCGGGGACCGGAGGAACCAGTACGAGAGGACCGGGATGACCGTGAGGGAGACCAGCAGGGAGGCCAGCAGGGCCGCCGTGACGGTGAGGGAGAACGAGCCGAAGAGCTGGCCGACCATGCCGCCGACCAGACCGATGGGCAGGAAGACCGCGACGGTGGTGAGCGTGGACGAGGTGACGGCTCCCGCCACCTCCTTGACGGCGGTGATGATCGCCGTCTGGCGCTCCTCCCCGTAGCCCAGGTGCCGCTTGATGTTCTCCAGGACCACGATCGAGTCGTCCACGACACGGCCGATCGCGATGGTCAGCGCGCCGAGGGTGAGCATGTTGAGCGACAGGTCGCGGGTCCAGAGCACCAGCAGCGCGAGGACCACGGACAGCGGGATGGAGACCGCGGTGACCAGCGTGGAGCGGATCGACGCGAGGAAGACCAGGATGACGACGACCGCGAAGACCAGCCCGAGGGCGCCTTCGGTGGTCAGGCCGGAGATGGCCTTGGAGACGGCCGGGCCCTGGTCCGAGACGACCGTCAGTTCCGCGCCGGCGCCGAGGTCCTTGCGCAGGTCCGGCAGGAGGTCCTGGACGGCGTCCGAGATGGCGACGGCGCTGCCGTCCTTGTCCATGGTCGCCATGACGGCGAGGCTCGGCTTGCCGTTCGTCCGGGTGATGGAGACCGCGGTGGCGGGCTCCTGCTTCACGGTGGCGACGTCACCGACCCGGACCGGCTTCGCGGGCGTGCCGTCGCCGGTGGCCTTCGGGGCGACCTTGAGGTCCTCGATCTCCTTCAGCGAGGTGAAGGCGCCGCCGACCTGGATGGTGCGGCTCTTGCCCGCCTCGGAGAAGGAACCCGCCGGGACGGTGGCGCCGCCGGACTGGAGGGCCTGGGACAGCGAGGCGACGTCCAGTCCGGCCGCGGCGAGCTTCTTGTCGTCCGGGACGACGGAGATCTGGAGTTCCTGGACGCCGTCGACCGAGACCTGCCCGACGCCGTCGATGTCCTGGAGCGCGGGGACGACCGTGCGGTCGAGCTGGTCGGCCAGCGCCTGCTGGTCCTTGTCGGAGGTGACGGCGAGCACCACGGTCGGGATGTCGTCCGTCGATCCGGCGATGACCTGGGGGTCGACGTCCGTGGGCAGTTGGGCCCGCGCCCGGTTCACCGCCTGCTGGATGTCGGCGACGAGCTGCTTGGTGCCCTCGTCGCCGAAGTCGAAGGTCGCCATCAGGACGGCGTTGCCCTCGCTGGCGGTCGAGGTGATGCCCTCGACGCCGTCGACGGCCTTGATGGCGTTCTCCAGCGGCTCGACGACCTGCTTCTCGACCACATCGGGGGACGCACCCTGGTAGGGGGCCAGCACCGACACCATCGGCAGCTCGATGGTGGGCAGCAGCTGCTGCTTGAGCTGCGGGATCGCTATCGCTCCGAACACGAGCGCGACGATCGAGATCAGCCCGATCAGCGCCCGCTGGGCAAGGCTGAATCTGGACAGCCAGGACATGGGTGGGTCTCTCTTCTGTGGCGTACGCGGCAGGTGGGCGGCTGCTCGAAGGTCCGGGGGACACAGCGCGTCCACCTATACGATGACGGCTCCCGAGGGCGCGGACGTCGCCCCTCGGGCTGCTTTCTCACCCCGGGCATACCGCAGCTGGAGTACGCCCGGTCTCCTCCCTGTCAGTCCGCCCGGGGACGGACCAGGCCCGATTCGTACGCGATGACCACCAATTGGGCCCGGTCACGCGCGCCGAGTTTCGCCATCGCCCGGTTCACATGGGTCTTGACGGTGAGCGGACTGACGGCCAGCCGTTCGGCGATCTGGTCGTTGGAGTGCCCGCCCGCGACGAGGACGAGCACCTCCCGCTCGCGCCCGGTGAGCGCGGCGAGCAGTTCGGAGTACGCGGCGGCCTCGCCCGGGTCCCGGCCGGGCCCGCCCGCCTGCGCCAGGAACGTGGCGATGAGCCCCTTGGTGGCGGCCGGGGAGAGCAGCGCCTCACCGGCCGCGGCGATCCGGATGGCGTTCAGCAGCTCGTCGGGTTCCGCGCCCTTGCCCAGGAAGCCGGCCGCGCCCGCGCGGAGCGACTGCACGACGTACTCGTCCACCTCGAACGTGGTCAGCATGACGATCCGCGTGCCGGACAGCTCCGGGTCGGCGCTGATCGCCCGGGTGGCGGTGAGCCCGTCGGTGCCCGGCATCCGGATGTCCATCAGGACCACGTCGGCCCGGGTGGAACGGGCCAGCTCCACGGCCTCGGCGCCGTCCGCCGCCTCCCCGACGACCCGCATGTCGGGCTCCGAGTCGACGAGCACCCGGAAGGCGCTGCGCAGCAGTGCCTGGTCGTCGGCGAGCAGCACCCTGATCGGTGTCATCCGTGTCCCCCCGTCCTGTCCGCCGTGTGCGGCGCCTCCGGTTCGTCCGCGCGGGACGTGAGGGGCAGGATCGCATGCACGCGGAACCCGCCGCCGTACCGGGGGCCCGCGGTGAGGGTGCCGCCGAGCGCGGCGACGCGTTCGCGCATGCCGACCAGCCCGTGGCCGCCGCCGTCGGCGCGCCGGGCGCCGGGGACGGCCGGGGCGGGCACCGTGCCGGCGCCGTCGTCGAGCACGGTGACCTCCGCGGTCGCCCCCACCCGGATGACGCTCACCTCGGCCTTCGCCCCCGCGCCGGCGTGCTTGCGGACGTTGGTCAGGGCCTCCTGGACGACCCGGTAGGCGGTCAGGTCGACGGCCGACGGCAGCGGGCCGTCGCGGTCGGCGCAGGCCACCTCGACGGGGAGCCCGGCGTTGCGGAAGGTCCCGACCAGGTCGCCGAGGACGGCGAGTCCGGGGGCGGGTTCGGTGGGGGCCGCCGGGTCACCGGACTGGCGCAGCAGTCCGACGGTGGACCTGAGCTCGTCGAGCGCGGAGCGGCTGGCCGCGCGTACGTGGGCCAGCGCCTCCTTGGCCTGGTCGGGACGCCTGTCCATGACGTGGGCGGCGACCCCGGCCTGGACGTTGACCAGGGCGATGTGGTGGGCGACGACGTCGTGCAGGTCACGGGCGATCCGCAGGCGCTCCTCGGCGACCCGGCGGCGGGCCTCCTCCTCGCGGGTCCGCTCCGCGCGCTCGGCGCGCTCCCTGATCGCGTCGATGAACGCGCGCCGGCTGCGGACGGCGTCCCCGGCGGCGCACGCCAGTCCGGTCCAGGCGAGTACGCCGACGTTCTCCTGGCTGTACCAGGGGGAGGATCCGGCCACCATGGCGGCCACGGTCAGCACGAGGGCGGTCAGCAGGCCGACCCGCCAGGTGGTGGGACGGTCGGTGCGGGAGGCCACGGTGAACAGGGCGACGACCGTGCTGATCACCACGGGGGCGGGCGGGTCGACCAGCACCAGTTCGGCCGCGGAGAGCACTCCGGTCGCGGCGAGCACCCCCATGGGCCGGTGGCGGCGCTGCACGAGGGCGGCGGCGGCGAGCACCATCAGCAGCACGCCGCCGGGGGCGGGGGCGCGCACCCCGAAGGTGGGCCCGTGGCCCGTGCTGGGTTCGGCGAAGGACGCGCAGACCATGCCGGCGAGCACGGCGGCGGCGAGGGCCCCGTCGAACGCCAGGGGGTGGCCGCGCAGCCAGCGTCGCCCGCGCGCGAGCCCGGTTCCGAGGGTGGTCACGTCCAGCAACGGTACGGCGTGCCGCGCCCTGGGCGCTCCGATACGGCCACGGCGGCTGACGGGACGGCCGACGACCGTGCCCCGCGGCCGGTGGCGACGACCGTGCCCCGCGCCGGTCGAGGACCGGGCGGGGCACGGTGGGGAGTGCGGTCGGAGGCGTCCGCTCAGCCGGGGATCAGCCCGTCGTCGGTGAGCATGGCGCGGACCTCTTCGAGGGTGGCGTCGGGGGCCGGCAGGATCAGCTCCGACGGCTCCAGGGAGTCGTCGGGCAGTGGAGTGCCGAGCTCGCGCACCTTGTCCAGGAGTGCGTGGAGCGTGGACCGGAAGCCGGGCCCGTCGCCGTTCTCCATCTCGGTGAGCAGGTCGTCGTCGAGCTTGTTCAGCTCCGGGACGTGACTGTCGGCCAGCTTGACCTGGCCCTCCCCCATGACCCGTACGATCATGACGCCGCCCTCACTGCTTGTCGAACTTGTGCGGGGACTGCTCCTGCGACTGCGGTGCCGCGTCCTGCGCACCGCCCTCGATGGCCTGCTGCCGGTCGGAGGGTCCTCCGGCCAGCTCGGCCTTCATGCGCTGCAGTTCCAGTTCTACATCGGAACCGCCCGAGATCCGGTCCAGCTCGGCCGCGATGTCGTCCTTGGCGGTCCCCGACTGGTCGTCGAGGGCACCGGAGGCGAGCAGCTCGTCGATGGCTCCGGCGCGCGCCTGGAGCTGCTGGGTCTTGTCCTCGGCCCGCTGGATCGCCAGACCGACGTCGCCCATCTCCTCGGAGATGCCGGAGAAGGCCTCCCCGATCCGGGTCTGCGCCTGGGCGGCGGTGTAGGTGGCCTTGATGGTCTCCTTCTTGGTGCGGAAGGCGTCGACCTTGGCCTGGAGCCGCTGGGCCGCGAGGGTGAGCTTCTCCTCCTCGCCCTGCAAGGTCTGGTGCTGCGTCTCCAGGTCGGTGACCTGCTGCTGGAGGGCGGCGCGCCGGGACAGCGCCTCGCGGGCCAGGTCCTCGCGGCCGAGCGCGAGCGCCTTGCGGCCCTGGTCCTCCAGCTTGGACGACTGACCTTGCAGCTGGTTGAGCTGCAGCTCCAGCCGCTTGCGCGAGGTCGCCACATCGGCGACGCCGCGGCGTACCTTCTGAAGCAGCTCCAGCTGCTTCTGGTACGAGTAATCGAGGGTCTCGCGCGGATCCTCGGCCCGGTCAAGGGCCTTGTTTGCCTTCGCGCGGAAGATCATTCCCATACGCTTCATGACACCGCTCATGGGCTTCGCGCGCCCCCTTCTGACGGACTGAGCTACAGCACTCCAACAGGACCCACAGTACGGGTCCTGCCTCTATTACCGCACTGTTCGGGGCCGGATGTGGTCCTACCCAAGGACGACTGCCCGTGGAGAGGGCTCCCGCCCAGGGAGTAGACGAACACCGGGGGAAGCGCCGGTGACGTCCGTTCTGCCCCTGTCGGCACACTTATCAGGACCGGTCCGTTGCCGGATCGTTCCCGCCCGGTCCCCGGCCGCCCGCACCGACCCCGTACCCTTGGGCCTTGTGTTCCGTAGCCGTTCCAAGGAAGAGAAGGCCCCCACCGGCAAGGTGACGGCGGACCTCTCCAAGCAGCCCCGCGACCCGCAGGCTCCCAAGGGTCGCCCCACCCCCAAGCGAAGTGAGGCCCAGACACAGCGACGGCGGGCCTCCAGCGGTGCTCCGCTGGACCGCAAGGCCGCCGTGAAGCGCCAGCGCGAGGCACGCCGGGCCGACCTGGCCCGCCAGCGTGAGGCGCTCGCCTCGGGCGACGAGCGCTACCTGCCCGCGCGCGACAAGGGCCCCGTGCGGCGCTTCGTCCGCGACTTCGTGGACTCGCGTTTCTGCATCGCGGAGTACTTCCTTCCGCTCGCGGTGATCATCCTGGTGCTCAGCGTGATCCAGGTCCGCAACATCCAGAACATCTCGCTGCTGCTCTGGCTCGGCGTGATCGTGCTGATCGTGGTGGACTCCATCGGCCTCGGCTTCCGGCTGAAGCGGCAGCTGAAGCAGCGCTTCCCGGACCAGCCCAGGCGCGGAGCGGTGGCGTACGGCCTGATGCGTACGCTCCAGATGCGCCGGCTGCGGCTGCCGAAGCCGCAGGTCAAGCGCGGAGAACGCCCCTGAGCACGGAGACCTCCGGCTTCACCGGGGCCTCCTCCCGGTGGCTGGAGGGACTCGGCGGGCTCCGCAACGTCGTGCGCCAGGAGCTGGTCGGGCGGCAGCTGGACGAGCAGATAGCCGCCCGCTTCCCGGTGGGGCGGCGGCTGCGGGTGCTCGACGTCGGGATGGGCCAGGGCACCCAGGCGCTGCGGATGGCACGGGCCGGGCACTCGGTGACCGGCCTGGAGTCGGACGACGCGATGCTCCAGGTCGCCCGGGACGCCCTCACGGGCGAGCCCGAGGGCATCCGGGAGCGGATGCGGATCATCCAGGGCGACGGGCGCGACACCGGGGTGCACTTCCTGCCCGGCAGCTTCGACGTGGTGCTCTGCCACGGCGTGCTGATGTACGTCTCCGAGCCGGATCCCATGCTGGCCGGCCTGGCACGGATGCTGGCCCCGGGCGGTCTGCTCTCGCTGCTCGTGCGGAACGCGGACGCGCTCGCGATGCGGCCCGGGACGGCGGGTGACTTCGCGGGGGCCCTGGCGGCGTTCGACTCGGACACCTACACCAACCGGCTCGGCCTGGAGGTGCGGGCGGACCGGCTCGACGCGCTGACGGCCACGCTGGCCGGGATCGCCGCCCCGCTGCACACCTGGTACGGCGTACGCGTCTTCACGGACAACGCCGACAACGAGGCGGCGCTGCCGGAGGACAGGGAACTGGAGCGGGTGCTGACCGTGGAGGACCGGGCCGGCCGCACCGACCCGTACCGCCGGGTGGCCGCGCTGCTGCACCTGTTCGGGGTACGCGGCTGACGCCCTGGAGGACCGTACGTCTGATCGGCCCAGCAGCGCGGGCAGCGGGCCGCGGCCGCCGCCGATACTCCGGCCATGAACTCATCGCCCTCCCGCGCGCGGGTACGCCGCTCCCTCCTGACCCTGACCGCCGGTGCCTGCGTCCTCGCCCTGGCGGGCGGCTGCGCGGGCGACGCGGACACGCCTCCCTCGGGCGCCCCGGTGCGCGAGGCCGCGGCGGTCGGCGCGACGGACGGTCTCCAGGAGCAGTACCAGGCGGTCATCAAGAACGTGCTGCCCTCGGTCGTGCAGATCAGCGCCTCCGACAGCCTCGGCTCCGGCATCGTCTACGACGACAAGGGCCACATCGTCACGAACGCCCACGTGGTGGGCGACGAGAAGTCCTTCGACGTCAGCGCCGCCACGGGCGAGCAGGACCTCAAGGCGTCCCTGGTCTCCTCCTACCCGGAGCAGGACCTCGCGGTCATCAAGCTCGACCAGGTCCCCGGCGGGCTGCGGCCCGCGAAGTTCGGCGACGCCGACAAGGTCGAGGTGGGCCAGATCGTGCTGGCCATGGGCTCGCCGCTCGGTCTGTCCAGCAGCGTCACCCAGGGCATCGTCTCGGCGCTCGGCCGCACGGTCAGTGAGAGCCGCTCGGGCGGTGGCACCGGGGCGACGCTCGCCGACATGGTGCAGACGTCCGCGGCGATCAACCCGGGCAACAGCGGCGGGGCGCTGGTGAACCTGGACAGCCAGGTGATCGGCATCCCGACCCTCGCGGCGACCGATCCGCAGCTCGGTGACAGCGCGGCCCCGGGGATCGGGTTCGCGATCCCGGTCTCCATGGTGCGTACGGTCGCCGACCAGATCATCAAGCACGGCAGGGTCACCGACTCGGGCCGCGCGGGGCTCAACATCACGGGGCGCACGGTCGTGGACGCCGACTACCGTCCGGCCGGGGTGGCGGTCGTGAGCGTGAAGAAGGGCGGGGCGGCCCAGAAGGCGGGGCTGCGCGCCGGGGACATCATCACCCGGATCGGTGACACCGCCGTCACGACCATCACGTCCCTCTCGGAGGCACTGGCGGGTGACAAGCCGGGCGAGAAGGTGACGGTGACGTACACCCGGGGCGGTACGAAGAAGTCGGCCGAGGTGACGCTGGGCGAGGTCTGAGACCGCCGGGACCGCCCCGCCCCGGGGCGGGGCGGGGCGGTCCCGGCGGGCGGGCTAGGTCGTGTTTCGAAAGTCCCGCCTGGCCCGCGACGCCCTCCGGGCGGACGGCGCTACTTTCGAAACACGCCCTAAAGCGTGTTGCAGAAGTCTGTGGGCGGGCAGGCGGAGCCGGGTTCCGCACCTTTGCGGATCATGGTGTGAGGGCGTGGTTGTGGAGTGTGGCGACG
>JOAZ01000026.1 GCA_000720535.1 Streptomyces halstedii
GACTTCCTCCACACCTACAACCACCACCGCAGCCACACCGCACTCGGCGGCCACCCACCCATCACCCGCGTCAACAACCCTGCGGGTCAATACACCTAGACGCGTGGGGCGGGCCCCGCCGGACCCGCCCCACCGTCACACGGCCGTGACGCTCACCCGGCCGCCACGCTCACTTGATCCGCACGATCTGCGGGTCGTGGTCGCTGGCCTGGTCGGCGAACTCCGCGTTGATGTGCACCACGTCGTAGTCGAGGCGGCGGATGCCGGGGCTCGTCAGGATGTGGTCCAGCGTCTGCGAGTTGCCGTCGTAGACGTAGCTGTACTGCTCCGCCTTCGGCAGGGTGGTGATCAGGGGCTTGAGCACCCGGCCCCGGGTCAGCGCGTCCATCGTCGGGGAGAACGCGAAGTCGTTCAGGTCTCCGAGCGTGACGACCCGCGCCGACTTGTCCGCCTTCAGCAGCGAGGTGACGAAGGTGTTGACCTCGGCCGCCTGCCGGACCCGCTGCGTCTCCGAGGAGCGCGTCGGCTCCTGGAAGCGGCCGTGCAGGGACTGGTCGCCGCCCTTGGACGCGAAGTGGTTGCCGATCACGAACACCCGCTCGCCCCGGAAGAGGAACTCGCCGACCAGCGGCTTGCGGCTGGAGTTCCAGGCGTCGCCAGTCGGGTTGATCCGGCCGGGCGAGACGGAGAGCGTGGCGCCCTTGCGCGTCTTGACGGCTTGCACGGCGGTCGTCGCGTCACCGCCCGCGCGGTCCACGAAGGAGACCCGCTTCGGGTTGAACAGGAAGACGTTGCGGATGTTGCCGCCGGGCTCGCCGCCGTCCTTGTTGTTCTCGGGGGCGACGTAACGCCAGGAGTACCGGGGCCCGCCCGCCGCGACGATCGCGTCCGCGAAGCGCTTCAGCGTCGCCTCGGAGCCCACGGTGCCGTCGTTCACCGCGCCGTTGTCGTCCTGGATCTCCTCCAGCGACACGATGTCCGGGGAGGAGAGGTTCACCGCGACCCCGGAGGCCAGCGTGTCGAACTTCGCCTGGTCGTCCAGCGCGTCCAGGTTCTCCACGTTGTACGTGGCGACCGCCAGCTCGTCACGCTTCTGCTTCCGCGTCACCTCGCGCCGCAGACCCTTGTCGACGTGCCGGCCCAGCTGGGTCGCCTGCACGTTGTAGCCGCCGTACGAGGCGTAGTCCAGGACGCCCGTGGTCGTCCCGGCCAGCGTGTCGCCCACGTTCGCCACCGGCACCGGTCGCGCGGGATCCAGCGACATCACCTTGAGGCGGCCGGTGTTCTGGTCCTCGTAGGACCGGTACAGCGTGCCGCCGCGCCGGGTGGGGTTCTCCTTCGGCTTGACGGTGACCCAGACCTCGTCGTACGCCGTCGTCGCACCGGTCACCCGGGTGTCGGACATCGTGACCCGGACGCCTTCCAGCGACTCGTACAGGTCCAGGGCGTACTTCTTCGGCTGCAAGGGCAGCGCGTCGATCGAACCGCCGCCCGCCGTCGGCACATAGGCGTCCGGCACCGAGCGCGCGTTCAGGACGACCGGCGCGGGCAGGGCGTTGCCCGAGGAGAGGACCGTGGTCCGCGGGGCGGTCAGCTGGGTCAGCGACTGGCTGCCGGTGGCCGGGTAGTACTCGGCGACCTGCCCGCTGACCAGTACCGAGTCCCCGACCGCCACGGTGGGCACGGCGGAACCGGTGTAGACGAACAGGCCCTCGCTGGTACGCGGGTCGTCGTCCGGCGCGGTGTCCTGGATCCAGAAGCCGCGCGAGCCACTGGTGCGTACGCCCGTGACGACCCCCGGGACCCCGGCCACCGGCTGTCCGGCGAGCGGCGAGACGCGGGTGGTGCCCTGGATGTCGTGGATCCGTACGGTGCCGGGCTCGGTCGGCCCCTCGGGCTCCTCGGGAACGGAACCGCCGGAGGTCTCCCCGGCCGCGTTGACGGGGGTCGGGGTGCCGGAGGTCAGGTCGGCCGCGTTGTCGTCGGTGTCCGCGAGGGAGGCACCGCGCGCCACGGAGGCGCCGGCCGAGGCCCCCGACGCCGGGCCGCTGCCCTCCCGTACGACGGCCGTGCCGTAGCCCACGAGGTCCACGATCCGGGTGTCGGCCGCACAGTCCGCGGCGGTCTTGCAGGTCAGCGGCGTGGTACCGGAGACCAGCGCCACGGTGCCGGCGGTCGCGGACATCGCGGTGGTGCCGGTGGCGTCGGCGGTCGGCAGGTCCACGGTGCCGCCGGTACCCGCGGCCTGGGCGACGAGATAGCGGGCGCCGGGCGCGACGGCACCGGACAGCGGGGTGACCTGCCACTGCGAACCGGCCGACGGGGTGCCGGGGAGGTACTGGACACTGAAGCCGGACAGCGCGAACTGGCCGGACGAGGCGTTGGCCAACTCGATGAAGTCGCGGGTGAGCGTCGCACCGGAGTTGCCCCCGCCGCCGTAGACCTCGGAGATCACGGCGGACGAGGACGGAGCCGCGAAGGCGGCGGGCAGCGCGGTCACCGACAGGGTCACGGCGACGGCACCGGCCAGCAGGGCGGAGCCGGATCTGGCTATGCGCACGGGAACAGCCCCCAAGTAGGTAGTGAGGAGGCAAAAGCTATGCGCGTAGACAGGGGCTGACAAGGAGTCGCGAGGTTAAATCCCGGCAACACCCCGATGCGCCGGGCGCGGACCAACGGCGCGCCCCCTCCGTGCGCCCGGCCCGCGCCGGTCCGACGGCACCGAACCCGGGCGCCGGAGCCGCACGGGCCCGCAGGGGCAGTAGCTTCCTCCGCGCGGACGCAACCGGTACCCCGCCGGAACGCGTGTCGAGGGGTGGACAAGTCGGAAGCCGTAACCCGCCGTGGCCGTACGGGAGTTGATCTGTGCGGCCGAGAGGCTCAGGAGATGCCATGCCGGACGAGATCACCCTGCGACCCGTCACCGCCGACGATCTCGACCTGTTCGAGAGGGAGTTCAGCGGCCCGGAGGGCTGGGGCCCGCACGCGTGGTTCGGCTTCCAGTCGACGGCCGACCTCCGCCGCCGTTTCGCGGAGAACGGTCTGCTCGGTCCTGACGGAGGTCTGCTCTCGGTCGCCGAGGGGGACGTGACGGTGGGCCGGGTCAAGTGGTTCCCCGGCAGTTGGGGGCCCGCCGATCTGACCAACTGGAGCCTGGCCATCGGCCTGGTGCCCTCCGCACGGGGCCGGGGTACGGGCACCCGGGCCCAGCAATTGCTGGCGGAGTACCTCTTCGACCACACCCGCGCCGACCGGCTCCAGGCATGGACCGATCACGCCAATCTCGCCGAGCTGCGCGCGTTGGAGAAGGCGGGCTTCGTGCGCGAAGGTGTGCTGCGCTCCGCGGTGTGGCGTGACGGGCGGTGGAACGACTCGGTGCTCTTCTCCCTGCTCCGCGCGGAGCGGCCCGGTGGCGCGCCGAGGTGAGCGGCGAGCACGGCACGGTGTGCGCCGGGTCGTGACGACGGGGCCCGGCAGCTGAACTGACGCCCCGGTACGGAAAAGCCGTTGCACGCGGCGGTGGACGGGGCAAGCATGGTGAGAATGCCGGATCTGCTTGAGCGTGTGACCACCTTCCGCGCCGCCTTCGCCCGCCGCCAGGCCCGGGAGACCGTGGAGCTGGCCGGTGCCTTTGCCGTACGCGACCCGGACTTCCCGGACTCCCAGGAGCACAACCGCCTGATCGTCGATGCCCCGGAGGCCGACCCGGCAGCCTTGGCCGATCTGGCCGTGCGGGTCCTCGGGCCGCGCGAGCGGTTCCGGATCACGGTGCTGGACGAGGCGCTCGGGGAGCGGGCCACCTCGGTGCTGGCGGCGGCCGGATACGAGCGGGAGGCCGAGCTGATACTCGCCCGTGAGACGGCCGGCTGCGCGCTGCCCGAACCTGCCGCGCAGCGGGTCGGTCTGGCCGAACTACGAGCGGCGGTGTTCCGTCAGCAACGGGACTGGGGCCTGGACGAGGATCTCGCCCGGCAGCTCACCGAGCGCCGCGCCGCCCGGTCGCGCGGGGCCGAGCGGGTCCTGTTCCTGGCCGCCCGGACACCGGACGGCGAGATCGCGGCCTGGGCCGACCTCTACCTCGACCGGAGCGCCGGGCTGGCCCAGTTGGAGGACCTCGTCACCGCCGCACCGCACCGCAGGCGGGGCCACGGGGACATTCTACTCGCGACCGGCCTGGCGCTGGCCGCCGCCGCCGGGATCCCGCAACTCTTCCTCGTCGCGGACGCGACCGACTGGCCGCGCGAGTGGTACTCCTCCCGCGGCTTCACGGAGCTCGGCCGCAGCTCTTCCTTCCTCAACCGCTGAGGCCGGGGACGAACCGGGGCCCACCACTGCCGAGCCTCCCGGCCCGCGTGCGCCGCACCCGGAGGTTCGAGACCCGCGCTGTCGCCGTGGTGCCTGCACACCTCTCCCCACCAGGCACCCCGAACCGCGTGGCGGCACCCCAGCGACCGTCCGTCCTCAGCGTCGGGCCGCCAGCGAGAACGAGTGGCCCGCCGGGTCCGCGTAGACGCGTACGTCGTGGGAGCCGATGGCGGTGTCGCCCGTGTCCACCGGACGGGCGCCCAGGCCCACCGCCTCGCGTTCCGCCTCGTCCATCGCACCCCGCTCGACCAGGATGCGCAGATGCGCCTGCTGGGCGTCCTCTGGGCGCGGCCAGCTCGGTGGGGCGTAGCCGTGGTCGCGGCGGATCGCCAGGTGGACACCGCTGTTGCCGACGACCTCGACGAAGTCGGGATCGTTCCCGACGCGCGTCTCGGCGTCCAGCAGGGCGGCGTAGAACCCGGCGAGTTCCAGCGGTTCGGCGCAGTCCAGGACCAGAACACTCGTCTTCCCTACAGTCATGTGTCCCGTGTACCCGTGACGGTGCCGCGTACGCGGCGGTGGGCCCCGGTGCGCGCGGCCCGACACCGTACGCCGTGCCGCGCTGGTCCCCCGGAGAGCGACAGCCAGCCCGTAGGGTCGGGGCCATGGCTGAGAGTACGGGTGACCAGGCCACAGGCGCGTCCGGTCCCGGCCCCTCCGATCCCATGCGCTGGCGCGCCCTCGGTGTCTGCCTCGTCGCCGGGTTCATGACGCTGCTCGACGTGTCCATCGTCAATGTGGCGCTGCCCTCCATCAAGGCCGGTCTGAACACCCCGGAGTCCGACCTCCAGTGGGTGCTGTCCGGCTACGCCCTGACCTTCGGGCTGGTCCTCATCCCCGGCGGCAGACTGGGGGACGCGCGGGGCCGCCGGGCGGTGTTCATGACCGGGCTGGCCCTGTTCACCCTGGCCTCCGCCGCCTGCGGGGCCGCCCAGTCCAGCACCTGGCTGGTCGTCGCCCGGCTGATCCAGGGCGCGGCCGGCGGGCTCCTCTCGCCGCAGATCTCGGCGCTGATCCAGCAGATGTTCTCGGGGCGTGAACGGGGCCGGGCCTTCGGCATGTTCGGCACCGTCGTCGGCATCTCCACCGCCGTCGGCCCGCTGCTGGGCGGGGTGCTGATCCAGTTCGCCGGGGCCGAGGAGGGGTGGCGCTGGGTCTTCTACGTCAACCTGCCCATCGGCGCCGTCTGCCTGGTCCTCGCCCACCGGCTGCTGCCCGACACCCCGTCGGCGGGCCGGGTGCGGCCCCGCGATCTGGATCCGCTCGGGGTGCTGCTGCTCGGCGCGGGGGTGCTGTCGCTGCTGCTGCCGTTCGTGCAGGCCCAGCAGTGGCCCGGCAATACCAAATGGCTGCTCGTGGTGCTCGCGGCGCTGCTGCTCGCCGCGTTCGTCGGCTGGGAGTCGCGGTGTTCGCGGCGCCGGGTGCAGCCCGTCCTGGACCTCGCGCTGTTCCGCTTCCGGTCCTTCTGGCTGGGCTGCCTGATGATCCTGATGTACTTCGCCGGGTTCACCTCGATCTTCTTCATCACCACCCTCTACCTCCAGTCCGGGCTGCACTACAGCGCGCTGGAGGCGGGCCTGGCCATCACCCCGTTCGCGCTCGGCGCGGGCGGCTCGGCGGGCATCGGCGGACGGCTCGTCAACCGCTTCGGACGGCCGCTGATCGTGGTGGGACTCATCATGGTGGCCCTGGGGCTCGGACTCACCGCCATGGCCGTGCACCTGGTGCCGGGCCGGGGCGCCGGGCTCGCGATGGCGGCACCGCTGCTGCTGGCCGGGCTCGGCAGTGGACTGGTCATCGCCCCCAACCAGACCCTCACCCTGTCCGAGGTGCCGGTGCACAACGCGGGCAGCGCCGGGGGCACCCTCCAGACCAGCCAGCGGGTCGGCTCGGCCATCGGTATCGCGGCGGTCGGCTCGGTGTTCTTCTCCCGGCTGGGCCGTGACGACTGGGCCCCTGCCTACGACCACGGGCTGGTGGTGTCCGTCGCGTTCGTCCTTGCCGGGCTGATCGTGGCCCTCGCCGATGTCACGGCCGGCCGGCGGGGAAGGAGACGCCAGGAGAAGGCCGAAGCCACCGACCAGCCGAGGAGCAGTCCATGAGCAGCACACCGGCCGCCCGGGAACCCGACGACCGCGAACCGAACGCGAACAGCACGTACGGCCACAAGCCCTTCAAGCGGTCCCGCAGCCACTTCGCCGACCGGATCACCGCCGACGGGCGCGACGGCTGGCCCGTCGAGGCGGGGCGCTACCGGCTCGTCGTCAGCCGGGCCTGCCCCTGGGCGAGCCGAGCCCTCGTCTCCCGCAGGCTGCTCGGTCTGGAGGACGCCCTGTCACTGGCCGTCGCCGATCCCATCCAGGACGACCGCAGCTGGCGTTTCACCCTCGACGAGGGCGGCAAGGACCCGGTCCTGGGCATCCACTACCTCGGCGAGGCCTACGACGCCCGGGAGCACGACTACCCCGGCGGCGTCAGCGTCCCCGCGATCGTCGACATCCCCACCCGCACCCTGGTCACCAACGACTACCAGCAGCTCACCCTGGACCTGGCCACCGAGTGGACCGCCCTGCACCGCCCCGGCGCGCCCGACCTCTACCCGGAGCGGCTGCGCGACGAGATCGACGCGGTGATGGACGGCATCTACCGGGACGTCAACAACGGTGTCTACCGGGCCGGTTTCGCCGGTGAGCAGGGCGAGTACGAGGCCGCGTGCACCGATGTCTTCCGCCGTCTGGACCTGGTCTCCGAACGGCTGGCGGGACAGCGGTACCTGGTGGGGGACACCCTCACCGAGGCGGACATCCGGCTCTTCACCACCCTGGTGCGCTTCGACGCCGTCTACCACGGCCACTTCAAGTGCAACCGGAACAAGCTCACCGAGGACCCCGTCCTGTGGGCGTACGCACGCGACCTCTACCAGACGCCCGGATTCGGGGACACGGTCGACTTCGACCACATCAAGCGGCACTACTACCAGGTGCACACCGGCATCAACCCGACCGGCATCGTGCCGCTCGGCCCCGACCTGTCCGGCTGGCTGACCCCGCACCACCGCGAAGAGCTGGGCGGCCGGCCGTTCGGCGACGGCACCCCGCCCGGCCCGGTGCCGCCCGGCGAGGAGATCCCGGCCGCCGGCCGCCCCTGAGCCCGCTCCCGCCCCTGAGTCCGATTCGCCCCCGAGCCCGCTCCCGCCCTGAGCCCGCTCCCGCCCCTGACTCGGCCCCGTCCCCGGGTGGTTCCGGTCCCGTACCCCCGTATCCCCGTCCGGGTACGGGACCGGGGGCACGCGGGCGGGGCTCACTTCACGCGTGGGGGAGGTTGTGGCCCGCCCGCCAGCGGTGAACGGGCCAGCACCACACAGCCGGCGGCGATCAGGGCCACCGCGATCAACTGCGGCAGCAGCCACCATCCGGTGCGCAACCGCTCGCCGAACAGGGTCACCCCGTAGGTGATGCTGATCAGCGCGTCCCCGAGCGTCAGCATCGGCTGCACCGCCGCCAGCGTGCCGGCCTGCAGGGCGTTCTGAAGGATGAAGAGCGCGCCGACCCCGGCCGCCGCGGTGCCGTACAGCTGCCACGCCTTCACCAGGCCGATGAATCCGTCGCTCGCCAGCCGCGACATGGCGTCCTTCATCAGGGCGGCCGTCAGCGCGTACGCGCAGGCGGCCGCCAGCCCCAGCAGCGCGGCCCGCGCGTTGCCCGAGGTACGCAGCGCGGCGGTGATCAGCACGGCCTCGAAGGCCCCGGTCACCACCAGCGCCGGGACCCAGGCCGTCCCCTGGACCTCGTCGGTACCGCCGACCGGCGCGGCCGACGCCATGCCGAGCGCGAGCCCGAGTGTCACGGCGGCCACCCCGGTCCAGACCGGGCGTGGCACCCGCACCCGCATGACGAACCCGGCGAGCAGCAGGGTCGCGGGCAGCTCGATGACGAAGATGGGCTGGACCACGGCGATCGGCCCGGTGGCCAGCGCCACCGCCTGGCAGACCGCCGCGACGATCACCATGCCGATCCCGCCCAGCCACACCGGCTGGCGCAGCAGATGGCCCACCAGCGACAGGCGCATCGCCTCGCCGGAGGGGACCTTGAGGGCGGCGCGGCGCTGGAGGACCGAGGCGGAGCCGTTGCTGAGCGCGGTGAGGACGGCGAACAGAACACTGATCACCCGCACCATGATGGGGGTCCGGGGCCGTTTGCCCGTGCTGCCACGGGCACCTCCGAGTGTCGGGTTTCCACCGGACGCCGCCGGTGGCCCCCCGTGGCCCCCCGTGGCGCGTCCGGAGCACGCGCGTGCGCTGTCAGTGTCCCCCGATAGCGTGCTCCCATGGTCGCCAAGACGAGCCCTCCCGTCCTGTCCCGCCGCGCGCTCAACCGCGCCACGCTGGAGCGGCAGTCGCTGCTCCGGCGCGCCACGGTGCCCGCGAAGGACATGGTCGCCCGGCTCGTCGGCCTCCAGGCGCAGAACCCCCGGCCCCCGTACTTCCAGCTGCACGCCCGGATCGAGGGCTTCGACCCCGCGGAGCTGTCCGCCCTGATGGAGTCGCGTGAGGTGGTCCGGATCGTCAGCCTGCGCTCCACCATCCACACGCACACCGCCGATGACGCGCTCACCCTGCGGCCGCTGGTGCAGCCGGCCCGTGAGCGGGAGCTGAAGGTCTTCCGGCACGGGCTGACGGGCGTGGACCTGGAGCGGCTCGCCGCCGTCAGCCGGACGCTCGTCGAGGAGCGTCCCCGCACCATGAAGGAGCTGCGGGACGAGCTGCTGCCCCACTGGCCGGACGCCGAGCCCCGCGCCCTGTCGACCGCCGCCCGGTGCGTGCTCCCGCTGGTCCAGGTCACCCCGCGCGGACTGTGGGGGCGCGGCGGGCAGGTCGCGCTCACGACCGTCGAGCACTGGCTCGGCCGCTCCTCCGAGCCGGCGCCCGCCCCCGACGAAACGGTCCTGCGCTACCTCGGCGCCTTCGGGCCCGCCTCGGTGAAGGACATGCAGACGTGGGCGGGCCTCACCCGGCTCCGTGAGGTCTTCGAACGGCTGCGGCCCCGGCTGGTCACCTTCCGCGACGAGCACGGCGTGGAGCTCTTCGACCTGCCCGACGCACCGCGGCCCGATCCGGACACCCCCGCCCCGCCGCGCTTCCTGCCCGAATTCGACAACGTCCTGCTCGGCCACGCCGACCGGACCCGCGTCATCCCGCCCGCCTACCGCAACCGTAACGGCGTGGGGAACCAGGTGTACGGATCGGTCCTGTACGACGGGTACTTCGCGGCGATCTGGCGCCTGGACCGGGTCGGGGACACGGAGACGGCGACCGTCCAGACCTTCGGGAACCCCGGCCCGGCCGCGCGTGAGGAGATCACCGGGGAGGCCGTGCGGATGCTGGCGGTGATGTCCGACGCGACCGCCCACGACGTGCGGTACGCCCCGTTCGTCGACTTCGGCGACTGAGTGCCGCGCACCGGCGGCCCGCCCCGTCGTCCGCACGGCCCCGCATCCACGAGCCGTCGTCCACGCGCCCCGCCCCAAGGACACACGGCCCGCCCCAAGGACACGCGGCCCCGCTCCAAGGCACGCGCCCCGTCCCTACGGCAGCAGCCCCACCCGGCGTGCGGCCACCACCGCCTCCAGCCGGGTGTGCGCCCCCAGCTTCCGCATCGCCGAACGCAGATAGGCCTTCACCGTCTCCGGCCGCAGCCCCAGCCGCTCGGCCGCCACCGCGTTCGTCGCCCCCGACGCCACACAGGCGAGCACGTCCACCTCGCGCGGGGCCAGCCGTACGTACCTCGTCTCGGGCGGGCGGTCGCTCCCGGTGGCCGAGGCGAGCCGCCCGCAGACCACCAGCAGCTCGTCGCGCAGACCCGGATCCGCGATCCTCGGCGCCAGTGCCCGCAGCTCCCGGTGTGCCTCGCGTACGTCCTCCCAGACCCCGGGCCCCTCCCCGGCGCCGGTCAACTGCTCGCGGGTGGTGGTGAGCAACTGCTGGACCTCGTCCCGGACGGCCAGTGCCTGCTCCACGTCCCGGGCCGCCGACGCCGCGGCGTCGAACGTACGGTCGCCCAGGGCGAGCGGGGTGCGCAGGGCCCCGTACAGCACGCCGCGCACCCGGCGGCGCACCACCACGGGCACCGCGACGACCGAACGCAGGCCCTCCGCCGCCACCGCCGTGTCGTACTCGTGGCTGATGTGGCGGGCCGAGGCGTAGTCGGTCACCGCGCACGGCCGGGACAGGGCGATCGCCTTGCCGCCGAGGCCGCTGCCCGCCGAGATGACGAGCCCGCGCAGCGCGGAGGTCTGCGCGCCGTTCAGCTCCGCGATGCGCGCGTGACGGGCGTCGGAGAGGAGCCCCCCGAACACCACCGGCAGCCCGCTCGTACGGCGCAGTCTCAGCAGGGCCGCCTGCACCTCGGCCGCCTCGCCCGGTTCTCCCACGGGACGCGCCTCCCGCTCTCTCGGTGGTACCCCCGTTCGGGGGTGGTGAGATCTGGGTCACTGTTCACATGATGTTAAGGCCCGTCGTCACCAGACGGGTCCGCAACGAGGAGGGCACATGTCGGCAACCAGTGCGACGGAGACGTTCCGGGCAGCCCGGGACTACCTGCTGGAGCACCGTGAGGACTACGCGACGGCCTGCGCGGGCTTCCGCTGGCCCCGGTCGCCCCACTTCAACTGGGCCCTCGACTGGTTCGACGTCATCGCCGAGGACAACGACCGCACCGCCCTGCACATCGTGGAGGAGGACGGCACCCGTACCGAGGTGTCCTTCGCGGAGATGGCCGCCCGGTCGAACCGGGCCGCGAACTGGATGCGGTCGAAGGGCGTCGCGGCCGGTGACCGCGTCCTGGTCGTGCTCGGCAACCAGACCGAGCTGTGGGAGACCGCCCTCGCCGCCATGAAGCTGCGCGCCGTCGTCATCCCCGCCACCCCGCTGCTGGGCCCCCCCGACCTGCGCGACCGGGTCGAACGCGGCAGGGTCCGGCACGTCCTCGTACGGTCGGCGGACACCGCGAAGTTCGACGAGGTGCCCGGCGACTACACCCGGATCGCGGTCGGTGACGACGTCGAGGGCTGGCTGTCCTACCGGGGCGCCGACCAGGCGTCCGACACCTTCACGCCGGACCGGGAGACCGACGCCGACGAAGCCCTGATGCTCTACTTCACCTCCGGGACGACCGCGAGCCCCAAGCTGGTCGAGCACACCCATGTGTCCTACCCGGTCGGCCACCTGTCCACGATGTACTGGATCGGGCTCAAGCCCGGCGACGTCCATCTGAACATCTCCTCGCCCGGCTGGGCGAAGCACGCCTGGTCGAACCTCTTCGCCCCGTGGAGCGCCGAGGCCACCGTCTTCATCTTCAACTACACCCGCTTCGACGCGGCCCGGCTGATGGCGGAGATGGACCGCTCCTCGGTGACGAGCTTCTGCGCACCGCCGACCGTCTGGCGCATGCTCATCCAGGCCGACCTGTCCCAGCTGCGGACACCGCCGCGCGAGGTCGTCGCCGCCGGTGAGCCGCTCAACCCCGAGGTCATCGAGACCGTCCGGAGGCTCTGGGGCGTGACCATCCGGGACGGCTTCGGGCAGACCGAGACCGCCGTCCAGGTCGCCAACACTCCGGGGCAGCTGCTGAAGGCGGGCTCCATGGGGCGTCCCAGCCCCGGCTTCACCGTCGAACTGCTGGATCCGGTGACCGGCGAACCGGGGGTGAGCGAGGGGGAGATCTCCCTCGACCTGTCCGACGCCCCGGTCGGGCTGATGACGGGCTACCACGGCGACCCGGAGCGCACCGCGCGCGCCATGGCCGGCGGCTACTACCGCACCGGGGACATCGGCTCCCGGGACGCGGACGGCTACATCACGTACATCGGCCGGAGCGACGACGTCTTCAAGGCCAGCGACTACAAGATCTCGCCGTTCGAGCTGGAGAGCGCGCTGCTGGAGCACGAGGCGGTCGCGGAGGCGGCGGTCGTCCCCGCCCCCGACCCGCTGCGGCTCGCCGTGCCGAAGGCGTACGTGGTCCTCGCGGAGGGGTGGGAGCCGGGCCCGGACACCGCCAAGGTGCTCTTCGCGCACTCCCGTTCGGTCCTCGCGCCCTACAAGCGCATCCGCAAGCTGGAGTTCGCGGAGCTGCCCAAGACCGTCTCCGGCAAGATCCGCCGGATCGAACTGCGTGAGGCGACCGCCCGGGGTGCCGGCACCGAGTTCGACGAGGGGGACCTGCGATGACCGGCGCACTGTCCTACGCGCACGGCACCGGCACCACGCCCCTGCTCGGTGACACCATCGGGCGCAACCTCGCCCGCGCCGTCGAGGCGTTCCCGGAACGCGAGGCCCTGGTGGACATGGCCTCCGGGCGCCGCTGGACGTACGCCGAGTTCGGGGCCGCCGTCGAGGAGCTGGCGCGGGGGCTGATGGCGTCCGGCGTGGCCAAGGGCGACCGGGTCGGCATCTGGGCCGTCAACTGCCCGGAGTGGGTGTTCGTCCAGTACGCGACGGCCCGCGTCGGCGCCGTCATGGTCAACATCAATCCGGCCTACCGGGCGCACGAACTGCGCTTCGTGCTCGACCAGGCCGGGATCTCCCTGCTGGTCGCCTCGCTCAGCCACCGCACCAGCGACTACCGCGCCCTGGTCGAGGAGGTCCGCGGCGACTGCCCGGAGCTCAGGTCCGTCCACCACATCGGTGACGCGTCCTGGGACGAGCTGGTCCGGGCCGCCGCCTCGGTCACCCCCGAGGAGCTGGCCGCCCGTGAGGCCGGGCTGTCCTGCGACGACCCGATCAACATCCAGTACACCTCGGGCACCACCGGATTCCCCAAGGGAGCCACCCTCTCCCACCACAACATCCTCAACAACGGGTACTTCGTGGGGGAGCTGGTCGCCTACACCGAGCACGACCGGGTCTGTCTGCCCGTGCCCTTCTACCACTGCTTCGGCATGGTCATGGGCAACCTGGGCATCACCTCGCACGGCGCCTGCATCGTGATCCCCGGCCCGGCCTTCGAACCCGCCACGGTGCTCGAAGCCGTCCAGCGGGAGCGCTGCACCTCGCTCTACGGCGTCCCCACCATGTTCATCGCGGAACTGAACCTGCCGGACTTCGACTCCTACGACCTCTCCTCGCTGCGGACCGGGATCATGGCCGGATCGCCCTGCCCGGTGGAGGTGATGAAGCGGGTCGTCGCGGAGATGCACATGGACGAGGTGTCCATCTGCTACGGGATGACGGAGACCTCCCCGGTCTCCACCCAGACCCGCCGTGACGACGACCTGGAGCGCCGCACCGGCACGGTGGGGCGGGTGCTGCCGCACATCGAGGTCAAGGTGACCGACCCCGTGACGGGTGTGACCCTGCCGCGCGGTGAGGCCGGTGAGCTGTGCACCCGCGGGTACAGCGTGATGCTCGGCTACTGGAACGAGCCGGAACGGACGGCGGAGGCGGTCGACGCGGGCCGCTGGATGCACACCGGGGACCTCGCGGTGATGCGGGAGGACGGATACGTCCAGGTCGTCGGCCGGATCAAGGACATGATCATCCGGGGCGGGGAGAACGTGTACCCCAGGGAGATCGAGGAGTTCCTCTACGGCCATCCGAAGATCGCCGACGTCCAGGTGGTCGGGGTGCCGGACGCGACCTACGGCGAGGAGATCCTGGCCTGTGTCATCCCCCGCGACCACGCCGACCCGCCGACCCTGGAGGACCTGACGGCGTACTGCCGCGAGCAGTTGGCGCACTACAAGATCCCGCGCCTGCTGCGCGTCCTCGAAGCGTTCCCGATGACGGTCAGCGGCAAGGTCCGCAAGATCGAACTGCGCGAGGGGTACGGGGAGTAGGGCGTGGGGCCGGGGCGGGTGGACCGCCCCGGCGTCAGGCCGCCTCGGTCATGCCGGAGCCTGTGCCGCGCGTGGCGGCGGCCCATTCGATGAGCAGGATCTCGTACTTCGCGGACTCCACGGACGACCAGTCCTGGCCGGCCCGCTCGTCCACGAGCGCACGGATCGCCTCGTTCGCCTCGACGACGGCCGGGGAAGTCGGCTGTGGCGGGAAAACAGGTGCGGAGTGGGTGGAAAGGCGTGGAGTTAAGACCATGCCTTCACTCTACGTCCCCACACTGACAACAGCCCGAACATAAGTGGCTCCCGGGGCGGGGGTGACCGAAATCATGCCCCGGGCCGGGAGGGGAGTTCGCGGCGCATACAGACCCGCGGCCACCGGTCCAGGCCGTGTTCCGCCTCCTGGGCCCTGATCCCGCGCAGTTCCTCGCCCGCCTCGTCCGCCGCCAGAGTCCGGAATCCGATGCGCTCGTAGTACGGGGCGTTCCACGGGACCCGGGCGAAGGTGGTGAGGGTGAGGGCGTCCGCCCCCTGTGCGACGGCCCAGTCGGCGAGCCGGTCGATGAGCGCGCGGCCGACGCCCCGGCGGGCGGCGGCGGGGGCCACCGAGACCTGCTCGATGTGGGCCGCCCCGTCCACCAGGTCCGCGAGCAGATAGCCGACCGGGCGGTCGTCCGCCTCGTCGGCCGCCACCCAGCACCGGCCGGCGCGCGCGTAGTCCTCCAGCACGTCGAGCGGCGGGGGTTCGTCGTCGGCGACGGAATCCATGCCGAGCTCCCGGAACGGCTCACCGGCGGCACGTTCGATGTCCTGGAGCAGCGGCAGTTCGGCGCGGCGGGCGGGGCGTATGAGCATGGGACAAGTATGGCGGGCGGTCAGGGGCCGGTGCCGGCCACATCCTCGGCGGGGCCGTTGACCGGCTGGGGGGTTCCCGTGAGGTCCAGGACGAAGAGCGGGATGGCGAGGCCGTCACCGCGTTCCCTGGCATCGTCGGCGTACCCCGCGAGGGAGAAGAAGACGCTGGTCACCGAGGAGTTGAGGGCGTTCAGCCAGAGGCATTCGACATCGCGCAGGGCGGTCGGCCGGGTGGTCGAGTCGACCTGGGCGATCAGCCCGGCCGCCCGCAGGTCGATCCGGGACGGCGGGCGCACCTCCGGCTGGACGACGTCGCGGTAGCCCAGCCAGGTCAGATACAGCGCGGCGGCCCCGACCGCGTCGCGTGCCGTACGGATCACCAGGGGCCTGAACGGCGGACGCGGGTGCGCGGCGGTGCCGGGCGCCGGGACGGGTGAAGCGGGGGCGCCGCCGCCCCGGGTGGCGACCGGGCGCACCGGTATGCGCAGCACCGCCCCGCAGGGGCAGCAGAGTTCGGGGTGCGGCCACTGGTCGCGGCGTCCGCAGCTGTGGCAGCGGACGCTCACCCAGTCGTCCGTCCAGGTCCGGTGCGTGATCGGCTCGGCCGGGGCGCCGCGCAGCAGCGGCGGGGCGGTCGGCGCGCCGCACGGGCACGGGTACACCGGTGTGACGTACGCGTGGTCGCGCCGGCAGACCGGGCAGCGCACCGGTACGTGTTCCACGATCCGTCCCCCTCCCGCCGCGGGTACCGCGGCCGGTGCCCCGTCGGTCCATCGTCCACCAAGAGGCGTGCCCGGGGCAGGGGATCGGCGTACTTCGCGCGCACGTGGCACTCCCTTGACGGGCGTCCCGCGCCGCCTCTAGATTACTTCCGTATAGCAGAACACATTTTCCGTAATGTGGAAACAATGCTCTCAGGTGGCGCGACAGAGCCCGAATCCACCCTGTCCGAGCAGGAGTACTCCATGCCCCGTATGACCGCTGCCCGCGCGGCAGTCGAGATCCTCAAGCGCGAAGGTGTGAGCAACGCGTTCGGTGTGCCGGGTGCGGCGATCAACCCCTTCTACGCGGCGCTCAAGGCCGCCGGCGGGGTGCGTCACACCCTGGCCCGCCACGTCGAGGGCGCCTCCCACATGGCGGAGGGCTACACCCGCGCCGCCGCCGGGAACATCGGCGTCTGCATCGGTACGTCCGGCCCGGCCGGCACCGACATGATCACCGGCCTGTACTCCGCCATCGCCGACTCCGTGCCGATCCTCTGCGTCACGGGCCAGGCCCCGACGGCCGTGCTCCACAAGGAGGACTTCCAGGCGGTGGACATCGCGTCCATCGCCGCCCCGGTGACCAAGGCCGCCACGACGGTCCTGGAGGCCGCCCAGGTCCCCGGCGTCTTCCAGCGGGCCTTCCACCTCATGCGCACCGGACGGCCCGGCCCGGTCCTCGTCGACCTGCCCATCGACGTGCAGCTGACCGAGATCGAGTTCGACCCCGAGCTGTACGAGCCGCTGCCGGTGCACAAGCCCGCGGCGAGCCGCCGGCAGATCGAGCGCGCGCTCGACATGATGGAGGCCTCCGAACGCCCGCTCATCGTCGCGGGCGGCGGTGTCATCAACGCCGACGCCTGCGAACTCCTGGTGGAATTCGCTGAGTTGTCCGGAGTCCCGGTCGTCCCCACCCTGATGGGCTGGGGCATCCTCCCCGACGACCACGACCTCAACGCGGGCATGGTCGGCCTCCAGACCTCGCACCGCTACGGCAACGCGAACTTCCTGGAGTCCGACTTCGTCCTCGGCATCGGCAACCGCTGGGCCAACCGCCACACCGGCAGGCTCGACGTCTACACCGAGGGCCGCACCTTCGTCCACGTCGACGTCGAACCCACCCAGCTGGGCAGGATCTTCGCCCCGGACCTCGGCATCGCCTCCGACGCCCGCGCCGCGCTGGCCCTGTTCGTGGAGGTGGCCCGCGAACGCAAGGCGGCGGGCCCGCTGAAGGACCGCTCGGCGTGGGCGGCGTCCACCCAGGAGCGCCGGGCCGCGCTCCAGCGGCGGACCCACTTCGACCAGGTGCCGCTCAAGCCGCAGCGCGTCTACGAGGAGATGAACCGCGCCTTCGGACCGGAGACCCGTTACGTCACCACCATCGGCCTCTCCCAGATCGCCGGCGCGCAGATGCTCCACGTCTACCGGCCGCGCCACTGGATCAACTGCGGCCAGGCCGGCCCGCTGGGCTGGACCATCCCGGCCGCGCTCGGCGTCGCCACGGCCGACCCGGACGGCTCGGTCGTGGCACTCTCCGGCGACTACGACTTCCAGTTCATGCTGGAGGAACTGGCCGTCGGCGCCCAGCACCGCATCCCGTACGTCCACGTGCTGGTGAACAACTCCTACCTGGGGCTCATCCGGCAGGCGCAGCGCGCCTTCGACATCGACTTCCAGGTCAACCTGGAGTTCGAGAACCTCAACTCCCCGGAGCTGGGCGCCTACGGAGTGGACCACGTCAAGGTCGTCGAGGGCCTCGGCTGCAAGGCCATCCGGGTCACGGAACCGGACCAGCTGCTGCCGGCGTTCGAGGAGGCGAAGAAGCTCGCGGCCGAACACCGGGTGCCGGTCGTGGTGGAGGCGATCCTGGAGCGGGTCACGAACATCTCGATGAGCGGGACGGACATCGCGTCGGTCAACGAGTTCGAGGAGCTGGCGACCGAGCCGGGCCACGCGCCCACGGCCGTCCGCCCGTTGACGGTGTCCTGAGCCGCCGCCACGCGCCCCGGTCCACGCGGCACCGGCCTCCACGACGGCCCCTGGCGGTCGTCGTGGAGGCCGGTGCCGTGTCCGGTGCCGCCCGCGCACCGGTCCGGCCGCGCGGCGCGGTGCGGGGCCGGGACGGCGACGGCGCAACGGGGTGGGGCGCACGGATCTCTCCGTGCGCCCCACCCCGTTCTCGTCCTCACGGCGACCGCGGCGGCGAGTGGCGGCCCGAGTGCGGTCCGGCCCCCTCAGGTCCGGGGCCGGGCCGCCGGGCCCTTCGCCACCGCACTGGCGTCCCCCGCCGCCGCGGTCCCGTCCTGACGGCGCCCCGCCGCACCCCTCATCCGGGTGCGCGGCGCCGCCAGGGCCCTGGGAAGGGAGGCGTCAGTCCTCGCGCAGGGCGAGGACGGCCTCCTCCACGCGCGCGCCGTACTCGGGGTCGGCGGCGCGGAAGTGGGCGATGTTCTTCTCGATCACGTCGTCGCGGGTCACCCGCGAGAGGCCGCCCGCGATGGTGGCGATCAGCCGGTCCTTCTCGTCCGCCGACATCAGCCGGTAGAGCTCGCCCGCCTGGAAGAAGTCGTCGTCCTTCGGGTGCGCGGGCGACTCGTGCGTCCCGGTCCAGCCACGCACGGGGAGCGGGGCGGCCAGCGGCACCCCCGTCTGGGCGGGCCCGGCGTACGAGTTGGGCTCGTAGTTCTTGTCGTGGCGCGAGCCGTTGCGGGTGGCGTGCAGTCCGTCGCGCCCGTAGGTGTCGACGACGGGGGCCTTGGGCGCGTTGACCGGGAGCTGGGTGTGGTTGATGCCGAGCCGGTAGCGCTGCGCGTCCGCGTACGCGAACAGCCGGCCCTGGAGCATCTTGTCCGGGGACGGGCCGATGCCGGGCACGAAGTTGTTCGGCGAGAACGCCGCCTGCTCGACCTCGGCGAACACGTTGTCCGGGTTGCGGTCCAGGACCAGGCGTCCCACCCGGCGCAGCGGGTGGTCCGCGTGCGGCCACACCTTGGTGACGTCGAACGGGTCGAAGCGGTAGTCCGCCGCCTCGGCGGCCGGCATGACCTGGACGTACAGGGTCCAGGACGGGTTCACCCCGCGCTCGATGGCCTGGAGCAGGTCCGTCTGGTGCGAGGCGGCGTCCTGGCCGACGAGCTCGGCGGCCCGGTCCGAGTCCAGGGACCGCACGCCCTGGTTGGTCTTGAAGTGGTACTTGACGAAGAAGGCCTCGCCCTCCGCGTTCGTCCACTGGTAGGTGTGCGAGCCGTAGCCGTTCATGTGGCGGTAGGAGGCGGGGATGCCCCGGTCGCCCATCAGCCAGGTGACCTGGTGCGTCGCCTCGGGCGAGTGCGCCCAGAAGTCCCAGACGTTGTCCGGCTCCTGACGGCCTGTGAAGGGGTCGCGCTTCTGCGAGTGGATGAAGTCGGGGAACTTCACCGGGTCCTTGATGAAGAAGACCGGGGTGTTGTTGCCGACCAGGTCGTAATTGCCCTCGTCCGTATAGAACTTGAGGGCGAAGCCACGCGGGTCGCGTACGGCGTCGGCGCCGCCGAGGGAGTCCGCGACCGTGGAGAAGCGGATGAACGTCTCGGTGCGCCGGCCCACCTCGGACAGGAAGTCCGCGCGGGTGAGGCCGGTGACGTCGTCCGTCACCTCGAAGTAGCCGTACGCACCGGAGCCGCGGGCGTGCACCACGCGCTCCGGGACGCGCTCACGGTTGAAGCGGGCCAGCTTCTCCAGCAGATGCTGGTCCTGGAGGAGGAGCGGCCCGCCGGCGCCGGCGGTGGCGGAGTTCTGGTTGTCGGCGACCGGGGCGCCTGACTCGGTGGTGAGCACACGCGGGGACATGGAGACCTTCCGTACGGGGGCTGCTGACGGCCTGAGGAGCGTAGGTTCGGCACGAACAGCGCGTCAACAGTTTGTTGAATTCGGAGTGAGTGGTTCCGGGCCGTGGCGGCGCCTGGGCGCGACAGGACAGGTGTCAGCGACGCCACGGCCCGGAGTTCGGGGGCCCTGGGACCAGGGCGGGGCCCGTACGGGCCCGGGGTGTCAGACGGGGGAGCCGGAGAGGCGTTCGACCGAGCGCAGCAGCGCCGAGTGGTCCAGCCCGCCGTCGCCCTGGGCGCGCAGGGAGGCGACCAGCTGGGCCACGACCGCGCCGACGGGCAGCGCGGCGCCGACGTCGCGGGCGGCTTCCGTGACGATCCCCATGTCCTTGTGGTGCAGGTCGATCCGGAAGCCCGGGGCGAAGTCCCGCTTCAGGAAGTTGTCCCTCTTACGGGCCAGGACCGTCGAGCCGGCCAGTCCGCCGGCCAGGACGTCGAGCGCGGCGCCCAGGTCCACCCCGGACTTCTCCAGGAAGACCACGGCCTCGGCGCACGCCTGGATGTTGACCGCGACGATGAGCTGGTTGGCGGCCTTGACCGTCTGGCCGGAGCCGTGCGGTCCGCACCGCACGACGGTCCTGCCGAGCGCCTCCAGCAGCGGGCGGGCCGCGTCGAAGTCCGCCTGCTCGCCGCCGACCATGATGGAGAGCACGGCCTCGATCGCGCCGGCCTCGCCGCCGGAGACCGGGGCGTCCAGCACCCGGATGCCCTTGGCCTTCGCGTTCCCGGCCAGGTCCACGGAGGTCTGCGGGGTGATCGACGACATGTCGATCAGCAGGGCGCCGGCCTTCGCGTTCTCCAGGATGCCGTCCGGACCGTAGGCGACCGCCTCGACCTGCGGGGAGGCGGGGACCATGGTGACGACGACGTCGGCGTCGCGGACGGCCTCGGCGACCGAGGCGGCACCCCTGCCGCCCGCGGCGACCAGCCGGTCCACCTTGGCCTGCTCCAGGGTGTGACCGGTGACGTCGTACCCGGCCTTGATCAGGTTCTCCGACATGGGCGAGCCCATGATGCCGAGCCCGATCCAGGCGACCTTGGGGAGGTTGCTGCTCATGAGGGTGCCTTCCGGTGAGAGCGTGTGGGGGCGGGGGTCAGGCGGGGAGCCAGCCGAAGGACTCCGCGCTCGGCCGGTCGCCCGGCTTGTACTCCAGGCCGACGTGGCCCGTGTAACCGGCGTCGGCCAGCTCGTCCAGCAGCCGTTCCAGCGGGAGCGAGCCGGTGCCCGGCGCGCCGCGCCCCGGGTTGTCGGCGATCTGGACGTGGCCGGTCTTGGCGGCGTACGCCGTGATGGCCTGGCCGAGGTCCTCGCCGTTCATGGACAGGTGGTAGAGGTCCAGCAGGAACTTCGCGTTGCCGAGCCCCGTCGCCGCGTTGACCCTGTCCACGACCTCGATCGCGGCCGGCGCGCTCACCAGGGGATAGTGCGGTGACTCCGGGGCGTTGAGGGCCTCGATCAGCAGGGTGGCCCCGATGCCGTGGGCCGCGTGGGCCGCCAGGACCAGGTTCTCCAGGGCGAGTTCGTCCTGCGCGGCGGGGTCGGTGCCCTCCACGCGGTTGCCGTAGAGCGCGTTGAGCGCCCGGCAGCCGACCGAGGCGGCGAACGCGGTCGCCACCTCGACGTTGGCGCGGAACCGGTCCGACTCGGCGCCCGGCACGGAGAGCGCCCCGCGGTCGGGGCCGGGCAGCCGCCCGGCGTAGAAGTTCAGTCCCACCAGCTGGGTGCCGGCGTCGTCGAGCGCCCGCTTGAGGGCGTCCAGCTCGGCCTGGCCGGGGGTGGGGGTCTCGATCCAGGGCCACCACAGCTCGACCGCCGAGAAACCGGCCGCGGCGGCGGCCGCGGGTCGCTCCAGGAGCGGGAGTTCCGTGAAGAGGATCGAAAGGTTCACATCGAAGCGCTGGTCCGGGTATCCCATGAGGGGTTCGGCGCTCCTTCCGTATTGCGGAAGTTTGTTTCTGCTCAACGGAAGATTGCATGGCGGTCGGTCAGGCTGTCAAGGGGGGTACCCGAAAGCGCGGGCCGCGAGGGGCCGCCCCGCGGGGGCCGGGCCCGCCCTTTCCCCGGCTTTCCCCGCCTCCGGCCCAGGTCCGTGCGGCCCGGATGCGGCAGGGCCCGGCGGATACAGTCGGTGGCCGGGCGGCGGGACGCGCGCCCGTGGCAAGGACATCAGGGAGGCACCGTGCGCTTGAGGGTGGAATTCACCACCGAGCCCTTCGATCTGGACGAGGCACCCGCCCATGCCGTGGTGGCCCGGGAGGTCGTCCAGGCGGCCGATCTCGACGCCGTGGACGTGGGCCCCTTCGGCAACACCGCGGAGGGTGGTGCCGACCAGGTGCTCACCGCGGTGGACCGTCTGCTGCGCGAGGCCCTGGCCTCCGGGGCCACCCGGGTCTCGCTCCAGCTGAACGTGATCGGGGAGGACCTCCCGTGACCGAACCGGTGGACCATCCCCTGGTCGCCGCGGTGAAGCCGCTCGTCGACGCCATGGGTGCCGAACTGCTCGGCCCCGACCAGGCCCAGGCCGACGACGTGGTGCTCGACTGGGAGGGGGAGGCGGTCCTGGCCGTACGGCTGCCGCAGCTCTCCGACTCGCTCGACCACATCCTGGCCGCGATGGAACGGCGGCACGGGATGCCGCTCGCCGAGCTGGACCGCAAGACCAAGCAGGGTGTCGTGCGGGCCCTGGAGGCGCGCGGCGCCTTCTCCGTGCGCCACGGCGTGGAGACCGTGGCCGGCGCCCTGGGGGTCAGCCGGTTCACGGTGTACAACTACCTGAACCGGGAGCACGCGGCCCAGGGGGAGTAGCCCCGGCCCGCTCGTCCCCCTCGATGCCGTCGTCCCCGTCCGGGGGCGGCGGCATCGCCCGTTCATGGAATTTCAACAAACTGTTGACGTCGTGTGGTGAAGGGCGTTAGCTATCCGCAGCCCGACAACGCACAGCGAAATAGGCCACGGAGGCTCCCGTGACTACGAGCTCCACACCGGGCCTCGCCCGGTTCAACACCCAGGCGGCCCACGAGGCCGCCGCCGCGCTGCACGAGGTGTGTGCGAGCGAACGGTGGGGGAGCGCGCTCCTCTCCCGACGGCCCTACGCCACCGCGGACGACCTCTTTCTGGCCAGTGACGCCGCCACGGCGGAGCTGTCCGGGAAGGACCTGGACGAGGCGATGGCCGGGCACCCGCCGATCGGCCGTCCCACACCCGGAGACCCGACGTCCGCCCGCGAACAGCGGGGAATGGCGGGAGCGTCCGACGCACTCAGGGCGCGGATGCTCGAACTCAACCTGGCCTACCAGGAGCGGTTCGGACACGTCTTCCTGATCTGCGCCACCGGAGCCACCGGTGAGCGGATGCGCGAGGCGCTGGAGGACCGGATCGGCAACCCGCCCGAGCGGGAACGCGAGATCGTCCGCACCGAGCTGGGCAAGATCAACCGCATCCGGCTGGCCCGCCTGGTGCGGGACGCCTGAAGAACCCCTACACGCGGGACGCCTGAAGACCCCGTACAGCACCGCGAACACCGCGCCGCGCGAACACAGCGCCGCGCGGAACGCGGCACACCGCAGAGAACAAGGAGCGTGACGGTCTTGAGCACCGACACCACCGCATCGGTGTCCACCCACGTCCTGGACACCAGCACCGGACGTCCCGCCGAAGCCGTCGCCGTCTCCCTGGCCGCCCGCGGCGGCGACGCCGAGCCGTACACGACGCTCGGCGCGTCCACGACCGACGCGGACGGGCGCTGCACAGACCTGCCGGCCCTGCCGGAAGGAACCACCCACGTACGGCTCGTCTTCGACACCGGGTCGTACTTCGCCAGCGAGAACCAAGCCGAGGCGCAGCAGGACGCCCCCCGCGTAAGGGACAGCGGCGCGTTCTTCCCGGAGGTGGCGATCGCGTTCGCCGTCACCCCGGGCGAGCACTACCACGTACCGCTGCTGCTCAACCCGTTCGGCTACTCCGTTTACCGAGGGAGCTAGCAGACAGATGCCCACGATTCTCGGCCAGAACCAGTACGGCAAAGCAGAGAACCGCGTCGTGAAGATCACGCGGGACGGCGCCACCCACCACATCAAGGACCTCAACGTCTCGGTCGCCCTCTCCGGCGACATGGACGACGTCCACTACTCGGGCTCCAACGCCCACGTCCTGCCGACCGACACCACCAAGAACACGGTGTTCGCCTTCGCCAAGGAACACGGCATCGAATCCGCCGAGCAGTTCGGCATCCACCTCGCCCGCCACTTCGTGACCTCCCAGGAGCCGATCAAGACCGCCCGGATCCGGATAGAGGAGTACGCCTGGGAGCGCATCGCGACCTCCGACGGCAACTCCCGCTTCATCGGCGCCGACGAGGTCCGGCACTCCTTCGTCCGCAAGGGCCAGGAACTCCGCACCGCCCAGATCACCTACGACGGTGAGAGGTGGGAGGTCATCTCCGGCCTCAAGGACCTCACCGTGCTGAACTCCACCAACTCGGAGTTCTGGGGCTACGCGAAGGACAAGTACACCACCCTGAAGGAGGCGTACGACCGCATCCTGGCGACCGACGTCTCCGCCAAGTGGCGCTACAACTGGACCGACGACGAGCAGCGCATGCCGAACTGGGAGAAGTCCTACCGGCAGGCCCGTACGCACATGCTCGAAGCGTTCGCCGAGACGTACTCCCTCTCGCTCCAGCAGACCCTCTACCAGATGGGTTCGCGCATCATCAACAGCCGGAGCGAGATCGACGAGATCCGCTTCTCGCTCCCCAACAACCACCACTTCCTGGTCGACCTGGAACCCTTCGGACTGAAGAACGACACCGCGGACGGTGCCGTCTACTTCGCCGCCGACCGCCCCTACGGCCTCATCGAGGCGACGGTGCTCCGGGACGGCGTCGAGCCCGGGATCCCGGTCGACCTGACCAACCTCTGACGGCCCCGGCCGGCCCCCGTTCCGCCCGCGGCCGGGCGGGGGCCCCGGACGTCCACCCTCTCGGCACCCACAGCCGCACCGCTGTGGCACTCAAATCCTCCTAGGGTCCTGCCGTGCCCTCCCCGCACTCCCCGGAGCGCGGGTGCCCCTCGCCACCGAGAGAAGAAGGAAGCGCCATGGCAGCCTCGGCAGACCCGCAGCGCCTCGTCATCGAGAACTGTTCGATCGCGACCGTCGACGCCCAGGACACCGAGTACGCGTCGGGCCACATCGTCGTCGCGGACAACCGCATCGAATCCGTCGGCGCCGGCCAGGCGCCCGCGGGGCTGACCGGTGTCGTACGGCGCATCGACGCCACCGGCCACCTCGCGACACCGGGCCTCGTCAACACCCACCACCACTTCTACCAGTGGATAACCCGGGGTCTGGCGACCGACCACAACCTCTTCGACTGGCTCGTCGCGCTGTATCCGACCTGGGCCCGCATGGACGAGGCGATGGCCCGAGCCGCCGCCCAGGGGTCGCTCGCCATGATGGCCCGCGGCGGGGTCACCACCGCCATGGACCACCACTACATCTACCCCCGGGGCACCGGAGACCTCTCGGGGGCGATCATCACAGCCGCCCGCGACATGGGCGTACGCTTCACCCTCGCCCGGGGGTCCATGGACCGCGGCGAGAAGGACGGCGGGCTGCCGCCGGACTTCGCGGTGGAGAGCCTGGAGGACGCGCTCGCCGCCACCGAGGCCACCATCGACGCCCATCACGACGCCTCCTTCGACGCGATGACCCAGATCGCGGTCGCCCCTTGCTCACCGTTCTCCGTGTCCACCGAACTCCTGCGCCAGGGAGCCGAACTGGCCCGGCGGCGGGGGGTTCGGCTGCACACCCACGGCTCCGAGACCGTCGAAGAGGAACGGTTCTGCAAGGAGCTGTTCGGGATGGGCCCCACCGACTACTTCGAGACGACGGGCTGGCTCGGGGACGACGTGTGGATGGCGCACTGCGTCCACATGAACGACTCCGACATCGCCGCCTTCGCCCGTACCGGGACCGGCGTCGCCCACTGCCCGTCCTCCAACGCCCGCCTCGCCGCCGGAATCGCCCGGGTACCCGACATGCTCGCCGCCGGGGTACCGGTCGGCCTCGGCGTCGACGGCACCGCGTCCAACGAGTCCGGCGAGCTGCACACCGAACTGCGCAACGCCCTCCTGGTCAACCGCCTCGGCGCGCACCGCGAGAAGGCCCTGAACGCCCGTCAGGCGCTGCGCCTGGGTACGTACGGCGGCGCGCGTGTGCTGGGCCGGGCCGACCAGATCGGCTCCCTGGAGGCCGGCAAGCTCGCCGACCTCGTCCTGTGGAAGCTCGACACCCTGGCCCACTCCTCCATAGCCGACCCGGTGACCGCGCTCGTCTTCGGCGCCGCCGCCCCCGTCACCCTCTCCCTCGTGGACGGCAGGCCCGTCGTCGAGGACAGCCACCTCACCACGGTGGACGAGGACGCCATCGCCCGCGCCACCCGTGACGAGGCACGGCGCCTGGCCCAGATCGCCGCCGGAGCCTGACGGCTCCCCGCCGGCACCACACCCCCTGACCGGCCGGCCCGAGGGGGACGGCCCTCGGCCGGCCGCCGTGGACCCGCACCGGGCCACGGCAACCGGTCCGCGGTGCGCGCCGTCGCGCACGCACCGCGGACCGGCGATCCGAGCTGCCCGCACCAGCTGCACGACCTGTCCCAACGCCCCACCCGCACCACCTCCCTGACACCCACGTCGCCGACGTGTAACCGACCGGAGGAGCCCCGTGGCAGCTACGCCCAGGTTTCGCAAGGACGCAGTCGAAGAGCAGGACACCCCAGTCACCGACCACCGCACCACCGACGACCAGAACACCGCCGAGGACCAGACCGCCGCCGAGGACCAGACCACCGCCGAGGACCGGCGCACCGTCGCTGAGCACGGCGGGAAACATCCGGTCGACGAGACACTGCCGCCCCTGAGGATGTTCACCAGCGGCCTCCAGCACGTGGCCGCCATGTACGCCGGAGTGGTCGCCCCGCCCATGATCGTGGGCCCCGCCGTGGGCCTGAACGCCAAGGAGACCGCCTTCCTGATGGGGGCGAGCCTCTTCACCGCGGGCATCGCCACCCTGCTCCAGACCCTCGGCTTCTGGCGCGTCGGCGCCCGGCTGCCGTTCGTCAACGGCGTCTCCTTCGCCGGTGTCACCCCGATGATCGCGATCGGCAAGGACCGGGGGCACGACGGCATCGCCGTCATCTTCGGCGCGATCATCGTCGCCAGCCTCCTCGGCTTCGTCCTCGCCCCCTACTTCTGCAAACTCGTCCGGTTCTTCCCGCCGGTCGTGACCGGGACCGTCATCACGCTCATCGGCGTCTCGCTCCTGCCGGTCGCCTTCAACTGGTCCCAGGGCGGCAACGCGTCCGCCGGCGACTACGGTTCCACGACCAACATCACGATGGCCGCCGTCACCCTCGTGATCGTCCTGGCCCTGCGCAAACTGCTGCGGGGCTTCCTCCAGCAGATCGCGATCCTGCTGGGCCTGGTCATCGGCACCCTGATAGCGATACCCGTCGGCATCACCGACTTCGGAGCCATCGGCGACGCCGACCTGGTGGGCTTCCCGACGCCCTTCCACTTCGGCGCGCCGCAGTTCGAGATCGCCGCCATCGTGTCGATGTGCATCGTGATGCTCGTCTGCATGACCGAGTCCACCGCGGACATGCTGGCGCTCGGCAAGATCGTCGACCGGCCCGCGGACGAGCGGACGATCGAGGGCGGACTGCGCGCCGACACCCTCGGCAGCGCCCTCAGCCCCCTGTTCAACGGCTTCATGTGCAGCGCGTTCGCCCAGAACATCGGGCTGGTCGCCATGACCAAGGTGCGCAGCCGGTTCGTCGTCGCCGTGGGCGGGGGAATCCTCGTGGTGCTCGGCCTCGTGCCCGTCGCGGCGTCGGTCATCGCCCTCGTCCCGCTCCCGGTACTCGGCGGCGCGGGGATCGTCCTGTTCGGCTCGGTCGCGTCGAGCGGTATCCAGACCCTCGCCACCGCCGCCCTGGAGAAGGGCGAGAACGCGCTGATCGTGGCGGCGGCCGTCGGCGTCGGCCTCATACCGATCGCCGCCCCGGACTTCTACCACGCTTTCCCGAAGGACCTGCTGGTCGTCCTGGACTCGGGCATCTCCACGGGCTGCGTGGTGGCCATCCTGCTCAACCTGGCCTTCAACCATCTGGGCCGGCCGGCGGAGAAGGACGCCGGGCCGGAGGAGCCGGCCGCGAGCGAGCGGCCCCAGGATCCGATGACCCTGCCGCTGGTCCACTGATCCGGCCCCGCCCGGCCCGGCGTCCCGGCCCGGCACCCGCGCGGCGCGTGCGTGAAGGCCCGTCATCGGTGCCTTCACGCACGCACCGCGCCGTAGGCGTCAGCCGATGTGGAAACTGTCGCCGTAGACCTTCCAGTCCAGCGGCGGATCCAGGTCCAGATTGCCGTTCCGCAGGAAGACCCGCTGCGCGGTGTCCACCCGGCTGGTGTCCGAGTGGGCCTCCTCCTGCTCCATCGCCCAGACCCGGGCGTCCAGGAACGCGTCGAGGTAGGCCGTCTCGTCGCCGCCCCGCGACGGCGGCTGGGCCTGTGCGAGGGCGCGCTGCCGGATGGACCCGAAGCTCGTGGGGTCCCCGCCGCCGCCGTGCATGACGATCGCGTCGTAGTACGCGAACTGGCCGAGCGTGCCCAGGCCGTCGTCCTTGCCCTGGCGCACCGCCGGGTCGAAGTAGACCCGGTCCCGCTCGTCGTCCTGCGCCTGCCGGAACACCGGGTCCGTCGCGGCCTCGGCCCAGGCGCGGGTGAAGCCGGGGTCGAGCCCGTCGTGCGAGTCGGTCCCGTCCACCGCGCGCAGGGCGGGCAGGTACGCCGCGAGGACGTTGCCGGGGGAGCGGTCCGTGTAGCGCTCGACGAGGTCGAGCATGTCGCCGGTGCCGGAGCAGAACCCGATGATGCCGGCGGTGTAGCCGCGGCCGTCACCGATGTCCTCGATGTAGCCGTACTGCGCCTTCCAGTCGAGCGTGGAGTTCTCCGCGCTCGACACCAGTTGCATGGCGATGTCCTTCTTGGCGGGATCGTCGAGTCCGGACGCGGCGGCCTCCAGGTGATGAGCGGCCGGCTGCGTGGGGGCGCCGGCGTGAGCGGTGACCGGCAGCGCCAGGAGGGCGAGCCCGAGGGCCGCGGCGGCGATACCGGTGGGGCGGGTGAGTCGTGTCGTGCGACGTGCGGTGCGGTTGTGGGGGTGATGCACCTGTCCTCCCAGGGGAGTTCGTCGTGCCCGCTGTTCTGTTAGGAACCTTTCCTATCAGCTGTGTGGGTACGGGAGAACCCTCCGGACGGAACGGGCCCGAAAAACTTCGAGCGGGGGGAGGAGCCCCACGGTGGCGGGGCTCCCCGGTGGCCCTTCTCAGCAGTTGAGGTAGGCCACGTGGATCCAGACGCCGGTGGGCCCGCCCCAGAGGTCGCCCATCAGCCAGCTCCCTTCCTGGCCCCGCGCGTTGATGTTCTGTCCCCGGTTCACGGTGCCGAGGACGGGGTAGTTGGTGCCCGGCCCGCCCCGGAAGTTCACCCCGTTGTCGTTGACCGTGCAGACCAGTTGCGGTGCGGCCCGCAGGGCGGCGGGTGCCGTGGCGGCGCTCCGCGCCGGGGCGGTGTTCTGCGCTCCGTACGCGGACGGGCTCGCGACGAGGCCGGCGCCGACGACGAGGGCGGCCGCGGCCAGCAGCATCTTCTTGATCATGAGACGTGTCTCCCTGAGGCTTCGAGCGGGGCACCGTTCGTGTGCCCCCGACCGTGCGAACGGCCGGCGCCGCACGCCGGTCACGGCCCGCCGCGCATTCCCGTCGGGGAATGAGTGCGCAGGTCAGGGCCGGGCACACCGGCGTACGCGCACCTCGCCCCGGATGCCTCGTGAGCCCTCCGGGCGGCTCTTTACGGCCCGTCGATCCGGAAACTCTCGCCGTACACCTTCCAGACCAGCGGGGTCTCCAGCTGGAGCCTGCCCTGCTCGACGAAGACGCGCTGGGCCGTCTCCACCCGGCTGGTGTCGTTGTGCGAGGGCTCCGCGCGCAGGGCCTCCACCCGGGCGTCGAGGAAGGCGTGGAGGTAGTCCTCCTCGTCGCCGCCCTCGGACGGCGGATCGGCGGCCTCGACGGCCTCCGCCCGTATCGTGCGGAAGCCGACGGTGCCCTTGGCGTCGGCGTACCCGTGCATCACGTACGCGTCGTAGTAGATGAACTGTCCGAGGGCGCTGAGCCCGTCCTTCTCGGCGCGGGCGACCGCCGGGTCGAAGTACGACGCGTCCCGCTCCGCGTCCTGCGCCCGCCGGAACGCCGTGTCCTCGGCCGCCTTTGCCCAGGCACCGGTGAAGGCCTCGCCCAGCCCCTCGTGCGAGTCGCCGCCCACGACCGCGCGCAGGGCGGGGAGGAACCGTTCCAGCGGGTTGCCGGGGCGCGCCTTCGCGTACCGCTCGACCACCGCCCGCATGTCGCCGGTGCCGGAGCAGAACCCGATGATGCCGGCGGTGTAGCCGCGGCCGTCGCCGATGTCCTCGATGTAGCCGTACTGCGCCTTCCAGTCGAGCGAGGAGTTCTCCGCGCTGGAGACCAGCCGCATCGCGATGTCCTTCTTCTCCGGATCGTCGAGCCCCTTCTCGGGGGCGTCCGGGCCGGAACCGGAGCAGCCGGTCAGGGTCAGGACCAGCGCGGCGGCGAGGGCGAGGGGCTTGATCTTCACCCACCCAGCGTGCCAGGTCAGGGGCGTGCGTCGGCGGGGGGCCGGACGACTGTAGCGTTCGGGCCATGGAAGATCAGTCTGTTGTGGATGTCGGCGATGTACGGCTGGCGTACCGGACCTGGGGTGACTCGCTGGGCTCGCCCGTCGTCCTGCTGCACGGCCTGGGCGGCTCGTCGGCCGACTGGGAGGCGGCCGGGACCCTGCTGGGCGAGGAGTGGCGGGTGTACGCCGTCGATCTGCGCGGCCACGGCGAGAGCGACTGGCCCGACGAGTACGGCTTCGAGCAGATGCGCGACGACATCCTGGAGTTCCTGGACGCGTGCGAGCTGGACCGCGCCGGGGTCGTCGGCCACGGGATGGGCGGGATCGTCGGCTGCCTGCTCGCCGAGGAGCACCCGGACCGGGTGGAGCGGCTGGTGCTGGTGGAGACCCCGCCGCCGTTCCCGCCCGAGCGGCCGGCCGTGTTCACGCCCGAGGGCCCGGTGGACTACGACGAGAACGCCGTCCCCGCCGTCCTGGCCCAGATCAACGGCCCCGACCCCCGCCAGGAGGAGGACCTCGGCCAGATCGTCGCGCCCACGCTGATCCTGGCCGGGGGCCCGGAGAGCACCATGCCGCAGGCGCGGCTGGCCGACATGGCGTCACTGATCCCGGACTGCCAACTGGTCACCCTGGGCGGCGGCCACCGGCCGCACCTGCGCCACCCGGACCAGATCGCGTCCCGGATCACGGAGTTCTTCACCAGCTGAGCGCCCGGTCGCGGCGAAGTGGGCGGCGACGGGGGCGGGTGGCGGCCCCCATCGCCGGACATAGCGGAAGGTTCCGGCCCGGCCCCTTGTCCGCGGGGGCGCCGACATGGCATACAGGTCTGGACCAATAGCTGTCCGGATGGAAGGCGCCCCCCATGCAACGCCCCCACGCACGCACCGCGTTGGCCTGCTCCGCCGCCCTGCTGCTGGCCACACTCACCGCCTGTGGCGGCAGTGCCGGCGCCGACACCGACACCGAGAAGCCGACGGTCCCCACCAACGTCACGGCACAGGCGAGCAGCGCCACCTCCGTCCACGTCATGTGGGACCAGGCGTCCGACAACAAGGCGGTCACCGGCTACGAGGTCTATCAGGAGGGCGAGAAGGCCGTGTCGTTGCCCGCCACCAAGCGGATGACCGACATCGACGGGCTGACCGCGTCCACCGCCTACACCTTCACCGTCCGGGCCCGCGACGCTGCCGGGAACCTCTCCCCGCGGAGCGCCGCCGTCTCCGTCACCACCCCCGCGCCCGCGCCCCACGACGAGGAGGCGCCGACCGCGCCCGTGAAGCTGCGGGGCAAGGCCGACGACGGCCGCACGGTCTCCCTGTCCTGGGGCGGTTCCACGGACGACGTGGGCGTGACCTCGTACGACATCTACCAGGAGGACTCCCGCATCCACAGCGTGCCCGGCACGCAGACCACGGCCCACCTCACCGGTCTGCGGCCCGGCACCGTCTACACCTTCACCGTCCGCGCCCGGGACGCCGCCGACCACTCCTCGCCGGACAGCAACGCCCTCGACCTCACCACCCCGGCCGCCTCGGGCGCCCCCGCGAGCACGGCGCCGTCCGGGCTGCGGACGGAAGTGACGGAAAGGGAAGGGGAGTTCGTGGTGGACCTCTCCTGGGACCAGCCGGAGACCGGCGGCACGATCCCCGCGTACCAGCTGTTCCTCAACGGGAAGATGACCACCACGATCGTCTGGGGCGGCACCCCGCCGTCCGGGCGGGCCACCTACGAGCTGACCCTCAGCGACCCGCCGGGCACCCGCTACTCCCTGAAGCTCCGGCCCAAGCTCCCCGACGGCACGTGGGGCGACTTCTCGGCCCAGCGCACGGTGGTCCTGCCGGGCTGACCGGACGGCGGCCGCGCCGGGCGGCCGCCGCGTACCGCCGCCGACAGCCGAGCCGTCCGTGCACCGGGGGCTCCGCTGTCGGCGCGTCAGCTTTCCGCGGTGTAGGCGACGAAGGCGGACCAGCCGCGCTGTGTGAGGGTGAGCGTGGGGCCGGTCGGGTTCTTGGAGTCGCGCACGAGGACGGCTTGCGGCTGCGCGGCGACCTCCAGGCACTGCCCGCCCTCGGCGCCGCTGTGGCTGCTCTTGAACCAGTGCGGGGTTCCTGCGGCTGACGTGGTCACTTCGACGTTCCACCTTTCCTGTCTGCGTGTCAGCGCCCGGCGGCGTAGGCGACGAAGGCAGACCAGCCGCCGGAGGTGAGTGTGAGGACGGGGCCGGTGACGTGCTTGGAGTCGCGTACGAGTACGACCCCAGGCCGTGTGGCGACCTCCAGACAGTCACCGCCCTCCGCGCCGCTGTGGCCGCTCTTGAACCAGCGCGGAGCCGCTTCTGCTGACGTGGTCATTACGACGTTCACACCTCTTCTGCCGCGATGTCAGGCCCCAACGGCGTAGGCGACGAAGGCCGACCAGCTACCGGGGTCGAGTGAGAGCACGGGGCCGATCAGATGCTTGGAGTCGCGCACCAGAATCGCATGGGGCTGCGCGGCTACCTCAAGGCACTCGCCGCCGGCTCCGCTGCTGTAGCTGCTCTTGAACCACACAGTCTCGGGCGGCGTGCCCGCAAGGGCTTCGGTGTTCATGTCTCTCCCAGATACTTTTCGACGAGGGTCAGCGATTCGCGCGGAGTGAGTGCCTGGGCCCGGAGAACCCCGTACTGTTCCTCGAACTCCCGGACCGCCTTGCGCTCGGTGTAGAGGCGACTGTCCTTGTGCGCCTCAACGTATGCGATCCTGCGCTCTTCCTTCGTCTCGATCAAGGTGAACGGGCCCGCCATGCCCGCGTGGTCCTCGCGTCCGATCGGCATCACCTGGATCTCGACGTTGCGGTACTGGCCGATCACGAGAACCTGCTCCAGTTGCCCACGCAGCACTCTTCGACCGCCCAGGGGGCGGCCCAACATGGACTCCTCGATCACAAAGCTGATCGTCGGCCTGGGGCGCCGGGAGTAGATCTCGTGCCGGGCCATGCGTGCCGCCACCCGCTGTTCCACCACCTCTTCTTCCAAGAGAGGCCGCCACATCGCGAATACGGCTTGTGCGTAGTCTGCCGTCTGTAGAAGTCCGGGAACGCCGTGATTCGCGTACACGTGCAACTCCACAGCTTCTGCCTCCAGCCGGGCCGCGTCACGGAAGAACGCCGGGTACTGGGCGCGGGCCACCTCATCCTTACCCGCCTTCAGTACCCCACCCGCGTTCAGCAACTCGTCCGCTTGGTCGATGAACTTGGGTGACGGGATCCGGCGGGCCTGTTCGAACGCCGCGATCGTTGACGCCGAGTATCCCGTCATCGCACCGAACTCAGGGCGTTCCAGGCCCGCTGCGACCCGGAACAGCTTCAACTGTCTCCCGAAGGTGGACAGGACGCCCATCCCGGGCTCGTACGACTGCTCAGACATTTTTCCGCACACCTCTCCGCCCGCCGTAGCGCCGCACCGAGCCGCCTACAGCCCGCGCCCCACCGCCGTACAGCCCGGGGATGTCAGCGCGTCCGTCCTGGTCACGCTACGCAGGCGCCGGGAGGGTTGGCCCCATGAACGAAGCAATTACCTCTCCCGTGCGACGCGAGTTCCCCATGTGCTTCACCGCCACCCCGCGAGGGGCCCGGCTCGCCCGGCGGCTCGTCTCGTTGCGGCTGGACGAGTGGGGCCACCCGTACGGGTCGGACCTGAACCAGGACCTCACGCTCATCGCCGCAGAGCTGGCCGCGAACGCCGTACGCCACGGGCTCGTGGCCGGGCGGGACTTCCGGCTGCGGCTGGTGGAGACCGGTGACGGGGTGTTCCGGGTCGAGGTGTCCGACACCCGTACCGAGCGGCGGCCCGTGCCGGAGCACGCGGAACGGCCCGCAGCCGGTGACGAGGAGTCAGGGCGCGGGCTGTACCTGGTGGCTCGACTGGCCGACCGGTGGGGCGTGGACGGGCGGCCTGGGGCGCCCGGGAAGACCGTCTGGGCGGAGATCGGGGTCTGAGCGGGCCCGTGCGCCGCCCGGACGCGGGTCGTGGGTCCGGGCGGCGCACCGAGGAGGCGTCAGCGCAGCCGCTCGTACGCCGGGAGCGTCAGGAAGTCCGCGTAGTCCTCGTCCAGGGAGACCTGGAGCAGCAGGTCGTGGGCCTGCTGCCACTTCCCGGCGGCGAAGGCCTCCTCGCCGATCTCGGCCCGGACGGTGGCCAGTTCCTCGGCCGCGACCGTACGGGCCAGCTCCGCCGTGGCGTGCTCGCCGTTCTCGAAGACCACGTCCGCGTTGATCCACTGCCAGATCTGCGAGCGGGAGATCTCCGCGGTGGCCGCGTCCTCCATCAGGTTGAAGATGGCGACCGCGCCCATGCCGCGCAGCCACGCCTCGATGTAGCGGATGCCGACCGCCACGGCGTTGCGCAGGCCGTCGTACGAGGGCTTGGCGTCCAGGGTGTCGACGGCGATCAGGTCGCCCGCCGCCACCGAGACGTCCTCGCGCAGCCGGTCCTTCTGGTTCGGCTTGTCGCCGAGGACCGCGTCGAAGGAGGCCATCGCGATCGGGACCAGGTCCGGGTGGGCGACCCAGGAGCCGTCGAAGCCGTCGTTCGCCTCGCGGTCCTTGTCGGCCTTGACCTTCTCGAAGGCGACCTTGTTGACCTCGGCGTCGCGCCGCGAGGGGATGAAGGCGGCCATGCCCCCGATGGCGTGCGCCCCGCGCTTGTGGCAGGTGCGGACCAGGAGTTCGGTGTACGCCCGCATGAACGGGGCCGTCATCGTGACCAGGTTGCGGTCCGGCAGGACGAACTTGGACCCGCCGTCACGGAAGTTCTTGACGATGGAGAAGAGATAGTCCCAGCGACCCGCGTTCAGCCCCGAGGCGTGGTCGCGCAGCTCGTAGAGGATCTCCTCCATCTCGTAGGCGGCGGTGATCGTCTCGATCAGGACGGTCGCGCGGACCGTGCCCCGCGGGATGCCGACGTAGTCCTGGGCGAAGACGAAGACGTCGTTCCAGAGGCGGGCCTCCAGGTGCGACTCCGTCTTCGGGAGGTAGAAGTAGGGGCCCTTGCCGAGGTCGATCAACCGCTGCGCGTTGTGGAAAAAGTACAGGCCGAAGTCGACCAGGGCGCCGGGCACCGGGGTGCCGTCGAGCTGGAGGTGGCGCTCGTCCAGGTGCCAGCCGCGCGGGCGGGTGACGACGGTCGCCAGCTCCTCGGCGGGCTTCAGCGCGTACGCCTTGCCGGACCGGGGGTCGGTGAAGTCGATGTTCCGGGTGTAAGCGTCGATCAGGTTGAGCTGGCCGGTGACCACGTTCTCCCAGGTGGGGGCGGACGCGTCCTCGAAGTCGGCGAGCCAGACCCGGGCGCCGGAGTTCAGCGCGTTGATGGTCATCTTGCGGTCGGTCGGACCGGTGATCTCCACCCGGCGGTCCTCCAGCGCGGCCGGGGCCGGGGCGACCTTCCAGGTGTCGTCCACCCGGATCGCCTGCGTCTCGGGCAGGAAGTCCAGGGTGGAGGTGCGGGCGATCTCGGCGCGGCGCTCGGTCCGGCGGGCGAGCAGCTCGTCACGCCGGGGCGTGAACCGCCGGTGCAGCTCGGCCACGAACGCGAGGGCCGCGTCGGTCAGGACCTCGTCCTGCCTCGGCAGGGGCTCGGCGTCGACGATGGCCAGCGGGGACGGCGCTGGTGCGGACATGAGCTGTCACTCCTTCAGCGAGGTGGTGCGGCGGCCGCCGGGTCGCCCGGTACGGCACGGGGTGCCAGGGCTCCGAGATACGGCGAGAGATGCCGACCGGGTCCGGAAGCGGAACCATGGGCTTCTGATCAGTGGATATTAGTTTCCTCATGGTGGAAGTTCAATGGTTTGTTGACATCGAGATTCTCCTGGTCGACAGAGCCCGCCGTGTGATGGCGCACCGTGCCACGACGGACACGGTCCGTCCCCCCGCTCATTCCAGGTGCTTCAGGTCCTGTGCCGTGTCGATGTCGAAGGGCCGGGCCACGTCCGAGCAGTCCACGAGCACGACCGCGTCGCGATGCGCCCGCAGATACGCCCGCGCCCCCTGGTCGCCGACCGCTCCCGCCCGGATGTCCGCCCACCGGTCGGCGCCGAACAGCACCGGATGGCCGCGCTCCCCGTCGTACGACGCGGCCGCCAGCGCCGAGCGCGAGCGGCAGGCCGACCGCACGCGCGCCACCGCCTCCGCGCCGATGCCGGGCTGGTCCACCAGCAGGACGAGCGCCGCGTCCACCTCCCCGCCGTCGAGCGCCGCGAGTCCGGCCCGCAGCGAGGAGCCCATGCCCTCCTCCCACGCCGGGTTCTCGCTCACCGTGCACCCCGCCAGGTCCGCCCTCGCCCGCACCTCCGGCGCCGCGGCGCCGATCACCACATGGACGGGGCCACAGCCTCCGTCGCGCAGCGCCCGCGCCGCGTGTTCGACCAGGGGGCGGCCGCGGTGCTCCAGCAGCGCCTTCGGCCGGCCGCCGAGCCTGCGCCCGCCGCCCGCGGCGAGCAGCACCCCCGCGACCACCGGAATCCGTCGTGTCTGAGCCATGCGCCCTGGATACCACCGGGCGTTCACCGAGGCGACGGGCGCCGCACCCCGCGCGCCCTGGTCAATTGTGTCCGCACAGTGGCGCTCTGCGCCCGTCATGGCGTTAACTTGCCTGCACCCCTGGGCACTTGACCACTCCTTGGGGACGGCTCGACCTGGTCGCGACACCGGCACGAAGACGTGCGAGGGGGAGTGCTTTGTTGCGGAGCGTGGGACAGAAGAGAGCGACCGGCGGCGACGTGGACCCGAGGGTGGCCGCACTGCGGACAGCCGTCTCCCGGCTCCGGCGCGAGCTGGCCGGACACCCCGCGGAGTTCCCGGACCGGGGCATCGCGGAGGACGAACTCGCGGCGCTGGACGCCATGGCCATCGGCGGCGCCCCCGAGATCCCCCGGCTGCGGCGCTCCCTGCTCCTGGTCGCGGGGTCGATCGGCTCGGTCAGCGCGCTGGCACCCGGGCTGCGGGACGTACGGATCGCCGTGGACCTCTTCGGGGAGCCGCCGCGTCGGTGAGGCGTGACCCGGCCGGGCCCACGGGGGACAGGTCCACGGGTGACGCGCCGGGCCGTCAGCGGCGGATCAGCCTGCGCGCCGTGGCCGCGGCGACCGCCGACGTACGCGAGTCGACGCCCAGCTTCGCGTAGATGTGCACCAGATGGGACTTCACCGTGGCCTGGCTCAGGAAGAGCCGCTTGCTGATCTGCTGGTTGGACAGGCCCTCGCCCACCAGCTGGAGCACTTCCAGCTCCCGCTTGGTCAACGCCTGGGCGGGTGTCCGCATCCGGTCCATGAGGCGGTGCGCGACCGCCGGGGCGAGCGCCGAGCGGCCCGCCGCCGCCGTCCGCACGGCGGCCGCGAGCTCCTCCGGGGGCGCGTCCTTGAGGAGATAGCCGCCCGCGCCCGCCTCGACGGCGGTCAGGATGTCGGCGTCCGACTCGTACGTGGTGAGGATCAGGACCCGGGGGGCGTCCGGTGCCGCCGTGATCGCCGCGGTGGCCTCCGCGCCGTGCATACCGGCGCCGAACTGGAGGTCCATCAGCACGACGTCGAACCCGCCGGTCGCGGCCAGGGCCACGGCCCGTTCCGCGGTCGCGGCCTCCGCCACCACCTCGAAGTCCGGTTCGGCGTCCAGCACCGCGCGCAGACCGGCCCGGACCACCGGGTGGTCGTCGGCGAGCAGCAGTCTGATCGGGTCGCTCATGCGGCGTCCTCCTGATCCACGGCGGCCGGGAGCGGCAGCGTCACGGCGACCGCCGTGCCCTGCCCCGGCGCCGACTCCACGCTGAGCGTGCCGCCCAGCGAACGCGCCCGCGCCCGCATCGCGGGCAGCCCGAAGCCGCCGGACGGCTCGGTACCGCCGGTCCCGGGCCCGTCCGTCCCGCCACAGCCGGGCTCATGGCCCACGGCGCCCCGGTCGCCACGCGGCGCGGACGGGTCGAAGCCCCGCCCGTCGTCCACCACGTCCAGGGAGACCGAGGTCTCCATGAAGCTCAGGGTGATCCCGGCCCGCCGCGCACCCGAGTGCCGCACGGTGTTGGCCAGCGCCGACTGCGCCGTACGCAGCAGCGCGACCTCGTACGGGGTGGGCAGCTCCACCGGGGTGCCGCTGACCGCGCACCGCACGGACAGGTCCGGCGTCGAGGTGCGCGAGGCCAGCCGGGACAGGGCCGCGGCCAGGGACCCGTGCTCCAGGTCCGGCGGCGACAGCGCCCGTACGAAGCGGCGGGCCTCGGCCAGGTTCTCCTGGGCCGCCTCGCGGGCCCGGCGCACGTGGACGACGGCCGGGGCGTCCTCGGGCAGGGTGCGCTCGGCGGCCCGCAGCAGCAGGTGGATGCTGGACAGGCCCTGGGCCAGGGTGTCGTGGATCTCCCGGGCCAGCCGCTCCCGTTCGGCGAGGGTGCCCGCGGTGCGGCCGGCGGCGGCCAGCTCGGCACGGGTGGCGACCAGTTCCTCGATCAGCTCGCGGCGCCGTTCGCTCTCCCGGAACAACGCGTCGTAGCCGAGGACGGTGGCGACGGCCACCGCCGCGCCGAGCAGCGGCCCGATGAACGTACCCGGTGTGACCCCCTGCCCGTGCAGTACGAAGCTGGTGATCGCCGCCGCCGCCGTGACCACCACGGCGGGCAGGCCCCAGCGCACCGGGAGCAGGTGCAGCTGGAGGAAGTAGAGCGGGAAGGCCACCCACAGCGCGTCGGGCGACACCGCGAGCAGCGCCAGCCACAGGGCCCCCAGCGCGGCGAGCCAGCCGGCGGCCGCCCGGGTGTACGGCTGCACGAAGGGGGCCGGCGCGCCCGCCCCGTACAGCGCGGCCATCACCGCCGCGAGCACGACGACCGCCGTGCCGTGCGGGACCCCCTCGGTCACCGCGCGGACCACCACCAGCGCCAGCAGCCCGATCAGCAGCGCGTGCAGACAGAGCCGCAGGGCGGTGGCGACGGGGGTGGCGTGGGCGGATGAGTCCATGGTCCCTCCAGCGTAGACGCGGGGCGGGCGGCGCCGGTCAACCGAAAGGTTGATGTCGGGCCCGTCCGGCGCGCGATGTCCGCGCGGGCCGGAAAGCCGAGGCTGGAGCCATGTTCGTCGCATGGAGAGACCTACGGTTCGCCAAGGGGCGGTTCGCCCTCATGGGCACCGTCGTCGTACTGATCACGCTGCTCGTCGGGATGCTGTCCGGGCTGACGGCGGGCCTCGGGAAGGAGAACACCTCGGCCGTCACCGGCCTCAGCGCGGACCGCATCGCGTTCGCCGCCCCGCCGGACGGCCGGTCGGAGTCGTTCACCGACTCGTCCGTCCCACAGGACGCCTGGCGCGCCTGGGCCGAGCGCCCCGGGGTCACCGCCGCCGAACCCCTCGGCATCCGCACACTGAACGCCGCCGCCGACGACGGGAAGCGCACCGCCGCGGTCTCCGCCTTCGGCGTCGAACCGGACGGCGGGCTCGCCCCCGGCACGGTCGCCCCCGGCACGGTCGTCCTCTCGGAGCAGGCCGCCGACGAGCTGGGCGCCGCGGCCGGTGACACGCTCGCCCTGGCCGGTACGGACGTGACGGTCGGCGCGGTCGCGGGCGACGCCTCGTACAGCCACACCCCGGTCGTCTGGACCTCCCTCGCCGACTGGCAGCGCCTCTCGGGCACCGAGGGGCAGGCCACCGTGATCGCCCTGAGGACCACCGGCGACGCCGATCTCGCGGCCGGGGACAAGGCGGCGGGGACCCGCACCCTCACCCTCGACGAGTCCCTGGGCGCCATCGGCTCCTACCAGGCCGAGAACGGCTCGCTCCAGCTGATGCGGGCCTTCCTCTTCGCGATCTCCGCGCTGGTCATCGGCGCCTTCTTCACCGTCTGGACGATCCAGCGCAGCGGCGACGTCGCCGTGCTCAAGGCGCTGGGCGCCTCGACGCCGTACCTCCTCAAGGACGCGCTGGGCCAGGCCGTCGTGATGCTCGCCGCCGGTACGGCCGTGGGCACCGGGCTCGCCGCGGGCATCGGCGCGCTGGTCGGCGGGGACGGCGGCGCCGTGCCGTTCGTCCTGGACGCCTCGACCGTGCTGGTACCGGCCGCGGTCATGATCGTCCTCGGTGCGCTCGGGGCCGCCCTGTCCATCCGGCGCATCACCGCCGTCGATCCGCTCACCGCACTCGGGAGTACCCGATGACCCTCACCCTGACCGATGTCACCCTCACCTACCCCGACGGCGACGCCCGGCTCACCGCGCTCGACCACGTCTCGCTGGAGGTCCCGGCCGGGACCCTGACCGCCGTCGTCGGACCGTCCGGTTCCGGCAAGTCGAGCCTGCTCGCGGTCGCCGCGACCCTGGTCACCCCGGACCGGGGGCGGGTCGTGGTGGCCGGTACGGAGACCGCGGGACTCAGCCGCTCGGAGAAGACGGACCTGCGCCGGGAGCGCATCGGCATCGTCTTCCAGCAGCCGAACCTGCTGCCGTCGCTGACCGCCGCCGAGCAGCTCCAGGTGATGGCGCACCTGTCGGGCGGTTCGGTACGGGACGCCCGGATCCGGGCGCTGGACCTGCTGGACGCGGTCGGGCTGGCGGACAAGGCGGACCGCAGGCCCCACCAGTTGTCCGGCGGCCAGCGCCAGCGTGTCAACATCGCGCGGGCCCTGATGAACGAGCCCGCCGTCCTGCTCGTCGACGAGCCGACCAGCGCGCTCGACCACGAACGCGGCGCGGCCGTCCTGGACCTCCTGCTCGGCCTGACCCGGGAGCGGTCCACGGCCACCGTCCTGGTCACCCACGACCGGGCCCACCTGGACCGGGTGGACGGGACGGCGACGATGAACGACGGCCGCCTGGCGGTGCCCGCTCCGGCCTGACCCGCGCCCCGGCCTGAATCCGCCGGTCCGCCCCGTCCCCGGCTGCCGCCGCCCCGGTCCGTCCGCTCCGGCCTGACCCCGCCCGGCGGATTCCGGGGGCGGCGGGCCGTCCGGGCTCAGCCCGTCGGGCCGCCGCTGCTCGCCAGCGCCTCGGAGAGCTCCTTGGCGACCTGCTGGAGGATCGGCACGATCCGCTCCGTCGCCGCCTCCGTCACCCGGCCCGCCGGGCCCGAGATGGAGATGGCGGCCGACGTGGGGGAGTCGGGGACCGGGACCGCGAGGCAACGGACCCCGATCTCCTGCTCGTTGTCGTCCACGGCGTAGCCCGCACGGCGCACCTGCTCCAGCGCGTCCAGGAAGCCGTCCGGCGTGGTGATCGTCTTGTCGGTGGCCGCGGGCATGCCCGTACGGGCCAGCAGCGCGCGCACCTCGTCCGCCGGGGTGTGCGCCAACAGCGCCTTGCCGACGCCCGTGGAGTGCGGCAGCACCCGGCGGCCCACCTCCGTGAACATCCGCATCGAGTGCTTCGACGGCACCTGCGCGACGTACACGACCTCGTCGCCGTCGAGCAGGGCCATGTTCGCCGTCTCGCCCGTCTCCTCGACCAGCCGCTGGAGGTACGGACGCGCCCAGGTGCCCAGCAGCCGGGACGCCGACTCGCCGAGCCGGATCAGCCGCGGCCCCAGGGCATAGCGGCGGTTGGACTGCTGGCGGACGTACCCGCACAGCACCAGGGTGCGCATCAGCCGGTGGATGGTCGGCAGGGGGAGGCCGCTGCTCGCGGAGAGTTCGCTGAGACCGACCTCGCCCCCGGCGTCCGCCATACGCTCCAGCAGGTCGAAGGCACGTTCGAGGGACTGCACCCCTCCGCCGGAGCCGGAGGGCTTGGAGTCGGAAGTGCTGGCGTGGGACGACGGCACGTCAACGGTCCTTTCGAAGCGGAGGCAAGGCAGCAGCCTACCGGGCCGCTCCGGATCGGCCCACTGCTCCCGGTGCGGCGTCCTTGCCGGTCAGGCCCTGCTTTGTCCCGGTGTCAGGCGGTCGGGTCGCCGGGGCCGCCGAGGTCCGGTGACGCCGTTGCTGGACCATTCTACGTTCCGTATGGCGAAAGAGGGCTTCTACTTCGTGGAAATCTCCAGGGGGCGAGTCTTGACGTGGCGCCCCGGCGAGTGAAGACTCCTTCAACAATTCGTTGAACTCGGCGTGAGGAGTGCGGGTGTCCGAGGCACAGGTGAAGGCGGACGCGAAGCTGGTGCTGCGCTCGACCCGCGTCGTGACCCCCGAGGGGACCCGCGCGGCCTCGGTGCTCGTCGCGGGAGAGGTGATCGAGGCCGTCCTGCCGTACGGCACCGAGGTGCCGGGGGCGAGCCTGGAGGACTTCGGCGACGACGTGCTCCTGCCGGGCCTGGTGGACACCCACGTCCATGTGAACGACCCCGGCCGCACCGCGTGGGAGGGCTTCTGGACGGCCACCCGCGCCGCCGCGGCCGGCGGCGTCACCACCCTGCTCGACATGCCGCTCAACTCCCTCCCGCCGACGACCACCGTCGGCCATCTGCGTACCAAACAGGAGGTGGCACAACCCAAGGCGCACGTCGACACCGGCTTCTGGGGCGGCGCGGTCCCCACCAACACCGCGGACCTGCGCCCCCTGTACGAGGCCGGGGTGTTCGGCTTCAAGTGCTTCCTCTCGCCGTCCGGCGTCGAGGAGTTCCCCGAGCTGGACCAGGACCAACTGGCCCGCTCCCTGGCCGAGATCACCGGCTTCGGCGGACTCCTGATCGTGCACGCCGAGGACCCCCACCACCTGGCGTCCGCCCCGCAGCGCGGCGGACCCGCGTACGCCGACTTCCTGGCCTCGCGCCCGCGCGACGCGGAGAACACGGCGATCGAGGGCCTCGTCGCGCACGCCAGGCGGCTGAACGCCCGCGTCCATGTCCTGCACCTGTCCTCCGCCGACGCCCTGCCGCTGATCGCGGCCGCCAAACGGGAGGGCGTCCGTGTCACCGTCGAGTCCTGCCCGCACTTCCTCACCCTCACGGCGGAGGAAGTCCCGGACGGAGCAACGGAGTTCAAGTGCTGCCCGCCCATCCGGGAGGCCGCCAACCAGGACGCGCTGTGGGCGGGCCTCGCCGACGGCACGATCGACTGCGTCGTCTCCGACCACTCGCCCTGCACCACTGACCTGAAGACCCCGGACTTCGGGACCGCGTGGGGCGGTATCTCCTCGCTGCAACTGGGGCTGCCCGCGATCTGGACCGAGGCCCGGCGGCGCGGACACACCCTGGACGACGTGGCCCGCTGGATGTCCACCGCTCCCGCGGCCCTCGCCGGTCTCACCCGCAAGGGCGCCGTCGAGGCCGGACGTGACGCCGACTTCGCGGTCCTCGACCCCGACGCCACCTTCACCGTCGACCCGGCCGGACTCTTCCACCGCAACCAGGTCACCGCCTACGCCGGACGGACGCTGCACGGGGTGGTGCGGTCCACCTGGCTGCGCGGACGGCGGATCGCGGCGGACGGCGAACTCACCGCACCGACCGGCCGCCTCCTCGCACGGGACCGCTGAGCGGGGGTTCCTGGGCACGGGGCCGCTGAGCAGAGGGGCACGGGGCACGGGACCGCCGGCCAGGAAGCCGGTACCTCGCGCACGGCCCGCGACGGGCCGCCGGCCGTACGTCGGGTGGACGTCGGCGGGGCGTGACCGTCCGGCGGCCTCCGGGTGTGCCGGACGTGCGCTCACCCCCGCGTGTGGCAGCCTGGACGACGCCCGCACCGGCCCCCGACCAGGAGTCGCCATGATCTTCATCGCCGTCAAGTTCACCGTCCGCACCGCCGAGCGCGACAACTGGCTCCCGGCCGTCGACGCGTTCACCCTCGCCACGCGGCAGGAGCCCGGCAACCTCTTCTTCGAGTGGTCCTACAGCGTGGAGAACCCGGACCAGTTCGTCCTGCTCGAAGCGTTCGCCGACGAGGCGGCGGGGGTGGCGCACGTGAACTCCGACCACTTCAAGGCCGCCATCGACACCATGTCCGGGCTGGTCGCCGAGATCCCGGAGATCATCAACGTCGAGGTGCCGGGGACCGAGTGGTCCCGGATGGCGGAGGTCACCCCGCGCAACCGGTGAGCCGGACGGTGGGGTGACCGGACGGGGGCGGTGGCCGGGGGCCGGGGGCCCGGACCGTGGTCCGCGTCCGGCTCACGGCGCCGGGCGGGCCGGTGACCGGGTGTCCGGTCACCTGGTCACCGGTCACCCGGTCGCGCCCGGCGTGGTGACGGCCGGGCGGCCTCAGAACTCCTCGTGCGTCTCGGGGTCGCCCCCGAAGCGGTGCGGCGCCCGGGACCCGATGGCCGCCACCTCCTCGGGCGTCAGCTCGAATCCGAACAGGTCGAGGTTCTGCCGCTGCCGGGCGGGGTCCGAGGACTTGGGGATCGGCACCGCGCCCAGCTGGGTGTGCCACCGCAGCACCACCTGACCGGGGGTCACCCCGTGCGCCTCGGAGGCCGCCGTGACCTCCGGGGCCTGGAGGACCTGCCGTCCCCGGGCCAGCGGGCTCCAGCTCTCCGTGACGATGCCCTTCGCGGCGTGCACCGCCCGCAACTCCTCCTGCGGGAGCAGCGGGTGCATCTCGATCTGGTTCACCACCGGCAGTACGCCCGTCTCCCGCTCCAGCCGGTCCAGATGCTCCGCGGTGAAGTTGGAGACGCCGATGGAGCGCACCAGACCGTCTTCGCGCAGCTTGATCATCGCCTTCCAGGTGTCCACGTACTTGTCCACCCCCGGCAGCGGCCAGTGGATCAGATAGAGATCGACGTACTCCAGGCCGAGATGGGACCGGGACTCCTCGAACGAGGCCAGCGTCTCCTCGTAGCCGTGGTGGCGGCCCGGCACCTTGGTGGTGACGAAGACGTCCTCGCGCGGTACGCCGGAACGGGCGATGCCGCGTCCGGTGCCGGTCTCGTTGCCGTAGTTCAGCGCCGTGTCCACCAGTCGGTAGCCCAGTCCCAGCGCTCCGGCGACGGCCTGTTCGGCCGCGTCGTCGTCGAGCGGCCAGGTGCCGAGGCCCACCGCGGGCAGGGCGCGGCCGTCGTGGAGGGTGTGGACCGGGGTCGGGGTCTGGCTCATCGGAGTCCCTTTTCGTTCGCGGTGCCGTCCTGAGGGCTGTCCCGTGGTCCGTGGCGGATCAGCGCACGGCGCCGGACGCGGTACCTCGCGAGGACAGCCCTTGGCTCAGCGTAGGTCCGTGCCGCGTCGGCGGGCGGCGCGGCGCGGCGTCGGCGGGGGGCGTCGTGCCACCCGCCGTGACGGCCGCGCGGTGTGGGCACCGCCGTCCCCGTCGCGTAGGCGGCCCCGGTGCGCGACCGGACGGACGCCGGGGGATCACGGGGCGGCGGGCAGCGCCACCGGGTCCGTGGCGACGGCGCGCAACCGGCCCAGGATCGCCCTCGTCGCCTTCGTGTAGCCCGGGGCGTTGTCGTGGAGCACCGACTCGGCGTTGGCCAGCTCCATGAACGCGATGAGTTCGAAGGCCAGTTGGGAGATGTCCGTGTCCGCCGCCAGCTCGCCGCGCACCCTGGCCTCCTCCAGCGTCTCCTCCACGAAGGTGACCCAGCCGGTCTGGGTGGCCGCCAGCGCGTCGTGCACCTTGCCCTTGCGGGAGTCGAACTCCGCGATCGTGGCGTAGAAGAAGCAGCCGCCCCGGAAGACCCGGGTTCGCGAATAGGTGAGCCAGCTCTCGCACATGCGCCAGACCCGCCCCAGGCCGGGCCCGACCGCCCTCGTCGGTGTCAGCACATGGTCCACGAAGATCGTCACCGCGGCCCGCACGGTGGCCAGTTGCAGTTCCTCCTTGGATCCGAAGAGGGCGAACACGCCGCTCTTGCTCAGCTTCAGTTCCGTGGCCAGCCGCCCGAGCGACAGGCCGTCCAGGCCCTCCGTCGAGGCGACCTGGACCGCGCGCGCCAGGACCAGCTGTCTGGTCTGGTTCCCCCGCTCGACCCGTCCGTCCGGCCGCGCTTCACCCATGTGCCAACTCCGTGTCTGCGAACGTCCCAAGACCGACATTCTAGGAGGACCCGGAACCCCGGAACGGCCTCTTCGGCGGGGGTGGACCTTTCGGGAGGTAAGGGCGGTCCGTCCTGCGGACGGGTGTTCCCGATTCGGCCTTTCGTTCGTGGTCAGCGCCTTTCGCGCCGGACGAACGGGGGGTACGCGCCGTCCGCGCCGGAGCGGTCTGATGTGTCCGGAAAGGCGCGCCATCCGACCGGAGCGTGCGGGCGGTCCGGCGGGTCGCCGCCGGTGAAGGCGCACGTCTCCCGCCTCCTCCCTCGTCGCCGCCCCGCCGGCCGTGTCCAGATCACGCTGTCGGTCCTCGGTGCCGGGCCGCCGGGCGAGGACCGGTGGCCGGACGGCCGCCTACCCTGGACGGGGCGGACCGAACGAGGGGGTATCCCGATGCCGGTGGTCGATCTGCGTGGAATCCCGGATTTCACGGCCGATCCGTATCCGTACTACGCGAAACTGCGCGCCGAGGGGCCGGTGCACTCCATCCGCACCGACGACATGGAGAGCGCGTGGCTGGTCGTCGGTTACGAGGAGGCCCGCGCGACCCTGGCGGACCAGCGGTTCGGCAAGGACTGGCGCATCGCGAACGGCTGGGAGGAGGACGCGATCCCGATCTTCGCCAACATGCTGGAGCTGGACGCGCCGCACCACACCCGGCTGCGCAGGCTCGTGGCCGGTGAGTTCACCGCACGGCGGATCGAGGCGCTGCGCCCGCGTGTCGAGGAGATCACCCGGGGGCTGCTCGACGCCATGGTGCCCGCCGGGAGCGCCGACCTCGTCGACGCCCTCGCCTTCCCGCTGCCGATGACGGTGATCTGCGAACTCATCGGCGTCCCCGACATGGACGGGGACACCTTCCGGCTGCTGTCCAACGCCGTCGTCGCGCCGGTCTCGCCCGAGGCCGCGGACAAGGCGGCCCGCGCCATGCAGACCTACCTCGACGACCTGATCGCGGCCAAGCGCCGCTCCCCGGGCGACGACCTGATGAGCGCACTGATCCAGACCCGGGACGAGCGGGGTGACGGCCTGTCGTCCGACGAACTGGTCGGCATGGCCTTCCTGTTGCTGGTGGCAGGCCATGAGACGACCGTGAACCTGATCTCCAACGGAGTGCGCGCGCTGCTGGACCACCCGGACCAACTCGCCCTGCTGCGTGCCGAACCGGAGCTGATCGACGGGGCGGTGGAGGAGATGCTGCGCTACGAGGGCCCGGTGGAGAACGCGACTTTCCGTTTCGCCCGGGAACGGGTCACCATCGGCTCCCAGGTCATCCGGAAGGGCGACCCGGTCCTGGTCGCCATCGGCTCGGGGAACCGCGACGCCGAACGCTATCCGGACCCCGACACCTTCGACATCCGGCGCGAGCCGCGGGGCCATCTGGCCTTCGGACACGGGGCGCACTTCTGCCTGGGCGCGCCGCTGGCCCGCATGGAGGGCCGGATCGCCGTCCGCGCGCTGCTGGAGCGGTGTCCCGGACTCGTACGCGACCCGGACGGCGAGGAGCCTCAGTGGCTGCCGGGGATGCTGATCCGGGGGGTGCGTCGCCTGCCGGTCCGGTGGTGAGGTAGGAAGACCGCCATGAAGGAACTCTCCCTCCAGGCGGCCCAACAGGTCCTCGACAGCCAGCCGTTCAGCGTGCTCCTCGGGGCCCGGCTCACCGCGTTCGGCGGCGGTGCCGCCACCCTGGAGATCGACGTACGGGAGGACCTACGGCAGCAGAACGGCTTCCTGCACGGCGGTGTGCTGGCGTACGCCGCCGACAACTCCCTCACGTTCGCCGCCGGGACCACCCTCGGGCCCGCCGTGCTCACCGGTGGCTTCTCCGTCCAGTACATCCGGCCCGCCACCGGCCGGACCCTGAGTGCCCGCGCGGTCGTCGTCCACACCGGCCGCAGGCAGGCCGTCGCCCGCTGCGACCTGTACACCGTGGACGAGGAGGGCACCGAGACCCTGTGCGCGGTGGCCCAGGGAACGGTGCTCTCCGCCCGCACGGCCTGAGCCGGAAGAGGGTCAGCCCCCGGAGATCTCGGCCAGCCGCACCGGCTCGCGCTTCGCGCGCGAACGCTCGCAGGCCTCCGCCACACGCAGCGCGTGCAGGGCTTCCCGGCCGTCGCAGGGGTTCGCCAGTTCGCCGCGTACCACCCGGAGGAACGCGTCCAGCTCCGCCTCGTACGCCGGGGCGAAGCGCTCCAGGAAGCCCGGCCAGGGCTTGGCGGGTGCGGGCGGGCCCTCCGGTTCCACCGAGGTGATCGGCGTACGGTCGTCCAGGCCGACCGCGAACTGGTCGAGGTCGCCCGCCAGTTCCATGCGGACGTCGTACCCGGCGCCGTTGCACCGGGTGGCCGTCGCCGTCACCGGCGTGCCGTCGTCCAGGGTCAGCAGGGCCGCCGCCGTCGCCACGTCGCCCGCCTCGCGGAACGCGGACAGGCCGCCGTCCGTGCCGGTCGCGTACACCTCCGCCACCTCACGGCCCGTCACCCACCGCAGGATGTCGAAGTCGTGCACCAGGCAGTCCCGGAACAGGCCGCCGGAGGACGGGAGATAGGCGGCCGGTGGGGGAGCCGGGTCGGAGGTGACGGCCCGTACGGTGTGCAGCCGGCCCAGCACGCCGTCGCGCACGGCCGCTCGCGCCGCCGTGTACCCCGCGTCGAAGCGGCGCATGAACCCGAGTTGGAGGACGCTGCCCGCCCGCTCCACCTCGGCCAGCGCGTCCAGGGTGCCCGCCAGGTCCAGGGCGATCGGCTTCTCGCAGAAGGCGGGCAGGCCGGCCCGCGCCGCCCGGCGGATGAGGTCCGCGTGTGCCGAGGTGGCCGAGGTGATGACCACGGCGTCCACCCCGGCGGCCAGGACGTCGTCGGCCGAGGCGAGCGCCCTGGCTCCGGCGCGCTCCGCGACGTGGGCCGCCCGGCCCGCGTCGGGGTCCGTCACCACCAGGGAGTCGACGCCCGGGTGGCGGCCGAGGACGCCCGCGTGGAAGGAACCGATCCGGCCGGTGCCGATGAGTCCGATACGCATGCACTCAACGTGCCGCCCGCCCGGCGCACTGTCAACTATATGTCCTGACAAAAAGCCGGGTGCGGCGCGGCGGGCACGCGGTACGCTCCCGTCCGTGCCCAAACCCACCGCCGACCCCGCCGCCCTGGGGCTGGGTGTGGACCGCACCAGCCCCGTACCGCTCCACCACCAGCTCGCCCAGCAGCTCCAGGCGGCCGTCGAGCAGGGCCGCCTCGCCCCCGGCAGCCTCCTCGGCAACGAACTGGAGCTCGCCGCACGCCTCGGGCTGTCCCGGCCGACCGTCCGCCAGGCGATCCAGTCGCTGGTGGACAAGGGGATGCTGGTGCGCCGACGCGGGGTCGGCACCCAGGTCGTGCACAGCCGTATCAAGCGACCGCTCGAACTGAGCAGCCTCTACGACGACCTGGAGGCCGCCGGCCGCCGCCCGGCCACCCGCGTCCTGCGCAACACGGTCGAGGCCGCCACCGCCCCGGTCGCCGCCGCGCTCGGGGTCGCGGAGGGCAGCGAGGTCCACGTCGTCGAACGGCTGCGCCTCGCGCGGGACGAGCCCCTGGCCCTCCTCCGCAACCACCTGCCCCCGGGCCTGCTCGACCTGGACAGCGCCCGGCTGGAGGCGACCGGGCTGTACCGGATGATGCGGTCGGCCGGTATCACCCTGCACAGCGCCCGTCAGTCCGTCGGGGCGCGGGCGGCGGAGGGCGAGGAGGCCCGGCTGCTCGCCGAGCCCAGGGGGGCGCCGCTGCTGACGATGGAGCGGACCACCTTCGACGCGGGCGGCCGGGCGGTCGAGCTGGGATCCCACGTCTACCCCGCCTCCCGGTACGCCTTCGAGTTCCAGCTCCTGGCCCGCCCCTGAGCCCACCGCCCCGGGCCCGCCGCGACCCGAGCCGGTCCCGCCCCGCCGCGCGCCGAGCCGGTCCCGCCCCGCCGCGCGCCGAGCCGTCCGCTTCCGTACCCGCCCGCCCCCGTCCCCCCGTACCGCCGAGTATTGACGCGGTCACGTAAGGCGGCTAGAACTCCCTCAGCCCCACTCCCACGGCCCGGCCACGGGAGGCCACCGGCGTGCCCCGAGCCGCCGCCGCGCCCCTGCCGGGCAGCGCGGCACCGGACTCGGGGATACTTGGGCGGCCGGGCCCGGGAGTCCGCTCTCCCCGGCCCACCAGGCAGCACAGCGAGCAGCACAAGAAGGGCACGGCGTCGTGGCAAGGGTTCGGACAGGGGTACGCGCGATGGGCGCCGTGCTCGCAGCGGTGCTGGGAGTCTCCCTCGTGGGATGCAGCAGCACCGGCGGCAAGCGGGCGGAAGAACGCGCCGCCAAGGAGGCCTCCGCGGGGCGTTCCGCGGTGAACACGCCCCGCTGGACGTTCGCCATGGTCACCCACTCGGGAGACGGGGACACCTTCTGGGACATCGTCCAGAAGGGCGCCCAGCAGGCCGCCGACAAGGACAACATCAACTTCCTCTACACGCACAACGACGAGGGCCAGCAGCAGGCCGAGCTCGTCCAGACCGCGATCGACAAGAAGGTCGACGGCCTGATCGTCTCGCTCGCCAAGCCCGACTCGATGAAGGCCGTCGTCGCCAAGGCGGTCAAGGCCGGCATCCCCGTGATCACGGTGAACTCCGGATCGGCCGAGTCCAAGCAGTTCGGGGCGCTCACCCACATCGGCCAGGACGAGTCGATCGCCGGTGAGGCCGTGGGCGACGAGCTCGACGCCCGGGGGCACAAGAAGGTGCTCTGCGTCCTGCACGAACAGGGCAACGTCGGCCACGAGCAGCGCTGCGCCGGAGCGAAGAAGACCTTCGACGGCACCCTCCAGAACCTCTACGTCGACGGCACCAACATGCCCGACGTCCAGGCGTCCATCGAGGCCAAGCTCGACTCCGACAGGAGCATCGACGCGGTCCTCACGCTGGGCGCCCCCTTCGCCGCCGCCGCCGTCAAGGCCAAGCAGACCGCCGGCAGCAAGGCCGAGATCGACACCTTCGACCTCAACGTGAGCGTGGCCACCGGCCTGTCGAACAAGACCCTCGGCTTCGCCGTCGACCAGCAGCCCTACCTCCAGGGGTACGAGGCCGTGGACCTGCTCTGGCTCCACCGCTTCAACCAGAACGTGCTCGGCGGCGGCCGCCCCGTACTGACCGGCCCGCAGATCATCACCGCCGACGACGCGGACGAGCTGGCCGAGTACACGAACCGGGGCACCCGATGACGGGGACCCACCCGGCACCGGCCCCGCCCGGGGCCGACGAGCGGCTGCTGCGCACCTCACCGCTGCGCAAGCTCCTCGGCCGCCCCGAGCTGGGCTCGGTCGTCGGGGCCGTGGCGGTGTTCGTCTTCTTCGCGCTCGTCGCCGACAGCTTCCTCCAGACGTCCAGCATCGGCACGGTGCTCTACGCGGCCTCCACCATCGGGATCATGGCGGCGCCGGTCGCGCTGCTGATGATCGGCGGCGAGTTCGACCTGTCCGCCGGTGTGATGGTGACCAGCTCCGCGCTCGTCTCCTCGATGTTCAGCTACCAGATGACCGCCAACGTCTGGGTCGGCGTCTTCGTGTCGCTGCTGGTGACCCTCGGGTTCGGCGCCTTCAACGGCTTCATGCTGACGCGCACCAGGCTCCCCAGCTTCATCATCACCCTCGGCACCTTCCTGATGCTGACCGGGCTGAACCTGGGCTTCACCAAGCTGATCAGCGGCACCGTGTCGACCAAGGGCATCGGGGACATGGAGGGCTTCGCGTCCGCCCGCAAGGTCTTCGCGTCCTACCTCACCGTCGGGGGCGTCGAGCTGAAGGTCACCATCCTGTGGTGGGCGGCCCTGGTCGCCGTCGCCACCTGGATCCTGATCCGCACCCGCTTCGGCAACTGGATCTTCGCCGTCGGCGGCGAGGCCGACGCGGCCCGCGCGGTCGGCGTCCCGGTCATCCGCACCAAGATCGGCCTCTACCTCGGCGTGGCCTTCGCCGCCTGGGTCTCCGGACAGCACCTGCTGTTCTCGTACGACGTGGTGCAGTCGGGCGAGGGCGTCGGCAACGAGCTGACGTACATCATCGCGGCCGTCATCGGCGGCTGCCTGATCACCGGCGGCTACGGTTCCGCGATCGGGGCCGCGGTCGGCGCGATCATCTTCGGCATGACCAGCAAGGGCATCGTGTACGCGGAGTGGAACCCCGACTGGTTCAAGTTCTTCCTGGGAGCGATGCTGCTCCTGGCCACCCTGCTCAACGCATGGGTACGCAAGCGCGCGGAGGCGACGACATGACGGCCGCCCAGGCCCCCCGGGAGCCGGACCCCCGGAACACGTCCTCCCAGGACGCGGCGCCGGACCACCGGGCACTCGTCGAGCTCGACCGGGTCAGCAAGTACTACGGCAACATCAAGGCGCTCCAGGACGTCTCGCTGGTGGTCCACGCCGGGGAGATCTCCTGTGTCCTCGGCGACAACGGCGCCGGCAAGTCCACCCTCATCAAGATCATCTCGGGTCTGCACCGGCACGACTCCGGGACGTTCCGGGTGGAGGGCGAGGAGACCGTCCTCACCAACCCGCGCGACGCCCTGGACCGGGGCATCGCCACCGTCTACCAGGACCTGGCCGTCGTCCCGCTGATGCCGGTCTGGCGCAACTTCTTCCTCGGCTCCGAGCCGACGAAGGGGGCGGGACCCTTCAAGCGCCTCGACGTGGCGCTGATGCGCGAGACCACCCGCGCGGAACTGCTCCGCATGGGCATCGACCTGCGCGACGTCGACCAGCCGATCGGCACCCTGTCCGGCGGTGAGCGCCAGTGCGTGGCCATCGCCCGCGCGGTGTACTTCGGCGCCAAGGTCCTCGTCCTGGACGAGCCGACGGCGGCGCTCGGCGTCAAGCAGTCCGGCGTCGTGCTCAAGTACGTCGCGGCCGCCCGGGACGCCGGACTCGGCGTGGTCCTCATCACGCACAACCCGCACCACGCGTATCTCGTCGGTGACCGCTTCGTACTCCTCAAGCGCGGCGCGATGTCCGGCAGCCACACCAAGGGCGACGTCACCCTGGACGAGCTGACCCGTCAGATGGCGGGCGGCAGCGAGCTGGAGGAGCTCAGCCACGAGCTGGAGCGGGCCCCCTCCCCGGACCGGCCCGGCGGCCCTCCGGCCGCCGGAGACACCCCGTAGACCACCTCCCGCCACCGTGTCCCCTGGACCGTCCACCGGATCCAGGGGCGCGGGAATGGCAGAATCGAGCACGGCGGACGCCGTCCGCCGCCGGAAGAACCACTTCCCGGCTCCCCGATACGCCCCAGGGACGATGAGCACGTACCGCGACTTCACCCACCGCGGCTCCGCCCGCGCCACCGTCCTGCGGACCGTCGGAACCAGGGAGCGGCGCTCCCACCTCACGGCGCCCCGGGTCCCCACCGTCGGCATCGACATCGGCGGTACCAAGGTGATGGCCGGTGTCGTCGACGCCGACGGCACCATCCTGGAGACCCTGCGCGCCGAGACGCCGGACAAGTCCAAGAGCCCCAAAGTCGTCGAGGACACCATCGTCGAACTGGTCCTGGACCTCTCCGACCGGCACGACGTGCACGCCGTCGGCATCGGCGCCGCGGGCTGGGTGGACGCCGACCGCTCCAAGGTGCTGTTCGCCCCGCACCTGGCCTGGCGCGACGAGCCGCTGCGTGACGCCCTCGCCTCCCGCCTCGTCGTCCCCGTCATGGTCGACAACGACGCCAACACGGCCGCCTGGGCGGAATGGCGCTTCGGCGCCGGACGCGGCGAGGACCACCTCGTCATGATCACGCTGGGCACCGGCATCGGCGGCGCGATCCTGGAGGGCGGGCACGTCAAGCGCGGCAGGTACGGCGTCGCCGGTGAGTTCGGCCATATGCAGGTGGTGCCGGGCGGGCACCGCTGCCCGTGCGGCAACCGCGGCTGCTGGGAGCAGTACAGCTCCGGCAACGCCCTGGTGCGCGAGGCCAAGGAACTGGCCGCCGCCGACTCCCCGGTGGCCCACGGCATCATCGAGCGCGTCAAGGGCAACATCCCGGACATCACCGGCCCGCTCATCACCGAGCTGGCCCGGGAGGGCGACGCGATGTGCGTCGAACTCCTCCAGGACATCGGACAGTGGCTCGGCGTCGGCATCGCCAACCTCGCCGCCGCCCTGGACCCCTCGTGCTTCGTCATCGGCGGCGGTGTCAGCGCGGCCGACGACCTGCTGATCGGCCCGGCCCGCGACGCCTTCAAGCGCCAGCTCACCGGCCGCGGCTACCGCCCCGAGGCCCGGATCGCCAAGGCCCAGCTCGGCCCGGAGGCCGGCATGGTCGGCGCCGCCGACCTGGCCCGCCTGGTCGCCCGGAGATTCCGGCGGACCAACCGCCGCCGGGTCGAGCGGTACGAGCGCTACGCGCAGATCTACGACCAGGCCGCCAGCACCCTGCGCAACTCACGCGGCGGCACCCGCACCGCGGACTGAGCCGCCGCCGTCCGCCGTCCGCCGTCCACCCGGCCGTCCGTACGCCGTCCACCCGGCCATCCGTACTTCGCACCGCAGCTCCGAGGGGTAACCGACCATGACCGCCGCAGCCGGGCACCACGTCGTGCCGTGCCAGCCCCCGTCCTCAGGATGTCCGGAGCCGGGCGGTGACGAGGGGGCCGCCTTCGACGGGAAGCCGCAAGGGGCCACCGGGGGCGCGCCCGGCAGGTCCGCCGGGGGCCCGTCCGGCGGCGCTTCCGAGGGCTCTTCCGGGGGCCCGTCCGGCGGGTCGTCCGGAGGCTCCTCCGGTGGATCCTCGGGCGGCTTCTCAGGAGGCGACGGAACGCCCCCCGAGGACCGGCGCCGGGTCTTCCGGCGGCGGCTGATCACCCTCACCATCATCGTGCTGCTCATCGGCATCCCGGCCGGCTACCTGGTGATCTCCGCGTCGCAGAGCCGCCGTTCGGGCATGGACAAGGAGGCCGAGGCCTCGGCGCAGGGGCTGCGTGAGGACTGGCCGTCCGGGATGCAGCGCAGGATCTTCGAGCTGCCGGTGCCGGGCAACGCGGTGGGCGTCCAGTACTACGAGACGAACAACTGGAAAGTCAGCCGGATGTACCTGAAGTTCCGTACGACCTCCGCGGGGCTGGACCGGTTCCTGAGCGGCGTCGGCACCGGCCGGGCCGCCCTGGAGACGGGCCAGGTCACCATCGGCGAACGGGACATCAAGATCACCGGCTGGTTCTTCGGGCCCGGCGTCGACTGGGCGGGCACCGTCCACCGGAACGAGGGCCCCCGCCCGACCCAGGACATCACCGTCAACATGACCGACCCGGCGGCCCCGGTGGTCTACGTGGTGTCCTCGGCGGCCCCCTGACCGAAGACGGGGCGGCGGGCGAGGGTGATGCCCTGGCCGCGCAGCCGGCGGTGGCGGTGGGCCACGTCCCACCGGGCGCCGGTACGGCGGTAGAGGCCGACGGCCTCGCTCAGGTGCGCCTCCCCTTTCCCGAGGTGACGGGGCAGGACGCAGCGGCCTCTGGCTTCGAGGGCGCGTGCGTCTTCGTGCGGCCGGCCGGCCTCGTGCCAGGCGAACCGGGCCGCGCCGAACTGGTTCGCGGCCCCTTCGCCGTCCCCCGCGGCCTCGGTGAGGAGCGCCCGGCAGGAAAGTCGAAGGTGCCCGCCGAGGCGGAGCCGGTGGCACGGCCCGTACGGCCGTCCCCCACCCCGGCCGTGCCGTCGTCGGACGGCTGCTTCCCCCGGCCTGGCCGGGGTGGGGGACCGAGACCGGCGCGGGACGGCGCGCCGACCGCGTGGGCGGCGGCAGGACGACCCGGGTGGCTCCCGGGTGACGGCCCCTGCCGTCCTGTGGGGGGTTGTGGCCGCACGGACCCAGAAGATCTTCGGGACCTGGGTCCGTGCGGCCGGGCACGTTCCGGGCGTACTGCCCGTCAGCAGCGACCTCCCATGGCCGACCGGAACGTGCGTCTCGGGGGACCGGGGCGACCGGTCGGTTCGTTGCCGAAGAGGACGCCGTCGCGGATGGGTGATCCGCGACGGCGACACCTCGCGACGGCTCCGCTTTCTGGGGGAAACACCGCGTTCCTCCCGGTTGCGTCGTGGTGGGGCATTCCGGAAGGGCCTCGGCCGAGGCCGCCTTCGAACTGCACAGAGCATCGGCCCCGCCGTAGGAACGGTGCAATCCGTAGAGGTACCTATTGATTTCCGGGGTGGGACGGCAGCATCAGGTAGTCGCCGCCCCTGACGACCCGCGGCCCGTCGGGAGGGGCGGGTCTCCAGCCGCCCCTCCCCGCGCCGAGGACCGGCCGGGGCGGGGGGCGTGACCAGCGACGTCGCGGTGTCCGGTCCCCAAGCGCGGTGCGCGGTACGGAGGTTCGGGAACGAGGTGTGTGTGCGGTCCTTGCCCGCGCGCCCCACGGGCAAGTAGCTTCGTCACTCACCCGCGGTGATCAGCTGGACAGCGGACGGTCGCGGGTACACACAGGGCCTTCACCCGGTTCGGAGCCTTCATGACCAGTCCCCTTCTTCGCGACTCGGGGGCGCCCGTCCTCGTCGGCCGTACCGGTGAACTGCACGCCCTGCTGGACGCCCTCGCCCATCCACCGGCGGTCGTGCTGGTCGAGGGCGAGGCGGGCATCGGCAAGACCCGCCTGATCCGCGAGGCGCTGCGGCACCCGTCGGTCCGTGGCCGGCGAATCCTGCTGGGCACCTGCCACCCGCTGCGCGAGCCCTTTCCGTACGGCCCCGTGTTCGACCTCCTGCGGCAGTTGGAGAACCGGGTGCCCGAGGGGCTCAACCCCGTGTGCGGCGCCTTGCACCCCTATCTGCCGGAGCTCACCGACTCCCTGCCGCCCCCGCTGGAGGAACTCCAGGACCACCGGGCCCGTCAGCACCGGCTCTTCCGGGCCGTGCTGTCGCTCCTGGAGGCGCTCGGCCAGGTCGTCATCGTCGTGGAGGACCTGCACTGGGCCGACGACGGCACCAGGGACCTCGTCCGGTTCCTGGTCGACGACCCGCCGAACGGCCTGTCCGTCGTGCTGAGTTACCGACGCGAGGACCTTCCCGGCGCGGCGCTGCCGCTCGGCCGCGCCTACCGGCACCCTCCGGGGACCACGGCGGTCCTCGTACCCCTGCGCCCCCTGGACGTCCACGCCGTACGCAACCTCACCGCGGCCATCACCGGCAGCCAGGACGTACCCGCCGAAGTCGCGGCCGAACTGCACGGACGCACCGCGGGCATCCCCTTCGTCCTGGAAGAGGTCCTGCGCACCCTCACCCGGCAGGGGCGGCAGCCGGACTGGCGCGCCGGGCGGGAGACCCTGGACACGCTGGAAGTGCCCACCCTGCTGCGCGACGCCATGGCCGACCGCATGTCCGACCTCTCCCCGCCCTCCGTGGCGGTGGTGCACGCCGCGGCGGTCCTGCGCTTCCCCGCGAGCGAGGACCTGCTCACCGCCGTGACGGAGGCCCCCCGGGAGCGGATCCACGACGCCATCCGGGAAGCACTGATCGCCGGCGTGCTGTACGACTGCGGGGACGACCTGTACGGCTTCCGGCACGGGCTCGCCCAGCAGGCCGTCTACCACAGCCTGCACGGCATCGACCGCCGCCGGCTGCACCGCGGGGTGGTCGACGCCCTCACCGAGGCCGATCCGCAGCCACAGGTCCAACTCGCCTACCACGCGCGGCAGGCGGGCGAGCTGGGCGTCTGGTTGCTGCACGGCGAGGCCGCCGCGGAGCGGGCCCGGGAGATGGGCGACACCGCCGTCGCCGTGGAGATCCTGGAGAGCTTGCTGGGCGACCCGCAGTTGCGCGCGGACGACCGTGCCCGGCTCGCCGCCCAGCTCAGCCGCGCGGCCGTGATCGGCCTCTCCTACCGCCGCGCCGCGAAGCTCCTGCGGCGCATCGTCCAGGACAACGACCTGCCCGACGCGGTGCGCGGGGAGATACGGCTCAACCTCGGACTCCTCCTCACCAACCAGGCGGGCAGTTACGAACAGGGCCGCGTCGACACCGAGATAGCGGTGGGGGAGTTGTGGGAGCGCCCGGCGCTCGCGGCCCGAGGCATGGCGGCACTCGCGATGCCCGGCTGGGGCGAGCATCCGTACGCGGTGTACCAGCAGTGGATCGCCCGGGCCGAACAACTCGTCGAGGGGGAACAGGACACCGCGCTGCGGATGGCGGTACGCGGCAACCACCTGGCCCTCCGGATGAGCCGGGGCGACCCCTCGGCGTGGGCGGACGCCGAGGCGATGATCGGATCCGGACGGGACACGGCCGAACGGCTCCAGGCCGCCCGTCTCTGCGGCAACCTCGCGGACGCCGCCACCTGGCTCGGTCACCACACACAGGCCCAGCGCTTCAGGCTGGAGGGCCGTCGGCTCGCCGCCGAGTGCGGCGCCCCGTTCCTGCAAGGCGTCATCGACGGCACCGGGCTGCGGCTGGAGTGGACCCACGGTGAGTGGTCCGGCCTGGCCGAGCGCGCCCGGCGGCTCCTCGACATGGCGCAGGGTGTCTCCGGTATCGCCGCCGACGCCCACCTCGTCCTCGGGCTGCTCGCCGTCGCGCGCGGCGAATGGGAGGAGGCCACCGACGAGTTGGGCGCCGCGGGCCTCCGCGACCCCGCGAACGCCCCGGCTGCCGTCCTGGCCGCCGCCACCGGGGCCATGGCCAGGGTGCGGATGGCGCGCGGAGAGGCGGAGGCCGGCTGCGCCGAAGCCGAACGGGGCATCGTCCGCCTCCGCCGCAAGGGCATCTGGGCATGGGGAGGCGACCTCGTCCCGATGGCCGTGGCCGCGCTGGTGCGCACCGGCCGGATGCCCGAGGCCGAGTCCCTGCTCGCCGAGTTCACCGACGGTGTCGCCGGTCTGGACGCGCCACTGGCGGCCGCCGCGCTGGAGGCCGGCCGGGGCACGGTCGCCTTCGGCGGGCAGCGCTACGCCGAGGCCGCCACGGCGTTCGGCGCCGCCCGGGACGCGTACGCCGAGCTGCCCCACCCCTACTCGGCCGCACGGGCCGCCGAGGCGTGGGTGCGGTGCCGGATCGCGAGCGGCGAGGACATGCCCGCGCACGGCATGGCGGATGTCGCGGAGCAGTTCACGGCGCTCGGCGCCACGCGCGACGCGGCCCGGTGCCGCCGTGTGCTGCGCGGCGAAGGCGTCGTGACGCCCTCGCGCCGGGGCAGACGCGGATACGGCGACCAGCTGTCACCGCGCGAGAAGGAGGTGGCCAGGCTGGTGGCCATCGGACACACCAACCGCGAGATCGCCGACGTGCTCTTCCTCTCGCCCCGCACCATCGAACAGCACGTCGCGAAGGTGCTGCGCAAGCTCAATGTGGCATCCCGCGCCGACGTCGTGTCACCGCCGACGAAAGCCTGGTGATTACGTACGCGTACCTGCTGTTCCACGGATTGTTCCGTAAGGGGAACCCCCGGAAGGTCACCGCGCGGCCCGTCCTCCTTCGGGGAGGCCGGGCCGCGCGGCGAATCGTGGGATCAGGGGTGGGGGATCAGAAGCCGGACGTGAAGAGCAGGCGGTTCGGCGAGCCGGTGGTGTTGCTGATCACGTTGGTCGTGGCGTTGTTGATCAGCCAGTTGTTGATGGTCGAGGACGAGGCGTCTCCCTTGTTCGCCTTGTAGAGGGCCGCGACACCTGCCACGTGCGGGGAGGCCATGGAGGTGCCGTTCATCTGGGTGGAACCGCCGCCGAGGCGGGTGGAGGTGATGGAGACTCCGGGCGCGAACAGGTCGGTGCAGCGTCCGTAGTTGCTGAACGAGGCCCTGCGGTCGGAGCTGTCCGAGGCCGCGACGCTGATGACGCCGGGGGCGCTGGCCGGGGTGTAGTCGCAGGCGTCGTCGTCGCTGTTGCCCGCGGCGACGGACAGGAAGACGCCCGAGTTGTTCAGGGCGGCGGCCGCGCTGTTCACCGCGGAGGAGTAGCCCCCGCCGAGCGAGGCGTTGGCCACGGCCGGCTTCACCGCGTTCTTGCGGACCCAGTCGAAGCCGGCGATGATCCCGGAGTAGGAGCCGCTGCCGTCGCAGCCCAGGACACGGACACCGTACAGGGACACGCCCTTGGCGACGCCGTAGGTGTTGCTGCCCACGGTGCCGGCCACATGCGTGCCGTGCCCGTTGCAGTCCCGCCCGTTGCCGCCGAGGGCGTCGTAGACGTTGCGGGCCCGGCCGCCGAAGTCGGTGTGGCCGGTGTCGATGCCGGTGTCGATGATGTAGGCGCTGACGCCGGATCCGTTGCGGTTGTAGGTGTAGGTCCCGCTCAGCGGACGGTTCCGCTGGTCGATCCGGTCCAGCCCCCACGTGGGATTGTTCTGCGTCGCGGCGGCGGTGATCTTCTGGTCCTCCTCGATGGCCTTGACGGACGGGTCACGGCGCAGGTCCGCGAGCTGGTCGGCCGAGAGCTTCGCGGAGAAGCCGTTGAAGACGTTCGTGTAGAGGTGACGGGCGCTGATGTCCTCTCTGTTCATGAGCCCCTTGGCGGCCGCGCCCGACTTGAGGGTGATGATGTAGCTGCCCTTGATGACCTTGTGGTCCGGAGCCCGCTCGACGGATATCAGTTGCGGGGAGGCGTCCTGGCCGGAGGCGGCCGCGGCACCGGCGGCGGGGACGACGGTGGCCGGCAGCGCCAGCAGGAGTGCGGCGAGGTGAGAGCGCTTCATCGGGGATACGCCTTTCACGGGAATGGGGGGTGTCCCGCCTCGGCCTGAGGACCGAGACGGGCGGAACGCGCCGCCGCGAGACCGGTCGGTGTCGGTCCCGCGGCGGCAGGACCTCACTTTCGGCCTGCCGGCCAGGCGGAACAATCCGTAGTTCTCCAGGTACCGCCACCTGTTTCACCGCCACCCGCGCGGATGGCCCGGGACGCCTCGCCGTCCCGGGCTTCGTCGTCTCCACCCGGTCTCCGGCCGCCTCCCTCCCGCGAGGAGGGGGCGGGTAGCTTGTTGAATATGGATGTCGTTATCGATTACTGTCTGATCGTCGCACCGGAGGCCGTATGTGTGGCGGGAGCCGTGTGTGCGGCGGTAGGGGAGGGGTCGTCATGACCGTTGAAGGCCGGGCGTCCGGTGCCGGGAGGATCGGCGCGCGCCGCGACAGGTGCGTGGGGGCGGGGCAGTGCGTGCTCGCCGCGCCGGCCGTCTTCGACCAGGACGAGGAGGACGGACTCGTACGCGTCCTCGACGAAGAGCCGCCGGTGTCCCAGTCGGACGCCGTGCGCGAGGCCGTGTGGGCGTGCCCGTCCGGCGCTCTCGACCTGCGGTAGCCCCGGCGGGGCACGAACCGGCGGCGGCGCGGCTCCCCGGTGCCCGCACCCGTCGTGCGCCGCCCGTCCTCGCGACGGCCTCGTCGCGCGCGCCGTGGAATTCCCCCGGCGCGCGGTTCAGCTCAGCGGAACGTCAAGGAGAAACATGTCCAGACAGTTCGACCGCCGCGCCTTCCTGCGTCGCGGTGCGGCCGGAGCCGCGGCTCTGGCGGTGGGGCCGGGCCTGTTGGCGGCGTGCGCCACCGACGAGCCGCGCCCCGGACGGAAGCCGGGGGCGGGTTCCCCGCCCCGCTCGGGCGGCACCCTGCGCGCCGCGTTCGTCGGAGGGGGCGCCTCCGAGACGCTCGACTTCTTCAAGGGCCCCTCGGCACTGGACCTGGTGCGCGCCCGGGCCTGGCACGGCACCCTGGGCAACCTCGACCCCGAAGGGCCCGACGGGGTGCGCTACGGCGTGCTCAAGGGGATCGACGTCTCCGACGACCTGTCGGCCTACACGCTGCACGTGCGGCCGGGCGTCCGCTTCACCGACGGCTCCGAGCTGACCTCCGCCGACATCCTGCACTCGCTCGGCGCCCTCGCGGCCCGGAGCACCCTGCCGGTGTACCGGCTCGCCGCCGCGAACTTCGACCTCGCGCGCGCCAAGGCCGACGGTGATCTGAAGGTCGTCCTGCCCACCCTCCGGCCCATCGCGGACGGCCGCATGATCCTCTGTCAGGGCAACTTCCTGGTCGTCAAGGACGGCACCAAGAACTTCCGTGAGGGCATGCCCAGTTGTGGCCCCTTCCGGCTGACCGGGTTCACGGCCGGCCAGGGATCGGCCTTCGAACGCTACGACGACCACTACGGTCACGTGCCCCACCTGGACGGTCTGGAGCTGCGGTCGATCGCCGACTCGACCGCCAGGGCCGGGGCGCTCACGAGTGGGGAGACCGACTTCGCCCACGACCTCTCCCCGGTCACCGCGCGCACCCTCGCGGACGACGGGAAGGTCCGGCTCGTCCCGACGAAGAGCCCCTACCTGGTCGGGCTCTCCTTCCAGATGAACATGAACACCGAGCCGTTCGCCGACCCGCGGGTGAGGGAGGCGTTCAAGCTCGCGGCCGACCGGGAGGCCATGGTGAAGACGGTGTTCTACGGAAACGCGGAGATCGGCAACGACCTGCCGTCCATGGGCTTCCCGGACTACGCCGAGGGCCTGCCCCAGCGCGCCCACGACCCGGAGCGGGCCCGCAAGCTCCTCAAGGAGGCCGGCGCCGACGGGATGAGGATCCAGCTGACGACCGGTCCCGAGACGCCGGGCATGGTGGAGATGGCCACCCTCTTCGCCGAGGACCTGAAGAAGGCCGGTGTCCGGGCGTCGGTCCGTGAACTGCCCGCGGGCCAGCTCTACGCCGACTTCGCCGCCTACGCGGCGCTGCCGCTGGCGGGTTCGTACCAGATGCCCATCCCCGCGCTGTCGACCTATCAGATGAACACGGCGGGCGGATCGCCTTCGGCGTTCGGCTGGAAGCAGGCGGAGACCGACGCCCTGGTGGCGAAGGCCCGCGCCGAGAGCGACCGGGCCGAGGCGAAGAAGCTGGGCACACGCGCGCAGCGCTCCCGCTGGGAGGAGGGCAACCAGGTGCTGCCGGTCTTCAAGCCGAACCTGAACGCCCAGGCCGAGGGGGTCGGCGGGATCGGCGACGACCTCTTCGAGCAGTTCCCCGGCTTCTCCCAGGCCTCCCTGGGGTGAGGGTGATCGCCTTCGCCGGCCGTCGCCTCGCGGGGGCGGCCGTCCTGCTGGTGCTGCTGTCAGGCGTGATCTTCGCGGCCACGGCCGTCCTTCCGGGGGACGCCGTCAGCGCGGTCGCCGGGGTGGACGCCTCCGAGGCGCAACGCGCCGACGTCCGGGCCGGACTCGGCCTGGACCGGTCCGCCGCCGAGCGGTACGCGTCCTGGGTGGCCGGTGCCGTCCGCGGAGATCTGGGCAACGGCTTCGTCGGGGACCGGCCGGTCACCGAGGTCGTCGCCACCCGCCTGCCCAACAGCCTGCTGCTCGCGGGGCTGACCCTCGCGGTCACGGTGCCGCTCGCCACGCTGCTCGGTCTGTGGACCGGGCTGCGCGGCGGCGGTGCCGACCGGCTGGTCGCCACGGGTGCCCAAGTCATCGCGGCCATACCGGAGTTCGTCATCGCCGCGCTGCTCGTCGCGGTGCTCGCGGTAGGGCTGGAGGTCTTCCCGCGCGTCTCCCTCGTCCCCTTGGGCGGCACCCCGCTCGACGTGCCGCGCGCCCTGGTCCTGCCCGTGCTGACGCTCAGCGCGGTCGGCCTCACCGTCGCCACCCGACTGCTGCGCGTCTCCGTCGCGGACGCGGCGGCCACCCCCTACTGCGAAGCTGCACGACTCAACGGCGTACGCGGGACACGGCTCGCGGCCCGTCACATCCTTCCCAACGCCGCCGGGCCCGCCGTGCAGGCGCTCACGCTCACCACCGGGGCGCTGGTCGGCTCCGCCGTGGTGGTGGAGAACGTCTTCGACTACCCGGGCATCGGCCGGGAACTCCAACTGGCCGTCGCCGCACGGGACATACCGATGGTCCAGGGCATCGCCACCACCCTGGTCGCGGTGATGCTCGCGGTGCTCCTGCTGGGTGACATCTGCGCGCGGGCGCTCGGCGCGCGGGAGAGGCACGGCCGATGACCACCGTCCTGACAGCGCCGCGGCGGGACCGTCCCGCCGGACTGCGCGCACCACGCCACCGGCCGCCCCTGCTCATCGGCACCGGCACACTGCTCGTGCTCCTGCTCGCCCTGCTGGGCCCGTGGGCCGCCCCGCACAGCCCCACCGCGCAGCTCGCGGCGCCCTTCCAGCGGCCGGACGGACACTTCCTCCTCGGCACCGACGTGCTCGGCAGGGACGTGACGAGCCGGGTGCTCAGCGGCGGCCGGACCATCGTGCTCACCGCGCTCGCGGGGACAGCGGTCGCCGGTGCCGTCGGGATGACCGCCGGTGTCCTGGCGGCCATGGTGTCCCGCCGGCTGGGCGACCTGATGGTCCGCTGCGTCGATGCCCTGGCCGCGCTCCCGGCCCTCCTGATCGTCCTCGTCCTGGCCGCAGGCTTCCCCGGCAGCGACACGGCCGTCGTCGCGGCGGTCGGCCTGGCCACCGCCCCCTTCTCCACCAGGGTGCTGCGCGCCGCGGCGGACACGGTCCTGACCAGCGGATACGTGGAGGCCGCCGTGGCCCGTGGCGACACCCGTCGGGCCGTACTGCGCCATGACGTGCTGCCCAACATCGCCGGACCGGCCCTGGTGGACACCGCGCTGCGCCTGGTCGCCTCCCTGCATCTCACCGCCACCGCGGGCTTCCTCGGGCTCGGACAGGGCGGGGCGGCGCCCGACTGGGGGCGCATGGTGAACGAGAACGTCCCCGGGGCGACGCTGGCCGCCACGCCGTTCCTCGCTCCCGCCCTGCTGCTCGTGCTGCTGTCCGTCTGCGTCGGTCTGCTGGCCGGACGGCTGGCGGACATGGTGGGGCGGGGGACCGCATGACCGGCCACGTGCCCGGCCGCCCGCCCGGGACCGGGGGCCATGTGCCCGGCGGCCCGTCCGGGAGTGGGGACCATGTGCCCGGCGGCCCGTCCGGGAGTGGGGACCATGTGCCCGGCGGCCCGTCCGGGGCCGGTCCGCTCGCCCGGGTCGGCGGGCTCACGCTGGGCCCGGCGGCCGGCGGCCCGCCGGTCCTGTGTGACGCCGAACTGTCGGTGGAGCGCGGGCAGGTGCTGGGGATCGTGGGCCGGTCGGGATCGGGCAAGAGCAGTCTGGCGTACAGCCTGCTCGGGCACGTCCGTCCCGGCCTGGAGGTCCGGGGCGGGACCGTCCGGGTGGCCGGACTCGATCCGCTCGGCCGCGCGGGCGCCCGCCGCCTGCGGGGGCGGGTGGTGTCGTTCCTGGGCCAGGACCCCGGCTCGTCACTCAACCCGGCGCTGCGGATCGGCACGCAGATCGCCGAGGCGGTGCGCCTGCGTACGTCCGCCAAGCGCGCCCCCGACGTCCGGGCGCGGGTCGAGGAGCTGCTGCTGTCCGTGCGGCTCCCGGCCGACCGGGCGTTCCAGCGGCGGCTGCCGCGTCAGCTCTCGGGGGGACAGGCCCAACGCGTCGCCCTCGCCGTCGCGTTGGCGGGCACGCCCCGCCTGCTGGTCCTGGACGAGCCCACCAGCGGCCTGGACACGGTTCTGGCGGCCGGGATGCGGAGGCTGCTCGCCGAAGTCCTGGCGGACGGGGACCGTTCCGCGCTGCTGGTCAGTCACGACCCGGTGTGGATCGCGTCCGTGGCGGACGACGTGATCCGGCTGGAGGGAGGCCGGATCGCCCCGGCCGGTGTGCCGAAGGCTCCGAAGCCCGTGCCACCGCCGGGCGGGGGAGCGGGCCCCGGCCGGGGGACCCCGTGGAACGTCACCCCCGTCGTCACCGGAGAGCTGTCCGTACGGGGGCTGGACGCCGCGCACGGGCGCGTTCCCGTCCTGCGCGACATCTCCCTCACCGCCCCGGCCGGCGGCTGCACCGCCGTGGTGGGCCCCTCGGGCTCCGGGAAGAGCACGCTCGCCCGTTGTCTCGCGGGACTGCACCGGCCCACGCGGGGCGGCGTCGAATGGCGGGAGGACGGCGCCGGGCGGGGAGGCGGCACCCCCGTACAGCTCGTCGCGCAGGACGCGCGCGGCGCGCTCAACCCGCGGGAATCCGTACGCACCGCGCTTCTGCGGCCCCTCACGGGTGTGGGGCGGCTGCCGGCCCGGGAGGCGGAAGCCGAAGCCGTACGGCTGCTCGGCCTGGTGGGACTGGAGCCCGGTGTACTGGCGCGCCGGCCGGGGGAGTTGTCGGGAGGCCAGCGTCAACGCGTCGCACTGGCACGGACGCTGGCCGCCCGGCCCCGCGTCCTGGTCTGCGACGAGATCACCTCGGCGCTGGACCCGGAGACGGCGAGCGGGGTCCTGGACCTGCTGGACTCGCTGCGGCGGACCCTGGGACCGGCGGTCGTGATGGTGACGCACGACCTGGCGGCCGCCGCCCGCCACGCGGACCGGGTCGTCGTCCTGGACGAGGGGCGGGTGGTCGAGGCCGGTCCGGCCGCCCGGGTACTGGCGGCCCCCGAACACCCCGTCACCCGGGAACTGCTCGCCTGCGCCGGACGTCCCGTCTCCGCCGTGCCGGAGCGGTGCGGGGCCGGCGACGGATGAGGGGCCTCCCGCCTGCGCCAGGGGGGAGTGCGTCGCCCCGCGCCCGCCGGGGGAGCGTGTCGCCCCGCGCCCGCCAGGGGAGCGTGTCGCCCCGCGCCCGCCAGGGGGAGCGCGTCGCCGCGCTCCCCCTCGTCACGCCCTACGCCGGAAGTGACATCCGGGTCAGCGCCGCCTTGTCCACCTTGCCGACCGCGGTGAGCGGAAGTCCGGGGACCCGGACGACCTCGTCGGGGGCCTTGTACCCGGCGAGTCCCCGCTCCCTCAGATGGGCGGCGACCTCGCGCGTGCCCGGCGCCTCGCCGTCGCAGACGACGAAGGCGACCGACCGCTCACCCCACCGCTCGTCCTCCACACCGACCAACGCCGCCGCGGTGACGGCCGGATGGGTCAGCAACTGTTCCTCCACCTCGACCGCGGCGATCTTCTCACCGCCGCGGTTGATCTGGTCCTTGATCCGCCCCACCACCACGAGGTGCCCGCTCGGCAGACGCCGCACCAGATCGCCGGACCGGTAGTAGCCGTCCGGGGTGAACGCCACGCGGTCGTGCGCGCGGGCGCCGTAGTAGCCGCGCAAGGTGTACGGGCCCCGGGTGAGCAGCTCGCCCACCGTGCCGTCCGGGACCGGCCCGCCCTCCGCGTCCACCACGAGGACCTCGTCGTCCGGCGAGACGGGCCGGCCCTGTGTGGTGCGGACGAGGTCCTCGGGGTCGTCGAGGCGCGTGAGGTTGATCAGCCCTTCGGCCATGCCGAAGACCTGTTGCACGCGCGCCCCGAGCGCCGGCCCCAGCTTGCCCGCGTGGTCCTCCGGCAGCCGCGCCCCGCCGACCTGCACCACCGCGAGGCTCCCGAGGTCCCAGGAACCGGAGGAGGCTTCATCCGTCCAGTGGGGAACGAGCGGCGGAGTCAGCGAGGTCAGGGTCACGCGCTCCCGCTCGACGAGGGCGAACGCCGTCTGCGGGCTGGGGTCCGGGGCGATCACGACGGTCCCTCCGGCCATGAGGGTGCCCAGCACGCCGGGACACGCGAAGGTGAAGTTGAAGCCGAGTGGCAGGACCGCCAGATACACGGTCCGGGCGTCGAGCGCGCAGATCTCCGCGCAGGCACGGGCGTTGTAGGCGTAGTCGTCGTGCGTCCGCGGGATGAGCTTGGGAAGCCCCGTGGTGCCGCCGGACAGCAGCAGGAGGGCGAGACCGGAGGGGTCCGCCCCGTCGGTGCGGGTGCCGGTGCCGGTGCCGGTGCCCTTGTCGGCGCCGGTGGCTGACGCGGCGTCCCCTCGTAGCGCCTCGAACGGGACGAAGTCGTCGTACGGGCCGGGGTCGCCGACCACGACGACGTGCCGCAGCGAGCCGTCCGGCCCCTGTTCCGCCCGTACGTCGCTCATCAGCCGCCGGTGGTCGAACCTGGCGTGCCGGTCGGGCACCACGCAGGCCACCGCACCCGCCACCCGCACCAAGTGGCCGATCTCCCGGCGCCGGTGGCCGGGCATGGCGTGCACCGGGACCGCCCCGAGCCGTTGCAGCCCGAACCAGGCGAGCACGAACTCGGCGCGGTTGGGGAGTTGGACCACCACACGGTCGCCCCGCCCGATGCCCAGCCCGCGCAGCCCGGCGGCGATCCGGTCGGCCTCGGCGTCCAGGTCCGCGTAGGTCCACCGGCGGTCGCCGTCGACCAGGGCGACGCCCTCCGCGTGGTCGGCGGCCAGGTGGCACAGGCGGGTGCCGAACGTCACGCCTTGCCAGTGTCCGGCCGCTCGGTAGCGCGCCGATGCGGCTTCGGGCCAGGTCGGTCGGGTGTCGGTCATGGGGCTCTGCCTCTCGTTGCCGGGCCGGGGGCTCTGGCGCCCGGCCCCGTCGTGTGACTACGATGCGAACTATAGAAATGATAATCGTTTCTATCTAGCAGGGTTCGACCCTGTGCGAGGGAGCTGTCAGCGTCCGCCCCTCGACCGACTCCCCCTCGACCGGAAGGCCCCAGCAGTGAGCGATGAAGCAGCCGTCACGGCGCGGACATCGGAAGGCGACACCGACAGCCGTCACCCCCGCACGGCCGGGGCGGTGCGTGAAGCGGTCGCCCGCGCGCTGGACATGGCACCGCGGGAGCTGGACGAGGACCGTGACCTCTTCGAACTCGGTCTCGACTCACTGGTGCTGATGTCCCTGGTCGGCACCTGGCGACGCGCGGGCAGCGCGGTCACCTTCCAGGACCTCACGCGCGTCCCGACCCTGGGGGCGTGGACGGCCCTGCTCGGGCAGGGCCCCCGCGACGACACGCCCGCCGCCGCGCGGCCCGTGTCACCGGAGGCCGCGCGGCTCGCGTCGTCCGGTGCGACGACGGCCGAGGAGGAGTCCGAGGAGTCCTTCCCCCTCGCGACGATGCAGCACGCCTACTGGATCGGACGCCAGGACGGGCAGCCGCTCGGCGGCGTCGCCGCGCACTTCTACGTCGAACTCGACGGCCATGACGTCGATCCGGCCCGGCTCGACGCCGCCGTCCGCGCGCTCGTGCGGCGGCACGGCATGCTGAGGGCCGTCTTCGACGAGGAGGGACACCAGCGCGTCGGCGCCCCGGGCGCGCCGCTGACCGTCCACGACCTGCGCCGACGCACGCCTGAGGACGCCGAGTCCGCACTGGAGTCGCTGCGCGAGCGCAACACCCACGCCCGCGCGGACATCGCCGCCGGTGACGTCTTCCGCGCGGCCGTGTGTCTGCTGCCGGACGGCCGGACCCGTCTCCAGATCGACCTGGACATGATGGCCGGCGACGCGCTGAGCCTGCGTGTTCTCCTGTCCGACCTGCGACGCTTCTACGAGAGCCCCGACGATCCGCCGCGCGAACTCGCCCTGGACTACCGCCGGTACCTCGCGGAGCACGACGCACGGCGAGAGCCGGAACGCGCCCGGCACGCCGCCTGGTGGCGGGAGCGCCTGCGCGAACTGCCGCGCGCCCCGCGCCTGCCGACGACCGTCGATCCGCTCACCCCGGTCGGCGCGGACGACACCGCGCTCACCCACTCCCGCCGCCTCCACCACTGGCTCGGCCCCGCCGACAAGGAGGCGCTGATCAACGCCGCCCGCCGGCACGGCGTCACCCCCGCGGCCGCCCTCACCACCGCCTTCGCCGAGGTCGTCGCCGCCTGGAGCGACAGCCGGCGCTTCCTGCTCAACCTGCCGCTGTTCGACCGGGAGATGTTCACCCCGGATGTCGCCCGTCTGGTCGGGGACTTCAGCGGCTCGGTCCTGCTCGACGCGGACATGAGCGCGCCCCTGCCGTTCTCCCGGCAGGCCCGCCGTCTCCAGGAACGCCTTCAGGAAGGCATCTCCCACGGCGCGTACGGCGGCGTCGAGGTGCTGCGCGACCTCGCCCGCCTCGAAGGCTCCCCGGTGCTGGCCCCCGTCGTCCACACCAGCGCCATCGGACTGGGCGAGATCTTCGAGCAGGACGTCCAGAAGTCCTTCGGCCGCCCTTCCTGGATCATCTCGCAGGGCCCGCAGGTCTCTCTGGACGCCCAGGTCACCGAACTCGACAGCGGCCTCCTGCTCAACTGGGACGTACGGGACGGCGTGTTCGAAACCGGCGTGCCCGACGCGGCGTTCGACGCCTACCGCCGCCTGGTCACCCGCCTCGTCGAGGAACCCGGTGCCTGGGACCGGCCGGTGGACGGACTGCTCGCCCCCGACGTCCTGCCCCGGCGGGCCGTCGCGGCCCTGCCGCCCGTGCCCGTCCCGGACCGCGCCCTGCACACCCGCTTCTTCCGGCTCGCCGAGACCGACCCGGACCGCACCGCCGTCGTCCGTACCACCGGCGACACCACCACCTACGGCCAACTCGCCCACGCGGCACGGCGGATCGCCGCGCTGTTGGCGGACCACGGTGTGCGGGAGGGCGACACCGTCGCGGTGACCCTGCCCAAGGGCGCCGACCAGATCACCGCGGTGCTCGGCATCCTGGCCGCGGGCGCGGCCTACGCGCCGGTCGGCGTGGAGCAGCCCGCCGCGCGCCGGCACCGCATCCACTCCGTGGCCGCCGCGTCGGCCGTACTCACCGACCGGGCCCACGCCCACGTCTGCGCGGACGTCTCCCCGGCACCCGTGCTGCTTCTTGAGGACGCGTCGGCCTACCCGCCCGCCCCCGTCGTCCGGCCGGACCCCGCCCTGCCCGCCTACGTGCTGTTCACGTCCGGCTCCACGGGCCTGCCCAAGGGCGTCGAGGTCCCGCACCGGGCCGTCGTCAACACCGTCGAGGCGATGGCGGAGCAGCTCGGGCTCGGGCCCTCGGACCGCACCCTCGCGGTCTCCGCCCTGGACTTCGACCTCGCCACCTGGGACATCTTCGCCCCGCTGTCCCTGGGCGGCCAGGTGGTCGCCGTCGGCCAGGAGCACCGCCGTGACGCCCACCACTGGGCACGCCTGGTGCGCGACCACGGGGTGACGCTCGTGCAGTGCGTACCCGCGCTGCTGGACCTGCTGATGGCCGCGGGCGAGGACGACGGCCTGGGGACCTCCCTGCGCATGGTCCTGCTCGGCGGGGACTGGATCGGGCTCGGCCAGCCCGGCAGGCTGCGGACGCTCGTACCCGGCTGCCGCTTTGTCGCGCTCGGCGGCATGACGGAGGCGGCGGTCCACTCGACGGTCTTCGAGGTGAAGGAGCCCGACCCGGCCTGGACGTCCGTCCCGTACGGGGTGCCGCTGCGCAACACGCGGGCCCGCGTCGTGGACGGACGGGGGCGCGACTGCCCCGATCTCGTGCCCGGCGAACTGTGGGTCGGCGGCCCCGGGGTGGCGAACGGGTACCGGGGGGACCCCGGGCGCACCCGGGAACGCTTCGTCGAGTACGACGGTGAACGCTGGTACCGCAGCGGTGACCTGGCCCGCTACCGGCCCGACGGCCTGCTGGAGTTCCTCGGCCGCGCCGACCACCAGGTGAAGATCGGCGGCCACCGGATCGAGCTGGGCGAGGTCGAGTCCGCGCTGGAGGACGACCCCGGCCTCCTGCACGCCGTCGCCACCGTCCTCGACACACCCGTGCGCCACCTCGCCGCGGCCGTGTCCGCCCGCGACGCCGCACACGACGCGGACGCCGTCCGCGCCCGCGCGGCACAACGGCTGCCCGCCCACATGGTCCCCGAGCGGGTCCTGGTCCTCGACGCCCTGCCGCTGACCGCCAACGGCAAGCTCGACCGGGCGGCGGTCCACCGCGCCCTGACCGAGACCACGGACCAGGACGGACCCCGTACGTCCGCCCCGGCCGGTCCGGTGGAGACCGTCGTCGCGGCCGTGTGGGCCGACCTGCTCGCCGTCGCCGAGGTGGGACGCGAGAGCGGCTTCTTCCTGCTGGGCGGCGACTCCCTCGTCGCGACCCGGATGATCGGCCGTCTGCGCGCCGCCGGCTTCCCCGGCGCCCGGGTGGCCGACCTGTTCGCCCGCCCCGTACTCCGGGACTTCTGCGGGACGCTGCGCCCCGCGGCGGCGGCCGCCGAGCCGGAGGCGGCGGTCCTCGTGCCCGATCCGGACCACGCCCACGAGCCGTTCCCGCTGACGGACGTCCAGGCCGCCTACCACACGGGCCGCGACCCCCGTTTCACCCTCGGTGGCGTCGGCACCTGGCACTACACCGAGTTCGACGGCACGGGTGTGGACCTGGACCGCCTTGAGCGCGCCTGGAACACCCTGGTCCGGCGGCACGGCATGCTCCGCGCCGTCGTGGAGGACGGACACCAGCGCGTCCTGCCCGAGGTACCGCCCGTGCGCGTACCGGTGGAGGACGCCACCGCCGCGGACGCGTCCGAGGCCCTCGCCGCTCTGCGCGCCCGGCTCTCCCAGCAGGTCCGCGACCCCGCGCGGTGGCCGCTCTTCGCCGTCGGGGCCGTGCGCTACCGAGAGGGCGGCGAGGTACGCACCCGCCTCGGCATCGGTCTGGACTACCTCGTGCTCGACGCGCTGTCCATCACCACGCTCTACGCCGAACTGAACGCGCTCTACACCGACCCCGGACACCAACCGCCGCCCCTCGACGTGACGTTCCGCGACTACCTGACCCGCCCCCCGGCGGATCCGGAGTCGGTCGTCCGGGCACGCGCCCACTGGCGGACCCGGCTGTCCGAACTGCCGCCCCCTCCCGCCCTCCCCTTCGACCGGGACCCGGCGACGCTCGACACCTCCGTCTTCACCCGCCGCCGGACGAGCCTGCCCGCCGAGGACTGGCGCACCGTCAAGCGGGCGGCCGCCCGGCGCGGCCTGACGCCCTCCACCGTCCTGCTGGCCGTGTACGGGGAAGTCCTGGCGGCCTGGAGCGGAACCGACGCCGTGACCGTCACGCTCACCCTCTTCGACCGGCGCGACCTGCACCCCCACATCCACCGGGTGCTGGGCGACTTCACCTCGCTGTCCCTCGCGGCGCACCGGCGCGAGGGCGCGTCCTGGCTCAAGGCGGCCGTCGCGCTGCAACGCCGCCAGGCGGAGGACCTGGACCACGCCGATGTGCCGGTCGACTGGCTGCTGCGGGAGTTCGGCCGCCGTACGGGCACGGTGGACGCCGCCGCGCCCGTGGTGTTCACCAGTGCCGTCGGCGTGGGCGACGCGACGCTGGCCGGGCCGGACACGGGCTTCCCCGCGAAGGTCTGGGGCATCTCCCAGTCCCCGCAGGTCTGCCTGGACAACCAGGTCACCGAGGAGTCCGGGAATCTGGTCGTCACCTGGGACGCGGTGGAGAGCCTGTTCCCCGAGGGCGTGCTGGACGCCATGTTCGACGCCCACGCGCGGCTGCTGCGGCACCTCGTGACAGGCGACTGGGAGGCCCCCCTGCCCGACCCGGTGCCCGCCGCCCAGCTCGAACGGCGTGCCGCCGCCGCACGGGAGGCCGCCGGGCAGCCGGTCGCGCCGCGCCCGCTGCACGAGACGTTCTTCGCCCGCGCGGCGGACCGCCCCGGCCGCACCGCCCTCGTCACCACGGCGGGGGAGGAGACCACCTACGGAACCCTCGCCGAGCGGGCGCTGCGCACCGCCGCCGCGCTCACCGACGCGGGGGTACGGCCGGGCGACCTGGTCGCGGTCACCCTGCCCAAGGGCCCCGCGCAGATCGCGGCGGTCCTCGGCGTCCTGGCGGCCGGGGCCGCGTACGTCCCCCTCGGCCTCGAACAGCCCGCCGCCCGGCTGGAGCGGGTCCACGCCACGGCCGGGTTCCGCGTCGTCGTGGGCGACTGGCCCGGCGCGGACGGCCCCCGTACCCTCCCCTTCCCCGGCACACAGAGCCACGAGCCCTCGCCGGGGCCGTGCGCGACGTCCCCCGACGCGCTCGCCTACGTGATCTTCACCTCGGGTTCCACGGGCGAGCCCAAGGGCGTCGAGATCACGCACGCCGCCGCCTGGAACACGATCGCGGACGTCAACGCCCGGCACGGCGTCGGGGAGGACGACCGCGTCTTCGCCCTGTCCGCGCTGGACTTCGACCTGTCCGTCTACGACCTCTTCGGCCTGCTCTCCGCGGGCGGTTCCCTGCTGCTCCCCACCGAGGACCAGCGCCGCGAACCGGCCCGCTGGCCGGGCCTGCTGGAGCGGTACGGCGTGAGCGTCTGGAACACCGTCCCCGCCCTGCTCGACCTGCTGCTCGACGCCGACGAGGGCGGCCCGGAAGGCGGCGGTGCGCGGGGACTGCGCACCGCGCTGGTCTCCGGCGACTGGATCGGCCTCGACCTCCCCGGCCGCCTGCGGGCCCGGACCGCGCGGCCCTGCGCGTTCGTCGCCATGGGCGGGGCGACGGAGGCCGCGATCTGGTCCAACACCCTGACCGTCACCGAGGTGGACCCCCGGTGGGTGTCCGTCCCCTACGGCCGTCCGCTGACCGGGCAGCACTACCGGGTGGTCGACCGGGACGGGCGGGACTGCCCCGACTGGGCCCCCGGCGAGCTGTGGATCGGCGGCGGGGGACTGGCCCGCGGATATCTCGGCGACCCCGAGCGCACCGCCGAGAAGTTCGTCGTACGGGACGGGCGGCGCTGGTACCGGACGGGCGACCTGGGCCGGTTCCGGGGCGACGGGCTGCTGGAGTTCCTGGGCCGCCTCGACAGCCAGCTCAAGATCGCCGGCCACCGCGTCGAGGCGGGCGAGATCGAGGCCGCGCTGGAGGCCCACCCCGCCGTCGCGCGGGCCGCGGTCGTGGCCGTGGGGGAGCGCACCGCGAAACGGCTCGTCGCCTTCGCCGTACCGCTGGACGCCCCGGCCGCCGGGCCGGGGACACCGCCCGGCGACGGGGCCGTCCCACCCGGCGGGGAGCAGCCGGGCCGGGCGGGCACCGAGGACCCGGACCTCACCGAGGACCTCTTCGGCCTGCTCGCGGAACGGGTGCCCGTCTACGCCGTGCCCTCCCGCATCCGGCTGCTGCCCGCCCTGCCGCTCACCGCGAACGGCAAGGTCGACCGCGCCGCGCTGGCCGGTGCCGCCGGACCCGAGCCCGCGTCCGCCGGTGCCGAGCCGCCACGGGGCGACACCGAGACGGCGCTCGCCGCACTCTGGCGGGAGTGCCTGCCGGAAGCGGGACCGGGACCGGACCGCCATGCCAACTTCTTCACCCTCGGCGGCGACAGCCTCTCCGCGCTGCGCCTGCTCACGGCGATCGAGCGCCGCCTCGGGGCCGCCGTGCCCGTGCGCCGCTTCTTCGCCGCCCCGACCGTCGCCGCGCTCGCCGCGGACGTCACCCGAACCCTCGCGGCCCACGCGACCGCCTACGAGACCGGAGAGCTGTGAACATCCCTGAACTGCTGGCCCGCTACGCCGACGAGGGCGTGGTCCTGTGGGCCCAGGACGGACAACTGCGTTTCCGGGCCCCCCAGGGCCGGCTCACCGACACGCACCGAGCCGAACTGCGCACGCACAAGGACGCCCTCCTGCGCCACCTGGAGGCCGGGGAGCCCGCGCTGAGCGGCGACCCCGAGAACCGCCACGAACCGTTCCCGCTGACGGACATCCAGGCCGCCTACCTCATCGGCCGGACCGACGCCTACGCCTACGGGGGCGTCGGCTGCCACGCCTACGTGGAACTGGAGTACCCCGGACTGGACGTGGACCGCGTCACCGCCGTGTGGCGTGAACTGGTCCGGCGCCACGACATGCTCCGCGCCGTCGTCCACCACGACGGCTACCAGCGGGTCCTGCCCGACGTGCCCGACCTCACCGTCGGGACCGACGACCTGACCGCCCTCCCGCCCACCACCGCCGAGGAGGAGGTGGAGCGCACCCGCGCCCGTCTGTCCGCCCGTCAGGCGCCGGCCGGTCAGTGGCCGCTCTTCGACGTCCATGTGAGCACCACCGCCGAACGGGCCGTGCTCCACCTCTCCTTCGACATGCTCGTCGTGGACCACGCGAGTCTGCGCGTCCTGCTCGCCGAGTTCCGGCGCCGCTACGAGGGCGCGGCCCTGACCGAGGCACCGCGGATCACCTTCCGCGATTACGTCCTGGCCCGCCGCGCCCTGACCGGCACCGACGGCCACTCCCGCGACCGCGCCTACTGGACCGAACGGCTCGACACCCTCCCGCCCGCCCCCGAACTGCCCCTCGCGGAGCCCTGGGAGGCCGCCGTGGGCGCCGGCGGGGACACGCGCCGTCCGCCCGCCTCCGGCGACGCGGTGACGTTCCGCCGCCTGGAGGTCCTGCTGCCCGCGGCCGACCGGGAGCGCCTGGCCGAACGCGCCGCGCGGCGCGGGCTGACCGTGTCGACGGCACTGCTCACCGCCTACGCCGAGACGGTCGGCCACTGGTCGCGGACCAGCCGGTTCACCCTCAACGTGCCCACGGTCGACCGGCCCGCCCTCCACGAGGACATGGGCCGCCTCATCGGTGACTTCACCTCGCTCGAACTGCTCGCCGTCGACCTCTCCACCCCGGCCACCTTCACCGAGCGGACCAGGAGCGTCGGGGCGCGGCTCCTCGAAGACCTGGCGCATCCGCTGTTCACCGGCTCGGAGGTGCTGGCCGAGCTCTCCCGCCGGGCAGGCGCCCCGGTCCTGATGCCGGTCGTCTTCACCAGCGCCCTGGGCGCGGGCGGCACCACCGAGGGCGTACCCCCCGAGGTGACCTACGCCGCGACCCGGACACCGCAGGTGTGGCTCGACTGCCAGGTCATGCACCGCGGCGACGCGCTGTCCCTGTCCTGGGACATCCGCGAGGGAGCGCTCAGCCACCAGGTGGCCGACGCCATGTTCGAGGCCTGCACCGCCCTCGTACGGCAGCTGTCGGCCGAGGGGGAGCGCGGTGAGGCCGCCTGGGACGCGCCCGCCCGCATCCCCCTCCCCGAGGCGCAGACGGCCCGCCGCCGCACGGTCAACGCGACCGCGGGCCCCCTGCCGGACGGACTCCTCCATGAACCCCTGCTCGCCCAGGCCCAGGCCACACCGGACGCGATCGCGGTCCGTACGCCCGAACTGGCGCTCTCCTACCGGCAGTTGGTCGCCCGTGCGGGCGGTGTCGCCGAAGCCCTGACGGCGTCGGGACAGCGGCCCGGGGAACCGGTGGCCGTCTGGATGGACAAGGGCTGGGAGCAGGCCGTCGCCGTCCTCGGCACGCTCATGGCGGGCGGCGCCTACCTCCCCGTGGACACCGCCCAGCCACCGGCCCGCCGGGACAGGATCCTCGCGGACGCCGGGGTACGCACGGTCCTCACCCAGTCCTGGCTGGCCGAGACCGACGACCTCCCGGCGACCGTGTCGGCCGTCGCCGTCGACCGCGTACCGGAAGCCACCGCCTCCGCCACCGCCGCGCCCCGGCGCGATCCGGACGCGCTCGCCTACGTCATCTACACCTCGGGCTCCACCGGCACGCCCAAGGGCGTGATGATCAGTCACCGGGCCGCGCGCAACACCGTCGAGGACATCAACCGGCGCCACGCGGTCACCGGCCGCGACCGCGTCCTCGGCATCGCGGGCCTGGGCTTCGACCTGTCCGTCTACGACCTCTTCGGGCCGCTCGCGGTCGGCGCCACCCTCGTCCTTCCCCAGGCCGACCGGCGCGGCGACCCCTCTCACTGGGCCGAACTCGTCCGCGACTTCGGCGTCACCGTGTGGAACTCGGTGCCCGGCCAACTGCACATGCTGTGCGACTGGCTCCGCTCCGAGCCGCCCGCGGACGACAGCACCCTGCGACTCGCCCTGATATCCGGCGACTGGGTGCCGGTCTCCCTGCCCGACCAGGCGCGCGCCCTCCTGCCCGGACTGGAGGTCGTCTCCCTCGGCGGCGCCACCGAGGGCTCCATCTGGTCCATCGCCCACCCGGTCGGCGAGGTGGACACCGCCCGCCCGAGCATCCCGTACGGCACGCCCCTGACCAACCAGACCGTCGCCGTACTCGACCGGAACCTGCGGCCGCGCCCCGAGTGGGTGACGGGCGAGCTGTACATCGGCGGTGCCGGCGTCGCCCTGGGCTACCTCGGTGACCCCGACCGCACGGCGGAGCGGTTCCTCACCGACCCCGTCGGCGGGGAGCGGCTCTACCGCACCGGTGACCTCGGCCGCTGTCTCCCCGACGGGACCATCGAGTTCCTGGGCCGGGAGGACGCCCAGGTCAAGATCCGCGGCTACCGGGTCGAACTGGCCGAGGTGGAGGCCGCCGTGCAGGCCCACCCCGGGGTCGCGGCGGGCGCGGTCGTCGTCGACGACCCGGCGGCGGGCGGGCGGCGCCTGGCCGCGTTCGTGGAGACGGCACGCAAGGACGCCGCGGGCCCGGCCGCACCGGGCCCCGCACAGGCGCGCGCGGCCGCCGCCGACGCCGTACGGGAAGCCTCCGCGGCCGTCGACCCCGCGCGGCTCAAGGACTTCCTGGCCGCCCTGGACGAGATGTCGCTCGCCGAGATGACCCGCGTCCTCATGGAGTGCGGCGTGTTCGAGGACGGTGCCGCGCCCACGGTGGAGGAGGTGGGCACGGCGCTGCGCGCCACGCCCCGCCACCGGCACATCGTGCGGCGCTGGCTGCGCGCCCTGGCCGCCCGGGACCGGCTCACCCTCCGGGACGACGGCACCTGCACCGGCCTCGTCCCCGTCCCGGCCCCCGAGGCGGAGCGCCGCCGGAGGCTGGCCGCCGACCTGGAGCACGAGATCGGGTGGAGCACCGAACTGCTGACCGTCATGCGCACCTGCGCCGAGCGACTGCCGGAGCTGGTCGCCGGGGAGGTGGGCATCCGGGACCTGCTCTTCCCCGGCGCGGCGACCGAGGCCGCGGACGCCGCCTACCGGGACAACCTCGCCATCCGGCACCTCAACGGCGCGGTGGCCGCCGCCTTGCGCGAGATCGCCGCGGCCCACACCGGTGAGGAGCGGCTGCGGGTGCTGGAGGTGGGCGGCGGTGTCGGCGGCACCACCGGCGAACTGGTGCCCGTCCTCGCCGAGTACGGCGTCGACTACCTGTTCACCGACGCCTCGGCGTTCTTCCTCAACGAGGCCCGCGAGCGCTTCGCCGACCACGCCTGGGTCCGCTACCAGCGCTTCGACGTGGACGAGGACCCCCGCTCCCAGCACCTGCTGCCCCACACCTTCGACGTCGTGGTCTGCGCCAACACGCTGCACGCCGCGGCCGACGCCGACGCGGCCGTGGGCCGGCTGCGGGAGCTGCTCGTACCGGGCGGACAGCTCGTGTTCGTGGAGAACACCCGGGACGAGAACCTTCCGCTGCTGGTCTCCATGGAGTTCCTGGAGGTCGCCGGACGGGCGTGGACCGACACACGCGCGCACACCGGGCAGTCCTTCCTCACCCACCCGCAGTGGCGTGAACTCCTCGGCCGGCACGGCGCGTCCGACGTCACCTCGCTGCCGGAGGCCCAGGACGCCCTGGCGCTCACCGGCCAGGAGGTGTTCATCGCCACGATGAAGACCGACCGCCACCACGTGCCGGTGGGGGAGCTGGTCCGCACGGCGGCCACCCGGCTCCCGGAGTACATGCTCCCCTCGGTGTGGCAGGTCGTCGACAGCCTGCCCCGCACGGCCAACGGCAAGACGGACCGCGCGCTCCTGCGGACCTGGCTGCCCCGGGAGAGCGCACCGGTCGTCGTGCACGAGCGGCCGAAGGACGAGCTGGAGAACGGCCTGGCCGACCTGTGGGCGGAGCTCCTCGCGGTCGAACGCGTCTCCCGCGACGACGACTTCTTCGACCTCGGCGGCGACTCGCTCCTGGTGGCCCGCATGGTGGGCAGGCTGCGCGAGCGCGTGCCGCAGGCGGCGGACCTGGAGTGGGAGGTCGTCCTGCGCCACATGCTGCGCCGCCCCACCGTCGCCGGCCTCGCCGGTTTCCTGCGCGGCATGACCGGCGCCGGTCAGGCGCCCGTGTCCGGTGCCGTGCGCACGGACCCGGTGATCCACCTGCACGGCGACCGGTCGGCCGACGAGCCCACGACCGTGCTCGTGCACGCCGGAACCGCGACGATCATGCCGTACCGGGCGCTGATCACCGAGATCAGGCGGCGCTCACCCGGCCTCGCCGAGGTCGTCGGTCTGGAGGTCCCGGACCTCAGCGGATTCCTCGCCGCCCCGCCCGAAGGCCTCATCGAGCAGCTGGCCTCCGACTACGCGCGCGCCCTGACGGCGGACGGGCGGAGCCGCTTCCACGTCGTGGGCTACTGCCTGGGCGGCCTGATCGCCACCGAAGTGGCCCGCAACCTGGCCGAGTCCGGTGCGGAGGTGGAGAGCCTCACCGTCATCAGCAGCCACAGCCCCCGCTTCCGGCTGGACGACGAGCTGCTCGCCGAGTACTCCTTCGCCGTCATGATGGGCATCGACCCGGCCGAACTCGGCTTCCCGGACGACCAGTACCGGGTGGCCGCGGCGGCCGACGCCGTCCTGGCCGCCTCACCCGGAGTCCTGCCGGACGGCGGACTCGCCGCGCTGCCCGAGGAGTTCGCGGACGTGGCGAGCCGCTTCCGGCAGCTCACCGAGGTGCCCCGCGCCACCCGTATCGCCCGGATGTGCGAGGCGGTCCCCGCCTCGGCCGGCACCTACGAACCCGACCACATGACGCGGCTCTTCCTCGCCTTCCGGCAGAGCGTCTTCGCCATCACCCGGTACGACGCCGAACCCTACGCGGGCGACATCACCTTCCTGCGCCACGACGGCGCCTACCCCTTCCCCGGCAGCAAGGACGCCGTGACCACCTACTGGGAGGAACTCGCCCTGGGCGACCTGGACATCATCGACATCGGCGGCGACCACTACAGCTGCCTGTCCGTCGAGCACGCCCCCGGCATCCTCAAGACCCTCGGTGAACTGACCCAGGGGGCGATCACCCGATGACCCGGAACACGACGACCGGGCGCAAGCCCCTGATCGGGGTCCTGGGGGCCTCCGGCGCGGTCGGCCGGGCCGCCGTACGCGAACTGCGCGCACTCGGCCACACCGGGCTCCGCCTGGGCGGCCGGACCCCGTCGGCTCTCCAGGCGGTCGCCGGGGAGGACCCCACCGGCCAGGACGAGACCCTACGGGCGGACGCCACCGCACCGGACGGCCTGCGCGCCTTCACCGAGGGCTGCGCCGTCGTCCTCAACTGCGTCGGCCCCACCTATCTGCTCCGCGCCACGGTGGCCTCGGCCGCGCTCGCCGCAGGCGCGCACTGCGTGGACGTGGCCGGGGACGACCCGGCCGCCGAGGACCTCCTCAAGGACGGCGACCCGGCCCGCGACGGCCGCACCGTCGTCCTGTCGGCGGGGGCCCTGCCCGGCCTGTCCAGCCTCCTGCCCCGCTGGCTGGCCGGACAGGGCCTGGACGGCGTCACCGCGCTGACCGCGTACTGCGGCGGCCTGGAGACCTGTTCGCCGACGGTGGCACGCGACCTCATGCTCTCCCTCACCTCCGGGGGCGCGGACGGCGCGGCGTACGGCGAAGCCCTCGCCGCCGTCCGGGGCGGCCGACGCGTCCCGCGCGCCCTGCGCACGGACGAGGACACCGAACACGACGGCTTCCCCGGCCGGGTGGCCGTGCAGCCCTACCTCAGCGGTGAGAGCGAACGCCTCGCGGACACCCTGGGACTCGACCGGCTCGACTGGTACAACGTCCACCCCGGCCCCCGCGTACGCGCGCTGCTCAACCTCCTGCCGGGGAGCCTCGCCGCCGGGGACGACCCGGCGGCCCTGGCGGAGCGCCTGATCCTCGCCGCCGGCCTCGACCTGGCCGGACACCGGCCCTACTACGTCATGGACTTCGCGCTGTCGGGCACCGCGTCCGGAGCGCCGGCCACGGCGGGACTGACGCTGCGCGCGGCCAGCAGCTACCGGCTCACCGCGGCCGTGGGCGCGCTGGCGGTGGACGCCGTGCTCCGGGCCGGGGTCCCGGCCGGGGTGCACTTCGCCCGTGACGTGCTGGACCCCGGCGCCGTGGTGCGGCACCTGCGTTCCCAGGGAGCCGCGGAGCTGCGGCTCACCGGAGCGGCGGCCGGACCCGAGCAGCCCGGCCAGATGGAAGAGGGTGCGCTGTGAGCGATCCGACGCCTTTCCGCGTGCTGGTCTGCGGCACCAACTTCGGCCGCTTCTACGCCGAGGCGGTGCACCGGCGCCCCGGATACGCCCTGGCCGGCATCCTGAGCCGGGGCTCGGCCGCCTCCCGTGCGTACGCCCGGTCCCTGGGCGTCCCGTACTACACGGACCCCGACGACCTCCCGGCCGGTATCGACGCGGCCTGCGTGGCCGTGAGTTCCTCCATATCGGGCGGGCGGGGCACCGAGCTGGCCAGGGCGCTCATGGACCGGGGCATCCACGTCCTCCAGGAACACCCCGTCCACCTCACCGAGTTGACGGACAATCTGAGACACGCCCGCCGCCGGGGGGTGCGGTACCGCCTGAACACCCACTACCCGCACGTCGCCCCGGTCCGCGCCTTCACCGACGCGGCCCGCAGGCTCGTCGCACGGCAGCGGCCGCTCTTCGTGGACGCCGCCACCCCCGTCCATCTGATGCATCCGCTGGTGGACATCCTCGGACAGGCACTCGGAACCCTGCGGCCCTGGCGTTTCGCCGACCCGGCGCCGCTGCCCGCCGGTGCCGGGCCGCAGCCGTTCCGTTCCCTGCACGGGGTGTTCGCCGGTGTACCCCTCACCCTGCGGGTGCACCACCAGCTCGACCCCTCCGACCGGGACAACCACGCCCTGCACTGGCACCGGATCTCCCTCGGTACGGAAGGCGGGGTCCTCACCCTGGCCGACACCCACGGGCCCGTCCTGTGGAGCCCCCGGCTGCACATCGGACGCGACGAGGACAGGCGCTTCGTCCTGGACGGGCCGGGCACCGGGCACCTGGGGCTCGGCACCACGGCCGTGGTGGGGGAGACGGGCTCCTTCCGTACCGTCTTCTCCGACCTCTGGCCGGAAGCCGTCGGGCGGGCCCTCGACGGGCTCCGCGAGGCCGCCGGCAAGGGGGACGACGCGCTGCGCGCGGGCCAGTACGAGCTGGCCGTGTGCCGGATCTGGACCGACCTCGCGGCCCGGCTCGGACCGCCCGAGATCGTCCGGCCGGACGCCCCGAGGCCCCTCGCGGTCAGCGACGTCTTCCCGGCGCGGGAACCGTCCCCGCCGCCCGCACCGCCCGGTCCGGGCGCCGGACACCCCCGGTCCGATTCCCGTCCCGGTCCGGGCGAGGGCGGCGGAGACGGCCCCGACGACACCACGCCCTACAGCCCGTCGGCGGAGTTCTTCGACCTCGTCGCGGCCGAGCACACCGCGACCGCGAGCGCCCCCGCGATCGCCGCGCTCCTCGCGGACGCCGACCTCGGCGCCGGGCCTGTGGTGGACATCGGCGCCGGCACCGGCCTGGTGACCGAGGCCGTCGCCCGCGCCCGGCCGGACGCGGAGATCATCGCCTGCGAACCGGCGGTCGGCATGCGCGCCGTGCTCACCAGCCGCGTCTTCAGCGACCCGGATCTGCGCTCCCGGGTCACGGTCACCGCGGACGCGGCACCCGGCCTGGACCTCCCCGACCGGATCAGCGTCGTCCTGCTCTGCGGGGTCCTCGGCCACCTCGACGCTCCCGCACGAGCCCTGCTGTGGCGACGGCTGCACCAGCGACTGGCCCCCGGCGGACTCGTGGTCGTCGAACTCATGGGATTCGAGGAGCTGTTGACCCTCCCGGAGACCAGGCTCGCCACCGCCACCGCCGGACGGCACCGCTACGAGTGGTCGTTCGGCGGAGCCCCGGACGAGACGGAGGACGGCGTGATGCGCCTGCACTCCACCTGGCGCGTCCACCGGGACGACCTGCCGGAGGCGGTGCGCGAAGTACACGACTCCTACCGCTGGGCCCCCTTCGGCCTGAAGGACGTGGTGGCCGAGTCCGGCATGGCGGCACGCGCCCTGCCGACCCGCCCCGGCGCACCCCCGCTGGCCGTCCTCACCCGGGCGCCGGACGGACCCCACGCGCCGGACGAACCGCTTGCGCCGCTTGAACCGGACGCGCCGGACACCCCGCGCACCACCACCGGCCCGTCCCCGTCCCCGTCTCCGTCCCCGTCTCTTGTCCCTTCCCCACCGACCGCTGAGGACCACCGATGAGCACCCCCGTATCCCCGACGGCGTCCGGCACTCCCGACGGACCCGCCACCGGCACCGCGCCGGACCCCGCCGCCGCGCCCCGCGACTTCCCGGTCCGGCGCGGCTGCCCCTTCGCCGCACCGGCGGAGTACGACGCCCTGCGCACCGAGGACCCGGTCGCCCGCGTCACGCTGCCGACCGGGCGGGAGGCCTGGGCGGTGACCCGCTACGACGACGTACGCGAACTGCTCTCGGACCCGCGTGTCAGCGCGGACATCCGCCGGGCCAACTTCCCCGCCCTCGGCGAGGGCGAACAGGAGGCAGGGGCCAGGTTCCGGCCCTTCATCCGCACCGACGCCCCCGAGCACACCCGCTACCGGCGGATGCTCCTGCCGGTGTTCACGGTGCGCCGGGTCCGGGCGATGCGCCCCGCCGTACAGGCACGCGTGGACGAGATCCTGGACGGCATGCTCGCCGCCGGCGGTCCGGCGGAGTTCGTCTCCGTGTACGCCAACGCCGTCTCCACCTCGGTGATCTGCGAACTGCTCGGCATACCCCGGGAGAACCTGGAGTTCTTCCGGGACGTCACCCGGATCTCCGGTGCGCGCCACAGCACCGCCGAGCAGGTCTCCGAAGCCCTCGGCGGCCTCTTCGGGCTCCTCGCCGGGCTGATCGCCGAACGGCGGGAGGAACCCCGCGACGACCTGATCTCCACGCTCGTCACCGAGCACCTGGCCACCGGCAACGTGACGACGGATCAGCTGCTCTCCACCCTCGGCATCACGATCAACGCCGGCCGCGAGACCACCACCAGCATGATCGCCCTGAGCACCCTGCTCCTCCTGGACCGGCCGGAGCTGCTGGCGGAACTGCGCGACGACCCCTCGCTGATGCCCGCCGCCGTCGACGAGCTCCTGCGGGTCCTGTCCGTCGCCGACTCCATACCGCTGCGCGTGGCCACCGAGGACATCGAGCTGTCCGGCCGGACCGTCCCCGCCGACGACGGTGTCATCGCCCTCCTCGCCGGGGCCAACCACGACCCCGAGCAGTTCGACCGTCCCGAGCGGGTCGACTTCCACCGCACGGACAACCACCACGTGGCGTTCGGCCACGGTGTGCACCAGTGCGTCGGACAGCACCTGGCACGGCTGGAGCTGGAGGTCGCCCTGGAGACGCTCATCCGCCGCGTCCCCACCCTCCGCCTCGCGGGGGACCGGGACCAGGTCGCCTTCAAGCACGACTCGGCCACCTTCGGCCTCGAAGAGCTGATGGTGACCTGGTGACCGCCCCCTTCCCGCCGAACACCTCCGCCCGCGCCGTCCGCGCGGACAGTCCGTGGATCAGACGGTGGGACGACGGCGCCGCGTCCCGCCTCACGCTGATCTGCCTGCCGCACGCGGGCGGCAGCGCGGGCTTCTACCGTCCCTGGGCCGCGCTGATGCCGCCCGAGGTGGAACTCCTCGCGATCCAGTACCCGGGCCGCGAGGAACGCTTCGAGGACCCGGCGGTCACCGGCATGGACGAGCTGGTGACCGCGGTGGCGGACGCCGTACGGCCGCTGCTCGACCGGCCGTACGCCCTCTTCGGGCACAGCATGGGCTCCGCCGTGGCCTGGGAACTCGCCCACGAGCTGGACCGCCGCCAAGCACCGGGCCCGCGCCGGCTCTTCGCCTCCGGCCGGGCCGCTCCCGGCACGGCCGTGACCGGGCAGCTGCACCGCCAGGACGACGAGGTGCTGAGCGCGGAACTGGCCCGGCTCGGCGGCACGAGCCGTGAGGTCCTCGACGACCCCGGGCTGCGGGCCCTGATCCTCGGGACCGTACGCCACGACTACCGGATCATCGAGACGTACCGGCCCCGCCCCCGGCCGCCGCTCGCCTGCCCGATCCATGTGCTGACCGGCGGCGCGGACCCGGAACTCGGCGAGGAGCGCTGCCGCGAGGGCGCGGGCGGCTGGGCGGACCTCACCACCGCCCGTACCGAGGTGCGCCTCTTCCCCGGTGACCACTTCTACCTCACCCCGCGCCGCCGCGAGGTGGTCGCCACCGTCCTGCGCCGGATGGACCCGTCCCTGACCACGGGGGCGCACACCTGGCCGAGCACCCCGTGAGCCGCCACCGCCCGGCCGACCCCACCTGGAGACCGTCGTGATCGACTACTACTCGACCTCCGCCGAGTTCTACGAGCTGGTCGCCACCCGGCACACCGCCAGCAGCGGCCCCCCGCTGACCGGCGTCCTCGCGGGCCTGGACGTGTCGCACGGCCCCGTCCTGGAGATCGGCGCGGGCACCGGACGCGTGACGGAGGTCATCGCGGCCGCTCTGCCCGGCGCGGAGATCCTCGCGGCCGAACCGTCGGCCACCATGCGCGCCATGCTCACCTCCAGGGTCGCCCGCGACCCGGACCTGCGGCGCCGCGTGACGGTGACCGACGGCGCCGCCCAGGACCTCGTCCTGCCCGAACGGCTCTCCGCCGTGGTTGTTTTCGGCGTGGCCGGTCATCTCACCGTCCCCGAACGCGTGGCGCTGTGGAAGCGGCTCGCGGCCCGCCTGCCGGACGGGGCACCCATCGTCGTGGAGCTGATGGGGGTCTCCTCACCACGCGTCATCCCACCGGTGATGTCCCTCAGGGAGACCATCGGACGCCAGACGTACGAGTGGTGGATCGGCGGCGAACCCACCGAGGGCGACGCCATGCGGTTCACCACCACCTGGAAGGTCCTGCGCGACGGCCGCACCGTGCGCGAGGTCTCCGACAGCTACGACTGGCACACCTTCGACGCCGCCCGGCTGGCCCGGGAGGCCGGCATGACCAGCCGCCGCATCACCGAGGCGGGCGGCAGGCCCATCCCCGAAATCGGAGTACTCGTCAAGTGACGTCACACCCCTCCGGGCCCGGCCCGGATCCCGCGGCCCCCGGCGCGGGCACCCAGGCGCCCCCGCCGCCGCTCCGCGCGCTGGCCGCACCCGTCCGGGGCCGACTGGCCCTCGCCGTGGGCCTCCAGGCCGTCGCGGCCCTCGCCGGAGTCGTCCCCTTCATCGCCGTCTCACGGATCGCCGACCGCCTCACCGGAGGATCCCCCGCCGACGGCGACGCCCTCTGGCCGCTGGTCACGGCGGCCTGCGCGGCGGGCCTGCTCGCCCTGGTGTGCGGCACGGCGGCCGGCGCCCTCGCCCATGTCGCCGACAACGACCTCCAGCTCGCCCTGCGCCGCCGGCTCGCCCGGCACATCGGGCGGCTGCCGCTCGGCCGGCTCACCGACCGGGGCACCGGCGAGGTCAAGCAGGCGGTGCGGGACGACGTGAGCGCCCTGCACACGCTGTTCGCCCACACGCTGCTCGACGTGGTCGCCCTGCTCACCGCCCCGGTCCTCGCCCTGGGCTACCTGTTCACCGTCGACTGGAGCCTCGCCCTGGTCGCCGTCCTGCCCCTGGTACTCGGCGTGCTCCTGTTCCGCCGGGCCATGGCGGGCGCCGCCGCGCAGATGGCCGAGTTCGGTGCCGCGCTGGGACGGATCTCCTCCGCCGCCGTGGAGTTCGCCGCCGGGATCGCCGTCTTCAAGAGCTTCGGGCGCGGACGCAAGGCCCACGAGCGCTTCGTCGGCGCCACCGAGGGATTCGCCGACTTCTTCTCCGGCTGGGTCCGGGCCACCCTGGTCAGCTCCACCGCCGCCGTCCTGGTGGTCGCCCCCGCCGTGGTCCTGCTGCTCCTGACCCTGGTGGGCGCGGTACTCGTCACCCACGACCGGATGACCGGCGCGGAACTCGTCCCCTTCCTGCTGCTCGGCCCCGCCGTCGCCGCCCCCATGGGCGCGGTGGGCCCCCGTATCCAGCAGATCCGGGCCGGACAGGCCGCCGCCGTACGCGTCACCGAGCTGCTGGCCGCCCCCGCCGTGCCCGAGTCCGCGACCCCCGCCCTGCCCGAGGGCCACCACGTCTCGATGCGCGGGGTGTCCTTCTCCTACGACGGGCGGACCGACGTCCTGCGCGGCGTCGACCTCGACCTCACGCCCGGCACGGTCACGGCGCTGGTCGGCCCCTCCGGTTCGGGCAAGTCCACCCTGGCGTCGCTCCTGCCCCGCTTCCACGACGTCACGGAGGGCGCGGTGACCCTCGGCGGTGCCGACCTCCGGGACATCCCCGCGACCGAGCTGTACCGCCGGGTCGGCTTCGTCCTCCAGGACGTACGGCTGCTGCGCGCGAGCGTCACCGACAACATCCGGCTGGGCCGCCCCGACGCCACCGACGAGGAGGTCGAGCGGTGCGCGCGCGCCGCCCGGATCCACGACCGCGTCATGGCCCTGCCGGACGGATACGCCACCGAACTCGGCACGGCCGTCACCCTGTCCGGCGGGGAGGCCCAACGCCTGTCCATCGCACGGGCGTTGCTCGCCGACGCCCCCGTTCTCGTCCTCGACGAGGCGACCGCCTACGCCGATCCGCACTCCGAGGCACTGATCCAGGACGGACTGTCCGCGCTCGCGGCCGGCCGCACCCTGCTCGTCATCGCCCACCGCCTGTCCACCATCCGCTCGGCCGACCGGATCGTGGTGCTGGAGGACGGACGCGTCACCGAACAGGGGCGGCACGACGAACTGCTGGCCGCCCAGGGCCGTTACGCCGGTCTGTGGGAGGCCCAGCGGTCCGCGCGGCCGGACCCGGCCGACGCCGTCCCCGGGCGGCCGCCGGTCCCCGCGGGTGCGGACCGCGCGGCAGACGACATCCGAGAGGGAAGTGCACGATGATCCGTCAGCTCTACCGCGTCCTGGGGCCGGAGGGCTCCCGCCCGCTGAACCGGCTGATCGCCCTCCAGGCGGGGGCGGCCGTCCTCCAGGGCCTCGCCTTCGCCCTCCTGGTGCCCGTCCTGCGGGCCCTGCTCGGCACGGACCCGGGCGACGTGTGGCCCTGGCTGACGGCGTTCGCCGTCTGCTCGCTCGCCCACGCCGTGCTCCAGGGCGCCGCGCTCAGCGGCGGGTTCACGGTCGGCTCCCAGCTCTCACCGGTGCTTCACCGCCGAATGGCGGACCAGGCCGTGCGGCTGCCCCTCGGCTGGTTCACCGCCGGCCGCACCGCCGAGTTCAGCCGGCTGGCCGGACAGAACGTCATCCAGGTGATGAGCACACCGGCCCACCTGCTGCGCCCGTTCATCAGTTCCTTCCTGACCCCGGCGACGCTGGTGGCCGCCACCTTCCTCTTCGACGTCCGCACGGCCCTGGTGCTCCTGCTCTGCGCCCCCGTGCTGTTCGCCGTCCAGCGGACCAGCACCGCGGTGATGAGCCGGCTCGACCGGGGCCGGGACGCCGCGATCGGCGAGTCCGCCGACCGGGTCCTGGAGTACGCGCGCAACCAGCCCGTCCTGCGGGCGTTCGGCCGGACCGCGGAGGGCTACGGGGCGCTCGACGACGCCCTCGTGGCCGAGGCACGCGCGGACCGGCGGCTCATCGCGCGGGGCCTGCCCGGTCTGGTCTCCTTCTCCTTCGCCACCCGGCTCGTCTTCGCCCTGCTGCTCGCGCTCGGAGTCTCCTGGCAACTCGACGGATCGCTCACCGTGCCCACCCTGCTGGCGCTCCTGGTGCTTTTGGTCCGGCTGACCGACAGCGTGTCGTCGGCCGCCGAGGCGGGCGCGGGCATGCGCATCGCCCGCAACACCCTGGAACGGCTCGGCGCGGTCCTCGACGAACCGCCCTTCCCCCAGCCCACCGAGCCCCGGACGCCCCGGGACGCGAGCGTGGAGTTCACCGGGGTGGGCTTCCGCTACGACGGCGCGGCGGCGGCCGGGGCGGCCGGACGCCCGGTCCTGAACGACGTGTCCTTCCGCCTGCCCGAGCGCAGCATGACGGCCCTGGTCGGGCCCTCCGGCGCGGGCAAGACCACGGTCGCCGGACTGCTCGCCCGCTTCCGGGACACCACCGAGGGCACCGTCCGTATCGGCGGGGTGGACGTCCGCGAGATCACCGCCGACGCGCTGGCCGCCCAGGTCTCCCTCGTCTTCCAGGACGTCTACCTCTTCGACGGCACGATCGAGGAGAACGTCCGGATCGCCGCACCCGGCGCCGGAGCCGCCGAACTGGCCGAGGCCGCGGCCCTGTCCGGGCTGGACCGGGTGATCGAGGAACTGCCCGACGGGTGGGCCACGAAGGCGGGGGAGGGCGGCGCACGGCTCTCCGGCGGGCAGCGCCAGCGCGTGTCCATCGCCCGAGCCCTGCTCAAGGACGCCCCGATCCTCGTCCTCGACGAGGCCACCGCCGCGCTCGACCAGGAGAACGAGGCGCTGTTCGCGGAGACCGTGCGCGCCCTGGCCGACCGCAAGACCCTCCTGGTCATCGCGCACCGGCTGAGCACGATCGTGAGCGCCGACCAGATCCTCGTCCTGGAGGACGGGGAGATCACCGAACGCGGCACCCACGACGACCTGGTCACGGCGGGCGGCACGTACGCCTCGTTCTGGGAGCGCCGGGCACGGGCCCACGGCTGGCGGCTGGAGGCGGCCCGGTCATGACCCGTCACCCGGACCCAGCGGCGTACCGGGCGCACCGGACCCGTCTGAAGAGAGAAGGCATCACACGATGAGCACCGATTTCCGGCCCACCTGGGAGGCATGGGCGAACTCCGTCCCCCCGCTCGCCCGCGCACGCACCCTGGAGCCCTGTCACGACCCCGTGGCCACCGCCGCCCGGCTCGCGCGGGCGGGCCTCGCCGGCCAGTACATGGTCTACGAGACGGAGGGCGGCGTCTGGCACTTCGCGGCCGGCTCCGCCGTCAGCGTTTCCGCGCACGCCAACGGCATCACCGCGCGGGCCGCCGGACGGACCTGGACGGCGGACACCGACGGGCACCCGCTGACGGCGCTCGCCGCCGCCCTGTCCGCCCTGCGCGACACCGGCGGCACAGGACGCCACTTCTACGGCTGGGCGGCCTTCGAACTCGCCCACCTCCTCCACGCCGACGCCGAGGCGACCGGTGACGACACCCTGCTGCACGTCCTGGTCCCGTCCGTCGAGGTGACCCTCACCGGCGACCGGACCCTGGTCCGCGCGGTGGACGAGGCATGGGCGCGCAAGGTCGCCGACCTGCTCGCGGAGCCACCGGCGCGGCGCGGCGCCCCCGAGGAACTGTCGCCGGACAGGACCGAGGAGGTCATCGCCACGGGGGCCGCCGCCTACGGACGGACGGTTGCCCGCGCGGTCGCGGACATCCGGGCGGGGCTCCTGGAGAAGGCCGTGGTGTCCCGGAAGGTCCCCCTGCCCGCCGAGCCCCGCGTGGACTTCTCCGAGACCTACCTCGCGGGCCGCCGGGCCAACACCCCCGCGCGCTCCTACCTGATGGACCTCGGCGGGTACCGGGCGGCCGGATTCAGTCCCGAGACCGTCCTGGAGGTCGGCGAGGACGGACGTGTGAGCACCCAGCCGCTCGCGGGGACCCGCGCACGGGGAGCCGACCCGGTGGAGAACGAGCGCAGGCGCGCGGAACTGCTCGCGGACCCCAAGGAGATACACGAGCACGCGGTGTCCGTACGTCTGGCCTGGGAGGAGATGGAGGCCGTGTGCCGCCTCGGCTCCCTGGCGGTGGAGGAGTTCATGGCGGTGCGTGCGCGCGGCTCGGTGCAGCACCTGGCCTCGCGGGTGACGGGCGCGCTGCGGCCCGGGGCCGGACCGTGGGACGCGTTCGCCTCGCTCTTCCCCGCGATCACCGCCACCGGCGTCTCCAAACGCGATGCCCTCCGGGCTCTGGCCCGCCACGAGCCGGGGCCCCGGGGCCTGTACGGCGGCGCGGTGTTCCGGGGGAGCACCGGCGGAGCCCTGGACGCCGCCCTCGTCCTGCGCACCCTCATCGGCGCGGGGGACGAGGCGTGGTTGCGTGCGGGCGCCGGGGTCACCGCGCAGTCCAGCCCCGAGCGGGAGATCGAGGAGACCTGCGAGAAGCTGCGCAGTGTGGCCCCGTACCTCCGGTTCGCCGAGGACCGGCCCGACACCCGTTGACCCCCGGCGTACCGACCGGCCCGGACCGCGCCACCGTCCGGGCCGGCCCGGACCACGCCAAGGGGGTGGTCATTGTTCGCGTGAGACCATCGGTCCATGAGTGGTGATCTGGAAGTGAGCGCGCTCGCCATCAATGTGACGATCCCTCAGGAGCTGCGCTGGACGGACACCCGACGCGGTGAGACGTTCACCCTGTCCACGCTCAACGTCCGGCTCCTCCCGGACGGCCGGCTGGCCGCGAAGGCCTACGGCCGGCCGGTCGCCGGCGGCCGGGGCGCGTACGTGTCGTTCCCGGTCCCCGACGAACCCGGACTGGCGGACCTGATCGCCCGGGCCGCCACCCGGGCCGGGGCGTTGTGGGCCGCCCATCACGGCCTGGGCTGAGCCGGGTCCGGTCCGATTGGGTTGCGGGGGCGCTCAGCCGGCGGGCGCCCGGGACGCGCCGAGGGGCGCGAGGTGCTGATCCAGGATCCCCTCGGCGATCCTCATCAGACGGTCCCCCACGTGGTCGATGCTTCCGTTGTGCGTGCTGACCTGCGCGCCTTCCAGCACGAAGGTGATCGCGGCCGCGGTCTGCCCGGGGTCGGGCAGCCCGGCCTCGGTGCACATGCCGACCAGCCTGCGGGTCTGGTGGGCCTTGTGCTCCTCGATCACCCGCCGTGCGGGATGGGAGCTGTCGGGCAGCTCGGCGATGGAGTTGATGAACGGGCAGCCCCGGTGCGAGATCGCCGGGAGGCCCTCGGCGATGAAGCGGGCCAGGCCGAGGATCTGCTCCCTGGGCCTGCCGGGGTGGTCGGCCTCGACCCGGTCGAAGGCCGCCTGGTACTCGGCGGCGACGATCCGCAGCCACTCCGCGACCAGCGCGTCCTTGGTTCCGAAGTGCCGGTAGATCGCCATTTTGGTGGTCCCGGCCCGCTCGGCGATCGCCTGGACGCCGACCCGCCGGATCCCCTCGCTCCGGAAGAGCTCTTCCGCCGCGTCGAGGACGCGTTCACGAGGCGGCAAGGTCGCCACCCTGCTCGGCCTTCCGGCGCTCGCTGCCATAACCGCTCCGTGACGTCAGGTCCCTCGGGAATCGTTCGTTCGATCACTGCTACGGTACCAGCCTGTCCCATGTGATACCGATAGGTATCATCAGGTACTCACCGGTACCGTTCATGTTTCCGACGGGAGTGACAGTGAGGATTTCCGAGTACGTGGGCTTCGACGGAGTCGGGCTCGCGGAGCTGGTGGCCAAGGGCGAGGTGACCCCCGCCGAGCTGGAAGCGGTCGCGCGCGAGGCCGTGCGGGCGGTCAACCCACGGATCAACGCCGTCGTGGAGACCTGGCCGGCCGACGACGCGCCTGTCCCCGGCAGCGCACCGCTGGCCGGTGTCCCCTTCCTGATCAAGGACATCGGGGTCTCCATGGCCGGGAGGCGGATGGAGCTGGGCAGCCGTCTCGCGGCCGGCAACGTCGCCGGAGCCGACTCCTTCCTGATGCGGCGCTTCCGCCGCGCCGGCCTCGTGACGTTCGGGCGTACCGCGACACCGGAGATGGCCTACAGCAACACGACGGAACCGGTGTTGTACGGCGCGACCCGCAACCCGTGGGACCTGACGCGCGGCGCGGGCGGATCCAGCGGGGGCGCGGGCGCGGCCGTCGCCGCCGGCGTGGTCCCGATCGCGCACGCCACCGACGCCGCCGGTTCGATCCGCGTCCCCGCCGCCTGCAACGGCCTCTTCGGGCTGAAGCCCACCCGTGGCCGGGTCTCCGTGGGCCCCGACGCCGACGAGGTCTTCAACGGCCTGGGCGTGCAGGGCGGTGTGAGCCGCACGGTACGCGACAGTGCGGTGCTGCTCGACCGGATGCGCGGCCCGGAGCCGGGTGATCCCTACTTCGCCCAGCAGCCGCCCCGGCCGTACGCGGAGGAAGTCACCCGCCCCCCGGGCTCGCTGCGGATCGGTGTCCTCGCCCAGGCCTGGGGCGGACGCCGCACCACCGCGCCGGTGGCCGACGCCCTCTCCCGCACCGTGCGGCTCCTCGAATCCCTCGGCCACCAGGTGGAGGAGGCCACGGTCGAACTCGGAGCCGACTGGGAGGAGTTCGTCCTGGCCGGCGCCCGGCAGTGGACGGCGAATCTCACGGCCTCGGTCGACGAACTGGCCGCCGCCTTCGGCCGTCCCGTCGACTCCTCGACCCTCGAACCGCCCACCCTCGCCGGCTACCACTACGGACGGCGCGTCAGCGGCGCCCAGTTCGTCACCGCTCTCGGGATACGCAACCGGGTCGCCCGGAGCCTGGCCCGGTCCTTCGACGCGTACGACATCCTGCTCACCCCGACCCTGCCGGAGCTTCCTCTTCCCTTGGGTACCCACGCGGAGGGCGCGGAGGCACTGGACGGCCTCGGCTGGCTTCGCCGCATCTTCGACCTTTCGCCGTTCACCGTCGCGTTCAACGTGGCGGGCACGCCCGCCATGTCCGTGCCGCTGACGGCCGACGCGGAGACGGGGCTGCCGATCGGTATGCAGTTCGCCGCCGGATACGGCCTCGAAGGCCGGCTCTTCCGCCTCGCCGGGCAACTCGAACAGGCCGGCCCGTGGTCGGGCCGGACTCCCCCCGTGTGGGCCGGGGACCACCCGGGCCACTGACAGGCGTTCAGGGAGGAGTGGGTCGTCGGCCGGCGGCGCCCGCCGCCGGCCGACGACCCGGCCTCACGTCAGATGGCGGGTGAAGAACTGGGCCGCGGCCTCACCCGCGGACTCCGGGACGCCGGTGTGCCCGCCGAGATGGGCGTGCAGGGACTTCTCCTCGGAGCCAAAGGCGTCGAACAGGTCCAGGGACGCCTGCCGGTCGTTCCCCTCGTCGTCCCACTGCAACAGGACGTGCAGGGGAACGGTGACCTGCCGGGCCTCCTCGACCAGGGCGCGGGGCACGAGACTCCCGGCGAACAGGACGGCGGCCGAGACGCGGGGCTCGACCACCGCCAGCCGGATGCCGATGGAGATCAGTCCCCCCGAGTACCCGACCGTCGCCGACCGGCCGGCCCGCCGCCATCGCCCGGCGCAGGTCGGACCGGGCCTGATCGGCCGCGGGCCACCGGGGCCGGTCACCGCTGCCGGGCAGCTCGATGGTGGCCGCGGCGAAGCCCCGCGCCACGGAGTCCCGGGCCCGCGCCACCAGCCGGGGGTACATCGCGCGCAACCCGAGCGGAGGGTGGCCGAGCAGGACCAGCGGGTCCGGCGCGGACGCCCGACCGTGACCCCGGAGGGGAGCACCCATGTCGATACTGCGTTCACGGGTACCACCTCCTCGGTCTTTCGCACGGCCACCGGGAAAGTAGCAACGGCCGCCTGTGTCCCGCAAACGGTTTCCGGCGGACCGGCGGACCGGCGCGCCGGGCGGGCCGGGCGCGAGGGCGTCAGGCGCGGGGCGCGGCGCAGACGGCCTGCCCGTTGAGGCGTCGGAGTGCCGCCTCGGCGAGCAGCGCCAGTGAGGCGAGGGCGAGCAGAGGCTGGAGCGGCGCCCAGTAGGTGAGCGCGCCGCCCGTGCCGAGCAGCAGCAGGACGATCTTGTTGCAGACCGGACACCCCACCGCGAAGAAGGACAGCACGCCGCCCAGAGAGCCGAGCCGCCCGCCGGAAGCCGCCGGCGGGCCGGGACGCAGATACGTGGCGAGGACCAGCCCGGAGAGCAGCGCGGTCAGGGCGAGGGCCGGGTAGTTCCACCACTGGACGGGGACCTCCCGGCCGAAGAACGGGGTGGGGACGACGGCGGTCGGCACCCCGACGACGACGGCCGTGGCCACGGCGAAGGCGGCCGCGGCCGTCCACTGCCGAGGCTCCCACAGACGCAGTGCGCCGAGGGCGGTGCGTGGGGAGCGGCTGCTCGGGGCGGTCGGCGGGACAGGTGCGGGGGAGGCGGGCGACAGGCCCATTGCGGGAGTCTCCGTTGCTGAGGAGGGACGGACGCGGGCGCGGAGCCGCCCCACCGCACCCCGGGGCCACGGGCAGGGCCCGGGGAAGGGTGTGGGGCGGCGCGGGCCGGTCTAGATCCTCAGGACGGAGACGTGCGGGGGTGGCGCCTTGGCGGACGGGCCCTCGCCGTGCGCGGACCACCACCGCGTGGTCTGCGGGACCGGGGCCTCGCCCGGGGAAGGCAGTTCCGCCGCGGCGGGCGCCACGAGACGGGGGCCGCCCGACCGCTCCGGCGCCTGGCGTTGCGGACAGGAGCCCTTCGTGTCGTACGAGTGCTCAGTCTCGTACGTGGCCGTCTCACCGGCGGCGGGCGCGGGCACGTCGAGTCCGGCGCGCGCGTGGCCTCCCGCTGACGCGGACAGAGCGACGCCGGCCACCGGACCACGAGGGGCCGCCGTGCCGGACTCCTCTTTCAGGCCGGTGTGCCCCTGTGTCAGGCCGGTGTGGCCCTGGACGCACAACTGGGCGAAGAGAAGGGCGGCCAACAGCAGAAGGGCGGAACTCGTCGACCGGTCAATCGTGCGTGCTCGGCGCACCGCTCCTCCTTTCCCGCCGGACGGGCGTACGGACCCGTGGCGGCCCTGCTCTCGCCCACCGTACGTGCCGCGGTGGTGGACGTACTGCCGCCCCAGGGAGTCGAGGCCGGTCCGACCCAACTGCCCGGCCGGGTCCGCCCGGTGGATTCCCCGTCTCCGCGAGCGGCACCATGTCCCGGGCGGTTGAACCCCGGTGGCCCGGCACACGTGTCGGGCCACCGGCCTGCTCGCCAACGCCAGGAAACGTGAAACGGCCCACCGACCGGGTCGGCAGACCGTCACGGAAGACCGGGGCTAGCGCTGATGCCGCTGGCCCTGGGAGTTGAACGTGTAGGTGTGGAGTTGACGTTGTTGGTGACGTCGCCCATGGTGAAGCCGATCAACCCGCCGCAGGCGAGGAAGCGCATGCCGGGCGTCGGGGCGGGCGGTGTCGGCGCTGCGGTGACCTGGACGGTCGTGGTGTTGTTGGAGGCGTCGCAGTCGGCGTTGCCGTTGTAGGCGTCGGTGATGGTGTGGGCCCCGGTGGTGGTGAAGGTGGCCGTGTAGCCGGCCTGGCCGTTGGCGTTCACGGGCACGGTGTCGAGCAGGTCACCGCCGTCGAAGAACGTGACGCCGAGGCCGCCGGTGGGATCGGCGGGACAGTCGACCGTGGCCGCCAGCTGTACGGGGGTGTTCACCTCGGTCGACTGAGGGCTGGCCGTCACCGGAGAACGCGCACGGACGAGGAGACGACTGAACCCGGCCGCCGTGCCGAGGGAGTTCCCTCGAAGCGGCACAGAGAAGAACCGGCAGGCGCCGCCCTTATTTCCGTGAACCCCGGTCCTGGGATGGGCGGCCCACCGGTTCGCTGCCTCAAGTACCCCACACCCGACGAGGTTTGACAACATACCCGTCTCATGATCTCGAAGGCGGAGGGCGCGTCGGCGAAACCGTGTACCACCGGAGTGCGCCAGCGGCCTTCGTCCGCGGGCGCGAAAGAGACCAGTCTGCGCCGCGAGCGGTACAGACTGGTCGTCCAACCCCCTTCGGGGTGCCCATCGCGGCCCCGGCGGACCCGTGCCCTCCCCACGTGTGAAGGGCGACACGCGCACCGTCGCCACGATCCCCGAACGGAACGGGCTGCCCAGTGGTTGGATTCGCCCAGTAACACAGGATGTCGGCATATGCCTCAAGTCGCGCCCCCTCAAGTCACCTGATTGGAGTGGTCGCGGCTGGACAAGAACCGGCGCGGTGGGCGAACGCGCCCTCCACGAGCCTGCTTTGCGGGCCCTCCCGTCACATGGCGCCCGTACGACGCTCGGTCGTTCCACCGCACGCGCCGCGCCAACAGGGGGCCGGCGAGCACCTGTTGGCGCGACGGGTGAGGCATGCGCCCGTCAGGATCACGAAGAGGCCGTATGTCAAGCCGGGTGTGGAGGCCTTCGCGGAGCTTCGCACCCCGGGGAGTCCGCACAGTCCGCGAGATCCGTGTGAGGGTATGGGCGCGCAGGGAGACGTCGCTCAGGCTGGAGCCGTGACTCGTCGCGGTAGAGGTATTCCTCTTCTCGAACACCGGCCTCCTGCGGTGCGTCGTCCGGCCGGTGGAGCCGCCATCACATGGGACGGCCTGCACGGGACTGCGGAGGAAGGGCAAGCGTGAGCCACGCGGTTTACCTGCCGGGCGTCTCTCCCAGCCGAATGGCCAGCACGATTGAGGTGGATGCGGAGTCTGGCTGTTGGTTGTGGTCGGAAGGAGTCCGGGAGGGCTCACCCGGTTGCGGTCACACCTTCCGCGTGGGGGAGGCGCGCAAGGGCACAGAAGGAGGTCCCCCAGGTACGAGTGCGTGCCGGTGAGCCACCACCTGGCCTCTTGTGGATCCCGGCGCCGGAGCTGGCATCGTGAGAGAGCCGAGAGACCAGCCAGGTCCACCCCGGCGATGTGACATCTCGTGACAGATGAGAGAGTCGGACGGATGAGCGAGACACCACCGGACACCATGCAATACCGCTTTGACGGGCCGGAAGACGCACCGGTCCTGGTGATCGGGCCCTCCCTCGGGACCACCTGGCACATGTGGGACCGGCAGATACCCGTGCTCTCCGAGCACTGGAGGATCTTCCGGTACGACCTGCCCGGCCACGGCGGAGCGCCCTCCCACCCCGCCGCCTCCGTCCTGGACCTCGCCGACCGGCTGCTGGCCACCCTCGACGGCCTGGGCGTCCAGCGCTTCGGGTACGCGGGCTGCTCCATCGGCGCCGCGGTCGGTGCCGAGATCGCCCTGCGCCATCCGCACAGGGTGGCGTCCCTCGCCCTGGTCGCCTCCTCGCCCCGCTTCGGCTCGGCCGACGAATTCCGGCAGCGCGGGGTCGTCGTCCGTACCAACGGCCTGGAGCCGATCGCCCGCACCAGCCCGGAACGCTGGTTCACCCCGGGGTTCGCCGCCGCGCAGCCCGCCATCGTCGAGTGGGCCGTCCAGATGGTCCGTACCACCGACCCCGGCTGCTACATCTCCTTCTGCGAGGCCCTGGCCACCTTCGACATCCGCGCCCAGCTCTCCCGGATCAGCGTCCCGACCCTCGTCCTCGTCGGGGCCGAGGACAAGGTCACCGGGCCGGCCGAGGCCCGGACCCTCGTCGCGGGGATCCCGGACGCCCGGCTCGCGCTCGTCCCGGGGGCCTCCCACCTCGCCCCCGTCGAGCAGCCCGCCGCCGTGACGGACCTCCTCCTCACGCACTTCTCCACGTCCTGGCAGGACACCCTGACCTCGATCCCGGTGCTGCCCGCGCCCGCCGGTGCCACCGTCCCGTACACGCCCGTGCTGCCGGTGGCCGAGATAGCGCCCGCCGCCGTACCGGACAGCGCGCCCGAGAAACGGGGCGACCGGTACGAGAGCGGGATGCGGATCCGGCGCGAGGTCCTGGGCGACGCCCACGTGGACGCCGCGACCGCCGGTGACGACTTCACCGAAGACTTCCAGGACCTCGTCACCCGCTACGCCTGGGGTGAGATCTGGAGCCGTGACGGCCTCGACCGCCGGGCCCGCAGCTGTGTCACCCTCGCCGCGGTGGTCGGCTCCGGGCACCTGGAGAGCCTCGGCCCGCACGTCAGGGCAGCCCTGCGCAACGGGCTGACCCCGGCCGAGATCAAGGAGGTGCTGCTCCAGAGCGCCGTCTACTGCGGCATTCCGGCGGCGGGCGCCGCGTTCGCCGTCGCGAGGCGCGTGATCCAGGAGGAAACCACTCCGCCCGCGTAGCAGGATGGGGGTATGAACGCATCGCCTGTCACTCTCATCAAGAAGGCTCACTCGTGCGTCCGCCTGGAGCGGGACGGCCGGGCCCTCGTCATCGACCCCGGCGGTTTCTCGGAGGACGACGCCGCGGTCGGCGCCGACGCGATCCTGGTGACGCACGAGCACCCCGACCACTTCGACGAGGGCCGGCTGCGCGCGGGCCTGGAGTCCAACCCCGCGGCACAGGTGTGGACGCTGCGCAGCGTGGCGGAGCAGTTGTCCACCGCGTTCCCGGGACGGGTGCACACGGTCGGCCACGGGGACACGTTCTCCGCGGCCGGGTTCGACGTCCAGGTGCACGGCGAACTGCACGCGGTGATCCACCCGGACATCCCGAGGATCACCAACGTCGGCTTCCTGGTGGACGGTTCGGTCTTCCACCCGGGCGACGCGCTGACCGTGCCGGACCGGCCGGTGGACACGCTGATGCTGCCGGTGATGGCGCCCTGGAACAAGATCTCCGAGGTCATCGACTACGTCCGCGAGGTCGCGCCGCGCCGCGCCATCGACGTCCACGACGCGCTGCTGACGGATCTGGCCCGCCCGATCTACGACCGCCAGATCGGCGAGCTCGGCGGCGCGGACCACGGCCGGATGACCCCGGGCGAGGCGACCCGTCTCTGAGCCGGGCCGCCCCCGCGTCGGCCCGCCACCGACCGGCCCGCGCCCTGACGCGGCCTGCCTCCGCCCTCGCCCCCCACCGCCCCGGCCTGCCCCGGAGCCGGTTGTCAGTGGGAGCGGTTAGGTTTGCTGTATGCGCATCGCCACGTGGAACGTCAATTCGATCACGGCCCGGCTCCCGAGGCTGCTGGCCTGGCTGGAGAGCAGCGGCACCGATGTGGTGTGTCTCCAGGAGACCAAGTGCACCCTGGAGCAGTTCCCCGCCGAAGCGCTGCGCGAGGCGGGGTACGAGTCGGCGGTCAACGCCACGGGCCGGTGGAACGGCGTGGCGCTGCTCTCCCGCGTCGGCCTCGCGGACGTCGTGACGGGACTGCCCGAGGGCCCGGAGTACGAGGGCGTGCGGGAGCCGAGGGCGGTCGCGGCGACCTGCGGCCCGGTCCGCCTCTGGTCGGTCTACGTGCCCAACGGCCGCGAGGTCGCCCACGACCACTACGCCTACAAGCTGCGCTGGCTGGAGGCCCTGCGGAAGGCCGTCGCGGTGGACGCTGCGGGAGCGCTGCCGTTCGCGGTCCTCGGTGACTACAACATCGCGCCGACCGACGAGGACGTCTGGGACCCCTCCCTCTTCGAGGGCGCCACGCACGTCACCCCCGCCGAGCGGGACGCGCTCGCCGCGCTGCGGGCCGAGGGGCTCTCGGACGTGGTGCCGCGCCCCCTCAAGTACGACCGCCCGTACACCTACTGGGACTACCGACAGCTCGGCTTCCCGAAGAACCGGGGCATGCGCATCGACCTGGTCTACGGCAACGCCCCCTTCGCGGCGGCCGTCGAGGACAGCTACGTCGACCGCGAGGAGCGCAAGGGGAAGGGGGCCTCGGACCACGCCCCGGTGGTCGTGGACCTCGGCCTCTGACGGCCGGCGGGGTGCCGGAGCCGGCAGTGGGGCACCGGGAGCCGCGACACCGGTGCGCCGGGGCATCGCGGCCGGCGGCGCCTACGTCGGCAGCAGGTGCGGGGCGTGCTCCGTGACGGCCCGCACCACCTCGCGCTTGGACGGGTTCACCAGGGCGTGCCCCGCCACGGCGACCGTCGGCACGGTCTCGTTGCCGTCCGCCACGGAGCGTACGAAGGCGGCGGCGCCGGGGTTCCGCCAGATGTTCACCTCGGTGTAGGTCAGCCCCGAGAAGCGCAGCCGCAGCCGGAGCTTCATGCAGTAGGGGCAGCCGGGCCGCCAGTAGACGACCATGCCCTCGCGGTCCTCGGCCATCGAACGCCCCTCTGCTCGCCGTGCGTTGCGCCATGATGTGGTGATCACCGACAGCCAACATTCCCGGGCCGCCCATGGCAAGGTGTTCCCAGGGCACGGCGCTCCCACGGCCGGCCCCGGCCCCGGAGGAGACCCGCACTGTGACGCGCCGGACGCGGCCCCTGCGCGGCCCTCAGTGCACCGAGAACCCGCCGTCCACGAACACCGACTGCCCGGTGACGTACGCCGACGCACCGCTGGCCAGGAAGACCGCGGCGCCCGCGAAGTCCTCGGGCAGGCCGTTGCGGCCGACCATCGTGCGGGCCGCGAGGGCCGCCACCTTCTCCGGGTCCGCGGAGAGCCGTTCGTTGAGCGGGGTCATCACGAACCCGGGCACCAGTGTGTTGGCCGTGACCCCGTACGGCGACCAGGCCTCGGCCTGCGAACGGGCCAGTGACTCCAGCCCGCCCTTGGACACCCCGTACGCCCCGCTCTGTACGAACGCCCGGTGCGCCTGCTGCGAGGTGAGGTGAATGATCCGGCCGAAGCCGCGCTCGGCCATCCCGGGGCCGAACCGTCGGCCCAGCAGATAGGGGGCCTTGAGGTTCACCGTCATCGTGGTGTCCCAGACGTCCTCGTCCAACTCACCCATCGGCGGGCGCAGGTTGATCCCCGCCGAGTTGACGAGGATGTCCGGCTCCCCGAACGCGGCCGCCGCCTCCTCGCCCGCCGCCCGGACGCCCCCGGCCGTACCGAGGTCGGCGCTCACCCAGGCCGCCCGGCAGCCGTCCGCCGTGAGTTCGTCCACGGTGCGGACCAACTCGGCCTCCCGGCGGGCCACCACCACGACGCTCGCGCCCGCGTGGGCCAGCGCCCCCGCGATCGCCCGGCCGATGCCGGAACTCCCGCCCGTCACCACGGCGACGCGGCCGTCCAGCGAGAAGAGTTCGGAGAGATAGTTCCGCGAGGTCATCAGGGCAGCCTAGCGCCCGGCCCGTACACCCGGCACCCACACCCGGCCCGTACACCAGGCCCGCACACCCGCACCGGCGCGACCGCCCCGCACCGCCTCGACCGCGCCCGCCCCGCGCCCGCCCCGCGGCCGGGCAATTCCCTTGTGTCACACGGCTCCAGAACCGGCACACCCGTGGGTCACCGCGTATCGGATGGGGAACGGTCGCGCGCCCTGCGGTACGGAACATGGCGAGGATGGGACCCTAGTGGTATGAACATCCCTTTCCTGGACAACTGGCGTAAGCGTCAGGCCGGTACGCGGGCGGTGGCACTCGCCGCCGCCGTCGAGACCGACCCGGACGGCGTGGCGGAGCTGTTCGCGGAATGCGAGTTGCTGCGGGCCCGGGCCTCTCAGAGCGGCCTCCGGCTCGACGACTCACCCGCCTCGCTGTCCGCGCTCGACCAGCTGCCGCCGCGGTGGCGCGACGACCCGGACGAACTGCCGTGGCTGGGCAACGACGCGGGGCTCTACCTCGGCACCGTCCTGGTGCGCACCGTGGCCGGGGCCGCGTGGGGCATCCGTGCGAGCGGGCAACCGGTGGTGCGCCTCGCCTCGGGGCGGGAGATCGACGTCGTCTCGGCCGGTCTCGACTGGGCGATGACCGGCAGCCCCGAGCTGTCCGAGATGTACGCCGAGTCGGCCGAGAGCGGTCCCGGAGCGAAATCGCGATAAACAGTCTTATGCCCAGCTGGTGCGTGTCGGCCCCGAAGTCCGGCCAGGGCATGGATAGTTTGCGCTGACCTCGACACAGCGAAAAGTGGGTAGGGCAGCGTATGGCCGTCGATCCGTTGATCGAGCTGCGGGACGTCAACAAGTACTTCGGGACGTTGCACGTCCTGCGGGACATCACCCTCACCGTCGGCCGCGGGGAGGTGGTCGTGGTCATCGGCCCCTCAGGATCGGGCAAATCAACGCTCTGTCGGACCATCAACAGACTCGAAACGATCGAGTCCGGCCACATCGTCATCGACGGGAAGCCACTTCCCGAGGAGGGAAAGGGGCTGGCGCAGCTCAGGGCCGAAGTCGGCATGGTCTTCCAGTCGTTCAACCTGTTCGCCCACAAGACCGTGCTGGCCAACGTCTCGCTCGCCCAGACGAAGGTCCGGCGGCGCGGGAAGGACGAGGCCGACCGGCGCTCCCGTGAACTGCTGGAGCGGGTCGGGCTCGCCGGGCAGGCCGACAAGCTCCCCGCCCAGCTCTCCGGCGGCCAGCAGCAGCGCGTCGCCATCGCCCGTGCCCTGGCGATGGACCCCAAGGCCCTCCTCTTCGACGAGCCCACCTCGGCGCTCGACCCGGAGATGATCAACGAGGTGCTGGAGGTGATGCGCCAACTCGCCCGCGACGGGATGACGATGGTCGTCGTCACCCACGAGATGGGCTTCGCCCGGTCCGCCGCCAACCGGGTCGTCTTCATGGCCGACGGACGCGTCGTCGAGGACCGCACCCCCGAGGACTTCTTCACCGCGCCGGAGAGCGACCGCGCCAAGGACTTCCTGTCCAAGATCCTCAAGCACTGACGGGAGGCACCTGTTGCGTACCAAGAGCATCGCGGCCGTGCTGGCCTGTCTCCTCGTGACCGCCGCGTCGGCGGCCGGCTGCGGCAGGGAGGGCAGCCCGCCGGTGAAGGGCCCCCGGGCCGACAAGCTGCCCGTCTACCGGGTGGACACCGGCTTCCAGCTGCCGGACTCGCCGACCTGGCGCGCGGCCCACCGGCGGGGCTACCTCGTCATCGGCGCGAAGGAGGACCAGCCCTACCTCGGCGAGAAGGACCCCGCCAGTGGCGTCTTCTCCGGATTCGACATCGAGATCGCCCGTATGACGGCCGCCTCCCTCGGCTTCGAACCGAAGAAGATCCGCTTCCGGACCATCGCGTCCGCCAACCGCGAGACGGCCCTCCAGAACGGGCAGATCGACTACTACGTCGGCACCTACACGATCAACGCCATGCGCAAGAAGCTCGTCGGCTTCGCCGGGCCCTACTACATGGCCGGGCAGGGGCTCCTCGTCCGCGCCGACGAGCACGACATCCACGGCCCGCAGGACCTCGCCGGCAAGACGGTCTGCTCCGCCGCCGGCTCCACGCCGTACCAGCGCATCAAGGCCGACTACCCCAAGGCGAAGCTCGTCGCCTACGACACCTACTCCATCTGCGTCGACAACCTGCTGACCTTCCAGGTCGACGCCGTGACCACCGACGACGCCATCCTCCTCGGGTTCGCCGCGAAGGCACCGCACGAGATGAAGGTCGTCGGCAAGCCGTTCTCCGAGGAGCCGTACGGCATCGGCGTCCCGCGCCGCGACAACGCCCTGCGCCTCGCACTCGACGACGCGCTGGAGGCGAACGAGAAGAACGGCAACTGGAAGAAGGCCTTCGAAGCGACCCTGGGCCTGTCCGGGGTGCCCGCACCGAAGCCCCCGCCCATCGACCGCTACCCGGCGAACTGAGGGGCCGGCCACCACCATGGACGTACTGACAGACAACTTCTCCCTCTACGGCAGGGGCTTCCTCGGCACCGTCGAACTCACCGTGTACGCCTCCCTGCTGGCGATGGCGCTCGGCTTCGTGATGGCCTCCTTCCGGGTCGCGCCCGTCCGCGCGCTGCGGGTCATCGGCACGGTCTGGGTGACGGTGCTGCGCAACACCCCACTCACCCTGCTCTTCTTCGCCGTGCTCCTGGGGCTGCCGCGCTTCGGACTGGTGCTGCCCTTCCAGCTCTTCGCCGTCCTCGCCCTCGGCTGCTACACCTCGGCCTTCATCTGCGAGGTGCTGCGCTCCGGCATCAACACCGTGCCCACCGGGCAGGGCGAGGCCGCCCGCAGCCTGGGGATGTCCTTCGGGCAGACGCTGAGCAACATCGTGCTGCCGCAGGCCTTCCGCTCGGTCATCCCGCCGGTCGGATCGACGCTCATCGCCCTGGCCAAGAACTCCGCCATCGCCGGGGCGTTCAGCGTCACCGAGCTGCTGGGCACCTACAAGACCCTCAACGAGCTGGGCTACAGCATCATCTGGTCCTTCGTCTGGATCGCCGTCGGCTACCTGATCATCACCCTCGCCATCAGTGCGCTCTTCCACGTCATGGAAAAGCGCTGGGGAGTCGCCCGATGACCCGTTCCACCCCGCACGCCACCGCGCTGTACGACATCCCGGGGCCCGCCACCCGTAAGCGGCACTTCCTCTACGGGGTGGCCGCCACGGCCGTGATCGCCGGGGTGATCGCCTGGGTCATCCATCTGCTCTTCGACACCGACCAGTTCACCAGCCAGAAATGGACGCCGTTCACCTACAAGGGCATCCAGGAACTCCTGCTGCGCGGCCTGGGGAACACGCTCAAGGCCTTCGCGTACGCGGCGGTGCTCTCCCTGGTGCTCGGCGCCGTCCTCGCGGTGGGACGGCTTTCCGACCACCGGCCGGTGCGCTGGATCTCGACCGTGCTGGTCGAGTTCTTCCGGGCCATGCCCGTCCTGGTGATGATCTTCTTCGTCTTCGTCGCGCTGAGGGTGCAGCCCCTGCCGGCGCTGGTGACCGGGCTGACGCTCTACAACGGCTCCGTGCTCGCCGAGGTGTTCCGCACCGGCGTCAACTCGGTGGAACGGGGCCAGCGCGAGGCCGCGTACGCGCTGGGCATGCGCAAGACCCAGGTCACCGTCCACGTGCTGGCCCCGCAGGCGGTCCGGGCCATGCTGCCCACCATCATCAGCCAGCTGGTGGTGGCCCTGAAGGACACGTCACTGGGCTACCTGATCACGTACGAGGAATTCCTCCACGCGGGCAAGCTGATCGCGTCGAACCTCGACTACGACCTGCCGTTCATCCCGGTGGTCATGGTGATCTCGCCGATCTACATCGGCATGTGCATGCTGCTGTCCTGGTGCGCGACCTGGGCGTCCAGACGACAGCGGCGCAACCCGAAGACGGAGGCGACGGGCGCCTCCACGGCCGGGCAGGGGGCAGTACTGCCGGGCGCGTAGCGGCCACCGTCCGGCAGCAGCCGGTGATCACCCCTCGTCCCGCACGGGACGGGAGGAAGGTCAGCTGCGTGCCGGCCGGAGCGCGCTCGGCGCAGAGGGGCCGGGCACCCCCGCGCCGTCCTACCGGCGGCGGGGGTGCCGCTCGTCCCTCGCGGGCCCCGACCGTAGAATTCCCCCTGCGGGAGCGGCGAACGCCCGCTCCCACGGGGGGAGTTGCCATGCGTTACGCCGAACGTCCCAGCATGCACCGCGAGATCCAGGTGGCGGCGGAGCCGTCGAGGATCTGGGAGTGCGTGGCCGACGTCGAGGCCATGGCGGGATGGAGTCCCGAACTGGTCCGCGTGGAATGGCGCGACGGCGCCAACGGACCCGCCGAGGGGGCCAGTTACGTCGGCCACAACGAACATCCCACCATCGGCAGTTGGCGCACCCTGGCCCATGTCACCGCGTGCGTGGCCGACCGGACCCTCACCTGGTGCGTCCTGGACGTCGAGGGCCGCTACGGCCCGGCGAGCGAGGACCCGGCACAGCCGATGGCGACCTGGTCCTTCGACATCACCCCCGCTCCCGGCGGCGCCGTCCTGCGTCAGACGGTCACGCTCGGACCCGGCCCGTCCGGGCTGACCGCGTACATCGCCCGCGCGCCCGAGCGTGAGGAGGAGGTCATCGCCTACCGCTTCGACGAACTGGCCAAGGGCATGGACCTCACGCTCCAGGGCGTGAAGGCCGCGGCGGAGGGGGCGGCGGCCTGACGCCCGGCAGGCCCGTACACCCGGCATGCCCGTATGCCCGCCATGCCCGTACGCCCGGCATGCCCGTATGCCCGCCATGCCCGTACGCCCGGGCCGGGGTCAGCGTGCCGCGCCCGGCGCGTGGTCGCCGAGGGTCGAGGCGCGGGCCTCCAGGGTGGGGCGCAGCCGCCGGGAGCGGCCGGACCTGCCGTCGAGCATGGTGACCAGCGTCGTCGCCGCCACCTCGCCCATCCGGTACATCGGCGAGCGCACGGAGGTCAGGGAGACCGGCAGGGCGGCCGCCAGCGGCACGTCGTTGTAGCCCACGACCGCGACGTCCCGGCCGACCGTCAGACCGGCGTCCCGGACGGCCGCCATCACGCCGATCGCCGCGAAGTCGTTGACCGCGAAGACGGCGGTGGGCCGTGGAGCGAGGCCCAGCAGGTGCTCGGCGGCGGCCCGGCCGCCGGGAACGTCGAAGCGGGACGGCACGACATGGCTCGCGGGCACCGGCAGCCCCGCCCCGGCGAACGCGTCGAGGAAGCCCTGTGTGCGCTCCACCCCGGTGCTGGCGTAGGGCTCGCCCGCCACCACGGCGACCCGCCGGTGGCCCAGGCTCAGCAGATGCTCCGCGGCCAGCCGCCCGCCGAGGACGTCGTCGGTGGTCACCGAGATACGGCCGGGCAGCCGGCGCGACACCAGCACCAGGGGGATGCGCCTGCGGGCCAGTTCGGCCACGAGGTCGGAGTCCGAGCGGGCGTCGCCCAGCACCAGGCCGTCGACCCGCCGGGCGAGCAGCGCGTCGGCCCGGCGCCGCTGCATCTCCGGATCGTCGCCGGTGTTCGCGACCACGGTGTGGTAACCGGCCGTCGAGGCGGCGGCGTCGATCCCCTCGTAGATCGTGGCCAGCACGATGTCGGTCAGCCGGGGCACGAGCACGCCCAGCATCCGTGAGCGGCCGGTGCGCAGCGCCGCCCCGGCGGGGTCCCGCTGGTAGCCGAGTTCCTCGGCGAGCGCCCGGATCTGCGTCACGGTCTCGGCGCCCACCCCGCCCCGCACGGCGTCGTCGGCGCTGAGCGCCCGGGACACGGTGGAGACGTGGACCCCCGCCTGCCGGGCTATCTGGGCGAGGGTGACCGGTGCCCGGCCGGCGCGTGTGCCGGCTGCCGCCCGTGTTGCCTGCCGATCCACTCCCGCGGCCCTTCTTCTCGGAGATCCGAACCCCGGCGATCTGTCGGGTTCTGTCGGACTATGTCGGATTACGACTGGGTTCGGTCGTGCCGCCATCCGGCACCCCTGAGCTTCGCACATCGCCGAACGCCGTGACCAGGCGAGTGCACGTCACCCATTGACCTGCGGGCAATCGTTTGCGTAGCCTCCACGCAATCGATTGCGAAGAAGCGGAGAGAGGTCCATGCGTCGTATCCAGGTCGTGGCAACCGGCGGCACCATCGCGAGCCGGTCCGGGGCGGAGGGCCGCCGGGCGACCGTGCTCGCGAAGGAGCTGGTCGCGTCCGTGGGCCCGCTCCCCGAGGGCGCGACGGTCGGCGCGCGGGACGTGGTCACCCGGGGCAGTTACGCCTTCGGCACCGCTGATCTGCTGGCACTCGCCCGGGAGGTGCGCGCCGCCCTGCGCGACGGTGCCGACGCGGTGGTGATGACCCACGGCACCGACACCATGGAAGAGACCGCCTTCCTGCTCGATCTGCTGTTCGACGACCCGCGGCCGATCGTGCTCACCGGGGCCCAGCGCCCCTTCGACGACCGCGCCGCCGACGGCCCGGCCAACCTGGCCGACGCCCTGGCCGTGGCCGGCGACGACGCGGCCCGTGGCCTCGGCACGCTGCTGGTCTTCGACGGCTTCGCCTTCGCCGCCCGCGGGGTGCGCAAGAGCGACACCATGTCGGCGCGCGCCTTCAGCGCCCCGGGACGTGGACCGGTGCTGCGGGTGGCGGACGGGCAGGTGGTGCCGCTGGCCCGGCCGGTGCCCGGCCCACGGGTCCCCGTCGACCTCGACCTGCCCCGGCTGCCCCGGGTGGACGTCGTGCCGGTCTACCCCGGTGCGGACGGGCTGTTCGTGCGGGCCAGCCTGGAGGCCGGCGCCGCCGGGGTCGTGGTGGCGGCGGCCGGAGCGGGCAACGCCGGACCTGAGCTGGTCGAGGCGGTCGCCGAGGCGGTCGCCGCGGGCCACCCGGTGCTGATCAGCACACGGGTGCACTCCGGACCGGTCGCCCCCCTCTACGCCGGCGGCGGCGCCGAGTTGAGACGGGTCGGCGCCCTCTTCGCCGACGACCTCAACCCCTGGCAGGCCCGGCTCCTGCTGGCCGCGGCGGCCGCGGTACCGGGCCGGCCGCCGCAGGACGTGGTCCGCGCCTGGCTGGCCGGACGCGACCTGCTCCCCGTCCCGGGGACGTGACGACGGACCGCCTCCGGCAACGGCCACGAGCCCCCGGACCCGGCCACGAGCCCCCGGACCCGGCCACGAGCCCCCGGAGGCCACGGACCCCGGCGCCTGGCCACAGGCCGCTCTCCGGCACCCGGCCACGAGCCCCCGGACCCGGCCACGGACCCCGGCACTGAAGAGGCCGGCCTCACACCCGGAGGGGCGGAACCCTCACCCCCTTCCCGCCCCCGACCCACCCTGATCCCCCCGACCCACCCCTGATCCCCATCCCTGATCCACCCCCACCCATCACCCCCATCCCGCGCCATCAGGCAAGGAGACGCTCGATGACCAAAGAAATTCTCGTCGGCTTCGGAGTGGACGTCGACGCAGTCGGCGGCTGGCTCGGCTCCTACGGAGGCGAGGACTCGCCCGACGACATCTCCCGTGGCCTGTTCGCGGGCGAGGTGGGCGTACCGCGCCTGGTGGAGCTGTTCCGCCGCCGCGGCCTGACCCAGACCTTCTTCTGGCCCGGCCACTCCGTCGAGACGTTCCCCGAGGAGTTCGACGCGTGTGTCGCCGCCGGCCACGAGATCGGTGTGCACGGCTACAGCCACGAGAACCCGATCGCGATGAGCCGTGAGCAGGAGGCCGCGGTCCTCGACCGTTCCATCGAGCTGATCGAGTCCCGCACCGGCCGCCGCCCCACCGGCTACGTGGCGCCCTGGTGGGAGTTCAGCCAGGTCACCAACGAACTGCTGCTGGAACGCGGCATCAAGTACGACCACTCCCTGATGCACCGGGACTTCGAGCCGTACTACGTCCGGGTCGGTGACTCCTGGACGAAGATCGACTACAGCGCCCCGGCCGACTCGTGGATGAAGCCGCTGGTGCGCGGCGAGGAGACCGGCCTCATCGAGATCCCGGCCAACTGGTACCTCGACGACCTGCCTCCGATGATGTTCATCAAGGCCAGCCCGAACAGCCACGGCTTCGTCAACCCCCGTGACATCGAGCAGATGTGGCGCGACCAGTTCGACTGGGTCTACCGGGAGATGGACCACGCCGCCTTCACCATGACCATCCATCCCGACGTCTCCGGCCGACCGCAGGTGCTGCTGATGCTGGAGCGGCTGATCGACCACATCAACTCCCACGAAGGCGTCCGCTGGGTGACCTTCGATCAGATCGCGGACGACTTCGCCGCCCGCAACCCGCGCCCGAAGGGTGACAGCAGATGACCACCGTGCAGCAGCAGGACATAGCCCACGAGAACGAATGGCCGCGCGGCGGAGCGCCCTCGGACGAGGTCCTCTTCAAGGGCCCCCCGACGCTCAGCAGGCGCACCATCACGACCACCACCGTCGTCTGTTTCCTGGCCTGGGTCTTCTCCGTCTACGACTTCGTGCTCTTCGGCACCCTGCTGCCGAAGATCTCGGAGACGTTCGGCTGGACCACCGGGCAGGCCACGGCCATCGCCACCGGCGTGACCGTCGGCACCTTCGTCGTCGCGCTGCTGGTCGGTCCGATGCTGGACCGCTGGGGCCGCAAGCCGAGCCTGATCGTCACCACGGCGGGCGCCGCGGTCTCCTCCGGGCTCACCGCGGTGGTCGGCGGGGCGGCGTCGCTGATCGGGGTCCGGGCCATCTCCGGCCTCGGCTACTCCGAGGAGGTCGTCAACGGCGTCTACCTCAACGAGATGTACGGCAAGAGCCGGCGGCGCGGTTTCATGTTCAGCCTGGTGCAGAGCGGCTGGCCGGTCGGCGCCCTGCTGGCCGCGGCCTTCGCCGCCGTGCTGCTGCCGGTCATGAGCTGGCGCTGGATCTTCCTCCTCGCCACCTTCCCGGTCATCGTCATCCTCGTCGCCGGGTCCAAGCTCCGTGAGTCGCCCTCCTTCGTCGCCCTCAAGCGGACGCGGGAACTGCGCAAGGACGGACGCGACGCCGACGCGGCCCGGCTGGCGAAGCTGTACGACCTCGACATCAGCCGCGACAACGAGTCCGGCCTGCGCCAGCTCTTCGCCCCGGACCTGCGACGGCACACCCTGTGCCTGTCCGGAGCGTGGCTGTTCAACTGGATGGGCATCCAGGTCTTCTCGGTGCTCGGCACCACCGTCCTCACCGACGGCAAGGGCGTCTCGTTCTCCAGTGCCCTGGTCGTGCTGATCCTGGCCAACCTGGCCGGCTTCCTCGGCTACCTCGCCCACGGGTACCTCGGTGACCGGATCGGCCGCCGCACGACGATCATCGTCGGCTGGACCGTCGGCGGCCTCGTCATGACGGCGATGCTCTTCGGGCCGGACAGCGCCGCGTACGTCATCCCGATGTACGCCCTGGGGCTCTTCTTCCTCCTCGGCCCCTACTCGGCCATGGTGTTCTACATGGGCGAGTCGTTCCCGGCGCGCGTCCGCGGCATCGGCTCCAACACCGCCCATGTGATGGGCCCGGCGGGCGCGGTCGCCGGCTCGGCACTGCTCAGCGGGGTCATCGGCCTCGGAGCGAGCGCCACCACGGCCGCGTTCGTCGCGGGCGCGCTGGGGATCTTCCTCTCCGGCCTGCTGATGTTCGGCGCCCACAAGGTCAGCCAGGACCAGGACGAGGAGACGGCTCTCCCGGCCGAGGCGCGCTGACCGGCCCGCTTCCCCCTCCTCCCGGTGCGTGGCGGTCCGCACCGCCACGCACCGGGAACTCCGTGAAAGGCAGGACATGTCCCTCAACGAGAACACCGCACCCGCCCGGGACGACGGGCTGGCCGGCAAGGTCGCCGTCATCACCGGCGGCGCGAGCGGCATCGGCCGCGCCCTGGCCGTGGCGTACGCACGCGCCGGGACGGACAGCGTCATCGGCTACTACCCCGGGGACCCGCACAGCGCCGACGAGACCGTGCAACTGGTGGAGGCCGCCGGAGGCCGCTGCACCGCGGTCGCCGTCGACGTCCGGGACAGCGCGCAGGTGGACGCGCTGGCCCAGGCCGCCGTCGCCGCGTACGGACGGCTGGACATCGCCGTCGCCGGGGCCGGGGTGCTGCGCCGGGCCGCCCTGGCGGAGCTGGACGACGACTCCTGGAACGACATGCTGTCCGTGGACCTGACCGGGGTGCTGCGGACCTTCCGCTCCGCCGCCGCCGTGATGGCGGGACCCGGCGCCATGGTGGCCATCTCCTCCATCGCCGGCGGCGTGTACGGCTGGGACGACCACGCCCACTACGCCGCGGCCAAGAGCGGTGTGCTCGGGCTGTGCCGGTCGCTGGCGACCGAGCTGGCCCCGCGCGGCATCCGGGTCAACGCGATCGTCCCCGGGCTGATCGAGACCCCGCAGTCCCTGGACGAGACCAACTCCCTCGGTCCGGCCGGGCTGGAGCGGGCCGGCCGGGGCATTCCGGCCGGACGGGTGGGCCGCGCCGACGAGGTCGCCCGCGCGATCCGCTTCCTCACCGGCGACGACGCCGCGTACATCACCGGCCAGCAGCTCGTCGTGGACGGCGGTCTGACGGTGCGGTGGCCCGAGTGACGGCACCGCGTGACACCGGGCACCGGCCCGGGTGACGCGAAGACGCCGGCCGGTGGTGAACGGGCCGGCGGTGAACCGGGGATCGGTACGGGCCGGGAACCGGCGGTGAACCGGGACCGGCGGCGAACGCGAACCGGCAGGGAACACGGCGGCCCGGACCGGGCCGCGACGGAAAGGTGAACGGCATGGGAGTCCTCCAGCAGAAGGTCGCGCTGGTGACCGGCGCGGCGAGCGGCATCGGATCGGCGATCGCGGACGCCTACGCGGCCGAGGGGGCGCGGCTCTTCCTGGCCGACCGTGACGCCGGCCGGCTGGCCGAACTGGCCCGACGCCACGCGGCGCAGGGCGTCGAGGTGGTCACCGGGACCGTGGACGTGGCCGACGCGGAGCAGACCCGCGCGATGGTGGAGCACTGCGTGAGCGCCCTGGGCGCACCCGACGTCCTGGTCAACTCGGCGGGGATCCTCACCGAGGTCCCGCTGGTCGGGATGGACGTCGAGACGTGGGACGAGATGATCGCGGTCGATCTGCGCAGCGTCTTCCTGTGCTGCCGGTGGGCGGTGCCGCACATGGTCGCCCGCGGCAGCGGACGGGTCATCAACATCGCCAGCCAGTTGGGCATCAAGGGCGGCGAGGGACTGGTGCACTACTCGGCCGCCAAGGCCGGGGTCATCGGCCTGACCAAGGCGCTGGCCAGGGAGGTCGCCCCGAGCGGCGTCCTGGTCAACGCGATCGCCCCGGGGCCGGTGTCCACGCCGCTGGTGGACGGCATCAGCGAGGACTGGAAGCAGGCGAAGCAGGCCGAACTGCCCCTGGGCCGGTTCGGCGTCCCGGCCGAGGTCGCCCCGACCGCGGTCCTCCTGGCGAGCGACCCGGGCGGCAACCTCTACGTGGGACAGACGCTGGGCCCCAACAGCGGTGACGTCATGCCGTAGCGGTTGACGTCATGCCGTGAGCCACGGCTCTCGGCCGGAGAGGGCCGGGCCCGGCCCTCTCCGGCCTCACGGCCCGTACGCCCAGGGGGAGTTGGGTCCGCTCTTCCCGTACACCCGTGTCCGCCTTTCCCGTACATCCCGTGTCCGTGCATCCCGTGTCCGTCATCCGGTGTCCCTGAGAGGACGGTGAGCCGCGTCGTGTGTGGAGCCTGTGGCGGAGGGCGTTCCGTGCCGCGCTGGGAGGACGTCCTCGCACCGCCGACCCGCGCGGTGCTCGCCGCCCGCGCGGCGGCGGCCGGGCGCCTGCTGGAGCCCGGGTCGGGGCTACGGGTCCGGGCGTGGCTGTCCGCCGGGTACCTCGTCGCCGACCGCGTCGGCCGCACCGTGCACGCGGCCGACCTGGACACCCTCTGGCGGGCGGTCGCGGAGCGCGGGGCGCGGCCGGCCGGCTGGCGGCCCCTGGGCGGCGCGCGGACCACGGAGTTCGTCGAACCGTACGACGACGACCAGGACTTGACGGCGGCCGCGGTCTGGTGCGCCGCGGTCGCCCGGACCGAGCCGGACGCCCACCTCGAACTGACCCTTCCCGACCCGGCCCGCAGCCGCGTCGTCCGGGCGACCATCGCGTCCGGCACGGTACGGGCGACGGCCCTGGACGCCCCGGAGCCCGTGACGCGGGTACGGATCGACGGCGTCGGCGCGGCCGAGGCCGCCCACCACCTGAGGGCCCGGACCCCGCGCACTCCGGGCACCCGGCCCTGACTCCACCACGCCCACCGCGGTCATCGGCCGCCCCGCCGGACCGGAACGGCCCGCCGCCACCGGCCCCCCGCCGGAACGGAACGGCCGCGGACCGGCCCGTGTGGGGCGGTCGTCCGGCCGGTCTGGGGGGATTCGCCCGCCATTGACGCCTTGCCGGTGTTCGTCATGTGTTCGTTATGCAAACCCGTTGACTCCTCGATCGCGCTGCTTCTAAGTTGTGCAAACCGGTTTGGCAAACCGGTTTGCGTCCCTCGGTCACCTACCGGGGGAGGCAGAGATCGCTCGTGCTGATCGTTCTTCGCGATGGGGGTCCTGGTGTCAGTCTCGATCGGTGACGTGGCGCGCCTGGCAGGCGTCAGCCGCACCACGGTGTCGCACGTGATCAGCGGCAAGCGGCCCGTCAGTGACGCGGTGGAGGACCGGGTGCGCTCGGCCATGACGGAACTCGGCTACGCGCCGAGCCGTATGGCGCAGAACCTCGCCAGCGGTACCACCCGCACCATGGGGCTGCTCGTCCCCGACATCGGCAACGGCTTCTTCGCGGACATCGCCAAGGGAGTGGAACGGACGGCGATAGCGGGCGGCTACAACATGCTGCTCTGCAACACCGGCTGGAACCTCGAACGCGAACTCTTCTACCTGGAGACCCTCAAGTCCCGCGCCGTGGACGGGGTGGTGTACGCGGCCGGTGTCCCGGCGGCCACCTCACAGCTCACCGGGCTCCTCGGAGGTCTCCCGGTGGTCGCGGTGGACGAGGAGCTCGACGACGTCGCCCAGGTCACCGTGGTCTCCAACAACCGCGTCGGCGGACGTCTGGCCGCCGAGCACCTGGCAGCACTGGGCCACACCCGCGCGCTGGTGGCGGGCGCCACCCCCGGGCTGGCCTCCAGCAGGCTGCGGGTCGAGGGCTTCAGCGACGCCTGGCTCGAACGGACCGGCCGGGCACCGCTGGTGGCCGAGGGGACCTTCGAGGTGGCCAGTGGATACCGGCTGGCCCAGGAGCACCTGGGCGCGCTGCGCGACGGTGAGATCACCGCGGTCTTCTGCCTCAACGACATGGTGGCCTTCGGCCTGATGCAGGCGCTGTCGGAGAACGGGATCGACGTACCGGGCTCGTGCTCGGTGGTCGGCTTCGACGATGTGTTCGCCGCGAGCCACGTCGGTCCGGGACTGACGACCGTCCGCCAGGACGCCGTCGGCCTGGGCGAGGTCGCCGCGCGCCTGCTGCTGGAGATCCTGGAGAACGGCGAGGCCCGCCCGCAGGGGCTGCGCGTGCTACCGGTCGATCTGGTGGAACGGCGCTCCACGGGAGGCGTACGAGGGAGAGGGGCCTGCCATGGGTGAGCTCCGCGCCGTGCCGGACCGTATACCCGTGCTGGACCGTACGCCCGTGCCGGACCGTATCCCCGGTCCGGACCGTATGCCCGTGCCGGCCGTCCTGTCCGGCGGATCCGGGATGCCCCGTGCGCGCGGCACGCCGGTCACCTCACCTCCGTACCCCGGCTCGCACGGCCGGGAACCGCCCACGCCGGAGCGCACGCCCCAGGCTCGCCCCACCCCGCTTCGTGCCGCCCCGGAGCACACGCTTCCGGAGCACGCACCCCCGGCGCGCACGGCCCGGAAAAGCCCCACCCGGCCCAGCTCCACCCGGCCCAGCTCCACCCGGAACAGCCCCACCCCGAACCGCTCCACCCAGCTCGCCCCACCCCCCGGCCCGTACGGACCGGAACCGCTCCACCCGCCTCGCACCGGCCCGGCTCGCACCGGCCCCGGACCACACGTCCCCGGCC
>JOAZ01000027.1 GCA_000720535.1 Streptomyces halstedii
GTCGATGCCCGCGGACGCGGACGTCATCACGGCTTCGGTGCGCAGCGGGTTGATCTCCGAAACGGCACCGACAAACGTGGTCTTACCCACGCCGAAGCCGCCCGCCACCACGATCTTCGCCGAGGTGGTGGCACGGCCCGTACCGCCGCTAGAGCTTGCGAAGTCCACTGAGCACCCTTTCGAGCAGTGTCACATCCGGCGCGCCGCCGGCCTCTCCGTTGCCCGGCTGGTGGATGGCCACCATGCCGGCTTCCGCCAGGTCCGCCACCAGGATCCTGGCCACACCCAGGGGCATGGACAGCAGGGCCGATACCTCGGCCACCGACTTGACCTCGCGGCAGAGGTGGCAGATCCGCTGGTGCTCGGGCAGCAGGGTGCCGAGATGAGCCGGGTCTGCCGTGGTGCTGACCAGTGCCTCTATCGCGAGCTGGTAGCGCGGCCGGGTCCGGCCGCCGGTCATGGCATAGGGACGGACCAGCGGCTGGTCGCCTTCACCGTCGTACGACGCGTGATGCAGCGCGCCGTACGGATCCGGTGAGGCGGGTGGCGGGGTCATGAATCCTCCGGGCGTGACAGCAGGATGTCGCCTTGCCGTCGGGAAGGGCCGGTGAGGGGACTGGGGCGGCCGGACGGGTGAGGGTTTCGGGTAGTACCTGGGTGGATCGTGTCAGGTCTCTGCCGCGAGGCCGCCTAGTGGAGCAGACTGCCTTGTAGTTCGGCGCGGAGGTCGGGGGTGAGGACGGTCCCCGCCCGGTCGACGAGGAGTGCCATCTCGTACCCCACCAGCCCGATGTCCGCTTCCGGGTGGGCGAGGACGGCCAGTGACGACCCGTCCGAGATGGACATGAGGAAGAGGAACCCGCGTTCCATCTCCACAACCGTCTGGCTCACGGCGCCGCCTTCGAAGATCCGGGAGGCACCCGCCGTCAGCGACGTCAGACCGGAGGCCACGGCCGCCAGCTGGTCGGCGCGGTCGCGCGGGAAACCTTCGGACATCGCCAGCAGCAGGCCATCCGCGGAGACCACCACCGTGTGCGACACCCCTGGGGTGTTGTCCACGAAGTTGGTGATCAGCCAGTTCAGATTCTGCGCGGCCTGACTCATGGGGCTCAACTAACGCTCCTGCTGGTGAGTGGGGCCGAGTTGGAAACTGCCGGTAGACGGGCCGTTGTTGGCCTGCCGTCCCTGCTGGATGCCCCGGCGGAGATTGGTCAGACGGCCGCGTACGTCATCCGGCGCACGCGAAACCTGAGGTCCGGACTGATGATTCTGCTGCTGAGCGGTGCCCGGTACCAAATTGGCACGTGGGACCCGTCGCGGCAGTCCGGACGTGGTGATCCCGCCGGCCGCGGGCTTCTTGGCCCGCTCCGCCTGGCGGACGAGCTCGTCGTTGGGCGAGGCACGCCAGGAGCTGGTGACCGGGGTGTCCGCCGCACCACGCCGGGGCATGGGCGGAGCCGGGTCGCCCGCGGGCTCCGGGGCGGCCGGTGCCTGCGGCTCGGCGGGCGGCTGCCCGCCGCCCTGCGGCGGGCCGTGGAACCAGTTGGTCTCCAGCGTGTCGTACAGCGGCGTACGCCCGTCACCCGGACCGGCCGGCGGCAGGGCCTCCGGCTGCTGCGGCAGCGCGGGCCGGTGCTGCTGCTCCGGCCGGTACTGCTGCTCGGGCGCCGGCGGACGCGGCCCGCCGAAGTCGGGTCCCTCGTGCCGCTGCGGTGCGGGGGCCTGCGGAGCCTGGCCGCCGAAGCCCTGGTCGTGCGGCAGCGGGGCACCGAAGTCCGGGCGGACGAACTGGGCGGTGCTCGCCGGGTCCATGCCCTGCTGCGGCGCCTGCGGGATCTGCGGCATCTGGGGTGCCTGCGGCGCCGAGAAGTCCGGGCGGGCGAACTCGGCCGTGGCGGCCGGGTTCTGACGGTCGTCCGTGGGCTGCCGCGAACCGGGGCCGCCGTACGGCTGGTTCGGGCCGTGGCCCTCGGCCGGGTTCGTCCGGCCGAAGCCGGGCTCCTCGTGACCGCGCGGCGCGTCCAGCGGGGTGTGGTGCGGGCCGCCCGGCTCCTCGACGCCCCAGCTGGTGCTCTGGGGCCGCTGCGGCTGCGGGTTGCCGCCGGGCAGCTCGGCCCGCGGGCCGCCCGCGGGCGGAAGCCGCCGGGCCGGAGCGGCGGGCTGCTGGAAGCCGCCCTGGTTGCCCTGCTGGCCCTGGCCCTGCTGGCCCTGGCCGTACGGGTCGCCGCTCTGGCCGAACGGGTCGCCGCCGCCCTGGCCGTACTGGTTGCCCTGGCCGTACGAGCCGTCCTGGTTGTGCTGGGCCTGCTGAGGCTGCGGGGTCTGCCGGGCGGGCGGACCGCTGCGGCCCTGCTGGCCGGGGCCCGAGTGGCCGAACAGGTTCGGGCGGCCCGAGTCGGCGCCCGCGGACGGGTCCTGCTGACCGCGTGCGCCGGCGCGGCCACCGCCGCCGAAGGCGCCGGAGAGCCCGCCGCCCTGACGCGGTGCGTCGTGCCGGCCCTGGCCCGGAACGCCGGGTCCCTGCGGGCCGGGGCCCTGCTGCGGCTGACGCGGTCCGCCGTCGCGCGAGGGCAGGGCCGCCCGGGGCGACGCGCCCGCGCCGACCTGGCCGCGCTGCGGACCGGCGCCCAGCCCCTTGGCGGGAGCCGGGGGACCGCCGAGACCGGCGCGCTGGCCGTTGCCGCCGCCGTTCGCGCCGTTGCCGCCGGCGAGCAGACCGCCGGGCGCACCGGGCTGCTGGCCCGGCCCCTGCTTGGACGGCGGCTGCTTGCCGCCGTGCGCGACCTCCATGGGCAGCATGACCAGCGCGGTCGTACCACCGGAGTCGGAGGGCCGCAGCTGGATCCGGATGCCGTGGCGCAGGGAGAGCCGGCCGACCACGAAGAGGCCCATGCGGCGGGAGACGGAGACGTCCACCGTCGGGGGCGCGGCCAGCCGCTCGTTGATCGCCGCCAGGTCCTCGGGGGAGAGGCCGATGCCGGTGTCGTGGATCTCCACGAGCACCCGGCCGTCGGGCAGCGCGTGACCGGTGACCCGGACCTTCGTCTGCGGCGAGGAGAACGACGTGGCGTTCTCCAGCAGCTCGGCGAGGAGGTGCACGAGGTCGTTGACGACGCGGCCGGCCACCTCGGTGGCGGGCACCGCGGCCAGTTCGATGCGCTCGTACTGCTCCACCTCGGAGGCGGCGGCACGGAGCACGTCGACCAGCGGCACGGGACGCGTCCACCGGCGGCCCGGCTCCTCGCCCGCGAGGACGAGGAGGTTCTCGCCGTTACGGCGCATACGGGTCGCGAGGTGGTCGAGCTTGAAGAGCGAGGAGAGCTGGTCCGGGTCGGCCTCGCGCGACTCCAGTTCGGAGATCAGCGAGAGCTGACGCTGGATGAGGCCCTGGGAACGCCGCGAGAGGTTGGTGAACATCGCGTTGACGTTGCCTCGCAGGAGGGCCTGCTCGGCGGCGAGGCGGACCGCCTCGCGGTGCACGTCGTCGAAGGCCGCGGCCACCTGGCCGATCTCGTCCCGGGAGTGCACACCGACGGACTCGACGGAGGTGTCCACGTCCTGCGGGTCGGACTCGGAGAGCTGCTTGACCAGCTCGGGCAGCCGGTCCTGGGCGACCCGGGTCGCGGTGTCCTGGAGCCGCCGCAGCGAGCGGATCATGGACCGGGCCACCACGAAGGCGCCGACCAGCGACACACCGAGGACGACCAGGATCATCGCACCGTTGAGGATGGCCTCGCGCTGCGAACTCTCCCTCAGCTCACGGGCCTTGGTCTCCATCTCACTGAGGAGCGTCTCCTCGATGGTCTTCATGGCCTGGATCTTGTTGGAGCTCTGGTCGTACCAGTCCATGTACGTGCGCGAGGTCTTGGAGCCCTCCATGCCCAGCGGGCTGTCGAGCACCTTCTTCGCGTACATGTCGGCCGCGGTGATCTCGGGGTTGCCGTTCTCCAGCGAGGCCAGCAGCTCGGTGGAGCTGTTGCCGGTGCTCTCGTACGTCGTTTCGAACGTCTGCTTGGACTGGGCTTCCTTGACGAGCGCGTTCCGGCCGAACGCCTGGTCGTTGTCGTCCAGGTGGCCCTTGGCGTTGTCGCTGGCGGGCAGGGCCGCGGCGATCACGGCGCGCTGCACGGAGGCGTACTCCTTGGCGGAGGAGAACGCCGCCAGGGCACGGGTCCGCTTGATCATGTCCGGGCTGCTGGTGGCCTGCGCCATGTCCTGCGAGAGGCTCAGCAGCGAGGAGATCAGCTGGCTGTACCGGTCCACCGTGTTGAGGCTGGGCGCGTCCTTGGCGTAGGCGTCCTTGCGGATGCTGGTCAGGTCGCCGAGCTGGTTGCTGATCTGGCTGACGCTCGCGTGGATGCTGTCCAGCGCCTCGTCGCCCGGGGTGTTGCCGATCTTGTCGGTGGCGTCGAGGAAGGTGGACTTGGCCCGGTCGGTGCGCTTGCGGGGCTCGGTGACCTTGTAGTCGGTCGCCTTGCCGCCGTTCGCCAGCGGGCCGGCGGACTGGTCGCGCTCGTTCTGGAGCGCGTTGGCCAGCAGCGTCGCCTGCTTGGTCATCTCGGTGAGCAGCTGCATGTGCTCCAACTGCTCCATGTCGTTCATGGATTCGTTGATGCGCATGCCGCCGAGCGTGGTCGCCGCGACCACGGGCAGGGCGAGCAGGGAGACCAGACGGGTGCTGATGCGCCAGTTACGCAGGGCGATGCGCGAACCGGCGGCGGAGGGGCCTGTGGGATTGAGGGGCGGGGCCGTCTCCGCGCTCTCGCCCGTGGTGGTTCCCGGGCGTTGCGCGCGCTCGCCGCCGTCGCCGGCCGGTCCGGGGTTCTGGGCGTGCTGGGCCGAGGCGCCGCGGTCGCTGTCGCCGCGCGGCTCCTGGTCCGCCGGAGCGTCCCCTCGGCCCTGGCGGGGCTGGGGAGACCCCATGCCATCCCTCTTGAAACGTCCCTGCACTAGCGTCGCAACCTCTGGACCAGGCGTCCCCCCGCGTAGAACGGCGGGACGGTGTCGGCGTCGTGGGGCGCTGGACGCGCCCCATGGTGGTCGTGAGTGACCGGCGTACTTCCCCCTCCCGCCGCCACTCGGCGCTGCGTTGCGCCCCTGCGCGCTGGGCCCTGAAACCCGCGGCGGTGCGTGGAATTCCAGCACAGTGGCGGATCTCCAACAAGGCCCGTGTACCGGGCTGTGACCTGGATGACACCGTGTGATGAGCGGGTAACAAGCCGTGCAGAGCTTTCGGTGTCAAACCGCACCAAAAGGGGCGGGTTTCCGGAGGGGGTGAGGTGTCCCAGACGGCACGATCGGGAGCGGAATGCGGGATTCAGTCATGCATTGTCCGTTTCCCCTGGCGCGATCGAGCGCCCGGAATGATCCCTTTGTCGCCAACTTCGTGAGCAAACTCACATCATGATCGCCGTCTCACCGCGACTTCCGTGGGGAATCGCATGTTTAGCCTGGCGCTTTGCAGGGATAAGCGCATCCGACGAACCGGCTCCCCCTCAGGGCGGGGCCCGAGCGACAAGGGTCCACACGGCAGATGAAGACCACGACGTTCCGCAACCTGGCCAACCCCCGGCGCACCACGCTGGCGCACCTGGAGGACGCCCGGACGCTCCAACTGCCGACCCCCCGGGCGCAGACCGCCGCCCTGCCGGACGTCACGGCCAACCCGCGCCGCACCGTCCGGCCCTGACGAAGGCCGCGCCACGCCCGCCGGGCGGCCCCGCGGGGGCGGGCCGGCGTCCCTCACCCGCGTTAGCCTGGAGCGTCAGTCTTCAGCCAGCCAGCAAGTGAGGGGCGACAGCATCCCGTGCGCATCGCCAGGTTCTCCATCGACGGCAATGTCGCCTTCGGCGCGGTCGAGGGCGAGGGGGCCATCGACTCCGGTGACCTCGTCCTCGACATCATCAAGGGCATCCCGTACACCGACTTCGAGCTCTCCGGGACCAAGGTCCCGCTGAAGAAGGTCCGGCTGCTGCCCCCCGTGCTCCCCAACAAGGTCGTGGCCGTCGGCCGCAACTACGCGGAGCACGCCGCCGAGATGGGCGGCGAGGTGCCCGACGTCCCGATCACCTTCTTCAAGCCCACCACCTCGGTGATCGGCTCGGGCGACGCCATCGAGTACCCCTCCTTCTCCCAGGAGCTGCACCACGAGGCCGAACTGGCCGTGGTGATCGGCCGGATGTGCCGCGAGGTCCCGCGCGAGCGGGTCAAGGACGTCGTCTTCGGCTACACCTGCGCCAACGACGTCACCGCCCGCGACGCCCAGCGCCGCGAGGCGCAGTGGGCCCGCGCCAAGGGGTTCGACACGTCGTGCCCGCTCGGCCCCTGGGTGGAGACGGACCTCGACCCCGGCGACCTGGCCGTCCAGGCCACGGTCAACGGCGAGCAACGCCAGCTGGGCCGTACGAGCGACATGATCCGCTCGGTCGAGGACCTGGTCGTCCACATCACGGAGGCCATGACGCTGCTCCCGGGCGACGTGATCCTCACCGGGACCCCCGCGGGAGTCGGACCCCTGCACGCCGGCGACGAAGTCGCCGTCACCATCGAAGGCATCGGCACTCTCACCAACAAGGTGATCAAGCGTGGTTAACGCACCAGTCCGCGTCCGTTTCTGTCCCTCACCCACGGGCAACCCCCATGTGGGCCTGGTCCGCACCGCCCTGTTCAACTGGGCGTTCGCGCGGCACCACCAGGGCACCCTGGTCTTCCGCATCGAGGACACCGACGCGGCCCGCGACTCCGAGGAGTCCTACGAGCAGCTGCTCGACTCGATGCGCTGGCTCGGGTTCGACTGGGACGAGGGCCCGGAGGTCGGCGGCCCGCACGCCCCGTACCGCCAGTCGCAGCGGATGGACCTCTACAAGGACGTCGCCGCCAAGCTGCTGGACGCCGGGTACGCCTACCCCTGCTACTGCACCACCGAGGAGCTGGACGCCCGCCGCGACGCCGCCCGCGCCGCCGGACGGCCCTCGGGGTACGACGGCCACTGCCGTGACCTGAGCGACGAGCGGAAGGCCGCGTACGAGGCCGAGGGACGCACCTCGATCGTGCGCTTCCGGATGCCCGACGAGGCGATCACCTTCACCGACCTGGTCCGCGGCGAGATCACCGTCCAGCCGGAGAACGTCCCGGACTACGGCATCGTCCGCGCCAACGGGGCCCCGCTCTACACCCTGGTCAACCCGGTCGACGACGCGCTGATGGAGATCACCCACGTCCTGCGCGGCGAGGACCTGCTCTCCTCCACCCCGCGCCAGATCGCGCTGTACCGGGCGCTGATCGAGCTGGGTGTGGCCAAGGACATCCCCGCCTTCGGCCACCTGCCGTACGTCATGGGCGAGGGCAACAAGAAGCTCTCCAAGCGCGACCCGCAGGCCTCGCTCAACCTCTACCGCGAGCGTGGCTTCCTGCCCGAGGGGCTGCTCAACTACCTCTCGCTGCTGGGCTGGTCCATCGCCGAGGACCGCGACATCTTCTCCCGCGACGAGCTGGTCGCCGCGTTCGACATCGCCGACGTCAACGCCAACCCGGCCCGCTTCGACCTGAAGAAGTGCGAGCACGTCAACGCCGAGCACGTGCGGGCGATGGACGTGAAGGCGTTCACCGAGGCGTGCGGCCCCTGGCTGAAGGCGCCGTTCGCCCCGTGGGCCCCGGAGGCCTTCGACGCGGAGCAGTTCGCCGAGATCGCCCCGCACGCCCAGACCCGGGTGACGGTGCTCTCGGACATCACGGCCAACGTCGACTTCCTCTTCCTGGACGAGCCGGTCGAGGACGAGGCGTCCTGGAACAAGGCCATGAAGGAGGGCTCGGACGCCCTCCTCGTCAGCGCCCGCGCCGGTCTGCTCGCCGCCGAGTGGAACGCCGAGGCCCTCAAGGCCGCCGTCCTGGCCGCCGGCGAGAAGCACGGCCTCAAGCTCGGCAAGGCGCAGGCCCCGGTCCGCGTCGCCGTGACCGGCCGCACGGTCGGCCTGCCGCTCTTCGAGTCCCTGGAGATCCTGGGCCGCGAGAAGACGATCGCCCGCGTCGACGCGGCCCTGGCCAAGCTGGCCGGGTAGCGACGCCCGTACGCACGCCGGAGGCCGGGGTCCCCCACGGGGGAGCCCGGCCTCCGGCGTATCCGGTAGCGGGGCGGCGGAGCGGGGTAGGTTCGCCGCATGGCGATCCGCGCGGTCCTCTGGGACATCGACGACACGATCTTCGACTACTCCGGGGCCGACCGCACCGGCATGCGCGCGCACCTGGAGCGCGAGGGCTTCCCTGAGGGGTACGCCTCCCTGGAGCGGGCCCTCGACGCCTGGAAGGCGATCACGGACGCGCAATGGGCGCGCTTCGCCGCCGGGGAGACCGACTTCCAGGGGCAGCGCCGCGAGCGGGTGCGGGAGTTCCTGGGGCGGTGGATGAGCGACGCCGAGGCCGACGCGTGGTTCGGCCGGCACGCCGCGCACTACGAGGCCGCGTGGGCCCTCTTCCCGGACGTCCTGCCGGTGCTGGACCGGCTGGCCAGGAGCTTCCGGCACGCCGTCCTGTCCAACTCCAGCATCCACAACCAGGACCGCAAGCTCCGCGCGCTCGGCGTGCGGGACCGCTTCGAGGCCGTGGTGTGCGCGGTGGAGATCGGGGTCTCCAAACCGGACGCGGCGGCCTTCCACGCGGCCTGCGAGGCCCTGGCCCTGGACCCGCGCGAGGTGGCGTACGTCGGCAACGAACCCGACATCGACGCGGCGGGCGCCGTGGCCGCCGGGCTCGGCGGGATCTGGCTCGACCGCGCCGGGCTCGGCGGGCGCCCCGAACTGGCCCGGATCACCGGCCTGGACGAGCTTCCCGGCCTGCTGGCGGGCGATACCCGTTTTGGAGCGCCGGACACCTTCGGGTAATGTTCTTCCTGCGCCGCCCGAGCGGGCCGAAAGATCCGGCCGGGAAGCGCAGACAGAGACAAGGCCCTCAGGGGTTGCGTTTCAGTGGGCTATGGTGTAATTGGCAACACTACGGTTTCTGGTACCGTCATTCTAGGTTCGAGTCCTGGTAGCCCAGCGCAGTACCGCACGATGAAGTAACAAGCCCCCGTTGTGTAGCGGCCTAGCACGCTGCCCTCTCACGGCAGTAGCGCCGGTTCGAATCCGGTCGGGGGTACAGATCCATCCCGCGAGAACGTCTGGGTCGCACCGATGTTCACGCGGTGACACCGCCCGGTTACCGCCGGGTGAGGATCGCTAGGGCCCCCGTTGTGTAGCGGCCTAGCACGCTGCCCTCTCACGGCAGTAGCGCCGGTTCGAATCCGGTCGGGGGTACGTGTACCACCATGGGCTATGGTGTAATTGGCAACACTACGGTTTCTGGTACCGTCATTCTAGGTTCGAGTCCTGGTAGCCCAGCGCAAGACCGAAGTAACAAGCCCCCGTTGTGTAGCGGCCTAGCACGCTGCCCTCTCACGGCAGTAGCGCCGGTTCGAATCCGGTCGGGGGTACAACTCGGCAGTACGGCAAGGTCCTTCACCTCGGTGGAGGACCTTGCCGCTGTTCCGGACCGGTTCCCGCCCCGCGCTGTGCCGGGAGGCTTCGGGGGAGTGGACAGGTGATCTTCTGGCGGGTCCAGGTCCCGGCCGCCATCTCCCATGAGACGCGGGCCTGTTGGACGAGGTGCTCCACGTCGCGGGGGCGGCCGGCGAGGAGCGGGGTGGCCGGCGGGGCCGCCGGCGAGCGGTGCGCGGGTGAAGAGGCCCGCGGGAAGGGGGCCGCCACGGCGCTGGGGCGGCCAGGGGAAGGGGATCGGGCGTGCTGCCTCAGCCCGTGCGGCGCAGTGCCTCGCTCAGCCGCGCGGCCGAGTCGATGACGGCCTGGGCGTGCATCCGGCCCGGGTGGCGCGTCAGCCGCTCGATCGGCCCGGAGACGGACACCGCCGCGACCACGCGGTTCGACGGGCCCCGCACCGGTGCCGAGACCGAGGCGACGCCCGGCTCGCGCTCGCCGATCGACTGGGCCCAGCCCCGGCGGCGTACGCCCGAGAGGGCCGTCGCGGTGAAGCGCGCCCCCTGGAGGCCCCGGTGCAGGCGCTCCGGCTCCTCCCAGGCCATCAGGATCTGCGCGGAGGATCCCGCCTTCATGGTGAGTGTGGAGCCGACGGGTACCGTGTCCCGCAGTCCGGACAGCCGTTCCGCCGCCGCCACGCAGATCCGCATGTCGCCCTGCCGGCGGTAGAGCTGGGCGCTCTCGCCGGTGATGTCACGCAGATGTGTGAGCACGGGTCCGGCCGTCGCCAGCAGGCGGTCCTCGCCGGCCGCCGCGGCCAGCTCCGCCAGGCGGGGGCCGAGAATGAAACGGCCCTGCATGTCCCTCGCCACCATGCGGTGGTGTTCGAGTGCCACGGCCAGTCGATGTGCCGTCGGCCGTGCGAGCCCTGTCGCCGCGACCAGTCCGGCGAGGGTGGCCGGACCGGACTCCAGGGCGCTCAATACCAGAGCTGCCTTGTCGAGAACGCCGACGCCGCTAGAGTTGTCCATACGACGATACTCGCGTCTCACTCTGTGAAACGCAAGTTCAATTTTCCCCAGGAATTGCGAACCTGTACCGGCGGCCGCATCGCGGCTCGTAGTCGCCGCCCCGCTCGGGGGTCCGGACGGTGGCGCACCGAAATCTCTAGTTGGGCCGGCGAGGACGCCGGCCGGAGGGAAAGCGATGGGTAGGACACTCGCGGAGAAGGTCTGGGACGACCACGTCGTCCGGCGCGCGGAGGGCGAGCCCGACCTTCTCTTCATCGATCTGCACCTGCTGCACGAAGTGACCAGCCCGCAGGCGTTCGACGGTCTGCGCCAGGCCGGCCGCCCGGTCCGGCGCCTCGACCTCACCATCGCGACCGAGGACCACAACACCCCGACCCTCGACATCGACAAGCCGATCGCCGACCCGGTCTCCCGCGCCCAGCTGGAGACCCTGCGCAAGAACTGCGCGGACTTCGGCGTCCGGCTGCACCCGCTCGGCGACGTCGAGCAGGGCGTCGTGCACGTGGTGGGCCCGCAGCTGGGGCTGACCCAGCCGGGCACCACGGTGGTCTGCGGTGACTCGCACACCTCGACCCACGGGGCGTTCGGCGCGCTGGCCTTCGGCATCGGCACCAGCCAGGTCGAGCACGTCCTCGCCACCCAGACGCTCCCGTTGGCCCGGCCCAGGACCATGGCGATCACCGTCGAGGGCGAACTGCCCGACACCGTCACCGCCAAGGACCTCATCCTCGCCGTCATCGCCCGCATCGGCACCGGCGGCGGCCAGGGGTACATCCTCGAATACCGCGGATCCGCCATCGAGAAGCTCTCGATGGAGGCCCGGATGACCATCTGCAACATGTCGATCGAGGCCGGCGCCCGCGCGGGCATGATCGCCCCGGACCGCACCACCTTCGACTACCTGCGGGGCCGCGACCACGCCCCCCGGGGCGAGGACTGGGACGCCGCCGTGGCGTACTGGGAGACGCTGCGCACCGACGACGACGCGGTCTTCGACGCCGAGGTCCTCATCGACGCCACCGAGCTGGCGCCGTTCGTCACCTGGGGCACCAACCCGGGCCAGGGCGCGCCGCTGTCCGCCTGTGTCCCCGACCCGGCTTCGTACGAGGACGCCTCGGAACGCCACGCCGCCGAAAAGGCCCTGGAGTACATGGGCTTGACCGCCGGGCAGCCGCTGCGCGAGATCAGTGTGGACACCGTCTTCGTGGGTTCCTGCACCAACGGCCGCATCGAGGACCTGCGCAACGCCGCCTCGGTCATGGAGGGCCGCAAAGTCGCCGACGGCGTACGGATGCTGGTCGTCCCGGGTTCCGTCCGGGTCGCCCTCCAGGCCGTCGAGGAGGGCCTGGACAAGGTCTTCACGGCCGCCGGCGCCGAATGGCGGCACGCGGGCTGTTCGATGTGCCTGGGCATGAACCCGGACCAGCTGGCCCCCGGTGAGCGCTCCGCCTCCACCTCCAACCGCAACTTCGAGGGCAGGCAGGGCAAGGGCGGCCGTACCCACCTGGTGTCCCCGCAGGTGGCCGCCGCCACCGCCGTGCTGGGCCATCTGGCCTCGCCCGCCGACCTGTCCGACACCCGTACGCCCGCCGGAGTCCGATAGCCATGGAAGCATTCACCGCACACACCGGCCGTGCCGTCCCGCTGCGCCGCAGCAACGTCGACACCGACCAGATCATCCCCGCCCACTGGCTGAAGAAGGTCACCCGGGACGGCTTCGAGGACGGGCTCTTCGAAGCCTGGCGCAAAAACGAGGACTTCGTCCTCAACCGCCCGGAGCGCGAGGGCGCGACGGTCCTGGTGGCCGGCCCCGACTTCGGCACCGGCTCCTCCCGCGAGCACGCCGTCTGGGCCCTGCAGAACTACGGCTTCAAGACCGTCATCTCCTCCCGGTTCGCCGACATCTTCCGCGGCAACTCGCTGAAGAACGGGCTGTTGACCGTCGTCCTCGACCAGGACGTCGTCGACCGGCTGTGGGAGCTGACCGAGGCCGACTCGGCCGCCGAGGTCACCGTGGACCTGGAGAAGCGCCAGGTCCTCGCGGCCGGGATCACCGCCGGTTTCGAGCTGGACGAGAACGCCCGCTGGCGGCTGCTCAACGGCCTCGACGACATCAGCCTCACCCTTCAGAACGAAGCGGACATCGCGGCCTACGAGGCGGGCCGACCGGCCTTCAAACCGCAGACCATCCAGGCCTGATCAGCGCTTTTACCGCACTGCGCCCCCTGCCTCCCGGCAGGGGGCGCAGTCGCTTGTTGAGCCCCCCTCGGGCGACAACTCGCCCCAGATGGCACAATCGGTGCATGGAACGCGACAGCCAACTCAAGCTCTATGGCGAAGTCGCCGACCGATTGAAGGAAGCGCACGCACGCGTGCGCGCACTGCAAGTCCCGGAGGGCGTACGGATGGCGCTCTCCCGGAAGCTGCTGGTCGTCACGGCCGCGGCTAAGCACGATCTCCCAGGTGCGGCAAGGCGCCTGGACCGATTGATGAAGGACCTCGATGAGGGCCGATTCCCCGAAGGTGACTGACTCCGCGGAACAGCGCGGCGGTCGACTTCGTTGCGGCACTAGGGTGATTAGCCCGTTTCGTGTTTGATTTGCGGTATATATCTGCCTAACGTGCGAAAACGCCTGAACAGATTCGTTCCGGCAATGTCTCCGAAGGGGAAGACGTGAACAAGGCGCAGCTCGTAGAAGCGATTGCCGACAAGGTCGGCGGCCGGCAGCAGGCCGCCGACGCCGTGGATGTGGTGCTCGACGCGATCGTCCGCGCGGTCGTCGCCGGTGACCGTGTCTCGGTCACCGGTTTCGGATCGTTCGAGAAGGTCGACCGCCCGGCCCGCTACGCCCGCAACCCGCAGACGGGCGAGCGCGTGCGGGTCAAGAAGACGTCCGTGCCCCGGTTCCGCGCGGGCCAGGGCTTCAAGGACCTGGTGAGCGGCTCCAAGAAGCTCCCCAAGGGCGGCGAGGTCTCCGTCAAGAAGGCTCCCAAGGGCAGCCTGTCGGGCGGTTCTTCCACCCGTACGACGGCGAAGGCGGCCGCCAAAAAGGCCACCGCCAAGAAGGCCACGGCCCGCAAGACCACGGCGGCGGCCAAGAAGACCGCCCCGGCGAAGAAGACCACGGCGGCGGCCAAGAAGAGCGCCCCGGCCAAGAAGACCACGGCGGCGGCCAAGAAGAGCGCCCCGGCCAAGAAGACCACGGCCACCAAGAAGGCGACCGCCACCAAGACGGCTCCCGCCAAGAAGACCACGGCGAAGACGGCGCCCGCGAAGAAGACCACGGCCCGCAAGACCGCCGCCAAGAAGGCGACCACCCGCAAGAAGTGAGAGCGGGCGGGCAGCGCTCGTAGCTCGGAACGCGCCGGGCCGGGCTCCCCTCGGGGAGCCCGGCCCGCGGGCTGTCCGGGGCGCCGTCAGAGCGTCTGGAGCGTCACCAGCGTGATGCGCAGCGATGCGCCCTCGCCCTCGGTCTCGATCCGCACCCGCTGCCCCGGCCGCAGCAGCAGCAGGCCGCCCGCGTCGAAGGCCGGGGCGCCGAAGTCCACCGGGGTGCCGTCGTCCAGCAGCACACTGCCGGTCCTGGTCGCCGAGTCGTACGTGTACGAGGTCGCCTGCATGGGAGCCAGCCTAGTGCCCTGACCCGCACGCCTGTCCGGCCGCCGGGGCGCACAGGGCGGTGGTCCGGCGCCCCGCACCCAGGGCCAGTGCCACCCGCAGGTCCTCCCCGGTGTCCACGTCCCGGCGGACCGAGTCGAGTCCCGCCGGCGGGACCTCCACCGCCCCCGACGCCAGATGCCGGGCCCGCGACGGTCCCCCGAAAAAGGGCCGCAATTCCACACCGGAGGCGGCCGACAGGAAAGTGGTGCCGATTCCCTGCGCGTCGGCGAGGAATGTACGGGGAAAAGCGGCCGCGAAATCCAGCACCCGTGCCAGTTCCGCGGGCCGCAGTGCCGGCAGATCCGCGTTGAGCGCGGCCACCGCGGCGTCCGGACGGTCCGCGCGCGCCGACCGGGCACCGTGCTCCAGCGCCGCGTTGAGCCCGGCCGCCGGAACGTCCGCCACCGTACGGGCGCCGAGCGCGGCCAGCGCCTCCGCCGCCACCGGATCGTCCGTGACGACCACCACATCGCGCACAGCCGGGCACGACAGCGCGGCGGACACCGTGTCCTGGGCGAAGGCCAGCGCCAGCCGCGGCCGCTCCTCGCCGACCGCCCGCCCCAGCCTGCTCTTGGCGCGGGCGAGCGGTTTCAGCGGGACGACCAGGGACCAGGAGCCGGTCGGGTCGGTGTTCGTGGCGATCTCCCCCTCCGTACGCGTCAGCACTCATTCTCGCCCGCCGGTACGACAACCCGCGGGTCCGCCCCGGCGGGCGAGGCGTACGGTGTTCTCCACACAGCAGGCGCCCGGACCGGCACAGCACCGCCGCGGACCGGGCGGAGAACAGGCCCTAGAGGAAGGCGTCCGAGTGTCCCGCCGCAGAATCGGCTTCTGGTACCGCCTGGCCGCGGTCATCGCAAAACCGCCCCTGGTGGTTCTGTTCAAGCGCGACTGGCGGGGAATGGAACACATTCCGGCCGATGGCGGATTCATCACCGCGGTCAATCACAACTCGTACCTTGATCCGCTTTCGTACGGGCATTTCCAGTACAACACCGGCAGGGTACCGAGGCTTCTCGCGAAGGCCGCGCTGTTCCGGGCGCCTTTCGTCGGAATGATGCTGCGCGGCACCGGGCAGATCCCCGTCTACCGCGAGACGAGCGACGCCCTGGGCGCGTTCCGGGCCGCCGTCGCCGCCATCGAGCGGGGCGAATGCGTGGCCTTCTACCCGGAGGGCACCCTCACCCGCGACCCCGACATGTGGCCCATGGCCGGCAAGACCGGCGCCGCCCGCGTCGCCCTGATGACCAAGGCCCCGGTCATCCCCGTCGCCCAGTGGGGCGCCAACCTCGCGATGCCCCCGTACGCCAAGGAGAACAAGCTCCGGCTGTTCCCCCGCAAGACCCTCACGGTGCAGGCCGGGCCGCCGGTGGACCTGTCCCGGTTCCACGGCCTCGAACCCACCCCCGACGTCCTGCGCCAGGCCACCGAGGTCATCATGGCCGCGGTCACCGCCCAGCTGGAGGACGTACGCGGCGAGAAGGCGCCCGCCGAGCCCTACGATCACCGTAAGGCCCGTGCCGAACAGCGGCGCGAGGCAGAGGGAAAGGGATCCACGTGACGCACCCCGCCAAGGCAGCCGTCTTCGGAACCGGCTCATGGGGTACGGCCTTCGGCATGGTCCTCGCCGACGCGGGCTGCGACGTCACCCTCTGCGCCCGCCGCCCGGAGGTCGCCGACGCGGTCAACCGGACCCGCACCAACCCGGACTATCTGCCGGGAATTGAGCTGCCCGCCTCCGTCCGGGCCACCACGGACCCCGCCGAGGCGCTGCGCGGCGCCGACTTCGCGGTGCTGGTGGTGCCCTCCCAGACCCTGCGCGCCAACCTCGCGGCGTGGACACCCCACCTGGAGTCCGGCACCGTCCTGGTGTCCCTGATGAAGGGCGTCGAACTCGGCACCACCAAGCGGATGAGCGAGGTCGTCCAGGACGTCACCGGGGTCGGCGCGGACCGCGTCGCCGTCGTCACGGGCCCCAACCTCGCCAAGGAGATCGCGGAACGCCGGCCCGCCGCCGGTGTCGTCGCCTGCTCCGACGAGACCGTGGCCCAGCGGCTCCAGGCCGCCTGCCACACCTCGTACTTCCGCCCGTACACCAACACCGACGTCATCGGCTGCGAACTCGGCGGCGCCGTCAAGAACGTCATCGGCCTCGCCGTGGGCATCGCGGACGGCATGGGCCTGGGCGACAACACCAAGGGCTCGCTCATCACCCGGGGCCTGGCCGAGACCACCCGCCTGGGCCTGGCCATGGGCGCCGACCCGCTGACCTTCTCCGGACTCGCCGGACTCGGCGACCTGGTGGCCACCTGCTCCTCACCGCTCTCGCGCAACCACACCTTCGGCACCAACCTCGGCCGCGGGATGACGCTCCAGGAGACCGTCGCCGTCACCCAGCAGACCGCCGAGGGCGTCAAGTCCTGCCGGTCGGTGCTGGATCTGGCGCGCCGGCACGGAGTCGACATGCCCATCACGGAGACGGTCGTCGGAATCGTCCACGAGGGGAAGTCCCCGGTGGTCGCGCTGAAGGAGCTGATGTCGCGCAGCGCCAAGCCCGAGCGACGCTGACCCGAGCCCTACCAGCAGGTACCCTCAACGCGATATGAGCAGCGAGAACCTCCCCCAGAGCCCTGAGAGCACCGCCGGAGCCGCACAGAGCCCCGCGGGCTCCGGACGGAGCTCCGAGCGGCCCCGCAAGCCGCGCGTGGCCGTCGTGTTCGGCGGCCGGAGCTCCGAACACGGCATCTCGGTCGTCACGGCCGGCGCCGTGATGAGCGCCCTCGACCGGTCCACGTACGACGTCCTGCCGATCGGCATCACCAAGGACGGCCGGTGGGCCCTGACGGCCGACGACCCGGCCCGCATGGCCATCACGGACCGGCGGGTCCCCGACGTGGACGAGCTCGCCGAACCGGCGGGGGGCGCCGTGACGCTCTCCGTCGACCCCGGCAACCGTGACGTCGTCGTGGGCGAACCCGGTTCGGTGCCCACGGTCCTGGGCGAGGTCGACGTCGTCTTCCCCATGCTGCACGGCCCCTACGGCGAGGACGGCACGCTCCAGGGGCTCCTGGAACTGTCCGGAGTGCCCTACGTCGGCGCCGGGGTCCTCGCCTCCGCGATCGGCCAGGACAAGGAGTACATGAAGCGGGTGTTCACCTCCTTCGGGCTGCCGGTCGGCCCGTACGAGGTCGTCCGCCCCCGTGAGTGGGAGTCGGACCGCCCCGCCGCCCGCAAGCGCATCATGGAGTTCGCCGCCGAACACGGCTGGCCGCTCTTCGTGAAGCCCGCCCGCGGCGGCTCGTCCATGGGCATCACCAAGGTCGAGGACGCCGCCGGACTCGACGAGGCGATCGAGGAGGCCCGCCGCCACGACCCCAAGTTCCTGGTGGAGTCCCTGCTGCGCGGCCGCGAGATCGAGTGCGGGGTGCTGGAGTTCGAGGACGGGCCGCGCGCCAGCGTGCCGGCCGAGATCCCCCCGGTCACCTCGCACGACTTCTACGACTTCGAGGCCAAGTACATCGACTCGGCGGCCGGGCTGGTGCCCGCCCCGCTCACCGAGGAGCAGACCGCCGAGGTGCGGCGGCTCGCCGTGGACGCCTTCGAGGCCGCCTCCTGCGAGGGCCTGGTGCGCGCCGACTTCTTCCTCGCCGAGGACGGCACGTTCGTCATCAACGAGATCAACACCATGCCCGGGTTCACCCCGATCTCCATGTACCCGCGGATGTGGCAGGAGAGCGGCGTGAGCTACCCGGAGCTGGTGGACCGGCTGATCCAGGCGGCGCTGAACCGGTCCACCGGACTGCGCTGACCCGCGCCAGGACTCCTGTGGACCGTCCGCACGGATTCCCCGGGGGCGAGGTCACGGACCCGGGGACCGCGACCACGGACCCGGGCACGGCGACCACGGCACCCGGAGAGCGCGTCACGGACCCGGGGCCGCGTCACAGACTCTCGGGGACCGTCCGCGCGACGGGACCGGCGAACGCCGACAACGGGGTGATGTCATGGGCGAACTCGGTCCCGAGCGTCACCTCGACGTACGCCTCGCGGTAGGTGGTCGTGAACCGCGGACCGGCGTCCTCCCGCTGCTCCAGCAGCCAGTTGACGCCGTCCGCGTCGACACCCTTGGACTGGGCGTCGTCCATCCGCGAGGGTCGCGGGACGCCGCAGCGCAGTACGATCGCCCCGTCCCCCCAGCCGGCGGTCAGCGCCGAGTCCGGTTCGGGGTCACTGCGTTCCAGGTCCACGACGGTCTCGGGCAGTTCCTTGTGCAGGGCCTCGCAGTACGCGGCGGCCCGGGACGACGGCGTGGGAACCGTGACCGCGGGCTGCCCGCCACCGGTGGAGCAGCCCGCCGCGGCCAGGACGGCCAGGGCGGCGGACGGGACGAGGCGGGCGGAGCGGGAGCGGCGGCGGATATGCGTCACCGGACCAGCGTAGACGGGGGTCAGAGGTGGACGATGGGGCAGGTCAGGGTTCGGGTGATGCCTTCCACCTGCTGGACTTTGGCGACCACCATGCGGCCGAGCGCGTCGACCGTGTCGGACTGCGCGCGCACGATCACGTCGTAGGGGCCTGTCACGTCTTCTGCCTGGATCACTCCCGGGATCTTTCCGATGGTCTCGGCGACGGTCGACGCCTTGCCCACTTCGGTCTGGATGAGGATGTACGCCTGTACCACGGAACCTCCAAGGCGGCCACGAGGATCATGTGGGGGAAAGGGACGCCACGTTATCGCGTCGCCGTGTGCCACGGGGAGACCTGGGGGCCGCCCGGCGCCCCGAGCGTGGCGTACGGACCACAGACGTCGACGTGTCCCGTGACGGTACCGACAGCGGTGAGGGCTCGCGACCGCGAGCCCGCCGGAGCGGCGGGGGGCCGGCCGCGCCGGTGCGTCCCGGGGCCTCCGGTGTGCTCCGCGGGCCTGTCCGGGGCCCCGGCCCCGGGGCCGCTGAAGCAGCCCGGACAGACGTCCGGTGCGATAGATGAGAGGTGAGACTCGGTGAAGGGAACCGTGGGCGAGTTGGGGGAGTTCGGGCTCATCAGAGAGCTCACTTCCCGGCTCACCACCACTCCGGCGGTACGGCTGGGACCGGGCGACGACGCCGCGGTCGTGGCCGCTCCCGACCGCAGGGTCGTGGCCAGTACGGACATCCTGCTGGAGGGCCGGCACTTCCGCCGCGACTGGTCGACGGCGTACGACGTCGGCCGTAAGGCGGCCGCACAGAACCTCGCCGACATCGCGGCCATGGGCGCGGTGCCCACCGCCCTGCTCCTCGGCCTCGTCGTCCCCGCCGACCTCCCGGTCACCTGGGCCGCCGAACTCATGGACGGTCTGCGGGACGAATGCCAGGTGGCCGGCGCGGCCGTGGTCGGCGGCGACGTCGTCGGCGGCGACACGATCACCGTGTCCATCACCGCGCTCGGAGACCTGCGCAACCACGAACCCGTCACCCGGTCCGGCGCCCGGCCCGGCGACGTCGTCGCCGTCACCGGCTGGCTCGGCTGGTCCGCCGCCGGATTCGCCGTCCTCTCCCGGGGGTTCCGCTCCCCGCGGGCCTTCGTGGAGGCCCATCGGCGGCCCGAACCGCCGTACCACGCGGGCCCCGCGGCGGCCGGACTCGGCGCCACCGCCATGACCGACGTCAGCGACGGACTCGTCGCGGACCTCGGGCACATCGCCGAGGCCAGCACGGTGCGGATCGACCTCAGGTCCGGGCTCATCGACATCCCCTCGCAGATGTCCGACATCGGCCAGGCCGTCGGCGTGGACCCCCTGCAATGGGTGCTCACCGGGGGAGAGGACCACGCGATCGTGGCGACGTTCCCGCCGGACGTGAAGCTCCCGGCGCGCTGGAAGGTGATCGGGGAGGTCCTCAACCCCTCGGCGCTGCCCCAGGTCACGGTCGACGGGGCGCCCTGGACGAGCAAGGGCGGCTGGGACCATTTCGGGTCCATCGAGGACGCCCAGTAGATTCCGGTCCATGACCGTATCCACAGCTGTCCCGCCCCGTGTGCTCACCGTCGCCGGATCGGACTCCGGCGGCGGTGCCGGCATCCAGGCCGACCTGAAGACGATGCTGGCCCTCGGCACCCACGGCATGAGCGTGCTGACCGCGGTGACCGCCCAGAACTCGCTGGGCGTGCAGGGCGCCTGGGAACTGCCCGCCGAAGCCGTGCGGGCCCAGTACCGCAGTGTGGTGGACGACATAGGCGTCCAGGCCGTGAAGACCGGCATGCTCGCCTCGGCCGCGCTCGTCGAGACCGTCGCCGGACTCCTGGCCGGCACCGGCGCCCCGGTGGTCGTGGACCCGGTCGGCGTCTCCAAGCACGGGGACGCGCTGCTCGCCGCCGAGGCCCTCGACTCCGTACGCGAGAAGCTGCTGCCCCTCGCCACCGTGGCCACCCCCAACCTCGACGAGGTGGCCCAGCTCACCGGCCTCACCGTCACCGGCGAACCGGGCATGCGCGAGGCCGCCGGCCGGCTGCTCGCCTTCGGGCCGCGCTGGGTGCTCGTCAAGGGCGGCCACCTCCCCGGAGACGCCGTCGACCTGCTCACCGACGGCAGCGAGGAGCACTGGCTGCGCGCCCCCCGGCTCGACAACCGGCACACCCACGGCACCGGCTGCACCCTGGCCTCGGCCGTCGCCTGCCTGCTCGCCAGGGGCCAGGACGTGCCGAGCGCCGTCCGGGGCGCGAAGGAGTACGTCACCGGCGCGATCCGGGCCGGATTCGCGCTCGGCGCCGGGATCGGGCCCGTCCACCACGGCTGGTCGGCGCGCGCCACCGGCTGAGCCCGGTACGGCCGGGCCGCCCGCGACCGGAGGAGGACAGCAAAAAGCCGGTCCACCGAGATGGACCGGCTTTTCGGGCAACCGGAAGGCTGCGCTACGACGGGAACGTCAGCGCGCGACCTTGCCGGCCTTGATGCACGAGGTGCAGACGTTGAGCCGCTTCGGCGTCCGACCGACCACGGCACGCACGCGCTGGATGTTGGGATTCCAGCGACGGGACGTACGGCGGTGCGAGTGCGAAATGCTGTTGCCGAAGCTCGGCCCCTTGCCGCAAACGTCGCAGTTGGCAGCCACGGGTCACTCCAAAGACTTCAGGTGCACTTACAGTGAATTCCGGCGCGCCGGAATCATTGCTGAAGTGGCGGTACCGGAGGAATGGCCCGACTTTCGTCGGGCAACCGAAGCAGCATACAACGGCTGCTCCGGGGATACGAAACTACCATGGCTCACCGGTCCCCCCGCCCGCACCTGTCCCCGCCGGGACCGGGCCCTGGGACTACCCTGCGGTGCAGTCCAGCCCCCACGGCCGCTTCAAGGAGGACCCCGGTGCCGCAGCCCCCCGACGACCTGGACGCCGTCGCGGTGCGCACCTGGTGCTCCCTCGCCCTGGACGCGCTGGGCCGGGAACGTGAGGCGATCGACGCCATCAACGTCTATCCCGTGGCGGACGGCGACACCGGCACCAACCTCTACCTGACCGTGGAGTCCGCGGCGGCGGCCGTCGAAGCCGTCTTCGCCGCCCACGAGACCGGCACCACCGTCCCCGCCCCCGCCGACGTCGTACGCGCCATGGCGCACGGCGCGCTGATCGGGGCCCGGGGGAACTCCGGCACGATCCTGGCCCAGTTGCTGCGCGGGATGGCGGGGGTCCTGGCCGAGGCCGGTGACGCGGACCACCTGCGCCGGGCGCTGGCCGAGGCCGCGGCCTCGGCCCGGCTGGCCGTCGCCCACCCCGTGGAGGGCACCGTGCTGACCGTCGCCACCGCGGCCGCCGAGGGAGCCGGGGCCGCGGAACCGGGCGCGGGCCTCACGGCGGTCGCCGCCGCCGCGTACGCAGGGGCGTGTACCGCGCTGGCCCGGACCCCCGAGCGGCTCGCAGTCCTCGGCCGGGCCGGTGTCGTGGACGCGGGCGGACAGGGACTGGTGACCGTCCTCGGCGCCCTCGTGGAGGCGGTCGGCGGGCGGGCCCCGGCCGGACCGGTCCTCAGGGCGCCCGGCGGGACGCCGCCCCTCACCGGCGCCTGCGCCGAGGCGGACCCGGAGGGCGGCCCCGCCTTCGAGGTGATCTACCTGCTGGAGGCCTCCGACGAGGCCGTCGCCCGGCTCCGTACCCGGCTGGACGCGCTCGGTGACTGCCTGGTGGTGGTCGGCGGCGACGGACTCTGGAACGTCCACGTCCACGTGGACGACGCCGGGGCCGCCGTGGAGGCCGGAGTCGAGGCGGGCCGGCCCCACCGCATCCGGATCACCCACTTCGCGGCCGACCGGATCCGGGCCCACCGCGAACCCGTCCACCGCGAACCGGCCCAGCGCGCGGTCGTCGTGGTCGTCCCCGGCGACGGGCTCCTGGGCCTGTGCGCCGAGGCCGGGGCGACCACCGTCCTCGCCCGCCCCGGCGAACCGCCCGCCAGCGGCGAACTCGTCGACGCGATCCGCCGCGCGCACGCCCGCGAGGTGGTCCTGCTGCCCAACGACGCCGAACTGCGCCACACCGCCGCGGCCGCCGCCGAACAGGCGCGGGCCGAGGGCGTCCGCGTCGCCCTGATCCCCACCCGGGCCGCCGTCCAGGGCATCGCCGCCCTCGCCGTCCACGAACCCGGCCGCGGCTTCGACGAGGACGTGGTCGCCATGACCGCCGCGGCCGGCGCCACCCGGTACGCCGAACTCGCCGTCGCCGAACGGCAGTCGTGGACCACCGCCGGCATCTGCCAGGCCGGCGACGTCCTCGGCCTCATCGACGGCGACATCGCCGTCATCGGCGACGACGTCACCGGCACGGCCCGCACCGTCCTGGACCGGATGCTGTCGGCCGGCGGCGAACTCGTCACCCTCGTCCTGGGCGAGGAGGTGCCGGACGCCCTGGCCGCGGTCCTGGAGGAGCACGTACGCGAGGGACACCTCGCCGTCGACACCGTGATCTACCGGGGCGGCCCCCGGACGGCACCCCTGCTGATCGGTGTGGAGTGAGCGGTTCCCGCGAAGCCGTCACCGCGATTGTCGGTGCCGTGGTGTGCAATGGAGCGCGTGTCTGCGTTCGATGAACCACTCAAGAAGCTGCTCGGCGGACCGACCGCGAAGGTGATGGCGGACCACCTCGACCTGCACACGGTCGGTGACCTCCTGCACCACTACCCGCGCCGGTACGAGGAGCGGGGGCGCCTCACCGCGCTCACCGACCTCCCGCTGGACGAGCACGTGACGGTCGTCGCCCAGGTCGCCGACGCCCGGGTCATGACGTTCAACGGCGGCCGCGGCAGGCGCCTGGAGGTCACCCTCACCGACGGCAGCGGACGGCTCCAGCTGGTCTTCTTCGGGCACGGCGTCCACAAGCCGCACAAGGAACTGCTGCCGGGCCGCCGGGCGATGTTCGCGGGCAAGGTCTCCGTGTTCAACCGCAAGCTCCAGCTCGCCCACCCGACCTACCAGCTCCTGGACGTCCGCGACGAGGACGAGGCGACCGAGGCCGCCGACGCCTTCGCCGGACAGCTGCTGCCGATCTACCCCGCCTGCAAGCAGCTCGACTCCTGGCGGCTCGCCAAGGCCGTGGACACCGTCCTGCCCAGCGCCGGGGAAGCGGTCGACCCGCTGCCGCCGTCCCTGCGCGACGGACGCGGCTTCGTCTCCCTGCCCGAGGCGCTGCTCAAGATCCACCGCCCGCACACCAAGGCGGACGTCGCCGCCGCGCGCGAGCGGCTGAAGTGGGACGAGGCCTTCGTCCTCCAGGTCGCCCTCGCCCGCCGCCGCCACTCCGACACCGAACTCCCGGCCACCGCCCGCCGGCCCGTGCCCGGCGGACTGCTCGACGCCTTCGACGCCGGGCTGCCCTTCACCCTCACCGACGGCCAGCGCACGGTCACCGACGAGATCTTCCGCGACCTGGCCACCGAACACCCCATGCACCGGCTGCTCCAGGGCGAGGTGGGATCCGGCAAGACCCTGGTCGCCCTGCGCGCCATGCTGCGCGTCGTCGACGCGGGCGGCCAGACCGCGCTGCTCGCCCCCACCGAGGTCCTCGCCCAGCAGCACCACCGCTCGATCACCGAGATGATGGGCGAGCTGGCCGAGAACTGGGGGCTGTGGCGCGAAGCGCCTCTCGACGAGGGGCGGCGGCCGGGTGACGGGCGGGCGCTCGGCGGCTCGCACCGGGGCACCAAGGTGGTGCTGCTCACCGGCTCCATGGGCACCGCGGCCCGCCGACAGGCCCTGCTCGACCTGGTCACCGGCGAGGCCGGGATCGTCATCGGGACCCACGCGCTGATCGAGGACAAGGTGAAGTTCCACGACCTCGGCCTGGTCGTCGTGGACGAGCAGCACCGATTCGGGGTGGAGCAGCGCGACGCGCTGCGCTCCAAGGGGAAGCAGCAGCCCCACCTCCTCGTCATGACCGCCACCCCCATCCCCCGTACGGTCGCGATGACGGTCTTCGGCGACCTGGAGACCTCCGTCCTGGACCAGCTCCCGGCCGGCCGCTCGCCCATCGCCAGCCATGTCGTCCCCGCCAAGGACAAGCCGCACTTCCTCGACCGGGCCTGGGAGCGGGTCCGCGAGGAGGCCGAGGGCGGTCACCAGGCGTACGTCGTGTGCCCCCGCATCGGTGACGACACCGACGAGGCCGCGGAGAAGAAGGGCAAGAAGCGCGACGACGCCGCCGACGACGCCGAGAAGCGCCCGCCGCTCGCGGTCCTGGACATCGCCGCACAGCTCGCCCGGGGCCCGCTCGCCGGGCTGCGGGTCGAGGTGCTGCACGGCAGGATGCCCCCCGACGAGAAGGACGACGTGATGCGCCGGTTCGCCGCCGGCCGGGTGGACGTCCTGGTCGCCACGACCGTCATCGAGGTCGGGGTGAACGTCCCCAACGCCACCGCCATGGTGATCATGGACGCGGACCGTTTCGGCGTCTCGCAACTGCACCAGCTGCGCGGACGCGTCGGACGCGGCTCCGCCCCCGGCCTCTGTCTCCTGGTCAGCGAGGCCCACGAGGCGAGCCCCGCCCGCGCCAGGCTCTCCGCCGTCGCCGCCACCCTCGACGGCTTCGAACTCTCCCGGATCGACCTCGAACAGCGCCGCGAGGGCGACGTCCTCGGCCAGGCCCAGTCCGGGGTCCGCTCCTCCCTGCGCGTGCTCAGCGTCATCGACGACGAGGAGGTCATCGCCGCCGCCCGCGAGGAGGCCGTCCGGATCGTCGCCGACGACCCCGCCCTGGAGCGGCTGCCGGAGCTGCGCACCGCCCTGGACGCCCTGCTCGACAAGGACCGGGAGGAGTACCTCGACAAGGGCTGACCGGCGCCGCGCGGGGTGTCCCGTCCCACGGGCCGGCCGGCGCGGCGGGACGCTCCCGCGAGGGGCGACCGGCGCCCGGGCGGACCCGACGCCATATCGTGGGAGCACGGCGCGCGTCCCACCCCTGCGCGCCGCCCGCGACCCCCGAGGACCAGACACCCATGACCCGCGTGATCGCAGGTGTGGCCGGCGGACGCCGCCTGGCCGTCCCGCCCGGCACCGGCACCCGCCCCACCTCCGACCGGGCACGCGAAGGCCTCTTCTCCACCTGGGAGGCGCTCCTGGGCACCCTCGACGGCGTCCGCGTCGCCGACCTCTACGCGGGCTCCGGCGCCGTGGGTCTCGAAGCGCTCTCCCGGGGAGCCGCGCACGTCCTGCTCGTCGAGGCCGACGCCAGGGCCGCGCGCACCGTCCGGGAGAACGTCCGCGCCCTCGGGCTGCCGGGCGCCGAGGTGCGTACCGGCACAGCGGAACAGACCGTGACGGGACCGGCGCCCGCGGACCCCTACGGCGCGGTCTTCCTGGACCCGCCGTACGCCGTCACCGACGACGATCTTCGCGAGATCCTGCTCACACTCCGTGCCCAGGGGTGGCTCACGGGCGACGCCCTCGTCACCGTGGAACGGAGCACCAGAGGCGGAGAATTCGCCTGGCCCGAAGGATTCGATCCCCTGCGGGCCCGCCGTTACGGCGAGGCGACGTTTTGGTACGGTCGCGCCGCCTCTACGTGCGAAGACGCACGATGACCGCACCGGAGAGCGAGGGAACCACGTTGCGCCGCGCCGTCTGTCCCGGGTCGTTCGACCCCATCACCAACGGACATCTCGACATCATCGGTCGGGCCTCGAAGCTGTACGACGTCGTGCACGTCGCCGTGATGATCAACCAGTCCAAGAAGGGGCTGTTCACGGTGGACGAGCGGATCGACCTGATCCGCGAGGTCACGGCCGACTTCGGCAACGTCCAGGTCGAGTCCTTCCACGGCCTGCTGGTCGACTTCTGCAAGGAGCGCGACATCCCGGCGATCGTGAAGGGCCTGCGGGCCGTCAGCGACTTCGACTACGAGTTGCAGATGGCCCAGATGAACAACGGGCTCTCCGGCGTCGAGACGCTCTTCGTGCCGACGAACCCGACGTACAGCTTCCTGTCGTCCTCGCTGGTCAAGGAGGTCGCCACCTGGGGCGGGGACGTGTCGCACCTGCTGCCGCCGACCGTCCACCAGGCCCTGGCGGAACGGATCCGCCGCCCGTGAGTTGCTGACGGGTCGTCACCAGGTGTCGGACGGGAGGCCACTGGCCTTACAGTCGTCCCGTCCGTCTCCAACAGCAGCAGAGAGTGGCGAGCACACGGTGGACGTGCAGAAGAAGCTCGACGAGATCGTCGAAACGGTCGGGAACGCCCGCTCCATGCCCATGTCGGCTTCCTGCGTGGTCAACCGCGCCGAGCTGCTCGCGTTGCTCGAAGAGGTGCGCGACGCCCTGCCCAACTCGCTCGCGCACGCCCAGGAGGTCCTCGGAGGCCGCGAGCAGGTCGTCGAGGAGGCCCGGCAGGAGGCGGGACGGATCATCGAGTCCGCCCGCGCCGAGCGCGAGTCGCTGATCGCCGGCACGGAGGTCGCCCGGCGCTCCCAGGCCGAGGCCGACCGCATCCTGAGCGAGGCCCGCCGGGAGGCCGAGGAGGTCCGCGGCGAGGCCGACGAGTACGTCGACAGCAAGCTCGCCAACTTCGAGGTCGTCCTCACCAAGACCATCGGCTCCGTCGACCGGGGACGCGAGAAGCTGCTGGGCCGCGGCGAGGGGACCGACCCCCAGGGCTACGAGGACCCGGACTACGCCGAGGCCCCCGAGCGCAGCGGCGACCCCGAGACCCTCAGGCGGCGCGCCGACGAGTACGTCGACGCCAAGTTCGGCGCCTTCGAGGCCGTCCTGGCCAAGACCCTGGAAGCCGTCGGCCGCGGCCGGCAGAAGCTGCACGGCCGGGTCGCCACCGACGAGCTGGGCGCGCACATGGCGGCCCAGGACGCGGCGGGCGGACAGCTCCACACCAGCGACGAGGACCACTGGGCCGGACTGGCCGAGCTGGCCGCCCCGCAGCAGCAGGCCCCGCAGCAGCAGCCCGTGTACACGGAGCCCGCGCGGCAGGACTACGCGCCGACGGCCGGCTACCAGGATCCCGCGCAGTCCGGCTTCCAGGGGTCCCAGGACCCGGCGCAGTCCGGTTTCCAGGGGGCCCAGGACCCCGCGCAGTCCGGCTTCGCGGCCCAGGCCCCGCAGGAGGCCCCGTACGCGCAGACCTACGCCTACCAGGACCAGCCGCTCCAGCCGGACGGCTACGGCTACCAGACCCAGCCCGACCCGTACGGCTACCAGTCCCAGCCCCAGGGCTACGACCCGAACCAGCAGGACTACGGCTGGGCCCCGCAGCCCCAGGCCCCCGCCCCGCAGGGCGACGGCGCGCTCGACGAGACCAGCCTCTTCGACACGAGCATGATCGACCTGGAGCAGCTGCGCCGCTACGAACAGGGGCGCTGAGCCGGCCGGGCCGCCGCCCGGAAGGACCGGATTGGGAGCTGAGCGGTGCGTCCAGTATCCTGGCTCCTCGGTCGCGCGTATGTACGTGATCCAGGCTGCCCGCTTCCCCTCGGGGGCGGGGCGGTCCTCCCGAAGCCGCACATCGCACATGATTCTCGAAAGCAGGAGAAGCCCTGAACGGTCACCTCGACCACCGCAACCCCCTCGTGTTCGACACGCGCGAGCTGGGTCGGCGTCCCGGTGCCATGAAGCGGCTGACCCGGACGGTGGAAGCGCCGCAGGACCTCGGTATCGACGGGGTCGTCGGTGTGCCGGAGAAGGCGCCCCTGGTGCTGGACCTCCGCCTCGAATCGGTCATGGAGGGGGTGCTCGTCACGGGCACCGCCCGTGCGACGGCCGAAGGGGAGTGCGTAAGGTGTCTGGAGCCGCTGGCCCTGGAGGTCGAAGCGGACTTCCAGGAGATGTTCTCGTACCCTGACGCCGACGACCGGAGCCGCAGCGCGGATCCGGTCGACGACGCCGAGGACGACGAGGACAGGTTCTTTCTCGAGGACGGTTTGTTCGACCTCGAAACCGTGCTGCGTGACGCGGTGGTGCTCGCACTGCCGTTGCAGCCGGTGTGCAAGGAGACCTGTGCCGGTCTGTGTTCCGAATGCGGGATCAGGCTGGACGAGAATCCGGGCCACCACCACGATGCCGTCGACATCCGTTGGGCGGCACTGCAAGGACTCGCCGACACCGTTCAGGACGGCGAGAAGGACAACATGGGCGGCGCCGAACCTGGCGTCGACGAGAAGCAGGAGAAGTAGCCGTGGCTGTTCCGAAGCGGAAGATGTCGCGCAGCAACACGCGCCACCGCCGGTCGCAGTGGAAGGCTGCGGTCCCCACCCTGGTTTCGTGCGAGCGTTGCCAGGAGCCGAAGCTGCAGCACATCGCGTGCCCGAGCTGCGGCACCTACAACAAGCGCCAGGTCCTCGAGGTCTGAGCGGCTGGTGAGAGGCCCGATGTCTGAGTTGTCCAGCGCCAAGAAGCAGGCAGACAACATCAACACAGCCTCGTCCCACACGCTTCTGGAAGGGCGGCTCGGGTATCACCTCGAGTCCGCCCTTCTGGTGCGTGCGCTGACCCACCGTTCGTACGCGTACGAGAACGGCGGTCTGCCCACCAACGAGCGGCTGGAGTTCCTCGGGGACTCGGTGCTCGGCCTGGTGGTCACGGACACGCTGTACCGGACCCACCCCGACCTGCCCGAAGGCCAGCTGGCCAAGTTGCGGGCCGCGGTGGTCAATTCGCGTGCGCTTGCGGAGGTGGGCCGCGGGCTCGACCTCGGCTCCTTCATCCGGCTCGGCCGCGGTGAAGAGGGCACGGGGGGCCGGGACAAGGCTTCCATCCTCGCCGACACCCTCGAAGCGGTGATCGGCGCCGTCTATCTCGACCAGGGCCTCGACGCGGCCTCGGAGCTGGTGCACCGGCTCTTCGACCCGTTGATCGACAGGTCCTCCAACCTCGGGGCCGGCCTGGACTGGAAGACCAGTCTCCAGGAACTCACCGCGAGCGAGAGCCTCGGCGTGCCCGAGTACCTCGTCACGGAGACCGGCCCGGACCACGAGAAGACCTTCACTGCTGCCGCTCGCGTCGGTGGTGTCTCGTACGGCACCGGCACCGGCCGTAGCAAGAAGGAAGCGGAGCAGCAGGCGGCCGAGTCCGCCTGGCGCGAGATCAGCGCCGCCGCCGAGGCGCGGGAGGCGGCGGCGAAGTCCGCCGCCGGGGCAGGGGCCGCCGACACCCCTGCCGCGGACCCGTCGCACACGGACGCCGCTCCGGCCTGACCCTGGTGGAAGCCCCCCGGTGCCTCGTGCGCCGGGGGGTTTCGCTGTCCCGATCCTGTTCCCGAGGAGCACCGCGATGCCCGAACTGCCCGAGGTCGAAGTCGTCCGCAGGGGGCTGGAGCGCTGGGTCTCCGGGCGCACGGTCGAGGACGTGGACGTCCTGCACCCGCGCGCCGTCCGCCGGCACCTCGCGGGCGGCACCGATTTCGCGGCCCGGCTCACGGGCCTGCGCTTCGGGACCGCGATGCGGCGCGGCAAGTACCTGTGGATCCCGCTGGACGAGGTGTCCGCCTCACTGCTCGGCCACCTCGGCATGAGCGGCCAGCTGCTCGTCCAGCCGTCCGACGCCCCGGACGAGAAGCACCTGCGGATCCGGGTCCGCTTCGCCGACGACCTCGGCACCGAGATGCGCTTCGTCGACCAGCGGACCTTCGGCGGCCTCTCGCTCCACGACAACACCCCGGACGGTCTGCCCGACGTCATCGCGCACATCGCCCGCGACCCCCTGGACCCGGCCTTCGACGACGCCGCGTTCCACACGGCGCTGCGCCTGCGCCGTACGACGATCAAGCGCGCGCTGCTCGACCAGTCCCTGATCAGCGGGGTCGGCAACATCTACGCGGACGAGGCGCTGTGGCGTGCCGGAATCCACTACGAGCGGCCGACCGCGTCCTTCACCCGGCCGAGGACGGCGGAGCTGCTGGGCCACGTCCGGGCCGTGATGCGCGAGGCCCTCGACCAGGGCGGCACCAGCTTCGACAGCCTGTACGTCAACGTGAACGGCCAGTCCGGCTACTTCGACCGGTCGCTGGACGCCTACGGGCGCGAGGACGAGCCCTGCCACCGCTGCGGGACGCCGATCCGGCGCCGGCCGTGGATGAACCGCTCCAGCTACTTCTGCCCGCGCTGCCAGCGCCCGCCCCGCCCGGCCTGACCGGCCGGCAGGGCCGGGGATCCCGGGCCCGCCGGGGGCGTCCGGCTCAGAAGCCGAAGTCCTGCGTCCACCAGGGGCCGCCGGAGCCGAGGTGCACGCCCACGCCGAGCGTCGTGTAGTCGCAGTTGAGGATGTTGGCGCGGTGGCCGTCGCTGGCCATCCAGGCGTCCATCACCGCTTGGGCGTCGGCCTGGCCGCGGGCTATGTTCTCGCCGCCCAGACCCGTCACCCCGGCCGCTTCGGCGCGGTCCCACGGGGTCGCGCCGTCGGGGTCGGTGTGGCCGAAGAAGTCGCGGGCCGCCATGTCCTCGCTGAAGTCCTGGGCGAGCGCGGTGAGCGAGGCGCTGGCGGTGACCGGGCTGCACCCGACCTTGGCGCGCTCCTGGTTGACCAGGGAGAGCACGGCGGCCTGGGCGGTGGTCGCCGCCGGGGCGCTCGCAGAGCGGCTGGGGGAGGCGGACGCCGTCTTCGGCGCGGGGGCCTTGGTGGTGGGGCTCACGCTCTTCTCGGGAGCCGCGGTCTTCGGAGCCGTGGCCGTCCGCTCGGGCGTGGCCGCGGCGGTCTTCGAGGGCGCCTCGGTCGTCGCCGGGGCGGACGACGGCTTCGTGCCGCGTTCCGAGGCCGTGGCCGAGGGCTTGTCGTCGGTGCCGGCGGTCTTCGAGGGTGCCGCGGAACGGCCGCCGCCCCGGTCCGCCCCCGAGGACGCCGCGGCGGAGGCGCCGTTGGTGGGGGACTCGGAGGAGCCGCCCTGTGTCAGCAGATCGGGCGCCCCGCCGGTCCGGTACGGGTCGGCCGTCGTGTCGCCGCTGACGCTGTACGTGTCGCCGCCGGGCAGCAGACCCGACGCGACGGCGACCGCGCCGACGGCCACCGCGGCGGAGACCCCGAGGAGACCGGCGCGCAGGGGTACTCCGGTCCGCTTCCTGCCATGGCCCTGACGGGTGGCCCGGTGTCCGCCCCCGGCACCGGCCGCGTTCTGCTCGGCGGGAGCTGCGCCCGCGCGTCGATGGCGTCCCATGCGCTGTGCCTTCCTCGTCCTCCGGGCCGCGCCGCGCGCGACGTCACCGTGTTTGCTGCCGCACTCACCCGTTCGGGTGAGGCTTTTGCGAGGGGACTGTACGCCATGGCGTACGGGGGCGACGTGCCCCGCGCGTATTCGCCCGGTTAGCGTTCGGACATGAACGCGGACATGACCGAAGAGGCACGACTCGTCGTCTGGGTACGCGGTCGAGTGCAACAAGTGGGGTTTCGCTGGTTCACCAGGGAAAACGCATTGGGGATCGGCGGCCTCACCGGCTTCGCCCTCAATCTCGACGACGGCCGGGTCCAGGTCGTGGCCGAAGGGCCGCGTGAGAATTGCCACCGTCTGCTCGAATGGCTCGCCTCCGACGACACGCCCGGCCGGGTGGACGGAGTCACTGAGATCTGGGACACGCCTCGCGGCGGTTACGAGGGATTCGCCATCCGCTGATCACGCCCCCCGCGAGCCGGTGCCGATCCCCCGTGCGACCGGCGCGCGCCGAAAGGCGACCGGGCCGGTCCGGGGCCCCCGCACCCGAAATGACCTGCGAAAGGACCGAGGGGCGACCCATGGTTGCCAAGAACGGGAACTCGTGCCAGGCTGCGGCATTGACGAAGATCTCCACGCCCCTCGGGACCCCGAAGGAGAGCCGCGCCCGATGATCACCGGGCGGCGCGCCCCCGGGACACCCGCCTCCACGGGGTGTGATCGTGTTGACCGTCAAACTTTTTGGTGAGACGCTGAAAACCCCGCGCACCTTACCTGTTCGGCAGAGCTCGTCGGTAGCAGAACCACAGTGAAGACAGGGCGAAGCCGAGCACCGCGGGTGCGATTCCCTCACGACCCACACCGCATCGGTCGGTCACTCATTGTGGAGGACCATCCATCATGGCAAAGGCGCTTCTCGGTTACGTCGGCGGTTCCGACCCGCGACTCCTCGCCGAGATGCGACGGCTCCAGCAGCGCGTCCAGGACCTGGAATCCGAGCTCGTACGGATCCAGAGTGAGAACGACGCGCTCAACGCCGCCGCTCAGCACCAGGAGTCGCTGCTCGACAGCATCGACATCGACGTACCCCAGGCGGAGCCTGCACTGACCTGATCCGTCCCCTGTCCCGGTAAGGGCCCCTCGGTCAGGCGTGCCCGCCACGCACCCTCACACGGAACACGTCTCCGTCACGGATCGTCGTCCCGGACACCGCGTCGTCTCGTGATCCGGTCACTTCGTGATGCGATCGCTCCGTGATCCGGTCGCTTGGTGATCCGGTTGTCTCGTGATCCGGTCGCCTCGTGACGCGGCGACTGCCCGCGATTCGTCACGCCGGCTCGCGTAAAGAGTGACAAGGGACGCCTCGGCGTCCCTTTTTCTTTGTCCCCCGGTCCGCCCCGGCGTATCGCTCTTCGCTTACCGTCTGATGTGCCCTGCACCTTCATCGGTGAAACCGGGAGCGAAAGGTAGAGTCCGGCGGCGTGCACCTCAAGGCCCTGACCCTGCGTGGTTTCAAATCGTTCGCATCCGCCACGACCTTGCGGTTCGAACCGGGGATCACGTGTGTCGTGGGACCCAACGGATCCGGTAAATCCAATGTGGTGGACGCCCTTTCCTGGGTCATGGGCGAACAGGGCGCCAAATCCCTGCGCGGCGGCAAGATGGAAGACGTGATCTTCGCCGGTACCACGGGAAGACCGCCGCTCGGCCGCGCGGAAGTGTCGCTGACCATCGACAATTCCGACGGCGCGCTGCCCATCGAGTACGCCGAAGTGACGATCACGCGGATCATGTTCCGCAACGGCGGCAGTGAATACCAGATCAACGGCGACACCTGCCGGCTCCTGGACATCCAGGAACTCCTCTCCGACTCCGGTATCGGCCGGGAGATGCACGTCATCGTCGGCCAGGGCCGGCTCGACTCCGTCCTGCACGCCGACCCGACGGGCCGCCGCGCCTTCATCGAGGAGGCGGCGGGTGTGCTCAAGCACCGCAAACGCAAGGAGAAGGCGCAGCGGAAGCTGGAGGCGATGGGGGCCAACCTCGCCAGGGTCCAGGACCTGACCGACGAGCTGCGGCGCCAGCTCAAGCCCCTGGGCCGGCAGGCGGCGGTGGCCCGACGGGCCGCCGTCATCCAGGCCGATCTGCGCGACGCCCGGCTGCGGCTCCTCGCCGACGACCTGGTGCGGCTGCGCGAGGCCCTGCGCTCCGAGATCGCCGACGAGGCGGCCCTCAAGCGGCGCCGGGAGGCGGCGGAGGCCGACCTCAAGGCGGCGCTCGGCCGGGAGGCGGACCTGGAGGACGAGGTGCGGCGGCTGGCTCCGCGCCTCCAGCGGGCCCAGCGGACCTGGTACGAACTCTCCCAGCTCGCCGAACGGGTGCGCGGCACGATCTCGCTCGCGGACGCGCGGGTGAAGAGCGCCACCGCGGCCCCCGAGGAGGAGCGGCGCGGTCGCGACCCGGAGGACATGGAGCGCGAGGCCGCCCGGATCCGCGAGCAGGAGGCCGAGCTGGCGGCGGCCCTGGAGGCGGCCGAGCACGCGCTCGACGACACCTCCGCGCACCGGGCCGAGCTCGAACGCGAGCTGGCCGCCGAGGAACGCCGGCTCCGGGACGCCGCCCGCGCCATCGCCGACCGGCGCGAGGGCCTGGCCCGGCTGACCGGTCAGGTCAACGCGGCCCGTGGCCGGGCGGGTTCGGCACAGGCCGAGATCGACCGGCTGGCCGCCGCACGGGACGAGGCCCGGCAGCGGGCGGCCGCCGCCCAGGAGGAGTACGAGAGCCTCAAGACCGAGGTCGAGGGGCTCGACGCCGACGACCAGGAACTGGCGGAGCGCCACGAGGCCGCCGAACGGCGGCTGGCCGAGGCCGAGTCGGCGCTCGGTGACGCACGGGAGGAGGCCACCGCCGCCGAACGCCGGCGCGCCGCCCTCGCGGCCCGCCACGAGGCGCTCTCCCTCGGGCTGCGCCGCAAGGACGGCACGGGGGTCCTGCTCGGCGCCCGGGACCGGCTGTCGGGCCTGCTCGGCCCGGCGGCGGAGCTGCTCACGGTCTCCCCGGGGTACGAGGTCGCGGTGGCGGCGGCGCTGGGGGCGGCGGCCGACGCGGTCGCGGTGCGGGACACGGCCACGGCGGCGGAGGCGATCCGGCTGCTGCGCGAGCGGGACGCGGGGCGGGCGGCGCTGCTGCTGGGCTCTCCGGCCGGCGGACAGGTGCCCGCCCAGGAGGCGGCCGGAGCGGCGGACCGGGCGCCCGGAGAGCCGGTGGCCGCTCCTTCCGGGGGCACGGACCCCGGGGGCACCGGCGGATCCGCCCCCCGCCCCGCCTTCCCGGCGCAGGCGCCGGAGCCCAACCAGGCGCCGGAGCCCGCCCCGGCCTTCGGGCGTACGGGTCCGGAACCGGAGGAGTCCCCGGCGCACCCGGCTCCCGGAGCCGTGCCCGCCGGGTCCGGGACACCGGACGCGGAGGCCCGTCCGGTGCCCGGTACCCGGGCGGAGGCCTCCGCCCGGCAGACCGCGGGGGCGCCGGCGGTCCCGGGCCAGGTCTCCGGCCAGGCGGGAGGGGACCTCGCCACCCGCCGGGCGCCCGCCGTGGCCACCCTGGTGCGGGGACCGGCCGGACTGGTGGCCGCCGTGGAGCGGCTGGTCCGCGACATGGTCGTCGTCGGCACCCTCGACGACGCGGAGGAGCTGGTCGCCGCCCACCCCGCGCTGACCGCCGTGACCGCCGAAGGCGATGTCCTCGGGGCCCACTTCGCGCACGGCGGCTCGGCCGGCGCGCCCAGCCTGCTGGAGGTGCGGGCCGCCGTCGACGAGGCCGCCGCCGAACTGGCCGAGCTGGCCGTGCGGTGCGAGGAACTCGCCGCCGGGCAGCGGCACGCGGCCGGACGGCGTGCCGAGGGCGCGGCCCGCGCCGAGGAGCTGGGGGAGCGGCGCCGGGCCGCCGAGCGGGAGAAGTCCGGGGTCGCCCAGCGGCTCGGGCGGCTGGCCGGGCAGGCCCGGGGCGCGGCCGAGGAGGCCGAGCGGACGGCGGCGGCCGCCGCCCGTGCCCAGGAGGCCCTGGAACAGGCGACCGAGGAGGCCGAGGAGCTCACCGAACGGCTGCTGGTCGCCCAGGAGACCCCGGTCGAGGAGGAACCCGACACCTCCGTACGGGACCGGCTCGCCGCCGACGGGGCGAACGCGCGCCAGACGGAGATGGAGGCCCGCCTCCAGGTCCGCACCCATGAGGAGCGGGTCAGGTCGCTCGCCGGACGCGCCGACGCCCTCGACCGCGCGGCCGGGGCCGAACGCGCTGCCCGCGCCCGTGCCGAGCGGCGCCGGGCCCGGCTGCGGCACGAGGCCGGGGTGGCCGCCGCCGTGGCGTCCGGTGCCCGGCAACTGCTCGCCCACGTCGAGGTGTCCGTCGTACGGGCCGACCGGGAGCGGGCGTCGGCCGAGGCGGCGAAGGCCGAGGGTGAGCGGGAGCTGACGGCCGAGCGCAACCGCGGCCGGGACGTGAAGAGCGAACTGGACCGGCTCACCGACTCGGTGCACCGGGGCGAGGTGCTGGGCGCGGAGAAGCGGCTGCGCGTGGAGCAGCTGGAGACCAAGGCGCTGGAGGAGTTCGGGGTGGAACCGGCGGACCTGGCCGCCGAGTACGGGCCCGGCCAGCTGGTGCCGCCGTCCCCCGCGGCCGGTGACGAGGAGCTCCCGGAGGACCCGGAGCACCCCCGGAACCGTCCGGTGCCGTTCGTCCGGGCCGAGCAGGAGAAGCGGCTGAAGGCGGCCGAACGGGCGTACCAGCAACTCGGGAAGGTGAATCCGCTCGCCCTGGAGGAGTTCTCCGCGCTGGAGGAACGGCACAAGTTCCTCTCCGAGCAGCTCGATGACCTGAAGAAGACGCGGGCCGACCTGACACAGGTGATCAAGGAGGTCGACGAGCGGGTGGAGCAGGTGTTCACGGAAGCGTTCCGGGACACCGCGCGTGAGTTCGAAGGCGTCTTCTCCCGGCTCTTCCCCGGCGGCGAGGGCCGTCTCGTCCTCACCGACCCCGGCAACATGCTGACCACCGGCCTGGACGTGGAGGCGAGGCCGCCGGGCAAGAAGGTCAAGCGGCTCTCCCTGCTGTCGGGCGGCGAGAGATCCCTTACGGCCGTTGCCCTCCTGGTCTCCATCTTCAAGGCGCGGCCCAGCCCGTTCTACGTGATGGACGAGGTCGAGGCGGCGCTCGACGACACCAACCTGCAACGGCTGATCGGGATCATGGAGGAGCTCCAGGAGAGCTCCCAGCTGATCGTGATCACGCACCAGAAGCGGACGATGGAGGTCGCCGACGCGCTCTACGGCGTCTCGATGCAGGGCGACGGCGTGTCCAAGGTGATCAGCCAGCGTCTGCGCTGACGCCCGGCTTCGGCCGTTCGGGGACTCCCACCCACCCTTCACACAATCTTCAACGTCCCCCCGCGCATTCCGGGCACTCCTGGGTACTCGACCGTCCTGAACCGGGCTGGACCCCGGTCCCGGCTACGAGACACGAACACATCAACCCCGCACGGTCGTTCCGGCGTTCAAGTGGTGGTCGCGTGAGACGTGTGCGCCACTGGGAGGGTTCACCCCCCACGCCTGACGGTGCGGCAGGCAACAGGAGCTCATGTGACCAGCGCAGCGCACGGACCGGAGTCCGGGGCCAGGGCGGCCCATCCGGACCATCTCGGGCATGTCATCTTCATCACGGCGGCCGCGGCGATGGGCGGCTTCCTCTTCGGCTACGACAGCTCCGTCATCAACGGCGCCGTCGAGGCCATCAGGGACCGCTACCACATCGGGTCCGGGACGCTGGCCCAGGTCATCGCCATCGCCCTGATCGGCTGTGCGATCGGGGCGGCCACGGCGGGACGCATCGCCGACCGGATCGGCCGTATCCGGTGCATGCGGATCGCCTCGGCCCTCTTCACCATCAGCGCCGTCGGGTCCGCCCTGCCGTTCGCGCTCTGGGACCTGGCGATGTGGCGCATCATCGGCGGCTTCGCGATCGGCATGGCGTCGGTCATCGGCCCCGCCTACATCGCGGAGGTCTCGCCGCCCGCCTACCGGGGCCGGCTCGGCTCCTTCCAGCAGGCCGCCATCGTCGTCGGCATCGCCGTCTCGCAGCTGGTCAACTTCGGCATCCTGCAGATCGCGGACGGCGACCAGCGCGGGAAGATCGCCGGCTTGGAAGCCTGGCAGTGGATGCTCGGTGTGATGGTCGTCCCCGCCCTCCTGTACGGGATGCTGTCCTTCGCGATCCCCGAGTCGCCGCGCTTCCTGCTCTCGGTCGGCAAGCGTGACCGGGCGCGCAAGATCCTCGAAGAGGTCGAGGGCAAGGGCGTCGACCTCGACGCCCGCGTGAACGAGATCGAGACGGCCATGCGCCGTGAGCACAAGTCGAAGTTCAGCGACCTGCTGGGCAGCCGCTTCGGCTTCCTGCCCATCGTCTGGATCGGTATCGGCCTGTCGGTCTTCCAGCAGCTCGTGGGCATCAACGTGGCGTTCTACTACTCGGCGACCCTGTGGCAGTCCGTGGGCATCGACCCGACGGACTCGTTCTTCTACTCGTTCACCACGTCGATCGTCAACATCATCGGTACGGCGATCGCGATGATCATGGTGGACCGGATCGGCCGCCGGCCCCTGGCGCTGATCGGCTCGACCGGTATGTGCGTCGCGCTGGCGTTCGAGGCGTGGGCCTTCTCCGCCAAGCTGGTCGACGGCAAGCTGCCGACCACCGAGGGCACGGTGGCCCTGATCGCCGCCCATGTGTTCGTCCTCTTCTTCGCCCTCTCGTGGGGTGTCGTCGTCTGGGTCTTCCTGGGCGAGATGTTCCCGAACCGGCTCCGCGCCGCCGCGCTCGGTGTCGCCGCGTCCGCCCAGTGGATCGCCAACTGGGCGATCACCGCCAGCTTCCCGAGCCTGGCCGACTGGAACCTGTCGGGCACGTACATCATCTACGCCTGCTTCGCCGTGCTCTCGATCCCCTTCGTGCTCCTGTTCGTGAAGGAGACCAAGGGCAAGGCGCTGGAGGAGATGGGCTGATCCCGCTGTCCCTCCCCACCGCCCGCCGCCCCGGCCCGGCCCGGCCGGGCCCGGCCCGGCCGGGCCCGGCCCGCGCCGGACCGGGGCGGCGCCCCGTCGTCCGAGGCACCGTCACGGGCGGACGCGGCGCGTCGCCCACGTCCCCGTCACGGGCTTGCGCGGCGCTCCCCTCCGACGGGCCCCGACAGTACGGCGTACAGTCCGGCCGCGACGAGCGCCGACGAGGCCCAGCCCAGGCCGTTGCGCCCGATCCAGGTGGCGGCGAGCGGGCCGGTCAGCCATTGCGCCCGGACGAACAGAAGCCCCACCACGAGGGCCGCGGCCCAGGAGGCCACCGCGGGCAGCCGGAACCCGGCCGTGTACCAGTAGGCACTCGACGCGGTGGTGTCCATGAGCGCCTCGGCGTCGTACGCCCGCCCCCGCAGCAGGTCCACGCCGAACACCCCGATCCAGGCGCTGAACGTCACGCCGAGCAGGGCCAGGAAGGTCAGGAAGGCGTCCAGGAAGTCCGTCGCCGCCACCATCAGCCAGCCGCCGAGCAGCACACTGATCAAGGCGTTCACACCCACGGCCCAGCCGCGGGAGACCGGGAACCCGAGCGTCTGGGCGGTGAACCCGGCGGAGTACATCGACATCGCGTTGATCATCACCATGCCGGCCACGGCGATCAGCAGGTACGGCACCGAGATCCACGCCGGCAGCAGCTCGCCGATGAAGGCCACCGGGTCCTCGGTGACGGCCAGCCCCGGGGCGCCCACCGCCATCACCGCCCCCATCGCCACCATGGGCGCCACGGTGATCACGGCGCCGCCCACGGTCGCCCCGACCATCGCCCCGGCCGACGCCGTACGCGGCAGGTAGCGGGCGAAGTCCGGGGCGGAGGGCACCCAGCTGATGCCCCCGGCGGCCAGCGTCCCCACCCCCGCGACCGTCAGCGCCGCCGGACCCGCGGGCCGGTCGAGGACCGCCCGCCACGGGGTCGTCACGGCCAGATGGACCAGGACGAGCGCGCTGGCGCCGCCGAAGAGGTACGCCGACGCCCCGCAGCACACCCGCAGCGCGCGGATGCCGGCCCCCGAGACGAGGAAGCCGGCGGCGACGAAGGCGGCCAGCGCCGACAGGGCGAGCGTGCTCGTGCGCCGGACGCCCAGCATCAGGTCGAGCACCGCCAGCAGCGCGAAGGCGCCGGTCACCGCGTTGACGGTCTCCCAGCCCCAGCGGGCCACCCACAGCAGGGCCCCGGGCAGCAGGTTGCCGCGTTGCCCGAAGACCGCGCGCGACAGCGCCATACCCGGCGCGCCTCCGCGCTTCCCGGCGACCGAGACCAGACCCACCAGGGAGAAGGCGAGCAGCGGGGCCGTGACCGCGACGGCCAGCACCTGCCAGAAGTTGAGGCCGTTGAAGACGGTGAGCCCGGCGCCCACCGTCAGCAGCAGCACCGTCATGTTGGCCGTCACCCAGGTGGGGAAGAGGGTACGGACCCGGCCGGTGCGCTCCTCGTCGGGGACGGGGTCCAGGCCGCGGTTCTCCACGCGCAGCAGCGTACCGTTAAGCCCCCCTTTTACCCCCAAAAGGCGTATAACGCCCGCGTGGCCCGTCCGGGGGACGCCCCGGAACCACTCCGCGGCCACGGCTGTGGCCGATACTGGACGCGTTATGGAAATCGTCATCCTTGCTGTAGTCATCGCCCTGGTCGCGGTCGGCCTGATCAGCGGGCTCGTGGTCAGCAGCCGCAAGAAGAAGCAGCTGCCGCCCTCGGCGCCGTCGAGCACGCCGACCATCACTCCTCCCGCCGAGCCCCGCGTCGGCGAGGAAGCCGAGAAGCCGCGCGACGAAGCGCGGCGCACCGTCGAGGAGGCCGGTCTCCCCGCCGGGACCCCCGTCGGGGAGGAACCGGTCGTCCTCGAACCGGAGGCCCCCGCGCTGGAGGTCCCCGAACCCACCGCGGGCCGGCTGGTGCGCCTGCGCGCCCGGCTCGCCCGCTCGCAGAACTCCCTGGGCAAGGGGCTGCTCGCGCTCCTGTCCCGCGACAACCTCGACGAGGACACCTGGGAGGAGATCGAGGACACGCTCCTGACGGCGGACGTCGGTGTGGCCCCCACCCAGGAGCTCGTGGAGCGGCTGCGCGAACGGGTCCGCGTCCTCGGCACCCGGACGCCCGAGGAGCTGCGCACGCTGCTGCGTGAGGAGCTCGTCAGCCTGCTCGGCCCCGACTTCGACCGCGAGGTGAAGACCGAGGGCGGTGCCGAGACGCCCGGCGTCGTGATGGTCGTCGGGGTCAACGGCACCGGCAAGACCACCACGACGGGCAAGCTCGCCCGGGTGCTGGTCGCCGACGGCCGCAGCGTCGTGCTCGGCGCCGCCGACACCTTCCGGGCCGCCGCCGCCGACCAGCTCCAGACCTGGGGCGAGCGCGTCGGCGCGCGTACCGTCCGCGGGCCCGAGGGCGGCGACCCGGCCTCCATCGCCTTCGACGCGGTGAAGGAGGGCATCGCCGAGGGTGCCGACGTGGTACTCATCGACACCGCGGGCCGGCTCCATACCAAGACCGGGCTCATGGACGAGCTCGGCAAGGTCAAGCGGGTCGTCGAGAAGCACGGGCCGCTCGACGAGATCCTCCTCGTCCTCGACGCCACGACCGGGCAGAACGGCCTGGTGCAGGCCCGTGTCTTCGCGGAGGTCGTGGACATCACCGGCATCGTCCTGACCAAGCTCGACGGCACCGCCAAGGGCGGCATCGTCATCGCCGTCCAGCGCGAGCTGGGCGTCCCGGTCAAGCTCATCGGCCTCGGTGAGGGACCGGACGACCTCGCCCCGTTCGAGCCGGGTGCCTTCGTCGACGCGCTGATCGGCGACTGACCGCACGTACGCCGAGCAGCGCCGGAAGGGCGGTGGACCCCAGCGGGGGCTCACCGCCCTTCGGCCGTCACCAGCGGTGGCATATGTACGCCAGGGTGCCCAGCAGCAGCCGCGCCTGCGGGGGAGCGGCCGCGGTGTCCGGCACGGGGGCCCGCAGCCAGCGGACCGGGCCGAGACCGCCGAGGTCCGAGGGCGGGGCGGTGAGATAGGAGCCGCGGCCCAGCGCGCGCAGGTCCAGGTCCGCGTCGTCCCAGCCCATCCGGTAGAGGAGCGTGGGCAGTTGGGCCGCGGCGCCCGGGGCGACGAAGAACTGCGTCCGGCCGTCCGGGGTCAGTGTGACCGGGCCGACCGGCAGGCCCATCCGCTCCATCCTGACCAGCGCGCGCCGTCCGGCCGCCTCCGCCACGTCCAGTACGTCGAACGTGCGGCCCACCGGGAGCAGGAGCGACGCCCCCGTCACCCCGGCCCAGGTGTCGGCGGCCGTCGCGAGGGCGGCACCGGCGGGGACCTCCAGGGAGAAGTCCAGCGGATGCGCGCCGGGGGCGGCGCACGCGGCGTCCCCGCAGGAGCAGCCCCCCGCCGCCGCCCGCGCGCCGGGGGCGACCGCCCAGCCCCAGAGTCCCGTGTACTCGGCCACCGCGGACACCCCCGCCGCACGGCCGCGGCGCCGCGCCCCGGAGCGCATCTCGCGGATGCCGCCGATCGTGAAGCCCATGCCCCCTCCAACGGGTCCGACTCACCGGTGGTTACGACGACGGAGCGCGAAACGCCTCCGCCGCCGTGGGCGATCCCGCAGTGCGCGGGGGAGGCTCCAGGGGGGTGGTGCGCGCCTCCCGCGCGCGCCCCTGAATGCTTCACTCCGCTCTATGCTGATCGCGCTCTGTCAAGTGAATCGCGGACCAGGTCAGGCGCGTTCATCCGAAGGGGTGGCGAATGGTGGCGTTTCCGCACCCCCCTCGCCCCAGTGGTGACGGAGGCGTTACTGTCGGTACCCGAGCCTGCAATTGCATGTGCGTCCGTGGGTATGCCCCGGGCATGGCGAAAACCGGTACGGCGGTGTGCGACCGGCGTACGGGCGGCACCGCGGCACGGCATTCTGATAGAGGTTCGCGCGAGAGATTCCAGCGGGATGGGGGCCTTCCAGTGAGTGGCAGCGGCGCAGGCGGGACGAATGCCGGAAAGCGCCCGAACGAGCAGCTCGGCTCGTGGTTCGTGCGCAGCGGCTGGTCGAAGGGCGAGCTCGCCCGCCAGGTGAACCGCCGGGCCCGCCAGCTGGGGGCCCACCACATCAGCACCGACACCTCCCGGGTGCGGCGCTGGCTCGACGGCGAGCAGCCGCGCGAACCCATTCCGCGCATCCTCTCCGAGCTGTTCTCCGAACGCTTCGGCACCGTCGTCCCCGTGGAGGACCTCGGCCTGCGCTCCGCCCACCAGTCGCCCTCGGTGGCCGGGGTGGACCTGCCCTGGGCGGCCCCCCAGACGGTGGCGCTGCTCAGCGAGTTCTCCCGCAGCGACCTGATGCTGGCCCGGCGCGGCTTCCTCGGCAGCTCCCTGGCCCTGGCCGCCGGTCCCACCCTCATCGAGCCCATGCAGCGCTGGCTGGTGCCCGTCACCCCGACCAGCCGGCCCGAGCCGGAGCCGAAGGACGTGTCCTCGCGCCCCTCCAAGCTCTCCCGGCCCGAGCTGGACCTGCTGGAGTCCACCACCGCGATGTTCCGGCAGTGGGACGCCCAGTGCGGTGGCGGACTGCGCCGCAAGGCCGTCGTGGGCCAGCTCCACGAGGTCACCGACCTGTTACAGGAGCCCCACCCCGAGGCCACCGCCCAGCGCCTCTTCCGCTGCGCGGCCGAACTGGCCGAACTGGCCGGCTGGATGAGCTACGACGTGGGCCTCCAGCCCACCGCCCAGAAGTACTTCGTGCTCGCCCTGCACGCCGCCAAGGAAGCCGGTGACAAGCCGCTCGGCTCCTACATCCTGTCCAGCATGAGCCGCCAGATGATCCACCTCGGCCGGCCCGACGACGCCCTCGAACTCGTCCACCTCGCCCAGTACGGCAGCCGAGACTGCGCCACCGCCCGCACCCAGGCCATGCTGTACGCGATGGAGGCGCGCGCGTACGCCAACATGGGCCAGCCCAGCAAGTGCCGGCGCGCGGTCAGGATGGCCGAGGACACCTTCGCCGACGCGGCCTTCGAGGACGGCCCCGAGCCCGACTGGATCCGCTTCTTCTCCGACGCCGAGCTGCACGGCGAGAACGCCCACTCCTACCGCGACCTCGCCTACGTCGCGGGCCGCAGCCCCACGTACGCCTCGCTCGCGGAACCCGTCATGGCCCGCGCCGTGGAGCTGTTCAGCGAGGACGACGAGCACCAGCGGTCCTACGCCCTCAACCTCGTCGGCATGGCCACCGTGCACCTCCTGCGGCGCGAACCCGAGGAGTCCACCGTGCTGGCCACCCAGGCCCTGCGCGTCGCCAAGCGCGTCAGGTCCGAGCGCGTCAACACCCGGCTGCGCAAGACCGTCGACACCGCCGCCCGGGACTTCGGCGACATCCCCGAGGTCGCCCGGCTCACCGACCTGCTCACCGAACAGCTCCCGGAGACCGCCGAAGCGGTCTGACCCGCTCCCGTACCGGAGCCCCGCCCCCGGCGCCCGCCGGCGGGCCCCTCGCCACCGGCCACGACAGCCGTCCCGTACATCCCGACCCGGCTCCCCCATCGCCAGGTCAGCGGACGGCTGCCGTGGCCGGTTCACGTCGTGCGCACGGCCCGGACCACGCGAACCGCGCCGTATGCGGAGCGGCCGGCACGGCGGGCACCACAACGGATCCGCCACGCGTGGTTCATTCCCGCGTAACACCCCCCTCTCCTTCGTCACCGCCGCGAAACACCGTGCGGCATCCGTGGAAACGGCGCCGCGCGACGCTCAAGGCGCATACCGGCCCGCACCTTTTCACCGTGGTCCCGCACCCCCGCACGTGGCCGCACCGACGACGAGGAGACGCCGATGCCCCCAGGCATCACGACGCTTGCCGCAGACGCCCCCGAGCTGTCTGCCGCCAACACAGGGTTCATGCTCATCTGCTCCGCGCTGGTGATGCTCATGACCCCGGGCCTGGCCTTCTTCTACGGAGGCATGGTCCGCGTCAAGAGCACCCTGAACATGCTGATGATGAGCTTCGTCAGCCTCGGGATCGTCACGGTCCTGTGGGTCCTCTACGGATTCGGCCTCGCCTTCGGCTCCGACGCCGGATCGGTCATCGGCTGGAGCTCCGACTACGTCGGCCTCAGCGGGATCGGCCTGACCGAACTCTGGGACGGCACCACCGTCCCGGTGTACGTCTTCGCCGTGTTCCAGCTGATGTTCGCCGTCCTCACCCCGGCCCTGATCAGCGGCGCCCTGGCGGACCGCGTCAAGTTCACCGCGTGGACGCTCTTCGTCGCCCTGTGGGTCACCGTCGTCTACTTCCCCGTCGCCCACTGGGTCTGGGGCTCCGGCGGCTGGCTCTTCGACCTCGGTGTGATCGACTTCGCCGGAGGCACGGCCGTCCACATCAACGCCGGTGCCGCCGCGCTCGGCGTGATCCTCGTCATCGGCAAGCGGGTCGGCTTCAAGAAGGACCCGATGCGGCCGCACAGCCTGCCGCTCGTCATGCTCGGCGCGGCCCTCCTGTGGTTCGGCTGGTTCGGCTTCAACGCCGGCTCCTGGCTGGGCAACGACGACGGCGTCGGCGCGGTCATGTTCCTCAACACCCAGGTCGCCACCGGCGCCGCGGTCCTCGGCTGGCTCGCCTACGAGAAGCTCCGCCACGGCACCTTCACCACCCTCGGCGCCGCCTCCGGGGCCGTCGCCGGACTCGTCGCGATCACCCCGGCGGGCGGCTCCGTCAGCCCGCTCGGCGCGATAGCGGTCGGGGCCGTCGCCGGTGTCGTGTGCGCCATGGCCGTCGGACTGAAGTACCGCTTCGGCTACGACGACTCCCTGGACGTCGTCGGCGTCCACCTCGTCGGCGGCGTCGTCGGCTCCCTGCTCGTCGGCCTCCTCGCCACCGGCGGGGTGCAGTCCGACGCCAAGGGACTCTTCTACGGCGGCGGCCTCGATCAGCTCGGCAAGCAGGCCGTCGGCGTCTTCGCGGTCCTCGCGTACTCCCTGGTCGTCTCCGGCCTCCTGGCCCTCCTCCTCGACCGGACGATCGGGATGCGGATCTCCGAGGACGACGAGATCTCCGGCATCGACCAGGCCGAACACGCCGAGACGGCGTACGACTTCAGCGGAGCGGGCGGCGGCACGGCCCCCCGCACCACCGCCCCGGCCACCACCGCCCCGTCGAACGAGAAGGCCCTCAACAAGACGGCCCCGGCGAACGAGAAGACCCCGAACAAGAAGGTGGACGCGTGAAACTCATCACCGCGGTCGTCAAGCCCCACCGGCTGGACGAGATCAAGGAGGCGCTCCAGGCCTTCGGCGTCCAGGGCCTCACGGTCACGGAGGCCAGCGGCTACGGACGCCAGCGCGGCCACACCGAGGTCTACCGCGGTGCCGAGTACACCGTCGACCTCGTACCGAAGATCCGCGTCGAGGTGCTCGTCGAGGACGAGGACGCCGAACAGCTCATCGAGGTGGTCGTCCAGGCGGCCCGCACGGGCAAGATCGGCGACGGGAAGGTCTGGAGCGTGCCGGTCGACACCGCGGTCCGCGTACGGACCGGCGAACGCGGCCCCGACGCCCTCTGACCCGCGGAACCACCGGACGACCGACGGAAGGCACCTGGGTGACCCGTACCGACGTGACCACCGAAGCGCAGGGCCCGGGACCCAGCGGCTACGCGGCGGCCCGGCTGCGCCTCCTCCAGCGGGAGGCGCGGTCCGGGCCGCCGCGCCGTGCCGCCCTGGCCCGGCTCACCGACGACTGGCTGACCGCGCTGTTCACCACCGCCGCCGCGCGGACCGGGGTACGCGGTGCCGCCCTCGTCGCGGTCGGCGGATACGGCCGGGGCGAGCTCTCCCCGCGCAGCGACCTCGACCTGCTGCTCCTGCACGACGGCAGCGCCGGACCCGCGGCCGTCGCCGCCCTCGCCGACCGCGTCTGGTACCCGCTCTGGGACCTCGGCCTGGCCCTCGACCACTCCGTACGCACCCACGCCCAGGCCCGGAAGGCCGCGGCGGAGGACCTCAAGGTCCAGCTCGGCCTCCTCGACGCCCGCGCCGTCGCCGGGGACCTCGGACGCGTCGCCGCCCTGCGCTCCGAGATCCTCACCGACTGGCGCAACCAGGCCCACGAGCGCCTGCCCGCCCTCGCCGCGCTCTGCCGGGAACGGGCCGAGCGCGCCGGTGAACTCCAGTTCCTCCTGGAACCCGACCTCAAGGAGGCACACGGCGGCCTCCGCGACGCCACCGCGCTGCGCGCCGTCGCCTCCTCCTGGGTCGCCGACGCCCCCCGCGACGGCCTCGCCGAGGCCCGCCGCGTCCTCCTCGACGTCCGCGACGCCCTCCACCTCACCACCGGCCGCTCCACCGACCGCCTCGCCCTCCAGGAGCAGGACCAGGTCGCCGCCGCTCTCGGCCTCCTCGACGCGGACACCCTGCTGCGCCAGGTCTACGAGGCCGCCCGCACCGTCTCCTACGCCACCGACGTCACCTGGCGCGAGGTCGAGCGCGTCCTGCGGGCCCGTTCCGCGCGGCCCCGGCTGCGCGGGCTCCTGGGAGGCGGCTCCAGGAACGCCCCCGAACGCGTCCCGCTCGCCGAAGGCGTCGTCGAGGCGGACGGCGAGGTCGTCCTCGCCCGCACCGCGCGCCCGGACAAGGACCCCGTCCTCACCCTCCGGGCCGCGGCCGCCGCCGCCGGGGCCGGGCTCCCGCTCTCCCGTCACCTCGTCCGGCACCTGCGGACCGAGGCGCGGCCGCTCCCGGTGCCCTGGCCCGCCGAGGCCCGGGAGGAGCTCGTCACCCTGCTCGGCGCCGGTGAGCCCACCGTCGCCGTCTGGGAGGCGCTCGAAGCGGAGGGCATCGTCGCCCGGCTGCTGCCCGACTGGGAACGGGTCCGCTGCCGCCCGCAGCGCAACCCCGTGCACACCTGGACCGTCGACCGGCACCTGGTCGAGACGGCCGTACGCGCCTCCCTCCTCACCCGCCGCGTCGGCCGGCCCGACCTCCTCCTCGTCGCCGCCCTGCTCCACGACCTCGGCAAGGGCCGGCCCGGCGACCACGCGGTGACCGGCGAGGTCATCGCCCGCGACACGGCCGCCCGCGTCGGCTTCGACCAGCGGGACACGGCCGTCGTCGCCACCCTCGTACGCCACCACCTGCTGCTCGTCGAGACCGCCACCCGGCGCGACCTGGACGACCCGGCGACCGTGCGCGCGGTCGCCGACGCCGTGGGCAGCGCCTCCACCCTGGAACTGCTGCACGCCCTCACCGAGGCCGACGCGCTGGCCACCGGACCGGCCGCCTGGAGTTCCTGGCGCGCCTCCCTCGTCACCGACCTCGTCCGGCGCGTCGCCGCCCTGCTGGCGGGGGAGGAGCCCGCCGGACCGGAACCGCTCGCCGTCGGCGCCGAGCAGGAGCGCCTCGCCGTCGAGGCCCTGCGCACCGGCGGACCCGTCCTCGCCCTGCGCGCCGAGCCGGAACCCGCGCCGGAGGACGGCGGCCCCGAACCCGTCGGCGTCGAACTCCACATCGCCCTGCCGGACCGGCCCGGTGTCCTGCCGGCCACCGCCGGGGTGCTCGCCCTGCACCGGCTCACCGTCCGCTCCGCCGACCTGCGCGCCGTCGAACTCCCCACCGGGCTGGGCGGCTCGGCCGGCCTGCTCGTGCTGAGCTGGCGGGTCGCCACCGCGTACGGCTCCCTCCCGGAGACCGCCCGGCTCCGCGCCGACCTCGTACGCGCCCTGGACGGCTCCCTGGACATCCGGGCCCGCCTCGCCGAACGCGAGGCCGCCTCCCCCCGGCGGCGCGGGGCGAAGGCGCCACCGCCCCGGGTGACCGTCGCCCCGGCGGGCTCCCGCCTGGCCACGGTCATCGAGGTACGCGCCCAGGACGCCCCGGGGCTGCTGCACCGGATCGGCCGGGCCCTGGAACAGAGCGGGGTACGGGTGCGCAGCGCCCACGTCTCGACGCTTGGGGCGAACGCGGTGGACGCCTTCTACGTCACCGACGGGGCCGGCGGGTCCTTGCCGCCCCGGGCCGCGGAGGCGCTGGCCGGGGCGGTGGAGACGGCCCTGCGGGAGTGACGTGTGGGAGGACCCGCCGCGGGGACGGGTTCGCCGCGGGGACGGCCCGTCCGCGCGGCGGGCCGCCGGAACGGGCGCGGGGCGCTCCCCGTGGACGGGACGCGCGGCACGTGGTCCCCGCCCGGGTTTCTCGCGGGCGGAGACCGTCGTTTCCCGCGAGCCGGATACCCTGGGGTACTGAATCCGATTACCCCCGACCCTGAGGACCGACGAGCGCCGTGTTCGATACTCTCTCCGACCGCCTTGCCGCGACTTTCAAGAACCTCAGGGGCAAGGGCCGCTTGTCCGAGGCGGACATCGACGCCACGGCTCGCGAGATCCGTATCGCCCTGCTCGAAGCCGATGTCGCCCTGCCCGTGGTCCGGTCCTTCATCGCCAAGATCAAGGAACGGGCCCGGGGCGTGGAGGTCTCCCAGGCGCTGAACCCGGCGCAGCAGATGATCAAGATCGTCAACGAGGAGCTCGTCGGCATCCTCGGCGGCGAGACCCGGCGGCTCCGGTTCGCCAAGAACCCGCCCACCGTGATCATGCTCGCCGGTCTCCAGGGCGCCGGCAAGACCACCCTCGCGGGCAAGCTCGGCCTCTGGCTCAAGGGCCAGGGCCACTCCCCGCTGCTGGTCGCCTGCGACCTCCAGCGCCCCAACGCCGTCAACCAGCTGAGCGTCGTCGCCGACCGCGCGGGCGTCGCGGTGTACGCGCCGGAGCCGGGCAACGGCGTGGGCGACCCGGTCACGGTGGCCAAGGACTCCATCGAGTACGCCACGGCCAAGGTCCACGACATCGTCATCGTCGACACCGCCGGCCGTCTCGGCATCGACGAGGAGCTGATGCGGCAGGCCGCGGACATCCGCGACGCCGTCAGCCCCGACGAGATCCTCTTCGTCGTCGACGCGATGATCGGCCAGGACGCGGTCAACACCGCCGAGGCCTTCCGCGACGGCGTCGGCTTCGACGGTGTCGTGCTCTCCAAGCTCGACGGCGACGCCCGTGGCGGTGCCGCCCTGTCGATCGCCCATGTCACGGGCAAGCAGATCATGTTCGCGTCGAACGGTGAGAAGCTTGAGGACTTCGACGCCTTCCACCCCGACCGCATGGCCTCGCGCATCCTCGACATGGGTGACCTGCTCACCCTGATCGAGCAGGCGGAGAAGACGTTCAGCCAGGAAGAGGCCGCCAAGATGGCCTCCAAGCTGGCGTCGAGCAAGGGCAAGGACTTCACGCTCGACGACTTCCTGGCGCAGATGGAGCAGGTCCGCAAGATGGGCTCCATCTCCAAGCTGCTCGGGATGCTGCCCGGTATGGGGCAGATCAAGGACCAGATCAACAACATCGACGAGCGGGACGTGGACCGCACGGCCGCGATCATCAAGTCGATGACCCCGAGGGAACGTGCCGAGCCGACGCTCATCAACGGCTCCCGCCGGGCCCGTATCGCCAAGGGGTCCGGGGTCGAGGTCTCCGCGGTGAAGAACCTCGTGGAGCGCTTCTTCGAGGCCCGCAAGATGATGTCGAAGATGGCCCAGGGCGGCGGGATGCCGGGCATGCCCGGGATGCCCGGCATGGGGGGCGGCCCCGGCCGTCAGAAGAAGCAGGTCAAGCAGGCCAAGGGCAAGCGCAAGAGCGGCAACCCGATGAAGCGCAAGGCCGAGGAGCAGGCGGCCGCGGCCCGTCGTGAGCAGGCGGCGCAGGGCGGGGCGTTCAACCTGCCGGCCGAGGGCGACAAGAACTTCGAACTGCCGGACGAGTTCAAGAAGTTCATGGGCTGACCGGCGTCCCGGCACGGGCCGCGCGCGTACGTACGTCAGGGGCGCTCCACCCGGTGGGCGCCCCTTCGGCGTGTCTCCGGCCGGACGGCTACGTCGTCACGCACACCAGGTAGCGGAAGACGTTCGGCATCCAGACCGTGCCGTCGGGCCGCCGGTGCGGAAGCAGGGCCTCGGCGACCTCCTTCTCCACCCGGGAGCGGTCGGTCGCCCGCGCCGCCGCGTCGAACAGCCCGGTCGAGAGCAGCCCGCGCACGGCGCTGTCCACGTCCGCGTAACCGAAGGGGCAGGAGACCCGGCCCGAACCGTCCGGTTTCAGCCCGGCCCGTGCCGCGACCTCCTCCAGGTCGTCCCGCAGCGCCGGACGCCACCCGCCCGGACGCGCGGGACGCGCCGGCTCGGCGAGCCGGGCCGCCACCCGCAGCACCGGGGCCGTCGCACACCGCTCCGGCGGCCCCCAGCCGGTCAGGACCACGGTGGCGCCCCGCACGGCCAGCGGCACGGCCTCCGCGAGCGCGGGTGCGAGCCCCTCGGAGTCACCGGCCGCACAGCCGATCGGGTGGAAGGCGGTGAGCAGGTTGTACGGCGGCGCGCCGGTCGTCGCGGCGGCCGACGGCGGGCCCTCCACGAGCCGCGCCCGCCGGGCCGGCTCCGCGTCCCGCGCCCACCCGCCGGAGTCCTCCGCCCGTCCCACGGAGTCCTCCGACCGTCCCAGGGGCCCGAGGCGCTCCCTGGCCAGGGCGAGGCGTTCGCGATCGGTGTCCACACCGGTGACGCGCGCGCCGCGCGAGGCCGCCGCGAGCAGCGCGAGCCCGGAACCGCAGCCGAGGGAGAGCATCCGCGTCCCGGCACCGACCTCCAGCCGGTCGAACACGGCCTCGTGGAGCGGTGCCAGCACGCGCTCCTGGATCTCGGCCCAGTCGCGGGCGCGGGTACCGGGATCCACCGGGGCGGACGAAGCCGCGTACGTGTGGTGCCGGACGAGCGTTGGTGTCATGGAATGCGCCCCAATCCGCCGAGAGGTCGGTCGTGCCCGGATGGACGGTCCTCCGCGCGGGTGCGGTACCGGGCGCGCCCGGCCCCCGGGTGCCGGGGGACTCCGCATCCGCCGCCCCGTCCAGACGCCTGGCGGGGTGGGGACGGCCGTGCTGCTCGCGTGCTCCGGCCGTGCGCCCGGGTACCGGCCCGAGGCCGGGCCGCCGGACCGGCACGCCTGCCGCTCGCTCTTCCCCCCAGTCTCACCCGGCACGCGGGACGCGGCACGTCGAGCGGTCCCGCCCGGCACCCGGGACGCGGCACGTCGAGCGGTCCCGCCCGGCACCCGGGACGCGGCACGTCGAGGCGCCGGTCCGTCATGCCCGCGCACCGGTCCGCGGGCGTCACGGGGCCGGGGGTAATGTCGCTGTCCGGGGGCCCGCCTACAGGCAGGGGCGTACGGCAGGCTACGTACCGCCTTGGTGCGAGCTGTGTGACTTCTCCGCAGATCTGCGCACCCGACCTCGTCCGGACGCATCAGTGACAACTGACTGGTACGTGCAAATTATTTGGGATGCCCTGGAATAGGAACACCGGGGCACCCACGATCGTTGTCACGACGTGAGCACGACACCACCTGTACTTGCCGCAGAGCTGGCGCAGGCGTGGGCCGACATTCAGCGGTACCACCCCGAGCTGCCGGACCTTGCCGCCCCCGAGTCCCTGATCGGAGAGTCCTCGTCCGCCTGCGGCGCGGAGCTCTCCTTCGAACGACTGCTCCATGAGGCAGTCCATGGAATCGCCGCCGCGAGAGGTGTCCGGGACACCTCCCGGGCCGGCCGCTACCACAACCGACGCTTCCTCGCGATCGCCGAGGAGCTGGGCCTCGACCATGCCGAGGAGCCCCACCCCAGCAGCGGATTCTCGTTGGTGACGCTGAATCCCGAGGCCAAACGCAGATACCGCCCGACGGCCGAGCGGTTGCAGCGCGCCCTCAAGGCGCACACCGTGGCCACCGCCGCGGACACCAAGCGCTCCTTCCGCGGTCCCGCGGCCCGGCACGGATCCTCCGGTGGAGGCGTCCGCGTCAAGGCCGTCTGCGACTGCGGGCGCAACGTCCGCGTCGTCCCGTCCGTCCTCGCCCAGGCGCCGATCGTCTGCGGCGGATGCGGCAAGCCCTTCCGCATCCCGGAAGGGGCGGTCGCGGTCGGGTGACCCGATGTGGTGTGGCACAATGGCTAGCTGTACTCGACAGCCGCATAGGACCCCTCTCTCCTCCGGCTGACGCGTCCGTCGGGCACCCGAGTACCGCAACCCCACGTGGCATCTTCGTTGTGCCCAACCACGTCAGAGACCAGGAGACACCACTCCCGTGGCAGTCAAGATCAAGCTGAAGCGTCTGGGCAAGATCCGTTCGCCTCACTACCGCATCATCGTCGCCGACTCCCGTACCCGCCGCGACGGCCGGGCCATCGAGGAGATCGGCCTGTACCACCCGGTGCAGAACCCCTCGCGCATCGAGGTCAACTCGGAGCGCGCGCGGTACTGGCTGTCCGTCGGCGCCCAGCCGACCGAGCCGGTCCTCGCGATCCTGAAGCTCACCGGTGACTGGCAGGCACACAAGGGCCTCCCGGCCCCCGCGCCGCTCCTGCAGCCGGAGCCCAAGGCCGACAAGCGTGCCCTCTTCGAGTCCCTGAGCCTGGACGGCGACGAGGCCAAGGGCGAGGCCATCACGCAGAAGGCCAAGAAGTCGGACAAGAAGGCGGACGAGGCGTCTGACGCCGCGTCCACCGAGTCGACCGAGGCCTGAGCATGCTCGAGGAGGCTCTTGAGCACCTCGTGAAGGGCATCGTCGACAACCCCGACGATGTGCAGGTCGCCTCGCGTGACCTGCGCCGTGGACGCGTGCTGGAGGTCAGGGTCCATCCCGAAGACCTCGGCAAGGTGATCGGCCGCAACGGCCGCACCGCACGCGCCCTGCGTACCGTCGTGGGTGCCATCGGCGGCCGCGGTATCCGCGTCGACCTCGTCGATGTGGATCAGGTCCGCTGAGGAGTTGAACACCGGCCGGGGCCGGGGAGGGCTTTCGAGCCGTCCCCGGCCTTTGTCGTCCGTACGTACACCATCACCGGGAGTAACAGCGTGCAGTTGGTAGTGGCGCGGATCGGCCGCGCCCACGGCATCAAGGGCGAGGTCACCGTCGAGGTGCGCACCGACGAGCCCGAACTCCGGCTCGGCCCCGGAGCCGTGCTGGCCACCGAACCGGCGGAACGGGGCCCCCTGGCCATCGAGACGGGCCGGGTGCACAGCGGCAGGCTCCTGCTGCGCTTCGAGAACGTCCGGGACCGTACGGCCGCCGAGGCGCTCCGCAACACCCTGCTCATCGCGGAGGTCGACCCGGCCGAACTCCCCGAGGACCCGGAGGAGTTCTACGACCACCAGCTGATCGACCTGGACGTGGTCCTCGCCGACGGCACCGAGATCGGCCGGATCACCGAGATCAGCCACCTGCCGTCCCAGGACCTGTTCATCGTGGAACGTCCGGACGGCAGCGAGGTGATGATCCCGTTCGTGGAGGAGATCGTCGCCGAGATCGACCTGGAGGAGCAGCGGGCCGTCGTCACACCGCCGCCCGGCCTGATCGACGAGAGCGAGGCGGTCGTCGCCTCCGCGCGCGACGCCGACGGGGACGGGGCCGACGGAGACAGGGCCGACGAGGACGGGGACGAGGGGGCCGCGGACGAGGCGGAGCGGACCGGTACGCCGGAGAAGGGCGACGCGTGATGCGGCTCGACGTCGTCACGATCTTCCCCGAGTACCTCGAACCGCTGAACGTCTCGCTCGTCGGCAAGGCCCGCGCCCGGGGCCGGCTCGACGTCCACGTCCACGACCTGCGCGACTGGACGTACGACCGGCACAACACGGTGGACGACACCCCCTACGGCGGCGGCCCCGGCATGGTCATGAAGACCGAGCCGTGGGGTGACGCCCTGGACGACGTCCTGGCCGACGGGTACGAGTCCGGGGCGCACGCCCCCGTACTCGTGGTGCCGACGCCCAGCGGGAAGCCCTTCACCCAGGAGCTGGCCGTGGAGCTGTCCGGGCGGCCGTGGCTGATCTTCGCCCCCGCCCGGTACGAGGGCATCGACCGCCGGGTGACCGAGGAGTACGCGACCCGGATGCCCGTGGTGGAGGTCTCCATCGGGGACTACGTCCTGGCCGGCGGGGAGGCCGCCGTCCTGGTCGTCACCGAGGCCGTGGCCCGGCTGCTGCCCGGCGTGCTGGGCAACGCCGAGTCGCACCGGGACGACTCCTTCGCGCCCGGGGCGATGGCCGACCTGCTCGAAGGCCCGGTGTACACCAAGCCGCCCGAGTGGCGTGGACGCGGCATCCCCGAGGTGCTGCTCAGCGGGCATCACGGGAAGATCGCGCGCTGGCGCAGGGACGAGGCGTTCCGCCGCACCGCCCTCAACCGGCCCGATCTCATCGAGCGGTGCGAGGCGTCCGGCTTCGACAAGAAGGACCGCGAGATCCTCTCCATCCTCGGCTGGTCCCCGGAGCCCGGAGGGCGATTTTGGCGCAGGCCCGGTGCCGTGGAAGAATAGGCCAGCCGTACGTCCGGTGTGCGCCCCTGCCACAGGGGGAACGACGCCCGCCCGACGCGATCGGCATCCGTACTTCACTCTCTCCCGTCGATGACCTGTGGCATCGGCGAAGAAAGCAGACACCATGACTTCCCTGCTCGATGGCGTCAACGCCGCCTCGCTCCGTACCGACCTCCCGGCCTTCCGCCCGGGTGACACGGTCAACGTCCACGTGCGCGTGATCGAGGGCAGCCGCTCCCGTATCCAGCAGTTCAAGGGCATCGTCATCCGCCGCCAGGGCTCGGGCGTCAGCGAGACCTTCACGGTCCGCAAGGTCTCCTTCAGCGTCGGCGTCGAGCGCACCTTCCCGGTGCACAGCCCGATCTTCGAGAAGATCGAGCTCGTCACCCGCGGTGACGTCCGTCGCGCCAAGCTGTACTTCCTCCGTGAGCTGCGCGGCAAGGCCGCGAAGATCAAGGAGAAGCGCGACCGCTGATTCACCTCCGGCGTCCACAGCGCGGCCGGATAGGATTCGGCCCCGATGGACACCGACGCACGACACACGGAGCGCGATCGCTCCTCCGGACCCGAGGACGGGACGGAGGAGGGGTCGCGCTCCTCGCGTGCTCCGGCCCCGGAGACCGCACGGACCGCCTGGGGGCGGGTGGCCCTCCTGGGGGCACTCTGCGCCGTGGCGCTGCTGCTGTTCAGCGCCTTCGTGCTCCAGCCCTTCCTCATCCCCAGCGGCTCGATGGAGCCCACGCTGCGCGTCGGGGACCGGGTGCTGGTCAACAAGCTGGCGTACCGTTTCGGCTCCGAGCCGCGCCGCGGCGACGTGGTGGTCTTCGACGGGACCGGCTCCTTCGTACCGGAGACGCCCGGTGACGACTCCATGGGCTCCCTGCTGCGCGGGGTGGCCGCCTCCCTGGGACTGGGCGAGCCCGTCGAGACCGACTTCGTGAAGCGGGTGGTGGGCGTGGGGGGCGATCACGTGGTCTGCTGCGACGAGCGGGGCCGGATCGAGGTGAACGGCGACCCGGTCGACGAGGAGTACGTGCACCAGGGCGACAAGCCGTCCCAGGTCGCCTTCGACATCGAGGTGCCCGACGGCAGGCTGTGGATGATGGGCGACCACCGCTCCCGCTCCCGGGACTCCCGGGACCACCTGGGACAGCCCGGTGGGGGCATGGTGCCCGTCGACCGGGTGGTCGGGCGGGTGGACTGGCTCGGCTGGCCGTTCGGCAGGCTCGGGTCGCTGGACGGGACCGACGCCTTCACCGGTATCGCCTCCGCCGGCATACGGCCGGCGGGCACGGACCGTGGGTAGGCGGGGACGCGGACGCGGCGAGCCGGACAGCCACGTACCGGGGACCGGGCCGGACGGTGCCCGTACGCTGCCCACCCGGGCCGAGCGCCGCAAGCTGGCGCGCAAGGTGCGCCGCCGCAGGCGCGGGACGGCGCTCACGGAGATACCCCTCCTGATCCTGGCGGCGCTGGTGATCGCACTGGTGCTCAAGACCTTCCTCGTCCAGGCCTTCGTGATCCCGTCCGGCTCGATGGAGCAGACGATCCAGATCGGCGACCGGGTGCTGGTGGACAAGCTGACACCGTGGTTCGGGACCGAGCCGCAGCGTGGTGACGTCGTCGTCTTCCAGGACCCGGGCGGCTGGCTGCCCCGGGGAGAGGCCTCCACCGAGGAGTCCCCGGTCGGTGTGAAACAGGTCAAGGAACTGCTGACCTTCATCGGACTGCTGCCCTCGGACGACGAGCAGGACCTGATCAAGCGCGTGGTGGGTGTGGGGGGCGACACGGTCGCGTGCTGCGGGGCGGACGGCAAGGTCACCGTCAACGGCGTCGCGCTCGACGAGCCGTATCTGCATCCGGACAGTGAGCCATCCACGGTCCAATTCGAGGTAAAGGTTCCCCCCGGCCGTCTCTTCGTCATGGGCGACCACCGGTCCAATTCCGCGGACTCGCGGTTCCACCTCGACGAACCGCACCACGGGACGGTGTCCGGGGAACAGGTCGTCGGACGTGCCGTGGTGATCGCCTGGCCCGTCGCCCACTGGCACGGCCTGGAGGAACGCGGGACGTACGCGACCGTGCCCGACGGGCGTGCCGGGACGGAGGCGGGGGCGGATCCGTCGAATAGTGTGGACCACCAGGATCTCAACGGAATGGTCCTGCTCCCGACCCCTGCGGAACTCCCGCTCGTTATGGGAGTGGTGGGCCTGCGCCGGATCGGTCGCGGGCGGTGGCACGGAGTGAGGAGTAGATGTGGGGGACGTGGCGGTCGGCGCACGATCCGGACACGACGGGCCCGAGGACCGGCCCCCGAACGGCGGGGTCCCCGCGGACCCGGTGGGTGACGGCGGTTCCCCCGGCTTCGGATCCCCGGGTGCCGTGCCTCCGGGCCCGGTGCCCCCGGGTGCGGAGCCTCCCGGCGGGGGCTCGTCGGAGGACGGTTCCACGAGCAGCGGCGGTACGGCGCCGAAGAAGCCGCGCTCGTTCTGGAAGGAGCTGCCGCTCCTCATCGGCATCGCGCTGATCCTGGCGCTGCTGATCAAGACCTTCCTGGTGCAGGCGTTCTCGATCCCCTCGGACTCCATGCAGAACACCTTGCAGCGGGGCGACCGGGTCCTCGTGGACAAGCTGACGCCGTGGTTCGGTTCCGAGCCGGAGCGCGGCGAGGTCGTGGTCTTCCACGACCCGGGCGGCTGGCTGGAGGGCACCGAGACGCCCGAGCCGAACGCGGTGCAGAACTTCCTGAGCTTCATCGGACTGATGCCGTCCGCCAAGGACAAGGACCTGATCAAGCGGGTCATCGCGGTCGGCGGCGACACGGTGGAGTGCAAGAAGAACGGACCGGTGACGGTCAACGGCAAGGAGCTGGACGACAAGTCGTTCATCTTCGAGGGCAACAGCGCCTGTGACGACCAGCCCTTCGGCCCGATCCACGTGCCGGAGGGCCGGATCTGGGTCATGGGTGACCACCGTCAGAACTCGCTGGACTCCCGGTACCACCAGGAGCTTCCCGGCCAGGGCACGGTGTCCGTGGACCAGGTGGTCGGACGGGCCGTCCTCGTGGCCTGGCCGGTCAACCGCTGGTCGACCCTGCCGGTCCCGAAGACCTTCGACCAGCCCGGACTGAACGCCGCGGCCGCCGCCGCCGTGCCGGGCGCGCTCGGTGTGGCCGGGGCGCTGCCCCTCGTGTTCTGGCGCCGCCGGAGGCTGACCCGGGAGCGTACCGCCGGGTAGGGTGCCGACTCGGATCAGCGACGGTCGGTCTCGGATGGGGGAGCGCTGGTATGAGCGGAACAGGACGTGGGGAAGGCGGCCGCGGCCGGCTCGGCAGTGTGCTGTCGAACCTGGCCGTGGCCGTCGGCTGTGTGCTCTTCCTCGGCGGCTTCGCCTGGGCGGCGGTGGTGTACAAGCCGTACACCGTGCCGACCTCGTCGATGTCCCCGACCGTGAACGCCGGGGACCGGGTGCTCGCCGAGCGGGTGGACGGCGCCGAGGTGAGGCGCGGTGACGTGGTCGTCTTCACCGACACGGTCTGGGGCGACGCCCCGATGGTGAAGAGGGTCGTCGGAGTGGGCGGTGACGAGGTCACCTGCTGTGACGGCGCCGGCCGGCTGACCGTCAACGGCAAGGCCATCGAAGAACCGTATCTGCGGGCGGACGGCACGGGGACCTCGGCCGGGAGCCCGGCCTCCGGCCAGGACTTCACCGCACGGGTGCCCGAGGGCAAGCTCTTCCTCCTGGGCGACGAGCGCACCGGCTCGCTGGACTCCCGGGTCCACCTGGAGGACGTCGACCAGGGCGCGGTGCCGCGCGGCGCCGTACAGGCCCGGGTGGACGCGGTGGCGTGGCCGCTGAACGGCATGATCGGCAGGCCGGAGGCCTTCGCCGCCCTGCCCGGCGGTGTGTCCGAGGAGGGTCCGCTGCCCCTCCAGGCGGCTGCCGTGGTGCTGGGCGTCGTGCTGATCGTGGGCGGGTCGGTGTACGGGCCGCTCGCGGCCCGCTCCGCCCGCCGGGCGGAGCGGACGGGGGCGTCCACCGGTGGCCGCTGAGGCACGGAAGGTCGCCCGGGTCGTCCTGCTGGACCCCGAGGACAGGATTTTGCTGCTGCACGGCTTCGACCCGGAGGACCCGTCGACGCGCTGGTGGTTCACCCCGGGCGGCGGTCTGGAGGGCGACGAGAGCCGCGAGGACGCGGCCCTGCGGGAGCTCGCCGAGGAGACCGGCATCACGGGCGCGGACCTCGGCCCGCTGCTGTGGACCCGGATCTGCTCCTTCCCGTTCGACGGGCGGCGCTGGCAACAGGACGAGTGGTACTACCTGGCGCGCACGGAGCGGACGGCCACGGACGTGAGCGGGTTCACGGAACTGGAGCGGCGCAGTGTCTCCGGTCTGAGGTGGTGGACCTCCGCCGAACTCCTGGCGACGCGTGAGACGGTGTACCCGACCAGACTCGCCGGGCTGCTGCGTACGCTGCTCGACGAGGGCCCTCCACGCGTTCCGCAGGTTCTCGCCCCCGAAATCGCCTAATCCTCCGGGGGCGGTCGAAGCTGACGCACAATAGGGGGACGCACGGCTGAAGGGGAACATGCCATGAGCGCCGAGGACCTCGAGAAGTACGAGACCGAGATGGAGCTGAAGCTCTACCGGGAGTACCGCGACGTCGTCGGCCTGTTCAAATACGTGATCGAGACCGAGCGGCGGTTCTACCTCACCAACGACTACGAGATGCAGGTGCACTCGGTTCAGGGCGAGGTCTTCTTCGAGGTTTCCATGGCTGACGCGTGGGTCTGGGACATGTACCGGCCCGCACGATTCGTCAAGCAAGTGCGTGTGCTGACGTTCAAGGACGTGAACATCGAGGAGCTCAACAAGAGCGACCTCGAACTTCCGGGGGGCTGACGGAGCGGCCGCCGGGCAGGGCGGGGCGGGCCCGGGCCGGCGCGGCCGGCCGGGCGGGGCTGGCCAGGCGGCTCTGCTTCCTTCCGCTCCGGCTTCCCGTCTCACCCCTGGGGGTGGCCGGGATATCCACATCGACGAGGTTGTCCACCAAGATCCAAAAGATCGGGTGACAGGCGGCAGAGTCGGTGCCGGAGGTGGTGCCGGGATGAACGCACGGGGAGCACTCGGGCGGTACGGCGAGGATCTGGCGGCGCGGCTGCTGACCGAGGCCGGAATGGCCGTGCTGGAGCGCAATTGGCGCTGTCGCGCGGGAGAGATCGACATCGTTGCCAGGGACGGCGACGCGGTGGTGATCTGCGAGGTGAAGACCCGCAGGTCAGCCGCGTTCGAGCATCCGATGCAGGCCGTCACGCCGGTCAAGGCGGACCGGCTGCGCAGGCTCGCCGAGATCTGGCTCGCCCGGCACGGCGGCGCTCCGCCGGGCGGGGTCAGGATCGATCTGGTCGGCGTCCTCCTTCCCCGGCGGGGTGCGCCGGTCACCGAGCACGCGCGGGGTGTGGCCTGATGGGGTTCGCGCGGGCGTGCTCGGTGGCACTGGCGGGCGTCGAAGGCGTGGTGGTGGAGGTCCAGGCGGATCTGGAACCAGGTGTGGCGGCGTTCACCCTGGTCGGGCTGCCGGACAAGAGCCTGGTGGAGAGCCGCGACCGGGTCAGGGCCGCGGTGGTGAACTCGGGGGCCGAGTGGCCCCAGAAGAAGCTGACGGTGGGTCTGTCGCCCGCCTCCGTGCCCAAGAGCGGTTCGGGTTTCGACCTCGCCGTGGCGTGCTCGGTGCTGGGTGCCGCGGAGCGGATCGACCCGGCCGCCATCGCCGATGTGGTGATGATCGGGGAGCTGGGGCTGGACGGCCGGGTGCGCCCGGTGCGCGGTGTCCTGCCCGCGGTCCTGGCGGCGGCGGAGGCGGGGTACCGCCAGGTGGTGGTGCCGGAGCAGACCGCCGGAGAGGCCGCCCTGGTACCGGGCGTCTCGGTCCTCGGGGTGCGGAGCCTGCGGCAGCTGATCGCGGTGCTCGGTGACGAGCCGGTGCCGGACGAGCCCGTGGCCGACGGGGGACGCCCCGACCCCATGCTGGCCGGGCTGATGGTGCCGGGCGCGGGGATCGGCACCGGACTGGCGGCGGGCGGCCGGGGCGCGGGGCAGCCGCCCGACCTGGCGGACGTCGTCGGCCAGACCAGGGCGCGCAAGGCGCTGGAGGTCGCCGCGGCCGGCGGGCACCATCTGCTGCTCTCCGGCCCGCCGGGAGCGGGCAAGACCATGCTGGCCGAGCGGCTGAGCGGGATCCTGCCACCCCTGTCCCGGCGGGAATCCCTCGAAGTGACGGCGGTGCACTCGGTGGCCGGCATTCTTCCCCCGGGCGAACCGCTGGTCACCAGGGCGCCCTACTGCGCGCCGCACCACTCGGCGACCATGCAGTCCCTGGTGGGCGGAGGCAACGGCCTGCCACGCCCCGGAGCGGTCTCCCTGGCACACCGGGGGATCCTCTTCCTGGACGAGGCCCCCGAATTCTCCGGGCGCGCACTGGATGCCCTGCGCCAACCCCTGGAATCCGGACACGTGGTGGTCGCGCGGGCCGCCGGGGTGGTGCGGCTGCCCGCCGGTTTCCTGCTGGTGCTGGCCGCGAACCCCTGTCCGTGCGGGCGGCACACGCTCACCGGCGCGGGCTGCGAATGCCCGCCCTCGGCCGTCCGCCGCTATCAGGCCCGGCTGTCCGGGCCGCTGCTGGACCGGGTGGACCTCAGGGTCGAGGTGGAGCCCGTGGGCCGGGCGGACCTGATGGGGTCCGGCGGCCGCGGAGAGTCCTCCGCCGAGGTCGCCGCGCGGGTGCGCGCGGCCAGGGCACGGGCCGTGGAGCGGCTGGCGGGCACGCGGTGGACCGCCAACAGCCAGGTGCCGGGGCATGAGCTGCGGACCCGGCTGACCGCGGCGCCGGGCGCCCTGATGGCGGCCGAGCGGGACATGGAGCGGGGCCTGCTCACGGCGCGGGGGCTGGACCGGGTGCTGCGGGTGGCGTGGACCGTGGCGGACCTCCGGGCGGCCGACCGCCCGGACGCCTCCGACATCGCGGTGGCTCTGGAGCTGCGTACGGGGATCCATCGGGGGGCCCTGCTGAAGGCCGGTGCGTCATGAGGGCCCCGACGACCGTCGTCCGTGCGTTCAGGAACGCCCCGACGACCGTCCTCCGTGCGTTCAGGAACGCCCCGACGACCGTCCGCGGTGCGTCATGAGCGTCCGGGCGACCGTCCTCGACGCGGAACGCCGGGCCAGGGCCGCCCTGACCCGCGTCCTGGAACCCGGCGACGAGCGCGGCGGCCGCTGGCTCCGCGAGCTGGGAGCCGTCGAGCTGCTGCGACGCCTTTCCGGCCCGGACGGCCGGGGCGCGGTGCTCACGGGTGTGACGGCGGCACGGCTGGCGGGCTACCGCTTACGGGCCGCCGGGGCCGAGCCCGACCGGGATCTGGCCGCCGTGGACGCCGTCGGCGGGCGCTTCGTCTGCCCGGGGGACGGGGAATGGCCGAGCCAGCTGGACGACCTGGGGGACGCGCGGCCCGTCGGGCTCTGGGTGCGGGGCGTTCCCGATCTGCGCCTGTGGGCACTCCGGTCGGTCGCGGTGGTCGGGGCCCGTGCCTGCACACCGTACGGGGCGCACATGGCCGGCACCCTCGGCGCGGGGCTGGCGGAGCGCGGCTGGGTGGTGGTGTCGGGGGCCGCCTTCGGAGTGGACGGGGCGGCTCACCGCGGGGCGCTGGGCGCCGGCGGGGCGACCCTGGCCGTGCTGGCCTGCGGCGTGGACGTCGCCTATCCGCGCGGACACACGGAACTAATCGGCCGCATCGCCGAACAGGGACTCGTCATCGGCGAGTTGCCGCCCGCCGAGCATCCGACGCGCAGCAGGTTCATCCTGCGCAACCGGGTGATCGCCGCGCTCACCCGGGGCACGGTCGTGGTGGAGGCGGAGTACCGCAGTGGCTCGCTGGTGACGGCCAGGAGCGCCCAACGGCTGGGCCGCTCCACGATGGGGGTGCCCGGACCCGCGACGAGCGGTCTCTCGGCCGGGGTGCACGAACTGCTGCGCGGTGAGGGCGTCCTGGTCACGGACGCCGCGGAAGTCATCGAGCTGGTGGGGGAGATCGGGGACCTCGCGCCCGTCCGGCGCGGCCCCGTGCTGCCCCGTGACCTCCTCGACCCCGCCTCCGCGCGCGTCCTGGACGCCCTGCCCCGGACCGGGGGCATGGACGGGCGTGATGTGGCACGGGCCGCCGGGACGTCCACCGACGAGGCGCTCGGCCGTTTGTACGAACTGCACTCACTGGGGTTCGTCGAACGGGAGAGCGATGGATGGAGGTTGGCGCCCGTACCCACACACAATGGGGATGCGCGGCGAGGCGGTACTTGACCTGAAGCATTCGGGTGAAAAGGTGATGCCGATGACCTCGGCGGCACCCGACGAGGCCTACAGGGCCGGTGTGTGCGGCGCCGGTCCCGGTCCCGGCCCTGTCCGAAGGAACGGTGGGGAGGCCGGAATCGCGCGGTACGGATCCCCGGTCCTGTGCACACCGCAACACGTCAGTCACGCTACGCTCGCAAGGATCCCGCCCCAGAGACACGTCCCAGCACCACACAGCAGAACGGCTCAAGGCACCACATGCCCCAGCACACCTCCGGGTCTGACCGCGCGGCAGTACCACCGGCTGCGCGTGGCACTGTGCGCCCGTCTGCCCCCTCCTCGCTCGACGAGTTGTGGCGTTCCTACAAGACCACGGGCGACGAGCGGCTGCGGGAGCAACTGATCCTGCACTACTCGCCCCTGGTGAAGTACGTCGCCGGCCGGGTCAGCGTGGGGCTGCCGTCCAACGTGGAGCAGGCGGACTTCGTCTCGTCCGGGGTCTTCGGACTGATCGACGCCATCGAGAAGTTCGACCTGGAACGCGCGATCAAGTTCGAGACGTACGCGATCACCCGGATCCGCGGGGCGATGATCGACGAACTGCGGGCGCTGGACTGGATCCCCCGGTCCGTGCGGCAGAAGGCCCGTAACGTCGAGCGGGCCTATGCCACGCTGGAGGCCCAGTTGCGGCGGACCCCCTCGGAGGCCGAGGTCGCCGCCGAGATGGGCGTCACCCTGGAGGAACTGCACTCCGTTTTCAGCCAGTTGTCGCTCGCCAACGTGGTCGCGCTGGAGGAGTTGCTGCACGTCGGCGGGGAGGGCGGCGACCGGCTCAGCCTGATGGACACACTGGAGGACACCGCGGCCGACAACCCGGTCGAGGTCGCCGAGGACCGGGAGCTCAGACGGCTGCTCGCCCGTGCCATCAACACCCTCCCCGAGCGGGAGAAGACCGTCGTCACCCTCTACTACTACGAAGGACTCACCCTCGCCGAGATCGGCAACGTCCTCGGGGTCACCGAGAGCAGGGTCAGCCAGATCCACACCAAATCGGTGCTGCAACTCCGCGCGAAACTGGCCGACGCCGGACGCTGAGGGAGCGGCTTCGGCCAGCCGATCACGGACGCGCACCTTCCCTCGGCCACCCGCCGCCGTAGAGTGGAGACGTGCCCAGGATTCGAGCGGCCTCCGTGGCCGAGCACCGGACCATGCAGCGCGGCGCCCTCCTGGACGCCGCGCGTTCCCTGCTGTCCGAGGGCGGTACGGAGGCACTGACCTTCCCCGCCCTCGCGGAGCGCACGGGGCTCGCCAGATCCTCCGTCTACGAGTACTTCCGGTCCCGCGCGGCCGTCGTCGAGGAACTCTGCGCCGTCGACTTCCCCGTCTGGGCGGCCGAGGTCGAGAACGCGATGGCCCGGGTGGACACCCCCGAGGAGAAGATCGAGGCGTACGTACGCCGCCAGCTCGACCTGGTCGGGGACCGGCGGCACCGCGCGGTCGTCGCGATCTCCGCGAGCGAGCTGGACGCCGGAGCCCGGGAGAAGATCCGCGCCGCGCACGGCGGGCTGATCGCCATGATCGTCGAGGCGCTGGGCGACCTGGGCCACACCCAGCCGAGGCTGGCCGCGATGCTGCTCCAGGGCTCGGTGGACGCTGCGGTCCGCCGTATCGAGCTGGGGGTGGAGGAGCCCGGCGCGGTCGCCGACGCCGCCGTGGCGATGGTCCTGCGCGGCGTCCGGGGCTGACACCGGCCTCCCGGGTAACCGCCGCCCCTGCGGCCGGCCGGAGTTCGTCCGCCTCATGGGCGTTGACCGGCTCATGGGCCTCGTCCGCCTCATGGGCCTCGTCCGTGCGGGCCGGCCCGGCGGTCGGCAGGGGCACCCCGAACACCGGCAGCAGCCGTGAGGGGCCCCGCCGCAGCAGGGAAGGCGGCAGCAGGGACAGCGGGTCCAGGTAGACGTCCTCGCGGCGCAGCCCCCAGTGCAGACAGCGGGACGCGCAGTGGGAGGCCCCCGCCCCGGTCGTCCCGACCGTCTGTCCGGCGGCCACCTCGTCCCCTTTCGCGACGTCCGCCCGCACCGGTTCGTAGGTGAAGCGCAGCGGCGGGTCACCGCTGCCGGCCACCTCGACCGAGACCACCCCGCGCCCCGCCACCTGGCCCGCGAACAGGACACGGCCCGGTGCGGCCGCCCGCACCGCGCTGCCTGGCACGGCCGCGAGATCTACCCCGCGGTGCCCCGGTCCGTAGGGACCCGCGGGCGGTTCCCAGCCGCGCGCGATCCGTGGCCGCCCGGCGAGCGGCCAGCTCCGTTCCCCGGAAGCGCCGGGGCGCGGCGAAGGGGACGCGGGCCGGGCGGCGGACGTCCCGGCCGCGACCCGTGGGGCCTTCCTGCCCGGCCCCGGGGTCCCCGAGCCCGCCGCCCCGGCCAGGGACGACCCGGCGACCAGGAACACCAAGACCACCAGCAGAACGACCGGGCGCACAGCAAGCACAGCAAGCCCCGCACGCCCATGAACCCCCGGCACCCCCGGCACCCCCGGCACCCCCGGCATCACCGCAACCGACGGGCCGCCCCGAACTCCCCGGCTCCGTACGGCCGCGAGCGGTGCCCCGGCCGTCGAGGGCGGGGCGGCAGCACGTCCCCGCCGGGGCCCGCGCCGCCGCCCGCGCGGGGGCCCGTACCGCCGCCCGCCCTCCGTTACTTCGGGTGTTCGTCGCATGACGCAACGATCCCCTCCACGCCCGCTCCGTGGGGATCAAGGTCCGGATCTGTGGACGGCCGAGCGGTTGTGGACATCGCCGTCACCCGGCACCCGGCGGGTCCCGTACACTTCTTCTGGCGATCCGGGTCACCGGGTCGACTTCGCACGCCCCGCCACCTCCCTCTCAGCGGACGGTGGCCGCGCTCCTCGGTCCCTCGTGGCACGGCGCGTAGGGGCGTCAGGCGCGAGCGCAATCCTGCGGTCGCGACAACCGAGTACCTCAAGGAGTACGGCCATGGCCGTCGTCACGATGCGGGAGCTGCTGGAGAGCGGCGTCCACTTCGGTCACCAGACCCGCCGTTGGAACCCGAAGATGAAGCGCTTCATCTTCACCGAGCGCAACGGCATCTACATCATCGACCTGCTCCAGTCGCTGTCGTACATCGACCGCGCCTACGAGTTCGTCAAGGAGACCGTCGCCCACGGCGGCTCCATCATGTTCGTGGGTACCAAGAAGCAGGCCCAGGAGGCCATCGCCGAGCAGGCGACGCGCGTCGGCATGCCGTACGTCAACCAGCGTTGGCTCGGTGGCATGCTCACCAACTTCTCCACCGTCTACAAGCGCCTTCAGCGTCTGAAGGAGCTTGAGCTCATCGACTTCGAGGACGTGGCCGCCTCCGGCCTCACCAAGAAGGAGCTTCTGGTCCTCTCCCGCGAGAAGGCCAAGCTGGAGAAGACCCTCGGTGGTATCCGCGAGATGCAGAAGGTGCCCAGCGCCGTCTGGATCGTCGACACCAAGAAGGAGCACATCGCCGTCGGTGAGGCGCGCAAGCTCCACATCCCGGTCGTCGCGATCCTGGACACCAACTGCGACCCCGACGAGGTCGACTACAAGATTCCGGGCAACGACGACGCGATCCGCTCCGTCACCCTGCTCACCCGCGTGATCGCCGACGCCGTCGCCGAGGGCCTCATCGCCCGTTCCGGTGCCGCCACCGGTGACTCGAAGCCGGGCGAGAAGGCCGCCGGCGAGCCGCTCGCCGAGTGGGAGCGCGACCTGCTCGAAGGCGAGAAGAAGGACGACGCGGAGGTCCAGTCCTCCGCCGAGACCGAGAAGGACGCCGACGCGGACGCCAAGCCGGCCGTCGTCGCCGCCGAGCAGGCCGAGGCCACCGAGGCCCCCGCTGCCGAGGTCCCCGCCGCCGAGGCCCCGGCCGCGGACGCCGAGCAGGCCTGACACCCGACAGTCACGGCTGAAGACGGCGGGGGCCGGTGCACAGGCACCGCCCCCGCCGTTGACCCGTAGATCTTTCAGACTTCGAGAGAGAAACACAGACTCATGGCGAACTACACCGCCGCCGACGTCAAGAAGCTCCGCGAGCTCACCGGCGCCGGCATGATGGACTGCAAGAAGGCGCTCGACGAGGCCGACGGCGACGTCGACAAGGCCGTCGAGGCTCTCCGTATCAAGGGTCAGAAGGGTGTCGCCAAGCGCGAGGGCCGTTCCGCCGAGAACGGTGCCGTCGTCTCGCTGATCTCCGACGACAAGACCTCCGGCGTCCTGCTGGAGCTGAAGTGCGAGACGGACTTCGTCGCCAAGGGCGAGAAGTTCCAGACCGTCGCCAACGCGCTCGCCGCCCACGTCGCCGCGACCTCCCCGGCCGACCTCGACGCCCTGCTCGCCTCGGAGATCGAGGCCGGCAAGACCGTCCAGGCGTACGTGGACGAGGCCAACGCCAACCTCGGCGAGAAGATCGTCCTGGACCGCTTCGCGCAGTTCAGCGGCGGTTACGTGGCCGCGTACATGCACCGCACGATGCCCGACCTCCCGCCGCAGGTCGGCGTCCTCGTCCAGCTGGACAAGGAAGACGCCCAGGTCGCCAAGGACGTCGCGCAGCACATCGCCGCCTTCGCGCCGAAGTACCTCAACCGCGACGAGGTCCCGGCCGAGACGGTCGAGAACGAGCGCCGCGTCGCCGAGGCCACCTCGCGTGAGGAGGGCAAGCCCGAGGCCGCCCTCCCGAAGATCGTCGAGGGCCGCGTCAACGGCTTCTTCAAGGAGGTCGTCGTCCTGGAGCAGGCCTTCGCCAAGGACAACAAGAAGTCGGTCCAGAAGGTCCTGGACGAGGCCGGTGTCAGCCTGACGCGCTTCGCGCGTATCAAGGTCGGCATCTGAGTCCGTCCGCGAACAACGGCAGACCCGATAGGGTCTGGTGCAGTCGTCGGCCGCACCATGCCGGACGACCGCAGATCTGACGAGGAGGCCATTGCCGCTGAGGGACACCAGACCCACCGGCAATGGCCTTCTTCGTATGTGCACGAGGAGAATCTCCATGAACAACGGCGCGGGCACCACACAGGGTGATCACAAACGCGACGACGGCAAGGTGTCCGGACGCTTCATGCTGAAGCTGTCCGGCGAGGCGTTCGCCGGTGGCGGCGGTCTGGGCGTCGACCCCGACGTCGTGCACGCCATCGCCCGTGAGATCGCCGCGGTCGTACGCGACGGCGCCGAGATCGCGATCGTCATCGGCGGCGGCAACTTCTTCCGTGGAGCCGAGCTCCAGCAGCGCGGAATGGACCGGGCACGGTCCGACTACATGGGCATGCTCGGCACGGTCATGAACTGCCTGGCGCTCCAGGACTTCCTGGAGAAGGAGGGCATCGACTCACGCGTCCAGACCGCCATCACCATGGGCCAGGTCGCTGAGCCGTACATCCCGCTCCGCGCCGTACGGCACCTGGAGAAGGGACGCGTCGTGATCTTCGGCGCGGGCATGGGGATGCCGTACTTCTCCACCGACACCACCGCCGCCCAGCGCGCCCTGGAGATCGACGCCGAGGCGCTGCTCATGGGGAAGAACGGGGTGGACGGGGTCTACGACTCCGATCCGCGCACCAACCCCGAGGCGGTGAAGTTCGACGCGCTGGAGTACGGCGAGGTGATCACCCGTGACCTCAAGGTCGCCGACGCCACCGCCATCACGCTCTGCCGTGACAACGCGCTGCCGATCCTCGTCTTCGAGCTGACCGCGGAGGGCAATATCGCCCGCGCGGTCAAGGGTGAGAAGATCGGCACGCTGGTGAGCGGCGAGAGCACCCGGGCCTGACGGCCCACAGGATGGACAACGGCCTGCCGGTCGGACACCGTGCAGGTGAGGACGCGACGCAGGATCCGCAGGGCCCGACGATGCCGGGTCCACCCAAGACACGCAGGAGCACGTGGTGATCGAAGAAATCCTCCTCGAAGCCGAGGAGAAGATGGAGAAGGCCGTCGTGGTCGCCAAAGAGGACTTTGCCGCGATCCGCACCGGCCGTGCGCACCCGGCGATGTTCAACAAGATCGTCGCCGACTACTACGGCGCGCTGACCCCGATCAACCAGCTGGCCTCGTTCTCGGTCCCCGAGCCGCGGATGGCCGTGGTGACCCCGTTCGACAAGACCGCCCTGCGCAACATCGAACAGGCGATCCGCGACTCCGACCTCGGCGTCAACCCGAGCAACGACGGCAACATCATCCGCGTGACGTTCCCGGAGCTCACGCAGGACCGCCGCAAGGAGTTCATCAAGGTCGCCAAGAACAAGGCCGAGGACTCCAAGATCTCGATCCGCGCCGTCCGCCGCAAGGCCAAGGAGTCGCTGGACAAGCTCGTCAAGGACAAGGAGTCCGGCGAGGACGAGGTCCGCCGCGCGGAGAAGGAGCTCGACGACACCACGGCGAAGTACGTCGCCCAGGTGGACGAGCTGCTCAAGCACAAGGAAGCCGAGCTGCTCGAAGTCTGATGAACGACTCCTCCTGGGGCGCCCCGCAGGGAGCCGGCTACCGGGGCGCGCCCGAGATGGGGGCCGCCCCGGCGGGTCCCGCCCACGATGTGCACGGCGCCCAGCAGACTCGGCCCATGCCCATCGTGCCGGACGTTCCCGGCGAAGGTAGAGACGCCGACGACCGCGACGACCGGAACAGGGACGCCACACACGTCAGCGGCCCCCTGTTCCGCGACGAGAGGCCGCAGGAGCCCATGTCCACCCCGACGCCCCCACCCCCGCCACAGAAGAAGCGCGCGGGGCGGGACCTGCGCGCCGCCATAGGGGTCGGGGTCGGGCTCGGCGCCGTCGTCATCGGCTCGCTCTTCGTGGTGAAGGCCGTCTTCGTCGGCGTGGTCGTGCTGGCGGTGGTGGTCGGACTCTGGGAGCTCACCTCCCGGCTCAAGGAGCGCAAGGGCATCGACGCCCCGCTCGTCCCGCTCGCCGTCGGCGGCGCCATGATGGTGGTCGCCGGATACGTGTGGGACGCGCGGGGCGCCTGGATCGCCATGGCGCTCACCGCGCTCGCCGTGCTGGTGTGGCGGATGACGCGGCCGCCCGAGGACTACCTCAAGGACGTCACGGCGGGTGTCTTCGCCGTGTTCTACGTGCCGTTCCTCGCCACGTTCGTCTCCATGATGCTCAGCGCGGACGACGGCGCGTGGCGGGTGCTGGTTTTCCTGTTGCTCACGGTGGTCAGCGACACCGGTGCGTACGCGGTGGGCTGGCGCTTCGGCACGCACAAGCTCGCCCCCCGGATCAGCCCCGGCAAGACCCGGGAGGGCCTGTTCGGCGCGGTGGCCTTCGCGATGGTCGTCGGCGCGCTGTGCATGCAGTTCCTGATCGACGGCGGGCGGTGGTGGCAGGGGCTGCTGATGGGCCTCGCGGTGGCCGCCAGCGCCACGCTCGGCGACCTCGGTGAGTCCATGATCAAGAGGGATCTCGGGATCAAGGACATGGGCACGCTGCTGCCGGGCCACGGCGGCATCATGGACCGGCTCGACTCCCTGCTGCCCACGGCGCCGATCGTCTGGCTGCTGCTGGTGGTGTTCGTGGGTTCCGGCTGACGGCCGCCCCGAAAGCCCGCACCTGAGGTCCGCCGCTCCCGGAGCGGCGGACCTCAGGCACGTACCGGCGGCGGACGGCCCGTCCCACGGGGGCGGACGCCGGGCGGAGTGAGTACCCCGGCGTGTCTGCCACACTGGAAGAACCATGCCTAAGCCCGGAGAACTCACTTTCGTCGCGCCCCGCGGAGCCAAGAAGCCCCCGCGGCACCTCGCCGACCTCACGCCCGACGAGCGCAGGGAGGCGGTCGCCGCGATCGGTGAGAAGCCCTTCCGCGCCAAGCAGCTGTCGCAGCACTACTTCGCACGGTACGCGCACGACCCGGCCGAGTGGACGAACATCCCCGCCGGGTCGCGGGACAAGCTCGCCGAGGCGATGTTCCCCGACCTGATGTCCGTGGTGCGCCACATCAGCTGCGACGACGACACCACCCGCAAGACCCTGTGGAAGCTGCACGACGGGACGCTCGTCGAGTCCGTCCTCATGCGGTATCCGGACCGGGTGACGATGTGCATCTCCTCCCAGGCCGGCTGCGGGATGAACTGCCCGTTCTGCGCGACCGGGCAGGCCGGGCTCGACCGCAACCTGTCGACCGCGGAGATCGTCCACCAGATCGTGGACGGCATGCGCGCCCTGCGCGACGGCGAGGTCCCGGGCGGGCCCGCGCGGCTGTCCAACATCGTCTTCATGGGCATGGGCGAACCGCTGGCCAACTACAAGCGCGTCGTCGGGGCGATCCGCCGGCTGACCGACCCCGACCCGGACGGGCTCGGGCTGTCGCAGCGGGGGATCACGGTGTCCACGGTGGGCCTGGTTCCGGCCATGCTGCGCTTCGCCGACGAGGGGTTCAAGTGCCGCCTCGCCGTCTCGCTGCACGCCCCGGACGACGAGCTGCGCGACACCCTCGTCCCCGTGAACACCCGCTGGAAGGTCCGGGAGGTCCTGGACGCGTCGTGGGAGTACGCGGAGAAGTCCGGCCGCCGGATCTCCATCGAGTACGCGCTGATCCGCGACATCAACGACCAGGCGTGGCGGGGCGATCTGCTGGGCCGGCTGCTCAAGGGCAAGCGGGTGCACGTCAACCTCATCCCGCTGAACCCCACGCCCGGCTCCAAGTGGACCGCGTCGCGGCCCGAGGACGAGAAGGCGTTCGTCGAGGCCATCGCGGCCCACGGGGTGCCGGTCACCGTCCGCGACACCCGCGGCCAGGAGATCGACGGCGCCTGCGGGCAGCTCGCCGCCTCCGAGCGCTGAGCCGGATCCGGCCGGGCGGCGGCGGCCCGGCCGGACGTCCGTGAACCGGCCGACGAGGCGTTTTCCGGCCGGTGTAGCCTGGCCGGGAGATTCAACTTCATATTCCGACAGGGGAGCGCCACAGCGCTGAGAGTGCGGCACCGGACACCGGTCGTCGCAGACCCTCTGAACCTCGCCCGGGTCATTCCGGGTAGGAAGTTCGGACCTTACTCAAGCTGTTGCGCCCTGCCCGCTCACCGAGCGGGCGGGGCCGCGTCTCTTCCTGGTCACCCCCAGGAGGAATCACATGAGCACCACCACGAAGTACGCGGCGACGGCCCTCGCCACCGCGCTCGGCGTCACCGCCCTCGCGGGCTGCGGCAGCTCCGAGGACGCGTCCGGGACCGGGAGTTCCGGCGGGTCCAAGACCGTCACGCTGGTGAGCCACGACTCCTTCGACGCCTCGGACTCCGTCCTCAAGGAGTTCACCAAGGAGACCGGCTACACGGTCAAGGTCCTCAAGAGCGGTGACGCCGGAGCCGCGCTCAACCAGGAGATCCTGACCAAGGGCTCCCCGCGCGGCGACGTCTTCTTCGGCGTCGACAACACCCTGCTCTCCCGGGCCCTGGACAACGGGCTGTTCACCCCGTACGAGGCGAAGGGCCTCGACCGGGTGGCCTCCGACGTCCAGTTGGACGCGGACGAGCACCGGGTCACCCCCGTGGACACCGGCGACATCTGCGTCAACTACGACGTGACGTACTTCGCCGACAAGAAGCTCGACCCGCCGGCGTCCTTCGACGACCTGCTGAAGCCCGCGTACAAGAACCTCCTCGTCACCGAGAACGCCGCGACCTCCTCGCCCGGCCTCGGCTTCCTGCTGGGCACCGTCGCCACCTACGGCGACAGCGGCTACCAGGACTACTGGAAGAAGCTGAAGGCCAACGGCGTCAAGGTCGTCGACGGCTGGGAGCAGGCCTACAACGAGGAGTTCTCCGGCTCCGCGGGCGGCAGGAAGGCCGGCGCCGACCGGCCGCTCGTCGTCTCGTACGCCTCCAGCCCGCCCGTCGAGGTGCTGTACGCCGACCCGCGGCCAAAGAAGGCGCCGACCGGGGTCGCCACCGGCACCTGCTTCCGGCAGATCGAGTTCGCCGGACTGCTCGACGGCGCGAAGAACCAGGCGGGCGGGAAGGCGCTGCTGGACTTCCTGATCAGCAAGCCGTTCCAGGAGGACATGCCGCTGAAGATGTTCGTGAACCCCGTCGCGAAGGACGCCGCCCTGCCCGAGCTCTTCACCGAGTTCGGCGCGCAGGCCGCGAAGCCCGCGACGGTGGCCCCGGACAAGATCGCCGAGCACCGTGAGCAGTGGGTCCGGTCGTGGTCCTCGATCACCGTGAAGTAGCCACCCCCGCCGCACGCCGCGGCGGGCGGCGGCGGGACGGCGCGCTGCGGCTCGGCCTGATGGCCGTGCCGGTGGCCTTCTTCGCGCTGTTCTTCGCCTACCCCGTCGCGGCGATCGTCGGCCGCGGGCTGAAGGCGGACGGCGCCTGGCAGTGGGGCCGGGCCGGCGAGGTGCTGACCCGGCCGGACCTCCTGGACGTCCTGTGGTTCACCACCTGGCAGGCGCTGGCCTCGACCGCGCTCACCCTGCTGATCGCACTGCCGGGCGCCTATGTCTTCGCCCGCTTCGACTTCCCCGGCAAACAGGTGCTGCGCGCCGTCGTCACGGTGCCGTTCGTGCTGCCCACGGTCGTCGTCGGCACCGCCTTCCTGGCGCTCCTGGGGCGCGGCGGACTGCTCGACGACCTGTGGGGCGTACGGCTGGACACCACGGTGTGGGCGATCCTGCTCGCCCATGTGTTCTTCAACTACGCGGTCGTCGTACGGACCGTCGGCGGTCTCTGGGCCCAGCTCGACCCCCGTCAGGAGGAGGCCGCCCGGGTGCTCGGCGCCGGGCGGCTGGCCGCCTGGCGGCGGGTGACCCTGCCCGCGCTGGCCCCCGCCGTGGCCGCCGCCGCCCTGATGGTCTTCCTGTTCACCTTCACCTCCTTCGGCGCCGTCCAGATCCTCGGCGGCCCCTCCTACTCCACGCTGGAGGTGGAGATCTACCGGCAGACCGCCCAACTGCTGGACCTGCCGACGGCCGCCGTGCTCACCCTGGTCCAGTTCGTCGCGGTCGGCGCGATCCTCGCCGTGCACGCCTGGACCGTGCGGCGCAGGGAGACGGCCCTGCGGCTGGTGGACCCGGCGCAGACCTCCAGGCCGCCACGCGGCACCGGGCAGCGGGCCCTGCTCGGCGGGGTGCTGCTGACCGTCGCGCTGCTGGTCGTGCTGCCGCTCGGCGTCCTGGTGGAACGCTCCCTGGACACCTCGGGCGGGTACGGCTTCGGCTTCTACCGCGCGCTCCAGTCCGCCGAGGCGAGCGGTTCCACCTTCCTGGTGCCGCCGCTGGAGGCCATCGGGAACTCGCTGGAGTACGCGCTGGCCGCGACCGCCATCGCCCTGGTGATCGGCGGGCTCGCGGCGGCCGCGCTCACCAGGCGCGCCGGGCGGCTGGTACGCGGCTTCGACGCGCTGCTGATGCTGCCGCTCGGCGTCTCCGCGGTCACCGTCGGCTTCGGTTTCCTGATCACCCTGGACAAGCCCCCGCTCGATCTGCGGACGAGCTGGATCCTCGTACCGCTCGCGCAGGCGCTGGTCGGCGTGCCCTTCGTCGTGCGGACCATGCTGCCGGTGCTGCGGGCCGTGGACGAACGGCTGCGGGAGGCCGCCGCCGTCCTCGGCGCCTCGCCGCTGCGCGCCTGGCGGGAGGTGGACCTGCCGCTGGTGCGCCGGGCGGTGCTGGTCGCCGCCGGTTTCGCGTTCGCCGTCTCGCTGGGCGAGTTCGGCGCGACCGTGTTCATCGCACGGCCCGACAACCCCACGCTCCCGGTCGCGGTGGCGCGGCTGCTGGGGCGGTCCGGCGAGCTCAACTACGGCCAGGCGATGGCCCTCAGCACGATCCTGATGCTCGTCTGCGCGGCGTCGCTGCTGCTGCTGGAACGTATCCGCACCGACCGATCCGGGGAGTTCTGAGCATGCTGGCACTGGAGTCGGCCACGGTCAGGTTCGGGGAGCGGACCGCCCTGGACGCGGTGGACCTGGAGGTCGCCGACCACGAGATCGTCTGTGTGCTGGGCCCCAGCGGCAGCGGCAAGTCCACCTTGCTGCGGGCCGTGGCCGGGCTCCAGCCGCTGGACGGCGGCCGGGTGCTCCTCGACGGCCAGGACCAGGGCGCGGTGCCCGTGCACCGGCGCGGGGTCGGGCTGATGTTCCAGGACCACCAGCTCTTCCCGCACCGGGACGTCGCCGCCAACGTCGCCTTCGGGCTGCGGATGCGCGGTGTGCCGCGGGCCGAGCGGGACGGCCGGGCCGGTGAACTCCTCGACATGGTGGGCCTGCCCGGCGCCGGACGGCGGGCCGTGGCCGCGCTCTCCGGCGGTGAGCAGCAGCGGGTGGCCCTGGCCCGCGCCCTGGCCCCGAGGCCGAAACTGCTGATGCTGGACGAGCCCCTGGGACAGCTGGACCGGAGCCTGCGCGAACGCCTCGTCGTCGAACTGCGGGCCCTGTTCGGGCGGTTGGGTACGACGGTGCTGGCCGTGACCCACGACCAGGGCGAGGCCTTCGCGCTCGCCGACCGGGTGGTGGTGATGCGGGACGGCCGGATCACCCAGACCGGAAGCCCGCTGGAGGTCTGGCAGCGGCCCGCCTCCGCCTTCGTCGCCCGGTTCCTCGGCTTCGACAACGTGGTGGAGGCGAACGTCGGCGGTGGTACGGCGGACACCGTCTGGGGCAAGGTGCCGGTGCCGGACGGTTCGCCCGAGGGCCGGTGCGACCTGCTGGTCCGGCCCGCCGGGGTGCGGATCGGCGACCCGGACGTCGGGCTGCGCTGCACCGTGGGCGTACGGACCTTCCGGGGCCACCACGTCACCGTCCTCCTGTACCCGGACGACGGCCCCGCCCTGGAGGCGGAGTGCACGCTGCGCGACACCCCCGTGGAAGGGGCCCTCGTCGGCGTGGAGTTCGACCCGTCCGAGACCGTGGTGCTGCCTCCGGCCGGCCGCCACTGACCGCCCGGCCCAGGCGGTTCAGCCCGCCAGGGGCAGGGCGGCCAGCTCCGCGACCACCCAGGTCAGCGGGGCGAACACGGCCAGCAGCACCGCCGCGCGCAGCGCCGTGGCGGCGCGCAGGGCGGACGGCGGGGCACCGAGCCGCAGCACCGCCTCGGTCGTGCGGGCCCGCGCCTGCTTGGCCTCCAGGGCGGAGGTCAGCAGCGTGGCGCCCGTACAGCCCAGCACCAGCACCGCGCCCAGCGCCGTGAGCGGGCCGAACGGGCGCGGCTCGCCGGTGTACAGCACCGACGCGGCGATCACCCCGGACAGCACCGCGCACACGACGCCCAGCGGACGGCCGACGCGGCGCGCCTCGTCCATCAGGACCCGCCCCGCCAGCAGCCGGACGGCCCCGGGGCGCACCGCCTGGAGGAGCTTGCCGCAGAGGTAGGTCACGCCGGGGCCCGCCATGGCCAGCCCGATCGCCGTGAGGGTCCATCCCACCAGCACGCTCGCCGGGGCGGAGTCGAGCCTGCCGGGCAGCGGGAGCGGGTTGCCCGCCGAGCCCCGGCTGCCGTACGCCTCCACCGCGAGGCCGGCCGCCGCCAGGGCCACGCCCCACGGCAGCCCCGTCGGCGCGGGGGCCGGCGTGAGCCGCTCCTCGGTCTCCGGGGCGCCGGACGGCGCCCCGGGCCGGGAGCGCAGCGCCAGCCCGCTGGCCGCCGCCGACGCCAGCGGTACCAGCGCGAGCAGTGTCAGGGCCGCGGCGAGGGGCAGCGGGGTCCCGGCGCCCAGGAACGCGGCGGCGCCCCCGTCGAAGGGCAGCCCCGCGAGGTCGCCGCGCAGGTGCAGGAAGAAGAGCAGCGCCACCACCGAGCCCAGCGTGGTGGACACCGCCGTGGACACGGCCGCCAGCGCTCCGAGCCGGGCCGGGCCCAGGCCGGCGGCGAAGAGCCCCGGGCGCGGCCGGGTGCTGGGGTCCGTACGCGCGATCGCGACGGCCAGATGGACGGTCGCCGCCAGCGGGACGGCGCACCACAGCAGCCGCAGGACCGAGCTCGACGCGTGGGCCGGATGCCCGGAGGCGTACCCGAGGGTGCACAGGAGGAGGAAGCCGACCCCGGCCGACGCGGCGGCCAGCAGCAGCCGCCGCACCAGCACCAGGGGGTGCGAACCGCGGGTCAGACGGAGAGCGAGCACGCCGAGGCGCCTTCCGTATCGGGCACGGCGGGCAGGGAGACGGTGGTGACGCGGCGGCCGTCCAGCAGGCAGACCGTACGGTCGGCGAGGGCGGCGATCTCGGCGTCATGGGTGGCGAGCACGACCGTGATGCCGTGCGAGCGTGCCGCGGTGGTCAGGGTGCGGAGCAGTTGGGCGCGCTCGGCCCGGTGCAGCGTCGCGGTGGGCTCGTCGGCGAAGATCACGGCCGGCGAGGCGGCCAGCGCACGGGCCACCGAGATCCGCCGTCGCTGCGACTGGACCAGGGCGTGCGGCCGCTTCTTCGCGAGCGGGCCGATGTCCAGGCGCTCCAGCCACTCGGTCGCGGCCTTCTTCGCCGCCCGGTGCGAGACGCCCCGCAGCAGCAGCGGAAGCGCCGTGTTCTCCCAGGCGGTGAGCTCCGGTACGAGGTCCGGCTCGGCGCCGATCCAGCCGAACCGGTCGCGGCGCAGCTGTTCGCGCAGCCGGGGACCCATGGTGTGCACCGGGACGCTGTTGAACCAGACCTCGCCCTCCTGGGGCACCAGCTGCCCGGAGAGGCAGTGCAGCAGCGTCGTCTTGCCACTGCCGCGCGGACCGGTCACGGCGAGGACCTCGCCGTCGCGGACACCGAGGGAGACACCGCCGAGCCCCGGGGATCCGTTGTGGGAGTGGTGCAGGGAACGTGCCCAGATCACGTCGTTGTCGGGCGGGGCCACCATGCGTACACCTCGGTTCCGGATCAGATTTCCTCATCCCCCGTTCGGGGGAACGGGGACATGGCCGATCGGTCACTCGGCACGCTAGGCAGCCGGACCGGGGTGTCGGGACAGTACGTGGCCCGCACGCCGTCCTTCTCACTCGAACGGGTGAAATCCGCGGCCGGTGGGGTGCCAGGACGCCCGCGGGGCCCGGCGGATCGGCCGGGCCCCGCGGTCACGCCGTGAGGCGGTCACACCGTCACATGGTCAGAGCTTCGCCCACGCCTCGGTGAGGACGCCGCGCAGGATGCCCTCGATCTCGTCGAACGTCGAACGGTCGGAGATCAGCGGCGGCGCGAGCTGGATCACCGGGTCGCCGCGGTCGTCGGCCCGGCAGTACAGGCCGTTGTCGTACAGCGCCTGGGAGAGGAAGCCGTACAGGACGCGCTCGGTCTCCTCGGCGTCGAACGTCTCCTTGGTCGCCTTGTCCTTCACCAGCTCGATGCCGTAGAAGAAGCCGTTGCCCCGGACGTCGCCGACGATCGGCAGGTCGTGGAGCCTGCTCAGGGTGGTGAGGAAGGCGTTCTCGTTGTCCAGGACGTGCTGGTTGAGGCCCTCGCGCTCGAAGATGTCGAGGTTGGCGAGCGCGACCGCGGCGGAGACCGGGTGGCCGCCGAAGGTGTAACCGTGCAGGAAGGTGTTGTCGCCCTCGTAGAACGGCTCGGCCAGCCGGTCGGAGATGACGCAGGCCCCGATGGGGGAGTAGCCCGAGGTCATGCCCTTGGCACAGGTGATCATGTCCGGCACGTAGTCGAACTTGTCGCAGGCGAACATCGTGCCCAGCCGGCCGAAGGCGCAGATGACCTCGTCCGACACGAGCAGGACGTCGTGCCGGTCGCAGATCTCGCGCACCCGCCGGAAGTAGCCGGGCGGCGGCGGGAAGCAGCCGCCGGCGTTCTGCACCGGCTCCAGGAAGACCGCGGCGACGGTGTCCGCGCCCTCGAAGAGGATCTGCTGCTCGATCTGGTCGGCGGCCCAGCGGCCGAACGCCTCCGGGTCGTCGCCGAAGAGCGGCGCACGGTAGATGTTGGTGTTCGCCACCTTGTGCGCGCCCGGCACCAGCGGCTCGAACGGGGCCTTGAGCGCGGGCAGTCCGGTGATCGACAGGGCGCCCTGCGGGGTGCCGTGGTAGGCGACGGCCCGCGAGATGACCTTGTGCTTGGCCGGCTTGCCGGTGAGCTTGAAGTACTGCTTGGCCAGCTTCCACGCGGTCTCGACGGCCTCGCCGCCGCCGGTGGTGAAGAAGACCTTGTTGAGGTCGCCGGGCGCGTGGCCGGCCAGCCGCTCGGCCAGTTCGACGGCCTTGGGGTGGGCGTAGGACCACACCGGGAAGAAGGCCAGCTCCCTCGCCTGCTCGTACGCCGCCTCGGCCAGCTCGCGGCGGCCGTGCCCGGCGTTGACCACGAACAGGCCGGAGAGGCCGTCGAGGTAGCGCTTGCCCCGGTCGTCGTAGATGTAGGTGCCCTCACCACGCACAATGGTGGGCACGGGCGCGTCCGCGTAGTCGGACATACGGGTGAAGTGCATCCACAGGTGGTCGTACGCGGTTCGGCTGAGGTCCTTGCTCACGGCTGTCGGGTTCCCCACATGTAGGTCTGCTTCTTGAGCTTGAGGTAGACGAAGCTTTCGGTGGAGCGCACGCCGGGGACGGCCCGGATGCGGGTGTTGATCGTCTCCAGCAGGTGGTCGTCGTCCTCGCAGACGATCTCCACCATCAGGTCGAAGGAGCCCGCGGTCATCACCACGTACTCGCACTCGCTCATGGCCGACAGGGCCTCCGCCACCGGGTCGAGGTCCCCCTCGACGTTGATGCCGACCATCGCCTGGCGCATCAGGCCCACGGTGAGCGGGTCGGTGACGGCCACGATCTGCATCACGCCCTGGTCGAGCAGCTTCTGCACCCGCTGGCGCACCGCCGCCTCGGAGAGGCCCACGGCCTTGCCGATCGCGGCGTAGGGACGGCGTCCGTCCTCCTGGAGCTGTTCGATGATCGCGAGGGAGACGGCGTCGACCGCCGTCGACGGTCCGTGCCCTGTCCTGGAGTCTGCGTTACGGGTGGCCACCCACCCACTCTGCACCGCGACTCGTCTGTCTGGCAAGCGTAAACCGATGAAATCCGTTGTCTTGGGGCCTGGATCTCACTGAATCCGTAGGTGACGGTGGGTGGGTATGTCGAAAGCGTCACCGGACCGTCTAGGGTGGGTGTCTCACCCATCGGACAGCCGACAGGAGGGGTGGTCGTGACCACCGAGGTGCGCCGTCTGCGCAACTACATCGACGGAGAGTTCCGGGACGCCGCGGACGGGCGGACCACCGACGTGGTCAACCCGGTGACGGAGGAGGTCTACGCGACCGCCCCGCTCTCCGGCCAGGCCGACGTCGACGCCGCCATGGCGGCCGCCGCCGCCGCGTTCCCCGCGTGGCGGGACGTGACGCCCGCCGAGCGCCAGAGGGCGCTGCTGAAGATCGCCGACGCCTTCGAGGAGCGGGCCGAGGACCTCATCGCCGCGGAGTCGGAGAACACCGGCAAGCCGCTGGGGCTCACCCGCACCGAAGAGATCCCGCCGATGGTCGACCAGATCCGGTTCTTCGCCGGTGCGGCCCGGATGCTCGAAGGCCGGTCGGCCGGGGAGTACATGGAGGGTCTGACCTCGATCGTCCGCCGCGAGCCGGTGGGCGTCTGCGCGCAGGTCGCCCCCTGGAACTACCCGATGATGATGGCCGTGTGGAAGTTCGCCCCGGCGCTGGCGGCGGGCAACACCGTGGTCATCAAGCCGTCCGACACCACCCCGGCCTCCACGGTGCTGATCGCCGAGATCATCGGGCAGATCCTCCCGAAGGGCGTCTTCAACGTCCTGTGCGGGGACCGCGACACGGGCCGCGCGATGGTGGAGCACCCGGTCCCGGCGATGGCCTCCATCACCGGCTCGGTGCGGGCCGGCATGCAGGTCGCCGAGTCGGCGGCCAAGGACGTCAAGCGGGTCCACCTGGAGCTCGGCGGCAAGGCCCCGGTCGTGGTGTTCGAGGACGCCGACATCGCCAAGGCCGTCGCGGGCATCTCCGAGGCGGGCTACTTCAACGCCGGCCAGGACTGCACGGCGGCGACCCGAGTCCTGGTCCACGAGTCCGTCCACGACGAGTTCGTCACCGCGCTCGCCAAGGCGGCGGCCGACACGAAGACGGGCCTCCCGGACGACGAGGACGTGCTGTACGGCCCGCTGAACAACGCGAACCAGCTGGCGCAGGTCAGCGGCTTCGTCGAGCGGCTCCCCGCGCACGCCCGGGTCGAGGCCGGCGGCCACCGGGTCGGCGACAAGGGGTACTTCTACGCCCCGACCGTCGTCTCCGGGCTCAAGCAGGACGACGAGATCATCCAGCACGAGGTCTTCGGGCCCGTCATCACCGTCCAGTCCTTCACGGACGAGGCGCAGGCGCTCACCTACGCCAACGGTGTGGAGTACGCGCTGGCCTCCTCGGTGTGGACCAAGGACCACGCCCGCGCGATGCGCATGTCCAAGAACCTGGACTTCGGCTGTGTGTGGATCAACACCCACATCCCGCTCGTCGCCGAGATGCCGCACGGCGGATTCAAGAAGTCCGGGTACGGCAAGGACCTCTCGGCGTACGGCTTCGAGGACTACACCCGCGTCAAGCACGTCATGACGTCCCTCGACGGCTGATCCCGCCGTCCGCGTTCCCACGGCCCCGGGCCGCCGCCCGGGGCCGTTCGCGTACCCGGCGGGCCGTCACGGGCGACGGCGCGGAGCCCGCGGCGCCCGGCCGTCAGGTGCCTGGAGGCGGCACAGGCGGCGTGACCGTCGCCCGGCCGTCAGGCGTCCGTGCGGCGGGCGGGGCCGTCGAGCAGGGCGCGAAGCGCGTCGATCCGGTTGGTGGTGACCGAGTCGACGCCGCACCCGGTCAGCCGGCGCATCGTCCGCCGGGTGTCCGCCGTCCAGACGGAGACCAGCAGCCCGTCCGCGTGGATCCGGGCGGCCAGGTCGCGGTTCATCAGCCCGAAACGGTAGTTGAGCCAGCGCGGCCGGACGGCCTCCAGCAGGACGGGGCGCGGCGGGGCCGACGTCGTCCAGGTCAGCGCGATCTCCGCGGCCGGGTCGGCCTCGCGCACCCGCAGCATGGCCGCCGTGTCCGCGCAGTAGTACACGCGCTCGGCCGCCCCGCAGTCATGGACCGTCCCCACGATCCGCCGCACCGAGGCGTCGGTGGATCCGGGCAGGTCGAGCATGAGCCGGCGGGGCCCGGCCGCGGCGAGCGCCTCGCGCAGGGTCGGGACCCCGCCGCCGGTCCGCTCGGTCAACTCCCGGTGGCCGAGCCGGTCGAGGCGGACGTCCTGCCCCCACAGGCGCTCCAGCGTGGAGTCGTGCAGCAGGACGGGCACCCCGTCGCGGGTGACCCGGACGTCGACCTCGACCGCGTCCGCCCCCCGCTCGACGGCGGACCGGACCGAACGGAGGGTGTTCTCACGGGCGCGGTAGGGATCGCCGCGGTGGGCCACGGCGGTGACGGTACTGGCCATGGGCCCATTGTGACGGCAGGAGGTCACCGCCCGGGAGCGGCCACCCAGTTCTCCGTGTACGTGTCGATCTCGGCGGCCAGTGCCCGCTTGCCCGCCGGGTCCAGGAACGAGGCCTCCACGGCGTTCTTGGCCAGCGCCGCCAGTCCGCGTTCGTCCAGGTCCAGCAGCCGGGCGGCCACCGCGTACTCGTTGTTGAGGTCGGTGCCGAACATGGGCGGGTCGTCGCTGTTGATGGTGATCAGGACCCCTGCCCCGGCCATCTCCCGCACCGGGTGCTGGTCGAGGTCGGCGACCGCCCGGGTCGCGATGTTCGAGGTGGGGCAGACCTCCAGGGCGATCCGGTGCTCCGCGAGGTGGGCCAGCAGCTTCGGGTCCCGGACCGAGCTGGTGCCATGGCCGACGCGCTCGGCGCGCAGGAAGGTCAGCGCGTCCCAGACGGTCTGCGGGCCGGTGGTCTCCCCGGCGTGCGGGACGGAGTGCAGCCCCTCGGCGATGGCCCGGTCGAAATAGGGCTTGAACTGCGGGCGGTCCACCCCGATCTCCGGGCCGCCGAGACCGAAGGAGACGAGCCCCTCGGGCCGCAGGTCCACCGCGAGCCGGGTGGTCTCCTCGGCGGCCTCCAGCCCGGCCTCGCCGGGGATGTCGAAGCACCAGCGGAGCACGACGCCCCACTCCGCCTCGGCCGCCTTGCGGGCGTCCTCGATCGCCTCCATGAAGCCCGCTTCCGGGATGCCGCGCCGGGTCGAACTGAACGGAGTGACCGTCAGCTCCGCGTACCTGATGTTCTGCCGCGCCATGTCCCGGGCGATCTCGAACGTCAGCAGCCGGACGTCCTCCGGAGTGCGGATCAGGTCCACCACCGAGAGGTACACGTCGATGAAGTGCCCGAAGTCGGTGAACGTGAAGAAGTCCGACAGCGCCTCAGGGTCGGTGGGGACGGCGGAGTCGGGGTGGCGGGCCGCCAGTTCGGCCACGATGCGGGGCGAGGCCGAGCCGACGTGGTGCACGTGGAGCTCGGCCTTGGGCAGCCCCGCGATGAAGGGGAACAACTCGTTCATCGGATCTCCCGGATCTCAGGTCGTGGGCCGGGAGCACCGGCCGCACCGATCATCGTATGCGGGGCCTTCGGGCCCGGTGCCGGGCCGTAGCATGGCGGGACCACGATGGGGGAGGCCCATGTCAGACAACACACAGCAGCCCGGGGGCGGACCCGCGCCGCGCGACCCGTGGGCGCCGCCGGAGAACAGGGTGGAACTGGGCAAGCCGACGAGTGCCCCCCGGCCGCCGGGCGTGCACGACCAGCCGACGGTCACGGCCGCACCGGGCCCGGACCAAGGCCCCGGGCCGGTACCCGCGCCCCCGGCCGGAGGCTTCGCACCGCCCCCCGGCGGTGACGTACCCCCGCCGCCGGTCGCACCGAACGGACCGGGATGGCCCGGGGCGCAGTACGGCTACCCGGCCACGCCCCCCGCTCCCGCGCCCGCCCCGCCGTACGCCGGCTACCCGGGATATCCCGGCTACGGGGGCCAGCCGGCCTGGGGCGGACCCGCCCCCGCGAACGGCCTCGGCGTCGCCGCGATGGTGCTCGGCATCGTCGGGGTGGTCGGCTTCTGCATGTGGGGGATCGGCATCGTCCTGGGCGTCCTCGCGCTCGTCTTCGGCATCGTCGGACACGGCCGGGTCAAGCGCGGCGAGGCGAACAACGGCGGAATGGCGCTCGCCGGGATCATTCTCGGATCGGTCTCGATCGTGGTCGGCGGCGTCTTCCTCGTCCTCCTCGTCATCGGTGTCACCGACGGCGGTTCGAGCGGCGAGGAGTACGGGTACGACGACCCGTTCGCCACCTCCCTGGTCGTCGGCGCCGGACGCTAGGTGTATTGATCACGAGCGTTGTTAACGCCGATCGGGCTTGATCATGGCGAAGGCCTCCGTGTGTGGTGGAGGTGTCGAATTCTTCACCGCACGGA
>JOAZ01000028.1 GCA_000720535.1 Streptomyces halstedii
CCCCGTACACGGCCGCCCCTCCCCCACGTGACCGAGCCCACCCCCCACCGCGGCCGAACTCCCCCGACAATGAGTGGGTGATCACTTCGCCCGCACGGAGCCCCAGGCGCACCGAGCACGCGCCGACGCCCTACGTCGACCTGTCACGGGCGGAATGGAGCGCCCTCCGCGACAAGACGCCCCTGCCACTCACCGCCGAGGAGGTCGAGAAGCTGCGGGGGCTCGGTGACGTCATCGACCTCGACGAGGTGCGGGACGTCTATCTGCCGCTGTCCCGGCTGCTCAACCTCTACGTCCAGGCCACCTCCGGCCTGCGCGGCGCGCTGAACACCTTCCTCGGGGACGCCGGGAACGGCCACGGCGAGCAGCGCGGCACCCCCTTCGTCATAGGGGTCGCCGGGAGTGTCGCGGTCGGGAAGTCCACCGCCGCCCGCATCCTCCAGGCGCTGCTGGCCCGCTGGCCGGAGCACCCGCGGGTGGAGCTGGTGACCACCGACGGGTTCCTGCTGCCGATGAAGGAGCTGGAGAAGCGCGGGCTGATGTCGCGCAAAGGGTTCCCGGAGTCGTACGACCGGCGGGCGCTGACCCGGTTCGTCGCCGACATCAAGGCCGGCAAGGACGAGGTGACGGCCCCCGTCTACTCCCACCTGATCTACGACATCGTGCCGGACGAGCGGCTGACCGTGCGCCGCCCCGACATCCTCATCGTCGAGGGTCTGAACGTGCTCCAGCCCGCCCTGCCGGGCAAGGACGGCCGTACCCGGGTCGGTCTCGCGGACTACTTCGACTTCAGCGTGTACGTCGACGCCCGCCCCGAGGACATCGAGGCGTGGTACCTCCACCGTTTCCGCCGGCTGCGCGAGACGGCGTTCCAGAACCCGTTCTCGTACTTCCGCAAGTACACCCAGGTCTCCGAGGAGGAGGCGCTGGAGTACGCCCGCACGATGTGGCGGACGATCAACAGGCCGAACCTCCTGGAGAACGTGGCGCCCACCCGGGGCCGTGCCACCCTGGTGCTGCGCAAGGGGCCCGACCACAAGGTCCAGCGTCTGTCGTTGCGCAAGCTCTGACCTCCGGGAGTGCTTCCGTGCTGCACCTGCGCCTCATCGTGCCCGCCGACCGCACCGACGAGGTCGTGGAGCTGCTGGAGCGGACCGTGGGCGCCACCCATCTCGCGGTACTGACCGGTGCCGCCCGCAGCCCGGCCGGCGACCTGGTGCTGTGCGACGTGGCGCGTGAGGCGGGCGACGAGCTGATCGACGCGCTGCGCGGGCTCGGCATCGACAGGTCGGGCTCCATCACCGCGGAGAACATGGAGCTGACGCTGTCCGCCCACGCCGACGAGGCGGAGCGGCGGGCGCCCGGTGACAGCGCGGACGCGGTGCTCTGGGAAGAGCTGACCGAGGTGACCCACGAGGAGTCCACCTTCAGCGCCACCTATGTGGCCTTCCTGGGTGTCGCGATGATGCTGGCCGCCTGCGGGGTGATGCTCGACAACGTCATCCTGATCGTCGGCGCGATGGCGGTGGGCCCGGAGTTCGGTCCGCTGGCCGGGATCTCGACGGCCCTGGTGCAGCGGGCGCCGCGTCTGGTCGCCACGTCCCTGTGGGCCCTGATCGGGGGATTCGCCGCCGCGATGGTGCTGACGGCCGGGTTCGTACGGCTGATGGACGCGCTCGGGCTGTTCACCGCCCGTATGGTCACGGCGGAGCGGCCCAACACGACCTTCATCTGGCATCCGGACCAGGTCTCGTTCGTGGTGGCGCTCCTGGCGGGCATCGCCGGGACGCTCTCGCTGACGTCCGCCAAGTCGGGGGCCCTGATCGGTGTGGCGATCTCCGTGACGACGGTGCCGGCCGCCGCCAACGCCGCGGTCGCCTTCAGCTACCAGGACCTTCCGCAGGCCTGGGGGGCGTCCGCGCAGCTGCTCGCCAACCTCGGGGGCATCGTGCTGGCCGGGACGCTGACCCTGCTGGTCCAGAAGGCTCTCTGGGCCGTGCAGCGCAGGAGGGACCCGGCCGTGCGGCCGGGTCCCTCCAGGTGACGGCGGACGGTCAGCCGAGGGCCGACTTCACCACGTCGGCCAGCTGCCCGGCCACGGCGCGCGCCTGCTCGATGTCGGCGGCCTCGACCATGACCCGTACCAGCGGCTCGGTGCCGGACTTGCGCAGCAGCACCCGTCCGGTGGTGCCGAGGCCGCGCTCGGCCTCGGCGACCGCGGCGGCCACCTCGGGCGAGGTGTCCACCCGGGACTTGTCGACGTCCGGCACGTTGACGAGCACCTGCGGGAGGCGCCGCATCACGCCGGCGAGGTCGGCGAGCGTACGGCCGGTGGCGGCGACCCGGGCCGCGAGCATCAGGCCGGTGAGCGTGCCGTCGCCGGTGGTGGCGTGGTCCAGGACGATGACGTGGCCGGACTGCTCGCCGCCCAGGGCGAACCCCTCGGCCTTCATGGACTCCAGGACGTAGCGGTCGCCGACGGCGGTCTGGACGAGATGGATGCCCTCCCGCTCCATCGCCGTCTTGAAGCCGAGGTTCGACATGACCGTGCCGACCACGGTGTCCTTGCGCAGCTGTCCGGCCTCGCGCATGGCGACGGCGAGCACGGCGAGGATCTGGTCCCCGTCCACCTCGTCGCCGGCCGCGTCCACGGCCAGGCAGCGGTCCGCGTCGCCGTCGTGCGCGATGCCGAGGTCGGCGCCGTGCTCCACGACGGCGGCCCGGAGCAGGTCCATGTGGGTGGAGCCGCAGCTGTCGTTGATGTTCAGGCCGTCCGGCTCGGCGCCGATGGTGACGACCTCGGCCCCGGCGCGGGCGAACGCCTCGGGGGAGACGCGGGCGGCGGCGCCGTGCGCCTCGTCCAGGACGACCTTCAGCCCGTCGAGCCGGTTCGGGAGGACACCGATGAGGTGGGCGACGTACCGGTCGAAGCCCTCGGCGTAGTCGGTGACGCGGCCGACCCCGGCGCCGGTCGGACGGTTCCACGGCGCACCGGTGCGGTGCTGCTCGTAGACCGTCTCGATGCGGTCCTCCAGCTCGTCGGCCAGCTTGTGGCCGCCCCGGGCGAAGAACTTGACGCCGTTGTCCGGCATGGCGTTGTGGCTGGCGGAGAGCATGACACCGATGTCGGCGCCGAGCGCGCCGGTCAGGTACGCCACCGCGGGGGTCGGGAGCACGCCGACCCGCAGGACGTCCACGCCCGCGCTGGCCAGCCCCGCCACCACGGCCGCTTCCAGGAACTCTCCGGACGCGCGGGGATCGCGCCCCACCACGGCGGTCGCCCGATGCCCTTCGAAGGTGCCGGCCTCGGCCAGTACGTGCGCCGCCGCGACCGAGAGTCCGAGCGCGAGCTCGGCCGTCAGGTCCGCGTTGGCGACACCGCGCACGCCGTCCGTGCCGAAGAGTCGTCCCACTGGTGTCCTCCGAAGGTGCTCCGAAACCACAAAACCAAAGCAATCAAGCAATACAGGGCATGGCTGTGCACGACACGACAAACAAGGCGTGGTCACGACCACCAGCCCGATAAACGTCTTAAGCCGTTATACGCCCGCCGAGGCCGATAGACGAACGCCCCGGCAGCACGAGGTGTGCCGCCGGGGCGAACGTGTACAGCAGACGAGCAGGCGCGATTTAGCGCTTGCTGTACTGCGGAGCCTTGCGGGCCTTCTTGAGACCGGCCTTCTTGCGCTCGACCGCACGGTCGTCGCGGGAGAGGAAGCCGGACTTCTTCAGCGTGGCGCGGTTGTTGTCCACGTCCGCCTCGTTCAGCGCGCGGGCCACGCCGAGGCGCAGGGCACCGGCCTGACCGGAGACGCCGCCACCCGAGATACGGGCGATGACGTCGTAGCGGCCGTCGAGCTCAAGCACCTTGAAGGGCTCGTTGACTTCCTGCTGGTGCACCTTGTTGGGGAAGTAGTCCTCAAGGGTGCGACCGTTGATCTTCCACTTGCCGGAGCCCGGAACGATCCGGACACGGGCGATGGCGTTCTTGCGACGGCCCAGGCCGGCCGCGGGCTGCGGGTCGCCGAAGCGGCCCGCGAGCGACTCGGAGGTGTACTCACCCTCGACGGGGACCTCCGACTCGAAGGTGGTCACCTCGGCGAAGGTCTCCTCGCCGTCGGTGCCCGCCACGTCCTCGGTGGTCGTCTCAACAGTGGTCTCGGCCACGATGCTCCTCAGATCTTTCTTTACGTCTTGGGGGGAGGCCGGAACTACTGCGCGACCTGGGTGATCTCGTACGGGACCGGCTGCTGAGCGGCGTGCGGGTGCTGGTCACCCGCGTAGACCTTCAGCTTCGAGAGCATCTGGCGACCCAGGGTGTTCTTGGGGATCATGCCCTTGATGGCCTTCTCGACGGCCTTCTCCGGGTTCTTGGAGAGCAGCTCGTCGTAGCGCACGGAACGCAGACCGCCCGGGAAACCGGAGTGGCGGTACGCCATCTTCTGGGTCTTCTTGTTGCCGGACAGGTGAACCTTGTCGGCGTTGATGATGATGACGAAGTCGCCCATGTCCATGTGGGGGGCGTAGATCGCCTTGTGCTTACCCCGGAGGAGGTTCGCGGCCGTGGTGGCCAGACGGCCGAGGACGATGTCCTCGGCGTCGATGATGTGCCACTGGCGCGTCACATCGCCGGGCTTGGGGCTGTACGTACGCACGGTCGTAGCCTTCGCTTCTTCAGTGGATGGGTCCAGACACATGGCACCTCTGAAGCGATCATGCAGCTGGGGCTCACAATGCCGGGGACGCTGCCCGTATGCGAGCCACTGGTAACTGCTCCAGAGAACCTACGTAAGGGCCCTTCGCGTGAGAACGACCAAGCCAATACGTATAACAAACCAGAAGAGTACCGTCCGGCCCCCGCGCGGGTCAAAACGCCCCCCGCACGGGTGACCGGCGCCGGCGTACCTGGCGCGTCGCACCCTGCGCCCCGCCGTCCTACCGGGCGCGTCGCACCCTGCGCTCGTCCCAGACCGGCTCCGCGGTCTCCCGCACCACCCCGTCCGAGCCGAAGACGAGGAACCGGTCGAAGGACTTCGCGAACCAGCGGTCGTGGGTGACGGCCAGCACCGTGCCGTCGTACACCTCAAGACCGTCCTGAAGGGCCTCCGCCGACTCCAGGTCCAGGTTGTCCGTCGGCTCGTCCAGCAGCAGCGCCGTGGTGCCGGCCAGCTCCAGCAGCAGGATCTGGAAACGGGCCTGCTGGCCGCCGGACAGCCTCTCGAAGGCCTGGTCGCCCTGGCGCTCCAGCTCGTAGCGGCGCAGCACGGACATCGCGCCACCGCGGTCCTTGGCGTGCTCGGTCCACAGGATCTCGACCAGCGTCTTGCCGAACAGCTCCGGGTGGGCGTGCGTCTGCGCGAAGTGGCCGGGCACGACCCGGGCGCCGAGCTTCCACTCACCGGTGTGCTCCACCGGCTCCCCGGCGAGCAGCCGCAGGAAGTGCGACTTCCCCGAGCCGTTGGAGCCGAGGACGGCGACGCGTTCGCCGTAGTAGATCTCCAGGTCGAACGGCTTCATCAGCCCGGTCAGCTCCAGGTTCGCGCAGGTCACCGCCCGCACCCCGGTGCGTCCGCCGCGCAGCCGCATCCGGATGTCCTGCTCACGCGGCGGCTCGGGCGGCGGGCCCGCCTCCTCGAACTTCCTGAAGCGGGTCTGCATCGCGTGGTAGCGGTTCGCCATGTCGGGGCTGTTGGCCGCCTGCTGCCGCATCCGCAGGACGAGCGCCTTCAGCCGGGCGTGCTCCTCCTCCCAGCGCCGCAGCAGCTCCTCGAAGCGCGCGAACCGCTCCTTACGGGCCTGGTGGTACGTGGCGAACCCGCCGCCGTGCACCCACACGTCCGAACCGGCCGGACTCGGCTCCACACTGACGATCTTCTCGGCGGCCCGGGACAGCAGCTCCCGGTCGTGGGAGACGAACAGGACCGTCTTACGGGTCTCCTTGAGCCTCTCCTCCAGCCACCGCTTGCCGGGCACGTCCAGGTAGTTGTCCGGCTCGTCCAGCAGCAGCACCTCGTCCGGGCCCCGCAGCAGCGCCTCCAGGACGAGCCGCTTCTGCTCGCCCCCGCTGAGCGTGCGCACCTCGCGCCACTGCGCCTTCTCGTACGGGACGCCCAGCGCGGCCGTCGTGCAGATGTCCCAGAGCGTCTCGGCCTCGTACCCCCGCGCCTCGGCCCAGTCGCTGAGCGCCTGCGCGTACGCCATCTGCGCGGCCTCGTCGTCCACGGTCAGGATGCGCTCCTCGGCCGCGTCGACGGCCCGCGCGGCCTCCCGGATGCGCGGCTGGGCCACGGACACCAGCAGGTCGCGCACGGTCCGCTCGTCCCGTACGGAGCCCACGAACTGGGCCATCACCCCCAGCCCGCCGCTCACCGACACGGAGCCGCCGTGCGGCTGAAGCTCCCCGGCGAGCAGCTTCAGCAGCGTCGTCTTGCCCGCCCCGTTCGCCCCGACCAGGGCGACGACCGCCCCGTCCGCCACCCGGAACGAGGCGTCGCCGAGCAGCACCCGCCCGTCCGGCAGGTAGTACTCCAGATGGCCCGCTTCAAGATGTCCCATGACAGCATTGTCACGGCCCGAGAACCGCTGACCCAAACGGATTACCGCCGGTCTAGGATGCGCCGCATGAGCTTTGGGCAAGGGGGGCCCTCCTGGGGGCCGGAAGAGAGCCGGACTCCGGACTGGGCGGCACTGGCCGAAGCGTCCGAGGCGCGCGGCCGCCGCAGGAAGTGGCTGATGATCGGGGGCGGCGCGGTGGCCACGGCGGCCGTCGCCGCCATCGTGGCCACCGCCGTCGTCACCACCAACGGCGGCGGCTCCGCGGACGACCGGGCGAGCCGGCTGCCCGCCCCGGAGGACCTGCCGTCCCGCAGCACCGAGCCGCAGCCCTCCTTCTCCTCCGTCGCGCCGCCGCCCCCGCCGGACCCGAAGGACTACATAGCCGACGCGAAGAAGGACAAGGCCCCGGTCACCCTGGACGCCTTCTTCCCCGGCACGAAGCTGACCATGGGCGACCGCGTCTACGCCAAGGGGCCGACGAACGACACCAAGAGCTGCGCCTCGACCACCCAGGGCGCCCTCGGGTCGATCCTCACGAACCACGACTGCGACCAGGTCCTCCGCGCCACGTACAGCAAGGACGGGGTGGCGGTCACCGTCGGGATCGCCGTGTTCGGCACCGAGGCGGAGGCACGGAAGGCCGCCGAGGAGGCGTCCGGCGGGCTGGCCTCCCTCAGCGGCTCCGGCGTCCCCACCTTCTGCCGCGGCGGCGCCGTCTGCCGGCGCACCGCCAACTCCTACGGGCGCTACGCCTACTTCACGGTCGGCGGCTTCACCAGCGGCAAGAGCGTCACCAAGGCGGACCAGGACGTGTTCGCGGTGGGCAACGACCTCACCGAGTTCACCTTCCGTCAGATCCGCCACCGCGGCGAGGTCCAGGCGTCGGCGGCGGCCGGGGCCCCCACCACCGCCTGACGCCCGCTCAGCAGCAGGCCGCCCCCGGCAGCGACCTGACGTTCCGTGCCTCGGCGGCCCGGGACGCCAGCAACGCGTCCGCCGGGTAGGCCACTTCCTCCAGTGTCAGCCCGTGCGGCCGCACCACGTGCACCGCCGGGTCCCGCACCCCGGCGGCCAGCACCTCGGCGGGCCAGCCGGGCGGGCGGCGCCCGTCGCCGACGAACAGGGCGGCGCCGATCAGCGCCCGCACCATGTTGTGGCAGAAGGCGTCGGCCTGCACGGTCGCCGTCAGCACCCCGGAGGCCGCGTCCCGCTCCCAGTGCAGCTTCTGGAGCGTACGGATGGTCGTGGCGCCCTCACGCTTCTTGCAGTACGCGGCGAAGTCGTGCTCCCCCGTCATCAGGGCCGCCGCCTCGTTCATCGCGTCCAGGTCCAACGGCCGGTCGTGCCACAGGACATGACCTCGCGTCAGCGGATCCACCCCGCCCGGCCGGTCCCCCACCCGGTAGGCGTAGCGGCGCCACAGCGCGGAGAACCGCGCGTTGAACCCCGCCGGGGCCTCCTCCGCCCGCCAGATCCGGACGTCCAGGGGCAGCCGCCCGGCCATCCGCCGCAGCAGCTTCTCCCGGTGTTCGGCCCACACCTCGACCGGCAGGTCCACGTGCGCCACCTGCCCGCGCGCGTGCACCCCGGCGTCCGTCCGCCCGGCCACCGTCAGGTCGTACGTCACCGGGGACCTGGTCACGGTCCGCAGCGCGTCCTCGATCTCCCCCTGCACCGTGCGCCGGCTGGTCTGCTTGGCCCAGCCGGAGAAATCCTTCCCGTCGTACGACAGGTCCAGCCGTACCCGTACGCGTCCGGGCTCTGCTTCGTCACTCACCCGCGCATCCTCTCAAAACCGAACGGGCCCGCACCGCCCCGAAGGGTGGTACGGGCCCGAAGCGGGGTCTCAGAACGCTCAGGCGTCCTTGGACTCCTCGGCGGCCTCGGTGGCCGGCTTGGCGTCCTCGACGGCCTCGGCCGGAGCCTCGTCCTTCTTGAGGGCGTCTTCCTTGACCGCGCGCTTGGTCGCGGCCTCGGCCTCACCGGTGGCCTGCTGGGCCACGGTCAGCGCCTCGACCAGCTCGATGACGGCCATCGGGGCGTTGTCGCCACGACGGTTGCCGATCTTGGTGATGCGGGTGTAACCACCGGGGCGGTTCTCGTACCGCGGGGCGATCTCGGTGAAGAGCGTGTGCACGATGCTCTTGTCCGTGATCGACTGCAGCACCAGGCGACGGTTGTGGATGTCGCCCTTCTTCGCCTTGGTGATGAAGCGCTCGGCGACCGGACGCAGGCGGCGGGCCTTGGCCTCGGTCGTGGTGATGCGGCCGTGCTCGAACAGCGCCTTCGCGAGGTTGACGAGAAGAAGCTTCTCGTGCGCGGCGCTGCCGCCCAGACGGGCACCCTTGGCGGGCTGAGGCATGGTTTTCTCCTTGTGTGCTGCACCGGCCGTATCAGGTACCGGTGTCAGTTCCCGCGAGGCGGTCGCCCCGCGGAAGTCGTGCGTGCCGCACGGCCGTCATCGGGCCCAGGGGGCCACGAGACCGGGCCGTCCGGCGCCTGAGGACACGGCCTCGGCCCGGCACGGGGCACCCGGAACCCGGGCGCCCCCGCCGGAAGCGGTCAGTACTGCTCGGTCTCCACGAAACCGGCGTCCGCGTCGTCGTCCGCGCCGAAGGCGTCCGCGGCGGCGGTCGGGTCGAATCCGGGCGGGCTGTCCTTGAGGGCCAGGCCCATGCCGGCCAGCTTCGCCTTGACCTCGTCGATCGACTTGGCGCCGAAGTTGCGGATGTCGAGCAGGTCCGCCTCGGAGCGGGCCACCAGCTCGCCCACCGAGTGGATGCCCTCGCGCTTGAGGCAGTTGTACGAGCGGACCGTGAGCTCCAGCTCCTCGATCGGCAGGGCCAGATCGGCGGCGAGCGCGGCGTCCGTCGGGGACGGGCCCATGTCGATGCCCTCGGCGTCGATGTTGAGCTCACGCGCCAGACCGAACAGCTCGACCAGGGTCTTGCCGGCCGACGCCATGGCGTCACGGGGACGCATGGCCTGCTTGGTCTCGACGTCGACGATCAGCTTGTCGAAGTCGGTGCGCTGCTCGACACGGGTCGCCTCGACCTTGTACGTGACCTTGAGCACCGGCGAGTAGATGGAGTCGACCGGGATCCGGCCGATCTCCTGGCCCACCTGCTTGTTCTGGACGGCGGAGACGTAGCCGCGACCGCGCTCGACGGTCAGCTCCATCTCCAGCTTGCCCTTGCCGTTCAGCGTGGCCAGGACCAGGTCCGGGTTGTGCACCTCGACACCGGCCGGCGGGGCGATGTCGGCGGCGGTGACCAGGCCGGGACCCTGCTTGCGCAGGTACATCACGACGGGCTCGTCGTGCTCCGAGGAGACGACCAGCTGCTTGATGTTGAGGATGAGGTCGGTGACGTCCTCCTTGACACCCGGCACGGTGGTGAACTCGTGCAGGACGCCGTCGATCCGGATGCTGGTGACAGCCGCACCGGGGATCGAGGAGAGGAGCGTGCGACGCAGGGAGTTGCCGAGGGTGTAACCGAAGCCCGGCTCCAGCGGCTCGATCACGAACCGGGAGCGGAACTCGTCGACGACCTCTTCGGTCAGCGACGGACGCTGAGCGATAAGCATGGGGAGATCCTTCAGTCGGGGGCACCCACTATTTGATGCCCGACAGATAAAACAAGGATACGGGCGGCACACCCCCGAAGGGGCATACCGCCCGGACCCGGCGCTACTGACGCACGGCCGTCACCGGCCGTGACGGATCAGACGCGACGGCGCTTCGGCGGACGGCAGCCGTTGTGCGGCGTCGGGGTGACGTCCTGGATCGAACCGACCTCAAGGCCCGTGGCCTGGAGGGAACGGATCGCGGTCTCACGGCCGGAGCCGGGACCCTTGACGAAGACGTCGACCTTGCGCATGCCGTGCTCCTGCGCGCGGCGGGCGGCCGACTCGGCGGCCATCTGCGCGGCGAAGGGGGTGGACTTGCGCGAGCCCTTGAAGCCGACGTGGCCGGCGGAGGCCCAGGAGATCACGTTGCCCGAGGGGTCCGTGATCGAGACGATGGTGTTGTTGAACGTGCTCTTGATGTGCGCGTGGCCGTGAGCGACGTTCTTCTTTTCCTTGCGACGCACCTTCTTGGCTGCGCCCTGACGACCCTTGGGGGGCATGTCTTGACTCCAGATGGAGAGGGGAGGTGATCGGTCCTACAGCGAAGACCGCTGGTTGCTGCGCACGTCCGGCGGACCGGAGACGCGCAGTACGTCCGCTGAGGACTACTTCTTGCCGGGCTTCTTCTTGCCGGCGATGGCGCGACGCGGGCCCTTGCGGGTACGCGCGTTCGTGCTGGTGCGCTGACCGTGGACCGGCAGACCGCGACGGTGCCGGATGCCCTGGTAGCAGCCGATCTCGATCTTGCGGCGGATGTCGCCCTGGATCTCGCGGCGAAGGTCACCCTCGGTGCGGAGGTTGGCGTCCACGTACTCGCGGATCTTGACCAGGTCCTCTTCGGCCAGGTCACGAACGCGGGTGTTCGGGTTCACGCCGGTGGTGGCGAGGATCTCCTTGGACCGGGTGCGCCCGATACCGAAGACGTAGGTGAGGGCAACCTCCACGCGCTTTTCGCGCGGGATGTCAACACCTGAAACGCGTGCCATTCAATGGCTCCAGTTGTCATGTCGGGGGTCTTCCGCAGTACCGCTCCCGAACGCCGACCCCGCCCCTGGGGGAGGAGGTGGTACGCCCGGGTCCCCGGCCCCCGCCGGAGGTGTCGTCAGCCGTGGCTTGGACGGGCACTGCGTATGTACGTGTACGTGCGTCGCGCGAAGAGCTGCGAGATGCAGGTGGTCGTGCGTCAGCCCTGGCGCTGCTTGTGGCGCAGGTTGTCGCAGATGACCATGACCCGGCCGTGACGGCGGATCACCTTGCACTTGTCGCAGATCTTCTTGACGCTCGGCTTGACCTTCATGGGATGTCAGGTTCTCCGGGTCAGTGCCCACACCACGCCGAAACGGGGTGGCGGCAAGATCTACTTGTACCGGTAGACGATCCGGCCACGCGTCAGGTCGTACGGAGAGAGCTCCACGACGACCCGGTCATCCGGGAGGATACGGATGTAGTGCATCCGCATCTTGCCGCTGATGTGCGCGAGGACCTTGTGACCGTTCTGGAGTTCCACCTTGAACATGGCGTTCGGGAGGGACTCGATCACGGTGCCCTCAATTTCGATGGCACCTTGCTTCTTGGCCACGCTTCGCCTTTCGAATCGGCTACCTTGATCGACTCTCGTCCTTGGTGTGCAGACATACGGGCACACTGATGCACGAGAGCCGACGAGTCAGTCTACGTCAGCGGACTCCAAAAGACGAATCCGTCAAGTTTGCCCACTCGGGCCGATCCGAAAACCAGCCCGCCCCCGTCGGCCAGCGCGCCCGCGCGCCGGAACGCCCCACGGGCGCCGGCCCGCCGCGCCCGGCTCCGTCCGGCCGGGTGGGCGTCAGCCCAGCGGGTCCGGCGCCGGCTCGATGCCGTACTTGGCGAGCCGCTCCCGGCCGCAGTCCGGCGCGGTCAGCACCAGCGGCCCCTGCTCGGTGAGCGCGATCGAGTGCTCCCAGTGCGAGGACCAGGTCTTGTCCGTCGTGAGGACCGTCCACTCGTCGGCGAGGACCTCCGTCTTCGCCGTACCCAGCGAGACCATCGGCTCGATCGCCAGGCACACACCGGGGACCAGCTTGATCCCCTTGCCCCGCTTGCGCGAGACGTAGTTCAGCAGGTGCGGGTCCATGTGCATCTCGGTGCCGATGCCGTGGCCGCCGTAGTCCTCGATGATCCCGTACTTCCCGGTCGCCGGGCGGGGCTGGCGGCGGATGTAGGACTCGATGGCCTTCGAGATGTCCACGAGCCGGTTGTTCACCTTCATCGCGGCGATCCCGGCCCACATGGACTCCTCGGTCACCCGGGACAGCTCGACCAGTTCCGGAGCGTGGCCGGTGCCCACGAAGGCCGTGTAGGCCGCGTCGCCGTGCCAGCCGTCCACGATCGCGCCGGCGTCGATGGAGATGATGTCGCCGTCCTTCAGGACGGTCTTGTCGTCCGGGATGCCGTGCACGACCACCTCGTTGACCGAGGTGCAGATCGTCGCGGGGAATCCGCCGTACCCCAGGAAGTTCGACGTCGCGCCGTGGTCCGCGATCACCTTGCGGGCGACCTCGTCCAGGTCCTTGGTGGTGGCGCCGGGGACCGCGGCCTCACGGGTGGCGGCGTGGACGGCGGCGACCACCAGCCCCGCCTCGCGCATCTTCGCGATCTGCTCGGGGGTCTTGATCTGCACCATCTGCTCGGCGCCTCTCTGCCTGTGGTGGGAACGGTCGATGCCGTACTCCACGATACGGCGCACACAGTCGGCCGCGGCGCCCGAAGGCGTCGCGGCCGACTGTGGTGGTACGGGGTGAGGACCCGGTCAGCCCTCGGACTTCTCCAGAGCCTCCATCGCGCGGTCGGTCACCTCGGTGACCTTGCCGAGCGCGGAGATCGTCACGACCAGACCCTGGGTCCGGTAGTAGTCGATGATCGGCTCGGTCTGCGTGTGGTAGACCTCCAGCCGGGTGCGCACGGTCTCCTCGCTGTCGTCGTCACGCTGGTACAGCTCGCCGCCGCAGACGTCACAGACGCCCTCGGTCTTCGGCGGGTTGTACGTCACGTGGAAGACGTGCGCGCTGTCGTTACGGCAGATGCGGCGGCCCGCGATGCGCTTGACCACCTCGTCCTCGGGGACCTCCAGGTCCAGGACCGCGTCCAGCGCGACACCCTCGTCACGGAGCATCCCGTCGAGAGCCTCGGCCTGTCCCACGTTGCGCGGGAAGCCGTCCAGCAGGAAGCCGCCCACGGCGTCCGGCTGGGCCATGCGGTCCTTGGCCATTCCGATGGTGACTTCGTCCGGCACCAGCTGCCCCGCGTCCATGAAGGCGCGGGCCCGCTTGCCAAGGTCGGTGCCCTGGCTGATGTTGGCGCGGAAGAGGTCGCCCGTGGAGATGTGCGGAATCGAGAGATTCTTGGCAAGGTACGCGGCCTGCGTACCCTTGCCGGCACCGGGCGGCCCGACGAGGACAATTCGCATCAGCGGAGGAACCCTTCGTAATTGCGCTGCTGGAGCTGACTCTCGATCTGCTTCACGGTCTCCAGACCCACACCCACGATGATCAGGATGCTCGTCCCGCCGAACGGGAAGTTCTGGTTCGCACCGCCGAAGCCCGCCAACGCCATCGTCGGCACAAGAGCGATCAGACCCAGATACAGCGAGCCCGGCCAGGTGATCCGGTTGAGCACGTAGCTCAGGTACTCGGCAGTAGGTCGACCAGCCCGGATACCCGGGATGAAGCCACCATACTTCTTCATGTTGTCGGCGACTTCCTCGGGGTTGAACGAAATCGCCACGTAGAAGAAGGCGAAGAACACGATCAACAGGAAGTACGTGGCGATGTAGTAGGGGTGGTCACCCTTGACGAAGTGCGCCTGGATCCAGGTCGCCCAGCCCGCGGTGGAATTGGAGAACTGGACGATGAGAGCGGGAATGTAGAGCAGCGAAGAAGCGAAGATGACGGGGATCACACCCGCCTGGTTCACCTTCAGCGGGATGTATGTGGACGTACCGCCGTACGACCGGCGCCCGATCATCCGCTTCGCGTACTGGACGGGGACCCGGCGCTGGGCCTGCTCGACGAAGACGACGAGGCCGACCATCACGAAGCCGATCAGGATCACCGTGATGAACTCGATCCAGCCGTCGGCCAGCTTGCCGCTCTCCTTGATGGTCCACAGGGCCGCGGGGAAGCTGGCGGCGATCGAGATGAACATCAGGATCGACATGCCGTTGCCGATGCCGCGGTCGGTGATCAGCTCACCGAGCCACATGACGGCGGCGGTGCCGGCGGTCATCGTGACGACCATGACGACCGTGGTGAACATCGACTGGTTCGGGACGATCTGACTGGCCACGGGGCAGCCGCTGAACAGCGCGCCGCTGCGCGCGGTGGCGACCAGGCCGGTGCCCTGGAGGATGGCCAGCGCGACGGTCAGATACCGCGTGTACTGCGTGATCTTGGCCGTGCCCGACTGCCCCTCCTTCTTGAGGGCTTCGAGCCGGGGGATGACGACGGTCAGCAGCTGAAGGATGATGCTGGCCGTGATGTACGGCATGATGCCGAGCGCGAAGATCGTGATCTGCAGCAGTGCACCACCGCTGAACATGTTCACCAGGCCGAAGAGGCTGTTGTTGCCCTCGCTTGCCTGATTAACACAAATCTGGACGTTCTCGTAGCTCACCCCCGGTACGGGAATGTGCGCACCGAGACGGTAGAGCACGATGATGCCGAGCGTGAAGAGCAGCTTCTTGCGCAGGTCGGGCGTCTTGAACGCCCGGGCGAACGCGGTGAGCACGGTGCCTCCTGCGACCCCCGCGCAAAAGCGTGAGGTGACGGTCTTGAGGATCGACGAATAGGTAACAGCCAAAGGACCCCGGGCGGTTGCCCAAGGCGTACCACAGCTACAGTGCACGCCACCTTACCGGCGGACATGCCCCCCTAGGAACGACCAACCGGGGATGCCCCATATGAGAGGCATCCCCGGTCGGATGTTCAGAGCACCGGCTTGTCCGAGTTGTCTCAGACGAGTTCGGTGACGGTGCCGCCGGCAGCGGCGATCTTCTCCTTGGCGGAGCCGGAGACGGCGTCAACCGAAACCTGCAGCGCCACGGAGATCTCGCCCTGTCCGAGGACCTTGACGAGGTTGTTGTCACGCACGGCGCCCTTGGCGACCAGGTCGGCCACCGTGACCTCTCCACCCTCGGGGTAGAGCGTCGCGAGCTTGTCCAGGTTCACGACCTGGTACTCCGTGCGGAACGGGTTCTTGAAGCCCTTGAGCTTCGGGAGACGCATGTGGAGGGGCATCTGCCCACCCTCGAAGCGCTCCGGAACCTGGTAACGAGCCTTCGTACCCTTGGTACCACGGCCTGCGGTCTTACCCTTGGACGCCTCACCACGACCCACACGGGTCTTGGCGGTCTTGGCGCCCGGGGCAGGCCGGAGGTTGTGGGCCTTCAGCGGGCTGTTCTCCGCCATGTCAGTCAACCTCCTCAACCGTCACGAGGTGGCGGACGGTGTGCACCATTCCGCGGAACTCGGGGCGGTCCTCCTTGACAACCGAGTCGTTCAGGCGCTTGAGCCCGAGCGAACGCAGGGTGTCGCGGTGGTTCTGCTTGCTGCCGATGTACGACTTCGTCTGCGTGATCCTGAGGCGAGCCATTACGCACCCGCTCCCGCACGCGCACGAAGCAGAGCCGCGGGGGCGACGTCCTCAAGGGGCAGACCGCGGCGGGCCGCGATCTCCTCGGGACGCTGCAGGCCCTGGAGGGCCGCCACGGTCGCGTGCACGATGTTGATCGGGTTCGACGAACCGAGCGACTTCGACAGGATGTCGTGGACGCCGGCGCACTCCAGGACGGCGCGCACCGGGCCACCCGCGATCACACCGGTACCGGGGGAAGCAGGCTTGAGCAGGACGACGCCCGCGGCCTTCTCGCCCTGGATCGGGTGCGGGATGGTGCCCTGGATACGCGGGACCTTGAAGAAGCTCTTCTTGGCCTCTTCGACGCCCTTGGCGATGGCCGCGGGAACTTCCTTGGCCTTGCCGTATCCGACACCCACGGTGCCGTCACCGTCGCCCACCACGACCAGCGCGGTGAAGCTGAAGCGACGACCACCCTTCACTACCTTGGCGACACGGTTGATCGCGACGACACGCTCGACGTACGCGGTCTTCTCGGCGGCTGCGCCACCGTCACGGCCCTTCCGGTCCCGCCGCTCGCCGCCACCGGCACCGCTTCCGCGGCGCTGGGGTCCAGCCATTGGATTTACCTCTCTCTGTTACGTCCGCTGTGCGTAGGAACCGGGGCTAGAACTTCAGTCCGGCTTCACGGGCGGCGTCAGCCAGAGCGGCAATCCGCCCGGCGTACTGGTTACCACCGCGGTCAAACACGACGGCCTCGACGCCTGCGGCCTTGGCACGCTCGGCGACCAGGGCGCCGACCTGCTTGGCCTGGGCGCTCTTGTCACCCTCGCCACCACGGATCGACGTGTCCAGGGTCGACGCCGAGGCGAGCGTGTGGCCCGCGACGTCGTCGATGACCTGGGCGACGATGTGGCGGTTGGAACGCGTCACGACCAAGCGGGGACGCTCCGGCGAGCCGGAGATGTGCTTGCGGACGCGGATGTGGCGCCGCTTGAGAGCGGCGCGCTTGTACGCGTCGCCCTTGGCGATCTTCACACCGTATGCCATGGCTACTTACCAGCCTTTCCGACCTTGCGGCGGATGACCTCGCCCGCGTACTTGACGCCCTTGGCCTTGTACGGGTCGGGCTTCCGCAGCTTGCGGATGTTGGCGGCTACCTCGCCGACCTTCTGCTTGTCGATGCCCTCGACGCTGAGCTTCGTGGGCGACTCGACCTTGAAGGTGATGCCCTCCGGAGCCTCGATGAGGATCGGGTGGCTGTAGCCCAGGGCGAACTCCAGGTTGGAGCCCTTCGCCTGGACGCGGTAACCGACACCGCTGATTTCGAGCGCCTTGCTGTATCCCTGGGTCACACCGGTGATCATGTTCGCCACCAGCGTGCGGGACAGGCCGTGAAGGGCCTTGTTCTGACGCTCGTCGTTCGGGCGGGAGACGCTGAGCACGCCGTCCTCACCCTTGGTGACCTCGATCGGCGCGGCGACGGTGTGCGTGAGGGAACCCTTGGGGCCCTTCACCGCGACCGTGCGGCCATCGATGGTGACGTCCACACCGGCGGGAACCTGGATGGGGAGCTTGCCGATTCGCGACATGAGCTTTTCCTCCGTTCCCGACTACCAGACGTAGGCGAGGACTTCCCCACCTACGCCCTTCTTGCTGGCCTGCTGGCCGGTCAGGAGACCGTGGGACGTGGAGATGATCGCCACGCCCAGGCCGCCGAGGACCTTCGGCAGGTTGGTGGACTTTGCGTAGACACGCAGACCCGGCTTCGAAATGCGCTTGATGCCGGCGATCGAACGCTCGCGGTTGGGCCCGAACTTCAGCTCCAGGACGAGGTTCTTGCCGACCTCGGCGTCCTCGACCTTCCAGCCGGTGATGAAGCCCTCCTGCTGGAGGATCTCCGCGATGTGCGACTTGATCTTGCTGTGCGGCATCGCGACATCGTCGTGATACGCCGAGTTCGCGTTGCGCAGACGCGTGAGCATGTCTGCGATGGGATCAGTCATGGTCATGAGTTGGCCTTCGGCCTCTCTCGCCGGGGTTTCCTGTATGCGCCATCCCTCTCCCCACTCAGTGGCGGGACGGGTGCGGTGCGGGGACCTACGGCGTAGTAAGTCGGTCAGGGCGGCAGGCGCCCAACCCTTCAAGCCTACGGCATGAAGAGCGGGGCTCCTGCCGACCAGATACTTACCGAGAGCTTTCCGGTACTCCCAACGCCCGAGGGCGGGGGGAAAGTTACCAGGAGCTCTTGGTCACGCCCGGCAGCTCGCCACGGTGAGCCATCTCACGAAGGCACACGCGGCACAGGCCGAACTTGCGGTAGACGGAGTGGGGCCGGCCGCAGCGCTGGCAGCGGGTGTACCCGCGGACGCCGAACTTCGGCTTGCGGGCGGCCTTAGCGATCAGAGCCTTCTTCGCCACGGTCAGTTCTCCTTGAACGGGAAGCCGAGGTGACGAAGGAGGGCACGACCCTCGTCGTCGTTGGTCGCCGTGGTCACCACGGTGATGTCCATGCCCCGGACCCGGTCGATCTTGTCCTGGTCGATCTCGTGGAACATGACCTGCTCCGTGAGACCGAAGGTGTAGTTGCCACGGCCGTCGAACTGCTTGGGCGACAGGCCGCGGAAGTCACGGATACGCGGAAGCGCGAGCGACAGCGTACGGTCCAGGAACTCCCACATGCGGTCACCACGGAGGGTGACGTGGCAGCCGATCGGCTGCCCCTCGCGCAGCTTGAACTGCGCGATCGACTTGCGGGCCTTGGTGACGGCCGGCTTCTGACCGGTGATCGTGGTGAGGTCCCTGACGGCACCGTCGATCAGCTTGGAGTCGCGGGCGGCGTCGCCCACACCCATGTTGACCACGATCTTGACCAGACCGGGAACCTGCATGACGTTCTCGTACGAGAACTCCTCACGCAGCTTGCCGGCGATTTCCTCGCGGTAGCGCGTCTTGAGACGCGGCGCAGTGGTGGCAGTCATCAGATGTCCTCACCGGTCCGCTTGGCAACGCGGATCTTCTTGCCCTCGTCGTCGAAGCGGTAGCCGACGCGGGTGACGACCTTGTTGCCGTCCTTCTCCACGACCAGCTGCACGTTGCTGACGTGAATCGGGGCCTCGGTGGTGACAATGCCACCGGTCTGCGAGCCGCGAGCCGTCTGACCGGCCTTGGTGTGCTTCTTGACCCGGTTGACACCCTCGACGAGGACGCGGTCCTGAGCGGGGTAGGCCACGATGACCTTGCCCTGCTTGCCCTTGTCCTTACCGGTGATGACCTGGACCAGGTCGCCCTTCTTGATCTTCATGCTTACAGCACCTCCGGCGCGAGCGAGATGATCTTCATGAACTTCTTCTCGCGCAGCTCTCGGCCCACCGGGCCGAAGATACGGGTGCCGCGGGGGTCGCCGTCGTTCTTGAGAATGACAGCGGCGTTCTCGTCGAAGCGGATGTACGAGCCATCCTGGCGACGACGCTCCTTGACGGTGCGAACGATGACGGCCTTGACGACGTCACCCTTCTTCACGTTGCCACCGGGGATCGCGTCCTTGACGGTGGCGACGATGACGTCACCGATGCCCGCGTAGCGGCGACCCGAGCCACCGAGAACACGGATGGTGAGAATTTCCTTCGCACCCGTGTTGTCGGCGACGCGCAGTCGCGACTCCTGCTGGATCACGTCTATCTCCTGATCGTCTGCCGGTTCCCGGCAGGGGCTCTTTCACAAGAGCCCCTGCCGAGCCTGGCGGAACTGGCCTGAGGGGAGTTCCCCTCAGGAATTACTTGGCCTTTTCGAGGATCTCGACGATGCGCCAGCGCTTCGTCGCGGACAGCGGACGCGTCTCCATGATGAGGACGCGGTCACCGACGCCTGCGGCGTTCTGCTCGTCGTGGGCCTTGAGCTTGTTCGTACGGCGGATGACCTTGCCGTACAGCGCGTGCTTGACGCGGTCCTCGACAGCGACGACGACGGTCTTGTCCATCTTGTCGCTGACGACCAGACCCTCACGGGTCTTGCGGAAACCGCGGTCGCTCGTCTTGGTCTCAGTCACAGTGCTCTCGCTCATCAGACGCTCTCCACCGTCTCGATGCCCAGCTCGCGCTCACGCATCAGGGTGTAGATCCGGGCGATGTCCTTACGGACGGACTTGAGCCGACCGTGGTTCTCAAGCTGGCCCGTCGCCGCCTGGAAGCGGAGGTTGAACAGCTCTTCCTTGGCCTCGCGGAGCTTGTTGAGGAGCTCCTCGTTGCCCAGCTCGCGCAGCTCGGACGCCTTGGTTCCGGCCGACATCACGACTCACCTGCCTCGCGCCGAACGATCCGGCACTTCATCGGAAGCTTGTGAGCAGCGCGGGTGAGCGCCTCACGAGCAATCTTCTCGTTCGGGTAGGACAGCTCGAACATCACCCGACCGGGCTTGACGTTCGCGATCCACCACTCGGGAGAACCCTTACCGGAACCCATGCGGGTCTCGGCGGGCTTCTTCGTCAGGGGGCGGTCCGGGTAGATGTTGATCCAGACCTTGCCGCCACGCTTGATGTGGCGGGTCATCGCGATACGAGCTGCCTCGATCTGGCGGTTCGTCACGTACGCCGGGGTCAGCGCCTGGATGCCGTACTCGCCGAACGCAACCTGCGTGCCACCCTTGGACATACCGCTGCGCTTCGGGTGGTGCTGCTTGCGGTGCTTGACCCTACGGGGGATCAGCATTTCGGTCAGGCCTCCGTTCCGGTGCTCTCAGCCGGAGCAGCGGCGACGGGAGCCTCGGCCTTGGGGGCCTCGGCTGCCGGCGCGGACTGCTGCGGCTTGCGGCCGCGACCGCCGCGCTCGCCACCACGGCCACCACGGCCGGCCGGGCGGTCAGCGCCGCCCCGGGCCGGACGGTTGCCGGCGCGAGCCGCTGCGTTCTCGGCGCGGACCTCGGCGATGTTCTTGACGTCGCCCTTGTAGATCCAGACCTTCACGCCGATGCGGCCGAAGGTCGTCTTGGCCTCGAAGAAGCCGTAGTCGACGTTCGCGCGGAGCGTGTGCAGGGGCACACGGCCCTCGCGGTAGAACTCCGAGCGGGACATCTCGGCGCCGCCGAGGCGGCCACCGCACTGGATCTTGATGCCCTTGGCGCCGGCCTTCATCGTGCTCTGCATGCTCTTGCGCATGGCACGACGGAAGGAGACGCGGGAGGAGAGCTGCTCGGCGACGGCCTGGGCCACCAGCTGAGCGTCCACCTCGGGGTTCTTGACCTCAAGGATGTTCAGCTGGACCTGCTTGCCGGTCAGCTTCTCCAGCTCGCCGCGGATGCGGTCGGCCTCGGCGCCGCGGCGGCCGATGACGATGCCCGGACGAGCGGTGTGGATGTCGACACGGACCCGGTCGCGGGTGCGCTCGATCTCCACCTTGGAGATGCCGGCCCGCTCCATGCCCTTCGTCATCATGCGACGAATGGCAACGTCTTCCTTGACGTAGTCCTTGTACAGCTTGTCGGCGTACCAACGGGACTTGAAGTCCGTGGTAATGCCGAGTCGGAACCCATGCGGGTTAACCTTCTGGCCCATTACCGGGTTCCTTCCTTGCTGCTGACGACCACGGTGATGTGGCTGGTCCGCTTACGGATCCGGTAGGCACGGCCCTGAGCACGCGGACGGAACCGCTTCAGGGTCGGGCCCTCGTCCACGTACGCCTCGCTGATGACCAGCGAAGAGGCGTCAGGGTGGTCGTAGTTGTGTGCAGCGTTGGCGATGGCGCTGTCCAGCACCTTGCCAACCGGCACGCTCGCGGCCTGCGGGGCGAAACGCAGGACCGCCTGAGCCTCCGTGGCATCCATGCCACGGATGAGGTCCACCACTCGGCGGGCCTTCATGGGCGTGACGCGGATGTACCGCGCCTGGGCCCTGGCTTCCATGGTTGTCCCTTCGGTGTGAGTCATAGTCGTTTCCACCCCGCGCTTAGCGGCGCTTCGACTTCCGGTCGTCCTTGACGTGGCCGCGGAAGGTGCGAGTCGGCGAGAACTCGCCGAGCTTGTGGCCGACCATCGACTCGGTGACGAACACCGGGACGTGGATCTTGCCGTTGTGCACCGCGATGGTGTGACCCAGCATGGCCGGGACGATCATCGAGCGACGGGACCAGGTCTTGATGACGTTCTTGGTGCCTGCCTCGTTCTGTACGTCCACCTTCTTGATGAGGTGTCCGTCGACGAAGGGCCCCTTCTTGAGACTGCGCGGCATCTAAACCCGCTCCTAGCGCTTCTTGTTCGTCTTGCGGCGGCGGACGATGTACTTGTTGCTCGCCTTCTTGGGAGAACGAGTACGACCCTCCTTCTGACCCCACGGCGAGACCGGGTGACGACCACCGGAGGTCTTGCCTTCACCACCACCGTGCGGGTGGTCAACCGGGTTCATCACGACACCGCGGACGGTCGGGCGCACGCCCTTCCAGCGCATGCGGCCGGCCTTGCCCCAGTTGATGTTCGACTGCTCGGCGTTGCCGACCTCGCCGATGGTGGCGCGGCAGCGGGCGTCGACCAGCCGGATCTCGCCGGACGGCATACGAAGGTGGGCCATGGTGCCCTCCTTCGCCAGCAGCTGCACGGAGGCACCCGCGGAGCGGGCGAACTTCGCGCCGCCGCCGGGCCGCAGCTCGATGGCGTGGATCGTCGTACCGACCGGGATGTTGCGCAGCGCCAGGTTGTTGCCCGGCTTGATGTCGGCGGCCGGACCGTTCTCGACGCGGTCACCCTGCGACAGGCCACGGGGGGCGATGATGTAGCGCTTCTCGCCGTCCGCGTAGTGCAGCAGCGCGATGCGCGCGGTGCGGTTCGGGTCGTACTCGATGTGCGCGACCTTGGCCGGCACGCCGTCCTTGTCGTGACGACGGAAGTCGATCACGCGGTAGGCGCGCTTGTGGCCACCACCCTGGTGGCGAACGGTCACACGACCGGCGTTGTTACGGCCGCCCTTGCTGTGCAGGGGGCGGACCAGCGACTTCTCCGGCGTGGACCGCGTGACCTCGACAAAGTCGGCGACGCTGGAGCCACGACGGCCCGGGGTCGTCGGCTTGTACTTGCGGATACCCATTTCTCAGTCCTCGTCCGATTCCGGACGACTCGACCTCCGTCAGGAGGTCGGGCCGCCGAAGATGTCGATACGGTCGCCCTCGGCGAGGGTCACGATGGCGCGCTTCGTGTCGGCGCGCTTGCCGAAACCGGTGCGGGTGCGCTTGCGCTTGCCCTGCCGGTTGATCGTGTTGACCCCGGTGACCTTGACCGAGAAGACCGCTTCCACGGCCTGCTTGATCTGGGTCTTGTTGGAGCCGGGCGCGACGATGAACGTGTACTTGTTCTCGTCGAGCAGCGCGTAGCTCTTCTCGGAAACGACCGGCTTGACGAGAACGTCGCGCGGGTCCGAGTAGGTCTTGCTGGTAACGGTCGCCTCACTCATCAGGCGGCGCTCCCTTCGGTCTCAGCGGTCTGGGGGCCAGACACGAAGGACTCGAAAGCGGCCTGGGTGAAGACCACGTCGTCAGAGACGATCACGTCGTACGTGTTCAGCTGGCCCGGCTCCAGGATGTGCACCTGGGGCAGGTTGCGCGCGGACAGCCACGCGGCCTCGTCGGAACGCTCGACGACCAGGAGCAGGTTGCTGCGCTCCGAGATCTTGCCGAACAGCGTCTTGACGGCCTTGGTGGAGATCCCACCCTCGACCACGCCGGTGACGACGTGGATGCGGGAGTGACGCGCCCGGTCCGAGAGGGCACCGCGCAGGGCGGCGGCCTTCATCTTCTTCGGGGTGCGCTGCGAGTAGTCGCGCGGCTGCGGGCCGTGGACGACGCCACCGCCGACGAACTGCGGTGCGCGGGTCGAACCCTGGCGGGCGCGGCCGGTGCCCTTCTGGCGGTACGGCTTGCGGCCACCACCACGGACTTCGCCGCGACGCTTGGTCTTGTGCGTGCCCTGACGGGCGGCTGCCAGCTGTGCGACGACGACCTGGTGGATCAGCGGAACGCTGGTCTTCGCGTCGAAGATCTCCGCGGGGAGCTCGACGGTACCGGCCTTGTCGCCTGCCGGCGAAAGGATGTCAATGGTGCTCATTACCTCAAGCCCCCTTGGCCGCGGTACGGACCAGGACGAGGCCGCCGTTGGGACCGGGGACCGCGCCCTTGATGAGCAGCAGACCCTTCTCCGCGTCGACCGCGTGGATGGTCAGGTTCTGGGTGGTGACGCGCTCGTTGCCCATGCGACCGGCCATGCGCATGCCCTTGAAGACACGCCCAGGGGTGGCGCAGCCACCGATCGAACCGGGGGAGCGGTGCTTGCGCTGGACGCCGTGTCCGGCGCCGAGGCCCTTGAAGTTGTGACGCTTCATGACACCGGCGAAGCCCTTGCCCTTGCTCTTGCCCGTGACGTCGACCTTGACGCCGGACTCGAACACCTCGGCAGTGACCTCCTGGCCCAGCGTGTACTCGCTGGCGTCAGGGGTGCGGAGCTCCACCAGGTGGCGGCGCGGGGTGACGTCGGCCTTGGCGAAGTGACCCTTGAGGGGCTTGTTCACCTTGCGCGGGTCGATCTCGCCGAAGGCGATCTGGACCGACTCGTAGCCGTCGCTGTCGTTGGTGCGGACCTGGGTGACGACACACGGCCCGGCCTTGACGACGGTCACCGGGACAACCCGGTTGTTCTCGTCCCAGACCTGGGTCATGCCGAGCTTCTCGCCCAGGACGCCCTTAATGTTCTTAGCCATCTCGCGCGTCACCTCAGAGCTTGATCTCGATGTCGACGCCAGCCGGCAGGTCGAGACGCATCAGCGAGTCAACCGTCTTCGGCGTGGGGTCGAGGATGTCGATGAGGCGCTTGTGCGTCCGCATCTCGAAGTGCTCGCGCGAGTCCTTGTACTTGTGCGGCGACTTGATGACGCAGTACACGTTCTTCTCAGTGGGCAGCGGCACCGGGCCCGCGACCGACGCACCAGTGCGGGTCACCGTCTCGACGATCTTCTTCGCCGAGGAGTCGATGACCTCGTGGTCGTAGGCCTTGAGCCGGATGCGGATCTTCTGTCCCGCCATGGCTGCTAGTAGTCCTGTCTCTCAATAACGCTCTGGAACCCGGCGGTTCGATAACTCCGCCTCCGACCCACGCGGTCGGGCGTGTCGCATCCCCTCTACGAAGATCTCCCGAAGGATTTCCCAACCAAGGGGGTGCGGGCCGAAACCGCGCTGCCGGGGGCGAAACCCCACCGGGTGCCTGGTCAGCGCCCCACTGACGCTTCCCGGAAGATTCCCGTACGTCCGGCCCGAAGGGGCCGACGAGTACTGTGGGACTCGCTTCCGGTCCTCCCGGCGGGAGGCGCGCAGCATTGACACTCAACCGAGCAACCTGGCTAGTGTGACACACGGCCTGCGGCGCTGGCCAATCGGGTCGGGAATCCTACCCCCTACGAGGGACCGGTCAAACGCAGACGGCCGCGCGGGGGGTCGCGAGCCCGCCGTTCAGGTGCCGGCCGCTGGCTCGTGGGGGGGGGTCGGCCCTCTTGGCATATGCCGCCGGAATGGTGGGCTCGCGGACCTGGCGCCCGTCCGGCCCGTGTTCACCGCACGGCAGGAGCGGGGGACGCGGTGGACGTATATAGGGTGCGGACACCCCGGGGCTGAGCCCTTCCCGCGCGTCCCACCTCGCGGCGATCAAGATGGGGGCGCGGCCGCCGCGGGAACGTCAGCGCGGCGCCACGTACGCCAGGAAGTCGGCCCACGCGGGACCGCCCACGGCGAAACGCGGGCCTGCGGCGTTCTTGGAGTCCCGGACGTGCACCGCCGCCACTGTTGCCGCGACCTCGACGCAGTCGGGCCCGTCGTTGGTGCTGTGGCTGCTCTTGCGCCACAGCAACGCGGAGTCGCCCCCGGCGTCGGACTTGAGGATCATGTCTCTCCTCGCACTTCGGGAACGTCAGCCCTGCGAGGCGTACGCAACGAACCTGGCCCACGCCGGACCGGCCACGGCGAAACGCGGGCCCTCGGCGTTCTTGGAGTCCCGGACGTGCACCCCGCCAGAGGCAGCCGCGACCTCGACGCACTCAGGGCCGTCGCTGGTGCTGTAGCTGCTCTTGACCCACGTCAGCGCGGAACCGTCTCCAGTAGCGGACTTGAGAATCACGCCTCCCCCTCACGCTTTCGGAATGTCAGCCCTGCGAGGCGTACGCGACGAACCTGGCCCACGCCGGACCGGCCACGGCGAAACGCGGGCCCTCGGCGTTCTTGGAGTCCCGGACGTGCACCCCGCCACAGGCAGCCGCGACCTCGACGCACTCAGGGCCGTCGCTGGTGCTGTAGCTGCTCTTGACCCACGTCAGCTCGTGCGCGCTGGCGGTAGAGGGCTTGACACTCATGTTTCTCCCAGCAGTTTCTCGATGAAGGCTCGCGACAACCGAGGCGTGAGCGCCTGCGCCCGGATCATGCCGTACCGCATGTCAAGGATCTGGACTTCTTTGGGCTCGGCGATCAGCCGACTGGTGAGCTGAACTTCGTTGTGCCCCACAGCCGTTCCATCGTTCAGCTTAAGCACCTGTAGCGAGCCGTCCAGCCCCGCGTGCTCCTCCGTCGCGGTAGGCATGACCTGAATCTCGACATGCCGCAACGCGCCGACCGTCAGCAGGTGCTCCAACTGGCGTCGCAGTGCCCCCTTGCCCCCGGTCGGTCGTCGCAGCACCGCCTCTTCCTGCACGAAGGTCAGCAGTGGAGCGGGCCTCCGCTCGAAGATCGACTGCCGAGCCATACGAGCGGCTACCAGCCGCTCGACTTCGTCCTCGCTAAAAGCCGGCCGACGCTCTCCGAACAGCGCACGAGCGTACTCCTCAGTCTGAAGGAGCCCATGAACGACGACGCTGGCGTAGGCGCCCATCTCGACGGTGGCCGCCTCCAACTTGGCCAGATCCCGCACCTTCTTCGGGTAGCGGGCCTCGGCCACGTCCCCCTTCATCGCGGCGATCCTGCCGCCCGCTTCCAGGACCCGGTCCGCGCTGTCCAGGAACTCGGGCTTCGGGGCCCGGCGGCCGCGTTCGACGCAGGAGACCATCTCCTCGCTGTACCCGATGGCCGCGCCCAACTCCGCCTGGCGCAGGCCCGCCGACTCCCGCCAGAGCTTGATCTGCCGGCCGACCGCCTTCATCACCGCCCCTGAGTCGTCCTCCAGAGCCGCGTCCCAGGACGAGCCGTCCGCACCATCGGTCGTGCAATCCGCCCGCCCCGCGCCCTTGCCTGCCCCCATGCACACCCACCTCATCGCGTTCATGTCCAACGGTGCCCATCACCCGTATGTCACGGCGTACCGCCCGGACCGAATCGGGCCGCAGCCGTACAAGGGCTCTCCGCACGGGCGTCAGCCCTTCCGAGATTAGCCACCGAATGGCCACGCTGAGTGACGTGAGCCAAGAAATCACCCGAACCGAGAATTCCGCTCCCACCAGGGAGTTCACCGTGCTGCTCTCCCCCACCCGGCGCGGAGCACGCCTCGCCCGGCTGCTGACCACAGCGCACCTAGCCGACTGGGGCCTCTCGCCGGAACCCGCAGCGCACGTCGTCGCGGAGCTGGCCAACAACGCCGCCACCCACGGGCGGGTATCAGGGCGGGACTTCCGGCTGGACGTGACGGTCCGCGACGACAAACAGCTGCGGATCGAAGTCACCGACACCAGGAGTGAACAGCTACCCACCCCCGGAACCCCCGCCGACGACGCGGAGACCGGACGCGGGCTCCTGATCGTCGAAGCCCTGGCCGACCGCTGGGGCGTGGACCACGGGCCCGTGCCCCGCAAGACCGTCTGGGCCGAGATCGACCTCCTGCCGTGACCGCCGCCACCGGGTCGCGGAAACCCACGACCCGGTGGACCGAGACCCGGTGACCCGCGACGCATAAAGCTTTTGAGGACCTGGGGAAATGACCCTCCCCACCCCAACCCACCCTATTTCCGCTCTCGTCACTCACTCGGGTGACATAGGGCAACTGGGCTGGATTCGGAACGGGTTGCCGTGCATATGCTCGCCCCGACCACCACCGACATGAGACGGCCCTCGCCGGGACTGGCATCCCGAACGAGGGCCTGACCACCGAGGAAGTAAAGGGCTTCCCGATGGATACCCAGCAGGTTAGCGCGCCCCCGTGCGCCCCATCCCGCCCGGCCGGGGTTTCCACACCCGCATCCGGCGTCATCCACGTCAACGTCCGCCACGCGGCGGGCTTCACCGTCATCGGTAACCACCTCTCCCAGCACCGAGGACTCTCCCTCGTCGCCATCGGCCTGGCCGTACACATCCAGTCGTTCCCCGCCGGAGCCAGGATCGGCATCAAACGGCTCGCCGAGCGATTCCCCGAGAGCGAGACCCGGATCGGCTCCGCCCTACGGGAGTTGGAAGCCGCCGGTTACCTCCACCGCAGCCGCTTACGCCTCCCTGACGGCCGCGTCGTCACCCGGACCGTCTCGTACAACCGGCCAGGAGCCGAGTCTCCTGCCGCGATCCCCCAGCCACGGACCGGGCGGCCTCCGGCACCGGTCCCCGCCACACCCCCGCCCCCACCGCCGCTGCCTGCCCCGGCCGCACCGGTGCCCGCAGCGGTGTCCGTACCGCAACCGGAGCCACCGACCGCGGACGTCCGCGTACCGGTCCCCACCGCCGGCACCGTGCCACCCCCACCGCTCCCCCAGGCCCGCTCGGCCACCCCCGAGCTGCACCGGGCCGCAGCCGCCCTCCTCGCCGATCTGCGCCGCCGCGCACCGCAGTTGGTCCTCTCCGAACAGGACGTCCAGGTCCTCGCCCCCGGCGTCGCCGCTTGGCTCGAACGGGACGCGCACCCCGACACCGTCCGCCATGCCCTCACCGCCGACCTGCCGGTCCCGCTGAGACACCCGGCGAAACTCCTGCGGCACCGCATCACGACGCTTCTGCCACCACCGCTGCCCGGTACCCGAGACCTCGCCCCGCCCATACGCCCCCGCGCGATCGTCATCCCGCTCCAGAACTGCGACCTCTGCGACCGCCGCCTTCCGCTCCCGCCGGCCCGGCCACTGCCGCGACTGCCGGGCCGATGACCACACCGCCGCCTGACCGGACGGCACGACCCACTACTCAGAACGGACCCGCATGGCCAACGCGCCTCACGAGGCGATGCACCGCATCTTCCAGGAATACCCGGGGCTCTTCTCCCGCCTGTCCGAAGTGCTCGGCGTCACCTTTCCCGAACCCACCACCACCGAAATCCTCACCAACGACCTCACGGAGAACCAGCCTCTCGAACGCCGGGTCGACACCCTTCTGCGCATCGAGACGGAGCGTGACGGGCCCTTCCTCCTGGCCATCGAGGCCCAGGGCAGGAAGGACCCCGACAAGCACGCGAGCTGGGCCTACTACTTCTCCTACCTCCTGGCGAAGTACCGGCTGCCCACCACGCTGCTGGTCGTCTGCCAGGACCGCGCCACCGCCGAGTGGGCGGCCCGCCCGGTCCCGCTCGGCGCACCTCAATGGCCGGTGCTCACCCTGCACCCGCTCGTCGCGGGGCCGCACAACGTTCCGTTCGTCACCGATGTGGCCGAGGCACGGAAGGACCTGGCACTCGCCACTCTCTCCGCCATCACACACGCCGACAATCCGGACGTCGGTGCCATACTGAAAGCACTGTCCACCGCACTGCGGGACGCGCCGGAGACAATCGCCAACCCCATCGTCGAACTCACCGCACAAGGCCTGGGTAACCGCCCGGCCGCACAACAGTGGAGGAACCTGGTGGCCGTGGACCTTTCTTTCTACACTTCACCCCTTTCGGAAGAGATCCGGGACGAAGGCCGAGACGAAGGCCGAGCTGAAGGCCGAGCTGAAGGCCGAGCCGAAGGCCGAGCCGAAGGCGAGGCCCGGGGTCAGGCCAAGAGCCTGCTGATGATGCTCGATCTGCGCGGTGTCGACGTCCCCGACGAGGCCCGCGAGAAGATCACCGGCTGCACCGACACGAAGCTCCTGGACCGGTGGTTCGCGCGCGCCGCCACCGCCACCTCCGCCGAGGAGATCTTCGCCGGGGAGTGATTCCGGACCCCGCACGCCCGCGCCCCGTCCCCGGCCTGTCCGGGCGGCGGGGCGCGGGCGTTGCCGTACCGGGTCGACCGGCCCGTGGACGCGCCGCTCCGGACGCGAGGACCGGCCTCATTGACAGGTGACGGCCGGATACGTGTAAATGAACCCGGTGTCACGTGGCACCGGCCACAGAGCAGTGGGCCGGCCGGTGATCGGGCGAACACCCTTCACTCAAGGGGTCCCGTATGAGTATCCACTCCGCGCCCTGTACATGACGTAGCGCGGCAGCCGCACGTCGTCTCTCTTCGCCCTCCGGCCACCGGCACCGCCGTGTCGCCCGTAGTGTCCGACGGCCTCCGCACCGGTCGCGCGTTCCGCCGCCGTTGCGTGGGACCGTCCGCGACCCCGCGTCCCGAGACCGTGCGGCCGCTCCGCCCCGCAGACCTCGTCCCTGGCATGCCCGCGGCCACCGCGGCGCACGCCCATGTCTTGTGGAGACACAGCCGTATGCCCATGTCGTTCAATGAATCGGTCATCGAGGAGTTCCGCGCCAACGAAGGAAAGGTGGGCGGCCCGTTCCAGGGGGGCGATCTGCTCCTTCTGACGACGACCGGCGCCAGGTCCGGTGCCGAGCACACCACTCCCCTCGGGTACGTCCGCCACGGCGACGCACTCGTCCTCGTCGGGTCGAACCTGGGCGGCCCGCGCCACCCCGCCTGGTACCACAACCTGCTCGCCCACCCCGTGGTGCGGGTGGAGGTCGGTACCCGTACCTTCGAGGCCCTCGCGGTCCCCGCCGAGGGGGCCAGGCGCGACGAGCTGTTCGCGCACGCCGTCCGGATGGCTCCGGGATACGGCGACTACCAGGCCCGGACCAGCCGCACCCTGCCGGTCGTGGTGCTGGAACGTGCCGAGCCCGACGGCTGGGAAGGCCCCCGGGACGTCGCCACCCTCGCGGACAAACTCATGGAGGTCCACACCTGGCTGCGCGCCCAGTTGCGGCAGGTGAGGGCGGAGGCCGACGCCCACTTCCGCGCACGAGCGGCCCACCAGGGGCCGGGCGCCCCACCGCCTCCCGGTCTCGGCCTCCAGATCAGGCAGCGCTGCCTGGCGTTCTGCCAGGCCCTGGAGTTCCACCACACCAGCGAGGACGCCCATCTGTTCCCCGGAATCACCCGCCACCACCCGCACCTGACCGACGTCTTCGACCGGCTCCGCGACGAACACCGCACCGTCGCACGGCTCCAGGGCGAGCTGGTGGCCCTCCTGGGCGACATCGCCACCGCCGACCCGCAGCGCTTCCGAACCGAGCTGACGGAGATGTCGAGGGAACTGAACGCGCATCTCGACTACGAGGAGGAGTCGATCCTGCCCCTTCTCGCCGGGATCCCCTGGCCACCGGCGCCGCCCGTGCCCCCGGCCGAGGGCGGGAAGGACGGCACCACCGCCTGACCGGCCTGCCCCGGGCCCTTCCGCACCCGACTCACCGCCTGGACCAGGCAACCCGTCGTTCCTGATCTCCGTCTGTCCACGCGGGACGGCCCGGTCGGCCGGCCCCCGTCGAGCGACGGACACGCAGCACGGCACGCGGCACCAGGCGGTTCGCCACCCGCTGCGGGGGAAGCGGATGGAGCACACGGCATGACGGATCGGCCCCGCGCACACCTGGAACTCCCGCAGCCCGAGCCCCCGCACCACCAACCACCCCGCCCCGGCCCCCCGCGTCCGGGCACACCGCGCCGCGCCGTTGTCGCCGCGCTGGCCGCCACCGCCGGCGCGGCGGCGCTCGGCGCCTGCTCCGTACCGCCGCCCCGGCGCGGTGACCCGCCCGCCGACCCGGCGCCCGGCCTGACCATCGGCGCCGGCCGCCGGGCCTGCCTGATGCAGATCCTCGCCCACCCGGACGACGACCTGTACTTCATGAACCCCGACACCCAGCAGGCCGTCGACGCCGGTACCCCGCTGGTCTGCGTCTATCTCACCGCGGGTGAGGCGGACGGCCTCAACAAGGTGCCCGGCGCCCCGCACCCGGCCCCCGACAAGGCCGGTTACTCCTCCGCCCGCCACCAGGGGCTCCGGCAGGCGTACGCGACCCTGCTCGGGCTGGAGAAGTTCACGCCCTGGGACGTGTCCGTCGCCGAGCTCGCCGGGAACCACCTCGCCGAGGTGAACACCCTCACCGACGGGCTGCGCCGGGTCGAACTGGTCTTCCTGAACACGGCCATGCACACCACCCGCCACCGGCTCGGCCTGCCCAGCCTCTGGCAGGACCGGCACCTCTCGCTGCGCACCGTCGTCGCCGAGGGGTCGCCGCTGCGCCGGCCCGGTGCGTACACGTACGACGGGCTCCTGGACGTCCTCGTCGGGCTGCTGGACAACCACCGCCCCACCCTCGTGCACACCCTGGACCCCGACCCGGACATCCAGCACAGCACCGAGGCCGCCCGCCGCGCGGACAGCGAGCAGCGTGGCTACTCCGACCACGCCGACCACACCGCCGCGGCCTGCTTCGCCTGGGCGGCGCTGATCCGCTGGGTCGCCCGGACGACGGCGGGCGGCGGTGAGGTACCGGCGTTCGTGGTGACCGCCTACCGGGGGTACTACAACCGGCACTGGCCGAAGAACCTGCCCCCCGGGGTCGTGGCCGAGAAGGCCGCGCACCTCGTCCCGTACGGCGGCTCGCCCGACTGGGACTGCGGGAACCCGTCGGGATGCGGTGACTACAACGTGGGCGGGAAGCGCCCCCTGACCAACCGGAAGGGCTGGGTCCGCTCCACCGTCCACCGCTACCCCGGGCCCCGGGCCGCCGTCGCCGCCGAGGCGGACGGGCGGCTCGTCGCGTACGCGGTGCTGGGGCTGCGGCTGGTGCGGTGGCGGGAGACCGGGCCGGGCAGCGGCGTCTGGGGCCCGCCGCACGACCTCGGCGGCGGCCCGCTCGCCCCGGCCCTGGCCACGGCCACCGCCGGAAACGGGCGCCTGCTGCTCTTCGCCCTGCGCTTCGCGGCACTCGGCGGGCACGGCGCGAACAACACACGCGAGGTCGTGGTCCTGGAACAGAGCACCCCGGACGGCGGCTTCCTCGCCTGGCGTGGCCTCGGCAACCCCTGCCCCGGCCGTGACGAGGGCCGGCGGATCGGCGTCCCGGTGGCGGTCACCGCACCGGACGGCCGGGTCCACCTCTTCGTACGTACCGCCGAGAAGGGGCTCAGCACCCGGGTGCGGGAGAGCGACGGCCGGTGGAGCACCTGGCGTGACATGGGCGGCGGCGAGGCGCAGGACGGTTTCCGCACCGCGGTGGACGGCGAGGGCCGGGTCCATGTGTACGGAGCGGGCCACCACGCCGTGCACCACTGGACCCAGGACGCCCCCGGCGAGCCGCTGACCGCCCGTACCCAGATCGACGCGGGCCCGGTGCCCGGCACCTGCCCGGCCGCCCTGCCCGCCGACGACGGCACCGTGGACCTCTACTACCGGGGCGCGGCCGACGCCTCGGTCACCGTGGTGCACGCGGGAGGCGCGACGGACCTGCGGGGCTTCGACGGGTACGGACCGGTCACCGCCGCCGCCTCCCCACAGGGCCCCGTCCTGCTCGGCCGCACCGCGAAGGGCCTGGTCCAGCTCCGTGCGGGCGCGGACCGTTCCGTACGGGACCAGGGCCCCGTGGCAACGGCCGGGACCGCCCTCCACATCGGCGGGGACGGCCGGGCGGTGGTGGTGGGCCTCGGCCCGGACGCGCGGCCGTGGCTCTGGCGGCCGTAACGGGACGGTGCACCTCCGGTCGAAGCCACGGCGCCTTCACCGTCGCGGCCGTCCACCCGCGCCTCGTACCGGTATAACGCCGCGTCATGGCCAGACGTTAGGTTCCCGGCGCCGCCGTTCTCCGGGAATCTGGGGCCCGTCCACCCCCACAGACACGCCCCCGCGTGTCCCGCGAAACGAGGAAGCATGCGAATAACCAGGCTGGCCCCCGCTGTCGCCGCCGCAGCGGTCACGGTCCTCGCCCTGCTCTCCCCCACCGCCTCGGCCGCCGAGGCCGCTCCCGTCCCCGCGACCCAGGCCGTCCAGCCCATCATCGGCGGCGGCTACGCCCAGAACGCTCCCTGGGCCGCCCGCCTCCTCTCCAACGGCAGAGAGACCTGTTCGTCCACGCTCATCGCCCCGACGTGGATCCTCACCGCCAAGCACTGCGTGGCCTCCGGCGGGCTCTCCTTCCGCATCGGCAGCCTCGACCAGCACAGCGGCGGCACCGTGGCCAACGGCATCCAGACCTACACCCACGGCGCGGACCTCGCGCTGGTCCGCCTGGACCGCTCGGTACAGGGGACGTACGCCCGGCTCGGCCAGCCCGGCACCGTACGGGTCGGCCAGAACGTGCAGGTCTACGGCTGGGGCGCCACCTCCCAGTGCGGCTCCGAGGCCAACTGCCAGTCCCGCTACCTCAAGGTCGCCAACGTGACCGTGACCAGCGGCTGCACCGACGCCTACGGGGGCTCCGCGATCTGCGCCCGGCGCGGCGACGGCATCACCGCGGGCGGGGACTCGGGCGGCCCGATGATGGCCGACGGCGTCCAGGTCGGCGTCGCCTCCACCAGCGACCGCCAGACCACCACCGCGTACACCAACGTCACCGCGTACCGCTCCTGGATCCAGCAGGTCGCCGGCGTCTGACCCGGGGCACCGGAGGCCGACACGGCGAAGGGCCCCGCACCTCTCGCGAGGTGCGGGGCCCTTCTTGGTGCTCTGTGCGGAGCTACCAGGTCAGACGGTCAAGTGTGAACTACTTGACGATCTTGGTGACCTGGCCGGCGCCCACGGTCCGGCCACCCTCGCGGATGGCGAACTTCAGGCCCTCCTCCATGGCGACCGGCTGGATCAGCGCGACGTCCATGAGGGTGTTGTCGCCCGGCATGACCATCTCGGTGCCCTCGGGGAGGGTCACCACGCCGGTCACGTCCGTGGTACGGAAGTAGAACTGCGGGCGGTAGTTGTTGAAGAAGGGGGTGTGACGGCCACCCTCGTCCTTCGACAGGATGTAGGCCTGGGCCTGGAAGTCGGTGTGCGGCGTGACCGAACCCGGCTTGATGATGACCTGGCCGCGCTCGACGTCCTCGCGCTTGATGCCACGAAGCAGCAGACCGACGTTCTCACCGGCCTGGCCCTCGTCGAGCAGCTTGCGGAACATCTCGATGCCGGTGACCGTGGTGGTGGTCTTCTCCTGCTTGATGCCCACGATGTCGACGGTCTCGTTGACCTTCAGGACACCACGCTCGATACGGCCGGTGACGACCGTACCGCGACCGGTGATCGTGAAGACGTCCTCGATCGGCATGAGGAACGGCTTCTCGACGTCACGCTCGGGCTGCGGGATGGCCTCGTCCACGGCGGCCATCAGGTTCAGGACCGACTGGCCCCACTCCTTGTCGCCCTCCAGCGCCTTGAGCGCCGAGACCTTGACGACGGGTACGTCGTCGCCCGGGAACTCGTACTCGGAGAGGAGCTCACGGACCTCGAGCTCGACGAGCTCCAGGATCTCCTCGTCGTCCACCATGTCGGCCTTGTTCAGGGCGACGACGATGTACGGAACGCCGACCTGGCGGGCCAGGAGCACGTGCTCCTTGGTCTGCGGCATCGGGCCGTCGGTGGCCGCGACCACGAGGATGGCGCCGTCCATCTGCGCCGCACCCGTGATCATGTTCTTGATGTAGTCCGCGTGACCCGGGCAGTCGACGTGCGCGTAGTGACGCTGCTCCGTCTGGTACTCGACGTGCGAGATCGAGATGGTGATCCCGCGCTGGCGCTCCTCGGGCGCCTTGTCGATCATGTCGAAGGCCGAGGCCTCGTTCAGGTCCGGGTACGCGTCGTGCAGCACCTTGGTAATGGCGGCCGTGAGGGTCGTCTTACCGTGGTCGATGTGACCGATGGTGCCGATGTTGACGTGCGGCTTAGTCCGCTCGAACTTCGCCTTCGCCACTGGGTCCTCCTGGAGTGGTTCTGTACGCCTTGCTTCATCGGCGCCAGGTGATCTTTGCTGGAATGCCGGTGCCGGGGGCATCCGACGCGTGAGCGAACTCGGCGTCGCATGCCCTGCCGGGCTCCGGTGACAAGCCTAAAGCGTGTACTCGGGTGAGTTACTCGCCCTTGGCCTTCGCGATGATCTCCTCGGCGACGTTCCGCGGAACCTCGGCGTAGGAGTCGAACTGCATCGAGTAGCTTGCGCGACCCGAGGTCTTGCTGCGGAGGTCTCCGACGTAGCCGAACATCTCCGAGAGGGGCACGAGGCCCTTCACGACGCGAGCGCCGCTGCGCTCCTCCATGGCCTGGATCTGGCCACGGCGGGAGTTGAGGTCGCCGATCACGTCACCCATGTAGTCCTCGGGCGTGGTGACCTCGACGGACATCATCGGCTCCATGAGCACGGGGGACGCCTTGCGGGCACCCTCCTTGAACGCCTGCGAACCGGCGATCTTGAAGGCGAGCTCCGAGGAGTCGACCTCGTGGAAACCACCGTCGAGAAGGATGACGCGGACGCCGACCATCTCGTAACCGGCCAGGATGCCGAACTGCATGGCTTCCTGGGCACCCGCGTCCACCGAGGGAATGTACTCCCGGGGGATGCGGCCACCGGTGACCTTGTTGACGAACTCGTAGGACGCGTCGCCACCCTCGATGGGCTCAAGGGCGATCTGCACCTTCGCGAACTGACCGGTACCACCGGTCTGCTTCTTGTGCGTGTAGTCGACGCGCTCGACGGCCTTGCGGATCGTCTCGCGGTACGCGACCTGGGGCTTGCCGACGTTCGCCTCGACGCGGAACTCGCGCTTCATGCGGTCGACGAGCACCTCGAGGTGAAGCTCGCCCATACCACCGATGATGGTCTGGCCGGTCTCCTCGTCGGAGTGCACCTGGAAGGAGGGGTCCTCCTCGGAGAGGCGCTGGATGGCGACACCCAGCTTCTCCTGGTCACCCTTGGACTTGGGCTCGATGGCGACCTCGATCACCGGCGCCGGGAAGTCCATGGACTCCAGGATCACCGGGTTCTTGTCATCCGACAGCGTCTCACCGGTGGTGGTCTGCTTCAGGCCCATGACGGCGACGATGTCACCGGCGCCCACCGACGCGATCTCCTCACGCTTGTTCGCGTGCATGCGGTAGATCTTGCCGATGCGCTCCTTCTTGCCCTTGACCGAGTTCAGCACCGCGGTGCCGGCCTCAAGGCGACCGGAGTAGATCCGGACGAAGGTGAGCTTGCCCAGGTGCGGGTCGCTCGCGATCTTGAACGCGAGGCCGGAGAACGGCTCGTCGTCCGAGGGCTTGCGCGTGACGACCAGCTCCGGGTCCTTGACGTCGTGGCCCTCGATGGCCTCGACGTCCAGGGGGGAAGGCAGGTAGCGGACGACCGCGTCGAGCAGGGGCTGGACGCCCTTGTTCTTGAACGCGGTGCCACAGAACACCGGGGTGACGGTGACCGAGTCGGCGCCGCCCTTCGACGCCAGGGTGATCCGGCGGATCGCCTCGTGCAGCTGCTCCTGGGTGGGCTCGACGCCCTCCAGGTACAGCTCCATCATCTGGTCGTCGTTCTCGGAGACGGATTCGAGCAGCTTGCCGCGCCACTCCTGAGCCGCCTCGACGAGGTTCTCGGGGATCTCGACGGTGTCGTACATCTCGCCCTTGGGCGCGTCGTCCGACCAGACGAAGGCCTTCATCGACACGAGGTCGACGACGCCCTTGAAGTCGGCCTCGGCACCGATGGGCAGCTGCATGACCAGCGGAACCGCACCCAGGCGGTCGACGATCATGTCGACGCAGCGCAGGAAGTCGGCACCGGTGCGGTCGAGCTTGTTGACGAAGCAGATACGCGGCACGCCGTAGCGGTCCGCCTGTCGCCAGACGGTCTCGGACTGCGGCTCGACGCCGGCGACACCGTCGAACACGGTGACGGCGCCGTCCAGGACGCGGAGGGAACGCTCCACCTCGACGGTGAAGTCCACGTGGCCCGGGGTGTCGATGATGTTGATGGTGTGGTCAACATCGTTCAGGGGCCAGTGGCAGGTCGTCGCGGCGGACGTGATCGTGATGCCGCGCTCCTGCTCCTGCTCCATCCAGTCCATCGTGGCGGAACCCTCGTGGGTCTCACCGATCTTGTAGCTCACACCGGTGTAAAAGAGGATCCGCTCGGTGGTGGTCGTCTTCCCCGCGTCGATGTGGGCCATGATCCCGATGTTGCGGACCTTGGCCAGGTCAAGCGAAGTGGTGGCCATAAGGCTCAGTCTTCTCTCGGTTTCGATGGGGTGAGCGACTACCAGCGGTAGTGCGCGAAGGCCTTGTTGGACTCGGCCATCTTGTGGGTGTCCTCGCGCTTCTTGACCGCGGCGCCGAGACCGTTGGAGGCGTCCAGCAGCTCGTTCATGAGGCGCTCGGTCATGGTCTTCTCGCGGCGGGCGCGGGAGTAACCGACGACCCAGCGCAGCGCGAGGGTGGCGGCGCGACCGGGCTTGACCTCGATCGGCACCTGGTAGGTGGCGCCACCGACACGGCGGGACTTGACCTCAAGCGAGGGCTTGACGTTCTCAAGCGCGCGCTTCAGCGTGATGACCGGGTCTGCGCCGGTCTTCTCGCGGAGGCCTTCCATGGCGCCGTACACGATCCGCTCGGCGGTGGAACGCTTGCCGTTGAGCAGGATCTTGTTGATCAGCGAGGTGACAAGAGGAGAACCGTAGACCGGGTCGATGATGACCGGGCGCTTCGGGGCGGGGCCCTTACGAGGCATTCTTACTTCTCCTTCTTGGCGCCGTAGCGGCTGCGGGCCTGCTTGCGGTTCTTGACACCCTGGGTGTCGAGCGAGCCGCGGATGATCTTGTAACGAACACCCGGCAGGTCCTTCACACGGCCACCACGCACGAGCACGATGGAGTGCTCCTGCAGGTTGTGTCCCTCACCCGGGATGTAGGCCGTGACCTCGATGCCGGAGGTCAGGCGCACACGCGCGACCTTACGGAGCGCCGAGTTCGGCTTCTTCGGGGTGGTCGTGAACACACGCGTGCAGACACCACGACGCTGGGGCGAACCCTCGAGCGCGGGCGTCTTGTTCTTCTCGACCTTGTCCTGCCGGCCCTTCCGGACCAGCTGCTGGATCGTAGGCACTACTTCTCCGGTTTCTGTGTGCCGTTCGTGAAACTAACCTGGAACACTCTCCGACCCACGCGGTCGGGTGTGTCGAATACTGCAAGCTCCCGCCAAGAGGCGGAACGAGCGCAGATTGCAGTGGCCGCATATGACTCGCCGTGCGGTTGAGGACACGCACACGAGCCCAAGGCACACCCCAGGCACAAGGCTTGAGCGTACCTACCTCACGGAGCTGGGTCAAAACAAATGCCGCGCGGCCGACCGGAGCACCCGGCCACCACTCCTGAGGGTGACGGCGTACGGCCCCGAGAGGCCCGGCACGGGCCCCTGGGGCGGCTGCCGCCCCTTCTCCGGGCCCTCCGGGGCACGGCAGGTCCGGACGTACCGGACAGGTGGCCTCGCACCCCTCTCCGCCCGCCGCCCCACCGCTCTGTGAAGGCCGTCACAGGCCGGCCACCGCCGCCGCGGGCACACGAAAGGGCGGCCACCCCGTCCGCAACGGGATGGCCGCCCTCTCACCCACTTCTACTGGTTGTACGGACCGTAGTCGTAGTCCTCCAGCGGAACGGCCTGGCCGGAGCCCGTGCCGAACGGCGAGTAGTCGATGTCGTCGTAGCCGACGGCCGAGTACATCGCGGCCTTGGCCTCCTCGGTCGGCTCGACCCGGATGTTGCGGTAGCGGGACAGGCCCGTACCGGCCGGGATGAGCTTACCGATGATGACGTTCTCCTTGAGGCCGATGAGCGAGTCGGACTTGGCGTTGATCGCCGCGTCCGTCAGCACTCGGGTCGTCTCCTGGAAGGAGGCGGCCGACAGCCAGGATTCCGTCGCCAGCGAGGCCTTGGTGATACCCATCAGCTGCGGGCGGCCGGAGGCGGGGTGACCGCCCTCGGTGACCACACGACGGTTCTCGGTCTCGAACTTCGACCGCTCGACCAGCTCGCCCGGCAGCAGCTCCGCGTCGCCGGACTCGATGATCGTCACCCGGCGCAGCATCTGCCGGATGATGATCTCGATGTGCTTGTCGTGGATCGACACACCCTGCGAGTTGTAGACCTTCTGGACCTCGCCGACCAGGTGGACCTGGACCGCGCGCTGACCGAGGATCCGCAGCACGTCGTGCGGGTTGGTGGCACCGACGGTGAGCTTCTGGCCCACCTCGACCGCGTCGCCCTCGCCGACCAGGAGACGGGCGCGCTTGGAGATCGGGAACGCCGTCTCCTCGCTGCCGTCGTCCGGGGTGACGACGAGCTTCTTGGTCTTCTCGGTCTCCTCGATCCGGACGCGGCCGGCCGCCTCCGAGATCGGGGCGACACCCTTGGGCGTACGGGCCTCGAAGAGCTCGACGACACGCGGCAGACCCTGGGTGATGTCGTCACCGGCCACACCACCGGTGTGGAAGGTACGCATCGTCAGCTGGGTGCCGGGCTCACCGATGGACTGGGCGGCGATGATGCCGACCGCCTCACCGATGTCGACCAGCTTGCCGGTGGCGAGCGAGCGTCCGTAGCAGAAGGCACAGGTGCCGACCGCGGACTCACAGGTCAGGACCGAGCGGGTCTTGACCACCTCGACGCCGGCGCCCACCAGGGCGTCGATCAGGACGTCACCGAGGTCGACGTTGGCAGGCGCGATGACCTTGCCGTCGATGACGACGTCCTCGGCGAGCATGCGGGCGTAGACCGAGGTCTCGACGTCCTCCGTCTTGCGGAGCACACCGTCCGCGCCCCGGTCCGCGATCCGCAGCTTCAGACCGCGGTCGGTGCCGCAGTCCTCCTCGCGGATGATCACGTCCTGCGAGACGTCCACCAGACGACGGGTCAGGTAACCCGAGTCGGCGGTACGCAGGGCGGTGTCCGCCAGACCCTTACGGGCACCGTGCGTGGAGATGAAGTACTCCAGCACCGTGAGGCCCTCACGGAAGGACGCCTTGATCGGACGCGGGATGGTCTCGTTCTTCGCGTTCGACACCAGACCACGCATACCCGCGATCTGACGCATCTGCATCATGTTTCCTCGGGCACCCGAGTCGACCATCATGAAGATGGGGTTCGTCTTCGGGAAGTTCGCGTTCATCGCCTCGGCGACCTCGTTGGTCGCCTTGGTCCAGATCGCGATGAGCTCCTGCGTGCGCTCGTCCTTGGTGATCAGACCGCGCTCGTACTGCTTCTGGACCTTCTCGTCCTGCTCCTCGTAGCCCTTGACGATGGCCTTCTTGGCCTCGGGCACGACGACGTCGGAGATGGCCACGGTCACACCGGAGCGGGTCGCCCAGTGGAAACCGGCCGCCTTCAGGTTGTCGAGCGTCGCCGCCACGATGACCTTGGGGTAGCGCTCGGCCAGGTCGTTGACGATCTCGGAGAGCTGCTTCTTGCCCACCGAGTAGTCGACGAACGGGTAGTCCTCGGGCAGCAGCTCGTTGAAGAGCGCGCGGCCCAGGCTCGTACGCAGCCGGAAGGTGTCACCCGGCTGGTACTCGGGCTCGCCCTCCTCGGCGACCGGCGGCACCCAGCCGCGCGGCGGGATGGTGCCCACCGGGAAGCGGATGTCGACCTTCGCCTGGAGCGAGAGCTCGCGGGCGTCGAAGGCCATGATCGCCTCGGCCGTGGACCCGAAGGAACGGTCCGTGCCCCTGACGTCGCGGCCCTCGTCGTCCGTGGTGAGGAAGAAGAGGCCCAGCACCATGTCCTGGGTCGGCATGGTGACCGGACGGCCGTCGGCCGGCTTCAGGATGTTGTTCGAGGACAGCATCAGGATGCGGGCCTCGGCCTGCGCCTCCGCGGAGAGCGGCAGGTGCACGGCCATCTGGTCACCGTCGAAGTCCGCGTTGAACGCGGTGCAGACGAGCGGGTGGATCTGGATGGCCTTGCCCTCGACCAGCTGCGGCTCGAAGGCCTGGATGCCGAGGCGGTGCAGGGTGGGCGCACGGTTCAGCAGCACCGGGTGCTCGGCGATGACCTCTTCGAGGACGTCGTACACGACGGTGCGGCCGCGCTCGACCATGCGCTTGGCCGACTTGATGTTCTGCGCGTGGTTCAGGTCCACCAGGCGCTTCATCACGAACGGCTTGAACAGCTCCAGCGCCATCGCCTTCGGCAGACCGCACTGGTGCAGCTTGAGCTGCGGACCGACGACGATCACGGAACGCGCGGAGTAGTCCACACGCTTGCCGAGGAGGTTCTGGCGGAAACGGCCCTGCTTGCCCTTGAGCATGTCGCTCAGGGACTTCAGCGGACGGTTGCCCGGACCGGTGACCGGGCGGCCGCGGCGGCCGTTGTCGAACAGCGCGTCGACGGCCTCCTGGAGCATCCGCTTCTCGTTGTTCACGATGATCTCGGGGGCGCCGAGGTCGAGGAGACGCTTGAGGCGGTTGTTGCGGTTGATCACACGGCGGTACAGGTCGTTCAGGTCGGAGGTCGCGAAGCGGCCACCGTCCAGCTGCACCATCGGACGCAGGTCCGGCGGGATGACCGGCACGCAGTCGAGCACCATGCCCTTGGGCTTGTTGCTGGTCTGCAGGAACGCGGAGACGACCTTGAGGCGCTTGAGCGCGCGGGTCTTCTTCTGGCCCTTGCCGGTGCGGATGATCTCGCGGAGGCGCTCGGCCTCCTCGTCGAGGTCGAAGGACTCCAGGCGCTTCTGGAGCGCCGCGGCGCCCATGCAGCCGTCGAAGTACGTGCCGAAGCGGTCACGCAGCTCGCGGTAGAGCAGCTCGTCGCCCTCCAGGTCCTGGACCTTGAGGTTCTTGAAGCGGCTCCACACCTCGTCGAGGCGGTCGATCTCGCGCTGCGCGCGGTCGCGCAGCTGCTTCATCTCGCGCTCGGCACCTTCGCGCACCTTGCGGCGCACGTCGGCCTTGGCGCCCTCGGCCTCCAGCTCGGCCAGGTCGGTCTCAAGCTTCTTGGCCCGGTTCTCCAGGTCGGAGTCGCGGCGGTTCTCGATCTGCTGGCGCTCGACGGAGACGTGCGCCTCCAGCGACGGGAGGTCGCGGGTACGGCGCTCCTCGTCGACGAACGTGATCATGTACGCGGCGAAGTAGATGACCTTCTCAAGGTCCTTCGGCGCGAGGTCCAGCAGGTAGCCCAGGCGCGACGGGACGCCCTTGAAGTACCAGATGTGGGTGACGGGAGCGGCGAGCTCGATGTGGCCCATGCGCTCACGACGCACCTTGGCGCGTGTCACCTCGACGCCGCAGCGCTCGCAGATGATGCCCTTGAAGCGGACACGCTTGTACTTGCCGCAGTAGCACTCCCAGTCCCGGGTCGGACCGAAGATCTTCTCGCAGAAGAGTCCGTCCTTCTCGGGCTTGAGCGTGCGGTAGTTGATGGTCTCCGGCTTCTTCACTTCGCCGTGGGACCAGGTCCGGATGTCGTCCGCGGTGGCAAGGCCGATCCGCAGCTCGTCGAAGAAGTTGACGTCGAGCACTTGTCGTCAATCCCTCTTTCGGGGGTTCGAGCCCCCTCGCTTCACGCGAGAAATCGGGGCACTTCAGCAATGGTCTGAACGGGTCCGGGGAGGGCCGGCCGGATCACGGGGATCCGGCCGGCCGGCCCGTCAGACCTCTTCGACGCTGCTCGGCTCGCGCCGGGACAGGTCGATACCGAGCTCCTCCGCAGCGCGGAAGACGTCCTCGTCCGTGTCGCGCATCTCGATGGACATGCCGTCCGAGGACAGCACCTCCACGTTGAGGCAGAGCGACTGCATCTCCTTGATGAGCACCTTGAAGGACTCGGGGATGCCCGGCTCGGGGATGTTCTCGCCCTTGACGATCGCCTCGTAGACCTTCACACGGCCGGTGACGTCGTCGGACTTGATCGTCAGGAGCTCCTGGAGGGCGTACGCGGCGCCGTAGGCCTCAAGGGCCCACACCTCCATCTCACCGAATCGCTGACCACCGAACTGCGCCTTACCACCCAGCGGCTGCTGCGTGATCATCGAGTACGGGCCGGTCGAACGGGCGTGCAGCTTGTCGTCGACCAGGTGGTGCAGCTTGAGGATGTACATGTACCCGACCGAGACCGGGTCCGGGAACGGCTCGCCGGAGCGGCCGTCGAACAGCTGGGCCTTGCCGGAGGGCTGGACCAGGCGGTCGCCGTCGCGGTTCGGGATCGTGGCTCCGAAGAGACCGGAGATCTCGTCCTCACGCGCGCCGTCGAAGACGGGCGTGGCGACGTTGGTGCCGGGGGCGACCTGGTCGGCGCCGATGGCCTGCAGGCGCTGGGCCCACTCGTCACCGAGGCCGGAGACGTCCCAGCCGCGGCTGGCGAGCCAGCCGAGGTGGATCTCCAGGACCTGTCCCGGGTTCATCCGGGACGGGACACCCAGCGGGTTGAGGATGATGTCGACCGGGGTGCCGTCCTCCAGGAACGGCATGTCCTCGATCGGCAGGATCTTGGAGATGACGCCCTTGTTGCCGTGACGGCCGGCGAGCTTGTCACCGTCGGTGATCTTGCGCTTCTGCGCGACGTAGACGCGGACCAGCTGGTTCACGCCCGGCGGCAGCTCGTCGCCCTCTTCGCGGTCGAAGACGCGGACGCCGATGACCTTGCCGATCTCGCCGTGCGGCACCTTCAGGGAGGTGTCGCGCACCTCGCGCGCCTTCTCACCGAAGATCGCGCGGAGCAGACGCTCCTCCGGGGTCAGCTCGGTCTCACCCTTGGGCGTGACCTTGCCGACGAGGATGTCACCGGCGACGACCTCGGCACCGATGCGGATGATGCCGCGCTCGTCGAGGTCGGCGAGGACCTCTTCGGAGACGTTCGGGATGTCCCGGGTGATCTCCTCCGGGCCGAGCTTGGTGTCACGGGCGTCGACCTCGTGCTCCTCGATGTGGATCGAGGAGAGGACGTCGTCCTGCACGAGGCGCTGCGACAGGATGATCGCGTCCTCGTAGTTGTGGCCCTCCCACGGCATGAACGCCACGAGGAGGTTCTTGCCGAGCGCCATCTCGCCGTTCTCGGTGGCCGGCCCGTCGGCGAGGACCTGGCCCTCGATGACGCGCTCGCCCTCGGAGACGACGACCTTCTGGTTGACCGAGGTGCCCTGGTTGGAGCGCGAGAACTTGGCGATGCGGTACGTGGTGTACGTGCCGTCGTCGTTGGTGACGGTGATGTAGTCCGCGGAGACCTCCTGGACCACACCGTCCTTCTCGGCCTTCAGGACGTCACCGGCGTCGGTGGCGCAGCGGTACTCCATGCCGGTGCCCACGAGCGGGGCCTCGGACTTGATGAGCGGAACGGCCTGGCGCATCATGTTCGCGCCCATGAGGGCGCGGTTGGCGTCGTCGTGCTCCAGGAACGGGATCATCGCGGTGGCGACGGACACCATCTGGCGCGGCGAGACGTCCATGTAGTCGACCTCCGTGCCGGGCACGTAGTCGACCTCCCCGCCACGGCGGCGGACCAGGACGCGGGGCTCGGTGAAGCGCAGCTCGTCGGAGAGCGTCGCGTTCGCCTGGGCGATGACGAAGCGGTCTTCCTCGTCGGCCGTGATGTAGTCGACGTCGTCGGTGACCTGACCGTCGACGACCTTGCGGTACGGCGTCTCGATGAAGCCGAACGCGTTGACGCGGCCGTACGAGGCGAGCGAACCGATCAGACCGATGTTCGGGCCTTCGGGGGTCTCGATCGGGCACATGCGTCCGTAGTGGGACGGGTGCACGTCACGGACCTCGAAGCCGGCCCGCTCACGCGAGAGACCACCCGGGCCGAGCGCCGAGAGACGGCGCTTGTGGGTGAGACCCGACAGCGGGTTGTTCTGGTCCATGAACTGCGACAGCTGGCTGGTGCCGAAGAACTCCTTGATGGAGGCGACGACCGGCCGGATGTTGATCAGGGTCTGCGGCGTGATCGCCTCGACGTCCTGGGTGGTCATGCGCTCGCGGACGACCCGCTCCATACGGGCGAGACCCGTACGGACCTGGTTCTGGATGAGCTCGCCGACGTTGCGCAGGCGGCGGTTGCCGAAGTGGTCGATGTCGTCGGTCTCGACGACGATCTCCCGGCCCGACTCACCGATCGTCTCGGTCTCGCCGGCGTGCAGCTTCACCAGGTACTTGATGGTGGCGATGATGTCGTCGCTGGTGAGGACACCGGCGTCGAGGGGCTCGTCGGCGCCGAGCTTCTTGTTCACCTTGTAGCGGCCGACCTTCGCGAGGTCGTAGCGCTTCGGGTTGAAGTAGAGGTTCTCCAGCAGCGTCTGGGCGGCCTCACGCGTGGGCGGCTCACCCGGGCGCAGCTTGCGGTAGATGTCGAGCAGCGCGTCGTCCTGCCCCTGGGTGTGGTCCTTCTCCAGGGTGGCGCGCATGGACTCGTACTCGCCGAACTCCTCCAGGATCTGCTCGGTGGTCCAGCCGAGAGCCTTCAGGAGGACGGTGACGGACTGCTTGCGCTTGCGGTCGATACGGACACCGACCATGTCGCGCTTGTCGATCTCCATCTCCAGCCAGGCACCCCGGGAGGGGATGATCTTGGCGGAGAAGATGTCCTTGTCGGACGTCTTGTCGATGGAGGAGTCGAAGTACACGCCCGGCGAGCGGACGAGCTGCGACACGACGACACGCTCGGTGCCGTTGATGACGAAGGTGCCCTTGTTGGTCATGAGCGGGAAGTCGCCCATGAAGACCGTCTGGGACTTGATCTCGCCGGTCTCGTTGTTGGTGAACTCGGCGGTGACGAAGAGCGGGGCGGCGAACGTGAAGTCGCGCTCCTTGCACTCGTCGATCGAGTTCTTCGGGGGCTCGAAGCGGTGGTCGCGGAAGGTGAGCGACATCGACCCGGAGAAGTCCTCGATCGGGGAGATCTCCTCGAAGATCTCCTCCAGGCCGGACTTGGTGGGGACGTCTTGTCCGCTGTCCAGAGCAGCCTCGACGCGAGCCTTCCACGCGGCGTTGCCGAGGAGCCAGTCGAAGCTCTCGGTCTGCAGCGCGAGGAGGTTCGGAACCTCGAGGGGCTCCTTGATCTTTGCAAAAGAGATGCGCAGCGGGGCGGTGCTGGCACCGTTGTTCGTATTCGAGGTCGAGGCGTTGCGCGAGGCGGCCAAGAGGGGGTCCTTCCGAGGGCTCGGACTCACTACGCGCGTACCGGCCCCAAGCCCGACACAGCGACAGAAGTCCCCAGGTCAGGGAAGATCCGGTCATCGGTGCTAGGCGTGGGCATGCCCCTGGTGACGGGCAGGAGGCAGCTAACAGGCAGCGCAAAGGGTCAGTGTAGCCAAGTGCCACACTGATGTCCAGTCGGGGTACTCAGAGACCCACGTAGCTCGCAACAGCTGTTCTCAACACCTATGAATAGACCTCGCGCGGTGCGCGCTCTTCTTTACTGCCCTCTTCGCTCACGATCCATGCCTCGGAACCGGATCGAGATGACGACGCGTCCTGAGAATTGCGCGCCGCGTGCGGTTCGTCAAGGCCCCGAGGCCCGGACGGGCCCCCCGCGATCTTCACCCGTCGCCCGGGGACCCCGGTTGACGCCCCCGGAGGAACGCACGGCGAAGATCACCCTACTCGTCACCGGCAGAAGATCAAGGCAGCCTCCCGGAGCACGCCGAAGGGCGACCACCCGGATGGGTGATCGCCCTTCGCGATGTGACGTCCCCGCCTCGCGGCAGGGGGTCCTACAGGAGTCCGGAGACTCCAGGGGTCACTTGACCTCGACGGAGGCGCCGGCGGCCTTGAGGGACTCGGCAGCCTTGTCCGCGGCCTCCTTGGCGACCTTCTCGAGGACCGGCTTCGGGGTGCCGTCGACGAGGTCCTTGGCCTCCTTCAGGCCCAGCGAGGTCAGCTCACGCACGACCTTGATGACCTGGATCTTCTTCTCGCCGGCGCCGGTGAGGATGACGTCGAACTCGTCCTGCTCGACAGCGGCCTCGGCGGCCGGGGCGGCAGCGGCGACGGCGGCGGCCGGCGCGGCGGCGGTGACGTCGAACTTCTCCTCGAAGGCCTTCACGAACTCGGAGAGCTCGATGAGGGTCATGCCTTCGAACTGCGCGAGCAGGTCGTCCTGGGACAGCTTCGCCATGACAGGCGTCCTTCCACTATTCGGCTGGTGCCGGATGTATGTGTCGGCGGGCGTACGTGGAGCCCGCTGGACCGCTGAGCGTGATTACTCGGCGGCCTCGGCGGGAGCCGGAGTACCGGCACCGCCCTGCTCTTCCTTCTTGGCACGAAGCGCTTCCGCGGTGCGGACGAACTTCGAGGGCAGCGCCTGGAAGAGAGCGGCAGCCTGAGACTGCTTGCCCTTCATGGCACCGGCCAGCTTGGAGAGCAGAACCTCGCGGGACTCAAGGTCCGCAAGCTTCTTGATCTCGTCGGCGGACAGCGCCTTGCCGTCAAGGACACCGCCCTTGATGACGAGACTGGGGTTGTCCTTGGCGAAGTCACGAAGACCCTTCGCCGACTCCACCGGGTCACCGGTGACGAAGGCAACCGCCGTCGGACCCGTGAACAGGTCGTCCAGCGCGTCGATCCCGGCCTCGTTGGCCGCAATCTTGGTCAGCGTGTTCTTCACCACGGCGTACTGGGCGTTCTCACCGAGCGAACGGCGCAGCTCCTTGAGCTGGGCCACGGTGAGACCCCGGTACTCGGTCAGCACGGCGGCGTTCGAGCTGCGGAACTGGTCCGTCAGCTCGGCCACCGCGGCAGCCTTGTCGGGCCTTGCCATGAGCGTCGGCCTCCTTCCGGGTGATGAGGACCGCTCAGAAGGGGCCGGGAAAGACGAAACGCCCCGGCGCGAGTGCCAGGGCGTAGCTCGACCGAATCGAAATCCGGGAGACCGGACGGGATCCGGGAGCATTCCACAGTCACCTGCGCAGGTCGTCCGTTCTTGACGGATCCTTCGGTCACCGACCCTCTTGCGAGAGCACAGCGACGACCAGCGGTCTTTGGCTTCTGGGAAAGACTAATGGACCGGCTGCCGGTCAGGCAAATCGGGCCGACGGGGTGAACCCCGCCGGCCCGGCCGGGTCAGGAATTCGCGGCGTCCGCGCCCGCACCGGCCTCCGCGAGCATCTCCATCAGGTCGAAGGTCTCGTCGGCGGGCGGCGCCTTGACGGCGGTCGCGGTGCCGTAGTCCGAGTAGTCGGCGACCATCCGGATCTTGCCCTCCGCGCTGCCGATCCCGATGTCCATGCGGATCGGGTAGCCCTCCTTGTCGACCCAGACCTCGGTGTCGTATCCCGTGATCCCGGCCTTCTTGACGGAGTCCAGCAGGTCCTTGCGCTCCTTCTCCGAGAGGACGTCGAGCGACTTGTTGGTGTCCATCATCTCGTCGACCGCGAGGGAGCCCTTGTAGTGCTCGGTGTCGACGCCGTCGATCTTCTCCGCCCCCACGTGCTTGAGGTTCGGCGACTCCAGCAGCATGGCCAGCTGCTGGGACGGGTCCTGGTTGGCGTTCTCCAGGCCCCCGGTGAGCTGCTTCTGCGCGGCCTCGTCGCCGGACGCCTCCGCCATGGCGGCGACATCCATCTTCATCCAGCGCTTGCCGTCCATGCCGGACGCGGCCTTCTCGCCCATGTCCATGTACATGACGTTGTCGAGCATGACCATGCGTATCTGCTCGGGCGCGTCCGGGGAGACCTTGAGGGCCTCGCCCGTCATCGTCATGTCCATCGTGCTGGGGTTCCACCCCATCGTGCCGGACATCTCCATGGAGCCGCCGCCGTCCATCGTGGCGGGCATCTCCATCGTCATGCGCACCTTGGCCGACCCGGCCGCCGCGGTCTTCTTGTACGCCGCCGTCAGGACCTGCGTCGCCGCGGACCCCGAGCGGTTCTCCGCCTTCGGCGCGTCGGCCGCCTTGTCCTTCTCACCGCTCTGACAGCCGGCGACACCGGCGATCACGATCGCGGCCACCAACGACGCACCGGCGCGCCTCCATGCGGACGTGCTCATGCCCCCACCCCCTGTTGTTCGTTTCTCAACTCACTGCACCGTAACGCACGCCGCTGACAGGACGACAACGGGTAAAGCCCGCCCCCGCGGCTCCGGGGAGTCGCGGGGGCGGGCTTCAGGTCACGGGATCCGCGACAGCCGTCAGGATCAGACGGCGGCCGGGTCCTCCTCGACCAGGAGGTTGCGCACACGGTTGGCGTCCAGCGGGATGCCGGGGCCCATCGTGGTGGCCAGGGACGCCTTCTTGATGAAGCGGCCCTTCGCGGCGGACGGCTTGAGACGGAGGATCTCCTCCAGGGCCGCGCCGTAGTTCTCGACCAGCTTCGTCTCGTCGAAGGAGACCTTGCCGATGATGAAGTGCAGGTTCGAGTGCTTGTCGACGCGGAACTCGATCTTGCCGCCCTTGATGTCGTTGACAGCCTTCACGACGTCGGGGGTGACGGTGCCGGTCTTCGGGTTCGGCATCAGACCACGCGGACCGAGCACGCGGCCCAGGCGGCCGACCTTGCCCATGAGGTCCGGCGTGGCGACGACGGCGTCGAAGTCCAGACGGCCCTTCGCCACCTCGTCGATGAGCTCGTCGGCGCCGACGATGTCGGCGCCCGCGGCTTCCGCGGCCGCAGCACGGTCACCGGTCGCGAAGACCAGGACCCGGGCGGTCTTGCCGGTGCCGTGCGGGAGGTTCACGGTGCCACGGACCATCTGGTCGGCCTTGCGCGGGTCGACACCCAGGCGGAAGGCGACCTCGACGGTGCCGTCGAACTTCGTGGTGGCGGTCTCCTTGGCGAGGCGGACGGCCTCGAGCGGGGCGTAGGTACGCTCCCGGTCGATCTTGGCGTCCGCAGCGCGGAGGTTCTTGCTGCGCTTCACTGCTGCTCCTGAGGTTTTCAGAGTGCGGAGTCGTGGTGCGGACCAGCGCTTGGCCCTACCACTGGGGGCTTACGGGGCTGACTCAGCCTTCGACCGTGATGCCCATGGAACGGGCGGTGCCGGCGATGATCTTCGACGCGGCGTCGAGGTCGTTGGCGTTGAGGTCGGGGAGCTTCGTCGTGGCGATCTCGCGAACCTGGGCAGCCGTGAGCTTGGCGACCTTGTTCTTGTGCGGCTCGCCGGAGCCCTTCTCCACACCCGCGGCCTTGAGGATCAGCTTGGCGGCCGGCGGGGTCTTGGTGACGAAGGTGAAGGAGCGGTCGTCGTAGACCGTGATCTCCACCGGCACGACCATGCCACGCTGCGACTCGGTCGCGGCGTTGTAGGCCTTGCAGAACTCCATGATGTTGACGCCGTGCTGGCCCAGCGCGGGACCGACCGGCGGCGCCGGGTTGGCCGCGCCGGCGTTGATCTGGAGCTTGATAAGCCCCGTGACCTTCTTCTTCTTGGGAGGCATTGCTCTCTCCGGGTCCTAGTGAGAGTGTTTCGCCGCCATACCGGTCATCCGGATGGAGGCATACCGCACAACGATAACGGGTATAGCTGTGCGACCAAAAACCGAGCAGGTCAGACCAGGTTCACCGCCGGTCTGACCTGCTCGGTAGGCATGTGTCCAGAAGGTGCGGAAGCCGCTAGTTCTTCTGGATCTGGTCGAAGCTCAGCTCGACCGGGGTCTCGCGGCCGAAGATCTCGACGAGGCCCTTGACCTTCTTCGAGTCGGCGTTGATCTCGTTGATCGTCGCCTGGAGCGTCGCGAACGGGCCGTCGGTGACGGTGACCGAGTCGCCGACCTCGAAGTCCAGCACCTGGACCTCGACCTTGCGGGCCGGAGCCGGCTTGCCCTCGGCCTCGGCGGCCTCACGGGCGGCCTTCTCCTCGGCCTCGGGGGCGAGCATCTTGACGATCTCGTCCAGGGTCAGCGGGTACGGGTCGTAGGCGTTGCCCACGAAGCCGGTGACGCCGGGCGTGTTGCGGACCACGCCCCACGACTCGTTCGTCAGGTCCATGCGCACCAGGACGTAGCCGGGGAGCTTGTTCTGACGGACGTTCTTCCGCTCGCCGTTCTTGATCTGGACGATCTCTTCCTCGGGCACCTCGGCCTGGTAGATGAAGTCCTCGACGTTGAGCGAGACGGCGCGCTGCTCCAGGTTGGCCTTCACACGCTTCTCGTAACCGGCGTACGTGTGGATGACGTACCACTCGCCGGGCAGGCCGCGCAGCTCCTCGCGGAGGGCGGCGACGGCGTCGACGGGGGCGGCCGGCTCGGCGCTCTCCACGTCGTCGGCCTCATCGGCCTCGTCGGACGCGGCGGCCTCCTGGGCCTCCGCCTCCTCGTCGGACTCGGTGGTGGTGGCGGCCTCCTCGGCGGGCTCGCCCGCCGCGGCGTCAGCAGCTTCGGCCTGGTCCGGAGCCACGGCATCCGCCGCCTCGACGATGTCGAGCTCGTCCTCGGCGGACTCGACGGCGCGCGCCGTGGGCTCGGCGTCGTCGTTCAGGTTCGGGTCAGACACGATGGCTGCTTCTTCCTGGATACAAATGGGTGGAACATGCGAAAGGGGCGCCGGTGAGGCGCCCTTCGCGGGGATCAGCCGAAGACGTACTTGACGGCCCGCGCGAATCCGAAGTCAATCACGGTGACGAGACCGATCATGACCACCACGAAGACGATCACGACCGAGGTGTACGTCGTCAGCTGACTGCGCGTGGGCCAGACGACCTTGCGCAGCTCGGCGACGATCTGGCGGTAGAACAGCGCGAGGCGGCCCAGCGGGCCCTTCTTGCCGCGCTTGCCGCCCTTCCGAGGCCTCTTCTTCGACTCGGGGGCTTCATCCTCGGCATCAGGCATGTCGATGGAGCCCACGGCGTCCGTCACGCTACTCACCTGATTCCGGGTCGTGGCCGTGCCGCGCCCGGTGGAGCCGCACGGCGGTGCATTGAAGTACGTACATGCGCACACATCCTGGCGAAGGAGTGTGTAGCAGGGCCGGAGGGACTTGAACCCCCAACCGCTGGTTTTGGAGACCAGTGCTCTACCAATTGAGCTACGACCCTTTGTGGTATCCACCAACCTACCGCATCCTCCCCGGTGGCCCGAGTGGGAAAACGGTGCGGCTGATGAAGGCCAACGACAGGTGAGTGTACGTGCTCGGGGCCGCCGCGTCGAACAGACAGCTGCCGACCGGTCCTGTCCGGATGCTGTCCCGGTCCGGTCCGGTCCCTGAAACCCCTGTGCCGACGGCGTTCGCGGTCTGCGAGCATGGGGGCATGAGCGCTGCAACTTCTCCGTCCGAGCGCCGGGTCTCGGCCCGCATCGGTGCGATCTCCGAGTCCGCCACCCTCGCCGTCGACGCCAAGGCCAAGGCCCTCAAGGCCGCCGGACGTCCGGTGATCGGCTTCGGCGCCGGCGAGCCCGACTTCCCGACCCCCGACTACATCGTCGACGCCGCGGTCGAGGCCTGCCGCAACCCGAAGTACCACCGCTACACCCCGGCCGGCGGGCTCCCCGAGCTCAAGGCGGCCATCGCGGAGAAGACGCTGCGCGACTCCGGCTACGAGGTCGACGCGTCCCAGATCCTGGTGACCAACGGTGGCAAGCAGGCCATCTACGAGGCCTTCGCCACGATCCTCGACCCGGGCGACGAGGTCATCGTCCCCGCCCCGTACTGGACCACCTACCCGGAGTCCATCCGTCTCGCCGGCGGTGTGCCGGTCGAGGTCGTCGCCGACGAGACCACCGGGTACCGCGTCTCGGTCGAGCAGCTGGAGGCGGCCCGCACCGAGCGCACCAAGGTCGTCCTGTTCGTCTCCCCCTCCAACCCGACCGGCGCGGTCTACAGCGCGGCCGACACCGAGGCGATCGGCCGCTGGGCCGTCGAGCACGGCCTGTGGGTCATGACCGACGAGATCTACGAGCACCTGGTCTACGGCGACGCGACGTTCACCTCGCTCCCGTCGGTCGTGCCCGAGCTGCGCGACAAGTGCGTCGTCGTCAACGGCGTCGCCAAGACGTACGCCATGACCGGCTGGCGGGTCGGCTGGGTCATCGGCCCGAAGGACGTCGTCAAGGCCGCGACCAACCTCCAGTCGCACGCCACCTCCAACGTGAGCAACGTCGCCCAGGTCGCGGCGCTGGCCGCCGTCTCCGGTCCGCTGGACGCGGTCGCCGAGATGCGCACCGCCTTCGACCGCCGCCGCCGCACGATCGTGCGGATGCTCAACGAGATCGAGGGCGTCGTCTGCCCCGAGCCCGAGGGCGCGTTCTACGTCTACCCCTCGGTGAAGGGGCTGCTCGGCAAGGAGATCCGCGGCAGGCGCCCGGCCGACTCCGTGGAGCTGGCCGCGCTCATCCTGGACGAGGCCGAGGTCGCCGTCGTACCGGGCGAGGCCTTCGGTACGCCGGGTTACCTGCGGCTGTCGTACGCCCTGGGCGACGAGGACCTGGCCGAGGGTGTCTCGCGGATCCAGAAGCTGCTGGGCGAGGCCCGCGACTGAACCCTGACCCCGTGACGGGTCCGGCCCCCGGCGTTCCTGTCCCAGGACGCCGGGGGCCGCTTTTTGTTCGACGCGTCACCCTCGACGGGAACCGGCTATCGCGACACCCCGCCGATGCGGCAAGATCCTTGAATGGAGCGTGACGTACGGCTGTTGCCCAAGGCCCATCTGCATCTGCACTTCACCGGGTCGATGCGGCCCACCACCCTGCTCGAACTGGCGGACAAGTACGGGGTGCGCCTGCCCGACGCGCTGACCGGCGGCGAACCGCCCCAGCTGCGGGCCACCGACGAGCGGGGCTGGTTCCGCTTCCAGCGCCTCTACGACATCGCCCGCTCCTGCCTGCGTGAGCCGGAGGACATCCAGCGGCTGGTCCGGGAGACCGCCATGGAGGACGTCGCGGACGGCTCGGGCTGGCTGGAAATCCAGGTCGATCCCACCTCGTACGCGCCCCTGCTGGGCGGGCTCATCCCGGCCATCGAGATCATCCTCGACGCCGTGGACAGCGCGTCGCGGGAGACCGGGCTCGGGATCCGGGTGGTGATCGCGGCGAACCGGATGAAGCACCCGCTGGACGCCCGGACGCTGGCGCGGCTCGCCGTGCGGTACGCGGACCGGGGTGTCATCGGCTTCGGTCTGTCCAACGACGAACGCCGGGGCATGGCGCGCGACTTCGACCGGGCCTTCGCCATCGCCCGGGAAGGCGGTCTGCTGGCCGCCCCGCACGGCGGTGAACTCTCCGGGCCCGCGAGCGTCCGGGACTGCCTGGACGACCTGGACGCCTCCCGGATCGGGCACGGCGTACGGGCGGCGGAGGACCCCCGGCTGCTGAGCAGGCTCGCCGAGCGGGGCGTGACCTGCGAGGTGTGCCCGGCGTCCAACGTGGCGCTCGGCGTCTACGAGAAGCCCGCGGACGTGCCGCTGCGCACCCTGTTCGACGCGGGGGTCCCGATGGCGCTGGGGGCGGACGACCCGCTGCTCTTCGGTTCGCGGCTGGCCGCCCAGTACGACCTGGTCCGCCGCCACCACGCGTTCACCGACGAGGAACTGGCGGAGCTGGCACGGCAGTCCGTACGCGGCTCGGCGGCGCCCGAGGACGTACGCGCGTCGATGCTGAGCGGGATCGACGGCTGGCTCGCCGGCTGACGCCCTCGGAGGCCGACGCCTCAGAGGCCGATGCCTCAGAGGCCGATGCCTCAGAGGCTGACGCCGACCGTCACCGGTTCGTTGACGAGGGTGACTCCGAAGGCCTCGCGCACCCCGTCGACGACCTCGCGGGCGAGCATCAGCAGGTCCTCGGTGGTCGCGTCGCCGCGGTTGGTGAGGGCGAGCGTGTGCTTGGTGGAGATGCGGGCGGAGCCGGTGCCGTACCCCTTGGTGAAGCCCGCCTTGTCGATGAGCCAGGCCGCGGAGGTCTTGAACCGTCCCTCGCCGGCGGGGAAGGCCGGAGGGACGACGTCGGCGCCCAGCCGCTCCGTGACGCGTGCCAGGAACGCGGCGTGGGCGTCGCCGTCGAGGATCGGGTTGGTGAAGAAGGACCCCGCCGACCAGGTGTCGTGGTCGTCCGGGTCGAGCACCATGCCCTTGCCGGCCCGCAGCCGCAGGACGGTCTCGCGTGCCTCGGCCAGGGGCACCCGGTCGCCCTGCTCGACGCCCATGGCCCGGGCGGTCTCCGGGTAGCGCAGGGGTGCGGAGAGCCCGCCCGCGTCCTCCAGCGCGAACCGGACGCGCAGCACGACGAAGCGGTCGGGTTCGGCCTTGAAGCGGCTGTGCCGGTAGGCGAAGGCGCACGCCTCGTTCGGCAGGGTGACGCTCTCGCCGGTGTGCCGGTCGTAGGCGACGACCTCGGTGACGACCGAGGACACCTCCTGCCCGTAGGCGCCGACGTTCTGGATCGGGGTGGCACCGGCGGATCCGGGGATTCCGGCGAGGCACTCGATGCCCGCCAGTCCCGCCTCGACCGTACGGGCCACGGCGTCGGTCCAGACCTCGCCCGCGGCCAGTTCGAGCGTCGTGCCGGAGAGCGCGAAGCCCTTCGTGGCGACGCGCAGGGCGGTGCCGTCGAAGCCCTTGTCGCCGATCACCAGGTTGGAGCCGCCGCCGATGACCAGCAGCGGTGTGCCGCTCCGGTCGGCTTCGCGTACGGCGGCGATCACCTCGTCGTCCGTGGTGGCGGTCAGCAGGCGGGCCGCGGGGCCGCCGAGCCGGAAGGTGGTCAGGGGGGCGAGGGGGGCGTCGTGGAGTTCCTGCACGGGGACAAGAGTACGGTCCACGGCCCGGGGCGGGGCCATGGACCGTACGCGTCTCAGGCGGAGAGGGACACGCGTGTGTCCGCCGCCTCGGGCACCGGGACCGGCTCCGGGCGGCGGCCCGGTATGAACAGGGCCACGAGCGCGGCGAGGCCCACCACCCCGGCGCCGATCCAGACGGCGGGCACCGTGCCGTCGGCGAAGGACTGCGGGGAGCCGTATCCGCCGTGCGCCGAGAAGACCGAGGCCAGTACGGCGACGCCGAGCGCCCCGCCGACCTCCCGCAGGGCGTTGTTGGCCCCGGAGGCCATGCCCTGCTCGCCCGGCCGGACGCTGGACATCACCAGGCTGGAGGCGGGCGCGAAGTACAGGGCCATGCCGATGCCGCCGATGATGAGACCGGGCAGCTGGGCGGCGTACGCGACGTCCGGTTCCAGGACCGCCGCGAAGAGGCCGAGGCCCAGCGCCTGGAGGGCGAGGCCGGTCACGACGACGGGGCGGCCGCCGAACCGGTCGGAGAGGTATCCGGCGACGGGCGCCACCAGCATCGGCATCCCGGTCCAGGGGAGCATGCGCAGACCCGCCTCGGTGGGCGAGTAGCCCAGCGCGCTCTGGAGGAACTGGCTGAGCAGGAAGATCGAGCCGAACATGCCGAGGAACATCAGCAGACTGGCGACGTTGATCCCGAAGAAGGCCCTGTTCCGGAAGAGCCGCATGGGGAGGACCGGGTGCGCTGCGCGGAACCCGTGGCGGACGAAGGCGCCGAGCAGGGCCGTCCCCGCGATCAGCCCGGTCAGCACACCGGGGCTGGTCCAGCCGTCGCCCGTGGCGCTGACCAGCGCGTACACGACGCCGAAGAGGCCGGCACTGACCAGGACCGTGCCGCGTAGGTCGAGGGGTGCCTTCGGGGCGTACGACTCGGCCAGCCGCAGCCGTGCCAGGGGCAGCAGGACCAGGCCGACCGGCACGTTCAGCCAGAAGATCCACTGCCAGGAGAGGTGTTCGGTGAGGCTGCCGCCGACCAGCGGGCCGCTGGCGACCGCGAGGCCGGTGACCGCGCCGAAGATGCCGTAGGCCATGCCGCGCCGGGCGGGTGGCACGGCGGCGGTGAGCAGGGTGAGGGTGAGCGGCATCATGACCGCGGCTCCGACGCCCTGGACGGCGCGGAAGGCGATGAGCGCCCCGATGCCGGGCGAGAGGGCGGCCGCGGCGGAGGCCGCGGTGAAGACGGCGAGGCCGGCCAGGAAGAGCCGGCGCCTGCCGAAACGGTCACCGAGCGCGGCGCCGGTCATCAGCAGGACCGCGAAGGTGAGGGTGTAGGCGTTCACCGTCCATTCGAGCTCCGCCAGTTCGCCGCCGAGGTCGGCGCGGATGGACGGCAGGGCGGTGGTGACGACGAGGTTGTCGAGCGCCGCCATGAATCCGGCGACGCTCGTCAGGACGAGGGCCCAGACCGCTCCCCCGCGGCTGGATGCCTGCTGTTTCACTGTTCCCCCAGAGGGTTAGTTATCAATGACTAACTTACGCGGACAGAAAACCGGGCCGAGCCCGGATGGATCAGGGGCGGGTGGATCAGGGGCGGGTGGATCAGGGGCGGCGGGCCGCCTCAGGCGGTGGGCCTGGCCGAGAGGTAGAAGCCCTCCCACACGCGGTGGCCGGCCGGGAAGCCCAGCGAGGCCAGCGTGTTGATGAGCATGCCGTAGGCGAGGAACGCCGTGGTCTCGTCGTGGTCCGCCCCCAGGACGAGGTGGATCTCGTCCCACATCCGCTCCCACCCGGCGCGCAGCCGCTCCCCGAACGCGTGGTCCCCCGCCGCCTCGGCCGCCGCGGTGGCCGCGTACATCTGCATCTGCATCATCAGCTTGTCGGGGTCCTCGACGATGAGCCGCTGGTACGCCGCCGCCATGGCCTGGAGCGCCTCTTCCCCCTCCAGGCCGTCGGCGGCCCGGAGGAACACCGCCCGGGTGTCCCCCAGACAGCGTTCGGCCGCGGCCAGGAAGAGCGCCTGCTTGTTGGGGAAGAGCCGGAACAGATACGGCTGCGAGACGCCGACCCGCTTGGCGATCGCCTCCGTGGAGGTGCCGTTGTACCCGCCGCGGGCGAATTCCGTGACCGCCGCCCGCACGGCGCTCTCCCGCCTGTCCTCCGCGCTCATCCGTGCCATGGACGTAAGTTATTGCTCAATCACTAACTACGTCAAGCGGGTCGCCCGGGGTGCGTGGTTCCCCGGTCGCGGTGACAGGCGGCAGAGCCGCCCCCGGGCGGGGCGCGGCCACGGCGAAGGGGCGCCCCCAGGACGCCCCTTCGCACCACCTCCCGGCAGCCGTTCCGCACCGCGCGGCGGACCGCCGGCCCCGTGGGACCGACGGTTCGCGCGCCCGCGCGGCCGTCAGGCCAGCCGGACCACGGCGCGGGACATGCCCAGCACCTTCTTGCCCTCGCTCATCGCGGTCAGGTCCACGCGCACCAGGTTGTCGTCCAGCTTGACCGCGACCTTGCCGCTGACCTCGACCGTGGCGCCCTTGTCGTCGTCCGGCACGACCACGGGCTTGGTGAACCGCACGCCGTACTCCACGACCGCGCCCGGGTCGCCCACCCAGTCGGTGACCACCCGGATCGCCTCGGCCATCGTGAACATGCCGTGCGCGATCACGTCCGGCAGTCCGACCTCGCGGGCGAACCGCTCGTTCCAGTGGATCGGGTTGAAGTCGCCCGAGGCTCCCGCGTACTGGACGAGCGCGGCGCGCGTCACGGGGAACGTCTGCGCCGGCAGCTCCGTACCGACCTCGACGGACTCGTAGGTCCTGTTCGCCGTCATCACGCCTCCTCGGCGGCGCGCGCCACCAGCTTCGTCCACGCGGTCACCACGTGCTCACCCGACGCGTCGTGCACCTCGCCGCGGACGTCCACGACGTCGTTGCCCGCCAGCGACTTGATGGACTCGATGGTCGAGGTGACCGTGAGCCGGTCACCGGCCCGCACGGGACGCGTGTACGCGAACTTCTGGTCGCCGTGCACCACACGGCTGTAGTCCAGACCCAGCTGCGGATCGCGCACCACCTGGCCCGCGGCCTTGAACGTGATGGAGAACACGAACGTGGGCGGGGCGATCACATCCGGATGCCCCAGAGCCTCGGCGGCCTCCGGATCCACGTACGCGGGATTGGTGTCACCCACCGCCTCCGCGAACTCCCGGATCTTCTCCCGGCCGACCTCGTAGGCCGGGGTGGGCGGATAGGTCCGCCCCACGAAGGACTGGTCGAGCGCCATGGGCCCGCTACCTCCTGATGAAAAAAGTGGGACAGGGCGAGGAACACACCACCACAACGACACGAGGCCGCCCCCAGTGGGGGCGGCCTCGTGTACGAGCCTGTTTCAGCGCGTTTCGCGGTGCGCGGTGTGCGAGTTGCAGCGCGGGCAGTGCTTCTTCATCTCAAGACGGTCCGGGTTGTTACGCCGGTTCTTCTTGGTGATGTAGTTCCGCTCCTTGCACTCCACGCAGGCCAGCGTGATCTTCGGGCGGACGTCGGTGGCAGCCACGTGAGTGCTCCTTGGACGGACGGTGGACGGATGAACGCAAAAAAAGAGTAGCCGATCGAAGGACCGACCCCGCAATCGGCTACCGAAAGTAGCGGTGACCGGACTTGAACCGGTGACACAGCGATTATGAGCCGCTTGCTCTACCGACTGAGCTACACCGCTTTGATGATGAGATTCCCCGCCGAAGCGGGTTCCCTCGATCACCAGAGCCCCAATGCGGAATCGAACCGCAGACCTTCTCCTTACCATGGAGACGCTCTACCGACTGAGCTATTGGGGCGAGCGAGGAAGACATTACACGGTCGGCCGCCGATCGCCCAAATCCGTTTCGGAGGCCTCCGCGCGACCCGGCACCCGCTCCGGACGCCCGTCCCGGCCGCCTCGGCCATCCGGCCCCTGATCAGGCCTTGATCGCTTCGCCGGGCCTCTTTCGGGAGCGTCCCGCCGCCCCGGGAACACGTCTGGGGAACGCCCACTCCCCAGGGTCGCACTCGTACGACTATTCCGCCCCTCCCTGGGAGGAACCGGACACCCACCGGCTGTTCCCTCACACCCGGCGGAACAGCCCTTAGGCTCGGCCGCACTCCACGTGATCACGCCCCGGCGGTCCCGTGTCCCGTCCCGTATCCCCCGCATCCCCTTCCAGGAGCGCGATGCCCGACAGCCGCCCGCGGTGGCCCGGCGGCAGTACGGCCGGACCGGCACCCTCCACCCTGCTGCTCAGCGGGGTCCGGCTTTCCGACGGGCGGACCGCCGACGTCCTGATCGGCGGGCGGCGTATCGAGGCGGTGGGCGCGCCCGGCAGCCTCGGCACCCAGGGCGCTCGGCTGGACCTGCGCGGCTACCTCCTGCTGCCGGCCCCCGCCGAGCCGCACGCCCACAGCGACACCGCTCTCACCGCCTCCCCCGAGCACTCCGGCGCGCACACCGCCGACGGCATCCGGCGCCGCGCCACCGAGGCCGCCCTCCTCCAGCTCAGTCACGGCGCCACCGCGCTGCGCGCCCAGGTACGCGTCACGACCGGGACGGGCCTCGCGCCGCTCGACGCCGTCCTGGAGGCCGGCCGCTCACTGCGCGGGCTCATGGACCTGACCGTCGTCGCCGTCGCCGGGCCGCTCACCGGCCGCGCGGGTGCCGACGGACTCGCCCTGCTCCGCGACGCGGTGGACAGGGGTGCGGACGTCGTCGGGGGCCGCCCGGACCTGGACCCCGACCCGGGTGGCCACGCCGAAGCCGTACTCGGCCTCGCGGCCGGGCACGGCCTGCCCGTGGACCTGCACACGGACGCGGACGACCCGGCGCTCCTGGCCCGGTTCGCCGCGATGGCCGGGGAGTTCGGCCCCGGCGTCTCCCTCGGCCCGTGCGGAGGCCTCTCCCGGCTGCCCGAGGACACGGCCGCCGCGGCCGCCGGCCGGCTCGCCGCCGCCGGGGTGACGGTGGTCTGCCTCCCGCAGGGCGGCTGCGCCGGCTCGCGCCTGCGGAACGCCGCGCCGGCAGGGCTGCTGCGGGCCGCCGGGGTGCGCCTGGCGGCCGGGAGCGGCGCCCTGCGCGACGCCACGCGCCCGGTCGGCCGGGGGGACCCGCTGGAGGCGGCGTACCTCCTGGCCGCCCAGCACGGCCTGGACGCGGCGGCCGCGTACGAGGCGGTCTCGGCCACCGCCAGGGCGGCCATGGGCCTGCCCGGGGTGCGCGTCGAGGCCGGGTCCCCGGCGGAACTGCTCGCCGTACGGGGCGACGACCTCCCGGGGGCGCTGTCCCTGGCGTACAGCCGGATCGTGGTGCACCGCGGCCGGGTGGTCGCCCGGACCGGCGCCGTACGCGAGTACCGCGACCCGGGCACCGGCTCGGCGCACGGTGACCGGGACCCCGGGAGCGGTGCCGTACGCGAGAACCGGGGCCTCGGGAGCGGTGCCGTGCGCGACGCTTCCGCGCGGGGGCCCGCCGGGGTCCTGGGCCTGCCCCGGCAGGGCCGTACCGGTCCCGGCGGCGAGCTCTGAGCGCGGGCGGGCGCGCCCCGGCGTACGGTCGGAAACATGCGCATTGTCATTGCAGGTGGACACGGACAGATCGCGATGCGGCTGGAGCGGTTGCTCGCCGCGCGCGGTGACCAGGCGGTGGGCGTCATCCGCGACCCGAAGCAGAGCGGGGACCTCCAGGAGGCCGGGGCGGAGCCGCTGGTCCTCGACCTCGAATCGGCCGGTGTCGAGGAGGTCGCGGAGGCCCTGCGCGGCGCCGACGCGGTGGTCTTCGCGGCGGGCGCGGGCCCGAACAGCGGCGCGGAACGCAAGGACACGGTGGACCGGGGCGCGGCGGTGCTCTTCGCGGACGCGGCGGAACGCGCGGGCGTACGCCGCTACATCGTCGTCTCCTCGATGGGCGCCGACCCCGACCACAGCGGCGACGAGGTCTTCGACGTCTACCAGCGGGCCAAGGGCCAGGCGGACGCGTACGTGCGCTCCAGGGCGAACCTGGACTGGACGATCCTGCGTCCCGGAATGCTGACGAACGACGCGGGCACCGGGCGGGTACTGCTGGCGGTCTCGACGGGCCGGGGCCCGGTCCCGCGTGACGACGTGGCGGCGATCCTGCTGGAGCTGCTGGACACTCCGGCGACGGCGGGCCTGACCCTGGAGCTGATCTCCGGGAGCACGCCGGTGGCGGTCGCGGTGCGTGACGTCGCCGGGAACTGACCGCGCCGCCCGCGTACCCGTACGTCGCGAGGAGCCCCTGACCGGCCGGGCCGGTCAGGGGCTCCGGTCTGTCCAGGGGGATCGGCTGAGGGGCGCGCGTCTGTCCAGGGGCCGGGCCAGGGAGGCCTCAACGGTCCCGCCGGGAGCGGGCCTCCCCGGCAGCGGGCCTCAGTGGTCCGTCTCCGGACGGTCGCCCGTCTCCGGGAGGTGGCCCGTCTCCGGAACGTGGCCCGTCTCCGGAAGGTCCAGGGCCGAGGGCAGCCCGGCGACCACGTCGGCGCCGGAGGGCCCGTGCTCCGGGTCGACCAGCCACTGGAGCATCAGCCCGCTCAGCAGGGCGAGCGGGACCGAGCCGCCGAGCCCCTCCCTGGCCTCCCGCTGTCCGGCGGCGAGGTGTTCGCGTACCTCGGGCGACCGCTCCGCCTGCACCACGGCCTCGATCTGGGCCACCCACAGCGCCCGGTGCGTGGTGAAGCTGTCGATCAGGGCCTGCCAGCGCTCCTGGGGCTCTCCCCCCGGCGCCCGGCCGGCGAGCTGGTCACCGAGCTCGTCCACGGCCTCCACCAGCGCCCGGGTCAGCAGTGCGTCCCGGGAGCCGAAGTGATAGCCGATGGCCGCGTGACTGACCCCGGCCGCGGCGGCGATGTCCCGGACGGTGGTGCGGGCCCAGCCGCGTTCGACCAGGCATTGTTTGGCACCTCATTCACGGCGGCGGAGCGACGAGCTGAACAGCGGCGCCCGCACGGCCTCTCGTCACACTCACACACACGCAGAAGCCCCGTGCGACCTGCACTGAAGCAGGTCGCAGTCTGCACTTCAGAACACTGGGCGCGCCCCAGAGGCCCCCATACAGTCCGCGCATCGACTTTCTCACCGCTGCGGACTGGGGCAGGGTGCACCCGACGCGAGACTCTCAGAGTCCATCGCCTTCCCTTGGCACGAGACTTACCGTGACGGTGTCGTCCTGACCGGGAATGAGGGCCACAGGAAATTCATCACTTTCGGTGCTCATTGCCTCAACGAGAGGAAGTTCCTCCACCCGCGCCGATGCGATATGCCTTCGCACTTGACCGATATAAATGCGATTCCCGCAGATATCCGCATAAAAATCTTCTTGGATCAAGATTTGGCGGGCATCCGCTCCTGTGATCGCACGCCAGGTCTCGATCCCTTCTTTTGTTAGAGTCATGCCAGCCCGGCTCCATGAACTGGTTAGATTGTTACCCTCAATCAAATGAACCACCCTCCGAAGATTCCTGGCATCGGAGTCAGCCAGCTCCCGAGGGATCGGGAATGGGTAATTAGTGTAATCTTGCAACTTAACCAAGGTCTTCACGTATCTGCCGTATTGATAGATCTCCGGCATAAAGGTTTCAGGAAGATGATGAAGCTGAGCCACCTCCCCGTTTAGAGACAAACCCCACTGGTTGCCCACTTTCAGGTGCAGCAGGAAACGGATGGTGGGCAGCAAGGCGGACGGCAGGACATCATCCTTGTGCCCGAAACCGAACGTGAACGCGGCCCCGCGTTCCGGCACATTGATTCGTGCCTGCAAAGTGAGGAATCCAGTTATGTCACTGAGTTCGAGCTGCGCCCCCCTCCCACCAAGAAAGCGCTTAGCGAGAACGAGCGGCAAGGTCGCCAGCGGGCGTCCATGCACGTCAGTGGCAACTACTGCGTACTGAACTCCATGATCAGCTTCCGACTGAATCGACGAGATAGTGAGAGCGCCGCCGGGAAAGACTCCCCCCATGCCCGCTGGCGCATCAACCTCCAGTGACTGAACAAACTCCTCTGGCAGCTCGACAGGAACCCCGTAGTCGATAGAGTCCCTGAAATCAGCCGCAGCCGCCTCGCCCTCGGGAGTGCGAGGAAAGGCGAACTTCGCCCTGATGACGATCGGCCGGTCCAGTTCGGCCCCGGGATAGCGGGGGAAGACCTCGGTCTTGACTAGCCCGTCTGCACTAATATGCAAACCGAACTTATAGTGCGGGTCGATCTCATTGAGTCGCGAGACAATTCGCCTAACCCGATTAACGGCGTCAGTCACCCCATTTGCAAGCCCTGCCTCCTCCTCCCTGATCTCTCGCAGAGAACTGATGATCTCCGAGTTACTATCGCCAACGTAGTAGCGAGCAATATCCGAGCGGAGCGCCATCTCGGAATCAAGCCAAGTGCGACCACGCGTGAAATCACTCACAAAGGGGTAATCGCTCTTCAGTCCGTTGTACCAATCAAGCTCGCCTGGTGTGAGATCGAGCGGCATGACCAAATGCCACACCCTAGGCTTATGGGTCTTCGCTTTCTTCAATGACCGCTTGATCTGCGCCTTACGCGACTTGCTGAGGCGTCCGGTGAAACTCTTCACTTCATAAATTACCAGGCCGCTCTCTAGAGGGACCTGAACATCTCTACCACCATCCCCGCCCGAGCCGTCAATGCGCTGCACTTCGGTATGTAGGCGGCTAATCAGTACTGAAATCATGTTCTCGATCTTGGCCGGGTCCAGGTCAGCCCAACTCACGGAGTTTTGTACAACCACTGGAAATATCCTCACCCGAGATGACACCTGAACACGTCCCACCAGTTCAGCATCAGAAGTGTTTCAGGGAGTGGGACGCTCTGCCACACACTTGGGCAGACTGACGAAGTCCGTCGGCGGGGGGCCACGTAGGAGGTATCTGCCCCACGTAGAGCCCAACGGCGAGCGCGGGTCCTGCACATGACCTCGCCCCACAGGACTAGGTCGCTACTCTGGTACACACCACCGCAGAACGGAGAGTGCTCCGCGTATGGGACCAAAGACGACCGAGGTCCATGAGAAGCTCCGGGCGCGACTCGCGGCACGCGGGTACGCTCCCGGCGACAAATTTTCCTCGGAACGCACGCTTGTCGAAGAACTCGCCATCGGTCGCACGGCCCTACGACAGGTGCTTGCCCGTCTCGTCTCAGAAGGACTGTTGGGACGCAGCTCGTACCCGGTGCCGGGCTCGGTGAGTGTGTAGAGGCCTGATGAAGTGAAGCCGTGGCGCATCCACGGCGAGCGCGACCTGTACGACAACCGGTGGTGAAGCTTCAGCTCTGGGGCGTGGAACCGCCCGGCATGGAGCCGTTCCGAGCATCACGTGGTGCAGCTTCACCACGTGGCCGTCACCGCTGTCCTGGACGATCAGGACCGCGTCCGCATGATGTGGCGCTACCGCTTCGTACCCCAGCAGTTCGGCTGAGAGCTGCCAGGCGGCATCGTCGACGCGGGCAAGGAAGCAGCGGACACGGCTCTACGCGAAGTGGTCGAAGAGAGCGGGTGGCGCCCGAAGACGCTGGAACACGTCGTGAGCTATCAGCCCATGGTCGGCATGGTCGACTCACCTCACGAGATCTTCGTTGGCCACGGGGCCGAGAGAGTTGGTGAACCGACAGATCTGGAGGAAGCCGTCCACATCGAGCGGGTCCCCCTAGCGGACGCCCCGGGCTTATGGCCCACGGTGAGCTGATGGGGTCCGGCCACCCTCGTTGCCTTGCTGCACATCCTGGCCATACGACGCACTCAGGGAGTCACAGCCGCGAGCTGAGCATGTCGACGTGAGGGCGCTGCCGGACCGAACCGGTCCCGGTCGCCAGCAAACGAGCCTGCCGCAGGTGCGTGCTGGCGTCGTCGTACTCGGCTCGGACGAAATGCGCTTGGGCCAGGTCGGCATGCAATCCCGCCTGGGCACACGACGGTCGAGTCCATTTCCTCCAGCTCCCCATACGGACTTGCAACCGCGTCGCCGTCTCCGAGCAGGGCCAGTACGTTGCCCCGCCACCGCGCGAGATGAACGCCGTTCAAGAAGATACTCCGCAGGCCCGGGTCTCGCTCCTCGGTTCCAGGCGGGATGCTGGATATTGCGGCTCCAGCGCGCGGTGGCAGTCTTCCGGCATGCCGACATGAGCGCACGTCTCTCCACCAGTGGCAAGCAGCCATGCCCGGAGCCGAGCCGAGGCGGTCCGGCCTCACAGAGCACGTACGCCTGCCACGCTGCCAGCGTCGATGCTCCTGCAGGCGCGAGCGCCACGAGACGACGTGCCACGGGAAGCACTGCGAGGTTGAGCGCGTTCTCCCAGCGCGCCAAGATGCCCCGTCATCTGGTCAACCAGCCCGGTCGCGCCCATCTGTCTGTCCATGGTGCGGAGCAACTCTGTCTGGGCCCCCTGCTCCTGTGGCACCTCGTCACCCAAGGAGCAGCCCCGAACGGGCGGCTCCCGTACCCAGCGCGGTGGACTGATCCAGGACACCAGGTATGGCGAGGTATGGGCAGAAGGGCAGAAGCCCGCACGCGGGGTCTGACGGCTACCCAGCGAAGTTCGCGCCTAGCCAAGCAGCTCGCGTGACCTACGTCACGCGGCAGTGTCGACCTGGCTCAGCTGCCCGGTGTGGGGCCTCAGGTGGTCGCCCAGCGGGCCGGCCACAGCGTGGCCGTGCTGCTCCGCGTCTACGCCAAGTGTCTGGACGGTGCCGCGGCGACAGCGAACGCCCGGATCGAAGCGACGCTGCGAGGCGGTCGGTAGCCGCCGAACGTGCCCCACGCCTGCCCCACACAAGCTGATCAAGGGTGGATTCAGGTGAGACAAGGCGAGAAACGCGGGCCGATCCGCACGGCCACTCGTCACACTTACACACACGCAGAAACCCCGTCCGACCTGCACTGAAGCAGGTCGAACGGGGTTTCCCGTCCTGTGGCGGCGCCAGGGTTCGAACCTGGGTAGGCTGAGCCGGCAGATTTACAGTCTGCTCCCTTTGGCCACTCGGGCACACCGCCTGGAACGACGCGTCGGAATCCTGTTCGGGGGCTCCTTGGCGACGACGTAAACGATACCTGATGCCCAGGGGTGCTCCGCCACCGGATTGATCAGTGCTCGGTGCGGGCGGGGATGGCTAGGCTTTGTGCCGTACCCCAACGCATACGACGCAAGGAGCCACACGTCATGGCCGACTCCAGTTTCGACATCGTCTCGAAGGTCGAGCGGCAGGAGGTCGACAACGCCCTCAACCAGGCCGCCAAGGAGATCTCCCAGCGCTACGACTTCAAGGGCACGGGCGCCTCGATCTCGTGGTCCGGCGAGAAGATCCTCATGGAGGCGAACGGCGAGGAGCGGGTCAAGGCGATCCTCGACATCTTCCAGTCCAAGCTGATCAAGCGCGGGATCTCCCTGAAGTCGCTGGACGCGGGCGAACCGCAGCTGTCCGGCAAGGAGTACAAGATCTTCGCGACGATCGAGGAGGGCATCTCCCAGGAGAACGCCAAGAAGGTGGCGAAGATCATCCGCGATGAGGGCCCGAAGGGCGTCAAGGCGCAGGTCCAGGGCGAGGAGCTGCGGGTCAGCTCGAAGAGCCGGGACGACCTCCAGACCGTCCAGGCGCTGCTGAAGGAGAAGGACCTGGACTTCGCGGTGCAGTTCGTCAACTACCGGTAGGTGGTCCGCTGCCGTGTGCAGCGGGTGGAGGCGGGGCGGGGCGTGCCGAGGGGTACGCCCCGTCCCGCCTTCGTGTCGGGGCGGGGTGGGCCCACCGGACGCTTCCGTCGTGCGGGCCACCCCGCCGTCCGTACGTGGGGCCTGTCGGTTCGAGGTGTGCCGTCCGTCTCCGTGTGTGATGTCCGAATTCCGCCGGTGCGGCGCGGACGCGGGCCGCAGACTCGTAGGTACGAGGGCGCGTACCGGGAGAACGGATCGTGCCTACCGGACGCGTTCCGGGAGCACGGACCGTGTGTACCGGACGCGGCCGGAGGAGTGGAGAGGGTGACGGATGATGACCACGCTGTACGCGAGGGTCGGCAGTCCGCTGGGCGAGCTGCTGCTCGCCGGTGAGGAGCGGGCCGGCGGCGGGGTGGCGCTGGCCTCGTTGTCGCTGCCGGGCCAGAAGGGGGCCGCGGTCGTCGGGGACGGCTGGCGGCACGCCCCGGAGGCGTTCGCCGGTGTCGAAGGGCAGTTGGCGGCGTACTTCGAGGGCCGTCTGACGCGTTTCGACATCGCGTACGCGGACGGCTCGGGCACGGAGTTCCAGCGGCGGGTCTGGGCGGCCCTGGACACCGTTCCGTACGGGGAGACCGTCTCGTACGGGCAGATCGCCGCGCGGGTGGGTGCCACGGGCGCCGGGGTGCGGGCCGTGGGCACCGCGATCGGGCGCAACCCGCTGCTGGTCGTACGCCCGTGCCACCGGGTGATCGGCGCGGACGGGTCGCTGCGGGGCTACGCGGGCGGGGTGGAGCGCAAGGAACGGCTGCTGGGGCTGGAGGGCGCCTTGGCGGTACGGGCCTGAGATGACCGGGCCGAACGGTGGACGCGATGCCCCGGACCCGTCCGACGGCCCTGGACGCGACGCTCCGGGCCCGTCCGACGGCCTCGGGCGCGGTACACCGGAGCCGTCCAAGAGCCACGGGCACACTGCCCCGGACCCGTCCAAGGGCCACTGGCACAGTCCACCGGGCCCGTCCAAGAGCCTCGGGCACACTGCCCCGGACTCGTCCGACGGCCTTTTCCCGCGCCCCCGGAGCGTCGTGGCCCCCGGGGCGGTGCATGTGCCCGGGTGGTTGCCGCCGGAGCGCCAACGGGAGCTGGTGGAGGCCTGCCGGGAGTGGGCGCGGGGGCCCGTGCCGTTGCGGAACACCGTGCTGCCCGGGGGCGGGGTGATGTCGGTGCGGACGGTCTGCCTCGGGTGGCACTGGCAGCCGTACCGCTACACGCGTACGGCCGACGACGTGAACGGGGCGCGGGTCGCGGCCTTCCCGGAGTGGCTGGCCGCGTGGGGGCGGTCAGCGGTGGCGGAGGCGTACGGGGACCCGGCGGCGGCCGAGGCGTACGCGCCGGACACCGCGCTGGTGAACTTCTACGACGGTGCCGCCCGGATGGGTATGCACCAGGACCGGGAGGAGCGTTCGGACGCTCCCGTGGTGTCGCTGAGCCTCGGCGACACCTGTGTGTTCCGCTTCGGGAACACGCGTGACCGGGGGCGGCCGTACACGGACGTGGAGCTGGCCTCGGGCGATCTGTTCGTCTTCGGCGGTCCGTCGCGGTACGCGTTCCACGGGGTGACACGGGTCTTCGGCGGAACGGCCGGTCCCGCATCGGGGATGCGGGCCGGCCGGTTGAATCTGACGTTGCGTGAGACGGGGTTGTAAGAGGTGGGCGGCTCCGGTCAGCGTCGGTCGCGGGAGTTGCCGAGGAGCAGCCGGTACGCGATGAGCAGGATCAGCGATCCGGCGATGGCCGCGATCCAGGTCGCCGTGTCGTAGAAGTCGTTGCTGATGGGCCGGTCCAGGAAGCGGGACGACAGCCAGCCGCCGAGGAACGCGCCCACGATGCCGATGAGCGTGGTGCCCACGATGCCGCCCGGGTCCCGCCCCGGCAGCAAGATCTTGGCTATCGCGCCTGCCAGCAGTCCCAGAATGATCCAGCTGATGATGCCCATGGTTGCCTACCTACCCATCGCTCGGTCCTGCAAGCCAAGACGCGTGCGATGGGCGGTCCGGTTGCCCGGTGGGCGGTCCTACCTGGTGGCGAACGGCTGGTCGGTGGGCACGATCTCCTTGCCGAAGGGCATCAGGGAGACCGGGATCATCTTGAAGTTGGCGAAGCCCAGCGGGATACCGATGATCGTCACGCACAGGGCGATGCCGGTGAAGATGTGGCCCAGGGCGAGCCACCAGCCGGCCAGGATCACCCAGAGGACGTTCCCGATGAGTGACGCGCCGCCCGCGTCCCGGCGGTCGACGACCGTGTGGCCGAAGGGCCACAGGGCGTAGACGCCGATGCGGAACGCCGCGATCCCGAAGGGGATGCCGATGATCGTGATGCACAGGAGGACGCCTGCGGCGAGGTAGCCGAGGAACAGCCAGAAGCCGCTGAGGACGAGCCATATGACGTTCAGGATTGTCTTCACGGTCGATACCCTGCCATCTGCTCAAGCCTGGCGATGCGTTCCGCCATCGGCGGATGGGTGGAGAACATCTTGGACAGCCCCGGGCCGGGACGGAACGGGTTCGCGATCATCATGTGACTCGCGGTCTCGATCCTCGGCTCGGGCGGGAGCGGAAGCCGCTTGGTACCGGCGTCGAGCTTGCGCAGGGCAGCGGCGAGGGCGAGCGGGTCGCCGGTGAGCTGGGCCCCGGAGGCGTCGGCCTCGTACTCGCGGGAGCGGCTGACGGCGAGCTGGATGACGGAGGCGGCGAGCGGGCCGAGGATCATCACGAGCAGCATGCCCACGATGCCGGGTCCCTCGTCGTCGTTGGAGCGGCCCACCGGGATGAGCCACGCGAAGTTCACCAGGAACATCACGACGGAGGCGAGGGCACCGGCCACGGACGAGATGAGGATGTCGCGGTTGTAGACGTGGCTGAGCTCGTGTCCCAGGACGCCTCGCAGTTCGCGCTCGTCGAGGATCTGGAGGATGCCCTCGGTGCAGCACACGGCGGCGTTGCGCGGGTTGCGGCCGGTGGCGAAGGCGTTGGGCGCCTGCGTCGGGGAGATGTAGAGCCGGGGCATGGGCTGACGGGCCGCGGTCGAGAGCTCGCGGACGATGCGGTACAGCTGGGGGGCCTGGAACTCGCTCACGGGGCGGGCCCGCATGGCCCTCAGCGCGAGCTTGTCGCTGTTCCAGTACGCGTAGGCGTTGGTGCCGACCGCGACGAGCAGGGCCACGATCAGACCGGTGCGTCCGAAGACGCTGCCGATGACGATGATGAGGGCGGACAGGCCCCCGAGAAGTACAGCGGTTTTCAGCCCGTTGTGCCGGCGGTGCACGGTACGCCCTCCAAGTGGTGCGGCAGGGGAACCCTTGCTCGGTGGTGCTCCACTCCCCCAGTGGAGCCTCCCGTACTGGTCAACGCGAGGCGGCGGGAGCTAGTTCCCTTGTGCCGGGCGGGCACCCGGGCGCATGGCGAAGGGGCGGATCCGGTCGGATCCGCCCCTGGGCCGTGCGAGTGGTGCGCCCCCGGGCGCCGTCCCCGGCGGTTCTAGCGCCTGACGGGCTGCGTGGGCAGGCCGGCCAGGGAGCGGGCTTCGCTGTCCGGCTCGACCTCGCTGGTGCAGTGGGCGCACCGGGAGGCGATGGCGGGGATCTCCGTGTAGCAGAAGGGGCAGTCCCGCAGGGCCGCCTTGATGTCGGCCTCCTTCTCGTCCTCCTTGGCCGTGAAGCGGTTCTGGACCTTGGCCATGGGGACCACGACGAGGAAGTAGAGCACCGCGGCGGTGATGAGGAAGGCGATGGCGGCGCTGATGAACAGGCCGTAGGGGAACTCCACGCCGTCGAGGGTGAAGGTGGCCTTGCTGAAGTCGCCGGTGCCCCGGGTGAAGAGCCCGATCAGCGGCACGATGAAGGCGTTGCTGAAGCCGGTGACGACGGCGGTGAACGCGGCTCCCACGGCGAGGCCGATGGCCATGGAGATGACGTTTCCGCGCAGGATGAAGTCTTTGAACCCGTTCAGCACCGCTCCGGCTCCTCTGTGGTCTCTTCAGGTGACGACGTGCAGCCAGAACCATGCCCTGTGCGCGGGGCGGCGGGCAAACCCGTGTACAGCCCTCAGAAGAGGCTGACGGCGGCGAAGCGCAGGACGAGCTGGGGTGCTCCGGAGAGTGCCACACCGGCGATGGCGGTGAGGGCGATCGCCGTGGTGAGCGGCGCCGGGACCCGGAGCGGGCGGGGCGCCGGGGGCTGTTCGTCGCCGGTCTCGCGCTCCGGGGAGCGGAAGAGATCGGCCGTCCACCGAAGGTAGTAGTACAACGCGATCACCACGTTGACGGCCATGACGACGGCGAGCCAGCCGAGTCCGGCGTCGACGGCCGCCGAGAAGACGGTGACCTTGGCGAAGAGCCCGATGATCCCGGGCGGCAGACCGGCCAGGCAGAGCAGGAAGAAGGCCAGGGCGAGGGCGGCCAGGGGCCGGGTGGCGTAGAGGCCCCGGTAGTCGTCGAGGCGGTTGCCGGGGCGGGTCCGGGCGACCAGGGCGGCCACGGCGAAGGCGCCGAGGTTCACGACGGCGTACATCAGGGCGTAGGCGACGGTCGAGCCGATCTGCTCGTCGCTGGAGTACGCGGCGGCGGCGATCGGGACGAGAAGGTATCCGGCCTGCCCCACGGACGACCAGGCCAGGAGGCGTACGGCGCTGCGCGCGCGGGTGCGGCTCTGCCGGAGGGCCGCGACGTTGCCGGTGGTCATGGTGAGGGCGGCGAGGACGGCGAGCGCGGGGCCCCAGACGTCGGCGTACGACGGGAAGCCGACCACGGTGACCAGGATCAGCCCGGAGAAGCCGACCGCCTTGCCGACGACCGAGAGGTAGGCGGCGATGGGCAGCGGCGCGCCGACGTAGGTGTCGGGGACCCAGAAGTGGAAGGGGGCGGCGGCCGTCTTGAAGGCGAACCCGACCAGGGTCAGCACGACGCCCGCGCCGGCGAGGGTGCCGAGCTGTTCCGGTACGTCGTCGAGGCGGGCGGCGATCTCGGTGAGGTGCATCGTGCCGGTGGCGGCGTAGACGAAGCTGACGCCCAGGAGCATGACGGCGGTGGAGACCACCGAGGAGAGGAAGAACTTCAGGGCCGCCTCGGAGGAGCGCCGGTCGCCGCGTTTGATGCCGACGAGGGCGAAGGCGGGCAGCGAGGCCACTTCGAGGGCGACGACGAGGGTGGCGAGGTCGCGGGCGGCGGGCAGGAGGGTGGCCCCGGCGGCGGAGGCCAGCAGGAGGAACCAGAACTCCCCGGCGGGCAGTCTGCGGGTGTCGCCGAGGGAGAGCAGGGCGGTGAGGAGCGCTCCGCCGAGCACGAGGGCCTGGATGACGAGGGCGAAGTGGTCGGCGGTGTAGCTGCACGCCTGGACGTCGCCGGTGAGGCAGAAGGTGGAGCGGTCGCCGGCGCGCAGGGGGACGAGGAAGGCGAGGGCGACGACGAGCGCGGCGACGGTCGCGTGGCCGAGGAGCGGTTTGCGCCGTTCGTCGGCGAAGAGGTCGGCGACGAGCACGGCGAGCGCGGCCACCGCGACGACGACGGGGGGCGCGATCGCGAGCCAGTCGACGGACTGGACGAGGCTCGCCGCCCCGGTTGCGCTGCCGGCTGCCACGATCACGACTTGCCTCCTGCGAGGAGCTTCTGCACGGCCGGGTCGGTGAGGCCGAGGAGGACGGCGGGCCAGAGTCCGGCGAGGACGGTGAGGGCGGCGAGCGGGGTCCAGGCGGCGAACTCGTAGCCCCGGACGTCGGCGACCGGCTGCGGGAGGCCGCCGGTCCCGTGACCGGTGGACAGGCCCTCGGCCTTGTCGCCGGGTGTGGCGCGGGGGTCGCCCATGCAGACGCGGCGTACGACGATCAGCAGGTACGCGGCGGTGAGCAGGGTCCCGAAGGCGCCGATGGACATGAAGGTGAGGAAGGCGGGGCGGCTGAGCCCTTCGGCGGGGTCGAAGGCGCCGAAGAGGGTGAGCATCTCGCCCCAGAACCCGGCGAGTCCGGGGAGCCCGAGCGAGGCGACGGCGGCGAAGGCGAGGAGGCCGCCGAGGCGTGGGGCGCGGCCGTAGAGCGCGGCGCCGGTGGCGCCGGAGAGGGTGTCGAGGTCGGCGGTGCCGTAGCGGTCCTTGACGGCGCCGACCAGGAAGAACAGCAGGCCGGTGATGAGGCCGTGGGCGATGTTGGCGAAGAGGGCGCCGTTCACGCCGGTGGGGGTCATGGTGGCGATGCCGAGGAGGACGAAGCCCATGTGGCCGACGGAGGAGTACGCGATCAGCCGCTTGAGGTCGCCCTTGGCGCCGGGGCGGGCCAGGGCGAGGCAGGCGAGGGATCCGTAGACGATGCCGACGACGGCGAACGCGGCGAGGTAGGGGGCGAAGGTCCGCATCCCGTCCGGGGCGACGGGGAGGAGGATGCGGACGAAGCCGTACGTGCCCATCTTCAGCAGGACCCCCGCCAGGAGCACCGAGCCGACGGTGGGGGCGGCGGTGTGGGCGTCGGGGAGCCAGCTGTGCAGCGGCCACATCGGGGTCTTCACGGCGAGCCCGACACCGATCGCGAGTACCGCGATGACCTGCACGGACGTGGTGAGGCCCCGGCCGTTGTCAGTGGCGAGTGCCACCATGTCGAAGGTGCCGCTCTTCAGCCCGATGAGGAGCAGGCCCAGCAGCATGACGACGGAGCCGAGCAGGGTGTAGAGGACGAACTTCCAGGCGGCGGGCTGCCTGCCCTCGCCGCCCCAGCGGGCGATGAGGAAGTACATCGGGATGAGGACCATCTCGAAGGCCAGGAAGAACAGCATCAGGTCGAGGACGGCGAAGGTGGCGAGGGTGCCGGACTCCAGGACGAGGACGAGGGCGACGAAGCCCTTCGCGGAGGGCCCCGCGGGGAGCTTGAAGTAGCTGTAGAGCGCGCAGAGGAAGGTCAGCAGCGCGGTGAGGACGAGAAGGGGGAGCGAGATGCCGTCGGTGCCGAGGTGGATCCGCACGTCCAGTGCCGGGATCCACCTGATGTCGGTGGTCGCCTGCATCGTCGAGGGGTGGTCGTGGTCGAAGCCCGCGACGAGCACGAGGGCGGCGGCGAGGACGACACCGGTGACGGTCACGCCGTGGCGGAGCACGGCCTGGTCGGGGTTCTTGCCCTTGAGGCCGGGCGGGGCGGGCAGGAGCGCGGCGACGGCGCCGAGGAGCGGTGCGGCGACGACGAACGCCAGAAGGAACTGCATCACGGACGCACTGATATCGAACACGGCTCACGCCCCGGCGTAGACGTTGGCAAAGACGACGGCGGCGATCGCCAGGACAAGGGTTCCGCCGAGCAGCGCGCCGAGATAGGTCTGCACGTTGCCGGTCTGGGCGCGGCGTACCAGGGTGCCGAGTCCACGGGCGGTGCCGGCCGCGCCGCGTACGTAGGTGTCGACGACCTCGCGGTCCAGGAAGCGGACGAGGCGCGCGGCGGCCTGGACGGGGCGGACGAAGGCCGCCGTGTACAGGGCGTCCAGGTGGAAGCCGCTGACCGCGTGACGGTGGAGGGGGCCGAGCAGGAGGCGTGCGGGGTCCGTGGGGTCGGGGGCGCCCGCGATGGTGCCGTAGGCGGCGGTGTGCGAGGTGATCGCCTCGGCCTCCACTAGGGCGGGCTCGGCGCGCGGGTGGGCGGCGACCGCGCCGACCGGGGGGCGGGCGGCGAGCGCGGTGGTGTGGCGCCAGGCCCCGTAGGCGACGAGTCCGCCGACGAGCCCGACGCCGGTGGACAGGACGGCGGTCGCCAGGGAGGGGGTGAGGGCGTGTCCGTCGAACCAGTCGCCCAGGACGCCCACGGCGAGCCCGAAGGCGATCGTGGGCACGGCGAGGATCCAGAGGACGGAGGTCATCGCGGCGGGCTGCCTGCCGTGGTCGGGGACCGCGGGGCCGCGGCCGCGGAAGGCCAGGAGCCAGAGGCGGGTGGCGTACGCGGCGGTGAGGACGGCGGCGAGCAGTCCGGCGACGAGGACCGTCCAGCCGGCGGCGGCCGGGGCGACGTCACGGTCGCCGAAGGCGGTGTGCTCGGCGGCGACGAGGACCGCTTCCTTGGAGAAGAAGCCCGCGAACGGGGGGATGGCGGCGAGCGCGAGGAGGGCGACGGTCATCGTCCAGCAGGCGTCGGGGATGCGCTTGGCGAGGCCGCCCATGCGGGACATGGCGGCGAGTGAGTTGGTGCCGGCCGCGTGGATGACGACGCCCGCCGCGAGGAAGAGGACGGCCTTGAACGCTCCGTGGGAGAGGAGGTGGAAGACGGCGGCCCCTCGGTCGCCGACGGCCAGGGCGCCGGACATGTAGCCGAGCTGACCGATGGTCGAGTAGGCCAGGACGCGTTTGATGTCGTCCTGGGCGAGGGCGGCGAGCCCGGACCCGATCATCGTGACGGCCGCCATCACGGCGAGGACGACGAGCGCGGCGGCGGAGGCCGCGAAGACGGGGAGGAGGCGGGCCACGAAGTAGATGCCGGCGGCGACCATCGTCGCGGCGTGGATCAGCGCGGAGACGGGCGTGGGACCGGCCATCGCGTCGGGCAGCCAGGTGTGCAGCGGGAACTGCGCGGACTTCCCGGCGACGCCCGCGAGGAGCAGCAGGGCGATGAGGGTGGGGTGGTCGAGTCCTCCGTGGGCGACGGCGGCGAGGATCTTGGTGATCCGGAAGCTGCCGGTGTCCGCGGCGAGGGCGAACAGGCCGATGAGGAACGGCACGTCACCGAGTTTGGTGACGAGGAAGGCCTTGAGGGAGGCGGCCCGTGCCTCGGGCGTCTCCCAGTAGTGGCCGACCAGGAAGTACGAGCAGATGCCCATGATCTCCCAGCCGACCAGGAGCACCATCAGGTCGCCGGAGTAGACGACGAGCAGCATCGCGGAGGTGAAGAGGGAGACGAGGGCCGCGTAGGAGGGGTAGCGGACGTCGTCCTTGAGATACGCCGTCGAGTAGATCTGTACGCAGGTGGCGACGAGGGCGACGAGGACGGCGACGAGGACGGCGAATCCGTCGAGGTGCAGGGCGAGGTCGATCGGGACGGAGCCGGTCGGGGTGAGCTGGGTGGCCGCGTCGATGGCCCGGCCGCCGCCCTGTCGTGCGGCGACGACGGCCGCGAGGACCAGCGCGGCCAGCGGCGGCAGGACGGCGAGGGGCCGTACGAAGCCGGGGGCGGTCCGCCCGAGAAGGAGGCCGGCCGCGGCGCCCAGGAAGGGGAGGAGGGGGACGAGGACGGCGAGGGTCGTGGTGGTCACGCGGTGGCCTCTGCCTTCTGTGCCTTCCCTGCCGGAGCAGTGGCCTGGTCTGCGGTGGCGCGGGCGCCGTCCGCGGCGTCGTCGGTGTCGTCCGGGAGCGCTTCGGCGTCGTCGGTCTCGGCGGTGTCGCGGAGGCGGTCGACGTCGGAGGTGCCGCGGCTGCGGTGGACGGCCAGGACGATGGCGAGGCCGATGCCGATCTCGGCGGCGGCGACGGCGATGGTGAAGAGGGTGAGCGCCTGACCGGAGTGGAGGGTGTCGCGGAGCCAGACGTCGAAGGCGACCAGGTTGAGGTTGACGGCGTTGAGCATCAGCTCGACGGACATCAGGACGAGGATCGTGTTGCGGCGGGCGAGGACGCCGTACAGCCCGGTGCAGAAGAGGAGGGCGGCGAGCACGGCGGGATAGGCGAGGTGCATCAGCTCTTGTCCTCTCGGGTCGCGTCGTCGTCCCCGGTGGCGGGGTCGTCTCCGGTCGCGGTCCGGCGGGCGGCGGCGTCCTTGGTGCCCTGGGTGCCCTGGGTGCCCTGGGTGCTCTCGGTGTTCTTGCGGGAGAGGACGATCGCGCCGACGAGGGCGGCGAGCAGCAGGACGGAGAGCGCTTCGAAGGGCAGCACCCAGTGCCGGAAGAGGAAGGCGCCGGTCACATCCGTGGAGCCCTGCGCCGGGCCGTCCAGGTCGATCCAGGTCGCCCGGAAGGCGTCCACGACGACCCAGACGAGAGCGGCGGCCGAGGCGGCGGCCACGCCGAGGGCGACCCACCGGTTGCCGGAGTCGGCGTCCGGGGAGCGGCCTATGGGGGCCCGGGTGAGCATGAGTCCGAAGAGGAGGAGGACGACGATGGAGCCGACGTAGATCAGCACCTGCACCCACGCGATGAACTCGGCCGTGAGCAGGAGGTACTCGACGGCCAGACCACCGAGTGCCACGACGAGCCACAGGGCGGCGTGCACGAGCTGCTTGGTCGTGACGGTGACGACCGCCGCGCCGAGGGTGGCGACACCGACCAGGAGGAAGGCGATCTCGACCCCGGTCGGAGAGAGGAAGCCGGGGTGTCCGGCGGCCGCTGCGAGGTTCACGCCTGGCCCCCTCGGTCCGAGCCGGGCCCCGGTCGGCCTTCGGTGCCCCGGTCCTCGTCGGCCCCCCGGCCTTCGGCGGCCCGGCCTTCGGCGGCCTGGTCCTCGGCGGCCTGTCGGGCTTCGGCGGCCTGTCGTGCTTCGGCCTCTTCCGCCGCCCGGAGTTTGTCGGCCGTCTTGCGGGCGGCGGCGAACTCCTTGGGTTCCTCGCTGCCCGGGTCGAGCGCGGGCGGTTCCGGCACGGTCCACATCCAGTCGCGGAGCTTGTCGCGCTCGTGGGTGAGTTCGTGGATGTCCGTCTCCGCGTACTCGAACTCCGGTGACCAGAACAACGCGTCGAAGGGGCACACCTCGATGCAGATACCGCAGTACATGCAGAGGGCGAAGTCGATCGCGAAGCGGTCCAGCACGTTGCGGCTGCGCTCACGGCCGCCGGGGGCCGCCGGGGGCACGGTCTCCTTGTGGGAGTCGATGTAGATGCACCAGTCGGGGCACTCGCGGGCGCAGAGCATGCAGACGGTGCAGTTCTCCTCGAACAGTCCGATGACCCCGCGGGTGCGGGGCGGCAGTTCGGGCTGGACGTCGGGGTACTGGGCGGTGACCGTGCGCTTCGTCATGGTCCGCAGGGTCACGGCCAGGCCCTTGGCCAGGCCTGAGCCGGGGATCGGGGGCACTAGTTGATCGCCACCTTCACGATGCCGGTGAGCGCGATCTGCGCGAGGGCGAGGGGGATGAGCGTGGTCCAGGCGAGCTTCTGCAACTGGTCCTCGCGCAGCCGGGGATAGGTCACACGCAGCCAGATGACGACGAACGCGAGCACGGCGGCCTTGAGGAGCGTCCAGACCCAGCCGAGGCCGTCGGCGCCGAACGGGCCGTGCCAGCCGCCCAGGAAGAGGACGGTGGTCAGGCCGCACAGGACGACGATCCCGGCGTACTCGGAGAGCAGGAACAGGGCGAACCGCAGCCCGGTGTACTCGGTGTACGCCCCGAAGATGATCTCGGAGTCGGCGACCGGCATGTCGAAGGGGGGCCGCTGGAGTTCGGCGAGGCCCGCGACGAAGAAGACGAGCGCGCCGATGATCTGCCAGGGCAGCCACCACCACTCGAAGGCGTCCAGGATGCCGGTCAGCGAGACCGTGCCCGCCGCCATCGCCACGGACGCCGCCGCGAGCAGCATGGGCAGTTCGTACGCGAGGAGTTGCGCGGCGGAGCGCAGACCGCCGAGCAGGGAGTACTTGTTGGCCGACGCCCAGCCCGCCATCAGCGAGCCGAGTACGCCGATGCCCATGACGGCGAGCACGAAGAAGATGCCCGCGTCCACGACCTGGCCGACGGCTCCGTCGCCGGGGCCGACCGGGATGACGACGAGCACGAGGAGGTACGGCAGGAGGGCGACGGCCGGGGCCAGTTGGAAGACCCGCCGGTCGGCCGCCGCCGGGACGATGTCCTCCTTCTGCGCGAACTTCACCCCGTCCGCGACGAGCTGGGCCCAGCCGTGGAACCCGCCCGCGTACATGGGGCCGAGGCGGCCCTGCATATGGGCCATCACCTTGTGCTCGGTCTGCCCCACGACGAGTGGGGCGACCAGGAAGACGACGAAGACGATGAGGAGCCGGAGGGCGACGTCGAGTACGTCGTTCACGCGGTATCGCCTCCGGCGGGACGGTCGGTTCGGGGCTCGGGGGCGTCGGCCTCGGTGTCGGCCCCGGTGTCGGCGTCGGCCTCGGCCCCGGCGCCGTCACCGGATTCGGGCGCGGGTGCGGGCGCGGATTCGGGTGCCGAGCCGGACTCGGTCTCGGTCTCACCGGCGGGCTGCCGCGGTTCCGGGGTGGTGTCCGCCTTCGTGGGGCCCGGGGCGTCCGTCTTCGGGGACGGCGTGTCGTCGAAGGCGGGACGGGCGTGGTGCCAGGGGGCGTCGGAGCCACGCGCGGGGCGGGTCTGCCGGGCGGGCCGGGGCGCGGTGGTCTGCGCGTCGCCGCCGCTACCGTCGCCGGTCGCGGGCTCGACGGGCGGTACGGGTGGCGCGGCCTGCGCCCCCGCCTCTGCCGCCCCAGTCCCCGCCGCCCCAGTCCCCGCCGCCCCAGTCTCTGGCTCGGAGGGTGCGGGAGCCAGCGGGGCGGTCTGGCTGGCCGAGCCCTGCGACGCGCTGCGGTTACGGCGTGGACGTGCGGCCCGAGGGGCCTCGGCCGCCGCCGGACCCCGTGCCCCCGCCTCCGGGCCCCCGGCCGTACCGGTGGTGCCCCCGGCCGTACCGGTGGTGGCCCCGTCCGCCGCCTCCGGCCCGCCGGACGTGCCCGGAGTCCCGGTCGTCCCTGCCCCGGGCCCCGGAGTCGAGACCTCGGGCGCCGGACCGGAAGCCCCCGGTGCCGAACCGGAGGCCCCCGGTGCCGGAGCGGAAGCCGTGCCCGTGCCCGTGCCCGTGCCCGTGCCCGGGGTCTCCGGGGTCGCGGCGCGCTGGGCCGCCGAGCCCTCGCTCGCGCTGCGGGCACGGCGTACGGGGCGGTCGCCCGCCGCGCGGGCCGCTCGGGCCGGACGGCTGGGCGCGGGCGGGAGCTGCCCCTTGAGCGGCCCCCATTCGTTCGGGTCGGGCACACCGGGCGGCAGCATCGTGCGCCGCTTGGGCCCGCCGTGTTCGGACTCGCCCGGCTCCTTCGCGCCCGGCCAGGCCTTCGCGACCCGGGCCGCCAGGACGAAGTCCTTCCGCAGCGGGTGCCCCTCGAAGCCCTCCGGCAGCAGCAGCGGGACCAGATGCGGGTGGTCCTCGAAGCCGATGCCGAACATCTCGTGCGTCTCACGCTCGTGCCAGGCGGCGCCCGCGTAGACGTCCACGGCACTCGGCAGGGTGGCCGCCTCGTGCGGAACCGTCGTACGGATGAGCAGGCGCCGCACCGTGCCCTCGCCCAGGGCGGCGACATGGGCGCAGACGCGGAAGCCGGTGCCCGGTTCGTCCACCGCGCTCAGCCAGTCGAAATAGGTGCAGCCCAGGGCGGACCGGGCCGTTTCCAGGGCGGCGGTCCAGCCCGTGGCGGGGACGTCGACGGTCAGCAGGTCGTAGGCGTACGCGGCCGTGGCCTCCGGGCCGAAGACGTCGGTGACGGCGTCCGGCAGCCGGTCGTACGCGTCGGCGGTGCTCACTGCTGGCTCTCCTCCCCCGGCGCCTTCGGGGCGGCGACGAGGCCGCTGCGCAGGGCGTCGGCCGAGGGGCGGGGCGTGGTGCCGGTCCCGTACCGCCCGGCGAGTGACTCGCGGGCGATCTTCTCCTGGAGCTTCAGGATGCCCTGGAGCAGTGCCTCCGGCCGGGGCGGGCAGCCCGGTACGTACACGTCGACCGGGATGATCTGGTCGACGCCCTTGGTCACGGAGTACGAATCCCAGTAGGGCCCGCCGCAGTTGGAGCAGGCGCCGAAGGAGATGACGTACTTGGGTTCGGGCATCTGCTCGTACAGCCGCTTCACGGCCGGGGCCATCTTGTCCGTCACCGTGCCGGAGACGACCATCAGGTCGGCCTGCCGGGGGCCGGGCGCGAACGGGATGACGCCCATGCGCATGAAGTCGTGCCGGGCCATGGAGGCCGCGATGAACTCGATGGCGCAGCAGGCGAGTCCGAAGTTGAAGACCCAGAGGCTGTAGCGGCGGCCCCAGTTGAGGACGACCTTCATCGGTTCGGGCGCGAGCCGGGAGAGCACGCCGAGCTTCTTCGGCTCGGTCGGCAGCGTCGGGTCGGGCAGCGGAACGGGGGGTTGCGGGTCCGGCCGGCTCGTCACGCCCATGCGAGGACGCCCTTCTTCCATGCGTAGAGCAGTCCCACGGCCAGGAAACCGAGGAAGATGAACATCTCGACCAGCGTCGTCGCCCCGTATCCGGGCGCCGCGAACACGGTGGCCCAGGGGAACAGGAAGATGGAGTCGACGGCGAAGATCACGTACAGGAAGGCGTACACGTAATAGCGGACCTGGGTGTGGGCCCAGCCCTCCCCCACGGGGTCCACGCCGCATTCGTAGGTGAGCAGTTTCTCCGGCGTCGGGACCACCGGCCGCAGCAGCCGGCCGGCGCCGAAGGCGACGGCGACGAACAGCACGCCGACCACGGCGAGCAGTCCCACCACCGCATAGCTCTGGAAGTAGTCCGACGCGAGAACGGTCGGTTCCGGCACGTCCGCCACGTCCGCCCCTCGCTCCCTCACCCTGTCCGACGCTCCGTACGCACGGGAGTCTAGGCCCTGCCCACCACCCCCGTTTCGCTTCGGGGTGGTTGGTCCGGTCCGGTGCGGCCCCGGCCGCCGGTACCGGTCTCCGGCTCCACGGCCCCGGGGAGCCCGTCGGCCGCCGTACGGGAGCACCGGGCGGCGAGGGGAGGGGCTACCGGCAGGCGTCGCACGCCGGGGCCACCACGCCGCGCGCCACGGGCGGTTCGGCGGTCGCCCCTGGTGGAGCGGGTGCGGGGCGGGCCGGGGTGGGGTTATCCCTACCGTGCGCCACCCACGTACCCCATGGCGTGCGGGCGCGCGGCCCGGCAGGCTGGTCCCATGACCATGAGCCCTCCTCCGCCCGACACCGACCGGCCGCCGCCCGCGCGCCTCGCCTTCGACCGGTGGACGTGGAAGGAGATCGCGTATCTGCTCGCCAACCTCCCGATGGCGATCGCCGGGTTCGTCTACGCGGTGTTCCTGATCGGGGTGGGCACGGGGCTGTCCGTCACCGTGATCGGCCTGCCACTGCTCGCGCTGGGACTGCGCGGTGCGCGCGCCTTCGGCCGGGCGGAGCGGGGCCGGGCCCGCGCGATGCTGGGGGTGCGGATCGACGAGCCGAGCCCGATGCGACTCGGCCGCCAGGACCGGGGCTTCTTCCCCTGGCTGTGGTCCCAGCTCAAGGACCCGGTCGGCTGGCGGGCGTTGCTGTACGCGTTCATCCGGCTGCCCTGGGGGGTGGTGACGTTCACGGTGGTGCTGGTGGGCCTGTTCGTCCTGTGGCCGGTCCTCCCCTACCTCGCGCGCGGGATGGCGAACGCGGACCGGGCGATGGTGCGGGGGCTGCTCTCGCCCTCCGACGAACTGGAGCGGCGCATCGCCGAACTGGAGTCGGACCGGGGGGTCGTCGTGGACACCGCCGCCGCCGACCTCCGCCGCATCGAACGCGACCTCCACGACGGAGCACAGGCCCGCCTCGTCGCC
>JOAZ01000029.1 GCA_000720535.1 Streptomyces halstedii
CGTTTCACCGGGGCCCTCCGGGCGCTTCCCTTCGTTCTTGCGTTTCCGACTCTATCAGACTCTTTCGTGTCCGATTCCCGGTCGAAGCGGGTCTCGCGTCTTCCGCTTTCCAGTTCTTCGCTTTCGCGTTTCCCTTTCCGGCGGTTCCAACCTTACCAGACTCTTTATCCGTTCCGTTTCCGGTTCGAATACTGAATCCGATGGCCTGTGGATCGGCCTTTGCCTTTCGGCTGCCTTTCGGCGGGCCCGACGTTATCAGAGATTCTGCGTCGGAATTCCCAACCCCGTAAGGAGGCGCCCTGCACGCATGACTGCGCGCGGTGCTTCCCGTTCAGGCGGAACCGTAAACCTACTGGAGCGGGGCACCCCGATGCAAATCGAGGTGCCCCGCTCCTGGTCACGGCCTGTCGGTCAGACCTCGACGACCACCGGAAGGATCATCGGGCGCCGGCGGTAGGTGTCCGAGACCCACTTGCCCACCGTGCGGCGGACGAGCTGCTGGAGCTGGTGCGGCTCCATCACGCCGTCCTGCGCGGACTTGTTGAGGGCGTCCTCGACCTTGGGCACCACCGCGGTGAACGCGCCGTCGTCGATGCCCGAACCGCGGGCCTGGATGTGCGGCCCGCCCACGATCTTGCCGGACGAGCTGTCCACCACGATGAAGACCGAGATGATCCCCTCGTCGCCGAGGATGCGGCGGTCCTTGAGGTGGGTCTCCGTGACGTCGCCGACCGAGAGCCCGTCGACGTACACATAGCCGGCCTGCACCTTGCCGACGATCTTCGCCTTGCCGTCGATCAGGTCGACGACCACGCCGTCCTCGGCGATGACGATGTGGTCCTTGGGCACACCGGTCAGCGCGCCGAGCTCGGCGTTGGCCCGCAGGTGACGCCACTCGCCGTGGACCGGCATCAGGTTCTTGGGCTTGCAGATGTTGTAGAAGTACAGCAGCTCGCCCGCCGAGGCGTGGCCCGAGACATGGACCTTGGCGTTGCCCTTGTGGACGACGTTCGCGCCCCACCGGGTCAGGCCGTTGATCACGCGGTAGACCGCGTTCTCGTTGCCCGGGATCAGCGACGACGCCAGGATCACCGTGTCACCCGGGACGATCCGGATCTGGTGGTCGCGGTTGGCCATCCGGGACAGGGCCGCCATCGGCTCGCCCTGCGAGCCCGTGCAGACCAGGACGACCTCGTCGTCCGGCAGGTCGTCGAGCGTCTTGACGTCCACCACCAGCCCGGCGGGCACCCGCAGGTAGCCCAGGTCACGCGCGATACCCATGTTGCGGACCATGGAGCGCCCCACGAAGGCGACGCGCCGTCCGTACTCGTGGGCGGCGTCCAGGATCTGCTGGATGCGGTGCACGTGGCTGGCGAAACTGGCCACGATGATGCGCTTCTGCGCGTTCGCGAAGACCGTGCGCAGCACGTTGGAGATGTCCCGCTCCGGCGGCACGAAGCCGGGGACCTCGGCATTGGTCGAGTCGGAGAGCAGCAGGTCGATGCCCTCCTCGCTCAGCCGCGCGAAGGCGTGCAGGTCGGTGAGGCGACCGTCCAGCGGGAGCTGGTCCATCTTGAAGTCGCCGGTGGCGACGGCCATGCCCGCCGGCGTGCGGATGGCGACCGCGAGCGCGTCCGGGATGGAGTGGTTGACCGCGATGAACTCGCAGTCGAAGACGCCGATGCGCTCCCGCTGCCCCTCGGCCACCTCCAGGGTGTACGGGCGGATGCGGTGCTCCTGGAGCTTGGCCTCGATGAGCGCGAGGGTCAGCTTGGAGCCGATGAGCGGGATGTCCGGCTTCAGCCGGAGCAGGTAGGGGACACCGCCGATGTGGTCCTCGTGGCCGTGCGTGAGGACGATGCCCTCGACGTCGTCCAGGCGGTCCCGGATCGTGGTGAAGTCGGGAAGGATCAGGTCGATGCCGGGCTGCTCCTCCTCGGGGAAGAGCACACCGCAGTCGACGATGAGCAGACGGCCGCCGTACTCGAAGACCGTCATGTTGCGGCCGATCTCCCCCAGGCCGCCGAGCGGGGTGACCCGCAGACCGCCCTTCGGGAGCTTCGGCGGGGTACCGAGTTCAGGATGCGGATGACTCAAAAGACTCTCCTCACCACGCGCGCCACGTACCGCGGAGGGCACGTGGCGCGCGTGTCATTCGTGCACTTGCTGTTGTCGGATGATGTTTCCGTGCGAGTGTCCTCGCGTATTCAGTTGTGAAGTCCGTGGTTACAGCTGTACCCCGCCGGCCGCGAGATCGATCTTGAGCTGGGCCGTCTCCTGGGCGGAGAGTTCCACCAGAGGCAGGCGCAGCGGGCCGGCGGGCAAGCCCTGCAAGGTGAGGGCGGCCTTGGTGGTGATCACGCCCTGGGTGCGGAACATGCCGGTGAAGACCGGGAGCAGCTTCTGGTGGATCTCGGTGGCCTTCTGCACGTCTCCGCCGCGGAACGCCTCGATGAGCGCGCGCAGGTCCGGGGTGACGACGTGGCCGACGACGGAGACGAAGCCGACGGCCCCGACCGACAGCAGCGGGAGGTTCAGCATGTCGTCGCCGGAATACCAGGCGAGGCCCGACTGGGCGATGGCCCAGCTGGCGCGCCCCAGGTCTCCCTTGGCGTCCTTGTTGGCGACGATGCGGGGGTGCTCGGCGAGCCGTACGAGCGTCTCCGTGTCGATCGGCACGCCGCTGCGGCCCGGGATGTCGTACAGCATGACCGGGAGCCCGGTGGAGTCGGCGATGGCGCCGAAGTGCCGCAGGAGGCCCTCCTGCGGGGGCTTGTTGTAGTACGGGGTGACCGCGAGGAGGCCGTGGGCGCCGGCGCGCTCGGCCGTGCGGGCCAGTTCGATGCTGTGCCGGGTGTCGTTGGTGCCGATCCCGGCGACGACGTGTGCCCGGTCTCCTACCGCTTCGAGCACCGCCCGTACGAGCTGGTCTTTCTCCGCGTCGCCGGTGGTCGGGGACTCGCCGGTGGTGCCGTTGACGATCAGGCCGTCGTTGCCTGCGTCCACCAGATGGGTGGCGAGCCGCTGGGCGCCGTCGAGGTCGAGAGCGCCGTCCGCCGTGAAGGGCGTGACCATAGCGGTGAGGACCCGCCCGAAGGGGGTCTGCGGAGTGGAGATCGGAGCCATGGGTAACACGCTACTCGTTGCTCGGAGCGCCGTGCCCCCTCGGGGGACGGGAGACGAAGAGCCCGGCACTGCCTGCTCGGGGGTTCAAGCAGTGCCGGGCCCGTTTGATCAGCCTAGATGAACTTCATGAAACGCCGCAATACGGACACCGCTTACGGGGCGACCCGTCCGTTTTTGTTGAAGGCGGCATGAGTCAGCGGCATAAGCCGTGCCCAGTGCTGCTCCATCTGTTCGCCGACCATCTCGATCTCGCGCTGCGGGAAGGACGGCACCTTGGCCAGTTCGTGCTGGGTCCGCAGGCCGAGGAAGTGCATCAGCGAGCGGGCGTTGCACGTGGCGTACATGGTGGAGAACAGGCCGACCGGCAGGACGGCGCGGGCCACCTCGCGGGCGACGCCCGCGGCCAGCATCTCCTGGTAGGCGTCGTACGCCTGCCGGTAGGAGTCCTCCATCACACGGCTGGTGAGCGCGTGCTGCTCCGGGGTCCCCTCGACGAACTCGTACTTGCCGGGGCGGCCCCGCTGGATGAGCTTGCGGGACTCCCCCGGGGTGTAGAAGACCGGTTCCAGCTCCCGGTAACGGCCTGATTCCTCGTTGTACGACCATCCGACGCGGTGCCGCATGAACTCGCGGAAGACGAAGATCGGGGCGCTGATGAAGAAGGTCATCGAGTTGTGCTCGAACGGGCTTCCGTGCCGGTCCCTCATCAGGAAGTTGATGAGTCCCTTCGAGCGCTCGGGGTCCTTGGTGACCTCCTCCAGGGACTGCTCGCCGGCCGTGGACACGCGGGCCGCGAAGAGCACGTCGGAGTCGGCGGCAGCCGATTTCACCAGGTCAACGGTGACATCGCTGCGGAAGTGGGCCTTCGTGGGCTCGGGGGTGTCGGTCACCGGCGGGGTCCTTCCAATGGCGTCGCACGGGCGCCGTCCACTCTACGGCCGCGGTGGTCCCGTCCCTCCCACCGGCCGGACCGGGCATCTGTCCGAGGCGGCCGGGCAGGCGCCGGGCAGCCGTCCGCAGGATTTCTTCGTCCTGTTCGGCGGTTCGGGGCACCGATCGGGTCTCCCGTACGTCTGACTCAATAGCAGCACCCGTCACAGAGTTCAAGGAGAGTTTTCCCATGTTCCGCCGGCGTGAGTCCGTCCCGTTCTCGTTCGTCGCCGAGGCCGAGCGGTTCCGCAGCAATGTCACCCCGCCGCCCCGCGAGCGTGCCAGCGTCTCCCAGCTGGCCGGCCGTTCCCTCGTGGGGCTGACCCTGGTCGCGGGATTCGCCGGATCGTTGCTCTTCGGCGTGCCCGCCCTCTCCACCGACCAGAGCCCCTCGCACAGCCAGCGGTCCGAGGCCTCCCAGCAGCGCTGACCCGTACGGGCCCCCTGGGGTGGTCGACCGGGGGGCTCATCGGTAGCCTCACCGGGCACAGCAATCGAGCGTGCTTGTGAGTGAGGATCAGTCGTGCCCCTGCCCTTCCTGACGGCCGACCGCGCATTCGACGCGATCGCGGAGGACACCGCGTTGCCGTTCGACGACCACGACAGCTGGAGGCGGCCCTACCGCCCCGGCCCGTGGCGGGTCGCCGCCGCGGCGGCCCTGCTGCTGCTGGCGTCCTTCGTGCTCCTGGCGGCGATGATCATCGCGTTCGCCGGGTCGGCGTCCGCCGGCGGCACCTGCTTCGCGCTGGCCGTCGTGGTGATCGTCTGCGCCCTGCGGCTGCTGCGGGTCGGTGCCTGGGTCAGCCGGCACGGAGTCCGCCGCGTGGGCTTCTTCCGTACGACGACGGTGCCGTGGCAGCGGGCCACGGCGCTGCGCACCGTGCAGCAGCCGGTGAAGTGGCTCGGCCTGCCGCGCACCGTCCAGGGCCAGGCGCTGGTCGTGGCGCGCGGCAACGGCGAGCAGCTGCCGCCGCTGGTCACGGACCACAACGCGGACTTCCTGGCCCGTGCCGAGGCCTTCGAGCGTGCCGCTGACACGATCGAGGCCTGGGGCGCGGAGTACCGCGTCGGCTGACCGCCGGACAACCCGTGGGACAAGCCGGTACGGCGCCGCTCAGGCGCGTACCGGCTTGTTCGCGTGCAGGGCGATGGCGCGCTGCATCGCCTTGCGGGCCCGTGGGGTGTCCCTGGCGTCCTGGTAGGCGACGGCCAGCCGGAACCAGCACCGCCAGTCGCCCGGGCGGTCCTCGGTCTCCTCGCGGCGCCGTGCGAAGACGGCGTCGGCGGAGGCCCGGTCGATGCGCCCGGAGGGGGTGCGGGCCAGTTCGTCGACGGGCAGACCGCCCTCGGCGTCCAGTTCGGCGGCGAGCGCGTTGGCCCTGCGGACGAACTGGGTGTTCTTCCAGAGGAACCAGAGCCCGATCACCGGCAGGATCAGCACGGCGACCCCGAAGGTGACGGTGAGCAGGGTGCCGTGCCGGATGAGCAGCACGCCGCGGCTGCCGGCCAGGACGAAGTAGAAGACCAGGACGGCCGCGGTGACGGCGTAGGTGAGCTTTGCGCGCATGGGGTGGGCCCCGTCAGTTCAGGTCGAGGAAGTGTTCCAGCCCGAAGGTGAGGCCGGGCGTGGTGACCACACGGCGGGTACCGAGCAGGATGCCCGGCATGAAGCTGCTGTGGTGCAGGGAGTCGTGGCGGAGGGTGAGGGTCTCGCCCTCGCCGCCGAGCAGGACCTCCTGGTGGGCGAGGAGGCCGCGGAGCCGGACCGAGTGCACCGGGACGCCGTCGACGTCCGCGCCGCGCGCCCCGTCGAGCGCCGTGGTGGTGGCGTCCGGCTGGGGTGCGCGGCCGGCCTCCTCACGGGCCGCCGCGATGAGCTGGGCGGTGCGCGCGGCGGTGCCGGAGGGGGCGTCCGCCTTGTTCGGGTGGTGGAGTTCGATGACCTCGACCGACTCGAAGTAGCGGGCGGCCTGCTGGGCGAACGCCATGGTGAGGACCGCGCCGATGGAGAAGTTCGGCGCGATGAGCACCCCGGTCTCGGGGGAGGCGGAGAGCCAGGTGTCCAGCCGCGCGAGCCGTTCGTCGGTCCATCCGGTGGTGCCGACGACCGCGTGGATGCCGTGCCGGACGCAGAAGTCCAGGTTGTCCATCACGGACGCGGGGGTGGTGAGCTCGACGACCACCTGGGTACCGGTGCCGGTCAGGGTCTCCAGCCGGTCGCCGCGGCCCAGTGCGGCCACCAGTTCCATGTCGTCGGCGGCCTCGACGGCTCGTACGGCCTCGGAACCGATGCGGCCCTTGGCGCCGAGAACGGCCACGCGCAGCTTGCTCATGTGCTCTTTCCTTCTGGGGAGTTAGGAGACGGCCTGGTGGAGGCGGTCCGCCTGCTTGTCCTTGAGCGGCCCGATGACCGAGAGCGAGGGCCGGTGTCCGAGCAGGTCGGCCGCGACGGCGCGGACCTCGTCGGGGGTGACCGCCGCGATCTTCGCCAGCATGTCGTCGACCGACATCTGCTCGCCCCAGCACAGCTCGCTCTTGCCGATCCGGTTCATCAGCGCGCCGGTGTCCTCCAGGCCGAGCACGGTGGAGCCGGCGAGCTGGCCGACGGCCCGGCTGATCTCCTCGTCGTCCAGGCCGTGGCCGGCGACACGGTCCAGCTCTTCGCGGCAGATCCCCAGGACGTCGTGCACCTGGCTGGGCCGGCAGCCCGCGTAGACGCCGAAGAGCCCGCAGTCGGCGAAGCCGGAGGTGTACGAGTAGACGCTGTAGGCCAGGCCGCGCTTCTCCCGTACCTCCTGGAAGAGGCGGGAGCTCATGCCGCCGCCGAGCGCGGTGTTCAGGACGCCGAGGGCCCAGCGGCGCTCGTCGGTCCTGGCCAGGCCCGGCATCCCGAGCACGACGTGGGCCTGCTCGGTCTTGCGGCCGAGCAGGTCCACCCGGCCCGCGGTGCGCAGGGCGCGGGATCCCTCGCGCGGGGCGGTCGGGACGGCGTCGGTGCGGTTCAGCGCGCCGGCCCGCTCGAAGGCGCGGCGGACCTGGCGTACGACCGTGGCGTGGTCGACGTTGCCCGCGGCCGCGACGACCAGGTGGGTGGGGTCGTAGTGCTTCTTGTAGAAGCGGGCGATCTGGCCGCGGTTCAGCGCGTTGATCGTGTCGACGGTGCCGAGGACGGGGCGGCCCAGCGGGGTGTCGCCGAGCATGGTGTGCGCGAACAGGTCGTGCACGCAGTCGCCCGGGTCGTCCTCCGTCATGGCGATCTCCTCCAGGATCACGCCGCGCTCGGCGTCGACGTCCTCGGGGGTGATCAGCGAGCCGGTCAGCATGTCGCAGACGACGTCGATGGCCAGCGGCAGGTCGGTGTCCAGGACCCGCGCGTAGTAGCAGGTGTACTCCTTCGCCGTGAAGGCGTTCATCTCGCCGCCGACCGCGTCGATCGCGGAGGAGATGTCGAGGGCGCTGCGCTTGTCGGTGCCCTTGAAGAGGAGGTGTTCGAGGTAGTGCGTCGCGCCGTTCAGGGTGGGGGTCTCGTCGCGTGATCCGACGTTGGCCCAGATTCCGAAGGTGGCGGAGCGGACGGAGGGCAGGGTCTCGGTGACGACACGGAGCCCGCCGGGGAGGACCGTGCGGCGGACGGTGCCGATGCCGTTGGTGCCCTGGAGAAGCGTTTGGGTACGGGCGACGGCCCGCCCCTCGGTGGAGGGGCGGGCCGTCGTCGCGGAACTACGGGACGTCACTTGGAGGCGTCGTCCTTCTTCTCGGACCCTGCGGCGGAGCCGCTGTCGGATTCAGCGCCCTCGACGACGGGGACGAGGGAGAGCTTGCCGCGGGAGTCGATCTCCGCGATCTCGACCTGGACCTTGGCGCCGACGCCGAGGACGTCCTCGACGTTCTCGACGCGCTTGCCGCCGGCGAGCTTGCGGATCTGCGAGATGTGCAGCAGACCGTCCTTGCCGGGCATCAGGGAGACGAACGCGCCGAAGGTGGTGGTCTTGACGACCGTACCCAGGTAGCGCTCACCGACCTCGGGCATGGTCGGGTTGGCGATCGCGTTGATCGTGGCGCGGGCGGCCTCGGCCTGCGAGCCCTGCTGGGCACCGATGTAGATGGTGCCGTCGTCCTCGATCGTGATGTCGGCGCCGGTGTCCTCCTGGATCTGGTTGATCATCTTGCCCTTGGGGCCGATGACCTCACCGATCTTGTCCACCGGGATCTTGACGGTGATGATCCGCGGGGCGTTGGGGGACATCTCGTCCGGGACGTCGATGGCCTCGTTCATGACGTCCAGGATGTGCAGACGGGCGTCACGGGCCTGCTTCAGCGCGGCGGCCAGGACCGAGGCGGGGATGCCGTCGAGCTTGGTGTCGAGCTGGAGCGCGGTCACGAACTGCTTCGTACCGGCGACCTTGAAGTCCATGTCGCCGAAGGCGTCCTCCGCACCGAGGATGTCGGTGAGGGCGACGTAGTGGGTCTTGCCGTCGATCTCCTGGGAGATCAGGCCCATGGCGATGCCGGCGACGGCGGCCTTGAGGGGCACACCGGCGTTCAGCAGGGACATGGTGGAGGCGCAGACCGAGCCCATGGACGTCGAGCCGTTGGAGCCCAGCGCCTCGGAGACCTGGCGGATCGCGTAGGGGAACTCCTCGCGCGAGGGCAGGACCGGCACGATGGCGCGCTCGGCGAGCGCGCCGTGGCCGATCTCGCGGCGCTTGGGCGAGCCCACGCGGCCGGTCTCGCCCACGGAGTAGGGCGGGAAGTTGTAGTTGTGCATGTAGCGCTTGCGGGTCACCGGGGAGAGGGTGTCCAGCTGCTGCTCCATGCGGAGCATGTTGAGGGTGGTGACGCCCAGGATCTGGGTCTCGCCACGCTCGAACAGCGCGGAACCGTGCACGCGCGGGATGGCCTCGACCTCGGCGGCGAGCGTACGGATGTCCGTGACGCCGCGGCCGTCGATGCGGACCTTGTCCTTGATGACGCGCTCGCGGACCAGCTTCTTGGTCAGCGCGCGGTAGGCACCGGAGATCTCCTTCTCGCGGCCCTCGAAGGCCGGGAGCAGCTTCTCGGCGGCGATCTCCTTGATGCGGTCCAGCTCGGCCTCGCGCTCCTGCTTGCCGGCGATGGTGAGCGCCTTGGCGAGCTCGGTGCTGACGGCGGAGGTGAGCGCCTCCAGGACGTCGTCCTGGTAGTCGAGGAAGACCGGGAACTCGCCGGTGGGCTTGGCGGCCTTGGCGGCGAGGTCGGACTGGGCCTTGCAGAGCGCCTTGATGAAGGGCTTCGCGGCTTCCAGACCGGCGGCGACGACCTCTTCGGTCGGGGCCTCGGCGCCGTCCTTGACGAGCTGGATGGTCTTCTCGGTGGCCTCGGCCTCGACCATCATGATCGCGACGTCGCCGTCCTCCAGGACGCGGCCCGCGACGACCATGTCGAAGACGGCGTCCTCAAGCTCGGTGTGCGTCGGGAAGGCGACCCACTGGCCCTTGATCAGGGCGACACGGGTGCCGCCGATCGGGCCGGAGAAGGGCAGGCCGGCCAGCTGCGTGGAGCAGGAGGCGGCGTTGATCGCAACCACGTCGTACAGGTGGTCGGGGTTGAGCGCCATGATCGTCTCGACGATCTGGATCTCGTTGCGCAGGCCCTTCTTGAAGGAGGGGCGCAGCGGCCGGTCGATCAGGCGGCAGGTGAGGATCGCGTCCTCGGAGGGCCGGCCCTCGCGGCGGAAGAAGGAGCCGGGGATCTTGCCGGCCGCGTACTGCCGCTCCTCGACGTCCACCGTGAGGGGGAAGAAGTCGAGCTGGTCCTTGGGCCGCTTGGAAGCGGTGGTGGCCGACAGCACCATGGTGTCGTCGTCCAGGTACGCCACGGCGGAGCCGGCGGCCTGCTTGGCGAGGCGGCCCGTCTCGAAGCGGATGGTGCGGGTGCCGAAGGTGCCGTTGTCGATCACGGCTTCGGCGTAGTGGGTCTCGTTCTCCACTAGTGAATTCTCCATACTCGTCGTCTTTCGTCCTGCCGCCCGTGTGGCGGAGGACGGTGCGGAGAAGCGCACCGTGTGTGCGGGCCGGTCTTCGATCGAAGCTCCCGGGCGTCGCCCGGGGGCCACTACCGAGGACCGGCGGCGGCCGTGGGGGCGCCTCTCCTCGTACTGTCCTTCTGCGTCCAGGTTACTGAGCCTGAGCCCGGTCCCGCACGTACAGCAAAGGGAGCGGCCCCCTGAGTCCGGGGGAACCGCTCCCTCTCACAGCGTTTCTACTTGACGCCGCCGGCCGCACCGCGGCGGATGCCGAGGCGGTCGACGAGCGCGCGGAAGCGCTGGATGTCCTTCTTGGCCAGGTACTGCAGAAGGCGGCGGCGCTGGCCGACCAGGATCAGCAGACCACGACGGGAGTGGTGGTCGTGCTTGTGCGTCTTGAGGTGCTCCGTCAGGTCCGAGATCCGGCGGGAGAGCATCGCCACCTGGACCTCGGGGGAACCGGTGTCGCCCTCCTTCTGAGCGAACTCGGCCATGATCTGCTTCTTCGTAGCGGCGTCGAGCGGCACGCGTACTCCTCTGGGTGTTCGATGCGCCCACGAGTGCCCCTGGTCTGGTTCTCAGAGGTGCTTCCGTGACTCGGAGGCGAAGGTCCGATGAGCGCAGTCCCCAGATGATCCGGAGACGCGTACACAAACGGCCGTTACACAGCGTACCAGTCGCCGGGAGCCCGCCCGCCCGCGGGTCCCGGCGCCGGCTGGTGAGGGCCGGGATCGACTGGTATCAGCTGGTGAGGGCCCGGATCGAGCGGTATCAGCTGGTGAGCGCCCGGATCGAGCGGTAGACGTCGAAGACGGCGAGGCACAGGGGCAGCAGCGTCAGGAGGACGAAGCCCTCGGCGATCTCCAGGAAGCGTCCCCAGAACGGGGTGACGCCCTTGCGCGGCACGATCAGTCCGATGGCGGTGATCAGCGCGGCGATGCCCGCGACGGCCGCGGTGAGCCAGATCGTACGGATGTCCAGCCCGGCGGTGTCCCCCTTGAGGGCGGAGTGCACCAGGGCGGCCGGCGGGTTGAGGGACAGCCCCAGGCCGAGGAGGACCAGCGCGCCGAGGCCCGCCGCGAGGGCGCATCCGACCTGGGCCGTGTAGCGGAACAGGTGGGCGCGCATCAGCATCGCGGCCCCGGTGGCGAGCGCCAGGAGCTGGCCCCAGACGCCGTCCGAGAAGCCGAGGACGGCGGCGGCCCCCACGGCCACCAGCGCGCATCCGCCGACCAGGCCGACGAGCAGTTCGTGGCCGCGCCGCGCCTGGGCCGCGATCCGGTCCGCGTCGACCGGGCCCTGAGGGGCGGGGTCGGACGTCCCGTAGTCGCCCACGGTGGTGCGGGGCGGTTCGAAGCCGATGGGCAGGCGGGCGAAGCGGGTGGAGAGTCCGGGCAGGAAGGCGAGGAGCCCCACGGACAGGGGGGCGCACACGGCGGCGGTCTCGGCCGGTTCCATCCCGGTCATGATCGCGACGAAGGTCACCAGTACGCCGATGGCGGCGGCGAACACGAAGGCGACGAAGGTGCCGTCGCCCTCGGGGGCCGCGATCATGAGGATCACGGCCGCCACCAGCACGGCCGCGCAGGCGAGGAGGAACTGGAGCCTTCCGACCCCCTCACCCGCGCCGAGCGGCAGGAGTCCGGAGCCGGCCACCGCCGCGTTCGCGAGCACGCCGATGCCCAGCGCGATGGACGAGCCGCGGTCGTCGTACACCCGCGCGCGTACGCAGGCGAGCGCGAGGAGCAGGACGGTGGCCACGGCGGCCAGGATGCCCGGCAGCCCGTGCATGTCGTGCCGGAGGTCGGAGGTCCACAGCACGAAGCCGAGCAGGACCAGGAGGACCGAGCCGCCGAAGAGCCCGGCCGACCGCATGACGCCGTCGTCCCAGAGGGTACGGTCCCGGGCGACGGCGCTGGCGACGGCGTCGGAGACGTCGTCGAAGACGGCGGGGGGCAGCGACTCGGAGAAGGGCCGCAGGGACAGCAGTTCGCCGTCGAGGATGCGCTGGCCGGCCAGGGTGCGCCCGCTGTCCAGGACGGTGCCGTCCCGGCGTACCAGGTGGTAGCCGACCGGGGCGCCCTCGGCGGGGCTCTGGCCCGACAGCCGGAGGATCTCCGGGTAGAGGTCGGCGACGGCGATGTCCTCGGGCAGTGCCACGTCGACGCGGCTGTCGGGCGCGACGACCGTGACCCGGCAGAATCCGGTCGCGTTGCCGGCCGGAACTCCGGGACCCGGCCGAGCCGATCCGGTAGCCGCCGTTGGGGCCGTCATACTCACGTGCTGCTCCCCCTCATGGTTCTCCTGATCTCCTGGACGCACCCCGGGGTCACGGGCTCTCCGACGGCGTCCCGAATGACCCGTTTTTCTGCGGTAGTTAGCGGATGCGTACACGCGTCGCGACACCCTACCGCCCTCGGGTCCCGTCCCACGCCAGTAGGATCCTCCCGCGGACGGGGCCCGTCGCCACGGGGGCGCCGATAGGAACAGTTCCGTCCGGCAAGGGAATTGGTGAGCTGTGAGCCAGATCGTCGTCAAGCGCCCACCGCGGGCCTTCCCCTCCGAAGTTCCGAGCGAGCAGGTGCAGTTGCAACCTCCGCCGGAGCTGCCCCGCGGCCAGCAGGAGGGGGTGATGATGCAGCTCCTGCCCATGCTCGGCATGGGCGGTTCGGTCGTCTTCTTCTTCATGACGCCGAACCCGATCATGCGGATCATGGGCATGATCATGATCGCGTCGACGGTGGCCATGGCCGTCGCGATGATGATCCGCTTCCGGCGCGGCACCCAGGGCCAGCTCGCGGACATGCGGCGCGACTACCTGAAGTACCTGACGCAGACCCGGCGCGCCGTGCTGCGGACGGCCCGCGGCCAGCGTGACGCGCAGTTCTACCTGCACCCGGCCCCCGACCAGTTGTGGGCGCTCGTCGCCGAGGGCAGCCGGGTGTGGGAACGCCGCGTCGGTGACGCGGACTTCGCGCACGTGCGGATCGGCCTGGGCAGTCAGGAGCTCGCCACGCCGCTCGTCGCGCCCGACACCGCTCCCGTCGACGAGCTGGAGCCGCTGACCGCGGGGGCGATGCAGCAGTTCCTGACGACCCACGGCACGCTGGACGGGCTGCCGATGGCCGTCTCGCTGCGCGCCTTCTACCACCTGACGATCAGTGGCGAGGCGCAGTCCGTGCGCTCCACGGCACGGGCGATGGTCGGCGCGCTCACCTCGCTGCACTCCCCCGAGGACCTGGCCGTCGCCGTCGCGACCGGCCGGGACGCGGCCGCGCACTGGGAGTGGACGAAGTGGCTCCCCCACGTCCAGGTGCCGCACTCCGCCGACGGGGCCGGCAGCCGCCGTCTGATCACCACCGACACCGCGGAACTGGAGGAGATGCTCGCCGGCCGCCTCGAAGGCCGCCCCCGCTTCCAGCCCGGCGGTCAGCCCCTCCTGGACCAGCCCCATGTGGTCGTCGTCCTCGACGGGCAGTCGGTGTCACCGGTCTCGGCGCTCGCCGCGGCCGAGGGCCTCCAGGGCGTCACGGTCGTCGAGGTCGTGCCGGGCGAGGTCACCGGGGGACGCGGCGGGCTGTCCGTCGTGGTGGACCCGAAGTCGCTCCAGCTGGAGTCCGGACAGGGGCTCGTCTACGACGGTGTGCCCGACCTGCTCGGTTACGAGGCCGCCGAAGCGCTCGCCCGCCAACTGGCGCCCCTGCACATGGCCTCGGGCGGCGACGACGACGAACCCCTCCTCGCCAACCTGGAGTTCACCGATCTGCTGAACCTCGGCGACGCGGCGTCGGTCGACGTCAGCCGGACCTGGCGGGCCCGCTCGCAGGCCGAACGGCTGCGCGTCCCGATCGGCGTCGGCGAGGACGGCAGCCCGGTGATGCTGGACCTCAAGGAGGCGGCGCAGGAGGGGATGGGGCCGCACGGTCTGTGCGTCGGGGCCACCGGTTCCGGCAAGTCCGAGCTGCTGCGCACCCTCGTCCTGGGTCTCGCCGTCACCCACACCTCGGAGACGCTCAACTTCGTCCTCGCGGACTTCAAGGGCGGTGCGACGTTCGCCGGTATGGCGCAGATGCCTCACGTGGCGGCGGTGATCACCAACCTCGCGGACGACCTGACGCTGGTCGACCGCATGGGTGACTCCATCAGCGGTGAGCTGAACCGCCGTCAGGAGATGCTGCGCGACGCGGGCAACTACGCCAACATCCACGACTACGAGAAGGCGCGTGCCGCGGGAGCCCCGCTCCAGCCCATCCCCTCCCTCGTGCTGGTCATCGACGAGTTCAGCGAACTCCTCACGGCGAAGCCCGACTTCATCGAGATGTTCGTGCAGATCGGACGCATCGGCCGTTCGCTGGGCGTCCATCTGCTGCTGGCCTCCCAGCGCCTCGAAGAGGGGCGGCTGCGCGGGCTGGAGACCTATCTGTCGTACCGGATCGGTCTGCGTACGTTCTCCGCGGGCGAGTCGCGGGCGGCGCTCGGTGTGCCCGACGCCTACCACCTGCCGAACGTCCCCGGTTCCGGCTACCTGAAGTACGGCACGGACGAGATGGTGCGGTTCAAGGCCGCCTACGTCTCCGGCGTGTACCGCTCGGGCGCCGAGCCGTCCGTGTCCTCCGGGCCGCTGCCCGTGGACCGCCGGCCGGTGCTGTTCACGGCCGCACCGGTACCGGTGCGGTACGTGCGGCCCAGCCCGCAGTCGACAGGCTCCGTGCCCGAGGCCCGCGCCTCGGAGGACGACGCCCTGGCGGACACCGTGCTCGACGTGATCGTGCGCCGGCTGGAGGGGCGTGGCGCCTCCGCGCACCAGGTGTGGCTGCCTCCGCTGGACAACCCGCCGTCGCTGGACGAGCTCCTGCCGGGGCTCGCACCGGTCGAGGGCCGCGGGCTGACCCAGCCCGGCTTCGAGGGCGCGGGACGCCTGGTCGTGCCGCTGGGTGTGGTCGACAAGCCGTACGAGCAGCGGCGCGACACGCTCTACCGGGACTTCTCCGGTGCGGCGGGCCACATGCAGATCACCGGTGGCCCGCAGTCCGGGAAGTCCACGCTGCTGCGCACCCTCATCGCGGGCTTCGCCCTCACCCACACGCCCGAGGAGGTCCAGTTCTACGGACTCGACTTCGGTGGCGGCGGCATGGCGTCCGTCTCCGGCCTGCCGCACGTCGGCGGGATCGCCTCCCGGCTCGACCCCGAGCGGGTGCGGCGCACGGTCTCCGAGGTGTACGGGATCCTGTCGCGGCGTGAGGAGTACTTCCGCAGCGCGGGCATCGACTCCATCGCCACCTTCCGCAGGATGCGGGCGCGGGGTGAGATCGCGGTGGCGGACCAGCCGTGGGGTGACGTCTTCCTGATCATCGACGGGTGGGGCAACTTCCGTACGGAGTACGAGGGCCTGGAGCCGGCCGCCGTGGAGGTCGCGGCGCGTGGCCTGGGGTACGGCATCCACCTGATCGTCACGGCGTCGCGCTCCATGGAGGTCCGGGCCAACCTCAAGGACCACCTGATGAACCGGCTCGAACTGCGGCTCGGCGACGTCATGGACTCCGAGCTGGACCGCAAGGCCGCGGTCAACGTGCCCCCGGGGGTGCCCGGCCGGGGCCTCACCCCGGAGAAGCTGCACTTCATGGCGGCGGTACCGCGCATCGACGGCATCAACTCCGACAGCGACCTCTCCGAGGCCACGGCGGCCATGAACCAGGAGGTCGCCCGCCACTGGACGGCGGCACCCGCCCCGGCGGTACGTCTGCTGCCGCGCGCGCTCCCGGTCCACGAGCTGCCGGCCGGCTACGCGCAACCGGAGCGGGGCATCGCCTTCGGTATCGACGAGAACAATCTGGAACCGGTCTTCCTGGACTTCGAGCGCGATCCGTTCTTCCTGGTGTTCGGCGAGAGCGAGTCCGGGAAGTCCAATCTGCTGCGGCTGATCATCAAGCAGCTGACCGAGCGGTACGAGGGCAACGCCTGCAAGTTCTTCATCATCGACAACCGGCGGGCGCTCCTGGACGTCACGCCCGCGACGCATCTCGCGGAGTACGTGCCCATGTCCAACAACATGGAGCACCACGTCGACGCCATGTACGACCTGATGAAGCGCCGTACGCCGTCGCCGGACGTCACGGCGCGGGAGCTGCGCGACCGCAGCTGGTGGAGCGGGCCGATGGTGTTCGTGGTCGTGGACGACTACGACCTGGTGTCGACCTCCAGCGGGAATCCGCTGGCCAAGCTGACGGAGATGCTGCCCTTCGCACGGGACGTCGGTGTCCGGTTCATCATCGCCCGCAGCTCGGCGGGGGCCGGCCGGTCCCTGTACGAGCCGTTCATGCAGCGGGTCATGGAGCTGGGCGCGCAGGGGATGGTGCTCTCGGGCGACCCGATCGAGGGGGACATCCTCGGCAACGTACGGCCGCGGCCGATGCCGCCGGGGCGGGGCATCCTCGTCACACGGCGCCGGGGGAACCCGCTGGTGCAGTCGGGGCTCATGGACGGGGAACGGTAGGAACGGACGGCGGGCGGGGGCGTCGGCAGGGCGGGGCCGATCGGCTGCGGCCCGGCAAGCAGGACTGTTCACTGCGGTCCCGGCCCGCCGGGGGCTCGGGCGATGGCCTGGGCGCGGCCGGGCGATGGCCTGGGCACGGTCGGACCCCGCTCATGGCACAGGTCAGGGTGGGCACCTCCCGTGCGTGCCCACCCTGGCCTGTGTCAATCTGCGCCGGCCTGTGCCGGCCTGTGTTCCTGGCGCGTTCTACTCGAAGTTGGCCCGCGCGCGCTTGTCGCCGGCCTGGTAGGTGGCGGAGGCCTCACGCACCCTGCGGGAGATGTCGCTCAGCGCGGTGTGGATCCCCGTGGCGTCGCGGTCCCAGCCGGCCTGGGCGGCGTCGTAGGCCTCCTTGGCCTCGCCCACCCACAGCTCGGAAACGCTGGCGATCTTGGCCTTGATGGCCGCGAGGTCGTCCTTGAGCTGCTTGCTCTGGAGCTCGATGTCACCGGCGGCGAGGTCCAGGCTCGCGTAGGTGACAACCATCGTCCCGTCGTTGTTCGGCATACGGTCCTCCCGTGAAGGTCAGTCAGGTCGTGCTGCCGGCTCGTACGTCGTACGGCCGCAGTGAGATCAGAGGTAGTTGATGGCCGAGGTCTTGGCTTCCGAACCCGTGGAGTAGCCGTCGACGACGTCCACGCCCTGGAGCGCCTGCCGGATGTCGTCCTCGTTGTTGCCCTTGATGGTCCGCGCCGCCTTCATCGCTTCCTGGAAGTTGGCGAGTCGCGTGGCGATGTTCCCCATCCTCAGGTTGATGTCGGCCTGCTTCGTGTTGAAGGCGTTGGCACCGATGCCCTGCCAGGCGCCTTCCAGGCCGTCGATGGTGGCCTGGAGCTTCCTCAACTGGGCCTGCACGGACTCGAAACGCGTGGAGAGCTCGTTCTCCAGCCTGATGAGAGCGTCATCTGCGAGCTTCTGATCTGGTGCTGCCATGATGCTGGCTTCCTTCCTGTTGCTCTTGTCCGTCCGGCTTCGTGCCGGTGGATACGGTACGTAGGGGAATTACGGTCGGTGCGGCCGTCAGACGGTGCGGTCGGTCAGCCCGTGCGACGCTTGCGGGCGTAGACGAACGCTCCGCCTCCGAGAAGGACCACCGCTGCGGCTCCGCCGACGATCAGGCCCAGGTGACCGTCGTCGTCCTGCTCCGTGCTGGAGCCTGCCATGGCGGCGTCGGAAGCCTTTTCCTTCTTCTCAGGCTGTGACGAAGCTGATGCAGACGGAGTGGCCGAGGCCGGGGAGCCGGACGTCTGCTCCTGGGTGAGGGGGCTGATGTCGGCGGGGCCCGGATCCCCGGTGCCCTTCAGGATGTTGACGGCGGGACGGATGATGCCGTGGCCGAGGTAGTTGCTGACGGTGCCCTTCTCCCAGTCGGCCGACTTCCCGGCGGTGTCGAAGAGGACTTTGAGGACCTGGTTGGCGGTCCAGTCGGGGTGCGCGGACCAGATCAGGGCGGCGGAGGCTGCGGTGATGGCGGTGGCGGCGCTGGTTCCGCCGTTTCCCTGGCAGTATTGCTCGAATTTCTGGTCACACCAGGACGGGAGATCATCACCGGGTGCGGCGATGTCCACGAAGTCACCATGCTGGGACGTCTCGGATGCCTTGCCCTGTCGATCGGTAGCGGCAACGCCGATGACTTCTGGATAAGCCGCAGGATAATTCGCCTTGTTGCCCTGCTCAGCTTCATTACCCACAGAGGCGAAGAACAATTTCCCCTTGCTCAAGGCGTATTTCGCCGCCTCGCGTTCTTTGGCCGCCGAAAACTCGCTACCGAACGACATGCTGATGATCTGCGCATCACTATCAGCAGCAGCCCGGATTGCGTCCTCAGCGTCGTACGCATTCACCGAGTGCTCGTTCTGAAATTCGGTGTCCGTGATACGCATCGGAATGATCTTCGCGCCAGGGGCCAGGCCTCGCAAGCCCCCGCCCTTTCCGGTTCCGGCAATCAGCTCGGCCATGGTGGTGCCGTGCCCACTGTAATCGTCGTACTCGTCCCCTTCGGCGCCTGTGGCGTCAAATCCCTTGAGAACTTGGCCCTTCAGGGACGGAGTCGATGCGTTGACACCGGTATCGATGACAGCAACGCTGATGCCTTCGCCTGTGGTGATCTTCCACATCTCCTCGGCGTGCATCGCACTGAGGTACCACTGCTTCGACTGCACGTCCATGGCAACCGCGGAGGGAGCCGCCCCAGCCATTCCCACGGTCCAAGCAGCCGCCACCGCCACCGTTCCGAGCAGCCGCCCTCGCGACCCGAGGGCGGCGCGACGCTTCCAGGTCTGGCTCATTCCTGCTGTCATCCTGACTTCCGAACCTTCCCTGTACCTACTCGATCACCGGGGGTGCAGCTTCACGCCGTCCGGCCTCCCACGTCTCTCTGTCTTCCGTCAGGTAGTCCGGACGCGACGTGCCCTCGTCCTGGTCCTCGTCGTCGGAGTCCCGTCGGCCTGCGGGGCCGCGTACGAGGCCTGCGCCACCGGCGGTGAAACCTCGTGAGCCCGCCCCGGCGCCGGGAGTGCCGCCACGCGGCTTGCCCACGACTCCGTTGGTGCTGGACGTGCCCTTCCCGCCAGGACGGGGGGCGCTGTTCGGCGTGCCGCCTCCGATCACTCCCCTTCGGCCGACACCGCCGGTCGTGCCACCCGACTGCGTCGCTCCGCCACCGATGACCGGGCCGCGCGGGCCACCGCGAGCTCCCCCGGGCGTACCGGAACCCGACGTGGCGCGCTGCGGGGTCCCGCCCATGATGCCGTTGGCCCTGCCTGCGGGCGGGCCGGATGCTCCCGTTCTGCCCGCGTGGCCTCCTCCTGTCACGGGCCTGCCGCCCGTCACACCCGAGCGACCGGCGGTAGGAGACTGACTCCCGCCACCCCCTCGTCCGGTTGTTCCTGAGGCCGAACCTCCGCCCGTGGATGTCGGGCGCCCCACCGGAGATCCGGAGCGTCCGTTTGCCGTGGGGCCGCTGCCGCTGTCACTCCCGCCTCTGAACCTGCCGGTTCCGGGTTGTCCCACTGCCCTGGGCGCACCGGGCAACCCCCGAACGCCTCGTGAGTTACTCGTCACGGGGTTCGTGATGCCAGGGCCCATAGGCGGGTTGGGACCACCACCAGAGCTCGAAGGACTCGTAGTAGGCAGCGTGGCGGGCGTGTCAGAAGGGGCGGCTGGGATCGGCGGAGCAGCCACGCTATTGATCTCCGTCGACGTACGGTTGTCCAGGACTGACGCAACGGGTCCGACTGACCCGCTGCCTTGGACGCTTGAGACCGAGCCGGAACGGCCTGTGTCCGCGTGCTCCGACACTGCTCGGAAAGCTGTGCCGCCTGAGGACTCAAACCCTCCTGATGACGAGGCCCCGGACTCTTCTTGTCCGCCCTTCTGGCCTCTCGGCCGCGGCATGGCCACATCAAGCGTCTTCTCGAACCGCGGCGGCTCCTGCGCGGCCAGCGTCTCCTGCGAGACCGCGTAGTACGACGCCAGCCGGTTGGCCTGGTTGATGGCTTCCTGGCGGTGCTTCTCCACCTTCAGCGCGGCCTCGTACTCCGGATTGCCCTCGATCCGCTTCGGGGCCTCGATCTCGTCCGGGGCCTTGCGGCTGAGGCGGGTGTCGCGGGGCGGGAGGGAGTTGCGGACCGAGGCGAGGCCCGTGCCGGCGACCGTGATCTGGGTGCCGGCCGCCTCCGCGAACTCGCCCAGCTTCCGGGCGTGGGCCACCAGGCCCTTGCCCCAGTCGCGGAAGGCTGTTCCGGACTCGCCCTCCCAGTCCACGGCCCCGATGAAGTCGCTGAGTTCCTGCGCGGCGTCGTTGAGGGACGAGCGGGCGTTCCAGAGGGCCTCTCCGGCCTCTTCGAGCTGCTCCGGGTTGGAGTGCTCGATCAGGTCGATCATCGCGTTGAGTTCATGGCCCTCGAAGGAGGTCCGCCCCGAGGAACCCGAGCCCCTGAAGCCGAACGCCTCCATGACGCCCTGGAACTTCCGGGTGACGTCCGTGACGACGAGTTGGCCCTGGACTCGTTCCTGGTCCTGCTGTCGCTGTTCCTTCGGTGTCAGCTCCGGCTGCGTCTCGTCACTCATCAGCTGTCCCCCAGGTCGTCGTAGGCGGAGGGGCCGTTGGTGTCGGAGCGCGGCTGCTCGGGCTTACCGGCCTTGCCCGCCTGCGCGTGCTCCGCGTGTGCCGCCTCGCGCTCCGCGTCCAGTCGTGTCTGGATCGTGTAGAACCGGCGGCGTGTGTCGTCGTCCACGTTGTCGAAGCCCACGGCCGCCGCGTGCACACCGAGGCTCAGGTACTCGATCTGGTCGCCCAGCGACTTCGAGAGCGCGACGAGCGACTCGTGAACGCGGTTGTACTGCGTATAGAGGCCGTCCGCCTCGGCGAAGCACGCGTTCTGGCCGCTCAGGGAGGCGCGCGACACCTTCTGCGCCGCGACCTTCGACCTGCCGGCCGGCGAACCCTCGAAGTCCGCCAGCAACGCGTTCACCCGCCTCTGGAACTGCTCCAGGGCGCCTACACCGCGCCGCAGACTTCCCGAACCGCCCCCGTCTTTGCCATCGCCCACGATGCTGCCCTTCCCCGTTTCCCCGTTTGCTCGGTCCGCCTCACGTTCGCTGTCGCACATGCGTGAAGCGGTCCGGCTTCATACCGTCAACTCTAGCCAATGGCAACGACTTGACCAACCGTCTTGTCGGTCACGTGACGCCCGGGACAACGGGTCGATCCCCCGTCCGGACGCCCGGCGGCCGGGAGGCATGGAGGCCCGGACGCCGACGGATGATCAGGTGCGGTCCGGCCGCCCGGCCCGCCGTCGCGTGTCGCGTACGGCCACGGCGGCGCCCGCGATGGCGGCGACCAGCACTCCTCCGCCCACGACCACGTAGGTCGCCAGCCGGGCGTTGCGTTCGTCCGCCGTCTCGCCCAGGTGGAGCGCGGCCGGAACCGGGGCTTCGCCCTTGCTCACACCCTCGTGCGCCACCGGTCGCTCGATGGGCTTCTCGTCCTCGGTCAGGGCGCGTACGGGGTCGATGACCCCCCATCCGACCAGGCGGTCGTGGCCCGCGGTCGAGCGTTCCGCCGTCTGCTGGATCTGGGCGACGACCTGTTCCTGGGTCCAGTCCTTGTGCTTGGCCTTGATGAGGGCGGCGACCCCCGCGACGTACGGGGCCGAGAAGCTGGTGCCGTTGTCGGCGCAGTGCCCGCCGCCGGGGACCGTCGAGATCATGTCCACGCCCGGTGCGGCGATGCCGACGAACTCGCCTGACTGGGAGAAGGCCGCCCGTTCGTTGTTGCGGTCCGACGCGGCGACGGCCAGGACGCCCTTGTACGAGGCCGGGTAGGTCTCCTTGACGTTGCCGTCCAGCCCGTCGTTGCCCGCGGAGGCGACGACCACGATCTCCTTCGCCAGCGCGGCGTCCACCGCCTGTTTCAGGACGGGTGCCGGTTCCACCGCGTTGGCGGTGTCCTGGGAGATGTTGATGACGTCCGCGTCGGCCTGGTCGGTGGCGTAGCGGATGGCGGCGGCCAGGGTCGCCGCCGTTCCGTGGCCCTCGGCGTCGTTCTGCTGGATGGGGATGATCGTGGCGTCCGGGGCGAGTCCGGTGAAGCCGGTTCCCGCCGCCTCGCGGGCGGCGATGATGCCGGCGACCTTGGTGCCGTGGCCGACCGTGTCGGTGGTGCCGTTCTCCTTGCCGCGCTCGATCGTGCGGCCGTCCTCGTCCTTGAGGCCCTTCGGCAGGAGGTTGCGGCCGCTGCCGGTGTCGACGGCCTTCTTGAGCTGGGGGTTCCTGATGTCCACGCCGGTGTCGATGACCGCCACCCGCACCCCTTTGCCGGTGGACTGCTGCCACAGCTCGTCCATCAGGACGCGTTGCAGCGACCAGGGGCGTCCGGCGTACTTCTTGGAGGGGAAGGTGCACTGGGTGGCGTCGTCGGCGGCGGCCGGCAGGACCGGCAGGGTGACGAAGAGGACGGCGGTGGCGGCCGCGACGGTCAGCGCCCGGGTGCGGACGGACCGGAGAGGCGCGCCCCCACGCGACGGGAGCGGCGCGCCCGCGGGCAACGAGTGAGGCGCGCCGCCACGGGGTGGACGTGCCGCGTTTCCACCGGGAGAACCCGGAGAACCGGGAGAACCGGGAGAACCGGCAGCACCGGCAGCACCGGCAGCACCAGGAGAACGGCGAGAAGGGTGCGTCGTCATGGCGTGCGCTCCTCACGAACCCTGCGGCTGGCGGGCGGCTCCGGTCGACAGGCGGGGCCCTGTCGGCAGGAACGTGGACCAGGCGGCCGGGACGGGGGCGGGGTCCACGTCCTTGTAGCCGAGCCGGTTCTGGGCCTGCTGGGCCTCCTGCTGCCGCTGCTCCTTCTCCTTCTTCGACTCGCCGATGCCGGAGTCGTCCTGCACGCTGTCGCCGTTGGACTGCATGGCGTACCGCAGGCCGGTGTCGGTCACCAGGAACAGCGGGCCGGAGTCGGCGCTGGAGCCCTTGAACTGCCGGAAGAGCTGGCCGGATCCGGGGGTGACGTAGGCGCTGCTGGAGCCGGTGGGGAGCGGGGCGGGGAAGCCCGTGCCGACCCAGGTGCTGAGGGTGGTGGCACCGTCCTTCGGGGCCACGTCCCGCAGGACGTTGCACACGGTGTTGCGGCTGCCCTTGGCCGTGCTCGCGGTGTTGACGGGCGTCGGCTCGCTCGTGGGCCAGCGGAGGTCCTGCCCGAACGCCTCGCCCGGCTCGAAGGCTCCGGCGCTGACGGGCTTCTGCTTGCCGTCCTGGCCGAGGTCGACCAGGGCCCGGCTGCTGAGCAGGAGTTTGGCGACGAAGTCCGAGACCGGGGCGACCCTGCCCTCCAGGACCACGTACCGCTGGGTCCTGGTGCCGGAGGTGGCCGCGAGGACCATGCCCACCTTGTTGGCGTCGGACTGGAGCTTGCCGGGGACACCCGCGTCGGCTCCGGGGGTGCCGTCGATGACCGGGAAGGTGATCGGGTCCCCGGGGTGCAGCGTGCCGAGCCAGGCGGCGGACACCCGCTGGGGCACCCGGTTCTCGCCGACCAGGGTGCGCAGCAGCAGTTCGTCCTTGGCCACCTCGTACGCCGTGCCGGTGGCGTCCACGATGTAGCGGGTGCGGTCCGGGCCGGGCCCCTCGACGTACATCAGCTCACCGCCGCTGAGCCGACCGGTGCCCTCGGTCTTCTTCTGCTCGCGCTCCGCGAAGACGAAGGCCGCCTTCTGGATGGCCCTGCCGCCCTCGCCGGGCCGCTCGCAGACCGCCCAGCGCTTCGGGGCGCCGGCGTCGGAGGCGTCGGGCAGCCGGTCGGGGGCGTACGGGATGCCGAGGGTGGCGCCGTGCGGGATCGTGCCGTCGTCCAGGACCGACTCGTCGACCTTGATGACCGTGCCCTTGTCCGGTGCGAGCAGGAGCTTGGCGCTGGACATGTTCAGTACCGGGTGGAGCTGGGTCTTGCCGTCGGTCTTCAACACCACGTACCGGGTCGTGGACTTGCCGGCGATGATGACGTTCTCGTACGGGGTGTCCCAGTTCTGGGGGGCCACGGGCTTGAACATGCCCCAGGCGCCGAACACCGCGAGGACGACCGCGCCGACGATCACTCCGGGCACCACCGCGCGCAGCGGACGCGGCGCGCCCTCCTCCGAACCGGACGGGTGGGGCTGCAGGAACTGTGCGATCAACCTCCGCTTCGCGAAGGTGTAGGCGTTGAGTTCGTCCCGCCGTGATGCCATGTGCGCGCTGCCCCTTCTCCCCGATGGGCGACCAGGTTCCCACACCCGTTGGCCGGCGGTTGCCGTCGACCGGCGCCCCTACTATGCCTGTTGGGGCCTGGCTCCTCCCGCTCAGGTAGGGTGATCGCCCGGTCAACACCCGTGAAAAAACGGTGAATACGGACACGAGGGGGCAACGCGGCGATGGGTGCAGCGACGCGGGAGCGCACGAGGCGGTCGACCCGTCGAACGCCCGGCTCTTCCCGACGGCAACGCAGCAACGAGCCGGCCGCCGCACCGCCCGTCCCGGCGGTGGGCGCTCCTCCCGCGACGACGCTGCGCCCGGTCTCCCGGACCGGCCGTGCCGGGCCCGCGCTGCGGCAGCTGGTGCTCGTCGAGGCGGCCCTCGCGGTCGTCGTGGTGGGCCTCGCGGGCGGCGGTCCGTGGCTGGTGCCCGCCGCGGTGATCGCCTGTCTGCTGGTCCTCCTCGCCGTGGTGCGCCGCAGGGGCCAGGCGGTGCAGGACTGGCTGTCGACGGCGCTGTCCCTGCGCCACCGCAGGCGGACCACCTCCGCCTCCCCCGTGGACACCGAGCCGCAGCTCGCGCCGGTGACGGAGAGCGTGCCCGGGTTCGGTCCGTACATCTACGTGGACCGGGACCGCCGCACGGTGGGCATGCTCGGCGACGGCACGTTCCTGACCGCCGTCGTACGGGTCGAGGCGAGCGGTGAGTCGCTCCGCCGGGCCCTGGGCGCGCGGGCGCTTCCGCTGTCCCTCCTGGGCGACGCCCTCACGGTGGACGACATCGTGCTGGAGTCGGCGCAGCTCGTGCAGCAGGTACGGGCGGCTCCGGCGCCGCATCTGCCGCAGCAGTCGGTGGCCCGGCTCTCCTACGCGCCCCTCCAGGAGCGGACCGGCGCCCCGGCGCTGCGGATGACCTGGGTGGCGGTGAAGCTGGACCCCCAGTTGTGCCCCGAGGCCGTCGAGGCGCGCGGCGGCGGCATGGGAGGCGCCCAGCGCTGTCTGGTACGGGTCGCGGACCATGTGGCGAGCAGGATCTCCGGTGCCGGTTTCCGGGCCGTGGTGCTGGACCAGGAGGAGCTGAACTCCGCGGTGGCGACGTCCGCGTGTGCCAACCCGATGCTGTCGGCCCGCGCCGGGCGTCCGGACGCCGCCCCGCAGCGGCGCACCGCGGAGACGACCCGGGTGTGGCGGTGCGACGACCGCTGGCACACCACCTACGCGGTGGACCGCTGGCCGGAACTGGGCCGGGGCGCGACCCCGCTCCCCCGGCTGGTCTCCCTCCTGACCTCCGTCCCCGCGTACGCGACCACGGTCAGCCTGACCGTGCGCCGGGGCCTGCGCCAGGGAGACGTGTCCGTCAGCGGCCATGTACGGGTCACCGGTGGCACCGACACCGAACTGGTCGGAGTACGAAGGACGTTGGAGCAGGCCGCACGGCACGCCAAGGTCGGACTGACGCGGCTGGACCGCGAACAGGTCCCCGGTGTCCTGGCGACGCTCCCGCTGGGAGGCGCGCGGTGACGAGGCTGAACGGGCTGCGACGGGGACTGCTCGGGCCCCGTCACGCGGGGCACACCCTGGCGGCGGACCATCTGGGCGCGCTGTCCCTGCCGGTCGGGGACGACGGCGTGATCATCGGCGACGACGCCGAGGGGCGGCCGCAGATGATCGGTTTCCACCGCCCGGTACCGTACGACGTCCTGTTGATCGGCGGGCTGTGGACCGCGCAGGTGCTGGCGCTGCGCGCGGCCGGTACGGGGGCCCGGGTCGCGGTCGAGACGGGACGCGTCCAGGCCTGGACCACTCTGGCGCAGGCCGCCGGCGCCGGGCTGGAGTGCGTCTCCCTGCACGACGTGGGCCGGGTTCCGCCCACGGGGGCGACGGTGGGCAGCCCGGTGGTGGTGGTGCGCGACTGCGGGATGCGCCCGCCCCGCGGCCGGGTGGTCTCCTCGCCGTGGCAGTCGGTGCTGACGCTGCTGCCGTATCTGAGCCCGGTGGCACCCCGGTTGCTGCGGGCCTCGACGCTCGTGGGGGTGCAGCGGGTGTCGCCCGCCGAGGCGGAGCAGATCGGCCGGATCCTGGGGCTCGCGCGCGCCGAGAGCGAGGCGCTGCCCACCCTGGCGGACGGTGTCACGCTCTGGGTCACGGGCGGTGAGCGCCACTGGGTGATGACCAGTGCGACGGACGTCGAGACGGGTCTGCTGGGCACCGCCCGCAGAATGGACTGAAACTGTCCCGTTTCCGCCCGGGGACCGCGACGGTTCAGGATCATGGCGGAGAACGACACAGTGCGAAGGAAGGACGTCCCCATGGGCACCCAGCAGGAGAAGGACGAGCTCTACGCTCTCGACATCTCGGATGTGGAGTGGTTGAGCGCTCCCGGTACCGAGGACGCAGAGGAGCGGGTCGAGATCGCGCATCTTCCGGGAGGCGCGGTGGCCATGCGCTCCTCGCTGGATCCGGAGACGGTGCTGCGGTACACGGAGGCCGAGTGGCGCGCCTTCGTACTGGGCGCGCGGGACGGCGAGTTCGACCTCACCTAGGTCAATGGCCCGTGAGGGGGCGGCCGTCCGTCCGGCGGTCTCCCTCTCCCCGCTTTCCGGCCGTGTCCGTTCCCCGCTTTCCGGCCGCGTCCGCGCGCCCGCGCCGAGCACCCACGCGCGCCCGCGCCTCCCGCCGTACGCGCTTCGGCTTCGCCCGTACGTGCGTCCGCTTCGCCTCGTACGTGCTCCGGTTCTCGCCGCAGGTGCCCCGGATTCGCCCGTACGTGCCCCGGTTTCCGCCGTACGCCCCTCAGTTGAGGACGCCGTGTGACCTGCCCGAGGGTCCTGGCCCGCGGTACGCCCTGACGTAGTGCGCCCGATGGCGATTAGGGTGGGTCGGAACGCGGCAGAGAACCTGCGGACGGGCACTGCGCGTCGCAGGGGGAGAGCCGGGCGAATCGGACAACGGGAACGGTCGCCCCTACCCATCACGGCACAAGGGTGCTCGACCACACCAGGAGGCAAAAGTGAACGGCGATCGGGACGAGATCCACGGGGGATGGAACACGCCCGTCGACGAGTCGTCCGACGCGGAACCCGTCGAGGTGACGGGTGAGTTCACCATCGACTACACCCCGCCCGCCTGGTACACGCAGAACGCGTCGGGGGATGCGTCGGGCGGCGCCGGAGCGCACCTCGCCCCGCCTCCGCCGCCGCAGGGCGCGCCCCTGTCCGTGCCCGGCCTTCCGGCCGGGGGCGGCTTCCCGCCCACCTGGTCGCCGCAGGCCGCCCCGGAAGCGGAGCGGCCCGCGGCGCCGGAGCCCGGCTCGTCCGAGCCCGCGCCGTCCGCCTCGTCCTCCGCGCCGGGACCGGTGGCCCCGGCCGTGCCCGGTGCGGACGGCCCGGACAGCACGGACAGCGCGGAAGGCGCCCGGGCGGAGCGTCAGGAAGAGACGCCCGCCGGGCAGGGCCAGGCCGCCCCGTTCGGTGGCGGCGATGTGGAGAGCGGCGCGACGATGCGGTTCTCGCCGGCCGCTCTGAAGCGGGAGATCGAGGAGCGCGAGGCGGCCCGTACCGATCCGGCCGCCCCGGCCCGGCCCGTGGGCGACGGAGCGACGGACGCCCCGGAGAGCGGCGCGGCCCCCGCCGACGCCACGGCCGCCGCTACGGACCGGGCGGACGCCCCGGCAGCGGCGGACACCCCGGATCCGGCGCGCGCTCCGGGCGCGCCGGACGACGAGGGACCGACGGCGCACGACGCTGACGCCGCCTCCACGGACGCGACACCTTCCGGCGCCGCGCAGGCGCCCGGCGACGCGGAGACCGACACGGAGACCGACGCGGGCCGGACCGGCGCCCCGTCGGACCCGGCGGTGGAGCCGGTGTTCCCGGGTGCGCCCGCCGCGGACGCCCCGTCCACGGCGGCCTCCGCCGCGACGGGCGCCCCGCAGTCCGAGGCCCCGGCCCCCTGGTCGGCCGCACCTCCCGCGCAGGGCGCCCTCCCGCCGCTGCCGCCCGACTTCCAGCCCGCCGCGCCGCAGCCCGGCGCCCCGCAGCCGGCCGCGCAGTGGCCCGCGCCGGTGGCACCGCAGGCGCCCGCGCTCCCGCCCGCCCCGGACGCGTCCGGCGGCTACGGCTTCCCGCTGCCCCCGGCACCGGTCCCGCCGAACGCCCCTGCCCCGCAGGCCGGTTACGGCTTCCCGCAGCAGGGTGCTCCGCAACTGCCGCAGGCCGCCCCCGCCCAGCCCCAGGCCGGTTACGGGTTCCCGCCTCAGGCCCCGCAGAGTCCTTACGGCGCCCAGAACCCCGCGAACCCGCAGAACCCCGCGTACCCGCAGAACCCGCAGAACCCGGCGAGTCCGCAGAACCCCCAGGCCGCCCTGCCGCCGCACCTGCCGGCTCAGAGCGCCCCGCTGCCCCCGCAGGTCCCCCAGCAGGGGCAGGGCGGCGCGCCCCACCCGCCCGCTCAGGCGCCGGGGCAGCCGGACGCCTACCGGTCGCAGCAGCCCGCGCCGCAGGCACCGCCGGTCGATCCCCGTACCGGGGCCGCCTGGCCCACCCCGGTGACGCACGACCAGCGCGAGCGCTCGGTCCCGGGTGCCCCGCTCGGGTACACGGCCGCCGTCGAGCTGTCCTCGGACCGTCTGGTGCGGGGCAAGCAGAAGGCGAAGAGCAGCCGCACCCCCTCCGCGTCCCGCTTCAAGCTGGGCGGCAAGAAGGAGGAGCAGGAGCGGCTGCGCAAGCTGGAGCTGATCCGCACCCCGGTGCTCTCCTGCTACCGGATCGCGGTCATCAGCCTCAAGGGCGGTGTCGGCAAGACGACCACCACGACGGCCCTCGGTTCGACCCTGGCCACCGAGCGGCAGGACAAGATCCTCGCGATCGACGCCAACCCGGACGCCGGTACGCTCGGCCGCCGGGTGCGCCGGGAGACCGGGGCGACCATCCGGGACCTGGTCCAGGCGATCCCGTACCTCCAGTCGTACATGGACATCCGCCGCTTCACCTCGCAGGCGCCCTCCGGTCTGGAGATCATCGCCAACGACGTGGACCCGGCCGTCTCCACGACGTTCAACGACGAGGACTACCGCCGGGCGATCGACGTCCTCGGCAAGCAGTACCCGATCATCCTCACCGACTCGGGCACCGGTCTGCTCTACAGCGCGATGCGCGGGGTGCTCGACCTCGCCGACCAGCTGATCATCATCTCGACGCCGTCCGTCGACGGTGCCTCCAGCGCGTCCACCACCCTGGACTGGCTTTCGGCGCACGGGTACGCGGAGCTGGTGCGGCGGTCCCTCACGGTGATCTCCGGGGTCCGCGAGACCGGAAAGATGATCAAGGTCGAGGACATCGTGCAGCACTTCGAGACCCGCTGCCGGGGTGTGGTCGTGGTGCCGTTCGACGAGCACCTGGCCGCCGGGGCCGAAGTCGATCTCGACATGATGCGGCCCAAGACCCGTGAGGCGTACTTCAACCTCTCCGCGCTCGTCGCCGAGGACTTCCAGCGCGCCCAGCAGCAGCAGGGGCTGTGGACGTCGGACGGCAGCAGTCCGCCGCCGCAGTTCGCCCCGCCGATGCCGGGCGGCGCGCAGACACCCGGCCAGCAGACGCCCGGTCAGCAGACGCCTGGTCAGCAGACGCCTGGTCAGCAGCCGTACGCCCCGCAGCAGCCGGGACAGCGGCCCGGCCATCCGCAGCCGTACCCGGCCCAGCCCTACCCCGGCCACCAGCAGCCCTACCCCCCGTCGCCGTACGGGGGTCAGCAGCCGCCGCAGCCCTATCCCCCGTACGGCGGGCCCGGGGCGCAGCACAACGGCTGGCAGCAGGCGCCGCCTCCCGCGCCGCAGCCCGGCGCACAGCCCGCCGCACAGCCCGGCGCGCACCCGGCGTACCCCGGTCAGCAACAGCAGCCCGGTCAGGCACCCCACCCCGGCGGACAGGCGTCCCAGCCGGGTCAGCCACCCCGGTCCGGCCAGGCGGAACCGCACGGTCCCGTACCGCCGGGCGACTGGCAGCAGTACCCGCCGCAGCCGCCGTCGGCGCCTGGCCAGTAAGGCATTAGAGGTCTGAACCAATGAGGGCCCGCATCGTCCCCACGATGCGGGCCCTCGCCGTATTCCCGCAGCCCACACGCGGTTTGATCGACCGTTGACGCAGCCCGACCCCGCTGATAAACCTTCGCTTCACCAGCTGGCGAACCAGAGATCTGCCCGCCTTCACCGTGCGAGTCATGACGCGAGGTCCACGTCCTATGGTCACAAGCTTCCCCGCGCGCTCCGCCCGCCCACGCGGCCGCCTGCGCCTCCTGCTCGCCTCCGGCGCCGCCGCGCTGGCCCTGGCCGCCGGATCCGTCGTCCCCGGGAACCCGGTCGGCGGCGCCGCCCAGGAGGCCCACGCCGCCGGCTCCGGTACCTCGACGCTCACCGTCGCGGTCGCCCAGAGCGTGGACTCGCTGAGTCCCTTCCTCGCTCAGCGGCTGGTCTCCACGAGCATCTCCCGGCTGATGTACGACTTCCTGACCAACTACGACGCCAAGGACAACCACACCGTCCCGGGGCTCGCCACCGAGTGGGAGTCGTCGCCGGACAAGCTGACCTGGACGTACACCATCCGGTCGGACTCGACGTGGTCGGACGGGCGGCGGGCCACCGCCGAGGACGCGGCGTGGACCCTCAACACGATGATGACGGACGAGGGCGCCGCCACCTCCAACGGCAGCTTCGTCGGCAACTTCGAGAAGGTCACCGCTCCCAGCCCGGACAAGCTGGTCGTCCAGCTGAAGCAGCCTCAGGCCACGATGACGGCGCTGGACGTGCCCATCGTGCCCAAGCACGTCTGGGAGAAGGTCTCGGACTTCTCCACGTTCAACAACGACACGGAGTTCCCGATCGTGGGGAACGGGCCGTTCGTCCTGACGGACTACAAGGTCGACAGCTATGTGAAGCTGAAGGCCAACAAGGACTTCTGGCGCGGGGCGCCCAAGTTCGACGAGCTGGTCTTCCGCTACTACAAGGACCAGGACGCCGCCGTCGCCGCGCTCCGCAAGGGCGAGGTCTCCTTCGTCGCGGGCAGCCCGAGCCTGACCCCGGCCCAGGCCGCCTCGTTGCGGAGCGCCGACAACATCAAGGTGAACGACGCCCCCGGCCGGCGCTTCTACGCGCTGGCCGTCAACCCGGGCGCGCGCACCAAGGACGGCGAGAAGTTCGGTGACGGGCACCCGGCGCTGAAGGACCGGAAGGTCCGTCAGGCGCTGTTCATGGCGGTCGACCGGAGCGCCGTGGTCGACAAGGTCTTCCAGGGCCACGCCGTGGAGGGTGAGGGCTACATCCCGCCTCGCTTCGACTCGTACTTCTGGAAGCCGTCGGACGGGCAGAAGCTCGCCTACGACCCGGCGAAGGCCGGTGCCCTGCTGGACGAGGCCGGGTACAAGAAGAACAGCTCGGGCAAGCGGGCCGGCAAGGACGGCAAGCCGCTCGACTTCCGCATCCTGTGCCACGCCACCGACCCCAACGACAAGGCGGTCGGCAAGTACCTCCAGGAGTGGTGGGGCGACCTGGGCATCGGCCTGAAGGTGGACTGCCGGGACAACGTCTCCGACCCCTGGTACGCCGGTGAGTACGACCTCGCCTTCGACGGCTGGTCCGTCAACCCGGACCCCGACTTCGTGATGTCGATCCACACCTGCGCCGCGCTCCCGGCGAAGGCGAAGGAGACGGCGGCCACCGACAACTTCATCTGCGACAAGCCGTACGACGAGCTGTACGCGAAGCAGCTCGCGGAATACGACCCCGCCAAACGGGCTGTCCTGGTCAAGCGGATGGAGTCACGGCTGTACGACCTGGGGTACATGAACGTCATGGCGTACCCGAATGCCGTCGAGGCCTACCGCACCGACCAGATCGCGTCCCTGACGACGATGCCCTCCGACGCGGGGAACATCTACGGCCAGGACGGCTACTGGAGCTGGTGGTCCGCGACCCCCGCCGCCGGTGCGTCGGGCGGTTCGTCCGGCGGCGGCTCCACCGGGGTCCTGATCGGTGTCGGGGTCGCCGTAGTCGTCCTCGCCGGTGGCGGGCTGCTGTTCGCCATGCGTCGCCGTTCCACCGCGGAAGACCGTGAATAGTCCATGAGCTCTGAAAGCACTCCCGCGCTCGCGCCGGGCGGGGCGGGCGCGGACACCGCGCGGGCCGACGGTACGGCTCCGGTCGTACCGCCGGCCCGCGGCCCGCGCGCCCGCGGCGCGACCGCGTACCTCCGCTACGCGGCGGGCAAGCTGGCCGGTGCCGCCGTCTCGCTGTTCGCCGTGCTCGTCACCAGCTTCTTCCTCTTCCGGCTGATCCCCGGCGACCCGGTCAAGCAGATGACCGGCGGCCGCCAGGTGTCGTCCGAGCAGATCGCCGCGATGCGCCGCGAATTCGGCCTGGACCTGCCGCTCTGGCAGCAGTTCACCGAGTATTGCGGCAAGGCCCTGACCGGGGACTTCGGTACGTCGTACCAGTTCCACGCCCCCGTCGTGGACAAGATCGCCGAGGCCCTGCCGGCCACGCTGCTGCTCACCGGTACCGCCTTCGTGATCTACACGGTGATCGGTGTCTGGCTCGGGTCCAGGTCCGCGTGGAAGAACGGTTCCGCCGGTGACCGCTTCCACACGGCCTTCGCCCTGACGCTGTACTCGGTGCCGTCGTTCTGGCTCGGTCTGCTCCTGATCATCACCCTGTCGGTGGGCATCGGGCCGGTTCCCGGGCTCTTCCCGACCGGCGGCATGGAGTCGGGTCCCGGCAGCGGCCTCGACCACGTCCTCGACGTGGCCCACCACCTGGTCCTGCCGGTGATCACGCTCGTCGCCGTCGAGTACGCCCGCACCCTGCTGGTGATGCGCTCCTCGCTGCTGGACGAGATGGGCAGCGACTACCTCACGACGGCACGGGCGAAGGGGCTGCGCGACGACCTCGTACGCCGCCGCCACGCCGTCCCGAACGCGATGCTGCCGACCGTCACCCTGCTCTTCGTGAACCTGGGCAACACGGTGGCGGGCGCCATCCTGGTGGAGACGGTGTTCTCCTGGCCGGGACTCGGCGGTCTCTTCTACCAGGCTCTGAGCGTGCCCGACCTGCCGCTCGTGCAGGCACTGTTCTTCGTCTTCGCGGCAGCGGTGATCCTGATGAACACGCTCGCCGATGTGATCTATCCGCTCCTCGATCCCCGGGTGGGCCGATGACGACCACGACCGACGCGGTACCGGCCCCCGGACCGGGCGGCCACGCCCGCGCACGGCGGCGCCAGGCCGTCGCCCGCTTCTGGCTCCAGTACCGGGGACACCGGGCCGGGCTCGCCGGGCTCACCGTCCTCGCGCTGATCGCCGTCACGGCGCTGGCCGCGCCCTGGCTGGTGGGCGCCGATTCGCAGAGTGTCACCGCCGCGCCCGGACGCGCGCTGGAGGCACCGAGCGCCGCGTTCCCGCTGGGCACCGACCAGTTCGGCCGCAGTCTGCTGGCCCTGCTGGTGTGGGGGACGCGGGTCTCGCTGACCGTCGGCCTGCTGGCCGCGTTCCTGTCCGTGGCCATCGGCACCCTGGTCGGCGTCACCGCCGGTCACTTCAAGGGCTGGTACGGCAACGTCGTCATGCGGATCACCGACTGGTTCCTGGTGATGCCGACGCTGGTGCTGGCCATCGCGCTCGCCACCGTGCTGTCCCGGTCGGTCTGGACGACGATCCTGGCGATCGGGGTGACGACCTGGCCGACGACCGCCCGGCTGGTGCGGGCGCAGACCCTCTCCGTGGAGGCCCGCCCGTACATCGAGCGGTCCCGGGCGCTCGGCGGCGGGCACCGCCACATCATGTCCCGCCACGTCCTGCCCAATGTGATGCCGCTGGTGCTCGCCCAGACGACACTGGTGATCTCCACCGCCATCCTCACAGAGGCGACGCTCGCCTTCCTCGGGCTCGGCGATCCCACGATCGTCTCCTGGGGCGGGCTGCTCCAGGACGCCCGCGAGGCCGGGGCCGTCAGCTCAGGCAACTGGTGGTACCTCGCTCCGCCCGGACTCGCCATCGCCGTCGTCGCCCTCGCGTTCACGCTGTGCGGCCGCACCGTCGAGTCCGTGCTCAACCCCAAGCTGGGGGTGTCCCGTTGACCGCTGTGAAGCAGGAGAGCGCGCCGAGGCCGAAGGGCCCTCCGCCGTTGCTGGACGTCAGGGACCTGCGGGTCACCTACGGCTCGGGGCCCTCGGCCGTGCCCGCCGTGCGCGGGGTCGATCTGCGGGTCGAGGCGGGCCGCAAGCTGGGCGTCGCCGGGGAGTCCGGGTGCGGCAAGTCGACACTGGCGCTCGCGCTGCTGCGGCTGCTGCCCCCGTCCGCGACCCTGAGCGGTGAGATCCTGCTGGACGGCGAGGACGTCCTCACCATGAAGTGGGGGCGGCTGCGGGCCGTGCGCTGGGCGGGGGCGTCGATCGTCTTCCAGGGCGCGATGCACTCGCTGAACGCGGTGCACCGGATCGGGGACCAGATCGCGGAACCGATCCTGCTGCACAGCCGGACCGCCCCGGCCGCCGCCCGCCGGCGCGCCGGCGAACTGCTGGAGCAGGTGGGCCTGCCCGCCGCCCGCGCCGACGCCTACCCGCACGAGCTGTCCGGCGGCCAGCGCCAGCGCGTGATGATCGCCATGGCGCTGGCCTGCGACCCCCGGCTGATCGTCGCGGACGAGCCGACGACCGCCCTGGACGTGATGATCCAGGCGCAGATCCTCCGGCTGATCGAGCAGCTCGTGGCCGACCAGGACCTCGGCCTGATCATGATCAGCCACGACCTGGCGGTGCTCTCCGACACCTGCGACCGGCTGGCGGTGATGTACGCGGGCCGGGTCGTCGAGGAGGGCCCCGCCAAGCAGGTCTACGAGAACGCCCGGCACCCGTACGGCCACGCCCTGTCGGCCGCGTTCCCCCGGATCGGCGACCTCTCCTCCCGGCACGCCCCGCGCGGTCTGCCGGGCGACCCGCCGGACCCTGCGGCGCTGCCGTCCGGCTGTACCTTCCATCCGCGCTGCCCGGTGGCGCTGAAGAGCTGTGCGACCGAGGACCAGGAGCTGCGGGACGCCGGGCGGGACCGCCGGGCGGCCTGCGCGCTGGTGGAACCCGGCGCCCTCGGGACACCGGGGCTCCACAGCGGCGGCGAGAGCACGAGGAGCACTCCATGACCACCGTTCCCCCCGCCCCGCTGCTGAGCGCCGAGGCGCTGGAGGTCACCTTCCCCGGACGCCGCGGGGCGGCCACGGCACGCGCCGTCGACGGGGTGGACCTGGACATCCGGCCGGGCGAGATCGTGGCCCTGGTCGGTGAGTCGGGCTGCGGCAAGACGACGCTGGCCCGTTCCCTGCTGGGCCTGGTGCCGCCCACCTCCGGCCGGGTCACCTTCGGCGGCGAGCCGCTGGACTACTCGGGCCGGGCGCTGAAGGCGTACCGCAAGCGGGTGCAGCTGGTGCTCCAGGACCCCAGCGGCTCGCTGAACCCGCGCCACACGGTGTACGACGCGGTGGCCGAGGGGCTGCGCATCCACGGATACGCGGGCGACGAGCACACGGCCGTCTCCGGTGCCCTGGCGCGGGCGGGGCTGCGTCCGCCGGAACGATTCCTCCTGCGGTATCCGCACGAGCTGTCCGGCGGGCAGCGCCAGCGGGTGGTGATCGCGGGGGCGCTGGTCCTGGAGCCCGAACTGATCGTCGCGGACGAACCGGTGGCCTCGCTGGACGCCTCCGTACGCGGCGAGATCCTGGCCCTGCTGCTGCGGCTCCGCGAGGAGCTGGGGCTGTCGGCCCTGGTGGTCACCCATGACCTGGGGCTGGCCTGGAACATCGCGGACCGGGTGGCGGTGATGTACCTGGGCCGGATCGTCGAGACGGGCGCGGTGGAGCAGATCCTGACGGCGCCCCGGCATCCGTACACCCAGGCGTTGCTGTCGGTGCTGCCGGAGGCGGAGGGGGAGCCGGTGATCCTGACCGGTGAGCCGCCGGATCCGTCGAAGATCCCGTCCGGCTGCCGCTTCCACGCGCGCTGCCAGGTCCTGGCCTCCGGGGAGGCGGAGCGGGCCGGCGTCGCGGACGCCTGCCGTACCCGGGACCTGCCGGTCCTGGGAGGCGGCGACCGGACGCAGGTGGCGTGCCACTGGGCGGCGGCTCCGGTCGCGCCGGCGCCGTAGGCCCACGACCGGCGGGCCGGGACAGCCCTCAGGGCAGCGGGCGGACGGTGAGGATCTGCTCGGCGCGGCCCACCGGCCCGTCGGCGTCGTGCAGGACGGTGCTGGTGAGTCCGTGCCCGGCCGGGCCGAAGCTGACCGTGGTGTCCAGACCGGTCCAGCGGCCCCCGGGCCGGCGGTGGAGATGGACGGTCAGGTCCATGTTGGGGTACATCCACTCGGTGGGCGGCTGCCGGACCGTGATGCCGTTGGCCGTGTCCACCAGGGCCACGAAGGACGCCAGCGAACTGCTCGGCTCGCCCGCGACCAGGTCGAGGGCGCTGGTGATCCAGGCGGTGGCACGGCCGGCCGGGGGCGAGGCCTGGCGCCGGATGTCGATCGAGGCGATGAAGCCCCCGTCCCACACCTCGGTCATCGGCCACCGGGGAAAGGCCTCCGGCGGGGCGAGCCGCTCGTCGGGGGTGCCCGCGACCTCCGTGGTGTCGAGCGAGGCGAGCAGCCAGGCGCGGGCCCGGACCACCGGGCGGTCCCCGATGACGACGACGGCTTCGAGGAGTTCGACGGTGCGGCCGGGCCGGACGGTCTCCACCGTGATCTCGCACTCGTCGAGGGCGATACGGCCGAGTATGTCGAAACTGATCCGGGCCACCGCGAGGTCCTGGGCGGGACCCGTCGCGAGGTGGCGGTCGATCGCGTGGACGATCAGTCCGGCCAGGGGGCTGAAGTGCTGCTCGCCGACGTTCCAGGCGCCCCCCGCGTGCGCCGTCGGTTTGTACCGGCGCTCGCCTGTGCGCTGGTAGTAGCTGTCGGGCGAAGCGGTGGGGGCGGTCACGGGTTCCCTCTCCTCGTGCGGAGCGCCGGTACGGCGGGGTGGTACGGAACGGCGTCGGCGGCCGGGGTGCCTCAGGCGCCCTCGTACGCGGCGGTCAGCTCGGCGCACCGCTTCACGTCGGCGGCCATCGCCACGAGCAGGTCGTCGACCGAGTCGAACTTGAGCATGCCGCGCACATAGGCGAGGAAGTCCACCGCCACGTGCAGCCCGTACAGGTCGAGCCCGACGCGGTCGATCGCGTAGGCCTCCACGGTCCGCTCGGTGGCGTCGAACTGCGGATTGGTGCCGACGGAGATCGCGGCGGGCATGGCCTCGCCCTCGACCGTGAGCCAGCCCGCGTAGACGCCGTCGGCGGGGATCGCGGTGTGCGGGAGGGTCTCCACGTTCGCCGTGGGGAAGCCGAGCGCGCGGCCGCGCTGGGCCCCGCGCACCACGATGCCCTCGACGCGGTGCGGGCGGCCGAGGATCTCGGCGGCCCCCTCGACGTCACCGGCGGCGATCAGCCGGCGGGTGAGCGTGGAGGAGAACGGCTCGCCGCCGCCCGCCTCGCCGGTCACGAAGAGGTCGATGACCTCGACGCGGTAGTCGTAGGTGGCGCCGAGCTCGGCGAGCAGCGTGACGTCGCCCGCCGCGCGGTGTCCGAAGCGGAAGTTCGGGCCCTCGATGACCAGCTGGGCGTGCAGCTGGTCGACGAGCACCCTGGCGATGAAGTCGGCGGGCGCCAGCTTCGAGAACTCCGTGGTGAAGGGCAGGATCAGCACCGCGTCGACGCCCAGCTCCGCCATCAGCTCCGCGCGCCGCTGGTGCGGGGCGAGCAGGGGCGGGTGGGTGCCGGGGCGTACGACCTCGCTGGGGTGCGGGTCGAAGGTGACGACGACGGCCCGGACGCCGAGCTCGCGGGCGCGCTCCACCGCGCGGCCGATGATCAGCTGATGACCGCGGTGGACCCCGTCGTAGGAGCCGATGGTGACGACGCTGCGTCCCCAGTCATCGGGGATGTCCTCCAAGCCGCGCCAGCACTGCACTGTGACCGCTCCTCGCCCGAACCCGTGTACGTGTGTATGACCGTTACGCAGGTCTAAGACTGCCATGCTCACGTCCCGCGGCCCGCATCGGCACTGTCATCACGGGAGCCGGTCCGCACAGCGCCTCCATGGTCCGCCGGGCTCCGGGGCCCACCACGGCCGCCCATTCCTGGGGTGCGTCGGCGAGCCACCCGAGGACGAGCGCGGCGAATCCGGGCACCTCCCGGCCGAGTTCGACGAGGGTGCGGTCGAAGCGGGCCGCGCCCTCCGTCGTGCGGACCAGGAGCATCCCGGTGCGGTGCGCCAGGGCGCGGGTACGGGCCTCGGGGCGCCGGTCGGAGCCCGCGGCCGCGGCCCTGAGCAGCGCTTCGAGGACCTCCTGGTCCCCGCCGGTGTCCTGCTCGAAGTCCAGCAGCACCTCCAGCAGCTCGGCCCGCAGCGCACGCGACGCGTCGCTTCCGGGGGCTGCCAGCACCCGGGCGAGCGCGGCGCGCGCAGGGGGCGGGACCGGGCGGTCCCGCAGCAGCCCGGTCACCAGCGGCAGCAGCAGCGCGCGGGCGGCGGGGCTGTGCTCCATCCGCAGCTCGGCGTAGGCGGCGACCCCGGCGCCGTCCGCGGGATGGCTGTCGAGGTACCGGCGTACGAGGGCGGGGGCGTGCAGGGCCAGGGCGGGGGTGTCCAGGCGGGCCAGCTCCCGCAGGACGTCGGCGGCGGCCTCCCCGGGCAGCGACAGGCGTGCGCCGAGGGCGGCGAGCACCGGTTCGGGGTGTTCGGGGAAGACCTCGGCCAGCAGGGCGACCGGCGGTCCCGGGTCCCCGGCGGCGAACATCCGCAGGGCCTGCGGCAGATACCGGCTCCGGGTGCGCGGATCCCGTACGAGCACGGTGAGCGCGGGGGCGTGCGTCGCGGGGTCGCCGGGCCGGGCCAGCAGGGTGAGCGCGGCCTCGCGCAGCAGGGCGCGGTCCCCGGCGGTGAGCGGGAGGCGCGCCAGGAGCGCGGCGTGGCCGGCGGCCGCGGCGCGCCGCTCGGGCCGCCTCTCGTCGCGCGCCCACCGGTCGACGGCCCGGCACAGCGCGGCCGGTTCGTCCTCCGCGAGGGCGGTCAGCAGTTCGGCGGCGCGCGGGTGGCCGGTGTCCACGAGCGCCTCGGTCAGGTCGTCGGTGCCCAGGTCGCGCCGGGCGTACAGAAGGGCCTGCGCGGCGGCGGCCACGGTGAGCCGTATCGGCGCGCCCTCCTCGGCGTGCAGCGGGGTCTCGTCGGTGAACCAGCGGCAGAGCAGGATCTGCACGGTCCGGGGGTGGGTGGCCAGGCGGCGGTCCACGGCGTCCAGATAGCGTTCTCCCCCGTCGCCGCGCGGGGCCCGCCCGTCGCACGGCGACGGCGGCCCGTCCGGACGCTGTCCGGTGTGGCCGCACGGGGCGCCGTCGGCGGGCACCAGGCGGCGCAGGAGGTCGATCCGGGTGCTCTCCGGCAGGGCCAGCCGACGCCAGAACCACGGTTCGAAGGCGGCGTAGGGCCCGGCGCCGTCGCCGCCGAGCGACCATCGGGTGATGCGCCCGGTGAGCACCCGCAGCACGCCGGTGTACGGCCGTGCGTCGGGCACCCGCAGCAGGCTCTCGCGGAGCAGCCGGGCGGCCCACCACACGGCGTCGGCCCGGCGGTCCGGGTCGCGGCCGTCGTCCCCGGCACCGGCCGCGAGGCGGTCGGTGGCCTCGATGAGGTCGGCCATCCGGTGGGCCAGCGCCGCGCTCCCCCGGCGGCGTTCGAGCAGGAGCATCGCCTGGATCACCGGACCGATGCGGTGGCGGGGCACGGGCAGGCTGCGGGGTTCCGCGTCCCCGGGCGGCTTCCCGGCGTCGGCGGTGGTGGCGGGAGGGGGTGGGCCGTCCGCCGGATCCCCGTCCGCGTGCCGGCGGTGGACCAGGGCGTGCAGGGCGGCGTCCAGGTCCAGGTGGGCGCCCTGCACCCGGTCGCCCAGCTCCTCGTGGGCGAAGCGGTAGCCCGCGCCCGCCGGGGCCAGCAGCCCTTCGGTGAGCACGGCCGAGGCCCATCCCGTACGCCAGGGGAAGAGCTCCTCGAACGCGGCGCGGTCCAGCTCGCCCTGCCCCGGTCCCAGGCAGCGCCGGGCCGCCTCGTGGACCTGGCCCGCGACCTTCGCCGCGAGCCGCCGCACGGCCGCGCCCCGGAGCCGGGGTTCGGCCTCCGCCCCGATCCGGACGGCGATCCGGAGGCAGGTGAGGTCGAGGTGGGCCGCGAAGACCTCCTCGGTGCCGGGCCGGCCCGCCACGCCGGGCGGCAACGCCTCCCGTACCTCCGCGAGCAGCCGCAGGGTGAGCGGGTGCCGGTCGTGGCCCGGGGCGATCGCGTCCGGCGGGATGCCGTACCGCTCCATGGCGCACCGGGCCTGTGCCGGGGTCAGGTCGCCCAGCGGGACGGCGGGCGGCAGTCCCCGGGCGGGCCGCTCCGGCCGGTGCGGGGCGTCCCGGGGGTAGAGCGCACCAGCTCTCTCCCAGTGCTCCGGGCGGCAAGCGACGGCCATCCGCGCCCCGTGCTCACGCAGCCAGCCCGCCGTCTTCGCGGTCCACTCGGCGAGCCGGTGGGCGAGCAGGGGCGGCATCTCCTCGGGGCCGTCCACGACGACCAGGAGGGCCACGCCGGACGCGGCGGCGAGGCGGGCGACCCGCTCGGGGGTGGCCGCCGCCATGTCCCCCCGGGCCCCGGCGGCGGTGACGATCCGCCCCGAGCGGGCGAGCGCACGGGTCAGCGCGTCGGCGACCGAGGCGTCCTCGGCCAGCAGGTCGGCGCCGCGCAGCCACAGGGTGAGCGCGGGCACGGCGCCGGCGGCCCGCCGGGCGGCCAGCGCGGCCAGCTCGGTGGTGCGGCCCGTCCCGGGGGCGCCGACGAGCCCCAGCACGAGCCCGGTGCCGGCCTCGAAGGCGGTGAACTCCGCCGCGACGTCCGGGCGTTCGACCGCCTCGGTGCCGTCGGGCCGGCCGGGGTGACCGAGGGTGGTCGCGGTGAGCTGCAACGCTCCCGCGAGGTTGAGGTCGCGGCCGTATCCGGGGACGGCGCCCGCGTTCCGCCGCAGCAGCGCGCCCAGCGGTCCTTCGGCGCCCCGCCCGTGGGAGCCGAGCGGTACGGCGAGCCCGGCCGCCTCGTGCCCGGCCGTCAGCGCCGTGGAGAGCACGCCGAGCACGGCCCCGGTCCCCGGATCGGTGACCGGGCCCCCGACCGCCGCCCCGCCCGACCGCAGCGCGTCCCGCCCGTCGGTGCCCAGCGCGAGTTCCAGGGCGTCGTCCAGCCGGTGGTCACGTCCGCCCTCGGTGTAGGTCGCGGGGGTCGTCCCCAGCACCCGGGCCTCCCGCCAGCCGTGGGCGGCGATACGGACGTAGGTGCCGGTCTCGATCCGGTCGCGTACGGCGACGGGCAGGGGTTCCACGCCCAGGGTGCCCGGTCCGCCGGTGCGGAGCAGGGCGAGGCCCTGGGCGGGCAGTTCGGTGATGTCGTCCGGGTCCAGGGCGCGCGTCCGTCCGTCCGGGGCGTGCAGGACGAGCGGTACGGCCGAGGCCACGGCCTGATGGCCGGTGACGACCGTGCCGCGGTCGTCCGCGACGAACCCGGTCCCTCGCGGCCGGCCGGCCTCGTCGCAGATTCTCACCAGTGTCGACCGGTCCCCGCTGCCCATGGTCCGACGTTAGGACGCGGGTGATCGACGCGAGGAGCGCGGCGTGCAACGCGCCCCCCGCACCCCCCTCAGTCACTCCGAGCGCCCGTCCATTGGGGTGACGAGCGGGGTCCTCCTGGACAGGGATGGGCGTGGGAGGGGAATCGTGGAGCGGGCACCGGGGGGGCTGCCCGCTCCACGGCGGATCCTGGCGTGCGGGAAGCGGTCCCAGGGCGCCAAGGGCCCCGGGTCCCGCCCCCACGCGCCCAGTGCCCGGTGCTCAGTGCTCAGTGCTCGGTGCAAGTGCTCGGTGCTCAGTGCTCGGTGCTCAGGCGAAGACCGCGAGGCTCTTGGCCTTGCCCTTCTGTTCCTCGACGAGCACCAGGAACCCCCCGTCCGGCCCGAAGACCCCCACCGGCCCCGGCGGGTAGGACGGCATGTCCAGCCGTACGCCGTTGAGCAGGAGCCTGGCCCGCTTCTCGTCCACGTCCCACCGGGGGAAGGCGGCCGCGGCGGCCTCGGCCACGGGCATCACGGTCAGCTCTTCCTGGTGCTGGTCGAGCGTCCGGGCCGCGTCCAGTCCGTACGGCCCCACCCGGGTGCGCCGCAGTGCGGTCAGATGGCCCCCGACGCCGAGCCCGGCGCCGAGGTCGCGGGCGAGCGCCCGGATGTAGGTGCCCGAGGAGCAGACCACCGAGACGACCAGGTCGAGGACGGGGGTGCCGTCCTCCGCGACCGCCTCGCGGACGTCGTAGACGCGGAAGGAGGAGACGGTCACCGGGCGGGCCGGGATCTCGAACTCCTCGCCGCCGCGCACCCGGGCGTACGACCGCTTGCCGTCGATCTTGATCGCGCTGACCTTGGACGGCACCTGCATGATCGCCCCGGTCAGTGCGGCGATCCCGGCGTCGACGGCCTCCCGCGTCACCCCTGAGGCGTCGGTGGACGAGATGATCTCGCCCTCCGCGTCGTCGGTGACGGTGTCCTGGCCGAGCCGGATCGTCCCGAGGTACTCCTTCTCGGTCAGGGCGAGGTGGCCGAGCAGCTTGGTCGCCCGCTCGACACCGAGCACGAGGACTCCGGTCGCCATGGGGTCCAGCGTGCCCGCGTGGCCGACCCGTCGGGTGCGGGCGATGCCGCGCATCTTGGCCACCACGTCGTGCGAGGTGAAACCGGCGGGCTTGTCGACGACGACAAGCCCGTCCGGCGTCCTGTCATTCTGCTGCGTCATGCGGAAGGTGAGCCCTCGTCGTTCTCGTCGGACTCGTCCTCCGGCTTGCGGTACGGGTCGGCCTCACCGGCGTACGTGGCGCCGGAGGAGGCCTCGCGGACCTTGGCGTCGGAGGCACGCGCCCGGTCGAGCAGGTCCTCGATCGCGCGCGCGTTGTCCGGCAGCGCGTCCGCGACGAAGGCCAGCGTCGGGGTGAACTTCGTCCCCGCCGCGGCGCCGACCGCCGACCGCAGGATGCCCTTGGCACTCTCCAGCCCGGCGGCCGCGCTGGCCCGCTCCTCGTCGTCCCCGTAGACCGTGTAGAAGACCGTGGCCTCCCGCAGGTCGCCGGTGACCCGGGTGTCCGTGATGGTCACATGCGTGCCCAGACGCGGGTCCTTGATACCGCGCTGCAGTTTCTCGGCGACCACCACCTGGATGAGGTCCGCCAGCTTTTTCGCCCGCGCGTTGTCGGCCACTGGTCCTTCTCCTATCTGAACGTGCTCAATCGTCTTCGTCGCTGTGCAGCCGCCGCCGTACGGACAGCAGCTCCACTTCCGGCCGGCCCGCGATCATGCGCTCGCACCGGTCGAGTACGTCTGTGAGGTGTTCCGTGTCCCCGGAGACCACGGCAAGTCCGATCTCGGCCCTGCGGTAGAGGTCCTGGTTGCCCGTCTCCGCGACGCTCACCGCGTACGCGCGACGGATCTCGGCCACGATCGGGCGGACGACGGAACGCTTCTCCTTCAGCGACCGTACGTCGCCGAGCAGGAGGTCGAAGGACAGTGTCCCCACATACATGTGTGTCCGGATGTCCCGCCGGTTCGGGTTCGGAGGACCCGGGGGCGGCCCCCGGGCCGGCGCGGCCGCGTCCCGCCACCACGTGGCGGGGACACCCCGAACCGTACACGGAACGGCCGGGGCCGATCGACGGAAATACGACCCGTCGACCGGCCCCGACTGTGGAAGAGAGCCCGGGGGTCTCCCCCCGGGATTCCCCGTGGATCAGCCTCGCGGCTTCTCGCGCATCTCGTACGTCGCGATGACGTCGTCGATCTTGATGTCGTTGAAGTTCCCGAGGTTGATACCGCCCTCGAAGCCTTCGCGGATCTCGGTGACGTCGTCCTTGAAGCGGCGCAGACCGGAGATGTTGAGGTTCTCCGCGATGACCTTGCCATCGCGCAGCAGGCGCGCCTTGGTGTTGCGCTTGACCTCGCCGGACCGGACCAGCACACCGGCGATGTTGCCCAGCTTGGACGAGCGGAAGATCTCGCGGATCTCCGCCGTACCGAGCTCGACCTCTTCGTACTCCGGCTTGAGCATGCCCTTGAGGGCCGCCTCGATCTCCTCGATCGCCTGGTAGATGACCGAGTAGTACCGGACGTCCACGCCCTCGCGCTCGGCCATCTGCTGTGCGCGCCCGGCGGCCCGCACGTTGAAGCCGATCACGATGGCGTCGGAGCCGGTCGCCAGGTCGATGTCCGACTCGGTGACCGCACCCACACCGCGGTGCAGGACCCGGATGTCCACCTCTTCGCCGACGTCGAGCTGGAGCAGCGAGGACTCGAGAGCCTCCACCGAACCGGACGCGTCGCCCTTGATGATGAGGTTGAGTTCCTGGACCAGACCGGCCTTGAGCGCCTCGTCCAGGTTCTCCAGGGAGAACCGGACACCCTTGCGGGCGAAGTTGGCGTTGCGCTCGCGGGCGGCACGCTTCTCGGCGATCTGACGGGCCGTACGGTCCTCGTCGACGACCAGGAAGTTGTCGCCGGCACCCGGGACGTTGGTGAGACCCAGGACCAGGACGGGGGTCGACGGACCCGCTTCCTCGACGTTGTTGCCGTTGTCGTCGAGCATCGCGCGGACACGTCCGTACGCGTCGCCGACGACCATCGTGTCACCGATGCGCAGCGTGCCTCGCTGGACCAGGACGGTCGAGACCGCACCGCGGCCGCGGTCGAGGTGGGACTCGATCGCGATGCCCTGCGCGTCCTGCTCCGGGTTGGCCCGCAGGTCGAGCGAGGCGTCGGCGGTGAGGACGACGGCCTCCAGCAGCGCCTCGATGTTGAGGCCCTGCTTGGCGGAGATGTCGACGAACATCGTGTCGCCGCCGTACTCCTCGGCCACCAGACCGAACTCGGTGAGCTGACCGCGCACCTTGGTCGGGTCGGCACCCTCGACGTCGATCTTGTTGACCGCGACCACGATCGGCACCTCGGCCGCCTTGGCGTGGTTCAGCGCCTCGATCGTCTGGGGCATCACACCGTCGTTCGCCGCCACCACGAGGATCGCGATGTCGGTGGACTTCGCACCACGGGCACGCATGGCGGTGAACGCCTCGTGACCCGGGGTGTCGATGAAGGTGATCTTCCGGTCCTCGCCGTTGACCTCGGAGGAGACCTGGTAGGCACCGATGTGCTGGGTGATGCCACCGGCCTCGCCGGAAGCCACGTTCGTCTTCCGGATCGCGTCCAGCAGGCGCGTCTTGCCGTGGTCGACGTGACCCATGACGGTCACGACCGGCGGACGCGGGGCGAGGGCCTCTTCGCCGCCCTCGTCCTCACCGAACTCGATGTCGAAGGACTCCAGCAGCTCGCGGTCCTCCTCCTCGGGGCTGACGATCTCCAGGACGTAGTTCATCTCGTCCGCGAGGAGGCGCAGCGTGTCGTCGGAGACGGACTGCGTCGCCGTGACCATCTCGCCGAGGTTCATCATCACGGCGACGAGCGACGCCGGGTTGGCGTTGATCTTCTCCGCGAAGTCGGTCAGCGAGGCACCGCGCGACAGCCGGACGGCCTGCCCGTTGCCACGGGGCAGCATGACGCCGCCCACCGACGGGGCCTGCATGGCCTCGTACTCCTGGCGCCTCTGCCGCTTCGACTTGCGGCCACGACGCGCGGGACCGCCGGGACGGCCGAACGCACCCTGTGTGCCACCACGGGCACCCGGGCCGCCGGGACGACCGCCGAAGCCGGGACGACCGCCGAAGCCGCCGCCACCACCGGGACGGCCGGCGCCGCCACCGCCACCGGGACCACCGGGACGGCCCGCGAAGCCGCCGCCGCCACCGCCGCCCGGACGGCCGGCGAAGCCGCCGCCACCGGGACGACCGCCACCGGCACCGCCGGGACGACCGCCGGCACCGGGACCACGGCCACCGCCGGGGCCACCACCGGGACGCGGACCCGCGGCGGGACGCTGCGGCATCATGCCCGGGTTCGGGCGGTTACCGGCCGGGCCGGCGCCCGGACGGGGAGCCTGCGGACGCGGCATGCCGCCCGGGGAGGGACGTGCGCCACCCTGGCCCTGCGGGCGCGGGGCGCCACCGGGACCACCCTGCGGACGCGGGGCGCCGGGGCGCTCCTGACCGCCGCCGGGACGCGGGGCACCGCCGGGACGGGGCGCCTGGGGGCGCGCCATGCCGGTGGAACCGCCGGAGGTGAAGGGGTTGTTGCCCGGACGGGGACCCGCCGGACGCGCGCCGGGGCGGGGTGCGCCCTGACCCGAGGGACGGGCCGGACGGTCACCGCCGCGCTCGCCGCGGCCGCCGTCACGCTGACCGCCGTCACGCTGGCCGCCGTCGCGCTGACCGCCGGCCGGAGCCGGGCGGGCGGGACGGGGGCCGGGGGTGGCGCCGCTGGGACGCGGGGCCTGCTGCGGTGCGGCGGGGCGCTCCTGGGCCGGAGCCGGTGCCGAGAACTCGGCGGCCGGCACCGGGGTGACCGGGGCCGGCTTGGGCGCGGGCTTCGGGCCCGGACGGGGACCCGCGGCCGGTGCCGCGGGGGTGCTGCTCGCCTGGGCCGGCTTGGGAGCCGGGGCGCCGGGCTTGGGGGCAGCGGGACGTGCCGCCGCGGCCGGTGAGGGCGCGGCGGGCTTCGCGGGGGCGGCCTTACGAGGCGCGCCAGGCTTCGCCGCGGACTTCCCGGCGTTGCCACCGGGACCCTGCAGCGCGTCGGTCAACTTGCGTACAACCGGCGCCTCGATCGTCGAGGACGCCGAACGGACGAATTCACCGAGTTCTTGGAGCTTGGCCATGACGACCTTGCTCTCCACGCCGAACTCCTTGGCGAGTTCGTATACCCGGACCTTAGCCACTTCGCTCCTTTTAGGTCCGGGTTACCGCCGGACCGTCGCTACTTCATGGGCGTACTCATCGCGTACTCATCGAGTGCTCATCGCAATCTCGACCTACTTCCAACTCGCGAGGTACCTGACCGCACGGGGACCCGTGCCGTTCACTTTCTTTCTTACGGTGTCACCCGCTCCACGAACCGCCGCAGTGCCGCGGTGTCGAACGGCCCCTTGGCCTTGAAGGCCCGGGGGAACGCCCGGCGGCGGACCGCCAGGTCGAGACAGACAGGGGCGGGGTGCACATACGCACCCCGGCCGGGCAGCGTACCGCGTGGATCAGGGAGGACGTCTCCCTCGTCCACCACGGTGCGCAGCAGCTCGCTCTTGGCCGCCCGCTCCCGGCATCCCACACAGGTTCGCTCGGGGCAAGCGCGGGCGTGCGTCCGGCCAGACACGTTTAAGTCTACCTCCCCGCACCGACCTCACCCCTTTGGGGCAAGAATCGAACGGATGTTGTCGTGATCTCAGCGACGGATCGCCTCGATCTATTCCGTCACACCGGCCGGGGACCGGTGCCACGAGGCGGCGGGACCCGTGCGGCGCACGGCCTCGGGGCCGTACGCCGCGCCGGTCAGGAGCGTTCCCGGGCGCGCTCGGCGCGCTCGCGGTCGGCGGTCTCCCGCTCCTCGTCCGTCTCGGTGTCCGGGCGGATGTCGATGCGCCAGCCGGTGAGCCGCGCGGCGAGCCGGGCGTTCTGCCCCTCCTTGCCGATCGCCAGCGACAGCTGGTAGTCGGGCACGGTGACCCGGGCGGAGCGGGCGCCGAGGTCCACGACCTCGACCTCGCTCACCCGTGCGGGTGACAGCGCGTTGGCGACCATCTCGGCCGGGTCGTCCGACCAGTCCACGATGTCGATCTTCTCGCCGTGCAGTTCCGCCATCACGTTGCGCACCCGGCTGCCCATGGGGCCGATGCAGGCGCCCTTCGGGTTGAGCCCGGCACGGGTGGAGCGGACGGCGATCTTCGTGCGGTGGCCGGCCTCGCGGGCGATGGCCTCGATGACGACCGAGCCGTCCGCGATCTCCGGGACCTCCAGCGCGAAGAGCTTCTTCACGAGGTTCGGGTGGGTGCGCGACAGGGTCACGGACGGCCCGCGCACCCCCTTGGCCACCCGGACGACGTAGGTCCGCAGGCGCAGGCCGTGGGTGTACTCCTCGCCCGGCACCTGCTCCTGGACGGGCAGGATCGCCTCCAGCTTGCCGATGTCCACCAGGACGTTCTTCGGGTCCTTGCCCTGCTGCACGAGGCCGGTGACGACATCGCCCTCGTGGCCGGCGTACTCGCCGAACGTCCGGTCGTCCTCGGCGTCGCGCAGCCGCTGCAGGATGACCTGCTTGGCGGTGCTCGCGGCGATACGCCCGAAGCCGGACGGGGTGTCGTCGAACTCCTTGGCCTCCTGGCCCTCTTCCAGGTCGGCCGGGTCCTCCGTCGCCCACACCGTGACGTGGCCGTTGGCGTCCAGCTCGACGCGCGCCCGGCGGTGGCTGCCCTCGGTGCGGTGGTACGCGATGAGGAGGGCCGACTCGATCGCCCCGACGAGCACGTCGAAGGGGATCTCCTTGTCCTGCGCCAAGCCCTTCAGAAGCTTCACATCGATGTCCACGGCTACGCCTCCTCTTCCTTCTTGTCCTTGCGGTTGAATTCGATCTCCACGCGCGCGCGGGCGATCTCGTCGAAGGCGATCCGGCGCGCGGTGGGCTTGCGGCCCTTGACGCCCGGCACTTCGAGATCGAGCCCTTCGTCGTCGACACCGAGGATCCGGGCCACCAGTTCGCCGCCGTCGGCGAGGGTGAGCTTGGCCAGCCGGCCGGTGGCGCGTACGTAGTGGCGGTGCTCGGTCAACGGGCGGTCCGCGCCCGGAGAGCTCACTTCGAGGACGTATTCGCCCTCGCCCATCGCGTCGGTCGCGTCGAGGGTCTCGGCGATCACGCGGCTCAGCTCGGCGCAGGTGTCGAGCTCCACGCCGTCCTCGGAGTCCACGACGACCCGCAGCACCCGGCGGCGGCCTGCCCGGGAGACCTCGATCTCCTCCAGGTCCAGCTCCTTGGCGCTGACGAGCGGTTCGAGCAGCCCGCGCAGCCTCTCGCTCTGGGTGGTGCTCATCCGGGTGACTCCTCGGCCGCGTGTGCTGTTGTGGGGATCGTCGCGTGTCAGGTCAAAGGGTATCCGGTCCGCAGGGGTGTTGCCGTCCGCCTCCCGTCCAGCCGCGGGTACGCTCGCCTGCGGTGATCACTTCGGGTCAGAAACCGTCAAAAACCAGGCTGAAGGAGACAAGTGCAGCGCACGGGGACGACGCGCAGGAGTGCGCTCACCGCTTCGGGAGCACTCGCCCTGGGCGCGCTACTGACAGGCTGCACAGGCGGCACCGGGAGCGACCGGGGGGCCACGCCCGCCGACGCCCGTAGCGCCTCGGCACGCGCGCGGACGGCGCTGCGGACGGCGGCCGCCCGCACCAGCCACGCCCTGCGCGCCCGGTACGCCGCGGTCGCGGCCGCGCACCCCGCGACGGCCGGCGGGCTCGCACCCCTGAGGGCCGCCGTGGGCGAACACGCGCGGGCCTTCTCCAAGGACGTGCCGGCGCCGTCCGTCCCGGCTCCCGCCCCCTCCCCCACCGACGCCCGTACCGCCCTGAAGGAGCTGGCGGCCGAGGAGCTCAGGGTGGCCGACGAGCGCGCCGGGACCCTGCTGACGGCCGACCCGGAGACGGCCCGGCTGCTGGCCTCGGTCGCGGCCGCCGGAGCGGTCCACGCCTACCTGCTGACGGAACTGGCCAAGGAGATCGCGTCATGACCGAGGTGACGGCAACGGCCGCGCGGGGCGAGGACCCGGGCGCGCTCCTGGCCGCGCAGGCCGCGCTCGCGGCCGAACACGCCGCGGTGTACGGCTACGGCGTGCTCGGCGGCCGGCTGGAGGGCCGCCCGCGCACCGAGGCCACCGCGGCCCACGACGCGCACCGCGCGCGCCGGGACGCGCTGGTGCGTACGGTCCGCGACCTGGGCGGTACGCCGGTGGCGGCGGACGCCGCGTACGCTCTGCCGTTCCCGGTGTCCGACCCGTCGGCCGCCCTGCGGCTCGCCGCCGTGATCGAGGACCGGGTCGCGGGCGTCTGCTCCGACCTGGTGCGGGCCGCCCGGGGGCCGCTGCGGTCACAGGCCGCGGGCGCGCTCCGGGAGGCCGCCGTGCGGGCCGCCCGCTGGCGCGGCTCCGGCGTAGCCTTTCCGGGGCTCGCGGAGAAGGCCTCCGCCGAACCGGCGGACACCACGGCCGAGGCGGGCGCCACGGGCGTCCCGCACTGACGCGGGCTGACGCGGGCTCGGAAGGGGAACAAGGCACGTATGGGTTTCGAACCGCCTCGGAGACTGGTGCGGGCGCTCGGCGAGACGTACGGGGACGGGGCCGCCGACTGGCTCGGCCGGCTCCCCGCACTGGCCGAGGAGGCACTGTCCGCCCCGGGCCGCGAGGCCGTCGCCGAACGGGTCGTCGCCCCGGGCGGGCGCAGCAGCCTCGTCCTCCTGGCGCACCGGCCGGACGGCACCCGGGCCGCGCTGAAGATCGCCCCGCCCGGTGCCGCGCCCGCGCTCGAACGCGCGGCGCTCGCGCACTGGAACGGCTGGGGCGCGGTGGAACTGCTGGTCCCCGGCGACCTGCCGGCGCCCGGGGACGCCCTGCTGCTGGAACGGCTGCACCACGAGGTGTCGCTGCGCTCCCTGCCGGAGGCCAAGGCGCTGCTGGAGGCGGCGGGCACGGTACGGCGGCTCTGGGTCCAACCGCCGCCCGGCCACCCGTTCGAGACCGTCGCGGAGCGCACCGGGGCCCAGGCGGGGCCGATGCGGGCCGCCGCCGCGCGGGAGCCGGAGCTGGAGCCGCTGGTCTCGGCGGCGCTCGCGGCACGCGAGGAACTGCTCGCCGGGGAGACGGAGAGCTTCCTGCTGCACGGAAACTTCCGGCAGAGCAAGGTGCTGTCGGGCGAGCGGGCGCCGTGGCTGGCGGTGGGGCCGGAACCGCTGGTGGGTGAACGCGCCTACGACCTGGCCCGGCTGGTGCGCGACCGGGTCGAGGACCTGATCGCCTCACCGGGCGGCCCGGTGACGGCCCGGCGCCGGATCAAGAGGCTGGCGGAGTCCCTGGAGGTCGATCAGGCGCGGCTGCGCGGCTGGACGCTGTTCCGGGCCGTGGAGTCGGGCACCCGCACGCTGACGGCGGGCCGCCGCCAGGACGGCGAACTGACCCTGGAGTTCGCGGGCTGGCTCTGAGGGTGTCCCCCCGCGGGCGGGGGCGGCCGATGACCGAGCGGCCCCCGCGCGCGGTGCGCGGGGGCCGCTCGGTGTGCGCCGTGCGGGTGGGTCAGCCCTGGGCGGTCAGGCGGGCGACGGCGTCCTCGACCGTCAGCTCCTCGCGCTCGCCCGTGCGCCGGTCCTTCAGTTCCAGGACGCCCTCGGCCGAGCGGCGCCCGGCGACGAGGATCTTCGGGACGCCGATGAGCTCGGCGTCGGTGAACTTCACGCCCGGCGAGACGCCCGCGCGGTCGTCGACGATGACCCGGACACCCGCCGCGGCGAGCTTCTCGGACACGCCGAGCGCCAGCTCCGTCTGGAGCGCCTTGCCGGCGGCGACCACGTGCACGTCGGCCGGGGCGATCTCGCGGGGCCAGCACAGGCCCTTGTCGTCGGCGGTCTGCTCGGCCAGGGCGGCCACCGCGCGGGAGACGCCGATGCCGTACGAGCCCATCGTCACGCGGACCGGCTTGCCCTGCTGGCCGAGGACGTCGAGGGCGAAGATGTCGGCGTACTTGCGGCCGAGCTGGAAGATGTGGCCGATCTCGATGGCGCGGTCCACCTGGAGGCCGGTGCCGCACCGGGGGCAGGGGTCGCCGGCCTCGACGACGACGACGTCGAGGTGCTCGTCGACCTCGAAGTCGCGCCCGCACACGACGTTCCTCGCGTGCACGCCCTCCTTGTTGGCGCCGGTGATCCAGGAGGTGCCGGCGGCGACACGGGGGTCGGCGATGTAGCGGACCTTCTCCAGGCCCTGCGGCCCGACGTAGCCGCGCACCAGGTCGGGGCGGCCCACGAAGTCCTCGGCGGTGACCAGTTCGACCTCGGCCGGTGCCAGGTGCTCGCCGAGCTTGCCGAGATCCACCTCGCGGTCGCCGGGCACGCCCACGGCCACGATCTCGCCGTCCACCTTGACCAGTAGGTTCTTCAGCGTCGCGGAGGCCGGGACGCCGAGGAAGTCCGCCAGGGTCTCGATGGTCGGGGTGTCGGGGGTGTCCATCTCCTCGGCCGGGGCGACGCCGGAGGCGTCACCGGGGGTGGCCACGAAGGTCACGGCCTCGGTGTTGGCGGCGTAGTCGCAGTTCGGGCAGTCGACGAAGGTGTCCTCGCCGGCCGGGGCGGGGGCCAGGAACTCCTCGGACGCCGAACCGCCCATGGCCCCGGAGACCGCGGAGACGATGCGGTGGTCGAGGCCGAGCCGCTCGAAGATCCGGATGTAGGCGCCGCGGTGCAGCCGGTACGACTCGGCCAGGCCCTCGTCGGTGGTGTCGAAGGAGTACGAGTCCTTCATCTGGAACTCGCGGCCGCGCAGCACACCGGCGCGGGGGCGGGCCTCGTCGCGGTACTTCGTCTGGATCTGGTAGAGGATCACGGGCAGGTCCTTGTAGGACGAGCACATGTCCTTGACGACCTGGGTGAAGATCTCCTCGTGGGTCGGGCCGAGGAGGTAGTCGGAGCCCTTGCGGTCCTGGAGCCGGAACAGCAGGTCGCCGTACTCGTCGTAGCGGCCGCTGGCCTCGTACGGCTCCTTGGGGAGCAGGGCGGGCAGCAGGACCTCCTGGCCGCCGATGGCGTCCATCTCCTCGCGGACGACCCGGCTCACGTTCTCCAGGACCTTCTTGCCGAGCGGGAGCCAGGACCAGATACCGGCGGCGGTGCGGCGTACGTATCCGGCCCGGACGAGGAGCTTGTGGTTGAGCGTCTCGGCGTCGGCCGGGTCGTCACGCAGTGTCTTGATCATCAATCGGGACATGCGCTGGACCTGGGCCATGGTGAACTCCTGCTCGGAAGGGTGGTGGCCCCGAGGTTAGCCGGGCGGCCCGCGCGGGCGGAAATCGATTCACCGGCCGCGGCGCAGCGGCAGGGGCGCGCCCATCACCGCGTACGGCCTGGGTGCGCCGGGGAAGGCCACCAGCCGGGCCAGGTCCCGGTAGCCGAGGCTGCGGTAGAGGCCGCGGGCGGGGCTGTCGGTGTCGATCGCGGAGAGGATCGAGCGGGGCTGGTCCACGGCGTCGGTGACGGTGGTGATCAGACAGCGGCCGATGCCGTGCTGCTGGAAGTCCGGGTGGACGTGGAGCTCGGTGATCACGAAGGAGTCGTCGAGCCAGTGGTCGGAGCCGGTGGCCCACAGATACGGCTGGACGACGGTGGACCACCAGTGGGCGCGGTCGTTCGGCAGGCCGTAGACGAAGCCGACGAGGCGTCCGTCGGGGGTGGTGGCCCCGAGGGCCCGCGCCCCGGGGTCGTCGAGGTGCCGGAGCACGATATGGCGGCGCACGTCGATCTCGTCCTGGGAGAGGCCGAAGGCGACGGCCTGGACGGCCAGTGCCTCGTCCACACGGGCGGCGAGGTCGAGCGGTCCGACCACGATGCCGGGGGTCCCGGAGCCGCCGGGGAAAGCGGGGGTTGCTGCTGCCATGCGGGAACCCTACTGGCCGGGCCGTCCGGTCAGAACAGCGTGCTTCAGAAGAGCACGCTCATGAAGGCGCCGGTCTCGCGGAAGCCGACACGCCGGTAGGCCCGGCGCGCGGCGGTGTTGTAGTCGTTCACGTACAGGCTGACGACCGGTGCCACATCGGCCAGCGCGAGGCGCAGCACGGCGGCCATGCCGGTCTCGGAGAGTCCGCGGCCCCGGTGTTCGGGCGCGACCCAGACGCCCTGGATCTGGCAGGCGCGGGAGGTCGCGGCGCCGATCTCCGCCTTGAAGACGACCTTGCCGTCCTCGATACGGGCGAAGGAGCGGCCGGTGGAGATCAGTTCGGCGACTCGTGCCTGGTAGAGGAGTCCGCCGTCACCGGCGAGCGGGGAGACGCCGACCTCCTCGGTGAACATGGCCACGCACGCGGGCATGAGGACGTCCATCTCGTCCTGGCCGATCCGGCGGACGAGGGGGTCGGCCTCGACGTCGGCGGACGGGCTCTCGGTGACCATGAGCGGCTGGTGGGGGCGGACCTCGCGGGCGGGGCCCCAGCTCGGTTCGAGCAGCCGCCACAGCTGGCCCGTGGGCCCGGCCGGGCCCACGATCGAGGAGCAGCGGCGTCCGGCGCGGCGGGCGCGGTCGGCGAAGGCCCGGACGGCTTCGGGGGTGGCGCAGATGGGCACGAGGTTGGCGCCGGAGTAGCAGAGCGAGCGCAGCCGGCCGTCGGTGTACCAGCCCCACATCTCACCGCCCAGGCGCCAGGGGTCGAGACCCGCGACCTGCACACGGGACGTCACGAACGCGTTCTCGACGGGTTCGCTCTCCAGGACGGCGAGCGCGGCGGGGAGCTCGGCGGGGTCGAGGACCCGGGTGGTGGTCTGCGTCAACACTGGGGGCCTCACCATACGGTCTGCTGATTTCCGCACTGTACCCAACGAGGCTGTGGAACGCCGCCCGCGTGGGCCGAGGAGCCTGCCGCGGACATGACCGTGCCCCGCGGGACGGGCCCGCGGGGCACGGAAGAGTGGTATGGAAGGGATCAGCCCGCGATGGAGACCTCGGGCTCGCCGGAGGCGACGCCGTCCTTCTCCATCTGCTCGGCGATCTTCAGGGCCTCTTCGATGAGGGTCTCCACGATCTTCGACTCGGGGACGGTCTTGATGACCTCGCCCTTGACGAAGATCTGGCCCTTGCCGTTGCCCGAGGCGACGCCCAGGTCGGCCTCGCGCGCCTCGCCGGGGCCGTTGACGACACAACCCATCACGGCGACCCGCAGCGGGACCTCCATGCCCTCCAGGCCCGCGCTGACCTGGTCGGCCAGCTTGTAGACGTCCACCTGCGCGCGGCCGCAGGACGGGCAGGAGACGATCTCCAGCCGGCGCTGCTTCAGGTTGAGCGATTCGAGGATCTGGAGGCCGACCTTGACCTCTTCGGCGGGCGGGGCCGACAGCGAGACCCGGATGGTGTCCCCGATCCCCTCGGAGAGCAGTGCGCCGAAGGCCACGGCGGACTTGATGGTCCCCTGGAACGCCGGTCCGGCCTCGGTCACGCCGAGGTGCAGCGGGTAGTCGCACTGGGCGGCGAGCTGCCGGTAGGCGTTGACCATGACGACCGGGTCGTTGTGCTTCACCGAGATCTTGATGTCCCGGAAGCCGTGCTCCTCGAAGAGCGAGGCCTCCCAGAGCGCGGACTCGACCAGGGCCTCGGGCGTCGCCTTGCCGTACTTCTGGAGCAGCCGGGCGTCCAGCGAGCCGGCGTTCACGCCGATGCGGATGGGGGTCCTGGCCTCCCCGGCCGCCTTGGCGATCTCCTTGACCTTGTCGTCGAACTGCTTGATGTTCCCGGGGTTCACCCGGACCGCCGCGCAGCCCGCGTCGATGGCCGCGAACACGTACTTCGGCTGGAAGTGGATGTCCGCGATGACCGGGATCTGCGACTTCCTCGCGATGGTGGCCAGGGCGTCCGCGTCGTCCTGGGTGGGACAGGCCACCCGTACGATCTGGCAGCCCGAGGCCGTCAGCTCCGCGATCTGCTGGAGGGTGGCACCGATGTCCGAGGTGCGTGTCGTCGTCATGGACTGCACCGACACCGGTGCGTCCCCGCCGACCGCCACCGATCCGACCTGGATCTGACGGCTGACCCGTCGGTCGGCGAGCTTGGTCGGAACGGCAGGCATTCCGAGAGAAATCGCAGTCATGCGCTGAGCATCCCCAAGGTGTGGATCAGTGTGGATCGAGGTTCCGAGAACGGCGGACTCCAGGCTCCGAGGTTACGGCACCGGAGGAAATCCGGGCGCACCCTGTCGGCAAGTCCGCCGGACGGCGGGCGGCGGGAGACCAGTCGTGTGACGGGGCTCCACGGACGAGACGGACGGGACGGACGGGACGGACGTGGTGGTGGGCGTCAGGTGATCTTCACGGGGTTCACGATGTCGGCGACGAGCACCAGCAGCGTGAAGCAGATGAAGATCCCGGCGACGACGTACGCGACGGGCATCAGCTTGGCGACGTCGAAGGGCCCGGGGTCGGGCCGTTTGAAGACCCGGGCCGCGTTGCGGCGCAGGGCCTCCCAGAGGGCGCCGGCGATGTGCCCGCCGTCCAGCGGGAGCAGGGGCAGCATGTTGAAGAGGAACAGCGAGAGGTTGAAGCCCGCCAGCAGGAAGAGCATCATCGCGATCTGGTTCTGGGCGGGGATGTCGAGGTTCATCACCTCGCCGCCGATCCGGGCCGCTCCGACCACGCCGACCGGTGAGTCGTCCGCCCGCTCGCCGTCGCTGAACGCGGCGTTCCACAGGTCGGGGATCTTGGAGGGCAGGGCGATGATCGAGTGGACGCCGTTCTCGATCATGTCGCCCATGCGGACGACGGAGTCGCCGAAGGAGAGCGGGATGATCTCGGTCTGGGCGGCGAAGCCCAGATAGCCGGCGCTGACGTACTGGTCGGGGACGACCTCGCCGTGGGAGTCCTTCTTCGCCACGGCGTTCTTCTTCAGCACGGCGTGCAGGGTGAGTTCCTGGCCGTCGCGCTGCACGGTGAGGGTGGCGGGGCCGATGGTCTGCCGGATGCGGTCCGAGAGCGTGCCCCAGTCGTCGATCCGCTGCCCGTCGAAGGCGACGATCTTGTCGCCCTCCTTGAGCCCGGCGGCCTTGGCGGGCGAGACCGGGTCGGTGGGCCGGCAGGTGTCGCGGTTCGCGCTCTGGGCGATCACGCACTGCTGGACGCCGGCGACCTCGGTGGTCTGGGTCTGGAAGCCGAAGCTCATGGCCACACCGAGGAAGATCACCACGGCGAGGATCAGGTTCATGAACGGCCCGGCGAACATGACGATCACGCGCTTCCACGGCTTGCGCGTGTAGAAGAGCCGGGCCTCGTCGCCGGGCTGGAGCTCCTCGAAGGCGGCGGATCTGGCGTCCTCGATCATGCCGCGCCAGGGGGAGGTGGAGCGGGCTTCGAGGCGTCCGTCCGGGCCGGGCGGGAACATGCCGATCATCCGGATGTAGCCGCCGGCCGGGATGGCCTTGATGCCGTACTCCGTGTCGCCCTTCGTGCGCGACCAGATCGTCGGACCGAAGCCGACCATGTACTGCGGTACGCGGATGCCGAAGAGCTTCGCGGTCGACAGGTGCCCCAGCTCGTGCCAGGCGATCGAGAACAGCAGCCCCACAACGAAGACGGCGATCCCCAGGACCGTCATCAGGATCGTCGTCATGCTCATGCGCGCGCCTCCGCTGTCGCTTCCGCCGAGAGTTCCCTGGCCCGGGCGCGGGCCCAGGTCTCCGCGTCGAGGACGTCCGCGACCGTCAGCGAAGTTCCCGTGGCGGGGGTGCCGTGCTCGGCCACGACCGCGGTGACCGTGTCCATGATGCCGTTGAAGGGCAGCCGTCCCGCCAGGAACGCGTCCACGCACTCCTCGTTGGCCGCGTTGAACACCGCCGGGGCGGTCCCGCCCAGCGCGCCCACGTGCCGGGCCAGGCCCACGGACGGGAAGGCCTCGGTGTCCAGCGGGAAGAACTCCCAGCGGGAGGCGGTCGTCCAGTCGAAGGCGGGCGCCGCGTCCGGGACCCGCTCGGGCCAGCCGAGACCGATCGCGATCGGGCCCCGCATGTCGGGCGGGGTCGCCTGGGCGAGGGTGGAGCCGTCGGTGTACTCCACCATCGAGTGCACGTACGACTGAGGGTGGACCACGACGTCGATCCGGTCGAACGGGATGTCGTAGAGGAGGTGCGCCTCGATGACCTCCAGCCCCTTGTTGACCAGGGTCGCGGAGTTGACCGTGATCACCGGTCCCATGGCCCAGGTCGGGTGCGCGAGCGCCTGCTCCCGGGTCACGTCGGCCAGCTCGCTCCTCGTACGTCCCCGGAAGGGGCCGCCGGACGCGGTGACGACGAGCCTGCGCACATCGGCGCGTTTCCCGGCGGCGAGCGCCTGGAAGAGCGCGGCGTGCTCGGAGTCGACGGGGATGATCTGGCCGGGCGCCGCGAGGGCCTTGACCAGCGGGCCGCCGACGATCAGCGACTCCTTGTTGGCGAGGGCGAGGGTGCGCCCCGCCTTCAGCGCCGCGAGGGTGGGGGCGAGGCCGATCGAGCCGGTGATGCCGTTCAGCACGGTGTGGCAGTCGCTCGCGGCGAGCTGGGTCGCGGCGTCCGGGCCGGCCAGGATCTCGGGGAGCGGCTCCCCCGGGCCGTAGGCCTCGCGCAGCGCCTCGCGCAGGGCCGGCGCCTTGTCCCGGTCGGCGACCGCGACGGTGTCCACCCGCAGCCGTCGCGCCTGGTCGGCGAGGAGCGCGACCCGGCCGCCCGCGGCGGAGAGCGCGGTGACGCGGAAGCGGTCCGGGTTGCGCAGCACCAGGTCGATGGCCTGGGTGCCGATGGACCCGGTGGAGCCGAGGATCACCAGATCCCGGCGGCCGTGTACCGCGTCGAAGACGAGATGGGGGTCGGCGAGGGGTGCGGGGCTGTCGGTCATGGCGACCATTGTCGCCGCTCGTGCTGTGCGCGCGGACAGGGCGTCCCCGTCGGCGCGTGGCTCAGACACCGGCCGCACGGAATTCCTCCCGCCGGGCGGCGGGGCCGCCCCTCGGAGCCACGGAGGGGCGCCTGGTGTCCGGGGTCACCCGGCGGGGCGCGGACGCGGTGGGCGCCGTCCCGGTGAGCGGGGCGGACCGGCCGTGGGGACCGGGGCTCGGGGCGACCCGTTCCTCGCCGCCCCTTCCGCACACGGTGGCGGCCGCCGCTCCCCGGGCCGCGGCGGCGGTGCCCCCGCCCCTCGGTCCACCCGCTCCGAACACCCCGAACATCCCTGCCCCTGTCGTCGGTTGACGGCCGCCGAGAGCGCGGCCGGGGCTCGATTGTGCGGCATCGCGGGATCAGAAGTGCGTCTGGACGCCGAACTTCCCCCTCAGGCGCGCCATGTCCGCCCGATCACGCTCGGCCGGTTCGTATCCCTGGTGGAACAGCGCCTGCTGTTCGGCGGAGAGGCAGCGCACCGCGGCCGTCCCGAGGGTGCCGGTGACGAAGCAGGCCGCCGGGTAGCGGAAGGGCCGCTCCGGGTCGAGCGAGGACTGCGTCGCGGAGCCGTCGGGGGCGAAATCCAGTGGGTGCAGGTCGATCTCGGGCCCGTCGGGGTGGCTGAGGACGAAGCGGGCGGGTCGCCAGTCGAGCGTCTCGGCGTATCCGGCAGCCTCCAGCGCCGCGACGACGGCGCCCTCCTGCTCCCGGCGGTGCAGCAGGTCGAGGTCGCGGTGGTCCCGGGTCTGCTCGCCGAGCAGCGCGTCGACGCCCCACCCTCCGGCGATCACCACGTCGGTGCCGGCCCGGTCGAGGAGTTCGAGCACGGTCAGGACGTCGCCGAGGGTCATCATGGGCGCAGGATAGGCACCGGCCCGGCGCGACGCGCGGGATTTTCCCTCCGGTCAGCCGGCGCCCGGGGCCGCGAACCCGGCGAACGCCTCGTGGAACCCGGGGAACGTCTTGCGGACGCAGCCGGGGTCGTCGTAGGTGACGCCGGGCACGCGCAGCGCGGTGACCGCGAACGACATCACGATGCGGTGGTCGCCGTGGGTGGCGATCTCGGTGGGCCGGGGGGTGCCGGGGTGGATCTCGATCCAGTCCGGGCCGGTGCGCACGGTGATCCCCATGGCCCGCAGGTTCCCGGCGCAGGCCTCCAGCCGGTCGCACTCCTTGACCCGGGTGTTGGCCACGTCCTCGATCCGTACGGGCGAGGAGGCGAACGGGGCGATCGCCGCCAGGGTCGGCATGGTGTCGGAGATGTCCCGCATGTTGACGGTGAGGCCGGTGAGCGTCCCGGTGGAGCGGACCGTGGTCCCCCGGTCCGTGGTCGTCACGTCCGCGCCCATGCGGCGCAGGACGTCGGTGAAGCGCAGGTCGCCCTGGAGCGCGTCCGTACCGAGCCCGGGGACGGTGACCTCGCGGCCGGTGAGGGCCGCGGCGGCGAAGAAGTAGCTCGCGGTGGACGCGTCGGGCTCCACGGCGTAGGTGGTGGCGCGGTAGCCGCCGGGCCGGACGGTGAAGGTGTTCCCCTCCCGGACGACGTCGGCGCCGAAACTCCGCATCATCGACAGGGTGATCTCGACGTACGGCGCGGACACCAGTTCCGTGACGTGGATCCGCAGACCCTCGGCGGTGAGCGGGCCGAGCATGAGCAGCGCGGTGAGGTACTGGGACGACTGCCCGGCGTCCAGGGTGAGTTCGCCGCCCTTGACCCCGGAGGCCGTGACGGTGAGCGGGTGGTGGCCCTCGGCCCCTTCGTGGCGCAGGTCCACGCCCAGGGTGCGCAGCGCCTCGGTGAGCGGGGCGAGCGGGCGGCGGCGCATCTGGGCGGAGGCGTCGAAGCGGTACGTGCCGGAGGCCGCGGCGGCGGCGAGCGTGGGCAGGAAGCGCGCGGTGGTGGCCCCGTCACGGCAGTGGACCTCGGCCTCGGTGACCGAGGGGCCCTCGGGGCGTCCCTCGACGTGCCAGCGGTCCGGCTCGCGGGTCACCTCGTATCCCAGGCGGGTCAGGCCCTCGGTGAACCCCTCCGTGTCGTCGGAGCGCAGGGGTCGCAGCAGGGTGGTGGTGCCGTCCGCCGCGGCGGCCAGGAACAGGGCGCGGGCGGTGACGGACTTGGAGCCGGGGACGTGGATGACGGTCACGGGTCCCCATCCTGCCGTGTGGCGGGCGTGCGCGCGGGGCGCGTCCAGGCAGTGGACGCGCCCCGCGGCCGGGCCGGTTCAGCGGATGGGGCGGTGGACGTTCTCCCCGGTGGCCGGGCCGGGGGAGGCGTCGGCGATCCAGGGCCCGTCGCCGCTGGGGTCGATGACGCCCTCCTCCAGCCAGGTGTACGCCCCGGACAGGACGCCGTCGACCACGCGGCGGTCGGCGGCGTCGGTGTTGGACCACAGCCGGGCGAACAGTTCCTCCACCCGGAGGCGGGCCTGCCGGCAGAAGACGTCGGCGAGCTGGTACGCCTCACGGCCGTGGTCGCCGTCGGCGCGCAGGTGCTCGGCGCGGACGCAGGCGGCGCTCATCGCGAAGAGTTCGGCGCCGATGTCCACGACGCGGCCGAGGAAGCCCTGCTTGGTCTCCATGCGCCCCTGCCAGCGCGACATGGCGTAGAAGGTCGAGCGGGCCAGTTTGCGGGCGGAGCGCTCGACCGAGCGCAGATGGCCGGAGAGGTCGGGGTGCCCCGGGACGCGGAACTCTCCGTAGGCGTTCGGGAGTTGTCCGGGGCCGCTGACGAGCTTGGGGAGCCAGCGGGCGTAGAACCCGGCGGCGTCGACACCCGCCCTCGCCTTGTCGGACAGCGGCTTGTCGGGGTCGATGATGTCGCCGGCGACCTTGAGGTGGGCGTCGACCGCCTCCCGCGCGATCAGCAGGTGCATGATCTCCGTGGAGCCCTCGAAGATCCGGTTGATGCGCATGTCGCGGAGCATCTGCTCGGCGGGCACGGCGCGTTCGCCGCGCGCGGCGAGCGAGTCGGCGGTCTCGAAGCCGCGTCCGCCGCGGATCTGGACCAGCTCGTCGGAGATGAGCCAGCCCATCTCGGAGCCGTACAGCTTGGCCAGGGCGGCCTCGATGCGGATGTCGTTGCGGTTCTCGTCGGCCATCTGCGAGGCGAGGTCGACGACCGCCTCCAGCGCGAAGGTGGTCGCCGCGATGAAGGAGATCTTCGCGCCCACGGCTTCGTGGCGGGCGACCGGCCTGCCCCACTGCTCGCGTACGGCCGACCACTCGCGGGCGATCTTCAGGGACCACTTGCCGACGCCGACGCACATGGCGGGCAGCGAGAGCCGGCCGGTGTTGAGGGTGGTGAGGGCGATCTTGAGTCCGGCGCCCTCCGGGCCGATGCGGTGGGCCGCCGGGACGCGGACGCCGTGGAAGCGGGTCACGCCGTTCTCGATGCCGCGCAGGCCCATGAAGGCGTTGCGGTGCTCCACGGTGATGCCCGGCGAATCGGCCTCGACGACGAAGGCCGTGATCCCGCCCTTGTGGTCCTCCGAGGCGGGGACCCGGGCCATCACGACGAGCAGGTCGGCGACGACGCCGTTGGTCGTCCAGAGCTTCACCCCGTCCAGGACGTAGTCGTCGCCGTCCGGGACGGCCGCCGTCGCGAGCCTGGCCGGGTCGGAGCCGACGTCGGGCTCGGTGAGGAGGAAGGCGGAGATGTCGGTACGGGCCAGGCGCGGCAGGAAGGCGTCCTTCTGCTCCTGGGTGCCGAACATCTTCAGCGGCTGCGGGACGCCGATGGACTGGTGGGCGGAGAGCAGGGCGCCGATGGCGGGGCTGGCCGAACCGGCCAGCGCCAGCGCCCTGTTGTAGTAGACCTGGGTCAGGCCGAGACCTCCGTACCGGGGCTCGATCTTCATGCCGAGCGCGCCCAGCTCCTTGAGGCCCTCCACCACGTCGTCGGGGATCCTGGCCTCGCGCTCGATGAGCGCCCCGTCGACACGGGTCTCGCAGAACGCGCGCAGCCGGGAGAGGAACGCCTCGCCGCGCCGCACGTCCTCGGCGCCGGACACGGGGTGGGGGTGGATCAGGTCGAGCCGGAAGCGTCCGAGGAAGAGCTCCTTGGCGAAACTCGGCTTCCGCCACTCCTGTTCACGGGCGGCCTCGGCCACCCGCCGTGCTTCGCGCTCGGTGACTTCGGGGGCCTGGGGGGTGTCGGATGGGGCGGACATGAGGAACTCACCTCGCCGCGAGTCGGGACGGTGGTCGGGCGTTGCGCGGACCGATCGGTACCACTCGTCCGTATGTACCCCATCTGCGCCACCCCTACCACCGTGCGGTGCTCTCGCGGCGGGACGTGGGACCGGCCGGGGCCCGCCGTGGGGCGGGCTCCGGCCGGTCCGGTAGGGGCGGGCGGCTACAGGGCCAGGCCGGTGAGGACGAGGACCCGCTCGTAGGTGTAGTCGTCCATCGCGTACCGCACGCCCTCGCGGCCCACGCCGGACTGCTTGGCGCCGCCGTACGGCATCTGGTCGGCGCGGTAGGAGGGGACGTCGCCGATGACCACGCCGCCGACCTCCAGGGCGCGGTGGGCGCGGAAGGCGGTCTCCAGGTCGTGGGTGAAGACCCCTGCCTGGAGGCCGTACTTGGAGTCGTTGACGGCGGCGAAGGCCTCGGCCTCTCCGTCCACCCGCCGCACGTACAGCACCGGCCCGAAGATCTCTTCGCGGGCGAGGGTGGTGGTGTCGGGCAGGTCGGTGAGGACCGTGGGGGCGTAGGTGGCCCCGTCGCGGGTGCCGCCGGTGAGCAGGGTGGCGCCGGCCGCGACGGCCTCGTCGACCCAGGACCCCACGCGGCGGGCGGCGTCCTCGCTGACCAGCGGTCCGACGTCGGTGGCCGCGTCGGACGGGTCGCCGGTCACCAGGGCCTCGACGGCGGCGGTGATCTTGGGGACGAGCCGGTCGTACACCGAGGCGTCGGCGATGACGCGCTGCACGGAGATGCAGGACTGGCCGCCCTGGTAGTTGGAGAAGGTCGCGATGCGGCTCGCGGCCCGGTCCAGGTCCTCCTCCGAGGACCAGTCGGCGAGGACGACGGCCGCGCCGTTGCCGCCGAGTTCCAGCGTGCAGTGCTTGCGCGGCACCGACTCCATGATCGCGTAGCCGACCGGGCCGGATCCGGTGAACGAGATCACGGGCAGCCGCTCGTCCTGGACCAGGGCGGGCATCCTGTCGTTGGGCACGGTCAGCACCGACCAGGAGCCGGCCGGGAGGTCGGTCTCGGCCAGCAGTTCGCCCAGGATCAGCGAGGAGACCGGGGTGGCCGGCGCGGGCTTGAGGATGATCGGCGCGCCGACGGCGATGGCCGGGGCGACCTTGTGGGCGCTCAGGTTGAGCGGGAAGTTGAAGGGGGCGATCCCGAGGACGGGGCCGCGCGGGAAGCGCCGGGTCAGCGCGAGGCGGCCGGTGCCGCCGGCGTCGGTGTCCAGCCGCTGGGCCTCGCCGCCGTTGAAGCGGCGGGCCTCCTCGGCGGCGAACCGGAAGACGGACACGGCCCGCCCGACCTCGCCGCGGGCCCACTTGACGGGCTTGCCGTTCTCGGCGGAGATCAGCTGGGCGATCTCCTCGGTGCGCTCGGTGAGGCGGCGTACGACGTGGTCCAGCGCGGCGGCCCGTACGTGCGCCGGGGTCGCGGCGAACTCCTCGCGCACGGCGTGCGCGGCGGCGACGGCCTCCTCGACCTGGGCCTCGGTCGGCACGGCGACCGTCGCCACGAGCCGGCCGTCCCAGGGGTTGGTGACGTCGAAGCTGTCCTCGCCGGTGGCCTGACGGCCGGCCAGCCAGAAAGCGTGGGTGGAGGTCATGGCGGTTCCGGCCCTTCGGGGGTGGTGAACAAGATCGTCAGGGGCACCGCGGGGTGGCCCCGGGCCGTGTCGGCACACCGCCCAGGTTCACGGTAGGGGGCGCGGGGGCGGATGAGGCTTGTCCGGGGTGGAGCAGAGCGGACGGCGGATACGCCGGTTCGGCACATGTGGCGGCGGGGCCGCCGCGAGACACGGCTCACCGCCGCCGGTACGCCCCCGGCCGGTACGTCCCAGCCGGTACGCCCCCGGCGGACGGAGCGGCACGCGGAACGGGGACACGGGACCACGCGGGACACGGGGACACCGGGCACGCAGGACGGGGTTTAAGGGGCTTACGGGGTTCCCGAGGACGCCGCCGTCGTCTTGAGGGCCAGCCACAGCTCCATCCGCACGTCCGGGTCGTCCAGCGAGCGGCCCAGGATCTCCTCCACGCGGCGCATCCGGTAGCGCAGCGTGTGGCGGTGGACGCCCAGGTCCGCCGCCGCGGCGTCCCACTGGCCGTGCCGGGAGAGCCAGGCGCGCAGGGAGGCGACCAGGTCGCCGCGGCCCTTCGCGTCGTGCTCCCGCAGCGGGCGGAGCATCCCGTCCGCGAAGGCGCGCACCGCGTCGTCGGCGAGCAGCGGCAGCACCGAGCCGGTGGCCAGCTCCTCGTGCTCGACCAGGGCCCTGCCCCGGCGGCGCGCCACCGAGAGGGCCTGCTCGGCCTGCTTGTACGCGGCGGAGGCCGCTATCGGGCCCGCCGGGGCCGACAGCCCGACGGCGACGTCCGTGTCCTCCTTGACCGGCTCGCGCGCCGGGCGGTCGTCCTGCGCCTGGGCGTACGCCGCGCACGCGCCGACGGCGGCGCCGCCGTCGGCCGCCAGCACCACGACCCGGTCGCCCTCCGGCACCATCAGCAGCGTCTCCCCGGACCGGGCGGCCGCGGCCTCCATCGTCTCGGTGAGCGGTGCCGGGTCGGACGCCTCCGCGATGAGCAGCCGGAAGGGGGCGTCCAGCAGGGCGCCGTACAGGTCCCCCGCGACGGCGCGGGCGTGGTCGGGCTGGCCCGCGAGCAGCATTTGCAGGACCGCCGCGCCCAGCCGCTGTTCGGCGTCCTGGAGCGAGCGGGAACGGGCGGTGGTGAGGGTCAGCAGGGCCACGGCGGAGTGCACCGCGTACCGCTCGGCCGTGCCCAGGGAGGCGCCCGTACCGACGGCGAGGGCGCCCCGGGCGAGCCGGCCGGTGCCCAGGGACTGGAGCTCCACGCGGTCCTCGGGGCCGCCGACGACGGCGCTGGCCGGGGCCGCGCGGTCCCCCAGGCGGCGTACGTCGCCGGTGAGGCGCGCGGCCCGCCTGGCCGCCCAGTCCGGCGCCACCGCGACGACGGCGCCCGAGGTGTCGTAGAGCGCGGCCCAGCCGTCCACCTGCGCGGCGAGACGGGTGACCAGCCCGGCGGGGCCCTCCCCGACCAGCGCCGCCCGGGTCAGCTCGCGCTGTGCCTCGAAGCCCGCGGTGACGGCCCGGTACTGGTCGGCCGCGATGGCCGCCGACACGGCTTTGCTGATGGCGATGAACGGCGTGCGCCGGGGCACTTCCAGGAGCGGCAGCCCCGCTTCCTCGGCGGCCTCGACGAGGGCGGCGGGGACCTCGTCGTAGGTGACCCCCACGGCGAAGCCGATCCCGGCGACCTCGGCGGCCGCCAGCCGCCGGACGTACCGCCGCATCGTCCCGGGGTCCTCTGCGTCCAGGTTGGTCGCGGTGATCAGGAGCAGTTCGCCGCCGTCCATGTACGGCACGGGGTCGGCCAGCTCGCTGGCGTGGGCCCAGCGCACGGGCGTGGCGAGCCGGTCCGCCCCGGCGCGGACCCTGAGTCGGAGCGACGGGTGCTGGACGAGCGAGGCGAGTGTGGGTGGCATGGGACCGCCGGACCTCTGGGAGTCGGGTGCGCCTGGGCGTCGGTTGCGCCCGGGAGTCGGTTGCGTCGGTGAGTCGATTTGCGCCGTCCCGTACAGACGGCCGCTTCCGATTCTGCCAGGGCGGCGCATTGGGCGTAACCGGCCCGGAGCCGGGCGGGCCGGGCTCAGCCGTCCAGCTTCACCAGGAGGGGCGGGGTGTGCTCGCCGTCCACCGTGGTCAGCGACAGGACCGCGTGCCCGGCGGGCAGGGAGTACGCCAGCTCGGAGGCCGACCAGCGCTCCCGCTCCACCCGGCGCACGGTCACGGCGTCCCGGGTGACGGCCTTGCCGGTGACCAGCTTGCGCAGGCCGTGCAGGGCACGGGTGAACGGCTGGTCGGCGAAGACGGCGTGCTGGGCGACCTCCCGGGTCTCCACCCACTCCTTGCCCCAGACGTCCGCGAACCGCTTGCCGTCCCAGGTGGTGACCCCGCAGAAGGCCATGCGGCAGCCGACGCCGCCGAGCAGCGCGGTGTGCAGGGCCTCCGGGACGTCGTCGACGGTACGCAGGGTGAGCACGGCCCCCGCGTTGACGGACCGCAGCCGCCTGATGCCCCGTACGGTCTCGGCGGTGACGGCCTGGGTGGCGTCGTCCAGGACCAGGCAGACGAAGAGCGTCCGGTCGGCGCGGGCGGCGGCGACGGCGGTGAACTGGGCGAGGACCAGCCGGGTGAGCAGCCGGGAGGCCTCGGCGTGGGCCCGCTCCGGGAGGTCGATCCTGACCCGCAGCGGCAGGTGTTCCAGCGACCGCAGGGAGAAGGGGCGGGCCTCGGGTCCGGTGGCGAAGAACGACGCGAAGGCGGGCCGGTCGAGCAGCGCGACCCGGTCGGCGAGGACCGGTCCGGGGTCCCCGGGGCCGCCGCGCTGCCGGGTGCGGGCGTCCAGTTCGCGCAGCATGGCGGTGTGGCCGCCGGTGGCGAGCGCGGTGCGCAGCGCGTCGGCCGCGCCGTGGTCGCCGTCGAGCAGTTCGCGGAGCACGGGAACCCCGGGGAAGTGGCCGTGGACCGCCCGGTAGGGGCCGAGCAGCTGGGCCAGGACGGTGGCGGCGCGCCTGCTGTCCAGGCCCGGGACGTCGCCGACGAGTCCTTCCGCGAGGACGCCGGCCGCTTCGTCGGGGTCCGTGGTGCCGCCGTACAGGTCGAGGTCGTGCACGGAGGCGGGGTCCCCGATCCGCACGACGACGTCGTAGGCGTCGTCGGGGCCGAGGGGGGCACCGGCGGCGCCGACCGCGAGGACGGCGGCCCGTCCGGCGAGCGCCTGGAGGGCGAGGGACTCGACGACCGGGCGCACCAGACGGGCGGTCTTGCCCGACCCGGGCGGGCCGACCGCCAGCAGCGAGGTGCCCAGCAGCGCGGGTTCCAGGGCGGCGCCGGAGCCGCGCAGGGCGTACGGGTTGTGCGGGTCGTCCGCGAAGCTGCCGACGCGGACCTGGCCGGTGAGCAGGTCGTGGCGGGCGGTGCGGGCGGGCAGGTCGCGGGCGCCCGACGGGTGCGGCGCGGCCGCGCCGCCGCCGCGCAGCACGGCCTCGTCGAGCGCGGCGAGCCGTTCGGGGTGGGCCCGGCCCACGGTCCAGGCGTGGCGCAGCCGGGCCACGTCCACGTCGTTCATCCGGCCGGTCCGCACCTCGGCGGTGAGGGCCTGGGCGGCGTCGGTCCGGCCGGCCGCGCGCAGCTCCGGCCACTCGTCGGGGGCGGGGGTCCCCGGGGGCACGGGCGGGACCCCGGGGGTGCCGGAGGCGCGGGCGGTGCCGCGTGCGGCGAACAGGGCGCGCCAGCGGCCGAGGCGGGCGAACGGCCAGAGCACCCCGAGGGTGATGAGGCCGTAGACGACGTTGACGACGCTCTGGCTCTGGTAGATCTCGCCGCCGAAGACGGAGGCGACGAGGATCAGTACCGGGCGGACGACCGGCACGGTGTCCTTCCAGACCAGGAGCTGGGCGAGGCCCGCCGCGGCGGCCGTGGCCAGGGCGAGGAAGGGCTGACCGCGTCCGGCGACGTGCCGGCGGAAGAGTTCGGCCCAGTTCCCCAGGCGCAGGCAGCCGTAGACCAGGAGGCCGAAGAGCACGGCCTCGTAGACCGTGAGCGCGTCGCTGCCCTCGATCGTCCTGGGACCCCCGAAGGTGCCCGGGTACCACCACTCGCCCGGGGTGAAAAGCTTCACCGGCACCAGCCGGTAGGGGACGTAGCCGTTGCGCCACAGCGACCACAGGAGCAGTGCGCTCAGGACGGAGATCAGCGCCCCGACCAGCAGGGAGCGGTCGGGCACGCCTTCGGGCTTCTCGGGCGGGCGCGGGGTGTGGCCGTACCGCCAGACGCCGGGGTCGCGGACCGGGCGCGGGGTGCGCAGCCACTCGGCGAGCGGGGGCCGGGCCCCGGCGGCCGGGGCGTGGCCGGGGGGCGGTGGGGCGTACGGGGGCGGCGCGTGCGGCGGTGGCGCGGCGGGTGGTGGGCCCGCCGGGCGGGGCACCCGTTCCGGGTGGGTGCCCCGTGCGTCGTACGTGCCTTCGGTGTCCATGAACCGCCGCCCCCTGACCAGCCAGGTCCCGCCTTCTGCACCGGCCAATCTAGTGCCAGGACACGGGGAGTTCAGCAATGCGGACGGATGGGCGCGGTGCCGGGTGCGCCCCCGCCCGTACGGCCTTCTGTCCGCGGCGGACAACGGCGCGCGCGCACCACTCCGCGGCGGAGCATGACCCCCGGTGGCCGCCGCCCCTAGCCTGCACGGAAGAGAAGTGTCCGGAACACCCCCAGGAGCCCCGCATGTCCGACATCCCGCAGGAGCGCCGCGTCCTCACCGCCATCCCCGGCCCGAAGTCGGTGGAGCTTCAGGCCCGCCGTACGGCGGCGGTCGCCGCAGGCGTGGGTTCCACGCTGCCGGTGTTCGCCGCCCGCGCGGGCGGCGGGATCATCGAGGACGTGGACGGCAACCGGCTGATCGACTTCGGTTCCGGCATCGCCGTGACCTCGGTGGGCGCCTCCGCGGAGGCGGTCGTCCGCCGCGCGTCGGCGCAGCTCGCCGACTTCACCCACACCTGTTTCATGGTCACGCCGTACGAGGGGTACGTGGAGGTCTGCGAGCGGCTGGCCGAGCTGACCCCGGGCGACCACGCCAAGAAGTCGGCGCTGTTCAACTCGGGCGCCGAGGCCGTCGAGAACGCGGTGAAGATCGCCCGCGCGTACACGAAGCGGACGGCGGTGGTCGTCTTCGACCACGGCTACCACGGCCGGACCAACCTCACGATGGCGCTGACCGCGAAGAACATGCCGTACAAGCAGGGCTTCGGGCCGTTCGCGCCCGAGGTGTACCGCGTGCCGGTGGCGTACGGCTACCGCTGGCCGACCGGTGCCGAGAACGCCGGCGCGGAGGCGTCCGCGCAGGCCATCGACGAGATCACCAAGCAGATCGGCGCGCAGAACGTCGCGGCGATCATCATCGAGCCGGTCCTCGGCGAGGGCGGGTTCATCGAGCCGGCGAAGGGCTTCCTGCCGGAGATCGCGCGGTTCGCGAAGGACAACGGCATCGTCTTCGTCGCGGACGAGATCCAGTCCGGGTTCTGCCGTACCGGCCAGTGGTTCGCCTGTGAGGACGAGGGCATCGTCCCGGACCTGATCACCACGGCCAAGGGCATCGCGGGCGGCCTGCCGCTCTCCGCGGTGACCGGCCGCGCCGAGATCATGGACGCCGCGCACTCCGGCGGCCTCGGCGGCACCTACGGCGGCAACCCGGTGGCGTGCGCCGGTGCGCTCGGTGCCATCGAGACGATGATCGAACTGGACCTGAACGGGAAGGCCCGGCGCATCGAGGAGGTCATGAAGGGCCGCCTGGGCGAGATGCGGGCGAAGCTCCCGAACGGCGGTGTCATCGGGGACATCCGGGGCCGGGGCGCCATGATCGCGATCGAGCTGGTGAAGTCCGGTACGAAGGAGCCCGACGCGGCGGCGACGGCGGCGCTGGCCAAGGCCTGCCACGCCGAGGGCCTGCTGGTGCTGACCTGCGGCACCTACGGCAACGTCCTGCGCTTCCTGCCGCCGCTGGTGATCGGGGAGGACCTGCTGGACGAGGGCCTCGACATTCTCGAACAGGCCTTCGCGACCCTCTGATACGTACGGGTGAAACCGGGTCCGGGAGCCGTTTTCGGCGGCATTGACCGGGCCGCTCGTGAGGGCCTGTGAAGAAGGTGTGCGGGGGCGATGGCGGGATACCGTTGGCCCTGTCGGCCCACCTTCCCCTGACGTACGGTTTCCACAGATGAGAGAAACACCTCGCCCGCAGGAAGCTGCGGGTGATGCCGGGCCGGGGCTCCCCCAGCACCGTCCCGGCAGCGCCTCGGCGCACACCGCTGGAGCATCGCGCTCCGGAACTCCTCACCGATCGGACGGCCGCCCGCCCCACACCCCCCGGGGCGCGCGGCACACCGATCCGACCGGCCACCCCGGAACACTCCCCCCCGTTCCCCGGTGGCCGGTCCTTCTCTTTTCCCGGCTCGCCGCGCTCCTGGCCGTCTTCGCGCTGGTCACCTGGCAGGTCGTGGCCGACGGCCCGCTGCTCGGGCCCGACGAGCGGCTGGGACTGGCACTGGCCGGGCGCGGGCCCGCCGCGCTGTCCGACCTCTTCGCGGACCTCGGCAACATGGAGGTCGCCGTGCCCGTGCTGGCGTGCGCCGTCCTCGTGGCCTGGCTGCGCCGGGCCCGCCGGAAGGCGCTGTACGCGGTCCTGGCCATGGCGGCGGTGCCGCTGCTGGTCGTCCCGGTCAAGCTGTGGACCGACCGGCAGGGGCCACTGACGGAGGCGACCGGCTACTACCCCTCGGGCCACACGGCGACCGCCGCCGTGGCGTACGGGGCGGCCGCCCTGCTCCTCGCCCCGTACGTGCGGCGCTCATGGATGATGCTCGTCGCCGCCGTCCTGCTGACGGCGGCGACGAGCATCGGTCTGGTGCTGCGCGGCTACCACTGGCCGCTGGACGTACTCGCCAGCTGGTGCCTCGCGGCCGCGCTGCTGCTCGTCCTCCGGGAGGTCAGTTCCCGAAGTAGGCGTCGAAGTTCTTCGCGAACTCCCCGTTGTTGAAGCGGTCCCAGTTGATCGACCAGGCCATCAGCCCGCGCAGCCCGGGGTAGGTGCCGTGGGTCTGGTAGCTGCCGCAGTCGGTCTTCTTGGTCAGGCAGTTCAGCGCCTTGGTGACCTCGGCCGGTGAGGTGTGCCCGTTGCCCGCCTGGGTGGAGGCGGGGAGGCCGATGGCGACCTGGTCGGGGCGCAGCGCCGGGAAGACCTTGGTCTGGTCGCCGGCCACCGGGAAGCCGGTGAGCAGCATGTCCGTCATGGCGATGTGGAAGTCGGCACCGCCCATCGAGTGGTACTGGTTGTCCAGGCCCATGATGGAGCCCGAGTTGTAGTCCTGGACGTGCAGCAGCGTGAGGGCGTCGCGCAGGGCGTGGATGACGGGCAGGTAGGCGCCGGCGCGCGGGTCCTGGCCGCCCCAGGGGCCGGAGCCGTAGTACTGGTAGCCGAGCTGCACGAAGAAGGTCTCGGGGGCCATGGTGAGGACGAAGTCGTCGCCGTACTTGGCCTTGAGGGTCTTCACGGCCGAGATGAGGTTGACGACGACGGGGCTCGTCGGGTTGCGGAAGTCGGTGTCACCGGTGTTCAGCGAGAGCGAGTGGCCCTCGAAGTCGATGTCCAGGCCGTCCAGTCCGTACGTGTCGATGATCTTGGACACCGAGGAGACGAAGGTGTCGCGGGCGGCCGTGGAGTTGAGCTGCACCTGGCCGTTCTGGCCGCCGATGGAGATCAGGACCTTCTTGCCGGCCGCCTGCTTGGCCTTGACGGCGGCCTTGAACTCCGCCTCGCTCTCCACACCCGGGCACTCGGCGACGGGGCAGAGCGAGAAGCGGATGTCGCCGGAGGTGACGGAGGTCGGCTCACCGAAGGCGAGGTTGATGACGTCCCACGAGTCGGGGACGTCGGCCATCCGGGTGTAGCCGGAGCCGTTGGCGAAGCTGGCGTGCAGATAGCCGACGAGGGCGTGGGCGGGCAGGTCCCCGCCGCCGCCCTCCTGGCCGCCGCCGGAGGTGGTGGTGGCGCTCACGGCCGCCGACTTCGCGGACTCACCGGCGGCGTTGACCGCGCTGACCTGGAAGCTGTACGCGGTGGAGGCGGTCAGCCCCGTCACGGTCGCGGAGGGACCGGTGGCGGTCTGGACCTTCGTGCCGTCGCGGTAGACCTGGTAGCCGGTGGCTCCGGCCGAGGCGGTCCAGCTCAGCGGGACGGAGGTGGAGGTGGCCGTGCCGGCCTTCAGGCCGGTGGGGGCGGCGGGCACGGTGGCGGGGGCGCCGCCGGGTCCGACCAGGGTGAGGTCGTCGGCGTAGTAGGCGGCGGTGCCGTACCAGCCGTGGGTGTAGACGGTGACCGAGGTGGTCGCGGGGCCGGTCTTGAAGGAGGTGCCGAGCTTGGTGTACGAACCGGCCGACTGGGTCCAGGTGGAGACGTCCGTGGTGCCGGTGCCGGACGCGCCGAGGTAGACGTAGTCCCCCCGCACCCACGCCTGGAGGGTGTACGTGGAGTCGGGCTTGACCGTCACGGTCTGGGAGCACTTGGCGTTGTCGCTGCCGGCCGGGGTCGCCTTCAGCGCCGATGTGCCGCTGTGCACGGGGGTGCTGACGACGGTTCCGCTGCCGCCCGAGCAGGTCCAGCCGTCCAGACCCGCCTCGAAGCCGCCGTTGCGTGCCAGGTCGGCGTCGGCGGCGGTGGCGGCCGGCGCCGAGGCGACCAGCCCGGCGGCGGCGAGCAGGGCCGCCGAACAGACGGCCAGAAGTCCGGTGAATCGGGCGGGTGGTCCGGTGCGTTCCACAACAGCCTCCGTGCTGGGGGGAATTGAGTGCGGCCGCGCACAACATGGTCCAGACCAATCCACTTGTCAAGACCTCTGGCAGTCCCTCAGTCCTCCCGGCCCGTCCCCCCGCGGGCGGCACGGGCGGCGGCGGCCTCGTGCAGCGCGAGCTCCAGGAGGACCGGATCGACCAGCGTCCCCGACCCGTCCGGCAGGATCAGCCACCGTGCCGCACCCACCGTCCGTCCGGGCCGGGGGACGGCGATCCAGCTGCCCCGGCCGATCCCCCGCACCCCGGTGCCCAGCCACCCCGAGGCCGTGCCCGGCGGCACGAAGAAGCCCATCCGGGCGTCCCCGAAACCGAGCAGCACCGGTCCGGGCCGGTGGACGAGGCGGGTGAGCACGTCGAGCGTCGGATATCCCAGCTCCACCGGTACGGCGAGCACGTCCCAGCGTCCGCCGGCGGGAAGCAGCGCGATCCCCAGGGGGACGCGCTCCCACTCCCGGCGGCAGGCGTCCGGATCCGGTGCCGCCGATACGAGCCATTCGACCCCGGCCCTGGCCCCCGTGTCGGCCATGACTGCCTTCCTTTCCCCGTGAGCACCGGCAGGGTCCTGCCGGTGTGTACGGGGAGAGAGAGCGGCCGGGCGCGATCATGACGCGGGTCGGGACGGCGGATGACCGTGAGGTGGATCACTCCCCCGCCGTCCGGGCCGCTCAGCTGTCGAAACCGAACCCCAGCCGGTCCATGGCCCGCAGCCACGGGTCGCGGTGGCCGCCGTGGCTGTCGGCGCGCGCCATCGACCTCTTGGTGAGCGAGATCCCCGCCCAGGCGAAGGGCTCGGGCGGGAAGGGCAGCGGCCGGGAGCGGACCATCCGGAGCCCGGTGCGTTCCGTGCGCTCCCCGGCCAGCAGATCGAGCATGACCTCGGCCCCGAAGCGGGTGGCCCCGACGCCCAGACCGGTGTAGCCGGCCGCGTGGGCGACCCGTCCCCCGTACGCCGTCGCGAAGAACGCGGAAAAGCGCGAACAGGTGTCGATCGCCCCGCCCCAGGCATGGGAGAAACGCACGCCGGAGAGCTGCGGAAAATACTCGAAGAAATGCTGGGCGAGCTTCAGAAAGGTCTCGGGACGCTGGTCGAGGGCGGAATCCAGACGGCCTCCGTACGGATAGACGGCGTCATATCCGCCCCACAGGATCCGGTGGTCCGAGGACATCCGGAAATAGTGGAACCGGTGGGCCCCGTCGCTCATTCCCTGGCGGTTCCGCCAGCCGATCGAGGCGAGCTGGCCGGCGCTCAGCGGCTCGGTCATCAGCGCGTAGTCGTACACCGGGACGGTGTACGGGCGCAGCCGCGCGACCAGGGACGGGAAGACGTTCGTCCCGAGGGCCGCCCGCCGGGCGAAGACCCTGCCGTACGGGGTACGCACCGCGATCCCGGCGCCCGAGCGGGCCAGATCCAGGCCCGGGGTGTGCTCGTGGACGCGTACGCCGAGACGCAGGCAGGCCCGCTTCAGCCCCCAGGCGAGCTTCGCCGGGTGGAGCATCGCGACCCCGCGCCGGTCGAACAGGCCGCCCAGGAAGGCCGGGGAGTCCACCTCGGCCCGTACCTGTTCGCGGTCCAGGAACTCCGGTGTGCCGAGGCCGAGTTCCTCGGTGCGGCGGTGCCAGGCGCGCAGGTCGGCCAGCTCATGGGGCCGGGTGGCCGCCACGATCTCGCCGGTGCGCTCGAAGTCGCAGTCGATGCCGTGGCGGGCGACGGCCTCCTCGATGCCGTCCAGGTTGCGCGCGCCCAGCTCCTCCAGCTTCGCGATCTCCCCGGGCCAGCGCTCCAGGCCGTTGGCCGTCCCGTGGGTCAGCGAGGCGGCGCAGAACCCTCCGTTGCGGCCCGAGGCGGCCCAGCCCGCCTCGCGCGCCTCGATGAGCACCACCTCGCGTCCGGGGTCGCGCTCCTTGGCGAGCAGCGCGGTCCACAGCCCGCTGTAGCCGCCGCCGACCACCAGGAGGTCGCAGACCGCGTCACCGGTGAGCGCGGGGAGCGCCTCCGGTTTCGCGGGGTCGTCGAGCCAGTAGGACAGCGGGCGCGCACCGGAAAGGGATGCCGCCGCACGGCGCAGGGCGTCCGGGGCCATGGTTTCCAACTCCTTCGGGAATCACTTCTCGGCTCTGCTCTTTCTCCGGTCGGCCACCAGTTGTCCCACGACGACCACGGCGACGGCGACGGCGAACATGGCCGTACCGATGACATTGATCTGTACGGGTGTTCCGCGCTGGGCCGATCCCCAGACGAACATGGGGAAGGTCACCGTGGAACCGGCGTTGAAATTGGTGATGATGAAATCGTCGAAGGAGAGCGCGAAGGCGAGCAGCGCGCCGGCCGCGATACCCGGGGCCGCGATCGGCAGGGTCACCCGGAGGAAGGTCTGCGCGGGGCCCGCGTAGAGGTCGCGGGCGGCCTCCTCCAGGCGCGGGTCCATCGACATCACCCGCGCCTTGACGGCCGTCACCACGAAGCTGAGGCAGAACATGATGTGCGCGATCAGCACGGTACGGAAGCCGAGTTCGGCCCCCATGTTGAGGAAGAGCGTGAGCAGGGACGCGGCCATCACCACTTCGGGCATGGCCATGGGCAGGAAGATCAGCGAGTTGACCGCGCCCCGGGCCCGGAAGCGGTAGCGGACCAGCGCGAAGGCGATCATCGTGCCGAGCACGGTCGCCCCGAGCGTCGCCAGGGCGGCGATCCGCAGGGACAGCGAGAGCGAGCCGCACAGGTCGGCGACCCCGCAGGGGTCCTTCCAGGCGTCCAGGGAGAACCGCTGCCAGGTGTAGTTGAAGCGGCCGTTCGGCCGGTTGAAGGAGAACACCATGACGACGGCGTTGGGCAGGACCAGGTAGGCCAGGGTCAGCAGCCCGGCGATCACGACCAGGCGCCGCCGCAGCGCGTGGAGCAGGCGTGTCACAGGAGGTCCTCCGTCCCGGAGCGGCGGATGTGGACGGTGACGACGAGCAGGACGACCGCCATGAGGATGAAGGAGAGGGCCGCCGCCGTCGGATAGTCCAGGACCCGCAGGAACTGGGACTGGATGACGCTGCCGACCATCTTGGTGTCCGTGGAGCCGAGGAGTTCCGCGTTGACGTAGTCGCCGCTGGCCGGGATGAACGTCAGGAGGGTGCCGGCGACGACCCCGGGCATGGACAGCGGGAGGGTGACCGTGCGGAAGGTGGTGGCCGCCGTGGCGTACAGGTCGCCCGCCGCCTCGTGCAGCCGGGGGTCGATCCGGTCCAGCGAGGTGTAGAGCGGGAGGACCATGAACGGCAGGAAGTTGTACGTCAGTCCGCAGACGACGGCCATCGGGGTGGCCAGGACGCGGTCGCCCTCGGTCCAGCCGAGCCCGCTGGTGACGTCCAGGACGTGCAGCGCCTTCAGCGCCTCCACGACGGCGCCGCCGTCCGCGAGGATGGTCTTCCAGGCGAGCGTGCGGATCAGGAAGCTGGTGAAGAAGGGCGCGATCACCAGCACGAGCACCAGGTTGCGCCACCGGCCGGCCTTGAAGGCGATCAGGTAGGCGAGCGGGTATCCCAGCAGCAGGCACAGGAGCGTGGCGGTACCGGCGTACAGCAGGGACCTGAGGAACTGCGGGTAGTAGTCGGCGAGCGCGTCCTTGTAGGTCGCCAGGTGCCAGGTGACCCGGAACCCCTCCTCCAGGGATCCGGTCTGTACGGAGGTGGACGCCTGGTAGACCATCGGCAGCGCGAAGAAGACGAGCAGCCACAGGACGCCGGGGAGCAGCAGCCAGTAGGGGACGAGCCGCTTGCGGACGGACCGCCCGCGGACCGGGGGCGCGGGGGCGGGCGGCGCCGGTGGGCCGCCGGTCGCGCTCACGGCGTGTCCTGGACGCTCTGCACACCGGCCTCCATGTCCTGGGCGGCGTCGAGGGCGAAGGTGTGGGCGGGGTCCCAGCGCAGGACGACCTCGCTCCCGGGGGCGAGGCTCCGGCGGTGCCCGGTGTTCTGCTCGTAGACCTGGAGCGCCTTGCCGGCGGGGCTCTCCACGAGGTACTGGGTGCTGGCGCCGAGGAAGCCGGCCTCGGTGATCCGCCCGGTGACCCGGTTGCGGCCGTCGTCCGGGTCCGCGTCGGCGGCGGGGTCGAGGGATATCTTCTCGGGCCGTATGCCGACGAGGAGCCTGCCGCCGGGCGGGGTCGGGGCGGGGCACCGGCCGGCGGGCAGCCGGAGCGTTCCGCCGCCCGCCGAGACGACGACGTCCGTACCGGCGGACACGATCTCGGCCTCGATGAGGTTGGAGGTGCCGAGGAAGTTCGCCACGAAGGTGGTGCGCGGGTTCTCGTAGAGGTCGGCGGGGGCGCCGAGTTGTTCGACGCGGCCGCCGTTCATCACGGCGACCGTGTCGGCCATGGTCATGGCCTCCTCCTGGTCGTGGGTGACGTGGACGAAGGTGATGCCGACCTCGGTCTGGATGCGTTTGAGCTCCAGTTGCATCCGCCGCCGCAGCGAGAGGTCGAGGGCGCCGAGCGGTTCGTCGAGCAGGAGCACCTGGGGGTGGTTGATGAGCGCGCGGGCCACGGCGACGCGCTGCTGCTGGCCGCCGGAGAGCTGGTGCGGCCTGCGGCGGGCGAAGTCGCCGAGCTGGACGAGGTCCAGCATCTCGGCGACCCGCTTCTTCACCGGGGTCACCCCCCGGCGGCGCAGGCCGAACGCGACGTTCTCGGTGACGTCGAGATGAGGGAAGAGCGCGTAGCTCTGGAAGACGGTGTTGACGGGCCGCCGGTGCGGCGGCAGGGCCGTGATGTCCCTGCCGCCGAGGGAGACGGTGCCCGTGGTGGCCTCCTCCAGGCCGGCGATCATCCGCAGGGTGGTGGTCTTGCCGCAGCCGGACGCGCCGAGCAGGGCGAAGAAGGAGCCCCGCGGGACGGTCAGGTCGAGGGGATGGACGGCGGTGAAGGAGCCGTAGGTCTTGCTGATGCCGGTCAGCCGGACGTCGCCGCCCGTCGTCTGCTGCTGTGTCATGGGTCGCGGTCCCAGGGTGTCGGGGGAGATCGGGGAGGGATCGGGCCGGTCAGGCGCCGAGGAGCGCGGCGAACTTCTCCTCGTACGCCGTCTCCTCGTCGGGTTCGAGGGAGCGGAAGGCGTGCGACTTCGCGGTCATCCGCGCGTCCGGCAGGATCAGCGTGTTGGAGGCCATGGCCGGGTCGATCGCGGCGAGTTCGGCGGCCACCCCGTCCACCGGGCAGACGTAGTTGATGTACGCGGCGAGCCGGGCGGCGACCGGGGGCTCGTAGTAGTGGTCGATGAGCCGCTCGGCGTTGGTCTTGTGCCGCGCCTTGGCGGGGACCAGCAGGTTGTCGGTGGCGGTGACGTATCCGGCGGCGGGGATCGCGTACTTGATGTCCGGGTTGTCGGCCTGGAGCTGGACGATGTCCCCGGCCCAGGCGACGCAGGCCGCGATGTCGCCCTTGCTGAGGTCCGCGGTGTAGTCGTTGCCGGTGAAGCGGCGTATCTGTTTCCGGTCGACGCCGTCCTGGAGCCGGGCGATGGCCGCGTCGTAGTCGGCGTCGGTGAAGGAGGCGGGGTCGCGGCCCATGTCGAGGAGGGTCATGCCCACCGAGTCGCGCATCTCGGAGAGGAAGGACACCCGGCCCTTGAGGCGGGGGTCGTCGAGCAGTTGGGTCACGGAGTCGACGGTGCGGCCGCCGGTCGCCCTGGCGTTGTAGGCGATGATGGTGGGGATGCCGCTCCAGGGGTAGGAGTGGGCCCGTCCGGGGTCCCAGTCGGGGGCGCGGAACTGCGCCGTGAGGTTGGCGAACGCGTGCGGCAGGTTCGCCGGGTCGAGCTTCTGCGCCCAGCCGAGCCGGATGATCCGGGCGGCGAGCCAGTCCGTGACGACGATCAGGTCCCGCCCGGTGTCCTGGCCCGCGGCGAGCTGCGGTTTGACCTTGCCGAAGAACTCGACGTTGTCGTTGATGTCCTCGGTGTACTTGACCGTGATCCCGGTGCGTTCGGTGAACGTCCGGAGGGTCGGGCGGCTCTGCCCGTCGTCGCCGACGTCCATGTACTCGGTCCAGTTGGAGAAGGTGACGCGCTTCTCGCGGTCCGAGTGGTCGTCGGAGGCGGCCGCGCCCTGGTCCTCCCGTTTCGCGGGCGGGATACCGCAGGCGCCCAGTGCGGCGAGGCCGCCGAGTACGCCCGCGCCCGCGCCCGACGCCCTCAGGAGGGAGCGGCGGGTGAGGGCGCCCCGGCCGTCCGAGAGGCTGCGCCGCATCGCTGCGAGTCGCGGCGCGGTGAGGCCCTCGGCCTCGTACTCCTGCATACGCGTTGCCCTTCCGGGTGGGTACGGCCGCCGGGCGGCGGCCTCTTATCGGTCCCCGAAGACGGTGCGGTGCCAGTCCTTCCGGGCCACCGCGGTGGTGTCGTACATGACGTGCTTGACCTGTGTGTACTCCTCGAAGGAGTACGACGACATGTCCTTGCCGTAACCGCTGGCCCGGTATCCGCCGTGCGGCATCTCGCTGATGACCGGGATGTGGTCGTTGATCCACACGCAGCCCGCCCTGATCTCCCGGGTGGCGCGGTTCGCCCGGTACAGGCCGCGGCTCCAGGCGGAGGCGGCGAGTCCGTAGGGGGTGTCGTTCGCGAGGCGGATGCCCTCGTCGTCGGTGTCGAAGGGCAGGACGACCAGGACCGGGCCGAAGATCTCCGCGCGGACGGCCTCGCTGTCCTGGGCGGCGCCCGTGATCAGCGTGGGCCGGTAGTAGGCGCCGTCCGCCAGTTCGCCACCGGGTGCCTCGCCGCCGGTGACGACCGTGGCGTACGCCCGCGCCCGCTCGACGAATCCGGCGACCCGGTCGCGGTGCCGGTGGCTGACCAGCGGGCCGAGGTCGGTCGCGGGGTCGAAGGGGTCGCCGAGCCGGACGGTCTCCATCAGACCGGCCACACCGCTCACGAACGCGTCGTACAGGGGGCGCTGGACGTAGGCGCGGGTGGCGGCCGTGCAGTCCTGGCCGCTGTTGATGAGCGCCGCGGCGACGGCCCCGTGGACCGCCGCGTCCAGGTCGGCGTCGTCGAACACCAGGAAGGGGGCCTTGCCGCCCAGCTCCAGGTGCAGCCGCTTGACGGTGGAGCCGGCGAGCGCGGCGACCCGCCTGCCGACGTCCGTGGAACCGGTGAAGGAGATCATCCGGACGTCGGGATGGCCGACGAGGTGCTCCCCGGCGTCCGGTCCGGTGCCGGCCACGATGTTGACCACTCCGTCCGGGATCCCCGCCTCGGTGGCGGCCTGGGCGAACATCAGCGAGGTGAGCGGGGTGATCTCGGCGGGCTTGAGGACGACGGTGTTGCCCGCGGCGATCGCCGGGAGGATCTTCCAGGCGGCCATCTGGAGCGGGTAGTTCCACGGTGCGACCGAGCCGACGACCCCGAGGGGCTCGCGGCGTACGCAGGAGGTGTGGTCACCGCTGTACTCGGCGGCCGCCGTCCCTTCCAGACGGCGCGCGGCACCGGCGAAGAAGCGGGTGTTGTCGATGGTGCCGGGGACGTCGAACCCGCTGGAGAGCTTGAGAGGTTTGCCGCACTGGAGCGATTCGGCGTACGCGAAGTCGGCGGCCCTGGCGTCGAGTACGCCCGCGAAGCGGTGCAGCAGACCGGACCGCTCGGCGGGGGTGGCCCCCGCCCAGCCGGGGCCTGCGGCACGGGCGGCGGCGACCGCGGCGTCGACGTCGGCGGTGCCGGCCGTCTCGTAGCGGTGGACCCGGGCACCCGTCGCGGGGTCCACCACGTCCTGGTGGCGGCCCGACGTGCCGGAGCGCGGCCGCCCGCCGATGAACTGCGACCCGTCCGCGAAGCGGTCCGCCGCCTCGAAGCCTGTGCCCATGACGTTCTCCCGTGCCGTGCTCATGACCGGACGACGTAGCTTCTTGCCGAATTGACTGCCGATCCTGACAGAGTCACCCTTCACCAACAAGTGATTCCGTTGTTGCCATTTGATTACGCGACGGAATCTATCGACCGCTGTCGTGCGGGACACGGAAATCCCCGGCCCGGTGTCAGCGCCGGGTGACAGACTCGGCCGCCATGGAACAGACCAGGGAACAGGCCTGCGTGGACGAGCTGCTGGCACGGTCGGCGCGGGGCGGGCGCGTGAAGTACCTGACGTTCTTGGGGCATCGGCCCCGTGCGGACGGACAGCTCGGCACGGGCTGCCTCAGCCAGTGGTGGCCCTCGCCGTTCACGGTGGACGGGGTGCGGTACGCGACGGCCGAGCACTGGATGATGGCCGGCAAGGCCCGGCTGTTCGGCGACGCGGAGGGCGAGGCGCGGGTCCTGGCCGCGCGCGGCCCCGCGCAGGCCAAGACGGCGGGCCGGCTGGTCCGGGGCTTCGACGACGCCACCTGGGAGCGGGAGCGGTTCGCCCTGGTGGTGGCGGGCGGTGTGCACAAGTTCGGGCAGGATCCGGCGTTGCGGGACTATCTCCTGGGCACCGGTGAGCGGGTGCTGGTCGAGGCGAGCCCGACGGACCGGATCTGGGGCATCGGTCTCGCGCAGGACGATCCCCGGGCGGCCGGCCCGGCCTCCTGGCAGGGGCTGAACCTGCTGGGCTTCGCGCTCATGGAGGCGCGTGCGCGGCTGCGGGAGGCATGAGGCGCGGGCCCGCCGGCCGGGACACGGTCCGGCGGGCCCGCACGCCCTAGGTGTATTGCCCCGCAGGGTTGTTGACGCGGCTGATCGGGGGTTGGCCTCCGAGTGCGGTGTGGCTGCGGTGGTGGTTGTAGGTGTGGAGGAAGT
>JOAZ01000030.1 GCA_000720535.1 Streptomyces halstedii
CACAATCCACGGTCGAGTACCCACACCCTCACGAACAGTCGAATCGTCACACCGGTTACGCCCCACCAGCCAACGTCACCAAGATCGTGTTACGAGCTCATAGGAGAAAGAACATGCGCCACCTTCTCCGTCGGCTGCACGGTGCTGTGCGGTCGACTTCGCTTGAGAGTACCCTTCCGTCATTTCTGCTGCCACAAACCACACTGCTCAGGGTTTTCGCGGTCCGGGTCACGTGGGGCTCACTGCTGCTGAGCGTACTGGTCGTCGTGACGTCTATGGGAACTTTTTCTGTTCCGTCGGGTGCCTTGTGGGCGCTTGCAGCGGCCTGCGCCGCTGACCAGTCGGTGCTGATGTACCAGGGGTACTGCCGCCGTTAGCGGTCGAGCCGGAGACCGGTCTGCGGACGTGGTCTCCGGCTCTCTCCTTGTCGTGACGTGATGCCCGGGGTTCCGGGTGCCTACGCATGACGCCTTGATGAATCGGAGAGGGAGACGTGGCTCAGCTCGAAGGGACCTCCCGGGAGCACCAGTACATTTATGCCTTGTGCAGCTACGCACTGTGTCGGCGGCGCTTCCGTCGGCGGCGCGGCCCCGGACGCCCGCGGGCCTATTGCTCCACGGCGTGCCGGCGCTTGGCGCAGCGCCTGAGGGACGATCACAGAGCGTCCACTGGTCAGTGGAGCAACCGTGCGGACAATGGCAGGGTCGCTGCCGAGCGTCTTCAGTGTCTGAGCGATCAGTTGCTCGACGGTGAGCGTCGGGCCGCACAGCTGGAGGACTTGGTGCGGGCTGCGGGGGCCGTGGCCGCAGGAGTGGAGTCCTATGTCGGGGCAGCGGTGAATGACGCGCGCAGGCGGGGCCAGAGCTGGGTTTCGGTCGCGCGTGCGGTGAATCTGAGCCCGGACGCGGCTCGTCGTAAGTGGCAGGGCTATACCGGCCCAGAGGCGGCCTCTCTTCCCGAGGCCGTTGTGGTCGGGAGCACACCGTTCAGTGGTGCCGGGTATGACGTTGCTTCGGCCCGCTCGAACAGGGAGCAGCTGGGTGCTGCCCTGCGGTATCTCCTCGGAGCCAGTGGACGTACCACCGGTGCCGTGGCTGATCAGGCGGGCATCCCGGCTACGGCATTCTCCCGGCTCCTGACCGGGGAGCGCATCCCCGAGTGGCCGGCCGTCTTTACCCTCACCACCATTCTCGACGGGCGGCCCGAAGAATTACGCATGCTGTGGGAATGGGCCAAGGGCCGGCCTCCGACCGCCGCCCACGGCGGTGCCACGGCAGTGGCCCGACTCGGCAATGCGATGCGGGGGCTCCACCTCGCTGCCGGCCGTCCGACCATGCGCGATCTCGGCCTGCCAGGCGTTCACGGAGCAGGCAAGCTGCGGCTCCTGGAGGCAGTTGTCAATGGCGACTCGATGGCTGGCTGGGAGGACTTCGCGCTGCTCGTCCAGCACTTGGGCGGCTCCCAGGAACAGTTCCGCCACCTGTGGGAGGACGTTCAGTACAGCATCTTCACTCTGTCGGTGAAGGCAGCGGTACATGGCACGGACTGACCACGGCGTCACACATCCGAAGTCGCTTTGCGGCGCTGCAGAAGCAGCAGCGGCGCGTCGCTTCCCACACGCGGGAGCGACGGCAAGACTGCTGTCGCCGGTGGCCGACGAGGCAGTCGAGATCGTGTTTCCCGCTGACCTCGTTGCGTTCTGCTCCCGCCGCCGCGCTCTCTACACGCGATACAGCGCACTTCGCATCCGGAGTTGGACGGCGGGAAGCGAGATCGCTGCTGCGGCTCTCGGCGACCTGGCCCTCCTGTGGCGGGAGGCGTTGGAGAGTCCGTCGCCCGCTGCTCTGTCCTGGCAGTTGCTGGGGAGGAGGGTAGTTCGTACCGTGCGTGGCTGCGGCGTAGACCAACTTCACCGAACGTTGTCCGCTCGGCAGGCGGACGTGGTGCTGCTTCGCTACCGCCTCGGCCTGACCGTACGGGAGACCTCCGACCTCATGGGGCTCTCGGCGGCAGATGTGCTTGTCGCCTCCCGGGCCGCGTTGAGGTCTCCTTCTCAGTCCCGTCTTCCACTCTGATCCCAGTGCCCCCGGCGCCATTGCCGCGGGGCGACCGGACCATTGCTGCCCTCCCGATGGCATGCCAACGGGTTTTGCGCCACCTTTCGGTGGTCCTCTCGGTGATGAGGTGGCCGAGGGTGGAGTATTACTCCTAACATGGGGCGCCATCAGGGCCGGAGGCCGGCGCACATCCCCCTGCCTGTCGGGGTATTGCGTCGGCATATGACAGTCGGGGGTCTCACATGGACGTCAGCAAGGCCAGTGTCGCGCGCATGTACGACTATCTGCTGGGCGGTACAGACAATTATGAATCCGACTGGGCCGCGTGCGAGGAACTTTTGCGTCTTGCGCCTAGTACACAGCAAGTCGCGTTAATCAACCGCCAGTTTCTTGTGCGGGCAGTCAAGTACATCGCCGGTACCGGCAACGTGAAGCAGTACATCGATCACGGGTCCGGCCTGCCGACCCAGAACAACGTCCACCAAGTCGCCCAACGATCCGACAAGAGCGCACGCGTCGCGTATGTGGACAACGACCCCATAGTCCTGGCCCACGGGCGCATGATGCTGGAGGAGAATCGGAATACCGCGGTCATCCAAGCCGACATGCTCAACACGAGGCATATCTTCAACCGTGCCGAGGAACTGGAGATCTACCAGCCAGGGCGTCCCACCGCAGCTCTGTTCGTTTCCGTTCTCCACTGCATCCCGGATGAGAAAGATCCGTGGCAGCTAGTCCGGAATGTCGTCGAGGAACTACCCTCGGGGAGTTATCTCGTGCTCAGTCACTTGGCAAGCGACGACGCTCAACTCCGGGAGGACGTGACCAGGCTGATGCGGCGAGTCACAGGAGGTAAGTGGGGAAGAGTCAGATCGTTCGCGGAAGTCGACCGCTTCTTTGAGGGCCTGGAAATCGTCGGAGAACTCTGCGACGTTTCGCGGTGGCGGCCGGACAGCGACCTGGGGCCACGGCAGGAGCAGGCGGAATGGATCGAGTACGGTGGAGTAGCCCGAGTTCCTTAGATGTCAGCCTTCCAGCCTCTTGATGTGGCGCTCCAGGATCTTCAAAGTCGTCGTCCGGTCCTCTGCCAGGTGCCACAGCGACGTCATGGCAAGTTTGTAGCGCACCAGGTCCTGGGGGCGCGTCACATAAGTCCCCATGTCCGGGACTTCCAGATATACCATGTCCATTTCGCGTCCCGGCGGAAAGGTGAGGTGAGTCATAGAGGCGGCTGGGGCGAGGGCTTCCGCACCGCGGTCGAAGGAAATGATGCGGAGGTGCACGTGCTCCCTGTTCTCCTCCCAGCTATACAGCTGCCGGAGTTGTTCGCGCATGACGGCTGTGCCGCCAACTCTTCGCACCAAGGCGTTCTCATCGATTACGGCGTAGTACAGCGGCGGCGAGGAGCGTTGGAGCAGTCCCTGCCGGATCAGACGAACACGAACCCGCCGCTCGACATTGCGCTCAATCTGCGCCGCGTCTATCCCGGGTTCACTGTGCACCTGCATGAGGGCGCGCGCGTACGGGCCCGTCTGCAGCAGGCCGGGGATGTACTGCAGTTGGTAGGTCCTGATGGACTTGGCAGACGCCTCGACGCTGATCAGCCGTTCCATCCAGCCGGGCACCACGTCATGAAACTCGCCCCACCACGCATCAGTGTGTGACTTCTGCACAAGGCTGGCTATGATGTCCAGCTCTTCGGCTTCATTCACGCCGTAGTAACGCGCCAGCGCGAGAACCGTCTCCTCACGAAGAGGAGTGATGGCGTTCTCGATACGGCTGAGGGTCGCGACTGATCCGATGACGCCGGCCTTGACGACGTCCGCGCCACGAAGACCCAGACTCTCGCGGAGCTGACGGAGACGAGCACCGACTACTCGGCCCGCTCCTGCCGGAGTGCCGGACGGCTTGGCACCGCCCGGCACTACATAGAGAGGCTGCCCGCTCAACATCCCACCCCTTGATCGGCATCTCACTCATAGCTTCTCAAGGTGAGGATGCCACATCAACTAGGCGTGAGCGGCCTCCGATGCGGTTCAGGCGGCCATGCTGTCGAATTCCCCCTGCCGGGCTCCGGCCAGCATGGCCTTGATCTCCGAACGCGTGAACACCAGCGCCGGCCCCTCCGGGAAGCGTGAATTACTCATCGCCACCTCCCCATTCGGCAGCTCTGCAAATCGCACGCAGTCTCCACCGGCCGGGTTGCTGGCGGAGCTCTTCACCCACCGAACGTCACCCATCGAAGACGCCGGCGCCCCGTTCTGAAAGTTGATCATCCCAGTCCTCTCCTTCGTTGACCTGCACATTTCGCGCTCGCCAGCCTCGCCGTCACGCCCACCCCCCAAACCTGTCGATCTGATTGTCAGGGCTGATGAAATTTCACGGGCCGGTGGAACGCACATGATCGTAGGCGTACTAGCAGGGGTTTCGCCGTCCCCCGAAAGGGCTCTTTTTCAGTATGGTGATACGAGAAAGGATTCGAATTTACGTACAAGCGGAATTCAATGTTCCGTTTCGATGATGGCCTAAACATCACCCATAGCGACAGGGTGGCTTAAGGTGGCGAAAGTGGCTCGCCGCCTTTCCCCGTGCCTGGGATGGGGGGACAGAGCCTCTCGGCAAGTTTCATCGCCCCAACTCAGAAGGCACGTTCGTACTTCCTCTCTGCTTCCGGTCCCCTCTCAGCCGAAACGGCGAGGCTTGGAGCCGCACCACCAGCCTCCGGCATGACCGAAAGTGCACCTTCCGCCCCCCCTTCTTGACCAAGTGCGAGGCCACCTCGCGTACCGGGCCGGATGACGCCAAAGGGTGCGGGCGCCCCGCCCGGCGCCTGCTGCCGCTTCGCCCTTGCCGCCCCCGGCCCCAGTACGGCGCCCGATGGGAGGCTCGCCCGGATTCCCGGAAACACGGTCACGCCGGCCCGTCCCCCTTGCTACAAGAGCAGCATGGGAATCTGGACCGACGCCTTCATCGCACCCCCGAAATCGACTCTCCTGCGACCGGAGGCGTTCGGTCGGCTCACGGTCGAGCTGGCGCGTGAACGTGTGGCCCGGACCCCGTCGACGCTCCTCGCGGGGCAGCTCTGCGTCAACGCGAGCCTCAACTGGGGCAGTGTCAACGGGCAGGCCCGCTGGGACGGGCGGCCGTCCGCCGGTACGGTGCTGCGGACCGAGGAGTACCGGGGAATCCCGAACCCGGACGACGCCCCCTCCCCTAGTACGGGTCTGTCAAAGGAGCGGTGTAACTGGGGTTGTTGAGGGTTACTGGCGTGCTGCGGAGAGGCGGCCGTCGAAGGTGATATCGAAGGCGTTCAGGGCGGTCTTCCAGCGCATGGTCCAGCGGGCCTGGCCCTTGCCGGTCGGGTCCAGCGACATGATCGCCATGTAGACGCACTTCAAGGCGGCCTGCTCGTTCGGGAAGTGCCCGCGAGCCTTGACCGCCCGCCGCAGCCGGGCGTTCACCGACTCGATTGCGTTCGTCGTGCAGACGATGCGGCGGATCTCGGTGTCGAACCGGAGGAACGGAGTGAACTCCTCCCAGGCGTTCTCCCAGAGCCGGACGACCGCCGGATACTTCTTGCCCCACGCGTCGGCGAACTCCGCGAACCGCTCGAGTGCGGCTTCCTCGGTCGCCGCGGTATAGACGGGCTTGAGGAGCTTGGCGATCTTGTCCCAGTCCTGGCGGGCGGCATAGCGGAAGGAGGTCCGCAGCAGGTGGACCACACAGGTCTGGACAGTGGTGCGGGGCCAGACGGTCTCCACCGCGTCGGGAAGCCCCTTCAGCCCGTCGCATACCAGCATGAGGACGTCGTTCACGCCGCGGTTCTTGATCTCGGTCAGGATGTGCATCCAGTGCTTGGCGCCCTCGCCGCCGTCGCCGGCCCACAGCCCCAGAATGTCCCGTCGGCCCTCGACGGTGACGGCCAGGGCCACGTAGATGGGCCGGTTCGCCACCGCGCCGTCGCGGATCTTCACGTGGATCGCGTCGATGAAGATCACTGGACAGACGGCATCCAGGGGCCGGTTCTGCCACTCGGCCATGCCCTTGAGGACCTTGTCGGTGATCGTGGAGATCGTCTGGCGCGACACGTCGGCGCCATAGACCTCGGACAGGTGGGCCTGGACCTCGCCGGTCGTCAACCCCTTCGCGGCGAGCGAGATGACCATCTCGTCGACGCCCGACAGACGCTTCTGCCGCTTCTTAACGATCTTCGGTTCGAAGGAGCCCTCGCGGTCACGGGGCACGGCTATCTCCACCGGGCCGACATCGGTCAGCACGGTCTTGCCACGGGTTCCGTTGCGGCTGTTGCCGCCGTTCTTCCCCGCCGGGTCGTGCTTGTCATAGCCGAGGTGGTCGGTGATCTCGCCCTCCAGGCCGGACTCCAGGAGCCGCTTGGTCAGCTGCTGGAGCAGCCCACCCTCGCCGGTCAGCTGCAGACCCTCGGCCTGAGCGCGGCCGACCAACTCGTCGATGAGCTGGTCGTCCACCTTCTTCGCCGGCTGCGGCTCAGCGGCCTTCACGGACTCGGCCTCGGTCACGTTGTCGCTGGTCATCGATGCATCTTCCTTGATCAGGAGTTACACCGATCTTTTTACAGTCCCGATGCCGGGCCCCCCGTTCCACCAGTCCCATGCCGAGACCGTCGCCCAACGCGCCGAAAAGACGAAAGGAGATCGCCCGACGAACGGCCCACACGCCTTGACCGGCCATGCACGTGGTGCGGCGGACTACTCATCGCTCACACCCGGAGCGAGGACCTGGACATCGCCACCGAACTCGGTCAGTCCATGCCGATCGAGGCCCGCGCCCTGCCCGGGCGGCGAAGGGGTCAGCGGGAGCGCCAGTCTGTGAAGACCTGTTCGGCGTCGGCTTCCACAACCTCGCGAAGGTCCTCGTCGTCGTCCGGGGCGTGCAGGTCGAGCGCGGCGAGGACTCTCCGGTAGTACTGGTAGGAGAAGTGCGGGTCCCCCGCCGCGATGAGGGACGACAGGAGCGGCTCGTCGTCGGCTGCGGACTGATCGATGTGGACCAGCACCTGGACGCGTTCCTCGTTGCCGAGGGGAGGAAGTGCGGAGCCGAGCTGTTGCTCCAGTCGGCTCCAGCTCGTCGAGGTCCGCTCCCGAGCGGCCTTCTTCAGGGCTCCGCGGACAGCTGACGCGGTGGGCACGAGATGGGCCGGCAGCGTGGCCGAGTGCAGCTCCGGCACCGGCACTAGCTCCGGAACTCGTTCCGGCTTCTGTGCGGAGGGGGCGGTGGCCTCCGGCTCTTCTACGGGGGCGACGGGCCTCTCCGCGTATTCGTTCACCTTGTGCGCCTCGGCCAGGGACAGAATGTCTCCGGCCCCCGCCGCCGCAAGCACGAGTTCCTCGACAAGCTCTTGCCGTTGCTCAGGCGACAGCACCTCATGCTCACGGCGCAGCCGGCCGAGGATGCTCTGGACCAGCCCTCGCGCCCTGTTCCGCTCTTTGCGTACCCGGGCCTGTTCTTGTTGCTCCTGAAGCTGCGCCTGGCGCCGCTTCATCAGTTCCTCGGCCTCCGCCGCGTCGCGGACTGCGCGTTCCCGGGCCGCAGCCGCACGGCGTGCGTCCGCCTCTCGCCGCTTCTGGTCGGCACGCTGACGGGCTTCACTCAGCAAAGTGTTTGCTGCCTTGAAGACGGTGGCTTCCTGCGGTGTGGCCGCCACGTCGTTGAGAAGAAGCTCTCGGGCCGTGAGGATCAGCGTGGAGACGTCGCGGTCGTATCCGCGTCCGACGGCGATTTCGAGCCGGTCGAAGAGCTGCCGCCGGGTTCGGTCCTGCTGGGAGATCCATCTGTCGGCGTGCTCGATCGCTCGTTGCAGGTGCGTGAGGGCCTGCCCTTCGCAGCGCGGTACCTGGAGCTGTGCGGTGTCCCGCAACTTCCGGACGGCGGCACCCTCCTCGCAGCGCACGGCCTGGTCGATGAGCCGGGTCAGAGCGCCGATCTGCACCGGTCCTTTCGGCGTCTCGGCACGGGGCTGCGGCACGGGCGCCTGTTGCGCGGCTGCGCGGGCCGTCTTCCAGCGCGTGACGACGGGGGTGATGAGGCGGCCGTGCTCATCGACGGTGCAGTCCGCCAGGTCGAAGTCCCAGTCGGTGCCGACGTACGGGACCTCGGTGCCCAGCACCATGACCCGCTGGTTGCCTTCGCTGATGAACTTGACCCGGTGTACGTAGCCGCGGCGAACCAGGGTGCGGTGGTCGATCGGGACGCCGGGCCCGAGAATGACCTCGGCCGCCGTCGTCGCTTCCCAGTCGGGCGGCGTGGCGGGGTTTAAGTGCAGCAGCAGCGTATGCCCGCCCACCTCGATCTCCACGAGGGAGCCGGCCGGGGCCTCCGCATGTTCGTGATAGCGGTAGCGCGGAGTGCGCCCCTGACCGCGCAGCCACTTCTGGGTGGCCGTGCGCACATACAGGTGATCCGCGCTCGCGATGCCCCGAGAGCGGCGGCCGCACTCGGGCAGTAAACCGTCAGGGTCGGGGAAGTGAGCGAAGTGACTGACGCGAACGTAGCCCCGCCTGGTCAGGAGTTGCCCGCCGCACCCGCCCAGTAGGATCCCGCACCAGAACGTCGTCCCGGAGAAATCCTGGCGGAATTCGTCGAGCTCGTCGGCGTCCGTCGGGCACACCACCGGATCATCTGATCCAGGACCCGCGAGCACGGCCGTCTGGATCTGCCGCGTATCAACGTCCATTCCCATGGCCAGCCCCCTCGCCAGCACAGCCCAGTCCTCACGCCGACGCCGGAGCCTCCAGGGCGAAGAGTGGGTAGATCATCATCTGTCGGTCAGCCTAGTGAGCGTCACGGAGCGTCGCGCGAGTTTCCGGATGATGCCGTGGCCGATTACCTCGGTATTTCCGACGAAAGCGTGCGGGGCCGGTCTACGGTGGGTGGTGGCGGTCGTGCGTGGGCGCGGCACCGCGAAGGGGGACGTGTGGAAGCCGAGTTGGCCGCGTTGGCGGCTTCGGGGGCGACGACGCTGGTCGGGTTGATGGTCTCGGATGTCTGGGCCCAGGCGCGTGACAGGGTGGCGGGGCTCTTCGCTCGCGGCGGTGACCGGTCGGCCGGTGAGCTGGCACGGATCGAGCGGTCGCAGGCCGAGCAGTTGCAGGCATCCCGGGAGGCGCTGGTGATCGCTCGTGCGTCTCAGGACGAGGCGACTGCGGCCGACATCACGCAGGAGTGGGAGTCGCGATTGCGCCGACTGCTGCGCGGTGATCCGTCGACGGCCGACGAACTGCGCCGGCTGCTCGACGAACTGCGGCCGCAGGTGCCGCAGCAGCCTGCGGTGAGCGTGCACAACATCATCTCCGACGGGGAGTTCCACGCGCCGGTCTTTCAGGCAGCGCGTATCTCCGGGGTGCGTTTCGGCGCCTCGGGGTCTTCGGCCCAGGCAGGGGAGGAGAGTTCGTAGCCGGTGTCCCCACGCCGGGGGATTCACCCGGCGGATGCGGTGACAACCGGGACTCTGGCTCGTTCTTGCTGAAGCCTGCGGGTCCGGTGCGGCGTGGGGAGTAGCGTGCGCGCTACGGGAGTTCGAGGCACCGGGTTCTGGATCCCGGTCGCGGTGTTGTCCGCCCGGCCGACGCACGTGTGATCGAACCCGCGACGAGTATTGAGTGCCCGCGGTTGCTGTCGCCGCCGCGGGCTGCGACGGGGGTAGAAATGCGTGACGAGGCGGACTCCGCGGCGGCGGACGGGGGGACTGTCCGTAATGAGGTGAGCGGCGGTTCGCAGGGCACCCTGAACCAGGGCCGGGACTTCACGTGGTTCGTAGGGGGCTCCCACATCCATGTGCGGTCCGGGGAGGAGCTGGTCCGGGAGGGGGCCTGGTCGGACTGCCCGTATCTGGGACTGGCGCCGTTCCTCCTGCGGCACGCACGGGTGTTCTACGGCCGAGACACGTTGGCCAAGCGGCTGGTCGAACGGCTGGTGACGCGACTGCCCCAGGGCATGCTGGTGGTGGTGGGAGCCTCGGGAGCGGGAAAATCGTCGCTGCTGCAGGCCGGGCTGTTACCGCTCCTGGCACGGGGTGAGCTGGGGCGATGGCCGGTGCTGAGTATGACTCCCACAGGGCAGCCGCTGCGGGAACTGGCCCACGGGCTGGCCCCGATGGCCGGGGTGGACGTGGTATCGGTGGACCGCTCGCTGCGGGACGACCCTCAGGCCGCACCGCAACTGATCGAACAGGTGATCCGCGCAACCAGCACCCACACAGACCAGGCCGCGGGTATCGGCACGGACCCCGGTGGGGGTGGGCGGGCGCCCCGGCTGGTGCTGGTGATCGATCAGCTGGAGGAGTTGTTCACCCTCGCCCAGAACAGCAAGCAGGGCCGGGAGGAGCGGGCCGCCTTCCTCGCGGCACTGCGGGCGGCGACGACCCCGGCCGAGCCGGGCGGAGCACCGGCCGCGATGGTGGTGGCGGCGGTCCGGGGTGACTTCCTGGACCAGGCGCTGCGCTTCCCGCTGCTGGCCGAGGCGATCGACGCCGAGGTGTTCGCGATCACGCCGATGAGCGAGAGGGAGCTGCGGTCCGCGGTCACCGGCCCGGCCGCAGAAGCGGACCTTGGCATCGACGAAGCGGTCGTCGACGCGGTAGTGGCAGAGGTACGCTCCGGCGACCCGGCCACCGAAGGCTTCGGAGCAGGAGTGCTGCCCCTGGTCTCCCAGGCGATGTACGCCGCCTGGGGGCACCGCGAACCCGGAGGGGAACTGGACCTGCGCGCCTACCGGCGCGGCGGCGGGACCACCGACGCCGTCAACCGCAGCGCCCAGAGGCTCTACGAAAACCTGCCCCCCGAACGGCAGAAGATCGCGGGTACGGTGTTCACGCTGCTGACGATCGTGGCCCCGGACGGGCGTTTGGCCCGCCGCCGCCTGAGCATCGTGCAGCTCCGCGCGGCGTGCACCACGGGCCCGGCCGAGGTGGACGCGGTGGTCGCGGCGTTCGCCGTGCGCCGGCTCCTGGTCATCGACGGCACCGGCGTCGAGATCGCCCACGACGTGCTGCTCACCTCCTGGCACCAGCTCACCGTGTGGCTGGAGGACGACCGCCTCGACCGGGCCCTGCACAGCCAACTGCTCACCGACACCACCACCTGGATCGACCACGACAAGCACAAGGCGTACCTGTACCCGCCCGCCCGACTGGCCAAAGCTCGCGCCGCGGCGGACCGCTGGACAGCCGACCCCGAGCGCTACCCACAGCCCACCGCCGACGCGGCCGAGTTCCTCCTGGCCGGCCACCGCGCAGCCCGCCGCGGCACCCGCATCCGCCGCGCCCTCATCGCCGTCCTGGTCTTCCTGAGCGTCTTGGCCGTCCTGGTCGTCCGGGATGGCGTGGACGACCGGCACCTCCAGGACGGCCAGGACCCCCAGGACGCCTGGGACTTCAAGTACGCCATGGTCAGCCTGGGCGTCTTGGCCGTCCCGGTCATCCTGGTCGTTTTGGCCGTCCTGGCCATCCTGCGCATCCTGCGCAGCCGGGTCGGCGGGGTCGGCCGGGTCGGCGGGGTCGGCGGGGTCGGCGGGGTCGGCCGGGTCGGCGGGGTCGGCCGGGTCGCCTTGTTCGCCCTGGTCGCCTTGTTCGCCCTGGTCGCCCTGTCCGTCCTGGTCGCCCTGTTCGCCCTGGGCGACCAGGGCCCCCTGGGCGACCTGAGCACCCAGGTCGTCCTGGGCAGCCGGTTCGCCCTGTTCGCCCTGGTCGCCCTGGTCGCTCTGTTCGTCCTATTTCTCCTGGTCGCCCTGGGCGGCCAGGGCCCCCTGGGCGCCCAGGGCGCTCTGGGCGCCCAGGTTGCCCGAGTCGCCCGGGTCGTCCTGGGCGGCCGGGTCGCCCGGGTCGCCCGGGTCGCCCGGGTCGCCCTGTTCGCCCTGGGCTCCCTGTTCGCCCTGTTCGTTCTGTTCCTCCTGGTCGTCCTGGTCATCCGGAGCATCGCCATCTGAGTGCAAAGGCCCGGAGCGGACGCCGCAGCCCACCACGAAGCGAACAGAGACGTCGAGCGCCAGGTCTTCGAGAAAGTCCTACGGTCCGGCCTCGGACGGCTGGGCACCGGGGCGGAGCGCAAGGCGGAGGTCGACGACATCGTCCGGCAGACGGTCCTGGGAGACACTCCCTAGGGCCCCTCACACGTGGACTCCACCGTCGCTCGCGCCCACCAGCATGCGGCGGGTGCCCGAAAAAAGGGGGGATCTGCAAATCGGGCCGCCCGGTGGTGTGTTCACAGGACCCGACGACCACGGGCTCGGACGCTCCCGGGGTGGGCTGACTACCAAGCTCCACTTGGCGGTCGAGCAGGCTCAGAAGCCGATGTCGCTGGTGATCACGGCCGGGCAGCGCGGTGACTCCCCGCAGTTCCAGGTGGTCCTGGGACGCATCCGGGTGCCTCGGCTCGGCTGGGGCCGTCCACGTACCCGGCCGGACAAGGTCCGCGCCGATAAGGCATACGGCTCCCGTGCGAACCGCGCCTACCTGCGCAAGCGCGGTATCTGCTGCACGATCCCGGAGAAGTGCGACCAGATCGCCAACCGAAAGAAGCGCGGTTCTCACGGGGGCCGGCCGCCCAAGTTCGACAAGGCCGACTACGAAGAGCGCCACGCGGTGGAGTGCGGGATCAATCGCCTCAAGCGCCACCGCGCGGTGGCGACGAGGTACGACACGCTCGCCGTCCGCTTCGAGGCGACCGTCCTCATCGCAGCCATCAACGAGTGGTTGTGACTCCTTCATCTCGCCTGCGCACAGGGTCGGTGACGAGCAATTCCTGCAGGAGTTCAACGACGAGATCGGGCTGTCCTACGAACGGGCAGTGGCCCGTTTGCCACTCGCGCACGGCGTCGCTGCTCACGTGAACGAGGCGGCAGCCGTACTTCGCCCCAGCCATTGCCAGGCGGACCGAGCCATCGGCCGTGACGGCCCAGTCGGCGCCGCCGCTGCTCGCGTTGATGACCACGCAGGGGGCGAGCGAGGCAACGATCTCCTCGACACGGTCGCCGACCCGCAGGTCCACCTCGTACCACGTGGCCTCCGGACCATCGCACGGCCTGGTCGCGAAGGTCGCGGCGACGCGATGTCCAGCGGCAGATGCCTGGCGGACCAACTCGGCGCCCAGGAAACCGCCGCCGCCGACAACAAGAACAGTCATGTCATGCCACGGTAGACGGTCCTCACCTCGCTCGAAGCGGCCTCGCCTGGAGCAACGCCAGCCCCAAGAAGCGAGGAAACACCTCATGGCCTGCGGAAAGTGACTGTGGACTCTGTGAATTGAAACCGCCAGGGGCATGGGGCACGATCATGAAGCGAGTCGGACGAGGCAAGGGGAGGACGCCAGGGTGTTTCACCGAATACGACGTAGGGCCAAGGGGCCGAGCGAGGCGCAGTGCCAGTTCGCCGAGGTGTATGCGCGGATGCAGAACCAGGTCCCGGCGGGCTTCGGGGAGCCGCCGGCCGACCCGGAGCCCACCGAGTCGGTCGCCGTGGTGGACGACTTCCTCCCGCCGGAGCTGCGCGTACCGAGCCACGACCAGGTCGACGGCAAGATGATGCCGTGGACGCAGCCCCTGGTCCTCGACGGTGAGATGGTCGCCTGCGCCGAGTGCGGGGCATACCGGGACTGGCTCATCCTCTCCACCCGCGACCAGATCTGGCTGCGCTGCCGGGCCGGCCACCAGCAGCAGGAGACCCGCCTCGACACGGCGTGGTACAACCGGCACTCTGGACCGGCGGACGCGACGCACGCCACGTTCGAGGACTGCCTGCGCCACCTTGGGCACTGACCACCACTCCTACGACCCCACCGGGCCTCCGGGCCCGCACTGACCACCCGTCGCCTAGCACCAAGGGGTCAGTTCCGTCATGCGCGTTCGCGTCGCCACCACCATCCTCGGCATCACCGCCGTCCTCCTCGCCGTACCGGCCTGCTCCACCGACACCGTCGGCAACCCGTCCGACTCCGCGCCGTCCGCCCGTCCCGGGAAGCAGGCCGACACAGCCCAGCAGGTTGCCCTGCTCTCGTCGGCCGCGCTGGAGACGCGCCTGCTCAACGAGAGCGACCTGGGCAGGGGCTACCTGCGCAAGCCTGAACGCCCCTCCCAGCACGACGACGTCACCGTCATCGGCTGTCCAGCCCTGAGCGAGCTGGGCGGCGACGCCGCGACCGGCGGCACGCTCAGCTTCCCGCGCAAGGCGAAGGCGGACTTCACCTACGGGGGCAGCTCCTCGGAGGTCTCCGAGGAGCTGTACAGCGACAGCCCGACCAAGCTGACCGACGGTATCGGCCGGATCTTCGACGCGATGACCGGGTGCCCGACCTATCAGGTCGTCGCCGGCGGCACCCCCATCGACATGGCTTCGCAGAAGCTGATACCGCCCCACAAGCTCGGCGACGAGCAGTGGAGCCAGCTCCTGACGTTCTCCACGAGGGAACGGAGCACCGTGGTCAAGCAGACCGCCATCCGCGACGGAAGTCTGCTGCTGATTGTCTCCGGCTCCCCGGCCCTCGTCGACCGGCACCTCGACAAGGCCCTCGACAAGGCCACGACAACGAGCTGACCTGCCCATCCGCCCTGCTGCTGCCTCCGAACGCTATGCGTCGGGGGCAGCAGTGCGTCACAGGGGCAAAGCCTTGTGGACATCAACGGTGCACCGCGACTGTCGCGGTCCGGGAAGCAAGAAGCCCGGCGCCCTCCAATGAGGAGGGACCGGGCTGCGGGCGTCGGGAGGGGCTGGCTGGATGTTAGATGGCTGGCGCGCGCAGAAGCCGAGCCTGAGTGGCCTCAGGCAGCACCCGGCGCAGGACCGGCGCGGTCGAGCTGAGGGAGGCGGCGAAGGCCGCGACGAGATCGTGCGGGACGCTCGCGCCGAAGGACGCCGCCCACAGGCACGGCGCGCCGAGCGCGGGTTCCGCCCACGCCTGCCACCCAGCCGATCCCACTTCGTCGACCTCGGTGGTCAAAGCGCGGGGGTCGCCGTCCTGGATGAGGGGCGGCACCTCGCCGAGGCTGATGTGCGAGGTGAACGTCGGATCCGTCGCCGCCGCCCGGGGCTGGTCGATGTCGCGGAACCAGCCGTGTGAGGCGACGGCGTCCAGGACCAGCTCGGGGCCCGCGATCGGCACGGCGGGCTGGTCGCGGGCATCGAGTGCGACGAGAAAGTCGGCCACGGACTCACCAGGGACGCCGCAGGTGAAGTACGCCGACCACTGAGCGAGCCGGCTGCTCGTGTCCGGGCGGGCGGAAACCTGCCAGGCGATCGGCAGATCCCCCAGGTGGAACGGCTCGTCCGCCAAGCTCCACTGTGCCCACCGGAGGGTGTCGGGGCTGATGTGCAGGACGGTACTGCGCAGGACCTGGCGGTCCTCATCTGCTTCGTCCGGCTGGTGACGACCGCGGACGATCGTCAGGCTCGTCCAGCCCAGGCCAGAAAGCGTGTCAGCGACGGCGTCGTAGAGGCGCCCATCATCACCGGCCAAATATCGGGGCCCGACCCAGAACGCGGGCTGGCCACCAGGCGGAGTGGACGGGTCGAAAGGGAAGTCGGGGTACAGGGGCGCCTCCAAAGGCTCGATGCGGGTTCTACTTGCCGCCGGCACGGCGGCGAAGTCGGCGTGGGGGTGCCTGGACAGGGCCCTGCCACGTCAGGTCGACGGCCACCTCGGGCGGCAGGTGGCCGAGCTGGGCACTCTCGTCCCGCCCCTCGGCTAGGTAGACGACGGTCCGGCCGGTCTCGTCCACCGATTGCACGACCTGTGCCAGCCGGTGTGCCATCGGGAAGAACGGATTCATGGCCTGGCGGACCGGAGCACTCCGGTCGCAGGCGGACAGTAGATCGATGAGATCATCGACGGTCATCTCCGGGGACGTCACGAAGGGCCTCCTGGGGCGAGGGGACGGGGAGCGAAGAAAGCAGGCAGGAAGCCGGTCCTCCGGGCGAGGGCTTCCGCTGAGTCCTGCACGGTCATACGCGCCGCGACGTCTCCAACACTCGCGCCACGGCGGCGGCGACGATGTCGGCCGGCGTCTCGGTGTCGAACGACAGGTGGTAGCCGGGCACCTCGGCCGTGCCGGTGACGGCTATCGTCCATCCCTCACCGTCGGTGCCGGGGCGGCCGTCCGGGAACCAGCCGAGGTAGAAACGGCCATCCTTCGAGCTGACATGCACGTCCGCGCGATCGTCCACGATCAGGTGGAAATCTTCTGCAGAGAATTGGTCCATGACGAGCGTGGGCTGGCCCGGACCGAGCTGCCACTCACGCAACCGCAGGGCTTCGACGGTGGTAGAGAAACCGGCGCCCAGGGACGCTATGGTCACAGGCAATCACCTCTCTGACCTGGGGTTTCTTGCAAGGTGGTCTACGTTGACATGCCCTCGCCCGCGTTGGCCAGTCTTTCCGCGATCTTTCCTGTCTGCCCCCAGCGAACTGTCCGTTGACATCGAACCCGGTCGCTTTGCCATCGAACCGAGCCCTGCGGGGAGGTCTCGGCCTGGGCTTCCTGTAATGCAGTACCTGTGAGGCCATGCGTGCTGGATGATTGCTGCTGTGCGTGTAACTCGCTTGCGAATCTCAGGTTTCCGCGGATGGAAGCATCTGGACCTTCGTCCTGACCGTCACGTAGTGCTGGCGGGCATTCCTCGCGCGGGTCGTACCGACATCATCGAGGCCCTTGCGCGGGTGCTGGATCCAGATGCAGCCCGGGGCGCCGCCCTGACCGACCTGTACCAGGAGAGCGCCTCAGAAGCCGAAGAAGTCGAAGCCGCTGCAGCGCCCGAAGTTGACGAGGAAGGCGCGTTCCCGTCCGACTTCTCGCCGGTCGCTCGCGTTGACGCAGCCGAGGTCGAGGTAACCCTGACGGACCTCGATCCCGATGTACAGCAGCTCGTAGCCGACGGGGCACTTGAGCCACTGGACCCCTCAGGCGCGGCGAGTGAGGCCGCTGACGCCAATCCGGACTCTCCCCTGTGTATTCGATTGACGTACCGGCTCAGCTATGACAGCGATACCGAGGTCTTGGAAACCGTGGTCTTCTATCCGGCCCGGAGCACCCCAGCCGCTGGCGACTACCTCCGGGTTCCGGCCGCGACCCGGCGGGCCCTGCCCGTGATCACCCTCAACGCCGGGGTTCCTCTCCAGCTTCGGGCCGGCGGGAACTTGCGCCGCTTCATCGACGAGCGTGACCCGAAGGCCGCGGTAGCAGCCTTCGAAACGCTGCGTTCGGCGGTCGCCGACGCCGTCGGCGCCCTGTCAGCCGATCCAGCGATCACCGATGCCGTCGATGCGGTCCTAGCCGTCGGCGGTACTGCGAGTCGTCTGGGCGAAGGCACGATCTCGGCCAGAGACGTCGGTTTCCTAGCCGAAGATGGCACGGTCGCCGCCCTCCTGCGTACGTTGAGGGCCGCGCTGCGCCTGGACGACTCGGGGTTGCTGGCACTGCCCAGCCACGGAAGCACGGTCACCGCCATCCTGTCGATGGCCGAGGCCATGCTCTTGGCGAACGTTCCCGGTGCAGTGGTCTTGGCAGACGACTTTGGTGATCAGCTCGATGCTGCTACTGCAGAGCACCTCGCCTCCCTGACTCGTAATCAGGCGGGCCAAGTATGGCTGTCAACGCGGCGGCCTGAAGTTGCCCGCGCGTTCGAACCCGGCGAGGTGGTACGCCTGGTCCGTCACGGGGGCCTTCGCGGACACCACCAGATCGCGAAGACAACCGACCGCAAGAAGCTCGCCGCGCTGAGGCAGCTACACACCCAGCTCCTTTCTGCCTTCACCGCACCGGTAGTCGCGATCACCGAGGGGCCGCACGACGTGGCTGTTCTGAGCATGGCCGATCGCCGATTCCCACCGAGCAAGCTCCCCCTCTCTGCTCACGGGGTCCGACTCGTCGCCGCAGGCACCGGCGGCGACGGCGGCATCGACCAGATCCCCCGCATCGCCGAACTCGCCCAGCAACTCGGCTTCCGCGTGATCGGCGTGATCGACCGGGACAAGGAAACACCACAGAGCATTGAACAGACGGCCACAGTCCAAGCTGCCTGTAACGTCGTGGTCCGTTTGCCCCCTGGCGCGATCGAGCGGGCCATGGTCGCCGGCCTCGATCTCACCACGGTCGCCGCGGCCAGCGCCCTGCTCACGGACTACGGCGTACCCGACCCCTTGGCCGCTGACGCCAGCGAGTCCGCAGTGACTCAACTGTGCAAGGTGCTTCACAAGAAGGGCCTGCACGAACCCCTCCTGGAAGCCCTCTACAGCGAATTGCAGCCAGCGCCTGACCACACCGAAACACATGAGCACCCGCCGGGCAAAGCGGTCGTTCACCCGCCCGTGCTGGCGACGGCCCTCGACGCAATCGCCCAGGCCGCGAACGCCGCCTACTCCGGCCCCAGGCTTGTCGACCTCCCCGAGGTTGCCCGGCCGCAGACGGAGCAGTGATGACGTACACGCCGAAAGACAAGCAAATCGACATCATCACCAGTACCGCTCCGGTCGTGGTTGTCCTGGGCGGCGCGGGCACAGGCAAGACAACAACTGCCGTTGCCGCGGCTCGGCGGCACCTCGAACGGGCAGACGAGGAACTCGCGATGGCCCGGCGGGCCGCAGCGCGTGCCGGAGTCAGAACGAGGCTGCCCGCCCCAGAGCGCGCCCTGTTCCTATCGTTCTCCCGCACCGCCGTGGCACAGATCATCGACCGTGCAGCCGCGGTAATCGGGCCGTTCCGGCCGCGCTTGGAGGTCTCGACGTTCCACGGATTCGCCTGGCGCGTCATCAGGAGCTTCGGCCCGCACCACGGGTACCCGCCACCACAGACTGTGCTGAGCAAGGCCAACAGCCTGGTTGCAGGGGCCCCGCCCGGCCTCACCTATGACGAACTGATTCCCGCCGCGACCGAATTGCTTGCCCTCCCCAAAGTCCGGGCCCACTACCGCAGTCGGTACGGCATCGTCATCTGCGACGAATTCCAAGACACCGACGCCCGCGAGTGGGACTTTCTCCAGCTGATCGCGCCGCCCGCGCGCAGGATTCTGCTGGGTGATGCCAACCAGTGCATCTATACGTTCAAGAAGGGCGTCGACGCCACCGCCCGCATCAGTACAGCAATGGCTCTGCCCGGCGCCAGCGAGGTCCGCCTGCCGCCAGCCAGCTTCCGCGACCCGAGCGGCATGCTTCCAGCAGCCGCTGAAGCCGCCCGCAGACGAGACTTCAGCAACCCTGCTATCCGAGCAGCAGCTGAAGCAGGACGGCTGTCCATCACCCAGATCGAGGACGAGATCGGTCACCGCCACGTCCTGGAACTCGCCCGCCAAGCACGCAGCCACGGCGACACGGTCAGCATCTTCACCCACACTAACGCCGCGACGACTGAACTCTCCGACGCACTGACCGCCGACGGCCTGGCCCATGAGCAGGTGGGTTTCACCGAAGCGTATGGCGAAGCTCTCCCCGCCCAACTGGCCATGGTGCAATTTGCCCTCGGGAACAGGGCGCCCGTTTTGCGTAGTCTCGCCGTGTACGTCTCGGCCACACAAGGCGGAAGTAAGATGCCTCCGCTGGCCCGGCAGATACTCAACCTCTCCGACAATCCCGTTCTGGCCAGGGCAATTAAACGGTTGGCCAAAGACCTGCGAGCCGCCGCAGGCCATCCCGACCAACTAGCCGACGTTGTTACGAATGCATACCGCAGGATCAGTACGCACCGCGGTCAGGAGACCTGGATTCAAGCCGCGCAATTGACCCGCACCACGCTGCGCTCGCTAGGAGACGAGCTCGACATCGAAGCCGCTACTGACCAGCTACTACGTGCGCGCGACGAGATCCTCGTGGGCTCGCACACCACCCGCCGCTTCCCTATCCAAGTCATGAACCTTCACCAGACCAAGGGGCGCGAGGCCGACACGACCATCCTGCTCCTCGGCTCGGAAGAGTTCTACGGTTACGAGGGTGATCCGTTCCCTAACGGATCGAAACTGTTGTACGTCGTCATGACACGGGCCCGAAAGCATGCCCGCCTCGTCGTCCCGGAGCGGTCGCATCCACTGTGGGCTCCGCTCGTGGCTGCCCTGAGTTAGTAATCGAAGCCGAGGCATCTGTCCCCCAGTCCCAGACTTCACCTCCTGTTGCAGCTTCGGTTCCGGGCGCACCGGGAAACGACACGACTCGGTTCGATGGCAAAACGACTGAGTTCGATGTCAATGGACACGAACTGCCGAACCTAGACGTCCTGCAGGGCCTCAAATCTCGTTGCGCAGTCGCAGGACTGGATGCATTTCGACGGCATTGATTACGCGACCGTGAGACAGCGCAGACCAGAGGCCCGTCGCTTAGGACAGACGCCCGAAGCAGTAAGGAAATGCCACCGCGCAATGAAGCGACTGCGCCGGCCACTGTTCTCAGCGAGTCACTGTGGCCGGCATTCCGCCATGGACCCTAGTAGTCAGACGCGAAGTCCACTGTGCACGCGGCCTCTTGGCCGGTGCTACGGATGATCGCCCGTACCTTGATTTCCGTCTCGCCGAAGCTCAGACGCACATCAACGTGGCGGTCTTCCAAGTGGATGTCCATTACATCACGCAGGTCGACCTTGATGGTTCCAACCCTCCGACACCCTGGATCGGTCACGTAGCGGGGATCGTCCTCGGTGCTCGTGTGAAGTGCGATCTCCATGCCCTCAAGGTGTCCCTCGATGGGGGTATACGACTCGCCGATTTCCTTCGCGGTGTCCACGATGTCACCGCAGGTCACGATCTTGCCGAAGCGCGTGGCGCAATAGACGCGCCCCTTCCTGGTGACTCGCCTCGCCTCCTCCGGGTCAACGCCGGGGACAAAGTCCGAGCACACCGCGATTCCGTAGGTGAAGCGGGCCCGCCGAGCACGGGTCTGCGGTGCGTAAGCGTAGTGCGCCGCCCCGTACAGGACGGCGTTGCCCGGCTCCGGCGGAACGAGAACCAGAGCCCGCCCAGCGAGGTGCTCCTTGACCGCGTGCTGCAGGTAGGCGGAGTTGCTGAAGCCTCCGACCATCAGGACCACAGGCTGTGCCCCACCGTCGTCCTTCACCTCAGCCAGTTGCTCGTCAAGCAGTTCGAGGATTTCTGGCACCACTGTGTCGAAGAGGTCCCGGACCTCCTCGGGGGTGACGATGATGGCGTCAGTGACGCCGCGCTGCTTGCGGCCCACTCGCTTCCGTACGGCCGCACCCAGCCTGCGGTTGACCGCAGTGGGCAGCCCTACCTTGATCGGGGTGTCGGTGTCGGGTCCGAAGTCCAGCTTGCCGCGCTCCCATGCCTCGGCCATCTCCAGCATGGCCTCCGGCGCCTCTTGTTTGAGGCGCTCGATAAGTTCGGGCTTGCCGAAGCGGTCGACCAGCAGCCTGTCCTCGAAACGGGCGTTGAGCTCGTTCGACCCCAGCCGCGCTCCGTTCACCAGGCCGATCTCGACCAGGTGGCCTTCGTTGTCGTTCTTGTAGGCAGCGAAGTCAACCGTTCCGCCACCGCCGTCGAGAACAACGATCCGGCGATCGGGGTCGGTCAGGCTTCCGGCCGACGAATCGTCTCCGCCGGGCACACGAACAGAGTGCAGACGCGCAGAGTGCACCGCCGCTTCGGGCTCCCGGGCCAGGACGAGACGGCCGTCCTCGGCGGGAAACCCCGCCTTGATAGCCAGCCGGCGGACCCGCTGGTTGTCGGAGTCCCCGAAGATCGCCGGCACGGTGAGGCAGTACCTGACATCTTCTTCCAGGTACCCGCTGGCAGCGATCTGCGTCAGAGCCTTCTCCCGTACCCGCTTGAGGAGTTCGACCGTCAGCAGTTCCGCCTGCTGCTGGGGTGACCGCTCCACCCACCGCAGGGGCCGTTCCAACACACTCATCCCGCCAGTTCGGACCTCCTCCCCACCCTCTTCGACTCCCACCGCCCGCTGCTCACCGGTGTGTTCCCCTTCGACCTCTTGCACGATGGGCTGTTCCATCAGCTGCATCTTGAACCCGGCGTAATACCGGGGGGCGTCGGGACCGCCGGTCTGGTTGAGCGCACGATGCCGGGCCGCATGACCCCAGGAAAGAACTTCACCTTCGGCCGTCACCAGCAGGGCCGAGAGATTTTTCAAAGACGCCACCGGCTGCCCTGGCCACTGGTCACAGCACTCATAGCGCCGCCACTTTGGGTCATCATTCACCTGATCGACAGAAAACCCGGCGAAGCCTGCGCCGGATGTTCCGCAATCGATGCCGATCACATACAACGGTTGAAACATGCATCACCTCGGTGCGACGAAGATACGGCCCTATTCGCGCACAAGAAGGTGCGCAACTTGGGAAGCCTCTCCTCCGTGACCAAACAGGTCAAAAAACTGATCCACAGCACCTGAAACACAACCCGATTGGCGGACATATTTACTATTAGCTGACCGGGATTTCAACTGTCCGCCCTGTTCAAATCTGCAACGTGTATGTTTCCGAAACAGGGCCGAGGGAGGTGGCTGCACCCATGCTTGATGAGTCGGCGGCGCAAGAACTGGCAGAGATCCAGGTCGCATCGGATACGCGTCAGACCAACGATGAACGCGATGACGGGGAGAGTGAAGTCAGGATCATCGAAGAAGAGATGAAGCAGTACAAGAAATGGATGGCGTCACGCGATGGACTCATCCAAAGGGCAAATCAGAAGGGCGTGAGCGAAGTCCGCATTTCATTCTTGATGGGTCATTCGCGTAACACCGTACGGAAGGCTCTGGATCGTGGATGACTCGCAATCCCGCTTCAAAGAATATCTGCTGCTTCGGCAGCCACGCTTAAGGGCGACACCACGCTGGTCAGTCTGCTTCGCCACGCCGTGCAGGCAGCGTCCGAACGACGACGGCTGGGCTCACGTCGCGAGCGGCGATGCCGTAAGGCGCCTTCCAACAGCTTCAACGGGCGGCCGACACTGGACTTCCAGTGTCGGCCGGGCCGTCCCTCCGGTTACGCACGACGAACCCCCGGAATAGATTCCGGGGGCTCGTGGCCGCAGGGCGGGTGGGTCAGCTCTCGACGGAGCCGTCGTCGGTGGAACTGTCCGTTCGCTGGCGGCGGGCTGCGAAAAGAGCACCTCCGCCCGCCACGATCAGGAGACCAGCGCCGCCGATCAGCCACGGGGTGGCATCGGCCCCGGTGTGGGCGAGCGAGCCCGCAGGGACGGGCGTTGCGGCTATCGGCGCGGTCTCGTCGGGGGCCGGGGCGCCGACGGTCGATGGCTCCGGGGTCTCCTCGTCCTTACCGGGCCTGTCCGGGTTCGGCCGGTCGCTCGGCTTGTCGGTGGGTGTGTCCGGGGTCGGCTGGTCGCTCGGTTTGTCGGTCGGCTTCTCCGTGGGCAGCGGGATCTTGGCGTTGGTGGTGGTTACCGTCACCGGATCGCCCGGCTGGGCCTTGAACGTCTTCGAGGGCTTGTGGATCTCATATCCCTTAGGCGCCTTCACCTGCTTGACCCAGAAGTCTCCGTTACGGGCATTAAAGGGGAGCTTGCCGCTGGCCGTGCCATCGGATCCGGTGGTCAGCGTCAGGATGGTCTTTTCGCCGCTGCCGATGTTGACCGTCGATCCGGGCAGCAGCTTGCCGGTCTTGTCGTCCTTGGCCTTCAGCAGGACCGAGGCGTCCTTGAACGGGTCGACGATCGTAAGCGGCATGTCGACGCCGGGGGTGACGATGACGTCCTGGTCGTCGACCGTGTCGTGCAGAGGACTGCCGCTGGTGACTTCCTTGAGGCGGTAGACCCCCGGCGTGAGGTCGTTGGAAACGAGCTGCCCCTGGGCATCGGTCTTGCCGTTGGCGGCTTCCTTGCCTGCGGAGTCGAGCAGGGTGAAGGACGCGCCGGCGAGCACGTCGCCTCCGGGGTCCTTCTTCAAGATGGCAACGCCACCGGTTTCCGCCTCGCCCGCGTTGCGCAGAGTCGAAGACGGTGTGGGCTCGGTGCTCTGGGCAGACGCGGTCGGTGCCCAGGACAGGCTGCCGGTCACCGCAGCGGCGACAGCTATAGCGGCCGGAAGAGTGCGAGCGGAACGGATGCGCAAGAAGAGACACTCCAAGGAATAGGGGCGGGAGCAGGTGAAGGTGGCCGGGCTCAGCGGGAGCAGCCCGGCATCCGTCTCGAGGGTGAGGCGGCCGGGCCGCTCGCCGGACGAAAGGGCGCGGTGATGGCGGAGCGACGGGCGGCGGCACGGACGAGTTGCTGCTGCTCGACGGGCAGCTGCTCGATGCCAATCAGGCCCTGGGCGCCGGCAAGACCGAAGGGGATCCGGCGTTGAGGCGCGGCGTCGAAAAGTTTGGTGAGCGGGACGTCGGGAAGCCGGAGCGGGGCACGGCCGACGGGGGCCGGGCCGTGCATTCAGCGAGTGCGGGCACCGTTGCGTGTGCTCGGTGGGACCGCCGCGTTGAGCACGCTGCGGTTGGCCGCGGGCTTGGGCGCGGACGCGGTCCAGGCGCCAGGGAACCAGACGGCGGTGTAGTGCTCGACGGCATCCCGCAGCCCGGTCGTGACAGCCCCGTCCCACGGGGGCCGGCCAGGGCGGTGGTAGGTGTCGAAGGTCGCGTACAGCTTGGTGTTCGGGTGGGTGTTGGCGGCTTCGTCGCGGCGGTGGAAAGTTCCATGGTCCAGGAAACTCAATGCCACCGCGTCGATCTCGCCGCGGTCCGGGTGGACGACCGCGACACGCAGCCCGCCGTAGGTGTCCGCGTGAATGGTGCCGGTGAAATCGATCCGCAGCCGCAGCGGTACGCCGGGCACGGGGGCGGCGAAGTAGGTGTTGCCCACGACGGTGTGGTCGTGGAAGGGAAGGCACAGCTCGGCGAAGAACTCGGCGGCCTGCAGGGACAAGTGGAATCTCCGGTCGAGGTCGGGCTGGTGTTACCGGCGAGGGCCGGGCAGGGCCGGTCGGCTGCTGGTGCTCCAGCGCGGGACGCTGGTCGCGGGGAGCGCGGCCGGGCGTCGGGATGAGACAGCCCGCTGCACGTCGAGCGGCGTGGGAGCCGGCGGGCCGGACGGCAGGACCGAAGTGAGCTGGACCATGCCCTCGCGGTAACTGAACGTCGCTTCGCGCCAACGGGGCAGTGGGGCCGGGTCGGAGACGCACTGGGTGACGGCAGTGAGCAGGGCGACCGGGGTGCCGGTGCTGGCGGTCGCGTACCAGGCAGGCCGGTCGATGGACTTGCCGGCCCACAGCTGCCAGCGGGCGTCTCGGGTGGTCAGTTCGGCTTCCGGGTCCAGAGGCCCGGTTTTGAACTCCAGCCCGGCAAGCCCGTCGGGTGACTGGACGGTGAGGGGGGCGCCCCGCTGCGGGCGCTCCAGCTGCCAGCCTCGTTTGATGAGGGGGGCGACGGCCAGGAACGGCTCGCGGTCATCGCTTCGCGAGTCCGGTGCCGCGAGGTAGGCGTCCGGGCCCTGCTCGTATGCCGTGGCGAGGGCTGTGGTGAATGCCTGGACGAACTCGGTGGGGGTGCTGTCGTTGAAGCAAACGCCCCAGGTCGGCGGCCCGAAGGAGTCCTGGTAGGCGTTGATGCGCCAGAGTCCGTCGTCCTCGCCTTCGGGGAGGTAGCCGAGGCGGATCTTGCGGTCGGGGGCGTTCGTATACGCGTTGCCGAGGTCGTCGTGCTGCAGTTCCCAGCCGAGGTCGAGGAGGGGAGCGAGGGCTGGGTCGCCGATGCCGGTAGTGCCGGCGAGGTAGCGCGGGGAGACGTAGACGTCTCCGTCGACGTCGGTGCGCGGATCGGGCTGGTGGCTCAGCGGTCCGCCCTCGTGGTGATGGTGATCTCGTCGGCGGCGGTGTCGAGGCGGTCGGTGACCTCGACGGTGTTGCGGCCGGTGACGATGTAGAACCCCGCCCTCGCGGTGAAGAGGTCACCTTCGGGCGGCAGGAGGAGCTGCTCGCCGATCTCGCGGATCCACCGCACCTGGTGCAGCCACGGGGTGTGGGCGGCGAACGGGATGCTGATGTGCCGTGCGGTGAGGGTGCCGGAGGCGTCCGGGTGGAGCATGCGGATGCCCGCTGCCCCGCGTCGGGTCGGGGTGAGGTCCGGTGCCCGGCCGCAAGCGAGGTCGGCGGCGGCCTTGGGCAGATCGATGCCGGTGGCGAGGCGGACGAGATGTCCGATCATGTCGCCGCCGATCCGGGCGTTGACCTCGATCAGCCGGGGCTTCCCGTCCACGAGACGCAGTTCGACGTGCTGCACGCCGTCGGTGATTCCCAGGGCCCTGACTGCGGCAGCGGCGGCTGGGGCAACCTGGGTGAGGAGCGGGTCGGTGGCATCGACGGTGTGCCCGGTCTCGTCGAAGTACGGCTCTGGGCCAAGGTGTTTGCGGGTCACGGCGATCGCGGTGGTCTCGCCGCGGTGGGTGACGCACTCGACGGAGACCTCCGGTCCGTCGAGGTACTCCTCGACCAGGACAACGGTGTCCTCGCGGCTGCGGCTCGCGCCCTCGGAGGCGAAGGCGAACGCGGCGGGGAGTTCTTCGGGGCGGTCGACGCGGATCACGCCGATGCTGCCGGCGAAGGCGGCGGGCTTGATGACGGCGGGGAACCCCAGCGCCATCGTCGCAAGGCCGGCCTCCAGCAGAGTTCGTGCCTTCATCGAGGCAGCCGACGGCACCCCGTGTTGGGCGAACAGGGAGCGGGCGGTTGCCTTGTTGCGGCAGGCCCGCATCACCTCGACGGAGTTCGAGGGCAGACCGAGCGCTCGGGCGATGCGGGCGGTGGGTACGAGGTTCCACTCATCCCAGGTGACCACGCCGGCGAGGTCGTGGCGAGCAGCCAGGGCCCGACCGCCGGCGAGCAAGGCTGTGGGGTCGGTCAGGTCGACAACTGCGTGGTCGACGATGAACGGTGTCTCCCACGTCGGCTCGGTGCCGGTGAGCAGGACGACATCGTACGCGGCAGCCACCTGCTCAAGGCAGTAGCCGCGATAGGTCTCATCACCCGGGGAAACCAGAAGTACGAGAGGGCGAGTGAACAAGTGTTCTCCGTATCGGTGGACGGCAGGACGAGATGGGAAGGAGTTGTCTCTCAGGCGGCACGGCGTCGGCGCAGCTCGAACGCAGCAGCCCAGTGCGGGTGCTCGTCGATCAGGAGCCGGGCGTAGAGGGCTGTGTAGCTGTTGTTCAGCCCGACGACGCCGTGCGGAAGCTGACGGCGCAGGTCCTCGAAGAGGTCCTTCAAGCTGACGCGGGTGGCGCCTGCGGCCAGGCGGCGGGCGGCCAGGCGTTCCAGGGCGCGATAGACGTGCGGGTTGTTGGCGTCGAAGGCGCGGAACTGCTCGGTGATGCTGCGACCGCTCGCGCGGTGTGATCCGAGGATGGCGGCGGGCATGAGGTTCTCCACAGGCTGGGGAGTGCGGAAGGGTCAGGAGCGCAGGGCGGGATCGGTGCGCAGCCGGGCGAAGGTGCAGAACAGGCCGAGAGCCTGCAGGGCGGCGCATGCAGTGATGACGTGGCCCAGTGCGTCCGGCGGGGTGAGCGCGGTGAGGATGCCCGCGAGGGGGAAGGGCAGTAGGAGGATGAGGACGGTCGCCGACAGGGTGCTGCCGAACTTCTCCGGCGGAATCAGGCGGGAACGCAAGGTGCGCAGAACCACCGTCATGCCGCCTTCGGCTGCCATCAGGATCGCGATCAGGACCAGGTACGAGCGATAGTCGGGGGCCTGGGCGGCGGCGAGGCAGGCGAGTGAGGCGAGGGCGGCGCAGGTGGCGCCGACCGGCCACATCCCCAGGCGGTCGAGGGCGAACCGGCAGATCGTGACGCTGAGGAGCGTCGCTCCGGCTGCTGCGGACCAGACCAGGCCGACGGCTGTGGTGGTCTGCCCGAAGTGCTTGACGACGATCACCGGGCTGGCCGCTTGGAGTAGCCCGGTGGCCAGGTTGGACAGGGTCAGCCCGGTCACGAGCCAGCCGAGGGCGGGAAGGGAACGGATGGTGCTCCACCCGGTGAGGAGTCCGGTGCCCGGCTGTCGTTTCGAGGGGCGGGCGGGCGTGACGGGCGGGGGGGTGTGCGTAGGGCGAGCAGCGCGGCAAGGAGCGAGAGCGTGGTGATCACGGCGAGCATGGGCGGTGGCCCTGCGAGCAGCAGCACTCCGGCGAGCGCCGGGCCGGCGACGGTCGCGGTCTGTTCGATGCCGAGCAGGATGGCCTGTACGCGATGGGCCTGCCCCTCCGCTCGGCGGCCGGCGGCGGCGCCCGCGGTTTCGGCCGCGATGTAGCTGATCGCGGTGAGCACTCCGGTCGTCGGCGCGAGCACCATCACGGTCACGCTTGCGACGAGGCCGGATGGGTGGAGGTGCAGCAGGACCGCGCCGGCGGCGAGGGCCAGCGCGCGTCCCAGGGCGGCGAGGTGGAAGACGGAGGCTGCCCCACGCCGGTCGACGAGTGCTCCCGCCCATCCGGACGCCGCCAGTCGCGGGATCCATTCCAGGGCGAATGCGGCACCGGTCAGCGCGGCGGAGCTCGTGGTAGTCAGGACCAGCAGCGGGATGCCGTACGTGGACATCGCGGACGTCAACGCGTCTGCCGCGCGGGGGAGGTAGACGCCTCGCATCAGCCCGGCGCTGTGGCGTGCGTGCCGGGGTGCAATCGCTGGGCTCACGCGACCGGCTCGGGCTCGGGTATCCGGGTGACCTGCGGGTTGGCGGCCAGCCACTGGATCAGCAGAGCGCGGACACGGCCGAGGTCTGCCACAGCCTCGGCGCTCGACAGGCGCGCGCCCGACGGCCACGAGCTGCCGTCGGCGTCCTGGGCCACGAGAGACGGCGTCAGCAGGTCGAGGACGTGTCGGATGCGGCTGCTGAACTCGCAGACCGGTGTCGGGTAGGCGTGGCGGCGGGCCCAGCGAGCTGCCGCGTCGTACAGATCAGCCAGCTCCGACCCGGGCTCGGTGAGTTCGAGTCCGGTACCGGGTGCGGTCCGGACGAGACCGTGGGCGCGGGCGGCTTCGGTGGCGCTGCGCTGTTGGTGCCTGGGGAGGTCGGGGAGGGTGTTGGCCAGTCGTCGCGGCGGTATCGCGCCGTTGTCGTCGATCTCGGTGACCAGGCGGATCAAGGGGCGTGAGGCCAGCAGCTCGACGGCGGTGCGTACTTCGGCGGGGGTGAAGAGGCTGGTCATCGGCGCGGGCCGCCCGCCGGGAGGGGCGCCTTCGGGCGAGGGGGCGTGGCATGGGAGAAGAGATCGCGGTTGTGCCACGCCGGAGAAGTCTCAAGCGTGCGGGTCTGCGGGAGGGCCGCCGGGACAGATCGTGGTTGGCTGCTGGTCCACGGCCTCGGCGCGGGTTGCGCCTGAGTGTGCCCCCAGACCGGGTGCTGGGCTGCCTGGCTGAGGGGCTGCCCGGCCGACCATGCGGACAGAGCACCGAGGACGGGGCCCAGGTCGTCGCCCGCCGCGGACAGCCGGTAGGGCCGGCCGTTGCCCTCGGTGTCGACCAGACCGTCGGCGACGAGCTGCCGCAGTGGCGGGTACACGTTGGTCCAGTCACTGCTGGGCATCACGATCCGGGCCAGAGCCATCGCGCCGACGTCCTGGCGGGTCTTGAGCACCCACAGGATGGAGGCGGCGTGCCGCCGGGTGAGCAGGGTGAGACTGTCCTCGATCTGCTCGATCGCGGGCAGCGGGCGGTCCGCCGTCTCCAGGTGCTCCTCGGCCCAGGTGACGATCACCGGCAGGACCGGCAGAAGCGCCTCGCCACGCTCGGTGCGGCCGTAGGTCACATGCCGTGCGGTGTGTTCGGCGCGCTCGACGAGGCCCGCGTCGCACAACGACTTGAGCTTGGGGTGAAGCTGGCCGCTCTGCAGCCAGGACACCTTGGCCGCCAACTCGCTATAACGAAGCGGCGGCCCGGAAAGCGCCAACAAGATCCTCACGTTCCAACGTGGGGTGATCATGGCGAGGGCCTCGGTGACCCGGGCGATGTCGGCGTCGGTGTCGGGAGGCAGAGCAGTGATGGCCACGGGAAGAACTCCTGGTGAGTAAGAGGAAACCGCCGGATCAGCGGCTATGTGCCGTGCTCTGGCACGGAAGGGCCGGAGCCGGAAGGGGCGGAGCCGGGACGGGTGGCGAGGGAGTCACCGGGGAGGGCTCCGGGGCCGGGACGCGGGCGAGGCTCTGCAGAACGGCGTCGAGCGACTTGGCCTGGACGTCGCGGACCTCGACCGCCTCGGCGAGTCGGCGTGCACCGTCAAAGAGATGGGAGACCTCGTGCTGGCCGACCTGGCGCTCGGGGTGGATGAGCCGGGCGAGGTGGTCGCGGTGGAAGTCGATGCTGCGCTCGGCGAGGGCAAGGGTTCCGTGCATGCCGAGCAGAGCGGAGAGCATGCCGGGCGCCTGGCCACGGGCGTGGGCTTCGAGGTCGGCGAGCGGTGCGCCGTACAGGTCCTCGATCCGTCCGGCTATCCCGGCGGACGTGAGGTGGGACAAGCTGCGGCTTTCACGGTCGGTGGGCCCGGGCCGCCCCGGCACGCTGGGGTACCGGGGCGGCGGACGGGGACAGGGTCGCGGTGGTCCTGAGTTGTGCCATGCGGACGGGCCGGGCCAGCTGACCAGGAGGAGGCATGGTGCGCAGCAGCTCTCCGAGGGCTGCGCGATAGCTGTCGCGTGCGTCCAGGGCAGCCTCCAGCCACTGCGCATCGGCGCGAAGTTTGTCCGCCGACAGATCACCCATATCGCGGTCCGGATCCATGTCCGTGTGCACGCGGTCGCGGACACGGGCGACCTGCTCCTCGGTGAGCGCGAGGAAGGAGCGAAGTTCCAGGGCGCGGGCGAGGGCAGGAGAGGCATCCGGCCCGGCCGCCGCCGCCTCGTACAGCTCGGGCACCGGGGGCCCAAAGACCTTCTGCAGCTCGGCGTCCATGGTGCTGGCCTTGTCCCGGCTCATCGGACGGCCGCACCCGTCCGCGATGCCGACGCCGGCGCCGGTGTCCCCGGAGGGCGTTGGGGAGCACTGGTCTGCACAGCCGGCCCGGTTCGCGGGCGCAGGCGGGTAAGGCGCTCGGCAGCGAGGTCCTTCTTACCCAGAGCGTCCGGGTCGAGGAGCCATCGCACGACCGTGGCCCGGCCGTCGCGTGTGGCGACGGCCGCGTTCACATGGTGGGCGAGGCCCATGGTCGGGTCGTCGACCTCGCTGGGCTGCGTTTCCAGCGCGGTCAGAAGGTCGTCCTCCGCGCGGTTGAGCGCAGCCTGGGCCGCGACCAGATGGCCGTGCCACTTGACGATGTCGGTGGCGTCAGGATTGGCGGTCGGCGCGGCGGCGACTGCTGCCTGCAGATGCTCCAGGTCCATGTCGAAGCGTGCTTCGATCCGTTCGGTGAGCACGCCCACGACATCCTCAGCGTCAACGGAAATGCCGTCGGACAAGAGAAAGGCTCCCTTCTGGAAAGGCCGGTGACTGGCAGGCGAGCTCTGTCAGTTCAGGCACATGCGGACATCGCGGTAGACGTAGGTGCCGGACACCCAACCCTTGACGCCGGTCGACCTGTCCGTGATGTAGAGCCAGTTGCCGCTCTTCTTGTGCACGGTGAACTTGTGGCTGCGGTAGAGCACGCCGAGCGCGGTGGACTTTGTGGTGGCCTTGGACCGGATGGTGACGGCAGCCGTGTGGACCTCGTAGGGCAGCGGCGGCAGGGAGGAGCAGCTGCTCGCGGGGGCGGGTGCCGCGCTGGCGGTCGTGGCGGACAGCGTGGGCACAGCGAGCGCACCGAGCATTGCTGCGGATACGGCAATTCGGGTGAAGCGCATGCGGAAGAAACCTCCGTGAAGGCATGGGGGGGTTGTTTGGAATGGCACTGCGGTTGGTGTCGCGGCGGCTGTATAAGAGTCCGGGGAATCGCCGGTTTGGCTAACCGGCGATCGTCGGTTATGTTGCGCAGCTCGCGTCGGGCGTGGCGCTCAGCGGGAGCGGCCGGCCGGGCGCGGGGCAAGGGGTTTCGCCACCCCTGCCGGAGGGATGGCTGCGGCTGATGGGCGGACCGGTGGGAGAGGGCTGGCCTCGCCGGTGAGACGGTCTTCGCACCACTGCAGGGCGGCCTTGCTCGTGTCGAAACCGCCCTCGCGCAGGGTGTGGGTCCACGCGTCGGTGTCGACCTCCTCGACTACGACGCGGTACGGGCTGGGAGCTCGCTCGTCCAAGGCGCGGAGTGCCACGACGGTGACCGTGTCGTCCGGGTCGTCGCAGGTGTAGGAGTAGCCCAGGGCGTAGTGGTTGCCGTGGTCGGCGAGGCGCCGCTCCAAGGCTCGCGTGGCCTCGTCCGCTGGCGGCGTGCCCAGTTCGGAGTCGAGGCCGATGGCGTCGTGCGGGCAGCCTCGGTGGATGAGCCAGGACTGCGCCATCGCGGGGAGCGGCAGCTCCGCCCGCTCGAAGCTGAATGTCTGCTTCTCGTGCTCCCGTTGCAGGTGGACGGCGAGTATCTGTGGCATGCCGGGGTGCCCCCAGGTGGCGGTGCGGTCGAAAAGCACGTAGTAGCTCTGGGGACCGTCGTGGTGTTCGGCTAGGGGGACGAGCATGTCCTCGTGGACAGCGACCTTGCGGTAAAAGTCGAGGTACCTCTCCTCGTCGGCGTCGAGGTCGTCCAATTCGAAGTCAACCTGGGGGATGGACTTCCTGACCGGCGTCGGTTCGGTGGGGGACAACAAGAGCCTTTCGGTGGAGTTCAGCGGCGCTTCGCCGGAGTGGACGGGAATGCGCCCGGGCGAGCTGGGCTCTTCGGCGCATGCGTCGTGGGAGGCCGGCGGGCGTCGAGCAGTGCGGCTCGTCCGGTGTCTGTGAGGGAGACGGGCTGGCCGGCGTGCACCGGGTGGTTGGTGTCCCGTACGACCAGGCCGGCACGTTCCAGCTGCTGCATCTGGGGATAGGGGATGCGGGTGCCGGAGGAGGCGGCCACGGATGCCCGGCCGGTCAGCAGGTGTTCGTGGAGCTTGGCACCGCCGGCGATGGCGAGCAGTGCCGTCTGGTCGTCGGTCGAGAGCGGTCCTTTGTCGGGCGTCGATGGTGCGGCGGCCTCAATGGCTCCAGGGCTGCGAACACCTTTTCGGCTGCGGCGTCGCGCGCGTCGGCGGTTTCCTCCAACTGGTCCACGGTGCGATTGATGCGTACGAAGAGAGCACCGTCGACAGGGAACTCACCGCTCGTGAGCCGGTTGAGCAGTTTGAGGTAGAAGGTGACACCGATCTGAGCGCCGGCCAGCGTGCGGTGCCGGTCGACCAGTTGGGCGTGCGGTTCGTCGAGGACGCCGCGCTCGCGGTAGGCCCACAGGGTGTCGATGTCGTGGCCGGTGACCGCTTCGATGCGGTGGTCAAGCTGCGTGACCGCACGCCGCACTGGTGTCGGCGCGGGGTGAGGGGGCATAGGCGATGCTCCGTGCGTTCAGCGGGGGTGATGGTGCGCGGGGTTCTGTGCGGGACGGGGCAGACCCGGTGGTGCGGTGGCCGACGGACCGGGCCGGGGTGCGGGGCCGCGGGTGGTCAGCTGGGGCGGTCGGGAGCGTGCCGCGTGGGTGCGGGCACTCAGCGGCCGACGGGCCATCCCCAGGCGGCGGCCGACTTCGTCGTAGACGTCGTTGCCCGCACGCGGTCGGACCGCGACGACGTGCACTTCCTTCGGGTGTGCGGACTCCGCGGGTGCCGGGCGGATGCCGTAGACGATGCGCCATTCCTTGCGACGGTCCACGAAGAGCTTCCGGAATCCCTCCAGGTCACCGTCGAGGCGCAGCCCGAAGCGCTGGGCGGTCACGACTTCCTGAAGGTAGGCAAGGGCGAGGTCGCGGATGCCGCTGGGGGCCTGGAGGAGGTCGGTCAGGGCCCGGGGGTCGAAGCTCAGGCCGAAGGCGGGCTGCCCCTGTCCCGTGCTCATGACGTCGGCTCGTCCGGCTCCGCAGGCCCGGCGGCCTCTGCCGAGGCCGCCATCTCCGCGCGCACGGACGGCGGCGGGCCCGGCAGGAGACGGTGTGCGGGACGGTCGGGAGAGGTCATGCACGCCGACAGCGGGCCGGCCGGGGCGCGGATCGCCGCGACAGCGTGGGTGAGAAAGTCCCGGTGCCACACGAACAGGCCGGAGAGACCGGCGTCGGGTTCCTTGTGCTGCTGGTAGGCGAGCCACAGAGCGTGGAGCCAGGCCACGACATCGTCGTGTTCCTGCCACTGCAGGCACCAGGGCGCTGCGGTGGTGACCTCCGAGCCGTAGACCGGGAGGAAGAAGTCGTCGACCCAGTCCGACAGGGCGTCGAGTTCGTCTTCCCGTTCCTCGCCGTCGAGTTCGAGGATCGGGCGGGGCTCGGGCGGGGCTGAGGGAGACGGCCCGCCGAGTCCTGGCAGGCCGAACGCGGCGAACGGCGATCCGCTCGGCTCCGGGGCGGAAGCAAGGTGGTCAAGCTGCTGCGCCTGCTGCGCCGACTGCTCCATGAGCCGTCGGACGCTCGCCTCAATTCCCTCCAGCTGCGGATCCGGGACGCGAACCGGCTCCAACTCCCCGTCGTCTGCGGGCTTTGTGGATTCGGGCATGAAAAGTTTCGGCCTCCTACGGGACGCGGAAAGAGAGAAGGACGGAGGGAGCGACGCACGGACCGGACGGTGAGATACGGGATCTGCTGTGCCGGGATTCCGCTATGGGCTCCAGTCACCTCGACCGTAAGCGCGGTCGCGGCTCAGACGGTGAGAACCACGTCGTCCTGGGTAAGGGTTTCACGGACTGTTTCGGTGAGCCGGTCGGCCGCGATCGACGCGTAGTGCTCGGTCTTCTCCACACCGATAAAGTCCCGGCCTTCCAGCAGGGCGGCGACGCCCGTGGAGCCGGAGCCGGCACAGAAGTCGAGCACTGTGCCACCCGGCGGGGAGATCTTGACCAGCTCGCGCATCACCTCGACCGGCTTCTGCGTGATGTGCTGGCGCTTGCACCCCGAGGGCTGCGACGCCGAGTACATACCCGGCAGGTAGACCGGGTTCCGGGAACCGTCGATCGGCCCCTTCGACCCCCAGATGATGAACTCACAGTTCTGGGTGAACCGGCCCTTCTGCGGCCTGGCCTGCGGCTTGTGCCAGGCAAGCACGCCCCGCCACAGCCACCCGGCCGCCTGGATCGCATCCGTTGTCGTGGCGAGTTGGCGCCAGTCGGTGAACAACAGCGCGGTCCCGCCGGTCTTCGTCAGACGGTGCGCTTCGGTCATGATCTGCGTCAGCCAGAACCCATAGCTGCGCTGGTCCATGTTCTCGCCGGTGAAGTCGGCGAGGTCGTTCTTGGAATCGGCGGAGGTGTACTTCTGCTTGGCGGAGCGGGTGGTGCGCTCCTTCGCGGTCCGGCCCCCGCTGTTGTACGGCGGATCGGTGATGACCGAGTCGACGCAGCCGTCCGGAAGGCCGGTGAGGATGCCGAGGGCGTCGCCCTGGTGCAGGGAAAAAGGCAAAGAGGAACCCCTATTCGGGTATGGGAACGCGGAGCGAAATGGGACTCACTGCCTCACGCAGTAGTCCTCGCGGGCTGGAATCGGGCATGCAGAAGCCCAGAGCCACAGACCGAGGAAGGTGAGGGGGAGTCCAAAAACTGTAGAGGCGAATCCGCCGACGACCAAAAAGTGCTCCGTGAGGTGCCGGATTCCGATACCTCAGGCCGATTTTTTGGTCAACGGCCGATCCGCGCCTACTGTTTTTGAACCGTCCGGCGCACACCGCCGCTGGCTACTCCCCTCCGTGTTTCACGGAGGTACTCCCTGCCCTGGAACACCTAGTTCACGGCCTCGCCACGCGAAGCGAGCGGCAACTCATCCGTGCCGGCCCGTCCCGATCGCCCACCCCGGCCGCCGCGCCCTTCCATGACGCCTCGCGCACCGGCACGCCGGTCACCGCACCCATCAAGGACACGTTCATGACGTCTCGTTACCCACCCATGCCCACACATGCTGACCGGCGAGCTATCGGCTCCGGTTGAAGGCGCTCGCCGCCGGCATCGGCGTCGTCTTCCTCTCCCCCATCCTGATCGCCGGCACCGGCATGGTGCTGGCAACCTCTGCCGACGCCGTGCAGAGCAACGGCTCCCTCAGCAACTGTCTGACCGACATCGACACCGACAAGGTCGCCGAGCAGGTCGGCAAGATCCTCGACGGCGCATCCGGCGAGAACGTCCGCATCGAGGGCCTGGACCTGCCTTCCGAGCAGGTCCCCCACGCGCAGACGATCGTGGCCGCCGGCCTCTCGCTCGACGTCCCCACGAAGGGACAGATCATCGCGCTCGCCACGGCGATGCAGGAGAGCCGGCTGCGCAACCTCAACTACGGCGACCGCGACTCCCTCGGCCTGTTCCAGCAGCGTCCCTCCCAGGGCTGGGGCAGCGCCCAGCAGGTCCGCGATCCGGTCTACGCCTCCGAGCAGTTCTACAAGCACTTGCTCAAGGTGGACGGTTGGCAGCAGATGACCGTCACCCAGGCCGCCCAAGCCGTGCAGAAGTCCGGCCTGCCGGACGCGTACGCGCAGTGGGAGAACCTGGCCACTGCATTGCAGGCTGCCATCGCCAAGACCTTCCCCGGCGGCGCCAACGACACGGACCAGGCCACTCAGCCGCCGACCCTTTCCACCGGCTGCGCGCCGGGCCAGGACGGTTCCGGCTTCGGTCCCATCCCCGAGGGGAGGGTCCCGAAGGGCTACACGATCCCCAAGGACGCCGACCCGAAGGCGCGCAAGGCCATCGAGTGGGCGATGCGCCAGCTCGGCACGCTCTACCAGTGGGGCGGGTCCTGCACCAACGCACACGGCCCCGACCCGATGGGCCGCTGCGACTGCTCCAGCCTGATGCAACAGGCATACGCGCAGGTCGGCGTCACGCTTACCCGCACCACGTATACGCAGGTCAACGAGGGCAAGGCAGTATCGCCGGCCCAGCTCAAGCCCGGTGACCTGATCTTCAACCGCGGCAGCGCCGCACGGCCTGAACACGTCGGCATGTACATGGGCGAGGGCCTCCTTATCGAGGCGCCGCGCACCACCAAGCCGGTCCGGATCACGCCGATCAAGGACTGGACGATTCTCGCCGCCCGCCGCGTCCTCTGACGCTCGCCCGGCACTGTAGGTTCCGATTTCACTTGTCGTTGTCCAGCCATCTTGTCGTCGGCTTGTCGCCTGCTGGGGTAAACCCGCAGGTCGACCGTCCGAGACATCTGTCAGCCCGACCTATCCGGGCCCTCCCGGCTGAAGAATCCGACAAGTTCGCTGGACGATTCCGCCGACAAGTCTCCCGGACAGTCCGCCAAAGGCGCTGGTCAGCCGAGCGTCAGACGACAAGTCGAACCGGAACCTACAGGCACCGCGCCGGGCGGGCTGTCGCCGCGGCCACTTCCGCACCCCAAGCACACCTCCCCTCCGCTTCCCCTCTTCCGCCGGCCCTCGCCTGGCCCGCGTATGCAAGGAGCCTCGCCACACCTATGCCCGTCCCTCTCGCAGACCGCCTCATCCAGCTCGCCTACGACCCAGGAATCTCGCCCCAGGGCGGCGGGCTGCCCGGCCTCGCCGTGCTGAAGAACGTCGTCAACAGCATCAACATGTTCGGCATCATCGCCGTGGTCGGCGCCCTCGCCGTCTCGCTCGGCGTCTGGGCCTGGGGCCACCACAGCGGTGGCCACCAGGCCGAGGCCAACGGGAAGAAGGGCGTCCTCGTGGCAGCCGGCGCCGCCCTCGGCCTCGGTGCCGCTAACGGGATCGTCGCGTTCTTCTCCAGTCTGGGGTCGCAGGTTCACTGATGCGCAAACGATTCCCTTCCCTCTCGGCGCTCTCGTACGGCACACACTGGCCAACCGGCAAGCGCATCGCGATCGTCGCCTCCGCCGTCGCCGTCCTCCTCGCCATCGCCGCGGTCGTCGCCCTGCTGACCGGCGGTGGAAACGGGCACCAAGCTCCTGGGGCCGCCGCGCCCACCCGGACGGGCAGCCCGTCCTCCACCGAGGCGGCCCCGAAGCCTTCCTCCGGAACGGGGTCGGTGCCCAAGCCTCCCCAGATCGCCGAGCCGGTTGCCTACGCCAAGGCGGCGGCCCAGATGCTGTGGTCTTACGACACCCGCACCACCAGCCGCGACCAGCAGCTCGCCGGCATACACACCTGGATGACAGACGAGAGCATCTACGCCGACTGGGCCTCGGTCTCCGGTCAGGTGCCCGATCCGGTGCTGTGGTCACGGATGGCCGACCAGGAGCAGCACGCCACCGCCGGCGTCACCGAGGGCCACTTCCCCTCGGCGTTCAAGCAGGCGCTGGCCGATGACCCGTCCGCGATCACCGAGGCGTACATCTACGTCGTCACCGTCAACGGCAAGCAGCAGATCGCCTGGAAGAAGGGCGGCGGCGGAGCCGAGGAGCGGGCTGTGACCCTTGCGGTCCAGTGCCGCCCGAGCCATGACTGTGCCCTGGCCGCCATCGCCCCGAGCGTCACGCAGTGACCCGCGCCTGCAACAAGAACGGAGGGGTAGCTCCTCGTGGGTTTCTGTGATCTCCCCCTGGCAGACAAACTGTGCGCCGTCGGCGACGCGGTGGATTTCGCTTCGAACCCCGGCAAGGCCATCGGTGACTGGATGGCGAAGTCCGCCGGCGAACTCGCCGCCGCGGCGGCCGACCTGGCCGCCGTGGCAGTCAACACCACCACGGAGGTGGACCTGAACGCCGGCTGGTTCCGCGACAACTACGAGATGCTGTTGCCGCTGGGCCTGGTCCTGCTGGTCGCCACGTTCTGCGCGCAGTTGGTGCGGGCAGCCATCCGGCGTGACGGGCAGGCCCTGACACAAGCGTTCACCGGCACTATGAGCGGCGTCCTGTTCGCCTTCTGTGCCATCGCGTTCACGACGGTCGCGGTGGAAGTGGTCGACGCGATATCCAATGGCCTGTTCAAGGCCGCGCACCTGAACATCGAGACGGCGGTGCGCCGGATCGTGAAGGTCAACCAGCTCGGAGCCTTGACCGGACTGGGCTGGCTTGTCCCGGTCGTCGCCGGTCTCGGCGCCGCCCTCGGAGCGTTCCTCTACTGGTGCGTGATGATGGTGCGCAAGGTCGGCATCCTCGTCATGGTCACCTTGGCGATCTTCGCGTCCGCCGGTGGCGGCTGGGAGGTCGCCCGGCGCTGGCGTAAGGGCTGGATCGAGGCCACCGCGACCCTCGTGGTCTCCAAGCTCCTGATGACCGTGATCTTCGTTCTCGGTATCGCCGCCATGGGTAAGACCGAGGCCAAGGACGGCACCGCCGCTCTGGCTGACGTCATGGCCGGGATCGTGATCATGGTGCTGGTGCTGCTGTGCCCGTATGCGGTCTTCAAGTTCGTGCACTGGGCGGCCGACGGCACCGACGGCGAGTCCGTCCACCGTGCCGGTGGCGCGGGAGCCCAGATCGCCAAGGCACATGCCGAGAAGGCCGCCCGCAAGGCCGCCTCGGCTGCGGCCACCGCCGGAACCGGCGGTGCGGCAGCGGGAGCGGGGGCCGCCCCGCAAGGCCCCGATGCCGGCGGCGGAGGTGGATTTCCCGGCGATGTCGCCGCCAACCCGACCGGCGGAGGCGGAGAGGGCAAGGAAGGTTCACCATCCGGAGGCTCGGGTGTCTCGCCCGGTGGCGATGCCGTCAAGTCCGGTCTGGAGAAGGCCGTCCAGCCTGCACCGACCAGCGTGTCCGACGACACCAGCGGCCAGGTGGGCGGCAGCCAAGGGCCCGGCGGACCGGGGGCGAGCGCCTCATCCGGCCAGGGCGAGGGCTGGCAGTCCACCCCGCCGACCACGACCCCGCCGCCCCAGGGCGCACCGCCGTCCTCTGGCTCCCAGAGCGCCACGTCCAGCGGGTCGGCCACACCGCCGGCGGCCGGTCTCTGATTCTCTGCCCGACTCCCGGGGGCGGGGCCAAGCGCCCCGCCCCCGGGTACCACCCGCGCCTCCAGGAACCGCCCCTTGACTGATCTCTCCGCCGCCCCGATCACGGTGAAATTCCCGCACCGGAGCCGCCGCGGCATCCTCCTCGGCCTCTCACTGCCCCAACTTGCGCTGGCTTCGAGCACGCTGGCGCTGCTGCTGATGACGGTGATCTCCACGGGCCTGCTGGGCGCCGTCGCCCTGGCCCCGCTGTGGGCCGCCTCTGGCGCCCTCATCGCCGTCCGCCGGCACGGCCGCTCCCTCATCGACTGGGCGCCGATCGTCACCGGCTACGCTCTCCGCCGCCGTACCGGCCAGACGCTCTGGCTCGCCCGGCCCGTTACTCGCCCGCGACAGGACGGCGTCCTTCACCTGCCTGGCGCCGCCGCCTCTCTGAAGGTGGTCACTCCTGGTGACTCCGCCAACGGTGCTGCGGCCGTGTACGACCCGCACCGGCAGACCCTGACCGCCATCGCACGCGTCACCTCCCGCGCCTTCGTCCTCCTCGACGCGGCCACCCAGAACCACAACGTCAGCAGCTGGGGACGCGCGCTGGCAGGCATCGCCCGGATTGGCCACATCGCCACCGTGCAAGTGCTGGAGCGCACCGTCCCCGACAGCGGTGACACCCTTACCCGGCATTGGACCCAGAACGGGCGGCACCAGGCCCCGGTCGCCAGACAGATCTATTCCGAACTGGTTTCCTCAGCCGGCCCTGCCGCCGCTCCGCACGAGACCTACCTCGCTATATCCCTTGATCTGAAGGCCGCCAAGCGGCTGATCGCGCAGGCCGGCGGCGGTTTGCCAGGCGCGTTCACCGTCATGGAGCAGACGACCGCGTCGCTCGCCCAGGCCGCCCGGAACGCCGGTCTCATGGTGACCGGGTGGCTGAACGCCCGGGAGATCGCCGCGGTCATCCGCACCGCCTACGACCCCAAGGCCCTCGCAGCCCTCCAGCAGTGGTCCGAGACCGGCCGCGCCGAAGCGGAACCCGCCGCCGCGGGGCCTGTCGTCCAGTTCGAGGAGTACGACCGCCTCGCCACCGACAGCGCCCGGCACGCGACGTACTGGGTGGAGAACTGGCCGCGCACCGAGATGGGAGCGGGCTTTCTGCACGGGATCATGTTTACCGCCGGAGTGCGGCGCAGCCTGTCCCTCATCTACGCACCCCAGGGGCTTGAGTCCGCTCTGCGGGATGTCCAGCGAAGGAAGGCCGCGATCATCGCCGACGCGAACGAGCGCGCCCGCCGCGGTCAAGTCGATTCCGAAGAGGATTCCGTCGAGTACGCCGACGTCAAGACGCGAGAGCGCCAGCTCATCGCCGGGCACGCGGACGTGGCCCTGACCGGACTGGTCACCGTCACGGCCGAGACCGATGCTCTCCTCGACGCCGCCTGTGCACAGATCGAGACCGCCGCCGTCACCGCCGGCGTCGACTTGCGCCGCCTCAACTACCAGCAGCCCGACGCCTTCATCGTCGCCGCCCTCCCCCTCGCCCGCACGACCTTGTAGCGGAGGAGTCCAGCACATGGGGCACTGGCCCCTTCGACAATGACCTGGCAGCCGACTACGCCTTGCTGCTCGACCGGTCAGGCGCGCCCGAGGTTCTCCTGCGCCACGCCCTCTCCGAGCCGGGCAGAACCACGATCCAGAACTGGGAAGTGACGGTCGCAGCCGCAGCGGTGATCGCCTCGTCCCGTGCCGGCAGCGAGCCTCTCCACCCCGTGTACTGCCCGCAGAAACACCTGCCACCGCTCCCCCACGATCTGCGGGAACTCGCGGCTGCGGCCCTCGTCACCATCCTCACCCGCCCTTCGCAGACTTATGGATGGGTGGGCGAACAGTTCGTCACACGCTGGCTCTCCAGCCTCGCCCAACTGCACGGGGTGCTCGCAGCGAGGCCAACCCAGCTGCCTCCGGCAGCACCTCCGGCCTGTCGCCCCACCCAGACGGCGCCCGACTCGGGCACCCGTCGCCGCTGACCTCACCGACCCAGCAAGGACCTTCTTGAACACCAGTCCCGCGCACGAAGCACAGCCCTATCTGCGTGCCGCCACTGCCGGCATCCACCACCACGCCCGGAGCCTGCCCACCCAGGACCACGCCGCCGACCGCGTTCACCTGGACGTGCTGCATGCCCACTTGACCACGCTGCACCAGCTTCTGGACCAGCTCGCAGACACCACCCGGCCCCAGAATCCCGCTGCCGGGCGCCACCTCGCCACCGCGCGGACCCGGCTGTGGCAGGCCGCCACCGAAACCCACGCCGCCTTCCACCGACTGCCGACCACGACTGCCAACTCCACCGAGTGCCGCCCCGAACAGCTTCCCGAGGGACCAACAGTCCTCACGATCTGCCAGCGCCACCTCGCTGCCGGGCACATCACCCGGCGCAAGACCACTCCCAGCGACCTCCGCGCGCACACCACGGCATGCGTGCGATGAGCACCACCCGCAGAATCGAGCGCCCCCGATGAGCCACCGGCCCGCCCGCCGCGCCTTCGCCAGCCCCCTGTTCACTCCCTACGGGACCGACCGGGCCAGCCGCAGGGAAGCCCGTCGCCAGCTCTCCGAAGCCACCGCCAAGGCCCGTGCCGACGCCAGCAGCCACCGGACAGGTCCTGCACCCGCCGAGCATGAGACACCCGCTCCGCTCTACCCGTCGAGCGGACGCCCCGGGCCCGCCTCCGCCCGCCAGAACCGGCTGAAACTGCCCGCCCACCGCATGACCACCGCAGTGGCCGCCGGCGCATACCCATTCCTCGCCGAAGGCGGCCTCGGAGCCGAAGGCATCTACATCGGCCGCGACGTCCACGCCGAGGCCAGCTTCGTTTTCGATCCGTTCGCGCTGTACGGCAAGGTCGAGGGGTTCACCAACCCGAACCTCCTGTTGGCTGGCGTGATCGGCCAGGGCAAGAGCGCACTGGCCAAGTCCTTCGCGCTGCGTTCGGTGGCCTTCGGATACCGCGTCTACGTGCCGTGCGACCCGAAAGGCGAGTGGACGCCTGTGGCGGAGGCTCTCGGCGGCCGGTCCGTCGCCCTTGGCCCCGGGCTACCGGGACGCCTGAATCCTCTCGACGCGGCGCCGCGACCACAGGGCGTCTCCGAGGCCGACTGGGTCGGCGAGATCCGCAAGCGACGCCTGCTCCTGCTCGGCTCCCTTGCCCGCACCGTTCTGGGGCGGGACCTGATGCCCATGGAGCACACCGCCCTAGACGTCGCCCTCGACGCCGTCGTCACCCGTGCCGCGGTTGCCAGCCACACTCCGCTCCTCGGCGACGTCGCCGCCACCCTCAACAACCCTGGCGCCCTGGCTGAGGCCGCCGCGATGATGTCAGGACAGCTCGGAGACGCAGCCCAAGACCTGGCCCACGCGATGCGCCGTCTCGTCCACGGGGATCTCGCCGGCATGTTCGACGCCCCCTCCACCGTCGCCTTCGACCCGAACGCGCCCATGCTCACCATCGACCTGTCCCGCCTCGGCGGCTCCGGCGACGACACCGCTCTCGTCCTGGCGATGACCTGCGCGAGCGCCTGGATGGAGTCCGCCCTCTCCGATCCGTCCGGCGGCCGGCGCTGGATCGTCTACGACGAGGCGTGGAGGTTGATGCGGCACGTCGGTCTGCTGCAGCGGATGCAGGCCCAGTGGAAACTGAGCCGCGGCCTCGGTATCGCCAACCTCATGGTGATCCACCGGCTGTCCGACCTACTCACCGCCGGCGACGCCGGATCACAGGGCCGCGCCCTGGCCGAAGGGCTTCTCGCCGACTGCAGCACCCGAATCATCTACCGCCAGGAAACCGACCAACTCCACGCCGCAGCCTCCCTGCTCGGCCTCACCTCCGTCGAGATGGACGCCATCGCTCACCTCAACCGAGGGCGCGGATTGTGGAAAGTCGCAGGTCGGAGCTTCATCGTGCAACACCTCCTGCACAGCCACGAACTGGCGCTCTTCGACACTGACGCCCGTATGCACTGAGGAACAGAACGCCCGTGACACCTGGCATACAACGCGACCTGATACCCAGCGCCGAGGCCCATCACCTTATCGGCACGCTCAACGTGATGAAGGACAAACTACTCAACGCCGCCGAGCAGTGGCAGCTGCTGGACGAGAACGGAGACGTTCCGGCCTCACCCTCCTACGCCGCACTGCTCCAGCACGCCGCGGACGCACAGGACCTCTCCCGCGACGTTTTCCGGCTGACCGCCGACTTCGCGCGGAGCCCTCACCGCACCACCAGTGCCGGCAACACCGTTTTGAGACATCTCGCCACGGCGGCGACCATGTCGAGCCACGCAGCCTCGCACTTCTCCGAGACTGCGGAGTGTGCCCTGGCCCTGCCCCGGTCTGCCACCCCGACCGACCGGCGCTACCTCACGAACCGCATGGTCAACGACCACGCCTCAGCCCGCGCCTTCCTGCGGCGCTCCTCGGAATCCCTGCGGGACGCGGCCAAGGAACTCGACGACCACCTCGGCTTCCAGCCCTTCCTCGCGCCGCTCACCCGTCAGGAAGGCCCGCCGCTGCCTCCACCTCCCACGCCGGGCGGTCGCCGCCGCTGACCGCACCGAACCCGTAGCCCAATGCACCCACGTCCCCCAAGGAATGCCCCTGAACCGCCCCGTTCATTTCAGCGACGCCGACTGGGCCGAGTACCAGCAGTGCCAGGCCGAGCACGACGACCTCATGGCGCAGGTCGTCGCCGACCGCGAAGCCCATCTGGAACACGACCTGATCGCCACCTACGACGAGTACCAACTCGACTTCACCGCGCTTCCGAAGCCGGAAGCCGGCCCTACCCGCCGGACACCTCCGCCGCACCGCTCACCGGCCTCCCGCAGGAGGAGCCGTGGCCGCTGACGATGACAGCACCCCCGACACTCGCCGCGCGACTCCCCTCGCGCCGCTTCCTGACCACCGCAATGTGAACACCCCCTGGTGGCAGGAGCTGTGGCGCCGCCACGCGCACATCACCACACCACTGCGAGAGCGCGGGCTGGAGTGTGACATCGAGTTCGGCCTCAGCGCCTACATCGTGCGCGTGTCGCTCCCCGACGACAGTTACCTGATCATCGGCCCGCCGCAAGAGCCGCCCTCCGAGCGCCCGCCCGGGGACCCGGAGGGCTGGATCGTGACCCGTGAGCGCAACAGCGACCGGTCAAGTTATTTCGAGCGCATCTACGACTCGGCTCCCCCCGCATACCCCGATCCCCCCGAGCAACCAGAGGCCCGCCACGGCGGCAGCGTCCAGCCCTTGATCGCAGCCCTCGACCATCACCTCGCGCAGCTCGGGCTGCTGCCCCATGCCGTCGCGCCCCACGAAAGCCCACCTGTGCACTCAGCTCATCCGTCCAACCCGTCCAAGGACCCGGACGTCACCGAGAGGGCAGACCGAACCGCCTACGCCTACGGCGACGTCCTCCTCACTCTCACCGACCAGCTCAACGGGACAAACTCGCACGCGGACGCCGCCGCTCTGCTCCACCAGATCCTGGAGCCGACCCACGGCCTGCTGGAGCGGCTCGGCGAATTCTTCGAGGCAGCCGCGGAGAAGGCGAAGGAAGCAAAACAGGACGACGGCTTCGACCTGTCTTACGACCTCGCCGACGCCGCCGCCGAAATCCGCAACCTAGGGGAAGACCTACGCGTAACCGAGGACCGAATGCGGGCGCTGACACCGCTCCGTCCCACACCGCAGGTGCGCTCCGCCCCGGCCCTTCCGCCTCGCTCAGTCCCGCCAGCCGCGCCGCGACACACCCGCTGACACCGCACCCACGCCACCCCTGCCAGGAAGAACATGACCGCACCCCGTACCGATCTCTCCGCCTTCGCCAGCGGCCTCGCCGATCGCCTGCCAGGCATATGGACCAGCCACTACCAGCGCGCCCAGTACGCGGATCAGCCGCCCCGTACCGAGCAACTCTGGGACATCGGCCACGTCGACTACATAGTCAGCCAGAACGTCCTCACCCACGACGCTGTGCTCCACGGGCCGGACAACCAGCGACTGTACGTCACTGACCGGCCGCTCTACCCGCACCAGTTCGTCATCGCGCCGCTCGTGCCTACCGCAACGCACATCAAGCCGCACCACTTCGACACCGTCGAGGAGCCCAACGGCATCGCCGTACCCGATGATCCGGCCCGGGCTGCGGCTCAAGTCGCCCGACGGATGCTGCCCCGCTACGAGCAGGCCCTTCAGACAGTGCTCACCAACGCAGAAACCCATCCCGAGCCTCCACACCGACCCGGGCCGCCACAGGTCGACCAGGTTCTTACCCTGACCCAGTACGCCGACGGAGTCCTCGGCACACCCTACGAGAGCGTGCCGGTGGACGCCCGTATGACGCTGTACGCCCATGGGTTCCAGTACCACCCGCACCAAGCGGCATTCCTCCTTCCCGCCGTCTACGGGGACAGCGGTCGCGCCCTTCGCGTCCACGGCGTGGTCCAGCAACTCACAGCCAAGGGCATAGGTGTGAATCTCCGCCACTCGGCGCCCACCACCACTGCGGCCCTCCCGCCGGCATCTCCGACGACGGCACCCGTGACCAGCCGTACTCGCTGAACCCTCCGGTCGGCGCCGCAGCCCTCTCCCGTCTGGCCGACACGGTGATCGATGCCGAGATCCCGGTCGCCGACATGGTCCACGGCGGCTCTGATCCGGAGCAGGAGCAGCGCGTAGCCGGTCGCCGAGACCTGGCTCGCCGAAGGCGAAATGTTCCTGCGTCGGGGGCCCGCGCCAGCGCACCCCACCGCCGCCCAGCCCGGCCTCTCGCCGCGGCACGGCCCGCGCACCGCGGCCCGTGCCCCTTCCGCCCCACGTCCCGAGGAGAACCCCGCCCCCTTGCAGCCCGGCACCCACTTCGCCTTCGGCGACCACCAGGAACACGGCTTCGTGGCCTCCTTCGCCTCCTCCCTGCCCGCCCATCTCGCCCATTGGTACCTGCTCCGCGAGCAGTTCGAGCCCGTACCCGACGAACCTGGGCTGTTCCGGCTCAGCGAACCCGAGCGCGAGGGCATCCGCCGCACCCGGCAGGCCGTGCACGACCTGCGCAGCCAGGGATACACCGTGCAGGCCGACATCCCTCTCGACCCCGCCGCCGCTGCAGACCCACCACGGCCTGCCCCGTCGAACGGCCTTATGGAGCGCCGCAGCCGTCTTGCACAGGCCGCCGCCGGCCGGACAACGCAGAGGGGTACCGCACCCGCCACCTCGCCACCGTCGGCCCGGCCGATCCCACCGAAGCCCTCCTACGCGCCGACCGTCCACCTGACGGCTTCGGGCGGGGGGCGGTCACGATGACATCCGTGAACGGCCCCGCCCCTCGGCCCTCGGCGGCCGACCTCGCGCACCGTGCACACGACTTCCGGCTACGGATGTCCGGCATCGGCTGCGAGACCGAGACCGCACTCGACACCACACGCGACCGCTACGGGCGAACCGTCCATGCAGGCGCCGCCACAGCCGCCCTGGCCCGCCGTGACCAGGCGGCCGTGGAGGCATACGCCAAGCACCTGGCCCCGTACGCTGACGCACTGCTCGGTTCCACTCGCCGCGCGCTGGACGAACTGCCGCCAGCCCGGCACCTCGCCGGATGGCGGACAGTGCTGGATGGCCTCGCCGCCTCCACTGCCGAGATCCGCCGGGCCCTCGACCAGCCCGCCACCCCAGCTCGGCAGCCGAACGCGCGCAGCATGCCGCGTTGTGGCCCCACCTCGCCACCTGGGCGGATCACGGTTACATCGCCAGCAACCTCGCCGACCAGGACCAGCGGCCCCACCGCAAGACTCCGCTGAGCGGGGAGGAACAGCACGCGTGGACCGAGCGGGCCCAGGCGGCGCAGCGGCGCGGGGAGCTGGAGCTGACCGAGTCGTGGCACGCCGCCGACGGGCAGCCGATCACCCTCGCGTACCTGGTCGAGGACGACGACTCGACGGTGGTCGCCCTGCGAGGTGACCCGGATGCACCGGGCTGGCAGGTGATCGGCCACCACGTTCACGACTACGTGGCCGGGCAGGCGCTGCCCGCCGCGGTCCCGCCTGGTGTGCTGCACGCGGACATCTCCCGGTTCAACCGCCCGGCACCCGCCCCCGAGGTCTCGCTGCAGGAACTCATCCGGGACGTCATCGAAGCCCAGACCGCCGGAGATGCGTCCAACGCGCTACTCACCGCCACCCAGCGCGGGTACAACGCGGGCCCGATGATCCGACTCCAGACACTCGTGGAGACCACAAGCCAGTTCGCTTCCGCGCTGGAGACCGTGCAGGGCCGGCAGATCGCTGCCCGGCTCGCCTCGCTCGGCCGACAAATCGACTTCCTCACCCGCGAAGTGCACGGGGCCGCCGAAAACCTCGGCGCGACCGTGGCCGTCCTGCCGCCGCACCGCACCCCCGTGCTGCGGGCCCGCCCACACGCTGCCCCAGGGACAACACTTCCAGCCGCGCCACCGCAGCGCACCACGCCGGCCGCGCGCCACCCGTAGCAGCCCCCGCACCCAGCCGGAGACATCCTGACTGCCGCCACCGCCCACATCACCTTGTATCTGAGAGTGCGGAACGTGTCCGTTTCGTAGTTGAGGTTAGGGAAGGGCTGCTGGTCGCGGGCGGGGTATGGCCCTCAGGCGTCGGGGCGGGTGAACAATCCGGTTTCGGGTTCGGTGAGGATGCCCCGGCTGACCAGGCGCTTCGCTTTGGCGCGGATACCTTCGGTGTTCTTCGGGAGGATCGGCAGGTCGAGGGCCTGGCAGAGGTCGCGGGCGCGCATCGGCCGGCCCGCGTCGGCCAGGGCGGTGAGGATCTGCTGGTAGGCGGGATGATCCGGGACGTCAGGACGCTCCGGTTCGATGGCGGGTAAGAGTGCGGGGAGAGCGAGCAGGGTCTTGCGAGTGATCCGCAGGTTCTCGCTCTCCGTGTCGATCTCGCCGAGCTGCGCGGTGATCTCTTCGATGCGGGACCGGAACTCCTCTGCCTGGTCGGCCAGTTCGCGCTCTCGGGTCCCGATGTGTTCCAGGATGGCTTTGACCTGCAGGTGCTCACTCACGTAGTCCTCCAGGTGGTGAGGGTGGCTCCGGTGAGGCGGCGGCTCATGACGGAGGTCATCGCCCAAAAGACACGGGAGCGGGAGGAGGCGGGCCGGTGTTCGTAGTCGCGTACGAGACGGCGGTAGAACATCAAGATCCCGTTCGTCTGCTCCACGATCCACCGCTTTGCCTGCGGAACGAACCCGCGCTGGTCCGGGTTGCGTTCGACGATCTCGACATCGATGCCGTGGTTCTTGCCGTGCTCGACAACGCGTCTCTTGAAGCCCTGGTCGACCAGGGCCTTGGTCACCGTGTCGCACTGGGCGGCGACACCGTCCAGCAGGGCGATGCCGGCGGTGTTCTCGTGCGCACTGGCGGGCAGGATGACGCAGTCGATGACGAGGCCCGATACGTCCACGGCCAGGCATCTCTTCCTGCCCGGAACCCGTTTCGCAGCATCCTTGCCGGTCGTGTCGGTGGGGACGCCGACGGCGGCGTGAATGCTCTGCGTGTCCAGAACCACCAGGCTCGGATCGGCTAATCGCCGGTTCTTCTCCCGCAGTTGCCACCGCAGCAGGTCGTGGATGGTCTGGTCGGTGCCGTCGTCACGCCACGTGTAGAAGTAGTACTTCACCGCCCCGGCGGGCGGCAGGTCGTGGGGCAGCAGGACCCACTGGCAGCCGCTGCGATTCTGGTACAGGATCGCGTTCACGATCTCCCGCATCGCGTATCTGCCCTGGTGGCCGCTGACCGACGGATGCGCGGCTTTCCACGCGGTGATCACGGGCTCGACGAGATCCCACTGCTCGTCGGCGAGATCGGTTGAATACGGCTTGCGCATGCTCATGCCATAATCCAAGCGAACCCCAAACGCCTGACCAGCCGCGATGCCCCAACATCACACCATCGAGCGATGACAACCCGGACAGAAGATCACCTACTGCACTCTCAAGATCCCGTTCGTTTGCGCCACGATCCACCGCTTCGCCTAATGACGACAGAGGGTGTCGGGTTTACGGCCGACGATGGACGTATGCGCGAAACCCCAGAGGAACTCGACAAGCTCCAGTCCCTCCTCGACTCCTCCCTCTCCGGCTCGACCACACACCTCCGCTCGATCGTCGAGGGCCGCACCATCACGGCGGCGCAGCTCACCGGGGTCCTCACCGGCATGTGCACGCTCGCCCTCTCCACGGTGACCGCAAAGGGCGAACCGCGGATCAGCGGCGCCGACGGGCACTTCCTGCACGGCCGGTGGCACTTCGGCACGGCGCGCAACGCCGCCAAGGCCCGTCACCTTGCGGCCCGTCCGGCCGCCAGCGTCGCGCACATGCGCGGCGAGGACCTCGGCGTGTTCACCCACGGCACGGTGGAGGAGATGAACCCCGAGGACGCCGAGACCACGGCCGACTGGCAGGAACTCCTCGCCTACTTGCATGACTTCTACAACGACGACGCCTTCGACTGGAACCGCGAGGTCGTCTACTACCGGCTGAACCCGCACTGGATGACCGTCTACGCCCCCGACCTCGACAAGCTCACCGGCACGTGACGCCGGGCCCGACGACTCGGGCCTGCACATTCGCGTTCGTGGGTGCGGGGCCGGTCGACGGCGCGCCGTCGCGTACCGCCGACGCCGTGGCGACGGCCTCGCCCAGCGCCCGCCGGTACAGCAGCGACCCGAGGCTGCCCCACCCCCAAGCTCTCAACTCCTTCCCCAACCTCAACGAAAAGCGGACAAGAACTCACGTTCCGCACTCTGAGCCCCGAGGACGGGTCGTCGCCCTGCCCCACGGCCCCGGCACCGACTGGGCCCGCACCGCACTGGACCTCTCCGCCTTCGAGGAGCACCACGAGGGCATCCACGTCCTGGCGTTGAACACCCCGGCCACGGCGCAGAACTCAATCGACACCCTGTACCGCAATGCCCAGCACTTCGGGATCACCGTCGACATCACGCGCCGGCCCTTCATCGGCGATGCCGCCCGCCGTATCGCCCAGGCACTCGACGGGACGTGGGCGGTGGAGATCGGCAACCTCCAGCTACCCGAGTCCGACGCACGCCAGCGCTTGCGCTGGGCATGGTCCGCACCTGACGGCTCGCTGTCCTACACCGTGGGGGCCTACGGCGCACAGATGTCGGCCGCGGCGTTCCTCGCCCATGAGGACGGGCGGGAACTGATAGTGGCCGAGAGGCCGTGGGACAAGCAGCTCCTCGTCGGCGCCCTCGCTTCCCATATCGACTTCCCCTCCCTGGGCATTCAGCCGCCGGCTAGCATCGTCGCCCCCACCGAGCAGGCAGCGCTGAAGAAGATCACCCGCACCGTGTTGCCCTCCTACGACCGGGCCTTGGCCGACGCCCATCTGCTGATGCTCGACGCCACCCTGGCTCAGGTGCGGGAAGCCCGTGACAGTGCGGAGCATGCCGGCCTGATGCCTCTGGCGTCCGCTCTCCGCCAGCACGCGCCGTACCTGATCCGGCAGCTGCGCAGCACACTGCCCGGACCTCTGGCCGCGCAGTCGGCTGCCGTCCTCGACCGTGCCGAGAGAACGTTCACCCTCGCGTCGCCTCCGGAGGACCAGGCCGCCAGTGTGCTGCTGGAGCACGGAGCGCGCCTGACCGAGATGACCCGTTCGCTCGATCACGGCCTCATCGACCGGCCGCACCCGCACCCGCCGCCCCGCCCGGGCTGCCCCAGCCTCCGAGCGGGCCCGCCTCGCCTTCGCCCAACACCCCACCGCTTTCCCGCCACCACCGATAGGAGATCTGCCTTGCCCGATGCACCAGCGGAATCGTTCACGCCGATTCGGCACATCATCACCGGCGAGATCACCACCACCGGCTACAACGCCGCCGCCCGGCGGATCCTGCTCCAGGACGGCTTCGAAGAGACGCCAGGCTGCGCCTGCCGAGCGACGGAACCCGGTACGGAGCGGACGCACGGGCCTGCTCGGCAGCCAACGAGCTGCTCGTCGCCGCCCCCCTGCGCCTGGACCGAGCCCCCGGTCGGCCGGTGAGCGCCGACGGTACGCCCCAGTCCAGTCACCGATATCGGCAGAGTTCGTGATCCGCTCCGAGAGCGGCCCGCCCCTCCGGCACATCGCGAACCACGCCCGCACCTGCACCTGCACCTGTTGAAGGGGCCTCATTTTGACCACACCCGGACCGCCTACCAGTCCAGTGCGCACCAAGGGCGGCGAACTACGGGCCAAGGTGGCCCGACTGCTGGCCGACCGGCCTGCGGACACGCTCACCATCGGGGACATGGCCAGGCAGCTGGGCCACTCCCATGGCGCCGTCCGCAACGCGGTCCTGACCCTGGTGCGACGCGGCGAGGCCGACCAAGGCGGAACCGGACAACCGTCGTTCCGCGCGAACGCGAACACCGCCGCCGCCGCGCAGACCGCTGTGATCAGCCCACCGGGCACTCACGCTCCCCGCGCCCAGGCGGCCACGGCCCGCACGACCATCACCGCAGCGGCCACGCCCAGACAGACCGGCCCGATCCGCCGCGCGGGGGGCCAGCTCTACCACCCCCGGGAGCTGGCCGATCTACCCGACGTCGAGGCGCTGAACCGTCTGCGTGACGCCGACGTGCCGGTGCTGCTCTACGGCCCTCCGGGCACCGGCAAGACGTCGCTGGTGGAGGCGGCCTTCCCGGACCTGCTCACCGTCGCCGGTGACGGCGACACCACGGTCGGCGATTTGATCGGCGAGTACACGCAGGCCGACAGTGGGGGTTACGTCTTCCAGTACGGTCCGCTGGTCACTGCGATGACCGAGGGCCGTGCCCTGCTGATCGACGATGCCACCTTGATCTCGCCGATGGTCTTGGCGGCGCTGTATCCCGCGATGGACGGGCGCCGGCAAATCCAGGTCAAGGCTCACAAGGGCGAGACGATCAAGGCCGAGCCGGGCTTCTACGTGGTGGCGGGCCACAATCCCGGCGTCCACGGCGCGGTGTTGACGGAGGCGCTCGCCAGCCGGTTCAGCGTGCAGATCCAGATCGGCACGGACTATGACCTCGCCAAGGCGCTAAGGATCGATGCCCGGGTGGTCCGGGTCGCCCGACACCTCGCCCACCAGGTCGAACTCGGTGAGCTGGGCTGGGCCCCCCAACTGCGAGAGCTGCTGAGCTATCAGAAGACGGAGGCCGTCCTCGGCACCCAGGCCGCGCTCGCGAACCTCGTCGGCATCGCTCCCGTGGAGGATCGCGACGCCGTCGCCGCCGCCATCATCAAGACTGTCGGCGTCACGAAGGTCGCGCCCCTCACCCTCGGCAAGCAGCTCCCCGCCTCAGCCGCCCGGCAGCCCCCGGGCAGCACCGTCTCCGCGCACCGGGGCCGCTCGCGATGAGCGCACACCACCACGTCCAGTCACCCGCCACCACCCGGGACGAGGACGCCGACCTCGCGCGCTGGGACGACGACGGCGCCCCGCCCGCGCAACCGCGTTCCTCCCCGGCCGCGTGGCTGCGCGTGGGAGCCGAACTCGGCGACCGGCTGGTCGCCCTCTCCGGCCGCCAGGACCTCCTCGTCACCTGCCGCCCCGGCACGCGCAGCGGCGCACCGGCCGCGTTCTTCCCCACTCTGGGCGAGGTCGAGTTCGACGCCCGCCTGTTCGCCCCGCTGAAGCCCCACGAGATCCATCCGCAGATCGTGGGCGACGAGGAGCGCTATCCCGCCGCCTGGGGCGTCTTCGTCCACGAGGCCGCGCATGCGGCCCACTCCGTCTGGACCCATCCTGACGGAACCAACCCCCGCGTCGTGGAGGCCGCGCTCCTGCTGGAGGAGAGCCGTGTCGAAGGCGCACACCTGATCACGCGGCCCACGGACCGCACGTACCTGCGCACCAGTGCCCGAACCCTGGTCATGCCCGACATCGCCCACCCCACCCTCCAGGGCATCGAGCACGCCGCCTCCGTGGCGGCCCTGATCCTCGGCCGCCGCGACGTCGGCATCCTGGACGCCGGCGAGACCCGGGCCGTCTCCGATCTATGCGAAAAGGTGCTGGGCAAAGACCTGCTGGCCACCCTCACCCGCATCTGGACCGCATCCCACCAGTGCGCCGACCACGACGCCACGACCATGCTCGCGCACGGTCAAGAATGGTGCGATGCTCTGGATGCTGCGGCCCCTGCCCTGCCCGTGCCGGACAATCTCACCGATCTGCTGTCCGGCGCCGTGGGGGTCGTCATGGACAGCACGGCGGCCACCGACGCCGCCGACCTCGCGGCACAGGACGCAGCGAACAACGCCATGGCGTCGCGGTCCAAGGCGCAGGCTCAGGACCGCGCCCAGCGGGCCGGCCAGCGACGCAAAGCCGCCGCCACCGCCAAGAGCGTCTTCAACACCCGTGGCACCACCGTCAACCCCGACGGCACAACGGTGCCCCACAGCACCCCAGTCACCGGCACCCGTCGGCCCACCGCCGCCGAGCAGAGTGCCGCCGCGCGCCTGAGCCGTGCCCTGCGGGCCGCCGCCTACCGCGAGCGGACCGAGAAGCGGACCACCAGCCCCACCCCGCCCGGCCGCCTCAACATGCGCGCGGCCCTCGCCCGCGACGCTCAGCGCGCGGCCGGGTCGGTCCCCACCGCGGAGCCATTCACCCACACCCGCCGCCGGAACTCTCCCACCCCACCGCTGCGTGTGGGTATCGCCGTCGATGTCTCCAGCTCCATGCGTGCCGCCTGCGCGCCCGTCGCGTCCGCTGCCTGGATCGTGGCACGCGCGGCAGCCCTGACCGACCCCGAGTCCCTTACCGCCACCATCGCCTACGACCAGCACCTGACCGCATTGATCCGCCCCACCCACCGCGCACCAGAGCGCGTGACGACGTTCGATGCCACCGGCGGCCACCACAACCTCGGCGACGCCATCGACGCACTCGATCACGGCCTCGAACTCAGCCGCCCCGGCGCCGGCCGCCTCCTTGTGATTGTCACCGACGCCCTGTACGGCAGCGACGAAACCGCTCAAGCCGTCACCCGCGTCAAGCGGCTCTCGACCGCCGGCTGCGCCGTACTCCAGCTCACCCTCACCGCCAGGTCCCAGCACCTGCCGGGGACCACTCTGCTGCACCTGCCCCGGCCCTCCAGCGCTCCCGTCGCCATTGCCACGGCGGCCACCGACGCCATCCGCAGGACACGCTGAGACGACGCAGGCCACCACACCACACCCCAACAGAGAGGCACTCGATTTGAAGCCGCAGAACAACCGCGCGACCTCGAACGCAACGCCCGTGAAACAGAACTATCCGGGAGTTGCTGGTACAGCGGGATGTTCCAACGTGATGAATGCCCGGCTTCGGCAGGTACCGCGCTGGGGGCGGAGGGGTCAGGTATGCACGGCGCGGATCTCGTCGATCAGTGTCTGCACGTGTTGCCGGATCTCATCGCGAATCGGGCGTACGGCTTCGATGCCCTGACCTGCGGGGTCGTCGAGTTGCCAGTCGAGGTAAGTCTTGCCGGGGAAGATCGGGCAGGCGTCACCGCAACCCATGGTGATGACGTAGTCGGATGCCCGGACGTCTTCGGCCGTCAGCACCTTGGGTGTGGCCTTGGTGATGTCGATGCCCGCTTCGGCCATGGCTTCGATGGCGGCCGGGTTGACCTGGTCCGCGGGCAAGGAGCCTGCGGACCGCACCTCGATGCGGTCGCCGGCGAAGTGAGTGAGGAAGCCAGCGGCGATCTGGGAGCGTCCGGCGTTGTGGACGCAGACGAACAGGACCGAGGGCTTAGCGACGTCAGACACGAGCGGAGCCTTCCGGTTCGGCGGCCGATACGGCTGCCGGGGCTTGGGTGTTGGGGAAGTATCGGCGGGCGGCGAGCGCGACATACACGAGGCCGATCAGGACGGGGACCTCGATGAGTGGGCCGACGACACCGGCGAGGGCCTGGCCGCTGGTGGCGCCGAAGGTGGCGATGGCGACCGCGATGGCCAGCTCGAAGTTGTTGCCCGCCGCGGTGAAGGCGAGCGTTGTCGCCTTCGGGTAGTCGAGGCCGACTGCCTTGCCCAGAGCCATGGATCCAGCCCACATCAGCGCGAAGTACACGAGCAGCGGCAGCGCGATCCGGGCCACGTCGAGAGGCTTGGAGGTGATCGCGTCGCCTTGGAGCGCGAACAGCACCACGATGGTGAAGAGCAGTCCGTACAGGGCGAAGGGCCCGATCCGGGGGATCAGCTTCGTCTCGTACCAGGTGCGGCCCTTGGCCTTCTCGCCCAGGCGGCGGGTCAGGAATCCGGCAGCCAGCGGGATGCCGAGGAAGATCAGGACGCTGCGGGCGATCTCCCACATCGACACGTCCAGTGTGGTCTGCTCCAGGCCGAGCCAGCCGGGCAGGACGGAGAGGTAGAACCAGCCGAGCAGGCTGAACGCCAGGACCTGGAAGACGGAATTGAGGGCCACGAGGACGGCGGCGGCTTCGCGGTCGCCGCAGGCGAGGTCGTTCCAGATGATGACCATGGCGATGCAGCGGGCCAGCCCAACGATGATCAGCCCGGTGCGGTACTCGGGCAGGTCGGGCAGGAAGATCCAGGCGAGCGCGAACATCAGCGCCGGGCCGAGCACCCAGTTCAGGAGTAGGGACGGCAGCAGCAGGCGGCGGTCCCGGGTGACGGTGTCGAGCCGGTCGTAGCGCACCTTGGCCAGGACCGGGTACATCATCACGAGAAGGCCGAGCGCGATCGGCAGCGAGACGCCAGTGACAGTGACCTTCGCCAGTGCGTCGCCGAGGCCGGGCACGAGACGGCCCAGGCCGAGCCCGGCGGCCATCGCGACGAGGATCCAGACGGCAAGGTAGCGGTCCACGAAGGACAGCCGCGCCGCGACCGGCGCGGTGGTCGGGTCGCTCACGAGGCGGCCTCCGCGGGCTGTCCGGGGCGGGTCAGGAGGCTGGCGAGCTTGTCGGTCATCTCCGGCAGCAGCCAGTAATAGACCCAGGTACCGCGCCGCTCGCAGTCGATTAGTCCGGCCTGCCGCAGCAGCTTCAGGTGGTGGGAGATCGTCGGCTGGGACAGGTCGAAGGCCGGGGTGAGGTCACAGACGCAGATCTCCCCGCTTTCGCGCGAAGCGATCATCGACAGCAGCCGCAGGCGAACAGGGTCACCGAGCGCCTTGAACACTTTGGCCAGCTTGACCGCCTGCTCCTCGCCCAACGGCGTGGTCAACAGGCCGGGACAGCAGCCGTTGGCATCGTCCTGGCCGAGCACCGCCAGTTCTTGTTTCGACATGCCTCTATGTTGACGAACTTCGAAGCAAGATGCAAGCTTGCATCGAGAAGCATCGAATCAAACTGCTTAGCTCTTGCCCACCCAGGAGGTATGCCATGAGCGACCAGTCCACCGACCTGCGCGAAACCGTCCGCGAGCGCTACGCCGCTGCAGCCGTCCAGGTCACCGAGGGCGGAACCGCGTGTTGCGGCCCGCAGGCCATCGAGGTTGACGACAACTTCGGCTCCACCCTGTACGCGGCCGACGAGCGCGATTCTCTGCCGGCGGAGGCGATCGCCGCCTCCCTCGGCTGCGGCAACCCCACCGCGGTGGCCGACCTCCACGAAGGAGAGCGCGTCCTGGACCTCGGCTCCGGCGGCGGCATCGACGTCCTGCTCTCCGCCCGTCGGGTCGGCGCGAGCGGCAAGGCGTACGGCCTGGACATGACCGAGGAGATGCTCGCCCTCGCCCTGGCCAACCAGAAGAAGGCCGGCGCCACCAACGTCGAGTTCCTCAAGGGCACCATCGAAGCGATCCCCCTCCCGGCGAACACCATCGACGTGGTCATCTCCAACTGCGTCATCAACCTGTCCACCGACAAGCCCGCCGTGTTCGCCGAAATGTTCCGCGTCCTGGCGCCAGGCGGCCGAATCGGCATCTCGGACGTCGTCGCCGACGATATCCTCACGTCTGAACAGCGCGCCGAACGCGGCGACTACGTCGGCTGCATCGCCGGCGCGCTGTCCTTCGCCGAATACCACGAGGGCCTCGTGGCGGCCGGGTTCACGGACATCGAACTCAGCCCGACGCACGCGGTCGCCGACGGCATGCACTCCGCCATCGTCCGTGCGGTCAAGCCCGCGACCGCGCCCATCAGCGTCGGATCCGGTGCGGCACTGCCGCTGGACCAGGATGATTCCGGCTGCTGCAGCTGACACATTTTGCACCGTCGGCGCCTCCGGTCACGGCACACGCGGGGGCGTGACTGGGCCATCGTGGCTCGCCGGTCGGGCGCCGCCTGCTGTGCGGGCCCGGTGGGCACCGTACGTGGCGTCCTCGCCGCCGCTTTCGGCGATCCAGTTCGCGGCGGTCTGCTCGCTGAAGCGAGCAGGCGGCTGAAGATGATCGCGGGAAGTTCGGCGACGAGGTCCATGAGCGAGGCGTTGCGGGTGGGCCGGGGCCGGATGCCGAGGGCCTTGAGTCTGCGGGACATGCTGACTGGCTCCATCGGCCGGCCGGTACGGGAACCGGGGAACAGCCAGCGGCTGGGGCCGGGTTCGAGTCGGTGGGCCTTGCTGACCGGGTGGCGCACCAGTTCGCGGATCATGGTGTCGAGCGGCGGCGGGATCTCCACCGGATGGGTGCCCAGGCGCAGTCGCAGTGTGGTGCCGTCGTCGAGGACGTCGTCCCGGGTGAGGGCGCAGATCCGGGACGGCGGTTGCGCGAACAGCAGCAGGAGCAGTCCGGCTGTGCGGTCGCGGACGGTGATACCGGGCTCTTGGACGAGCCGGTGCACCAGGTGCCAGCGGGTGTCGGCCGCGACGATATCGGCGGCCAGCGAGCTGGTGTAGTAGGGGGCCGTCAGGGCTTGGGGGTGCTGGTGGCGCCCCCAGCTCCGGTGCAGCAGCGTTGCGGTGAAAGTCGACCGTGTCCAGACGGGACGTTTCCGTACACCGGCTGCCCCACCCGTACATGACCTTGAAGACCGTGGCGTCCCGGTACGCCGCCAAGGCGCCCTTCCGGCCCAGCCGCACCGCACGCTCGACCTGGTCGTCGGCGTAGTCGAAGAAAGTCTGCAGCTCGGTCCGCGTCATCGGTCGGCGGACCGGTCGGCCTTCACACTCGACCAAAGGGGCACGGTGTTCCACTCATGGCAGATCTGAACCGGGTGGGTCCCAAAACGCTCTTCGCACTCAGCCGGCCACTGATAGTGCGGCGAAGTGACGTAATCGCAGAACAGTCGGATCGCGCCCTGGTAGTTGCGGATCGTCGACTCCGCTCTCCGCGCGACACCGATGAGGTGCGTCATCCAGTCGTCGAGGTCCGACGCGGTCCACTGCCACGGATAGGCGTTCGTGAAGTCCGAGAACCGCTCCACCACCCGGAGCCGGTCACCGATCGTCTTCGGTTGGAGACGTCGTCCACCGCGCTGCTGACGTGTCCACCCCTCCAGCATCGCCTCGAAGACCGCGTCCTCGGGACGCAGCAACGACACACCCTGCAGCAAAACCAGCTGCGCGGAAGCGTTCCCTGGGCCGCCACCAAGCACCATCAGCTGCCTCCGTCCGCCGCGTGAATCGTGCATCCAATGCACGAAGCTCCGCAACGCCCCAGGCCACCAGCCCGTCCCTTGCAGAAAGGCTCTCGATTTGAAGCCGCAGAACAGCCGCACGACCTCGAACGCAACGCCCGTTAAACGGAATTACCCGGGAGTCCGCACGGAATGGACCGTTGAGCACCTGTGCGGTGACTCGATCGTCCATGATCTGTCCGACCGTCCCGCCGACCGCCGCGCCGGCTTCGCCCGATGGCTCGCGGGCAGGAGCTGCACCGAATGCTGGAAGGCGTCGCGCGACAGCGACACCGAGTCCAAGGAGAAGTGGCTCGCCACCAAGCGCGCCGAAGAGCAGCAGGCCGCCGCCGAGTGGGCCGAGAAGTTCGACATGCCGCCGCTGGAGGGTTCGGAGCGGGCTCTGGCTTGGGGCGAGCGGACCCGCCACCAGCTGATGGCGCTCGCACACACCGTGCTGGTCGTGGAGGGGAGTTGGGACGAGGCGGATTGGGCGGAGCTGGAGCAAAAGGCCCGCTCGATCACCCGGGCCGGGTGGTGGATCGACCAGCGCGGCGCCGAGGGTACCGACGTGCCCGAACTCCTCGACGCAGCTGCCGAGGCGGACCGCGGGACGGAGAACCCCTTCCACTGATCGCGGGGAACATAGCCGGAAAACGCCGGTTAGCCAAACCGGCGTTCCTCCGGACCATTGTTCCTCCCACCCCGCCACCGATTACGTGGAAGGAACCGCATGCCTCAGCCCCCGCCTACCTCGGCCTTCGCGCCGACACCCGACCCGCTCACCCCCGACCGAGATATCACACATCGGCATTTCCAGGCCGGCGACACCGTCGTCGTCCTCAAAGGGGTCGCCGCCGGTGAACTGTGGGGAGATTCGATGCGCGTGGTCGCTCCGTCCTGGCATACCCCGACCGCTGAGGACGGATGGCGACTGCATGATGCGACTGGCGGCGCCCAGTCCTACGTCACCGCTCACCCCCGCTATCTCGTGCACCTCTCACGCCGCTGCCCGGACTGCCTGATCTACCTCCGGGCCATGGAGGACGCGCTCCTCGCGCGGTTCGCCGGCCGTGACGATCTGATCGACTGCGGCTGGTACACCACCACCGCCCTCGGGCATCTCGTCCACATCGCCGACGTCCAGAGTGGCCGGTGATCCCCCGCCTGCACGGGCGCTCCCACACTCCGCACGACCCGCTCGAAGAAGCGCTGGCGCGTCTCTGTCACCAGACGAGAGTCTGCCGGTGTGCACGATCGTCGCCCGCTGGCACGGTATGGACCGCTTCATCGCGGATGACGAGCGGAGGACCTGGACGTCGCTGCAGTGGGCCGATCACGTCGAAGAGGCCCTGTTGGAGCACCCGTTCGCGGCCAGCCCCGGTGACGACCGGGCGGCGATTCTCCATCTCGATGTCCGTCTGCACCCGGATGACCGGGACCTGACCGGGCTGGAGTGGGCCGAAGTCGCGCACCGGCTCGCGCGGACCGCCGGCATCGAGATCCCCGGCAAGGAAAGCGGCTGCGCGTGGATCGCCGTCCAGGCCCGGCCCGGGCGCCTCGACCTGATCGCCAACCTGATCCACCTCGACGGCGCGTGGCACGCTCCGCCCACCGACGTCCTGCGGCGCCTCGTGGACGAAGCCCGCCGCATCGAACAGGACCTCCACCTGATCTCCCCGGTACGCACCGGGCCCACAACGCGGCCCGCCCTCCGGATGGCGCCGACGGCTTCGGCCCAGCTCGCGAGCGTCCTCACTCAGCTCGCCGACGAACAGGCCGGTCCGCTGGCCGCAGTCCGCGGACTCATCGAGCACACCGCGCACCGGTTCGCCCGCCAGTCCGAAGCCGTCGGCACCGACACCGCTCACCGCCTGGAGCTGCTCGCCCGCCGCCTGCTCGCCCTCCAGCAGGACCTGCACACCACGGCCGCTCAGATGGCCCAGGCCCGGATCGCCGCCGTGCCACCCTCACCCCCGCGCAGCGCCCACCGATCACCGTAGGACAAACGTCTCATTGCCCCTCGCCGAGCGCATTCGGGAGGCCACAACTACGGACGCGACAGCCGAGGCACTGACCGAGCTGACCACCGCCCACGACGGCATCCTCGCCGCGTTGGATGAAATTCTCACCGCCACCGCCGACTTCCACGACGGGCTCGGCCAGGCAGCCGACCCCCACATCGCGCGGCGGCTGCGCTACCTCGCCGACGAGCACCTGTGCGTCATCCGCACTGACCTCTCCGACACCCGCAACGCGCTCGCCGACCGGCACGCACCACACCCCGGGCCGCAACACCTGCAACGGAGAGGTCCCCGCCACCGAAAGCGAGCGCTCCGCCGTGTGCGCCAGCCCGCCCCGCCGCGCGCGCTACCTGCCCCACCGCCCGCGGTGGCCGCTGGACTGCGCCGCTGACTCCCACCTCGCCCAAGGACACCATGCACGACCACGCCACCTCCGAGCGCCTCGCCTCGTACGCCGACGTCCTCGCCAGCGAACTCCCCGACACCTGGATCAGCTCCCCCGTCCCGGCCCACGCGAAGGAAGACCTCGCCGACCGGATCTGGGACCTGGACCTGGTCGCCGACTTTCTCGCCGAACACCCTCTCCAGCTGGCCGCCGTCCTAAGCCGCCCGGACGGCGCCCAGCTCGTCGTCCTTGACCGGCATGACGAGCGTGACGGATTCCTCATCGCCGCAGTCGCCCCCGGCGCCCTGCCCGACGAGGCGTACCGCGCCGTGCCCGAACCCAACGGCATCGCCTTGACGGACGACCCGTTCCTGAGCGCCGAGCAGGTTGCCGGCGACCTGCTCGGCCGCTACGACACCGCGCTCGCCCAGGTGCGGCACAACGCCCTGGGTGGCATCCAGCACTCCCAAGCTGACCGGGTCGTCCTGACCTGGCAGCCGGACGGAAGCGTCGCCACCGCGCCCGTCGACGGCCGCGCCGGAGAGGTCCTCATCACCAACGGCTTCGTCCAAGACCCGCAAAGCGGCATCTACCGCCTCAACAGCGACGATACCCAGGCGCAGGCACGTGCCCTGCGTGAGATCGGCCCGCAGCTGGAGGCGATCGGTATCGGGACCGCCCTTCAGCATCTCGCAGGCCGGGCCGCACCCACGTCCGCTCCGGCCGCCGTACCGCCGGTGCCGGCAGGTATCCGCGCGCCGGCGGGCCGAGGGCGATGAAGCAGACGGCGGCCTCCATACCGCCGAGTCCCACCCGACCCCCAGCCTCCCGCCGCCGTTGAGCCCGGTACCAGCCAGCGCCAACTCCCCCTCGCACCGGCCCGTTGCCCACCCCGAAAAACCGGGTGGCCCCGCCCCGCTCTGGGGCCGCCCCGCCCCGCTCGATTCCCGGAGAAACCCGTAGCCCGCACGCCCCCGCCCATCAGCCACCGGCTCAAGCCCCGCCTCGCAACCGCTCTGTTTCGCCGCTACCTGCGCGCCTGCATCCTGGCCGGCTCCGACCGTGCCTCTCTCCCCTGGCCGGTGCTCGCCCGGGGGCCGTCCTCGCCGAGACGCAGCGCGTCGGACAGCGCCACCACCACTGACCGTCCACCGACCCGGAGGAGCATGTCCCACCCCGCCCCCTGCCCGGTTGAACTGGCCGACGACATCACCCGCCGTCTCGACCAACTCGCCGACCACCTTTCTCAGCTTCCCCCGCCCCAGGCCGCACGGGTCATCGCCCGCATTCTCGATCCGGATGCCGGAGTGCTCGGCGGCATCACCCACCTCGTCATCACCGGCAGTGTGTTCGCCAAGGACCAGGCCGAACGCGGTCTCCTCCCCCCGGAGGTGTGGCTCGCTCTGGGACGCGCCTCGAACGAACTGCACGACATCGCTCTCGACCTGGACGAACACCAAGACACCTTGCGGCAGGTCGGCACCCAGCCCTCCACTACTGCGGCCAAGCCTCCGGTCCCCGCACCGCTCGTGGTCCGGCGGCGCCGGTGAAGAAGCGGAAGCAGTGGTCCGGCTGGGGTCCGGGGGAGCAGGCCGAGCAGCATTACCTGGTCCAGCCCCGGGCCCTGGCCGGCGGCGGGGACGTCCGGCACGTCTCGGAGTTCCTGCGCGCCTCGGGGTGGCGGGACAAGTCCAAGACAGGCGGCCCCCTGCACATGGAAAGCCCGGACCGCACCCTTCGTGTCGCCTACGACCCTTACGTCCTGCCCGGTGGGTGGACCATCCACGGCAGGGCGGACGGGGCGGACGGGGAGTGGGCGGCTCACCTGGGTCGGCAGACGCCGGTGGAGATCGTCGCCGGTCTGACCGACGCGCTCACCCGTCCCCGCTCCGCCCGCGCCCCCAACGTCTGGGCGCCTTTGAAGGAGCAGGAGTGGGACATGGGTTTCCAGGGCGATCACTACATGGCCACCAGCCCCGACGGCACCGCATGGATGCAGTACCACCACAGCCCCGACGGCTCGGCAATGTGGTGGACCGGGGCGAAGGACCAGCAGGGCAACGGCTGGACGGCCACCTTCACGCCGAACACGCCGATGCACCTGGTGCAAGCCTTCTCGGCCGAACTCGCCGGTCCCGATCCCGTGATGCGCCCGCGCGGACGCGTCCCCATGAGCGCGCAGATCCGTACCTGGTCGGTCTCCGTCAAGCCCTCCCAGCTCAGCGCGTGGCAACAGGCCCGAATCACGGCCGCCCGCGCCGCCGCTTGGGCCCGCAACAGCGCGCAAAGCCCCCGGCCCCACACCAACACCCGCCCGTACGCCCCGGCCGGCGGCACCCGGACCCGCCGCTGACCCACCTGCCCATTCCAAGGAACCCGATGCCCGCACCCACCCCGGACACCATCCGCACCCTGACCGAAACACTCTCCAACCTCACCAACTACCTGCGCGAGAACCCCGACCCCGCACAGGCCCTCGCGCTCGTCGAGCCGCTGGTCCACGACTACACGGGCGCCCCCGTCCAGATAGCCGACACCCTGCGCGCCCTCGTCCGCGCCCTGCAGGACCACCCCGAGGCCCCCAACATCCGCCACACCGACTCCCTCTTCCAGGAGTTGCTCGGCGCCGCGTCAGAACTGGAGGACCAGCACACTCTCCACTACGCGCTTGAGGACATTCGCGCCCTCTACCCCCGAAGCTGCACCGGCGAACCGGGATGCGCCCGGTGCCGGTGAGCGAGCGGCAGCTCGCCGCCTTCACGCACAGGCACGCCACCCAGCTTCCGTTCGACACCAGCCCGCGTCACCTGGCCGGCCCCGGGGATGCCCGCCACGTCACCCACGGCCTCGCCGCCGCCGGATGGACCTGCACGTCCGACCCGCTCAGCCCCGAGATCGTGCTGCGCAGCCCGGACCACCGCTACAGCATGCAGTTCGCCCCGCAGTCCGCCACCTCCGCATGGTGGCGGCTGCAGGCCGAACCCACCCGCACCGAGCGGGGCTGGTACGCAGAGTTCGGCGAACTCGTCCCCGCCGAAATCCTGGGCCGTCTCACCGACGCGCTCATCGCCCCGACACCCACCGAGCACGCCGACCCGTTCCAGGCTTTGGAGTCGGCGGGATGGGCTCTCGAATCAGAGACCACAGCCCACTCCCCCGACGGAATGTGCCACGTACACCGGCCAACGGACGAAGGCGTATGGAGGTCGTCCTGGCGCATCGAGACCTGCGAGCCCGGGTTCGAAACGCCGATGGGGCCCCGGATCTGGCACGCCTTCGTCGACGAGTCCATGCCCGAACACCTCGTCTGCGCCTTCGCTGCCGCACTCGCCGACCCTGCCCCGCTCCAGCGCGCCATGTACGACCAGACCGCCCACTACAGCGCCGTACAGAGCCGGAGCCCGCTCACGCCCGAGGACGTCGTCGCAGCCCACAGCACCCGGCTCGACGCCATCCGAGCACAGGCCCGCGCCGCCCGCCGACAGCAGCGGGCCCAGCCCGCAGTCACCCCGGCCACGGCCTGTGCCGTCCGCCCGGCCGTTCGCCGCTGATCCCAACAGGACCCTCACCATCTCCGCCGACCACACCGCACACCGCAAGCTCCTCCGTCACCTCGACCGCTACCTGAGCGACAGCAAGAAGATCCTCGACGCGTGGGACGTCTACTCCGACGAACACACCGACCTCGACGGCTGGCCCCACGACGACCACGCCTACGGCATGCGCGCCAACCAGCGCGACGCCGACACCGCCGAAGCGTTCGAGGACCTCCGCGACAGCGCCCGCCACCTGCTGGCCACAGCCGAAGTACAGCTCGGAAACCTCCCCGCCACCGCGGTGCAGAACCGCTGGGTCTACCAACTGGGCGTCCTGCAAACCGCCCTCGACCGGCTCGACGAACTGCACGAGCAGTGGCGGGAAACCCGCGACAGCCTCCCCGCCAACGCCAAGCCCGGGACCCCTGTCTTCGATGACGCACTCGCCGAGCACCACGCCGAATCGTGGAGCTACCTCGACGACTGGGCCTGTCACAGCCAGGCCCTGCGCGAGATCAATTCCACCGCCCGGAACATCCCCTCGCCCCTGGCCCCGCCCCCGACCACGGTCCCCGCACCTGGCCGGCGGACGCCCGTGCGGAGGTAAACGTGTCCCCGAGTTCCGAGACCGTCGAGGTCGACTTCATCAGCCCGCGCCACCTCGCCGGCGGCGGCGACCCCGCCTGGATCACCGTTGCCCTCCACCGAGCATGCGGCTGGAGCCACGGTCACGACCCCCTGATGCCTCGCGTCCTTCTCTCCAGCCCCGACCAGAAGGCCCTCCTGCGCCTGGAGCCCGACCCCGTCGACCAGTGGTGGATCCTGCACCACGCCGCAGAGCCGGACAGGCCCGCCTGGTACGCGAGCTTCGGCGCCGATACGCCAGTCGAACTCATCGCCGCCGCTACCGACGCCCTCACCGACCCGGCCACGCCGACGGACGCGTCCTCCAATCCGTACGAGCCCCTTCTGCAGATCGGCTGGTCGCCCACCTCCACAGACAACGGCCTCGCGTCGCCCGACGGCACCGCGTACCTCCAGCGGCTGGGCAGCGCGGAAGACCCGGGAGCCTGGTTCGTCACCGCCACCCTCGCCCCGAACCGGCCGGTGTGGCAGGCCCGCTTCAGTGAGCACACCCCCACCCGACTCGTCGCCGCGTTCACCGCTGCACTCGCCGACCCGAAGCCAGTGGCGCGAACCGGCAGCTTGCGCAGTCTCCCGACCCGCGACCCGCAGATCATCACTCGTAGGACCACGGACGTGCACGCCGAACTTCTCGCCGGGGCACTGGAAGAACGCGTCGGCTCCCTCGCCGCCCGGCATCCCGCACCGCCGACGAGCCCGGTCCCCTCACCGCAGCAACCGCCAAGGAACCACCGCAGCCGCTGATCCCCCGTCCCCGTCCGGAAGCACTTAGCCCTTGCCCCCCTCCTCCAACAGCAGCAGCACCGAGGGATATGACCTTCTTCTGCGCCTCCTCCTCGGCGTGCTCGCTGTGGTTGTCCCCCTGTCCCACCTTGCCTGGCTGACTGGCAACATCACCGCCTACCTCAACGGCACAGGCTGGGCCCCCTACCAGCCGACCAACTCACTACTTCACCCCGACCAGGTCTGGCCCCACGTTGGAGAAACGTCCCTGCTGATCGGGGCCCGCATCGTCCCCGTACTCCTGTTCCTGGCCCTTGGAACGGCGGGGGGTGTCCTGTGGGTCCGGTACAAGAATCGAGGCGGCGGCCGGAAGAAGGTCACCGACATGGCCAAGGCCCGGGACATCGAGCCGCTGATGGCCAAGGCGATCACCGACAAGGCCCGTTCCTTGCGCCCGAGCCTGAAGGACGCCAAGCACATCGCCGCGAGGGACACCGGCATCCTCCTCGGTAACCTCCAAGGCAGCCGTCACGAGGTGCGGATGGGTTTCGAAGATGTCGCCGTCGCGATCATGGCCCCCAGGTCCGGCAAGACCACCTCGCTCGCCATCCCCTCCATGCTCAACGCGCCCGGCCCGGTCCTCCTCACTTCGAACAAGGCCGCCGGAGACGCCTTCACCACCGTTTATGAGGGCCGGGCGGCGGCAGGGACGGTGTGGACCATGGACCCGCAGCAGATCGCGCACGCCCCCCGCGTGATGTGGTGGAACCCCCTCGCCAGCGCGAAAACCCTCGACGGCGCCGGGCGTCTGGCTGGCCACTTCCTGGCCGCCTCGGTGGACGCCTCCCAGCAGGGTGACTTCTGGTCGAAGGCCGGGAGCAACATCCTGTCTCAACTTCTGCTGGCCGCGGCGCTCGACGAGCGGCCGATCACCGACATGATGCAGTGGCTCGCCTTCCCCGCCGACCGCACCCCGCTCGACATCCTCCGCGACCACGGCTTCGCCGCCGTTGCCACCCAGCTCAAAGGGACCGTCGAGGGGCCGCCGGAGACGCGCGACGGCATCTACGAGACCGCCCGCCAGTATGCCGCCGCCCTGCTCAACGCCGAGATCGCCGCGTGGGTGACGCCCCAGAAGGACGTCCCCGAGTTCCGGCCCGCCGACTTCGTCACCTCCGCCGACACCCTGTTTCTGCTGAGCAAGGACGGCGGCGGCGGGGCCTCGGCACTGATCGCGGCATGCGCGGACTCGGTGATGCGCGCCGCCACCGCCCAGGCCGAGCGCGTCGGCGGACGCCTCGACCCACCGATGCTCGCGATCCTCGACGAGGCCGCCAACGTGTGCAAGATCAGCGACCTTCCGGATTTGTACTCCCACCTCGGCAGCCGCGGCATCATCCCCATCACGATCCTCCAGAGCTACCGCCAGGGCCAGAAAGTCTGGGGCGACGCCGGCATGGACGCCATGTGGAGCGCCTCGACGGTGAAGGTCATCGGTTCGGGTATTGATGATCCCGACTTCGCCGACAAGCTCAGCCGTCTGATCGGCGACCACGATGTCGAGACCATCTCGGCTTCGCACTCGGAGTCCGGCAAGTCGACCTCGGTGTCGATGCGGCAGGAACGGATCCTGCCCGCCGACGCGATCCGCGCCCTGCCCAAGGGCACCGCGCTCTGCTTCGCCACCGGCATGCGCGCCGCCATGCTCGACCTGCGCCCCTGGTACCGGGAGCCCGGAGCGGAAGAACTGTCCGCAGCCTCCGCCCGCGCGTCAAAGGCGATCACCGACCGCGCCGTCGCGAAACACGCGCCCACACAGGCCGACTTCGGGAAAGCCGCGTGAGCCGCATCCGCCTGCACCCGGTGCCGGTCCACTCCCGTGAGACGGAGGACTGCGCGCGCCTGGCAACTGAACGCCGGCCGCCTGCCTCGGGCCAGATAACACACCCCTCCCGGCCACCTCGCCCGCTTCCTGTAGGCCCCTGAGCAAACGTCTCGCCCTAACCGCCTGCGGGACGGACTGGGCGAACGCGAATCACACTCCTGGAGATGACCTGCACATCTACGAACCCACCGACCTCGATGACATGTCCCCGCGCCACGCAGTTGATGCCGTAGCTGCGGACATACGCGACCACCCCATCACCGTGGACGGCACCGGCCTGTTCAACGCCACGCGGCACATCGGCCTGCTGTGCCACCTCACCTCGCGCATGACCGCCGACGCCGAGTACCAGCTCGCCCCGAACATCACCGGCCTCCCGCCCGCCGACATCCTGGGTACGGCCGCCGGCCACCTCGGACGGGCCCTAGCCCACTACGCACAGGCCCTCACCCCGCTCATCGCCCTCACCACCACGGGGCAGCACAGGCTCCAGCGCAAGCTCGACTCGCTCGACCACCACAGCCGCCTGCTGTCCCATCTCGACGACGCCGGGCGGGCCCTGACCGCAGCCCGCACCTCGCTGGAGGCACCGCAGCCTCCCGCTGCTCCCTGCGCACCCGCTCCGGCACCCTCCACAGCGCTCGCACCTGCTGCCCGGCGCCGCGCATGACGACACCGCCCGAGGGCCTCCTGTTCGACGTGGTCGCCCCGCCGACGCCGGTTGAGCGTCTGTTGCTGCTCGCAGACCAGTACGTGCAGCACAACGACATACTCGGCCGTCTCTTGCAAGCCGGTCCACGGGCCGAGCCCGACACCCACGTCGCCTCCGCCCAGCGGCTGGCTGCCGCGACGCGCACCGCCATCAAGGCGATCGTTGACGAGCGGCTCTTCGAGAGTCACGAGCTGTCGGACGCAGTGATCCGCCTCCAGCAGCTCGCCTTCCTGAGTAACGCCTCCACGGAGCACCCGCTCCCCACGGCCCGCATGCTGACGGCCCTGGCTCCCGAAGCCACCATGAGCTGCGCCGACAGCCTCGCTGGCGAGATCCGACGCCGACGCTGGAGTACCACCGGCGCTCCAGCCCACCAGCTGAACTCCACACAGCACACCGCCCTGTGGGAGATCGCCTGCGGGAACGTCGTGGCCACCAGCTCTCTGGGACGCCAGTACGTCCACTACCGGGACGCCCGCGTTCTGATCGGCACGCTGCGGTCGCTGGAGGCCAACGGCCTCGTCGAACGCGTCCCGCAGTCCGCACCCCCCGCCTATGTCGGAGGGCCGCTGCAAGACCGAGTCCGTCTCACCTCCACTGGAACCACCGCCCTGGCCTCCACCATCTGCCTGCCTCCAGCCGCCGGGAGCCCAACGGCAACAACGCCACCCCCCACCCCTGTCAGCGCGCAGACGGCCGCCCGAAGGCGCTGACCGATCCTCCAGCGCTACCCCTTACTCACCGGAGCTCATCATCCCCCTGCGCCACATCGACCTGCCGCTCCAGATCGACCTTCTCCGCGAGCTCGGAGCCGACTTCACCGCCCTGCACACCAAGGTCACTGAGCTCGCCCCCGAGCCGGGCAGTGACCTGCTGCGGCAGGTCGGCCCGCAGATCCTCGCCATCCACGGCCTCGTGAGCCGGTCCCTGGTCCGGCTGTCCGTCCTGGACGGCAGTCAGTACACCGCCGTGCCCGGCAGCCGACTTTCCCTGGATACGCTCAGCGGCGTCACCGCCTCCGCTTCGATCGCCGCCTCTCAGCTGGCACGAGCCGTGGGCGACAACCCGCTCGAAGGCGCGGACTTCGCCGGCGGTCCGCCGGTCGAGGAGGAGTCCGTGCGCCAGGCGAGGCACACCGAGGCCGCACCGGTCCTGGCGAAAAGCCTGGCCACCGCTGCCCAGCACCTCGAACTGAGCGCAACCTGCTGCCAGTACACCGCATCCGCCATCATCCGTGACCTGACAGAGCATCCCGAACACCGGCCCGACCTGCCGGAACTGTCACCCGCCCAGTACGCCGTGCTCGAACGGATCGCCCAGGGCGGCACCCGTCGATACGCACCGCACAACCGGCCCGTCCGCGTCACCGACGGGGACGGTCGGACCATCCACTCGAAGCCCTTCGGCGTGCTGGAGAAGGAGCGCCTGATCCGTGTGGCGCGGACTTCCAGGTATGTGAGTCAGGACGTCGTGGTCACGGCTGCCGGACGGCTCGCGCTGGATTTCCAGAAGCCGCACCGCTCCCAGGCACCGTCACCGGCCAAGCCCCCCCCCCCCCCCCCCCACAAGATCAACGACGTCATCGGCCCTCTGGCCCACCTGTTCGCGTGGCCCTATGAGCACAACCCGCGAACCGGACGCGTCGACATCGACAGCCCCTGCGGCGGCGTCTTCCTCGACTTCGACCCCAACCGTCCGGACGGCGTGTGGTGGACCATCGCCCATCACGAGCCCTACTGGCAAATCGAGTTCAGCCGACAGACGCCGAGCGAGGCCATCGCGTCCGTTACCCAGGCCCTGCCCCAACTGCTCGGTGACCGCCGGCATGCCGACCGCATTCCTCTCGCGACCGAGTCCATGTCCCACCTTGCCAAGACCAGCGTCCTCCATTTTAACGGGGGTGGCGTGGGCCTCTCCCGACGGCCACTGCACCGTGGAGCACAACACGGACCCCCTGCACCCGTGGCGGATCGAGCACTCGGTGTACGACGGCTTCGACACGCACTGGAGCGCCACGTTCACTCTCGAGGTGCCCAAGCGTCTGGTTGCCCAGTTCTTCACCCACCTCACGACCACCACGCCGGTGGAAAGTCTCTTCCGCGATGTCCCGCATTTCGTGCAGAAGCTGGACGAGGTGCTCATCACCCCGGCCCGTGGAGCCGCTGTGAACCCGCATGTCTACCACGCCGGCGCCCAGCTCGGCCGTGCCGTACGCCACCGCTGATCTCCCCACCGACCGGATCCCTGCGGCGTCGCCTCCGCAGCCCTACTCAGCGCCGCTGGCGGACCCCCGCACAGAGGTCCTTCGTATCCCACTGCAGCTCGCTCATCAATCCGCCCCCCTCCCTCACCAGCACGCGCCGTGTGTCTCTGCCCGACGGCGCTGAACTGACCGCCTACCTCGACGGGCCGGCCGACGCGCCCGTCACCCTCGTTCTGGTCCACGGGCTGTCTGTCACTGCGGACCTGTGGCGTCTGCACACCCCACCCCTTGCCGCCCAGGGTGTCCGGGTCGTGCGCTACGACCAGCTCGCACGCGGGCAGTCCACCCGTGGAACCGCCCCGATCAGGCTCGGGAAACTCGCCGATGACCTTTCCTTCCTCATCGACAGCTGCGTCCCGCACGGCCCGCTGGTCCCCGCCGGCCACTCCATGGGCGGCATGATCCTGCAGACCCTGACGACGATGCGTCCGGACCTGCTCCCCCGGATACAGGGCCTCCTGCTGCTCTCCACGCCCGACGGACCGGTCACCACACGTCCCGTGCCCGGGCTCCGGACCCGACTCCTCAGCTGGGGCCGAGACCTCCTCGCACTCACCTGCACCCACGCCCCCGCGGTGGTGGACGCGATACGGCGTCGCCTGCCGCGCTCCAGCCCTTGGGCCCTGTCCACCGCCGCATCCGAGACTGGCCCCAGCGCGCCAATCGCGTGCCGACGGGGCCTGCACCACACCGCCACCCGTGACATCGCCGCGTTCTGGCAAGCGCTCGCCATCCGCGGATCGCGCCCGGTCGACGGGCTGTGCGCCCTCGGTCCGCGCCTGACCCTCCTCGCAGGTTCCGCTGACGTCCACGTGCCCGCCGGCCACACCCAGGCGCTCGCCCGCCGCCTGCCCCAGGCGCGGTTCGTGCTGACCGACCAGGCCACCCACACGCTTCCCATCCGCCACCACCATGCAGTCGTGGAGAGCCTGACCAACCTCCTGTCCCCCGCCCGAAAGCACTGACCCCCCGTGGAAAGGGAACATCCTGCTTGCCGTTCAGAGACTCGACGCTCTCCTCGCCCAACCCGCGTGCCAACTCGGTGTTTTCGTCCCCGCCGGCCTGCATCCGCAGAGCGCTGAGCAGCGCCACCTCGACTGCCTCGCGGACGCCGGAGCCGACCTGTTGGAGATCGGCTTTCCCCATCACGCGCCCTTCCTCGACGGTCCTGTCATCCAGTCCGCCTACCGCCGCGCCCTTCGACACGGGCACGTGCTGGATCGCACCGTCCGTGCGGTTGAGCACGCCGCTCGACTGCGGTCGACCGTCGTCATGGCCTACTGGGATTCCGTCAGTCGCCACGGCCCCGAGCACGTGGCTGGCCTGTTCGCCGACGCTGGCGCCGCCGGGGTTATGGTCGTCGATCTGCCCGCGCACATGGCCGCACACTGGCATCAGGCCGCGAGCCGCGCGGGCCTGGTCACGCCGAGCCTCGTCCCGCGCCACACCCACGGCTCAGGTCTGCCTGCGGCGGTCGCCGGAGCGTCGGGATGGCTCTACGCGCCCGCCAGTACGGTCCTCACCGGCCACCAGGGCGCAGTGGACATCCCCGCGCTCGCCGACTTCATCCAGCGTCTTCGGCAGGCCGTTTCGGTCCCCGTCGTCTCGGGAGTGGGGATCTCCACCCCGGCTCTCCCGGCACGCATTGCTCCGCTGGTGAACGCGGTCATCATCGGCACTCCTGTCGTCAGCGCTCTGCTGACAAAGCCCGGCCAGGCCCCTGCCGTGGCCGCGTCGTTCGCTCAGGCGCTGCGCCCGACCTTCAGGGAGCACCGTGTCTGATTTCGATACGCCGGCCGAGCCCTTCTCGCGCCTGAGCGCGGAAGCGCTTGCCTTGCGCCACGCACTGGGTGCCGCTGGCAAGGACCGCGACGCCCGCGCCCTGGCCACCTGGATCACCGATGCGCAGGCTCTCGCCCGCAGCGCGCTGGACATCCTTCTCGACCTCACGCCGGCCCGGTCGCACACCACGGTCGAAGGACTGCTGTTCCTCGACCGCCTTGCGCAGATCGCCCAGGACGCCCAGGACGCCGGCGCCGAACTGACCGCAGCCCTGGCCCGCGCCGTGGAGAACCAGCGCCGGTGCGTCGCCGCCTCGTCGGGACGGGGCGTTGTCATCGGGCCTTCGCCCAAGCAGCTCATTGCCTTGGCCGCCAACCTGCTCAGCCGCATCCCCGCCCCCTGCCACGCGATACACCGCGAGCGGCTGGTGTCGACTCACCACGCGCACCGGCTGTGTTGAGGGCGCGCCCTCCGTTTCCAACCCCCAGGACAGACCATTTCAGATCAGCCCCGATTCCGCGCCCTTTCTCTCGGCGCGGGAGTTCAGTCCAGCACTCTTCTTGCCCTCTCAGCCGAAGGCGTCCTCCCCAAAGTCGACTACGCGATTTTCGCCGACACCGGCTGGGAGCCCCGCGCCGTCTATGAGCACCTCGACCGTTTGGAGCGCGAGATAGCCGCCCCGGCCGGCATCCCTGTCCTGCGAGTGTCCGCCGGCAACATCCGCGACGACGCCCTCGACCCGCACCACCGGTTCGCCTCCATGCCGCTCTACATCCTGAACCAGGACGGCAAGGCCGGGATGACCCGACGGCAGTGCACAGGCGAATACAAAGTCAATCCGATAAAGAAGCAGGTCAGAACCCTTCTCAGCTATCCCTACCCCGCCCGGATCCCGCGGGAGGTATTCGTCGAGCAGTGGATCGGCATCTCGACCGACGAGTTCCACCGCGCCAAGGACGCGGACGTGAAGTACATGCGTAACCGGCACCCGCTCATTGACCTGGGCTGGTCGCGCGCCGACTGCATCCGGTACCTGACGTCGCTCAACCTGGCGGACACTCCCGAGAGCAGCTGTCTAGGGTGCCCCTTCCACGGCAACGCGCAATGGCGCCATATCCGCGACACTTCACCTGCCGAGTGGGCGGACGTGGTGGCCTTCGACGCCGCCATCCGCCAGGGAAACGCGCGCGCGAACGCCAGTGGCAACCGGCTGTTGGGCGAGGCGTTCCTCCATCGCTCCCGCGTGCCCCTGGCCGACGCCCCTATCGATCACGTCACCGCCGCCGAGTGGGCCGCCCTCCAGCAGGAGCTGGGCAGCGACGACGACGTCGCGGTGCTGGAGGAGGGTGTCCCGGACGGATGCTCGCCCTGGGCCTGCCGCGGAGACGCGGCCGCGTTGGCCCGCGACGACTTCGGGCTGGCCACGTGATCATCCTCGATCTGTTCGCCGGACCAGGCGGCTGGAGCCACGCCCTGATGATCCTCGGGGTGCGCGACGTCGGCCTGGAATGGGACGAGTGGGCCTGCAAGACCCGCGCAACGGCCCGGCAGTTGACCATCCGCACCGACGTCGCGATGTATCCGGTGGGGCCCTTCCTCGGAAGGACCGCCGGGCTCATCGCCAGCCCGCCCTGCCAGGCATGGTCGATGGCAGGTAAACGTCTCGGGATCCTCGACCAGCCGCTGGTCCACCAGGCCGTTGCTGACCTCGCCGTCGGCCGCGACACCCGCGAACAGCTCCTCACCGCCTGCCAGGACGAACGCTCGCTGCTCGCCGCCGAGCCCATGCGCTATCTGCACGCCCTCAACCAGCACGGCCAACCCGAGTGGATCGCGATGGAGGAAGTCCCGGACGTCTTGCCGCTGTGGCGTCAGTACGCTGCGATCCTGCGCAGCTGGGGCTTCTCGGTGTGGACGGGGATCCTGAACGCGGCGGACTACGGAGTGCCGCAGACCAGGCGGCGCGCGATCCTGCTCGCCTCGCGCACCCGCACCGCCGAACCCCCGCCGCCCACCCACGCCAAAGTCGCCGAGCCGGAGTCGCTGTTCGGGCCGGGCCGCGCCCGGTGGGTATCCATGGCCGAAGCCCTCGGCTGGGGTGCCACCGACCGCCCGGTGCCGACCGTGTGCGCCGGCGGAGGGCCGGGAGGCGGCCCAGAGCCCTTCCCGTCCGGATCCCGCAAAACCCTCAGCGACGCCCGCGACCGCGGAACCTGGAAGCCCCAGAGCACCCTTGTCCTGCAGTCCCGCCGGGAAGGCGCGGGGTGGTCGGCCCTCGACGGAGCCAGGGAGAACCGGCCGGCCGACGAGCCAGCCCCCACGTTCACCGGCGAGACACACCGCTGGTCATGGTCCCTGCGCAGCAACAACCAGTCCAACGCGACCGTCCGCCGATCTGACGAACCGGCCGGCACCCTGTTCTTCGGCCATCGCGCCAATGAATGCGTCTGGATCGCCGAAGCCGCCTCCAGCGCCGCTGGCGAGGAGCAGCCGGCGCCGGAGTCCATCCGGATCACCGCCCAGGAAGCCGGCCGCCTGCAGACCTTCCCTGCCGACTACCCCTGGACCGGGAACAAGGGGCAGGTCTTCGGCCAGATCGGCAACGCGGTGCCGCCCCGGCTCGCCGCCCATCTGCTGGCCCCGCACCTCGGCAAGACCCTCCACCCCGACGACTACACCCTGGCCGCGTAGATGCCCCACTCCGCCGACCCGTACGAGGACGACCTGGACGACCTGCCCTCTCCGCGGCCCGTCCACTACGCAGAGCAGTCCCTGCTCGGGGCGCTCCTCCTGGACCCCCACCGGCTCTCCGACATCCGTGTTCTGACAGCGGAGCAGTTCAGCAACCACGCCCACGGCGCCCTCTTCCAGGCCATGCGTACGGTTCCGCTGCCCGATCCGGAGACCCACCGCTCCGATCCCGCCTGGCTCAACGCCGTCCTCGACGCGGCCCGCCCCCATGCCCCAGGGCTATCCGTCTCCTACCTCCACACCCTCGTCCAGGTCTGCCCGTGGCCCCAGCACGCGCCGGCGTACGCCCGGATGATCCAATCCGATCACGCCCGGCGCACGCTGCTCATGCACGCCCAACGCCTCGACCAGACCGCCACCGACGCCACCTTGCCCAACCGGGCCGCAGCCACCCTGGCCCAGGCCGACTCCCTCGCACAGTTCCTGGACACGCTCGCCGGACAGTTCGCCCCGCACCCCGGCTCCCTGCCGCACACCGCCCTGCCGACACAACCCACGGCGCGCAGCAGCGAGGAAGCCCCCGACGAGGAACACCTCCTCCTCGCCACCGCCACCGCGCACCCGGCAGCGCTGAAGGACATGCGCTGGCTCCAGCCCGAGGATTTCACGCAGCCCCTGCACGCAGCCCTGTGGCAGTGCCTGACCTCGCTGGTCCACCGCGCCGAGCCGGTAGACCCGGTCACCGTGCTCTGGGAAGCCCAGCATCGCGGGCTCCTCACCGACGACCTCGCCGCCGGTGACTTGATGGCTCTGGTCTCCACACCCGTCGGGTCGGCCGACTACTGGGGTGAACGCATCCTTCAACGGTCCCTGTTGGCCCGCGCGTGTGACGTCGCCACACGGATCGCCACCTACGCCGAGGACCCAGCCAACACGACGCACCAACTGATCACCGGCAGCCGCCGTGTGCTGGCCGACCTCACCGCACTGCGCACCCGCTGGCAGCGCAGCACCGCCCCCACACCACCGACGACTCCCCGTGCCCCGCGCAGTCCGGCCGTCTCCCGGGCCGGCCCGCCGCCCCGAGCCACCGCAGCACGCGCACTCCGATGACCCCCGCTCCGGCCGAATCGCGCCGGCCGGAACCGCGAAACGAGACCAGATTGCCGCACCCCGAAACCGCCCCTCACATCCGTCTCGGCGTGTACCAGGAGCGCTCCAGCGCCGTCACCGCCACCATCACGGGCACGCCCACCCGCACGATCCAAGCCCTTCTCACCATCCACGGCTTCGAGCCGCTGGACGAACAGACGATGGTCATGGCACGTATCGACCGCGAGGAACCGCACCACGCCGAGCAAGCCGCACGCGCCCTGCGAGCCGAGAACCTCACCGTGGACATCACCCCCGAGCTGCGCGAGGAGATCGACACCGAATGGACCTGGGCCAACTACCCCATGCCCTGGTGCTCGCGCGAGGAGATCCGCGAGGTTTCCAACGGCGCCCAGAAGATCTACGACGACATCCGGCACGGGCGCCTGATCATCCACGCACACGCCCACGACGGCTTGACCACCGTCGCCGTCGGCACCTACCGCGAAGGCCGTCCGAGTATCCACCTCCACGGGGAAAACCACCTGCGCACCGAATCGATGCGGTACGGCAACCCCGTGGAAGCCATCACCGAGTTCGATCGCCTCTACGGCGACGCCGTACGCCCCGGCCCGGCGCCGGCCACCAGCACCGAGCACGAAGCTGCACGGATTCGCACCTCGCTACCGGGTACGGCCGACGCGCCGTCGGCACCGGCAACGACCGGGCTCGTAGACGCGCATGCTGCCGCGGTCGGCAACCACGAAGCCCTCCTGAACGACTTTCTCGCGTCGCACGGAAAGTGGGAAAAATGGCGGACCTGGTCGGACGAGACCACCCACGCTGTCCACGAATCCCTAGTCATGCGAGCCGAGTTCGTTCACGAAGCCGACCCTGATGACGCCCAGTGGAAGATCGCGGCATACGAGAGCCCGGTCGGCGAGCGCCTGTGGCACGCCACCCTGACCGCCACGGTCCCCGTGGATATCGTGCGGGCGCTGCTCGAAAGCCTCGACTCCGCGGACGCGGTCGAGATCGCTGCTGGCAACGTGGTCTCGGAGGCCAACGTCTGGGAGGCCACCCGTCCGTTGTTCGAAGCCGACTGGGACCACAGCGTCGACGGCCGCTTCATCCGATGGCAGGCACCAGGTGATCACTCCGCAGGTGTCCAATTCGATGCCTTCGCAGCAAACTTCCGGCAGTCCGACCTGCCCATGTGGACGTTCTGGGGCGAGGGCACCGCCGATGCCCCCGAGTGGGCGCTGACCTTTTCGACGCAGGCCGCCGGTTCCGTACTGCAGGACGTCGCCGTCGAGGCGGCCGGTCGATACGCAGCGCCGCTCGCCTCCGCGCGACGGCAGAACAGCCTGCGGACCGCGTCACCCGTCCCGGACCCACATGCTGGCCCCCCGGCCAGAACACGCTGACGCAGGCGCCAACCTCACCGCACGATCCGCCCTCGCGCGCCCAGCGCTCCTGGCCTGACCACCTCGGCTCGATCTTCCGCGAGCGCAGTGAGCCTTTTCCATCTTGATCAGGTGGTGAGTTCGAGGGCGACGACGGCACGGACGACGGCGGTGATCCGGGTGGTGCTACAGCGGAGCTTCCGCAGGAGCCGCCAGCATTTGAGGGTGGCCATGGCACGTTCGCCGAGGCTGCGGATCTTGGTGTGATCGCGGTTGTGACGCCGGCGCCAGCCGCGCAGATTCTTGCCCCGGAACGGGACGCGGACAGCAGGGCCTGCACCCTGATACGCCTTGTCCGCCCAGCACTTGATGTCGTCGGCGGCGAGACCGGCGGGAATGCCGTGGGTCCGGGCCGCGGTCAGGTCGTGCACGGCTCCGGGTAGCGCGTCCGAAGCCCAGATCAGACGGCCGGCTGGATCCGCGAGGACCTGCACGTTCATCCCGTGGTGCTTCTTCTTCCCCGAGTAGTACGGCTGGTCGGCGGCAACGCGGTCGATCGGCAGCACGGTGCCGTCGAGGATCACGTACGCCTTCTTCCGCACGGTCTGCATCGCCTGCTCCAGCGTGGGCGCCAGAGCGGCCAGGAGATCGACGGCCTCGCGTATATGCCGGTAGACCGTCGCGACCCCGACGCGGAAACCCGCTGCGAGGCGGGCATAGGTGTCGCCGCAGCGCAGGTGGGCCAGGACGAGCAGGGCCTGCCGACCGCAAGTCAAACGACGCCACCGGGAGCCGATCCGACGGCGGTGACCTGCGAGGAGACCGGAGAGGTGTTGCAGGGCTCGGCTGGACAGATCGATGCCGGACGGGTAGACAAGCACGCGAAAGCTCCTGGCGGACTGGTGATCTTGGTCGTGAACCCGTCTACCAGGAGCTTTCTTCCTGCCCGCCGCCGGGGTTATCCGCCCAACCTCCCGTCAGGTTGGAAACGGCTCAGTGTATTTCCGGCATGGGAGTCCAGGTCATCAGCGGGGTGTGTGGGGCAGGATGGTATTTGAAGCGTCCCAGTCCGGCATGCTCGTGAATGCCGAGCCGCTCCACCGTGGACGGACTCGGGTGAAGTGAAGGATTGCAGTATGGCCAGCGGCACCGTGAAGTGGTTCAACAGCGAAAAGGGCTTCGGCTTCATCGAGCAGGACGGCGGCGGCCCCGACGTCTTCGCCCACTACTCCAACATCTCCGGCGGCGGCTTCCGCGAACTCGTCGAGGGCGACAAGGTCAGCTTCGACGTCACCCAGGGCCAGAAGGACCCCCAGGCGGAGAACATCGTCCGCGGCTGAGTCAGGCCGCCGTCACCATGTGGGGGTGCCCGCCGTTACGGCGGGCACCCCCACATGCGCGTCTCGCAGCGCCTGGTGTGATCACCCGGTCTTCCAGCGGGCGATCAGCTGCTCCTTCCAGCCCTTGGGCGGGGGCCAGGGCACGCCCCCTCGAATTCGGCCGTGAAGCCTTCGCCACCCAGGAGCCGGCATCCCGGCGCGCTTCGATTCCGGACGAGTGGCTCGCTGTCCCGCCCGACGCCGACCACCGCGAAACATCCCTCATCCGCGATCCCGACCCGTACACCGACGGATTGCTACGCATGGCCTCCCTGGCAGCGCTCGTCCCCGGCGATCAATTCTCGCTCTGGGTATTCCTGCGCAGCCGGGACGGCCAGAATTTCGTCATGGACCGTCACGGAGTTACGGGAAGGAGCGTCGGAAACCAACCGTTGGGGCCCCTGACTGATCTTCAGGTATACGCCACGAATCCACAGGGGCTTTACGAAAGAAAGTCGCACGGCCTGTGTGTGCACGAGAGGTGGCTGAGCCCCGAGCCTGATCTTCTCACTCTCCGAGACCTCGTTGCGCTCTACCTTCAAGACCCGGGGTACGACGACTGGACAGGCTCGGGCTGGTGCGGTGCATGCCCCGGATACGCGTTGCGGAGGCTGAACGAGGAAGAGTTCGTCCACTACTGGGCGAGCGTGCAGGCCACTCACGCCGCCTTGTCCGGCGGGCCCCGGTAGAGCCGGGCGGCAATGTAGCGGTGGATCCCCGGTTACCGAAACCGGGGATCCACCGAATACTTATAGCTCCACCGCCACTACCTGACCGCTACGTCGAAGGGCCGCATCGCGACAGACCACAACTTGGCCTCGATTCGTCAGCGGTGAGTTCGTGCTGACCGGCCTGGCGGTTCGCCCGTAATGTTCCCTCGTTGCGGTTGTCGGGCCGTCGCGTGTCGCTGCGGCTGCGCCGGGTTCCACGTCTCCCGGAGGGGGCTCCTTCCTGGTCTTCGTCGGGGCGGTTTCCGGTCGTCAGGTGACGGCCGCGAGGTCGGTGATCCGGGTCCAGGCCAGAGTGAATGCGCTGGTCCAGGGCCATGTGGGGTCGAGACGGAGGTAGCGGCGTCTGGCGTGATGGGCGAGGCGGCCGGGCTGGTGGTCGAGCGTTTCCAGAGTGCGGTGCACCGTGGAGTCAGAGGCCCCCGGTCCGGTCAACCGCACCTGGTGCAGGGCGAGGTGTTCGGCCTCCAGCACACT
>JOAZ01000031.1 GCA_000720535.1 Streptomyces halstedii
CACGCAAGACGCTCGGCTGGGCTACCCCAGCCGAGCGTCTACGTGATCTACTCACCGCCTAAAACCAAGTGGTGTTGCGACGACCCCTGGAACCCAAGCTCCTGGTGAGGAGTACGGGGCCTTCGCCGTGCGGTGTCCCGGGGCCCTGAGAGGGCCCTGGGGGCGTTCTCAGCCCTGCCAGCTGTGCGGGGCGCGGAAGCCGGGGGTGCGCTCCAGCCGACGCCATCCGGCGGTGCTGCGGCCGCGGTGGGCGGGCGCCTCGGGCACCGCGGCGGCGCGGGCGAGCAGGACGGCGGTGATGGCGGCGAGTTCCTCGGGGCCGGCCTGGCCCTTCTCGACGCGCAGCACGGACTCGGCGGGGGTGACGCTCATGGGTGTCTCCGTCTTCTGGGCAGGAGGTGCGGACGCGGGCGGGGTGGTCGCGGGCGGCCGGGCCTACTGCGGGGGGTTGCCGTGCTTGCGGGACGGCAGGTCGGCGTGCTTGGTGCGGAGCATCGCGAGCGAGGCGATCAGGACCTCACGGGTCTCGGCCGGGTCGATGACGTCGTCGACCAGTCCGCGCTCGGCGGCGTAGTAGGGGTGCATCAGCTCGGCCTTGTACTCCTTGACCATGCGGGCCCGCATGGCGTCCGGGTCCTCGGCGTCGGCGATCTGGCGGCGGAAGATGACGTTGGCGGCGCCTTCGGCGCCCATGACGGCGATCTCGTTGGTCGGCCAGGCGTAGGTGAGGTCGGCGCCGATGGACTGGCTGTCCATGACGATGTAAGCGCCCCCGTACGCCTTGCGCAGGATGAGCGAGATCCTCGGCACGGTGGCGTTGCAGTAGGCGTACAGGAGTTTGGCGCCGTGCCGGATGATTCCACCGTGCTCCTGGTCGACGCCGGGCAGGAAGCCGGGTACGTCCAGGAGAGTGACGATCGGGATGTTGAAGGCGTCACACATCTGGACGAATCGCGCGGCCTTCTCGGACGCCTCGATGTCCAGGACACCGGCCAGGGACTGGGGCTGGTTGGCCACGATGCCGACGACCTGGCCGTCGAGCCGGGCCAGGGCGCACACGATGTTGCGGGCCCAGCGCTCGTGGACCTCCAGGAAGTCGCCGTCGTCGACGAGCTCCTCGATGACCTTGTGCATGTCGTACGGCCGGTTTCCGTCGGCCGGGACCAGGTCCAGCAGGACGTCGCCGCGCCGGTCGGCCGGGTCGTCGCTGGGGACGACGGGCGGGTTCTCGCGGTTGTTGGAGGGCAGCATCCCGATGAGGTAGCGGACCTCGGCGATGCAGGTCTCCTCGTCGTCGTACGCGAAGTGCGCCACGCCCGAGGTCTCGGCGTGCACGTCGGCGCCGCCGAGGCCGTTCTGGGTGATCTCCTCGCCGGTGACCGCCTTGACGACGTCCGGGCCGGTGATGAACATCTGCGAGGTCTCGCGGACCATGAACACGAAGTCCGTGAGCGCCGGGCTGTAGGCCGCCCCGCCCGCGCACGGGCCGAGCATCACGCTGATCTGCGGGATGACACCGGAGGCGCGGGTGTTGCGCTGGAAGATGCCGCCGTATCCGGCGAGCGCGCTCACACCCTCCTGGATGCGGGCGCCGGCGCCGTCGTTGAGCGAGACCAGCGGGGCACCGGCCGAGATGGCCATGTCCATGATCTTGTGGATCTTGGTGGCGTGGGCCTCGCCCAGCGCTCCCCCGAAGATCCGGAAGTCGTGCGCGTAGACGAAGACGGTACGGCCGTCGACCGTGCCCCAGCCGGTGATGACACCGTCGGTGTACGGCTTCTTGGCCTCCAGGCCGAAGCCGGTCGCCCGGTGCCGGCGCAGCTGCTCGACCTCCTTGAACGAACCGGCGTCCAGCAGCAGCTCGATGCGCTCCCGGGCCGTCAGCTTGCCTTTGGCGTGCTGCGCCTCGGTCGCCCGGTCACTCGGTCCGCGCCGCGCCTGCTCGCGCAGCGCCAGCAGCTCGGCCACCCGGCCACGGGTGTCGCTCGGCTCGCCCGGGATTTCGTCCACAACGGTCATGCACCGACCCTACGAACCTGACCATGGAATGCGCGCCGTCCACTCCGAACAGTCTCCTGCCCCGTTTCCTGGTGGCACCTGACAGAAGGCGGGTGCCGTGCAGCCCATCCGCCAGGTCACGCCGCTCTTTCGTTGTGGGGCTCCGACAAAGCCGCCGATGTGGTGTGCGGCACATCGGGCCCCGCGCGCCACGCCGTGGATCCACCGGGGCGGGGTATCGCCCGGCCCCGGGACGGCAGAGGGGCGGCGCCGCGAACGGCACCGCCCCGTGGGCCTGGGACCCTCAGCCGGTCACGCTCCGCAGTGGAAGCGCGCGTCGCCCCAGTCCGCGTGGTCGTTGCCGTTGCCGTCCCCGCCGTCGCCGACGACCAGGTCGACGTACCTGGCGCCGGTGACGTCGGCCCGGAGCGCGTACGCGGGGTCGGACCCCGTCAGCACCGGTGACTGCGCCTTCGCCGTCCCGTCGGCCTCGACGGAGAACCGCACCGTACCGCGTGCGGCCTGGATGTCGTCCACCCCGACCTCGGCGGTGAAGGAGGCGCAGTGCCCGCCCAGGTAGTAGCGGATCCTCGCCGGGGCGTGGGTGCCGAGCCCCTTCTCGTAGGTCACCCCGCCGATCGTCAGCGCGGTGCCGTCGCCGCTGCCGGCCTCGCCGTTGGACCGGTTCCGCTCGACCGGCCCCCAGCCGTTCTCGGCCGACGTCCAGTCCAGGTCTCCGGCCCAGCTGTCGGTGGTGGGCGGCGGGGGCAGGGTGCGTACGGTGCTCCGCGCCTCCAGGCCGCGCGCGGTGCCGTCCACCGTGTACGAGGCGGTGGCCGCGAGGTCGTACGAGCGGTACTCCGCGTCGGCGGGGGGTGTGACCCGCCAGGTGCCGGTGACCCCGGCGCCCGGGGCGACCGTGCCGAAGCCGACGGCGCCCGAGGGCTCGGCGGTCCAGCCCTCGGGGACGTCCAGGTCCAGTCCGACGCCCTTGACCGCGACCGTCTCGTGGTTGGTGAAGGCGGCCTTCACCTCGTGGGCGGTGCCGGGCTCCAGCGCCTGGGACCCGGCGGCCAGCGAGAGCGTGGCGCAGGCGGCCCGCTCGGCGGCCGGGGCCGGTCCGAGGTCGGTCACGGTGAACGCGTCGAGGACGAAGTCGGCGCCCTCGGGCGCGCCCGCGAGCTTGCGCAGTCCGGTCCAGGTGTCACCGCATCCGGCGGTGACGGTCTCGGAGAAGTGCCCGGTGGTGCGCTGCTGCCCGATGGGGGTGGCCCGGGTCTGCGTGGTGGTCGGGGTGGAGCCGGTACCGGCCCGGTCGTAGCCGTCGACCCAGGCGTAGGCCCCGGCGTGGCTGGACTGGTAGTCGAACTCGACCCGGTAGCGGCGGCCTTCGCCCATCGGCACGGTCCAGGGGGCGGTCCGGTAGACGAGGCCCTCGTTCTCCTCGTGGGACTTGAGGGACTCCTTGCCGCCGAGGACGTCGTCGACCAGCTTCCCGTTCCAGCCGGCCTGGGTGTAGGGGGCGTGCGACTGGGAGATGCTGGTGCGGGGGTCGGTGGAGCCGCCCGCGTCGCCCTTGAGGAAGGGGCCCCAGCCCTGGTCGACGTCCTCGAAGTCCTCGTGGACGACGGTGTTCGGCTTCGTCGCGGGGGCGTTGGCGACGATCCGCACGTCATCGGCCCGCACGGTGGCGCCGCTGCCCTTCGCGGCCTCGATGCGCAGGGTGGTGCGGCCGTTCGCGGGGGCGGTGAAGTTGACCTTGGCCCGCTGGAAGTACGTGCCGTGCCAGTCGGAGGCGGCGACGTAGTCCTTGGCGGTGGAGCGGTCCACCGAGACGGACCGGCCCCCGGCCGACAGGGTGGTGTGCCGGGTCTCGCCCGGCTGGACCTCGATGAGCGCGGAGGCGGTGTAGCGGGCGCCGGGCTTCAGTCCGGTGATCTTCTGCGAGAGCGCCGCCTTCGTGGTGCCGGAGAGCTTGGCGCTGTTGCGTCCCTGGGCGTCGGTGTCCCGGGTGACGGTGCCGGTCTTCGACCAGCCGCCGAGCTTCTGGCTGTTGAAGCCGGGGTCGTCGACGGGGGTCGCCTCGCCCCACTTGGGGTCGGCGGCCTTCGGGGCCGCGTCCGGGTAGAGGACGTACGGCTGCCCGGCGGCGGCCTTGAGGGTGATCTTCCCCCGCACCGGCCGGACCGTGCCGGTCTTCTCCCGGCCGTTGTCGGTCAGCTCGTAGACGGTGTAGGCGCCCTTGCCGGGCACCTCCCAGGTGCTGGTGCCGCCGTCCTCGCTGTAGTGGTAGAGCTTCTTGCCGCCGTCCCAGGGCAGCAGGTAGTCGCCGCCGCTCAGGACCGTGCGGCCGTGGTCGTAGAAGGTCCGTACGCCGTCCTCGACCGTGCCGCGCAGTCCGCCGGTGAAGGTGACGTCGTCACCGTCCCAACGGGTGATCTGCTGCTGCTGGAGGTACTTGGCGGGGAGGTTGCGCTCCCAGATGTTGCGGGAGAAGGCGTTCCAGTCGGTCTCGCCGGTCCAGCCCTCGAAGTCCACGAGCGCGCTCTGGCCGAGGACCGGGTCGTTGTTCCAGACGTCCTTCTCGCCGTTGCGGATGAACCGGATGATCTTGGAGTTGAGGCCCTTGTTGGTCGCCCCGCCGTAGTCGAGGTCGTTGGCCCAGTGCGACCAGAGCGAGCCGCGCTCGAACTTGTCGGCCCACTCGGTGCCGACGTTCCAGCCCTGTTCCTGGATGCTCCGCAGGGTCTTGTCGGCGATCCAGCCGTGCGAGTAGTAGACGTCGATGTAGAGGAAGGAGAGGTTGTCGTCCGTCTCGTCGCGCAGTTGCCGGAAGCGCTTGGCGAGGTCCCCGCTGTTGATGTCGCGGCGCTGGTCGATGTAGTAGCTCTGGTTCAGCCAGTTCCAGCCCGGGGAGTCCTTGTCGACGAGCTTCTCGTCGAAGGCCCTGGCCTCGGGGTACGCCTCGGTGGCGTTGACGTGGACGCCGAAGGTGGCGCCCCACTTCTCGCCCTTCTTCAGCAGGGCGTTGAGGTCCTTCAGCCCGCCGGCCCGCTTGTTGTAGTTGCCCCCGTAGTCGGGGTGGGCGGAGTCGTGGCCCTCGGAGCCGTAGCCCTTGAGCAGCGCCAGCTGGCCCAGGCCGTCCGTCGCGAGGGAGATCCGCTTGACGTCGTCGAGGGTGCGCAGGAAGGGATGGGTGGCCTGGCTGGCGAAGTTGAACGGGATGTGGGTGACGACCCGGTTCGCGGTGTCCTCGGAGCCCGGTGCCGTGACGCCGACGGACCGGAAGGCGACCGCGCCGTCCTGCCAGTCGACGGTCTTGTCGCCGTTGGCGTCGGGGGTGACGACGACCTTCGCCCAGGGCAGGTTCTCCCCGCTCTCCGGCTTCGGCGCACCCTCGCCGCGGTAGGTCCACTGGCCGGACCACACCCCGACCCGGACGCTGCCGTCGTCGGCCTTGCGGGCCTGGTGCCAGAAGCGGGCACCGTCGCCCGCGGTGGCGCCGGAGGGCTTGTCGTCGGTGGAGTTGGACTCGACGGCCGCCGCGAGGGAGCCGGTGTTGACCAGCGCGTACGAGGCGCCGGCCGGCGCGCTGTCGGCGGGCGTCGAACCGGTGACCTTCGCGAAGACGTCGGCGGTCCTCGTGGAGTCCGGGTCGAGCCGGGTGAAGGCGGTGGCGGCGCCGGTGTCGGTGGACGCCACGGAGATCAGGTCGTGCCCGGGGATGTCGATGGTGCCGACCCGGAAGGCCTGGGTGTCCCGGACCGCCGTCACCCGGAAGGTGGTGACGCGTCCGGCGACGGAGAGCGAGGCGTCGATCTCGACGCCCGGCAGGTCGCGGAAGACCAGGGTGTAGCGGGCGGCGGAGGCGGTGAAGGAGGGCGCACGCTTGAGTTCCACGGGGTGCGCGGTGCCGTTGAGGGTGACGGAGGTGACCGGCCGGGTGGAGCCGGACAGCCGGGCGCCGCCGGCCCGGTCGGTGTAGGTGAGCACCCGTGGGAAGTCCCGGGCGACGGCGACCGAGAGCTGGGCGGAGGTGAGGACGGCTCCGGCCGCCGGGTCGGACGCGGCCGGCGCGGCGGCGGGCGGCGGTCCGGCGGCCGTGGCGGGGAGGGCGGTCCCCACGAGGGCCAGGACAGCGGTGGAGGCGGCGACCAGGGCCGCCGAAGAAAGTCTGAGGGACATGGGGAACGAGTAATCCCGCTTCTGGACCGCAGGTCAACGGTTCATGGCCGCCAGAGGTCCTACCAGTCCAACAACCGGTTTCCGTTAGTCCAAGTCGCCCCCGGGCCCGCTCCTGGACCCGCCGGGTTCGTTTCCTGTCCACCCGGAGCGGGCGGTGGCGGACCGAGGGCCGCCATGGACCGGATCGCGGCGTCGGGTTGTGAAGAAACCCTGCTCTTGAGAGCGCTCTCAGTCATAACTCTTGACGCTTGAGGCGCACATGGCGAGAGTGGTGCGCACCGCAGACGGCCCCCACCGTGTGACCTCCCCTCCGACCCCGTCTGCCGCCCCCACACCCCGGGAGTACCTCCGTGATTTCGCGCAGAATGTTCCTGACCGGCGCCGCCGCCTCCGCGACCGCGCTCACCTATCCGCTCTGGGGCAGCGCCCTGGCTCCGCGCGCCTCGGCCGCGGCCGCCACCTGCGAACTGGCCCTGGAGAACCGTTCGTTGCCCGGGACGGTGTACGCGTACGTCACCGGCCACGAACAGGGCACCGACCGCTGGGTGCTGCTGCGGGCCGACGGCAGCGTGTACCACCCGGAGTCGCCGGGCGCCCCGCAGACCCCGCTGCCGGTGGACTGCGCCATCCCGCTGAACGGCGCGGGCGCCGGTCCCGTCGTGCTGACGCTGCCTCAGATGTACGGCGCGCGGGTCTACTTCGTACGCGACGACAAGCTGGACTTCTATCTGAACCCGGGCCCGTCGCTGGTCGAGCCGGCCTTCGCCACGCCCACCGACCCGAACTACGGGCGCACCTGGTCGTTCGCCGAGTTCACCTTCAACCCGCAGCAGTTGTACGCGAACATCAGCTATGTCGACCTGGTGACCGCCCTGCCCATCGGCCTCACCCTGGAGGGCGACTCCACCCACACCGTGGCACCGCTCCCGGACGGCGCCGTGCAGCGCATCGCCGACGACCTCACGGCGCAGGCCGCCGCCGACGGGCAGCCGTGGGACAAGCTGGTCAGCCGGGGAGCGGACGGCCAGGTGCTCCGGGTCGTCTCGCCGCAGAACCTGATGGCGCCGTACTTCGACCGGCCCGACGAGATGCCGTTCCGGGACCTGTTCACGGCGCAGATCGACGAGGTCTGGGAGAAGTACCGCTCCACCGACCTGCGGATCGACCTCCAGGGCGGCCGGGGCACGCTGGCGGGCCGGGTCAGCGGCGACACGCTGACCTTCGAGGGCGGGCACACCTTCTCCAAGCCCACCTCGAAGGACATCTTCACCTGCAACCACGGCCCCTTCACCAACAACCCGAGCGACTCGGACGACAAGAAGGCCCTGCTGGCCAGGATCGCGGCGGGCTTCAACCGGTCGATCATGCTCAGCCACCCGCAGCAGCCGAACGGCACGTCGGTGGCGGACTACTACCAGGGCGCGGTGACCAACCACTGGTCGCGGGTCGTCCACGCCAACTCCCCCATCGGGTACGCGTTCCCGTACGACGACGTGCGGCCCGACGGTGAGCCGGACGTGTCGGGCGCGGCGAACGACGGCAACCCCCGGCGCTTCACGGTGAGCGTGGGTTCCTGACCCGGCGCTTCACGGTGAGCGTCGGCCTCTGACCCGGCGCTTCACGGTGAGCGTCGGCCTCTGACCCGGTGCCCGGACCGTCCGCCACGCGCGGTGGGCGGTCCGGGCACCGGCCGGTGCCCGTCCGGCCCACTCAGGCCTGCGGGCACCGGGGGCGTGGCGGATCGTTGGTGGATGCCCCCTCTCGACGAGACGCCCGCCCCGACGTCCGGCGCACGGACCCTCCTCCACCGCCTGCGGCTGATCGACGGCAGCGGGCGGCCCCCGGTGCCGGACGCCGCCCTCCTGATCGAGGACGCGGTGATCCGCTGGGCCGGTCCCGCGAGCGCCCTCCCCTCGGACCTCGCGCCGACGGCCCGGGTGGACCTGGGCGGCCGGACCGTGTGCCCCGGCTTCATCGACGCCCATGTGCACTTCGCCCTGCCCGGCCCCGCCGGCAACCCGCTCCAGGGCCTCTACGAACTGCCCAGCTACCGCACTCTGAAGGTCCTGGACCGGCTGCGCGTCACCCTGGAGAACGGGGTGACCACCGCCCGGGACCTGATGGGCCTGGACGCGGGGTTCCGGCAGGCGGTGGCGGAGCGCAGGATCCCCGGGCCCCGGCTGCTGGTGTCGGTCACCATGCTCAGCCAGCGGGCCGGTCACGCGGACTTCACCCTCGCCGGGGGCATCGACGGGCTGGCGGTCGCCGTCACCTTCCCGGAGAGCCCGCGCAGCCTGGTCGGCTCCGTGGACGACATGCGCTCCCGGGTACGCGACCTGGTCGCGGCGGGCGCCGACTGCGTCAAGCTCGCCACCAGCGGAGGCGTCACCTCCCCGCACGACCGGCCCGAGTGGCTGGGGCTGCGGCCGGAGATGATCCGGGCGGCCGTCGAGGAGGCGCGGGCGTACGGCGGGCTGCCGGTCGCGGCGCACGCCATCGGACGGCCCGGTATCGAGGCCGCCGTCCGCTCGGGTGTCACCAGCATCGAGCACGGCTACGCCCTGGACGAGGAGTTGCGGGCGGAGATGGTGGACCGGGGCCAGTACCTCGTGCCGACGCTGCTGGAGACGACCCAGGACCTCGACCCGGCGCGCACCTCTCCCTCGGCGTACGAGAAGGGCGTGCGCTGGCACCGGATCGCCCAGGAGTCGGTGGCCCGGTCGGCGGCCGCCGGGGTCCGGATCGCGATGGGCACCGACAGCGGGCTGGCCGTCGGCCACGGCCGGAACCTGGAGGAGCTGGGCCTGATGGTGCGGATCGCCGGGCTGACGCCCATGGACGCGATCGTGGCCGGGACCAGCGGTGCCGCCCGGCTGTGCGGGGTCGCGGACGTCACCGGCACGCTGGAGGCGGGCAAGGCCGCCGACCTGGTGGTCACGGACGTCGATCCGCTCGCCGCCATCGCCTCGCTGGGCGAGCCCGGCCACATCCTGGCCGTGGTGAAGGAGGGCCGGATCGCCGTCGACCGTGCGGGCCTCTTCGGCGGCGGTTCCCTGCCGGCCCTCTGCCCCTGAGCCCCGGGACCGGGTACCCGGCCGGGTATCCGGAGGCCGCCGGGGCGGCGTCCGTCCCCCCGCGCGCCCGGCCCGTGGTGACATGGGCGTGCCCCCCGTCCCGCCGGACGGGGGGCACGCGTACGCACGGGGTCAGCAGCCGCCGCAGTTGTAGTACGTCACGTCCCAGTGGTTGCCCTCGTCGGCGTAGACGTTGCCGGAGGCGGACTGGTACTGGGCCGCGCCGTCGCCGCGCAGGCCGATGTAGGTGAACGCGCTCTTCACGTAGTTCGTCAGGCAGGTGGTCTTGCCGAAGTCGAGCTTGTAGCCGTTCCAGTGCGAGTACGTGCCGCTCGCGTGCCCGGTCTCGGTGCCGCCGGTGATGTTGAGCGCGCAGCCCGTGGCGCTCTTGAGCGTCTGGGCGCCCTGGGCGGTCGGCAGGTTGAGCTGGTCGAAGGAGGTGCAGGTCGAGACGTTGCGGTTGGAGCAGCCGCCGGACGAGGACCAGGTGACCCCGGAGGAGGTGAAGCGGGAGGTGGCCTGGGCGTGGGTCAGCTTGGTGACGGCGTGGGCCTCGGTCGTACCGCCGATACCGAGGACGCCGACGCCGGGTGCGAACAGGACACCGAGGACGAGGGCGAGGGCGGTCAGGGCCGAGCGGAGTCTCGGACGGGTCGGCGTGAGGGGATGCGGCGCGGGGGGATGCGACATGGGGGGTTCCTCCTGCTCATGACAATTCGGAACGTGCACTGCCGTGCCGTACGGGCCGGGCAGGGAGATCCTGCCCGGTTCTACGCGCGTCCGCCAGAGGGCGGGACACCTCCGTCGCGGCGATCACCGCAGAGTTCCCACAATCACCTCGTCCAGGATGTTGAATGTTGAACAAAGATGGGCTAGGGTCGGTGTCGTTGAAGGTTAAACAACAACTTCGACGGCCACTCGCCCGTACACACCCTCTGTACACGTCCCCCGAGGAGGAGCCATGGCTCTGTTCAACCGCAAGAACGCCGACGCCCCGACCACCAGCACCGCCGCCCTCGCGGTGGACCCGGCGCTCGCGGCCCTGACCGGTGACTACGCGATCGACCCGGCGCACAGCAGCATCGGTTTCACGGTGCGCCACGCCATGGTGACCAATGTGCGCGGCTCCTTCGGTGAGCACGAGGGCACGCTGAAGCTGGACGGCTCCGACCCGTCCCGCTCCTCGGCCTCCATCGACGTCAAGATCGCCAGCGTCGACACCGGCATCGCGGACCGTGACGGGCACCTGGTGAGCGGCGACTTCTTCGACGCGGAGAAGTTCCCCCTGATGACGTTCCGTTCGACGGCGACGGAGGCGCTCGGTGACGACACGTACCGGATCACCGGCGACCTGACGATCAAGGACGTCACGCGGCCCCTCTCCATCGACCTGGAGTTCAACGGTTCCGCCACCGACCCGTACGGCAACCAGCGCGTCGGCTTCGAGGGCACCGCCCAGATCCTGCGCTCCGACTGGGGCCTGACCTACAACGCGGCGCTGGAGACCGGCGGCGTGCTGGTCGGCGACAAGATCAAGCTGAACTTCGACATCTCCGCGATCAAGGCCGCCCCGCAGGCCTGATCCCCCGCACGACGCCCGAGCGCCCGCACCGCCCCCCGGGGGGCGGGACGCGGGCGCTCGGCGTACGGTCCGAGGGTCATTCGCCCTGGTACAGCCGCTCCCGACGCCTACGCGTAGTTACGGAAGCGCACGTCCCGGAAGGACAGTTCCGTGACTGGGCGCAGGCGGGCCGGTCACGCCGTGCGGCGGACCTTCAGCGCGTTGTCGGTGCGGGTGGTGGGGTTGCCGTCCGGGTCGTTCTGGACGCGCTCGTGTTCGTCGCTGAGCAGCACCTCCCAGGCCCCGTCCGGCAGTTCGAGGGAGGCCAGCACCTCGTCGGGGGTGGGGAAGCGGACGCTGGGGTCCGGGTTCTGCTCCCAGTGCGGGAAGCCCGCGTGCCCGACGATCAGGAGGACACCGCCCGGGGCGACGGCCCGCGCGGCCCGGCGCAGGATCTCTTCGCGCGGCAGGTCGCCCATGGAGTGCAGGAACTGCGCCGAGACCAGGTCGTACTCCCCCTCGGGGAAGGTCGCCCCCAGGTCGTGCCACTGCCAGTCGACACGGTCGGTGACCCCGGCCTCGGCCGCGTGGACGGCCGCCCGTTCCAGCGCGACCCGGGAGATGTCCGTGGCGGTGACCCTCCAGCCCCACCGCGCGAGCCAGACGGCGTCCGCGCCCTCGCCGCAGCCGAGGTCCAGGGCGCGGCCGGGCTTCAGGCCCTCCACCTCCCGTACCAGCACGGTGTTGGGGTTGCCGCTCCAGATCCGGTCGCTCTCGCGGTACCGGTCGTCCCACAGCTCGGCGTCGGTGGGGGCCGGGGTGGTGGCGTCGTCGTCGGTCATCACATCTCCTGAAGTCCGTGTCGGCGGTCCCCGAGCACGCGCTCGGTGACCTGGCGTTCCATTGCGGCCGAGAAGGCCGGGACGGCGGGGGCGCGGCGGGCCTCGACCGCGCGCCGGGTGTCCTCGGTGACGAGGTCCATGTTGATCGCGGACGCCGCCTTCAGACCTGCGGCCGCCGAGCCGATCACCTGTTCCATGGGGTTGGTGACGTTGCCCGCCACCCACACCCCGGGGACCTCGGTGGCCCCGGCGGGGTCGGCGGGGTCGGCGGCGATGTACGAGCCGATGGGCTGCCCGGCCACCTCCAGGGTGGTGGGGGCGAGGCCGAGGGTCTCCAGGACCCCGGACCGCGCCGTGAAGCGGGGCTGCACCACGACCGCCTCGCGCGGGATCACCGTGCCACCGGCCAGCCGGACCCCGGTCAGCCGGTCGCCGGTCACCTCCAGCGCGGCCACCTCGCCGTCCACCACCGCGACGGACCGGGCGGCGAGCTGCTCGTACTCCTCGTCACCGAAGTCGGCGGCGGTGTGCCGGAACAACACCACGTCGTCGGTCCACTGCCGCCACAGCAGCGCCTGGTGCACGGCCATCGGGCCGCCCGCCAGGATGCCGACGGGACGGGCCCTGACCTCCCAGCCGTGGCAGTACGGGCAGTGCAGCACGTCACGGCCCCAGCGCTCGGCCACACCGGGCACGGGCGGCAGCTCGTCCACGAGTCCGGTGGTGACCAGCAGCCGGCGCGCCTCCACGGCCGAGCCGTCCTCCCGCACGACGCGGAATCCGCCGTCCGGCAGCTTCTCGGCCGCCACCGCGTCGCCCTTCACCATCTCCGCCCCGTAACCGGCGGCCTCGGCCCTGCCTGCGGCCAGCAGCTCCAGCGGCGGTACACCCTCGCGGCCCAGGTAGTTGTGCGCGTGGGACGCGGGCGCGTTGCGGGGGCTTCCCGCGTCGATGACGAGCACCGAACGCCGGGCCCGGGAGAGCGTGAGCGCCCCGCTCAGCCCGGCCGCCCCGCCGCCGATGACCACGACGTCGTACCGCTGTCTGTTCTCACTCATGCGAAACACCTCCGTCTAGGGCAGAGAGTGCGCCCGTGGCCCCGATCCGACAAACTGGCTTGCCGAAACGGCAAACTCGCACCACACGGTCTTGCCGGGGTCCCGCTCCCCCACACCCCACGCGTCGGCCAGCGCCGCGACCAGCAGCAGCCCGCGCCCGCCCTCGGCCCCGGGGACGGGCTCCGCGTCCCGGCGGACCTGGCCGCCCCCGCTGTCGTGGACCTCGATGCGCAGGGTCTCCCCGCAGGTCAGCTCGATCTTGAAGCCCCGGCCGGGCGGCACGCCGTGTACCAGCGCGTTGGTGGCGAGTTCGGTCACGCAGAGCAGTACGTCATCGACGGGGACCCCGCACGCCCAGTCGAGCAGCGCCGCCCGGACGAACTGCCGTACGAGGGGGATCGACCTGCGCTCACGACGGTAGAAGGCCTCACGGAAGGGGGTGGATCGTGTTGTCTCGTTCACGGGACGACTGTCACAGACCGTGACTAGAGTGACCCAGTGCGTCAGGTCGTACGCCGCTTCTGTACGACCGCCGACGGGTCGGCCGGAGTCGCGTACGGGGAGAGGCACTTCATGCACACGGCGAAGCGAAACAAGCGGGTCACCTCCTGGCATGTGATCGGCGCCCAACTGGCCACGTTCCGCAAGGCGGCCGGGCTGACACAGGCGTCACTGGCCGACCGGTTCTGTGTGGGTGAGGACACGATCGCCTCGATCGAACAGGGCCGCCGCACGCTCCAGGCGGATTTCGCGGCGGCGCTGGACGAACTGCTCGGCACCAAGGGGGTGTTGCGGTTCCCGGCGTTCGTGCAGGACTTCGTGGAGTACGAGCAGGAGGCGGTGACGCTGCTCTGGTACGAGAATCAGGTGGTGCCTGGGCTGCTTCAGACCGAGGAGTACGCCCGGTTCCTCTTTTCCTGCCTCTACCCGCCGCTGGAAGAGGAGCAGCGTGAGGAGTGGGTGGCCGCCCGCCTTGACCGGCAGAAGCTTCTCGGCCGCCGCCCGCGCCCGATACTGCACTTCCTGCTGGAGGAGAGCATCCTGCGGAGTGAAATCGGAGACGCCACCATGCGGCGGAATCAGATCCTGCACCTGCGGCGGAGTATGGAACTCCCCTTTCTGGGGCTCCAGATCATGCCGATGCGCTTGGCCAAGCACGCGGGTCTGGCGGGCCCGATGGTCCTCTTGGAGACACCTGACCACGACCATCTCGCCTATGTCGAGGGTCAGCTGACCAGCGTGCTGCACGATGACCCGGATGAGGTCTGCGTGCTCCAGCAGAAATATGGGATGCTGCGTTCGCAGGCGCTCTCTGTCGAGAGGAGCGCCCGCCTACTGGACGACCTGCTGGGAGAATCATGACGCGCACAGCACGCGGAACATCGCTCATGTGGTTCAAGTCGAGCTACAGCAGCGACCAGGGCGGTGCCTGCCTCGAAGTCGCCTACCACTGGCACAAGTCCACCCACAGCAGCGACCAGGGCGGCAACTGCGTCGAGGTCGCCGCACACCCCACTGCCGTACACATGCCGCAGCCACCGCCCGCCGACGACCATAGGGGAAGGCATGACACGCGCAGGTCCAGGCACCGCCCTCACATGGTTCAAGTCCAGCTACAGCGGCAGCGAAGGCGGTGACTGCGTGGAGGTCGCCTACAACTGGCGCAAGTCCAGCTACAGCGGTAGCGAAGGCGGCAACTGCCTCGAAGTCGCCTACCACTGGCACAAGTCCACCCACAGCAGCGACCAGGGCGGCAACTGCGTCGAGGTCGCCGCACACCCCACTGCCGTACACATTGGCCGTACGGGCGGCGGGGGTGACCGGGGTGCCGTCCAGGTGTGCCGAGGCGAGTCCGGCCTCGACCACCGCGACGGCCGCGTACATGTCCGCCGCCGTCACCAGCGGCGTACGTCCGTAGCGGATGTCGTCGCAGAACTCGGTGAACAGCCGTCGCAGCGCCGTCAGTCCGGCGGGTCCGCCGACCTGGCGGGAGACCCTCTCGCCGTCCGCCCCTCGCACGGCGACGGAGGGCGCGTCCTCGTCGGCGAGCACATGGCCGTGGGAGCCGAGCACGCGCAGGCTGGACGAGACGGGGGCCGGGCCGACGCCGGCGGGTGTGCGGGCGACGGTGACGGTCGCCACCACCCCGTTGCGCAGGCGGAGCGAGAGGACGGCCGCGTCCTCGACGCCGTGGGCGCCGTGCGGGCCGTCGAAGAGCGGGCCGTGGGGTGCGCCGCTGCCGAAGGCGACGACCTCTTCCACCTCCAGGCCGGTCAGATGGCGGATCGCCAGCGCCGGGTACCAGCCGAAGTTCATCAGTTCGCCGCCTCCGGACAGGGCGGGGTCGCAGACGAGTTCGGGGCGCTCGACGGTGCTTCCGTCCAGTCCTCCGGCTGCGAGCCACTCCGCGTCCACGGCCAGGGGCAGACCGATCGCGCCGGAGTCCACGACGCGCCGGGCGCGGGCGATCTGCGGGGAGTACAGCCGGTGTACGGCGGTGAGCAGGCCCGGGGAGCGGTCGGCGGCGTCCCACAGGCGTTCCGCGGCGCGGGTGTCGGTCGCGGCGGGCTTGTCGACGACCACATGGCGGCCCGCCTCCAGCGCCCGTACCGCCAGGTCCGCGTGGCGGGTGGGTTCGCTGCACACGAGGGCGATGTCGCAGGAGGCGAGGCCCTCGTCCAGGTCGAGCAGCGGGATGCCCGTCGTGGCGGCGAGGGCGGCGCTGTCCTCGGCGAAGGGGCTGTCGGCGGTGTCGGCGCAGCCGATGACCTCGACGCCCGGCAGGGTGCGCAGCAGCGGTACGTAGTCGCGGGCGTGCCGGACCCCGGACACGATGAGGATCCTCATCTCAGCAGACCTCCTTGACGTCCACGGGACGGCCTTCGTCCGCGCTGAGCTGGGCCGCCAGGGCGGCGGCGAGGGCCGCGCGCACCTGGTGGGGCGCGGTCAGCGGCTCCGCGACGCCGTCGAGCACGTCGCGCAGGTGCCTGGTCTGCTCGGCCATCGCCCCCTCGATCGAGGCGGGGGCGACGGGCTGCGCGGTGTGCGCGCGGGGCTCGTCCTCGCTGCTGTGGTGCAGGGTCCCGGTGGTGCCGGAGAGCATGAGGCGGCGGACGAACGTGCCGCGTGCGGCGAGGGCGTAGCAGAGTTCGACGGTGGCGAGCGCGCCGCCCGCGAAGCGTACGAGGATCTGGAAGCTGTCGGGGGTCGGCATCCCGGGCGCCCAGGTCCGGCAGGGGCGGGCGAAGACCCGGACCGGTTCGTCGTCCATGAGCCAGGTCAGCAGGTCCAGGGCGTGCACGCCGTTGTGGGCGACATGGCCGCCGGAGCGGGCCGCGTCCAGCTGCCAGCCCCGCCAGCCGCCGGGCCAGACGTGCCCGGTGTACCAGGTGAGGTGGGCCAGGCGGGGTGTGCCGATCACGCCGTCGGCGACCGCCTGGGCGATGTCGAGGTGGACGGGCTGGAAGCGGGCCGTCTGCGCGACGAGGAGGGGCCGGGCGGCCTTCTTCGCGGCCGCCAGGACGCGGTCGGCGTCGGCCACCCTCAGGGCGGCGGGCTTCTCCAGCAGGACCGCCTTGCCCGCGACGAACGCGGCCACCGAGAGGTCGGCGTGCGACTCGGGAGAGGTGCAGACGGCGGTGACGTCGACGGCGTCGGACCAGGCGGTCGCCGGGTCGGTGGACCAGGTGGCGCCCTCCGCGAGGGCGGCCAGCGCGGCGGCGCGTTCGGGGTGCCGGTCCACGACGTGGGCCAGCCGCACACCGGGGACTCCGGCGAGCGCGGTGACATGGTCGCGGGCGATGGCGCCGGCGCCGATGACGGCCACACGGTGGTCGGTTCCTCGTCGTCCGGGATGGGACAACCTCTTCTGTCCAGGCTCAGGGCCGGAGTTCACCCGCTGCTCCTCACGCTCGGCTCACTTGAACCTAGGACATCAGACATCTTATGTCTACCCTCGCCAGGTTCACCCAGAACGCCCCTTCCCCACCGCTCCGCCCACTCGCGGGCCGCAGGACAAGACCACGGGGCGGCCGGAACCGTCGTGACCGGTTCCGGCCGCCCCGTGGCCGCCGTTCGTCCCCCGCACGGCACCCGCTCCCGGGCGCCGTGTCAGGTCGCCCGCTTTCCGGGCACCGCGTGGGGTCCTACTTCATCTTCTCCGCGAACAGCGGGGCCACCTTGTCCAGCGCGTACACCGTGGAGAGCACCGAGTCGGTGGCGAACGCCTGGCTGAGGATCTCGTCGTCGAAGACGAGGGAGTGGCCGGCCTTCACGGACGGGACCGCCTTGTACAGCGGGTCGCCGCTGATGTCGGAGGCGGGGATGCCGATGGGGGACATCACCGTCAGGTCGGCGTCGAGGAGGTCCAGGTTCTCCTTGGAGACGGAGACGGAGAAGCCCTCTCCGGCCTTGGCCTCGACGGCCGGGTTGTTCGTGAAGCCGAGGCGCTCGACGAAGTCGACACGTCCGGTGCCGGAGACGTAGGCGCCGTACCCCTCGGACGTGCGCGAGCCCAGCGTGATGGTGCTGCCCTTGAACTCGGGGTGCGCCTTCACGGCCTCCGCGAACTTCGCCTCGGTGTCGGCGATGAGCTTCTCACCCTTCTCCGGCACACCGAGCGCGGCGGAGACCATCTCGGTCTGCTTCTCCCACGTCTGCTTGTACTGGTCGCCGCCCTCGGGCACGCCCACGGTCGGGGCTATCTTGCTCAGGGTCTCGTAACGCGTCTTGTCACCACTGGACTTGGTGTCCAGGATCAGGTCCGGCTGGAGGGCCGCGATCTTCTCGTACTCGGGCTCCAGCGTGCCGATGATCTCGGGCTTCTTGTCGTACATGCCCTTGGCCCAGGGGCCGACGCCCTCGCCGCCGAACGCCAGCCAGTCGCTCGCCCCGACCGGCTGCCCGCCGAGCGCGAGGACCGTCTCGGCGTCGCCCCAGCCGAGCGCGACGATGCGCCGGGGGGCCTTGTCGATGGTGATCTCGCCGAACTTGGTGTCCACCTTCGCGGGGAAGGCGCCGTCGGACGAACCGCCCGACGCCGAGGGGGCGGCGCTGTCGGAGTCGTCCGAGGAGCCGCAGGCGGCCAGCCCCACCAGCAGGGCGGCGACGGCACCCGCCATGAGGACGGGGGTGCGGCGGGGACGCCGGGCGCGGGGGGTGCGGGAGACGGAATCGTTCATACCTCTTAGGTTAGCCTCACCTAAAGACAACGATGCCGCCGGGGCCCGGCCGCCCCTCAGGCGACCGTCTCCCCCACGTGGTGGCGGCCCAGCGGCACCACCATCGGCGTGGCCGACGCGGGGTCGTCCAGAACGGTGCAGCGCATCCCGAAGACCTCCCCGACCAGTTCCTCGGTCACGATGTCGCGCGGACGGCCCTCCGCGAGGATCCGTCCGCCCTTCATGGCGATCATGTGGTCGGCGTACCGGCAGGCGAGGTTCAGGTCGTGCAGCACGGCGACCATGGTGACGCCGCGCTCCCGGTTCAGGTCGGTGAGCAGGTCGAGGACGTCCAGCTGGTGGCTGACGTCCAGGAAGGTCGTCGGCTCGTCCAGCAGGAGTATGTCCGTACGCTGCGACAGGGCCATGGCGATCCACACGCGCTGGCGCTGGCCGCCCGACAGTTCGTCCACCGGGCGGTCGGCGAGTTCCAGGACGTCGGTGGACAGGAGTGCCCGCGCGACCGCCTCGTCGTCCTCGGCGGTCCACCGCCTGAACCATCCCTGGTGCGGGTAGCGGCCGCGCCCCACGAGGTCGGACACCGTGATGCCCTCGGGGGCGGAGGGGCTCTGCGGGAGGATGCCGAGCACCGCGGCGACCTCCTTGGTCGGCATCTCCTGGATGCTGCGGCCGTCCAGCAGCACCGCGCCCCCGGTGGGCGGGAGCAGCCGGGCCATCGCCCGCAGCAGGGTGGACTTCCCGCAGGCGTTGGGGCCCACGATGACCGTCATCCGTCCCGGCGGGACGCTCACGTCCAGGCCGGAGACGATCTCCCGGTCGCCGTATCCCAGGCGGACGTCCCGCGCTTGCAGAGTGTGATCAGCCACGACGGGGCCGTGCCTTTCCTTGTCGTACGTCTCAGGGTCGTGCGTCCCGGGTGCCGGCACGTCAGCCTCCCGAGCCCACGCGGTTGGCGCGGGCCAGGAGCAGCAGCAGGTACGGGGCGCCGATGATGCTGGTGACCACGCCCACCGGCAGCTGGACCGACGGCAGCAGGTGCTGGGCGGCGAAGTCGGCGACCAGGACGAGCAGCGCTCCGGTCAGCGCGGAGTGCGCCAGGGCCGCGCCCCGGTGCGGGACCAGGCGGCGGGCGATCGGCGCGGACACGAACGCCACGAATCCGACGGGTCCGGCCGCCGCGGTGGCGACGCCCGCGAGGGCGACCGCGCAGCCGAGGAGGGCCAGGCGGCCGGGCTCGACGCGGGCCCCGAGCCCGGCCGCGGTGTCGTCGCCGAGCTGGAGGGGACCCAGGGCGCGGGCGGCGAGGGCGGTGAGGGGCAGGAGGACGGAGAGGGCGATCAGCAGGGGCCACATCTGGTTCCAGGAGCGGCCGTTGAGGCTGCCCGTGAGCCAGAGGTAGGCCTCCTGCGCGTCGGTGGTGTCGGAGCGGGCCATCACGTACCAGACGACGCTGGTCAGTCCGGTGCCGACGCCGATGCCGATCAGGACGAGGCGCTGGCCGGCGACGCCCTGCCGCCAGGCGAGGAGATAGATCGCGGCGCCGGAGACCAGCGAGCCGACGAGGGCGCTCGCGGACAGGGTGAGGCCGCTGACCTGGAAGAGCAGGGCCGCGGTGACGGCGACCGCGCTCGCCCCCGCGCTGATGCCGATGATGTCGGGGCTGGCCAGCGGGTTGCGCAGCACGGACTGGAAGACGGCCCCGGAGAGCCCGAAGCCGGTGCCGACGAGGACGGCGAGCAGGGCGCGGGGCAGCCGCAGTTCCAGCACGACGAACCGCGAGCCGCCGTCGCCGCCCCCGAACAGGGTGTCGACGACCTTGCCGAGCGGCATCACCATGTCACCGACGCTGAGCGAGACGGCGAAGACCGCCACCAGGGCCGCCAGCAGGGCGGCGCCGACCAGGACGGAGCGCCGGCGGCCGCGTCCGCGCGCCCCGGCGACCGTGCGGACGGCGTCGGCGAGGCGGGCGTCGGCCGTCTCCTGGAGACGGGTTCCGGTCACAGTTCCACCAGCTTCCTGCGCCGGACGAGCCAGATGAAGGGGACACAGCCGATCGCGGCGGTGACCACGCCCACCTGCACCTCGCCGGGCGGGGCGACGACCCGGCCGACGATGTCCGCGACGAGGAGCATCACCGGGGCGAGCACCATGCTGTACGGGAGCACCCAGCGGTAGTCGGGGCCGGTGATGAGCCGGGCGGCGTGCGGGACGGCGAGGCCGACGAAGCCGATCGGACCGGCGACGACCGTGGCCGCCCCGCACAGCAGCACCACGGCGAGCGCCGACGTCAGCCGGGCGAGCCCGACGCGCTGGCCGAGGCCGCGCGCCAGGTCGTCGCCGAGGGACAGGGCGTTGAGCTGCGGCCCCAGTGCCAGCGCGAGCACGGCGCCGGCCACGACGAAGGGCGACGCCTGCCAGAGCACGTCGGCGTCCCGGGCGGTCAGCGCGCCGAGCTGCCAGAAGCGGAACCGGTCGTAGCCCTCGCGGTCCTGGAGCAGGACGGCGCTGGTCACGGAGGTCAGTACGGCGCTGGTCGCGGCGCCCGCGAGCGCCAGCTTCACCGGGGTCGCGCCCTCCCGGCCGAGCGAGCCCACCCCGTACACCAGGAGGGCGGCGAGCAGGGCCCCGAGGAAGCCGAACCAGATGTACTGGGTGGCGGCCGTGAATCCGAGGAAGCTGATCGAGCAGACGACCGCGACGGAGGCTCCGGCGTTGATGCCGAGGAGCTGCGGGTCGGCGAGCGGGTTGCGGGCCACGCCCTGCATCACCGCGCCCGCCAGGCCCAGCGCGGCCCCGGCCAGCAGTCCGGCCACGGTGCGGGGGATGCGCACCTCCCGCACGATGAGCTGGCCCTTGACCTGGAGGTCCGGGTCGAAGACGCCACGCAGCACGTCGTGGAAGGGGACGTCGCCGGAGCCCACGGCGAGGCTCGCCAGCACGGTCAGCAGGAGTACGGCCGAGGCGGCCACGAGTCCCAGGGCGAGGACGGGCCGGCTGCGGGTACGGCGTGGGGGCGGGGTCCCCGTCGTCCGCTGTGGCGTCGCGCTTCGGAGAGCCGGGCCGCTCACGGGCCGCTCACCGCGGCGCGCGGCATACGGTGGTGCACTGTTCCTCATCCTGTTCGTCGCTTCCCCCGCTCCCCCGGGTCCCGGCCGCGGAACGGCACCCCGGGACGGGGAGCATACGGGAGCCTAAGTAAGGTGAGCCTAACAGCGCCAGGTCAGCGTGGTGCTGCCGAGCCCCCACACGGTACGGAGTGTCCCCCTTGTCGAACGCCGCGCCCGCGGGCGCCGCCGTCACCGCCCCCGCCGGGGACCCGCTGGCCGGAGCCGTCCCCCTGGAGTCGGCCGAGGAACTCCGCGAGATCATGGGCACCCCGTGGCCCCTGGTCATCGACAAGGTCCATGACCGGCTCACCGAGGCCGACCTCGATCTGCTGGCCCGCGCGCCGTTCTGTGCCGTGTCCACCTCCGACGCCGACGGCAACTGCGACACCTCGCCGCGCGGCGGTGAGCCGGGCTTCACCCAGGTCCTGGACGCGCGGACGCTGGCCATGCCCGACCTGCCGGGCAACCGGCGGGCCGACAGCTTCCAGAACATCCTGTCCAACCCGCACGTGGGGCTGCTCTTCCTCATACCGGGCGTGATGACCGTGCTGCGGATCAACGGCCGCGCCCGGATCCTCACGGACGCGCCCTTCTTCGACGCGATGGCGGTGAAGGGGCGGCGCCCCCACCTGGCGCTCGTCGTGGAGATCGACGAGATCTATCTGCACTGCCCGGCGTCCCTCAAGCGCTCGGGCCTGTGGGCCCCGGACACCTGGGAAGGCGCGCCCCGCTCGGGCGCGGGGCCGGCCTAGAAGCCGCCGCCGTCGAACCCTCCGCCGCCCCCGAAGCCGCCGCCGTCGCCGAACCCGCCGCCGTCGCCGCCGAAGCCGGAGGAGTCGAAGTCGGAGCCGGAGAAGTCGCCGCCGCTCCAGTCGCCGCCCGCGCCGAAGTCTCCGCCGCCGTACTCGGCCGCGTACGCCGGGGTCGAGAGCATCGAGCCGAGCATCGTGCCGACGAGCAGACCGGGCAGCAGTCCGCCGCCGAAGTAACCGCCCGCCCACGGACCGTAGGCGGGCCCGGCCTCCCAGTACGGGCGGCGGGAGCCGTCGCCGGCGTCGACCGTGCGGCTCATCGGGTCCTGGCCCTCGCGCAGCCGCACCTCGTCGGCGGCGCACACCGGGACCTCGCGGGCCGTGCCGCCGGAGGGCTGCCACCGCACGTCCGCGACGGACGGGCCGTGCCGGGGGTCGAAGAAGCAGGGCGGGCGCCGGGCGGGCAGCTCACGGTGGGCGCGGCGGGCGTCCAGGACGGCGAGGGAGTAGCGGCCGTCCTCCAGGGCCTCGGTCACCCCGCGTACGTCGGACGGGCGCCGGGCGGCGGCCATGCGTGACTTGGCGTCCTCGTAGGAGTCGAGCGCCCGCTCGTAGTCCGCGCGCATCGCGTCGTCGGCGCCCGCCTCCGCGGGGTGGAAGTCGAGGCGGTCCAGGGTCTCGCCGTAGGCGGTGATGTCCTCGTCCACGACGACCCGGAGCTTGTCCAGCGAGGCCCGTTCCTCCTCGGCCTGGCGCCTGCGGTTGCGGCGGACCACCGCGTACGCGGCGCCGCCGCCGAGGACGGCGACCGCGCCGAGGACGACCAGGCCGGCCAGGGGTGCGGCACCGTTCGCACCGCCGTCGGACCCGCCGGACCAGGAGGCGGGGGCGCTGCCCCGGGCCTGTTCGACGGCGCGGTCGACGAAGGCGTTGAGCTGGGTGGCGGCGTCGGTGCCGGTGCCGGGTGCCTTGACGGCCGTGGTGAGGTTGGCGACCGCCCGGACCGGCATGACCTGCGGGTCGGCCCCGGCGTCGAACCCGTTCCCGAGGCGGACGGCGTAGACCCCGGTGATGCCGGTGTCGCTCCGGAGGTCCTGGAGGAGGTGGTCCGGTGGGAACGCGGACGTCGCGGGCAGCACGGCCACGAAGACCGGCTTGTCGGCGTCCTTGATCTTCTTTTCGAGCGCCGCCTTCTGGGAGGAGGTGAGCTGGTCCGCCGCCGCCGGGTCCACGTACACCGGGCCCTGGCGCAGGGCGCGGGCCGCGTCGTCGAGGGTGGCGGGTGCGGCCGCCGTGGCGGCGGGCGCACCGGCCGGCACCACCGCCGAGAGAATCAGCAGCAGACCGGCCCACAGGGGCATGAACAGCCTCTTCCGCATGGAACAAACGTAACCCGAGTGGGTGACGAACGCGCCACCCACTCGGGGCCGGCCCGCGGGGGTGCCCCTGGTGGGGCTCAGCCCTGGGGGGCGTTCCGGGTGAGCCGGATGGTGTCGCGGTACCACTTGGCGCTGTCCTTGAGGGTCCGCTCCTGGGTGTCGTAGTCGACGCGGACGATGCCGAACCGCTTGTCGTAGCCGTAGGCCCACTCGAAGTTGTCCATCAGCGACCAGGCGAAGTAGCCCCGGACGTCGGCGCCCCGCGCGCGGGCGTCGGCGACGGCCGCGATGTGGTCGGCGAGATAGGCGGTCCGGTCGGTGTCGGGGACGGATCCGTCGGCGGCGACGGTGTCGTCGAAGGCCGCCCCGTTCTCGGTGATGACGGTCGGCAGCGCGTAGTCACGCTGCAAGCGCACGAGCAGGTCGGTGAGTTCGCCGGGGGTGATCTCCCAGTCCATGGCGGTCCTGGGCAGGTCGCGCTCCACCCCGCGCACGACGGGCAGGCCGTCGGCGCCGGTCGGGGACCCCTCCTCGGTGACGCCGGAGAAGACCGCGCCCCGGTAGAAGTTGACCCCGAGGACGTCCAGGGGGGCCGCGACGGTCTCCAGGTCGCCGTCCTGGACGGGCAGCTCGACGCCCTGGTCGGCGAGGTCGCGTACGACGTCCTCGGGGTAGCGGCCGTGGACGAGCGGGTCGAGGTAGAGGCGGGTGCCCATGCCGTCGGCCCGGCGGCAGGCCTCGCGGTCGGCCTCGCTGCCGGTCTCGGGGGTGGCGGTGCCGAGGTTGAGGGTGATGCCCAGCTCCAGCGGGCGGTCGCCGGCCGCCTCGCGCATCCGGCGGGCGGCGAGGCCGTGCCCCAGGAGCAGGTGGTGGACGGCGCCCATCGCGTCGCCCAGGTCGGTGCGGCCGGGGGCGTGCGCCCCGTAGGCGTAGCCGAGCATCGCCGAGCACCACGGTTCGTTCAGGGTCGTCCAGTGCTCGACCCGGTCGCCCAGGGCCTCGTAGGCGAGCATGGCGTAGTCGGCGAAGCGGTACGCGGTGTCTCGGGCCGGCCAGCCGCCCGCGTCCTCCAGCTCCTGGGGCAGGTCCCAGTGGTACAGGGTGATCCAGGGGGTGACGCCCTTGTCCTGGAGCTCGTCGACCAGCCGCTTGTAGAAGTCCAGGCCCTTGGCGTTGGCGGGGCCCCGGCCGCCCGGCTGGATGCGCGGCCAGGCGAGCGAGAAGCGGTAGGTGTCGACGCCCAGGCCCGCGATCAGCTCCACGTCCTGCGGCATCCGGTGGTAGTGGTCGCAGGCCACGTCACCGTGTTCCGCGTTGTGCACGGCGCCCGGCACCCGGCAGAAGGTGTCCCAGATGGACGGGGTCCGGCCGTCCTCCCGGGCGGCGCCCTCGATCTGGTACGAGGAGGTGGCGACGCCCCAGCGGAAGCCGGCGGGGAGTCCCTGGACGGCGACGGGGTTCAGGCTGCTGCGGGGCGTGGCGAGGTTCATGTCACTCCGTAGTTCGGTGGGTCGGGTGGGGATGTGCTCCGGCGGACCGGGCCGGATCGGGCGTCCGGACCGGGCGGGGCCGGTCCGGGCGCGGGGGTCGGGTCCGCCGGGTCAGGCGGGCGGGGCGGGCAGCCAGCAGGCCACCTCGCGCTCCTGTGCCGCGTCCGGGCGGGTGAGCACGGGGATCCGGCCCGCGCACGGCTCGAAGGCCTTGCCGCAGCGGGGGTGGAAGGCGCATCCGGTGGGCATCGCGGACAGGTGCGGCGGTGAGCCGGGGATGCCGGTGAGCTCGCGGCGGGGGCCGTGCAGCGCCGGGAAGGAGTGCAGCAGGCCCTCGCTGTAGGGGTGGCGGGGATCGCGGTAGATGTCGGCGGCACCCGCCTGCTCCACGATCCGGCCGCCGTACATGATCGCGATGCGGTCGGAGAACTCGATCAGCAGCGAGATGTCATGGGTGATGAACACGACGGAGAAGGAGAGCTGTTCCCGTAGCTCCACGAGCTTGCGCAGAATCTGACGTTGCATCACGACGTCGAGCGCGGTGGTGGGTTCGTCCATGATGACGATCTCGGGTTCCAGGGCGAGCGCCATCGCGATCATCACCCGCTGACGCATGCCGCCGGACAGCTGGTGCGGGTAGGCGGCGAGCCGGTCGGCGGAGATCCCGACGAGGTTCAGCAACTCCTTGGCCCGCTCGGTCCGTTCGGCCGCCCGCATCCCGGGGCGGTGCGCGACGAGCACATCGGTGAGCTGGCTGTGGACGGTGTGCACCGGATTGAGCGAGTTCATCGCCCCCTGGAACACGATCGACAGCTCCTGCCAGCGGAACGCGCGCAGCTCGTCGGCGCTCAGGGCGAGGATGTCCAGGGTCTCCCCGCCCGGCCGGTGGTAGTGGACGTCGCCACCGGTGATCACTCCGGGTGGGGAGAGCAGCCGGGTGACCGCGTAGGCGAGCGTGGACTTGCCGGAGCCCGACTCGCCCGCGAGACCGAGGACTTCGCCCCGGTGCAGGGTGAGGTCGATGTCCCTGAGGGCGCGGACGCCGCTGGTGCCGGTGCCGTAGTCGACGTTCAGGCCGCGGATGGTGAGGATCGGCTCGGCGCTCATACGCTCGGCTCCTTGCTGGTCTCGCTGTTCTCGCCGGTCGTGCCGGTGTCGCGGGTCTCGCCGGGCGGCTCGGGCGTCGGCGGCGTGGAGGGGTCCGGGGTCGTGGTGGGTGCGGCGGTACGGGCCACCGGGGTGAAACCGACCCGCATCGTGACCTTCTTGGAGGACCCCGTCGCCGTGCGCAGCCGGGGGTTCACGAACTCGTCGATGCCGAAGTTGATCAGGGACAGGGCGGTGCCCAGCAGGGCGATGCACAGGCCCGCCGGGACGAACCACCACCAGGCGCCCTGGGCGAGGGCCTGGTTGGACTGGGCCCAGAAGAGCACGGTGCCCCAGTTCCAGTGGGAGATGTCGGCGACGCCGATGAAGGCGAGCGTGATCTCCGAGAGGATCGCGAAGATGACCGTGCCGACGAAGCCGGAGGCGATGACGGCGGTGAGGTTCGGCATGACCTCGAAGAGGATGATCCGCCAGGTGGACTCCCCGGTGGCGCGGGCCGCCTCCACGTAGTCGCGGCGCCGGAGCGAGAGGGTCTGGGCGCGCAGCACCCGCGATCCCCAGGCCCAGGAGGTGAGCGCGATGACGGCGGCGATCAGCAGGTCCGTGGTGTCCTCGACGAAGCTCGCGATGATGATGATCAGCGGAAGTCCGGGGATGACCAGGAAGACGTTGGAGAACAACGAGAGGACTTCGTCGGCGGCCCCGCCGAGGAATCCGGCGGTGACCCCGATGAGCACGGACAGCACGGTGGCCAGGAACCCGGCGATGAAGCCGACCAGGAGCACGCCCCGGGTGCCGACCAGGATCTGGGAGAGCACGTCCTGACCCGTGTGGGTGGTGCCGAACCAGTGGTCGGCGGACGGCGCCTGGAGCAGTTGGTCGCTCATCGCGTCCGGGTCGTACGGGGCGATCCACGGCCCGATGACGGCGATGAGGGCGAAGAAGGCGAGGATCAGCAGACCGGTGCGGGTCTTCCCGCCGCGCAGGAAGCGGAACCTGTCCCCCCGGCCGGTCGCGGCGGGCGCGGGGACGTCGTCCAGGACGGCGGTGTCGGTGGCGGCGACGGACATACCTGTCATGCCTCCTTGCGGGTGCGGGGGTCGAGGAAGGCGTAGGCCATGTCGGCCAGCAGGTTCGCGGCGAGCACGGAGAGCGTGATGACCAGGAAGACGCCCTGCATCAGGGGGTAGTCCTTCGCCCCGACGGCCTGGAGCAACTGGAAGCCGATACCCGGGTAGTTGAAGACCATCTCGACCAGCAGGGTGCCGCTGACGATGAATCCCAGGGAGAGGGCGAAGGCGGAGATGCTGGGCAGGACCGCGTTGCGCGCGGCGTAGGCGAACATCACCCTGCGCTCGGAGAGCCCCTTGGCCTGCGCCACCATGACGTAGTCCTCGGAGGACACGGTCACCATCATGTTGCGCATCCCGAGGATCCAGCCGGCGATGGCGCTCAGCACGATCGTCACCCCGGGCAGCACCCCGTGGTAGAGGGCGCTGGAGATGAACGGCCAGTCGAAGGCCGGGACCAGGGAGTTGTCGTAGCCGCCCTCGAAGGGGAACAGCGGCCACTTCACCGCGAACACCGAGATGGCGATGAGGCCCAGCCAGAAGTAGGGCACCGAGGAGATGAAGGTGGTGACGGGCAGCAGCCCGTCCAGCCAGGAGCCGCGCCGCCAGCCGCTGTAGACGCCGATGCCGGTGCCGAGCAGGAAGCTGATCAGGGTGGTGATGCCGACGAGGGCCAGCGTCCACGGCAGTGCCTGGGAGATCACCTCGCCGACCGGCGTCGGGAAGAAGGTGAAGGACAGCCCGAGGTCGCCGTCGAGCAGGTGCGACCAGTAGTCGGTGTACTGCGCCCAGAGGGACTTGTTCTCGTCGAGGCCGAACAGCGCCTTCAGGGAGGCGATGGCGCTGGTGTCGAGCTGCCCCTGGTAGCGGCTCATCAGGGCCTCGACGGGGTCGCCCGGCATCAGACGGGGGATCAGGAAGTTGATGGTGATCGCGGCCCACGCGGTGACGGCGTAGAAGGCGAGGCGCTGGAGGACGTACTTCACTTCGCCGCCCCCTTCGCGGTCGCGCTCCCGGAGGCGGCGCCCTCGTCCGCGGTGCGCTCGTCCGTGGCGCCCTCGGCCGTGCCGTCGTACAGCCAGCAGGCCGCCCACTGGCCGTCCGCCAGGGCGAAGCGCGGCGGCAGTTCGGTGCGGCAGCGCTCCATGGCCTTCGGGCAGCGCGGGTGGAAGCGGCACCCGGCCGGCGGGTCGATCAGGGAGGGCGGTTCGCCGCTCCCGGTCTCCTCCTGGGCCGCCGCGTCCGCCACCCGGTCCGGGTCCGGCGCGGAGGCGATCAGGAGCTGGGTGTAGGGGTGCGCGGGGCGCTGGGTGACCGTCTCGCTGTCCCCGCCCTCGACGATCCGCCCGGCGTACATCACCAGGGTGGTGTCGGCGAAGTAGCGGGCGGAGGCGATGTCGTGGGTGATGTAGAGGATCGCGAGCCGCAGGCGCTCCTTCAGGTCGCGCAGCAGGTTCAGGACGCCGAGCCGGATCGACACGTCGAGCATCGAGACCGGTTCGTCGGCGAGCAGGACCTGCGGGTCGGCGCCGAGCGCGCGCGCGATCGCGACGCGCTGGCGCTGCCCGCCGGACAGCTCGTGCGGGAACTTGTCCAGGTACTGATGAGGAGGGGTCAGCTGGACGCGTTCCAGCAGGGCCGCCAGGTTCTTCTCCAGTTCCGCGTCCCCGCGCCCCGCCCGGCCGTGGATCTTCAGGGCGCGGGTCAGGTGGTAGCGCACGGTGTGCACCGGGTTGAGCGAGGCGAACGGGTCCTGGAAGATCAGCTGGACCTGCTTGACGTACGTACGGAAGGACCGGCCACGCCCGGCCTTCACCGCCGTGCCGCCCAGGTGGATCTCGCCCGCGGTGAGCGGGTAGAGCTGGGCGAGCAGCCGCGCGACGGTGGATTTGCCCGAGCCGGACTCCCCCACCAGGGCCGTGACGGTGCCGCGCCGCAGTTCCAGCGAGACGTCGTCGACGGCGTGGACGGTGCGGTGGCGCCGGGCGATCAGGTCCCGCCCGGTGCGCCGCACGGGGAAGTGCTTGGTGACGGCGCGCGCTTCCAGCACCACATCGGTCTCGGTGCGCGCGCGGGGCGTCTGTTCGGTGGTCATGGCCGGTTCTTCCCCGTACTTACTTGGCGGGCTTGAGGTTCAGCACGATCTTCAGCGCGTCCGGCTGGGTGTGCTGCGGTGCGGAGTAGGGGTCTTCCTCGGTCGGCCAGCCCACCCAGTTCTTCGTGGAGTACTCGGCGCCGATGGGCGCGGCGGCGGTCGGGATGACCGGCGCCTGCTCGACCATGATCTTCTGGAGGGCGTTCATGGCCTTGGTGCGGGTGGCGTCGTCCGAGGCGTTGGCGTACTCCTTCAGCGCGGCGGTCGCCTCGGGGCTCTTGAAGCGGCCGAAGTTGCCGAGCTGGGCGCTCTTGCCGATGGGCTGGAGGATCGCGCCGTCCATGATGTTCTGGTACATGTCGTACGGCGTGGCGCCGCTGTTGGTCCAGTGCAGGGTGGCGTCGAAGTTGCCGGCGGCCACGTCGTTGCCCCAGGCCTCGGCGGTCTGGGTCTTGACCTTGGCCTCGATGCCGATCTGCTTGATGTTGTCCTTGATGATGGCGAGCCCGGTGATGTAGTCGTTCCAGCCGGCCGGGTCGGTGAAGGTCAGCGTCACCGGCTTGCCGCCCGGGTCCTTCAGGACGCCGCCGCTGAGGGTGAACCCGGCCTCCGTGAGGATCTTCTTGGCGCCGGCCACGTCGGGCTTGGTGGTGGCGTCCTTGTACTCCGGGGCGATGAAGGCGTCACCGGCGGGCAGCGGGATGCCGGTCGGGTTGGTGATCTCCGGGTAGAGGGTCGCCTCCGCCTGGACGTGGATGGCGTTGCGGTCGACGACCATGGCCATCGCCTTGCGCAGGGCGGGGTTGTCGAACGGCTTGCGGGCGGTGTTGAACCACAGGCCGTGGATGCCGAGTCCGGAGGGGAACCAGAGCTTGTGGTTCTTGGGGTCCTTGGCGATGTACAGCTGCTTGTAGTCCGGCATGAAGACGAACGACCACTCGACCTTGCCGTTCGCCAGGGCCGTGGTCGCCGCGCTGTTGTCGTTGTAGGCGGTGTAGCGCAGCTCCTTGACCTTCGTCTCGCCCTTCCAGTAGGAGGGCGTGGCGGTCAGGGTGGTGGTCTGCGGGGTGAAGGTCTTCAGCTTGTACGGGCCGGAGCCGACCGGGTTCCGGTTGGGCCAGGTCTCCGGGTTCTCGACCTTCTCCCAGATGTGCTTGGGCACGACATAGGTCGTGATGATCTTGTTCTGGTTGACGAACTGGGACTCCTTGAAGGTCAGGACGACCTTCTTGTCCTCGACCGTGATGCCGTCGTACGGGATGCCGTTGCCGTTGAGCGCCGGGTGCTTCTTGAGCAGCTCGAAGGTGAAGGCGACGTCGTCGGCGGTCAGCGGCTTGCCGTCCGCCCACGTGGCCCGGTCGTCCAGGGTGAAGGTGACCTTGCGGAAGTTGTCCTCCCACGCCCAGTCGGTGGCCAGCCACGGGTCGCCCTTGTCGGTGGGGCGGATCTGGTTGGTCATCACCAGCGGCTCGTAGATCATGAAGCGGTAGCCGAGGGTGGCGCTCGCCGAGGTCGCGAGGAACGGGTTGCTGTTGTTGGTCTGCGGCCCGTCCGGCTTCCCGAGGGTCAGTACGCCGGAGGCACCGGCGCCGCCCGACTTGTTGGCGCCGGAGTTGGCGGACGAGCAACCGGCGGCGAGGGCGACCACGACGGTGGCGGCTGAGAGCGCTCTCAGCGTGTGACGACGGCGTACGGACATGGCGACTCCAGAAGGACTGCGGGGCTGGACGGACTGCGGGCGGGGGGTCCCGCGGAGCTGGGGAAGGCCGCGGGACGCGGGGGCCGGTGGCCGGGGGATGTGCGGCACCCGGCGCTCCGGGTGCGGGTCGGGGGCTGGGGGCGGGCGCGGACCGTCGGGAACGGCCGCACCCTCTACGGCGCCGAGCGGCGCACGACCAGTTCGGTGGGCAGCACGAGGGGCTGCTCCGGTGGCGGACCGCCGCCGAGGCGGGCGAGCAGCAGCCGGGCCGCCGCCTCGCCCATCTGGCGGGTGGGCTGGTGCACGGTGGTCAGCGGCGGTTCGGTGTGCTCGGCCATCGGGATGTCGTCGAAGCCGACCACCGCGATGTCGTCGGGTACGCGGCGGCCGGCGGCTCGCAGGGCCCGCAGGACACCCGCCGCGGTGATGTCGTTGTGGGCGAAGACCGAGTCGAACTCCGTCCCCTGGGACAGCAGTCGCTCCACGGCGAGCCGGCCGGCGCGTTCGGTGAAGTCCCCGGCCACGACCAGGTCGGTGGGCAGCACCGAGCGGAATCCGGCGAGCCGGTCGCTCACGCAGCCGAAGTGCCCGGGGCCGGTGACGACCAGGGGTCTGGTGCGTCCGCTGTCCCGCAGGTGGCGGGCGGCCGAGGCGCCCCCCTCGTGGTTGGTGGTCACGACGGAGGTGAATTCGGGGTGGCGGCCGCGGTCGTCGATGAGCACGATCGGCAGGCCGGACCGGTGGAGCGCGGTGAGGCGGTCGAGGGTGTTCTCCGGTTCGACGACGACCAGTCCGTCGAAGGCGCGCGCCGACACCTGGCTGGTGAAGCGCTCCACCGACTCGGCACCCCGGTTGCAGGTGAACAGCAGCAGCCCGTAGTCGGCGGCCTCGACGGTGTCCACGACGCCCTGGAGCAGTTCGCCCATCCACGGCCAGGTGAGCGAGGGCACCAGCATCCCGACCGTGCGGCTGCTGCCGCGGGCCAGTCCGACGGCGCCCGAGCTGGGTACGTAGCCGAGCTGTGCGATCACTTCGCGAACGCGGGCGGCCGTGGAACCGCCCACTTCGCCCTTGAGGTTGACGACACGCGACACGGTCGTCTTGCTGACGCCGGCCTCACGGGCGACATCGGCGATGGTGACGCGCATCGAGCCTCCGGGGACACGGCGGGGCAGGGCAGGGCGGGCGGACGGCCAGGACCTCCCGGTACCGGTTCCGCAACCGGTACCGGAACCGGTACCGGCGTTGCGGCTGGAGTTAACCGCCCTGGAACAGACGCGTCAATACTTCACACCGAGATTGGTCCGGACCGATACCGAAAGCGGCGCGGGCGGCCCGTCCGTTCACCTCTTGAACGTACGGCACTCTTGACGCGGACACGTAATACCAGTTCACTCACGGCTCGTTCGACGGCACTTCCCCCACGCCCCTGCCAGGAAAGGCAGCAGCCACATGATTCGGACAGGAAGAGCGGCGAGCGTCCTCGTCGCGACGGCCCTCGCCACGGCGGGTCTGGCGGGCCTCGCCCCCGGCACCGCCCAGGCGGCCGGCGAGAGCGTGAACATCGTGCTGACCACGACCGACGACTCCGGCGGCCGCCATGTCACCCGGGGCCTCCAGGCGCAGACGCCGACCGCCTTCGGCGCGGGCAACGGCGGTTCGGGGACGAACATCACGGTCGACGAGAACACCCGCTACCAGACCTTCACCGGCGGCGGCGCCTCGTTCACGGACACCGCCGCCTGGCTGATGAAGGGCAGCGGGGCGCTCGGCCAGGAGACCCGCGACGCGACGATGAGGAAGCTCTTCTCGCCCACCGAGGGCATCGGGCTCTCGTTCGTACGCAATCCGATGGGCGGCTCGGACCTGGCGCGCTTCGGCTACACCTACGACGACCTGCCCGCCGGACAGACCGACCCGGGCCTCACGAAATTCTCGATCGCACACGATCTCCAGGACGTGCTGCCGCTGACCAGGCAGGCCAAGCAGCTCAACCCGGCACTGACGACGGTCGCCTCACCGTGGACGGCCCCGGCCTGGATGAAGGACAGCGGGCGGCTCGACGGCGGCTGGCTGAAGGCCGAGCACTACGGCGCGTACGCGGACTACTTCGTGAAGTACCTCCAGGCCTGGCGCGACCAGGGCGTCCCCGTCGACTACGTCACCGCGCAGAACGAGCCCACCTGTTGCTCCGGCTACCCCTCGATGAGCTGGAACGGCTCGGGCCTCGCCTACTTCACCAAGAGCGAACTGCTGCCCAAGCTCCGGTCCGCGGGCCTGCCCACCAAGGTCCTGGCGCACGACTGGAACTGGGACACCTACGACGCGTACGCCGCCCCGACCGTGGACGACCCGGCGGTGCGCGACCACCCGAACTTCGGCGGGATCGCCTGGCACGGCTACGGCGGCGACATCGCCAAGCAGACGTCCGTGCACGACCGTTACCCCCAGCTGGACGCCTTCCAGACGGAGCACTCGGGCGGCACCTGGATCGCCGACCAGCAGCGCGAGGACATGCTGAACATCATCGACTACACCCGCAACTGGGCGAAGTCGGTGACCAAGTGGTCCCTCGCCGTGGACCAGAACCGCGGCCCGCACAACGGGGGCTGCGGCACCTGCGACGGGCTGATCACCGTGCACAACGGCGACGGGCGGCACGGCCAGGTCGACTACACGGTCGAGTACTACACGATGGGCCACCTGACCAAGTACGTCCGGCCGGGCGCCTCCCGCATCGCCTCCACCGCCAGCTCCACGGTGCCGAACGTCGCCTGGCGCAACCCGGACGGCTCCAAGGCGCTGATCGCCTACAACGGTTCCTCGTCCGCGCGGCAGGTCACGGTGAACTGGGGCGGCCAGAAGTTCACGTACTCCCTGCCGGGCCGCACCTCGGCCACCTTCACCTGGGCGGGCACCCAGTCCGGCGGAACCCCGGGCACCGGCGGCGCGTTCACCGGCATCGGGGGCAAGTGCCTGGACGCCACGGACCACAGCGCGGCGGACGGCACCCCGGTCCAGATCTGGGACTGCACCGGCGCGGCGAACCAGCGCTGGACGGTCGGCGGCGACGGTTCGGTCACCGTCCTGGGCGCCTGCCTGGACGTCACCTCGGGCTCCACGGCCGACGGCGCGAAGGTCCAGCTGTACACCTGCAACGGTTCGGGGGCGCAGCGCTGGAGGTACGACGCGGCCACCGGGGACGTGGTCAACACGGCCGCGGACAAGTGCCTGGACGTGGTGGACCGGTCCTCGGCGAACGGCGCCCGGCTCCAGATCTGGACGTGCACCGGAGCCGCCAACCAGAAGTGGCGGCTGGGCTGACGCCCCCTCCGCGGGCCCGCCCCCGGGCCCGTGCCCGGCCCGCCCGCGCACCGCGGGTGGGCCGGGCACCGGGGGCGCTCAGTCGGTGGGCTCGATGCCCGCCCGGAGCAGGCCGTAGGTGTAGGCGTCCTCCAGGGCCTGCCAGGACGCGGCGATGACGTTCTCGGCCACGCCGACCGTCGCCCAGTCGCCGGATCCGTCGCCCGTGGTGATCAGCACCCGGGTGGTGGACTCCGTGCCGGTGCGGCCTTCCAGGATGCGGACCTTGTAGTCGACCAGCTCCAGCTTGGCCAGCTGCGGGTAGATCCGCTCCAGGCCGACGCGGAGCGCCCGGTCCAGGGCGTTGACCGGGCCGTTGCCCTCGGCGGTGGCGACGATCCGCTCGCCCTTGGCCCAGAGCTTCACCGTCGCCTCGTTGGCGTGGGTGCCGTCGGGGCGGTCCTCGACGATGGCCCGCCACGACTCGACCCGGAAGTACCGGCGGGGGCGGCCGTCCACCTCGGCCCGCAGCAGCAGTTCGAAGGAGGCGTCGGCCGCCTCGTAGGTGTAGCCCTTGAGTTCGCGCTCCTTGACCCGCTCCACGACGCGCTGGACCAGCGCGCGGTCACCGCCCAGGTCGATCCCCAGCTCCTTGCCCTTGAGCTCGATCGAGGCGCGGCCGGCCATGTCGGAGACCAGCATCCGCATCGTGTTGCCCACGCGCTCGGGGTCGATGTGCTGGTAGAGGTCCGGATCGACCTTGATCGCGGAGGCGTGCAGCCCCGCCTTGTGGGCGAAGGCGGAGACCCCGACGTAGGGCTGGTGGGTGGACGGGGTGAGGTTCACGACCTCCGCGATGGCGTGCGAGATCCGCGTCATGTCGGCGAGCGCGCCCTCGGGCAGGACGGTCTTGCCGTACTTCAGCTCCAGCGCGGCGACGACGGGGAAGAGGTTGGCGTTGCCGACGCGCTCGCCGTAGCCGTTGGCGGTGCACTGGACGTGGGTGGCACCCGCGTCCACGGCGGCCAGGGTGTTGGCGACGGCGCAGCCGGTGTCGTCCTGGGCGTGGATGCCGAGCCGGGCGCCGGTGTCGGCCAGCACCGTGGAGACGACGGCCTGGACCTGGGCGGGGAGCATCCCGCCGTTGGTGTCGCAGAGGATGACGACCTCGGCACCGGCCTCGGACGCGGTCCGTACGACGGCCTTGGCGTACTCCGGATTGCCCCGGTAGCCGTCGAAGAAGTGCTCGCAGTCCACGAAGACGCGGCGGCCCTGGGCCCGCAGGTGGGAGACGGTGTCGCGGACCATGTCGAGGTTCTCGTCGAGGGTGGTGCGCAGGGCCAGCTCGACGTGGCGGTCGTGGGACTTGGCGACCAGGGTGATCACCGGGGCACCCGAGTCGAGGAGGGCCCGCACCTGCGGGTCCTCGGCCGCCTTGCCGCCCGCGCGGCGGGTGGCGCCGAAGGCGACGAGCTGGGCGTGCTCGAAAGCGATCTCCTGCTGGGCGCGGGCGAAGAACTCCGTGTCGCGGGGGTTGGCACCGGGCCAGCCGCCCTCGATGAACCCGACCCCGAAGGCGTCCAGATGCCGGGCGATGGCCAGCTTGTCCGCGACCGTCAGGTTGATGCCTTCACGCTGCGCCCCGTCGCGCAGGGTGGTGTCGAAGACATGGAAGCTGTCGTCGGGGGCCGTGGCCTTGGTGGTCATGCTGTCTGACTCCTGTCGTGAGCGGATCCGGACGAATCGACTCCACTTGCCCCCATCATCCCGCGTGCCTCGCCCCGGCCCGTGATGGGGGCCGGAAAACGAAAAAACCCCTCGCGGGTGCGAGAGGTCTGCGCGCGGGTCTGGGGCACGATGCCCGTCCGTACGTGGTCGTAGGGACGGTCACTGCGGACCGGCGCGCCTGCTGCCGATAATCATGGCGAACGAGGACACGCCCGAAGTGTCGCACAGCGACGCGCCGGGTCCACGCCCCGTCTCAGGATGCGGGCGCCCCTGTCCGCCGCGCACGCCCGCGCACGCCGGTACGCGCGCCCCGCGAAGCCGTACCGGAGCGTTACCGGGCCGCACCGGGGCCGTACGGAGCCGCACCGGGGCGGGGCGCACGGGCGTGGAGGCCGCACCCTCCCGTCGCCGGGGGGTGCGGCCTCCACGCGGACCGGTGCCGGGGCCGTGTGCTAGCCGAGGGGGTGCATCCAGCCGTGGGTGTCCTCGACGGTGCCGCGCTGGATGTCCAGCAGGCGCTCGCGCAGCTTGAGGGTGACCTCGCCGGGGGTGCCGTCGCCCTGGACCCACTCGCCGTCCACGGACTTGACGGTGCCGACCGGGGTGATCACGGCGGCGGTACCGCAGGCGAAGACCTCGGTGAGGGTGCCGTTCGCGGTGTCGTCCCGCCACTGGCCGATGGAGACGCGGTCCTCCTCGGAGGTGTAGCCGAGGTCCCGGGCGACGGTGAGCAGGGAGTCACGGGTGACACCGGCGAGCAGCGAGCCGGTGAGGGAGGGGGTGACGATGCGCGCGCCGCCGTCCTCCCGCCCGTACACGAAGTAGAGGTTCATCCCGCCGAGCTCCTCGACCCACCTGTGCTCGACGGCGTCGAGGTAGGCGACCTGGTCGCAGCCCTTCGCGGCGGCCTCGGCCTGGGCGAGGAGGGAGGCGGCGTAGTTGCCCCCGGTCTTGGCGTCGCCCATGCCACCGGGGACGGCGCGCACCCGGTCCTGGGAGAGCCAGATCGAGACGGGCTTCACACCGCCGGGGAAGTAGGCGCCGGCCGGGGAGGCGATGACGAGGAAGAGGTACTCGTTGGCGGGCTTCACACCGAGGCCCACCTCGGAGGCGATCATGAACGGGCGCAGGTAGAGCGACTCCTCGCCGCCGTGCGCCGGGACCCACGCCTCGTCCTGCCGGACGAGCGTGTCGCAGGCCTCGATGAACGTCTCGACGGGCAGTTCGGGCATCGCGAGCCGGGCGGCGGAGCGCTGGAAGCGGGCGGCGTTGGCCTCGGGGCGGAAGGTGGCCACGGTGCCGTCGGGCTGCCGGTAGGCCTTGAGGCCCTCGAAGATCTCCTGCCCGTAGTGCAGGGTCATGTTGGCCGGGTCGATCGACAGCGGGCCGTAGGGGACGAGCTGGGCGTCGTGCCAGCCGCGGCCCTCGGTCCAGCGGATGGTCACCATGTGGTCGGTGAAGTGCCGGCCGAATCCCGGGTTGGCCAGGATCGCTTCGCGCTCCGCGTCGGACAGCGGGTGGGAGGAGGGCTTGAGCTCGATGGTGGGCGTCGTCATGAGTGCGTGTCCTTCACCGGTCTTGTGTGTGATGGACCGCGCTCGCGTCCGCTCCCGTCCGGCACAGCGCGGCAGGTTGTAGGACGTCCGAGCTCTACCGCGAACCACGGCCCCGCGTTCGATTATCGCTCGCGAGGTGCCGTGCACGAAATGGTGGGTTTGCGGAGACGTGAAAACGCGGCCCTGGGGTCGATGGTGGCACCCGGGGACCGCGAGGTGAAGCCGCCGGGTGCGTATGCGACCCGGCGGCTTCGAAAGAGGCGTCGGGTCAGCTCGCTACGCGTACCGCGAGCGCGTCGCCGATTTCGTCGGTGCTGCGCGCGGCCTTGCCCTCGCGCTCCGCGAGGTCGGCGGAGACGGCCTCCTCGATGCGCACGGCCTCGGCCTCGTAGCCGAGGTGGCGCAGCAGGAGGGCGACGGAGAGGATCGTGGCGGTCGGGTCGGCCTTGCCCTGGCCCGCGATGTCGGGGGCAGTGCCGTGGACCGGCTCGAACATCGACGGGAACGCGCCCGTCGGGTTGATGTTGCCGGAGGCGGCCAGGCCGATACCGCCGGTGACGGCGGCGGCGAGGTCGGTGAGGATGTCACCGAAGAGGTTGTCGGTGACGATGACGTCGAAGCGCTCCGGCTGGGTGACGAAGAAGATCGTCGCCGCGTCGACGTGCAGGTAGTCGGTGGTGACCTCGGGGTACTCGGTCGCGACCGCGTCGAAGACGTTCTTCCACAGGTGGCCGGCGTGCACGAGGACGTTGTTCTTGTGGACCAGCGTCAGCTTCTTGCGCGGGCGGGCGGCGGCACGCGCGAAGGCGTCCCGGACGACCCGCTCGACACCGTAGGCCGTGTTGACGCTGACCTCGGTGGCGACCTCGTGCTCGGTGCCCGTACGCAGGGATCCGCCGTTGCCCGTGTAGGGGCCCTCGGTGCCCTCGCGGACGACGACGAAGTCGATCTCGGGACGGCCGGCCAGCGGCGTCGCGGTGTTCGGGAAGAGCTTCGACGGCCGCAGGTTCACGAAGTGGTCGAAGGCGAAGCGCAGCTTCAGCAGCAGACCGCGCTCCAGCACGCCCGAGGGCACGGACGGGTCGCCGATGGCGCCGAGGAGGATCGCGTCGTGGTTCCTGAGCGCCTCCAGCTCCGCGTCCGGGAGGGTCTCACCGGTGCGGTGCCAGCGCCGGGCGCCGAGGTCGTACTCCTTGGTCTCCAGCTTCACATCCTGCGGGAGAACAGCGTTGAGGACCTTGAGGCCCTGGGTGACGACCTCCTGGCCGATACCGTCGCCGGGGATCACTGCGAGATCGATGCTGCGAGACATGCCCGCACCCTAACGCCCCGTCCCACCCCATGACATCGAACGTCCAGCATACGGACGTACGGGGTGGGACCCGGACCGGTCCGGACCGTCAGTGACCGGTCGATCCGCCGTTGTCACGGCGGTCGAGGGCGCGCTGGAGGGCGGCGGCCGCGTTCTTGCGCTCCGACTCGGTGGGGCGGGAGTTGTGGCGGACGCGACGGGCGGCGGTGGTCTGGGTCATGACGGGTCGACTCCTTCGGATCGCGTGGATCGCGGGATCGGGACCGCGCCCACCGTGGTGTCGGGACACGGTGCGACGGTCGGACTGCGGTGGCCGGAACCGGGCTCTGCGAGGTGCCGGAAGGGTGCCGGAAGGGGCGGGGAGCGGGTGCCGCAGGGGTGGCCTGCGTCGGGCACGTGCTCGCGTCCGCCGGTCGCTGGATCACGCGAATCGTTCGGCTCCTACAAAGTTAGGACAGCGGAAGCGATCTGTCTCCACAGTTAGTCGGACTTCCTACTATCTGAGACGGCGACACGGCCGGACCCCCCGCCCTGGGGTCCGGTGAGGCCCGGTGACACCCCGGTCGCGGGCTCGGCGCGGCCTCGGGGACACCTCGGCCGCACGCGCGAGGGTCCCGGGCGTGTCGGCCAGGGGGTGCGCACATCCGGTGGTCGCGCGGCCGGGGCCCGTACGGCGCGCTCAGAGCCGCACGGTGAGCTGGGCCTGGAGGTGGGCGCGCAGGACGCCCGCCATGTCCGTCGCGCCGTCGCTCAGCAGCCACTGCACCTGGAGGCCGTCCATCAGGGCGATCAGCTGCGCGCCCGCGAGGGCCGGGTCCACGCCGTCCCTGAGCGCCCCCTCCTCGCGCGCCTGGACGTAGGCGAGTTCGGCGCCGGAGACGGAGTGGGCGTAGCGGCGTACGAAGTAGGCGTGGGCCGGGTGGTCCGCCGAGGTCGCCTCGGCCGAGACCACGGAGAACAGTTCGACGATGCCGCGGCGCGTGGCGTTCAGCTCGGCCAGCGCGGCGAATCCGCGCAGCCGCTGGACGCCGGTGGTGCCGCCCAGGTCGAGCCACTCGCCGTCCACCTCGTCGCGGTGTTCGAGCACCGCGAGGAGCAGGGACTCCTTGGTCGGGAAGTGGTGCAGCAGACCGGGGTGCGAGATGCCGCAGCGGGTCGCGATCACCCGCAGCGAGGCGCCCCGGTATCCGGCCTCGCCGAACAGGGCCATCGCCTGGTCGAGGATCTCGCCCCGCTTCGCGCGGCCCTTCGCGTAACCACGCCTCGCCTCGGCGGCCACGGTCACCTCCCGGCCCGGTCGTACCGGCTGCTGTCACCGGCCACGTTCGCACATTCCGGGATACTTACCAAGCGGTCGGTATTGACTCTATGGTGAAAGCCGAACCGCGCCGCGAAAGGACCGCTCCGTGCCCCCCTCCACCCCCCTGCCCTACCTGGACCCCGCACGGCCCGTCGCCGAGCGGGTCGATGACCTCCTCGGCCGTATGACGCTGGCCGAGAAGACCGGCCAGATGCTCCAGCTGAACGCGAAGGACGGGGTGAGCCACCTCGTCGAGGACCTGCACGTGGGGTCGATCCTGCACGCCTCCCCCGAGCACGTCCGGGAGGCGGTGGCGGCCACCGGGCGGACCCGGCTGGGCATCCCGCTGCTCGTCGCGGAGGACTGCATCCACGGCCACTCCTTCTGGGAGGGGGCCACGATCTACCCGACGCAGCTGGGCATGGCGGCGACCTGGGACCCGGAGCTGGTGGAGCGCATCGCCAGGGCGACGGCCGTGGAGGTCGCGGCGACCGGCGTCCACTGGACGTTCTCGCCGGTGCTGTGCATCACCCGCGACCTGCGCTGGGGCCGGGTCAGCGAGACGTTCGGCGAGGACCCCTTCCTCATCGGTGAGCTGGCCTCGGCGATGGTGCGGGGCTACCAGGGCGAGGGCCTGTCGGACCCCACGGCGATCCTGGCCTGCGCCAAGCACTTCGCGGGCTACTCCGAGACCCAGGGCGGCCGGGACGCCAGCGAGGCGGACATCTCCCGGCGCAAGCTGCGCTCCTGGTTCCTGCCCCCGTTCGAGCGGGTCGCCCGGGAGGGCTGCCGGACCTTCATGCTCGGCTACCAGTCGATGGACGGGGTGCCGGTCACGGTCAACGACTGGCTGCTGAACGAGGTGCTGCGCGGCGAGTGGGGCTACACCGGCACGCTCGTGACGGACTGGGACAACGTCGGCCGCATGGTGTGGGAGCAGAAGATCTACGCCGACCACACCCAGGCCGCCGCCGCGGCGGTCCGCGCGGGCAACGACATGGTGATGACCACCCCGCAGTTCTTCGAGGGCGCGCAGAACGCGGTCGCCCAGGGCCTTCTGGACGAGGCCGGGATCGACGCGGCGGTACGGCGGGTGCTGACCCTCAAGTTCGAGCTGGGCCTCTTCGAGGACCCGCGCCACCCGGACCCCGCCCGGCAGGCCGCGGTCATCGGCAGCGCGGCGCACACCGCGCTCAACCTGGAGGCCGCCCGCCGCTCGCTCGTCCTGCTCACCAACGACGGCACCCTGCCGCTGGACGGCGGCTTCGAGGCCGGTGCGGACGGGCGCGCCCTGGCGGTCCCGGACGCCGCGCCCCGTACCGTCGCCGTCATCGGGCCCAACGCCGACGACGCCCACACCCAGCTCGGCGACTGGGCCGGGGCCTCGGGCCAGGCGGACTGGCTGCCGGACGGCCAGCCCCGTTCCATGGTCCGCACGGTGCTGGACGGTCTGCGGGCCCATGTCCCCGAGGACTGGACCGTCTCCCACGCGCGAGGCGCCGAGATCCTGTCGGTCGGGCCGGACCCGGAGGGGGCGTACTTCCCGGACGGGCAGCCCCGGCCCCATGTGGTGGTGCCCGCCGGGCCGTCGAAGACCCTGATCGACGAGGCGGTCGCGGCCGCCCAGGGCGCCGACCACGTGGTCGCCGTGGTGGGCGACCGGATCGAGCTGGTCGGTGAGGGGCGTTCCACGGCCACCCTGGAGCTCGTGGGCGACCAGGTCGCGCTGCTGGACGCGCTGGCCGCGACGGGCACCCCGATGGTGGTGGTGGTCATCAGCTCCAAGCCGCTGGTCCTGCCGCCGTCCGCGCTGGGGGCGGCCGCGATCGTGCACGCGTTCAACCCGGGCATGCAGGGCGGCCGGGCCGTGGCCGAACTGCTGCTCGGCCTCGTCGAGCCCTCGGGCAGGCTGCCGGTCTCCTTCGCCCGGCACGCCGGCCAGCAGCCGACGTACTACAACCAGATCCGGGGGCAGCACGGCAGCCGGTACGCCGACCTCACCCAGCGCCCGGCGTTCGCCTTCGGTGAGGGGCTGAGCTACACGACCGTGACGTACACGGACCTGGCGGTGCTGACGGAGAACGTCCAGGCCGACGACGTCCTGCGGGCGCGTGTCACCGTCACCAACACGGGTTCGCGGCCCGCCCGGGAGACCGTCCAGGTGTACGTGAGCGACCTGGTGACCTCCGTGACGTGGGCGGAGAAGGAGCTGAAGACCTACCGGCAGGTGGAGCTGGCGCCGGGCGAGGCGCGCGAGGTCCTGGTGGAGCTGCCGGTCGCGGACTGCACCCTGGTGGACGCCGGAGGCCACCGGGTCGTGGAGCCGGGCGACTTCGCGCTGCTGGTCGGCCCGTCCTCCCGCGACGAGGTACTGCTGCGGGCGCCGTTCACCGTGAAGGGCTGACCCGCGGGCCGGGCGCCGTTCACCATGCAGGGCTGCCCCGCGGTCCGGGCCACGGACCAGGCGGCGGTCGGGCCCCGGGGGTGGTCAGAGCACGTCGCCGTCGCGCCAGTCGAACTGGAGCGTGCCCGTCTCCGCGGAGCCGGCCGGGAAGGGCAGCGGCCCCCCGCCCGTTCCGCGGAGGTAGGCGCTGCCCTCCTCGTGGGGCAGGGGAACGGGCCCGTCCGGCCCCTGGGCGGCGATCCGGCCCGGCCAGGCCCGCCAGCCGCGCGCCCGGTAGAGCGGGGCGCCGGCCGCGGACGCGGACAGCGCGCCCAGGTCGTACGCCCGGTCGAGGACCCCTTCCAGCGCGGCCGTCACCTGCCCGCCGAGCCCTTCGCGGCGCCGCCCGGAGCGGACGGCGACCCCTTCCACGTAACCGGTCCGGTAGGAGCGGCCGGCGTACCGGACGCGGCGCTGGACCACGCTGCCGTGGGCCAGGATCCCCGCGTCGTCGGTCACGTACGCGTGGACGCCTCCCAGGGTGTGGTCCCAGTCCTCGTCGCTGAAGTCCCCCTCGAACGCGGTGTCCAGGAAGGCGCGGATCTCCGCGAGGACCGCGGGTCCCATCTGGTGGGTGTGGGCGAGGACGGGCGGCGATGCGGTCATGCGGGACAGCCTGCCGCACGCCCCCGTCCCCGCGCACGCGCTTATATGGAAACCGCCTCCCGGTCGGCAGGGGGGCCGGCCGGGAGGCGGAGTGCGGGGCCGGGACACCGCGCGAGCGGTGCCCCGGGAGGGCGTCAGCCCTGGTGGGGGTAGGTGTACTCGGTCGGCGCGACCAGCGTCTCCTTGATGGCGCGGGTCAGCGTCCAGCGCATCAGGTTCTGCGGGGCGCCCGCCTTGTCGTTGGTGCCCGAGCCCCGGCCGCCGCCGAAGGGCTGCTGGCCGACGACGGCGCCGGTCGACTTGTCGTTGATGTAGAAGTTGCCCGCCGCGTAGCGGAGCTTGTCCATCGTGTACGCGGCCGCGGCGCGGTCGTTCGCGATGACCGAACCCGTGAGCGCGTAGTCCGTGACGGACTCCATCTGCTCCAGCATCTCGTCGTACTTCTCGTCCTCGTAGACGTGCACGGCGAGGATCGGGCCGAAGTACTCGGTGGTGAAGACCTCGTTGGCCGGGTCGTCGCACACGACGACGGTCGGGCGCACGAAGTAGCCCACCGAGTCGTCGTACGTGCCGCCCGCGACGACCGTGCAGGACGGGTCGCTCTTCGCGCGGTCGATCGCGGCCTTGTTCTTCGCGAAGGACCGGGCGTCGATGACGGCGCCCATGAAGTGCGACAGGTCGGTGACGTCGCCCATCGTGATGGAGTCGACCTCGGCCGCGAACTCCTCCTTGAAACCGGAGTTCCACAGGGAGGCCGGGATGTACGCGCGGGAGGAGGCCGAGCACTTCTGGCCCTGGTACTCGAAGGAGCCGCGGGTCAGCGCGGTCTTCAGCACGGCGCGGTCGGCGCTCGGGTGCGCGACGACGAAGTCCTTGCCGCCGGTCTCCCCGACCAGACGCGGGTAGGTGCGGTACTTCTCGATGTTGTTCCCGACCGTCTTCCACAGGTGCCGGAAGGTGGGCGTGGAGCCGGTGAAGTGGATACCGGCCAGGTCGCGGTGGTTCAGCGCCACCTCGGAGACGGCGAGGCCGTCACCGGTGACCAGGTTGATGACGCCCTTGGGCAGACCGGCCTCCTCCAGGAGGCTCATCAGCAGCACGGCGGCGTGCGTCTGCGTCGGGGACGGCTTCCACACCACGACGTTGCCCATGAGGGCGGGCGCGGTCGGCAGGTTCGCGGCGATCGCCGAGAAGTTGAAGGGCGTGATCGCGTAGACGAAGCCCTCCAGCGGGCGGTGGTCCATGCGGTTCCACACACCCGGGGAGTTGGCCGGGGGCTGCTCGGCGAGGATCTGGCGCGCGTAGTGCACGTTGAAGCGCCAGAAGTCGACCAGCTCGCAGGGGCAGTCGATCTCGGCCTGCTGGGCGGTCTTGGACTGGCCGAGCATGGTGGAGGCGGCCAGCGTCTCGCGCCAGGGGCCGGAGAGCAGCTCGGCGGCGCGCAGGATGATCGCGGCGCGGTCGTCGAAGGACATGGCGCGCCAGGCCGGGGCGGCGGCCAGGGCGGCGTCCACCGCGTCCTGGGCGTCGGCCTCGGTGGCGTTGGCGTAGGTGCCCAGCACGGCCTTGTGGTTGTGCGGCTGTACGACGTCGAAGCGCTCGCCGCCGCCCATCCGCTTCTCGCCGCCGATGGTCATCGGCAGGTCGACGGGGTTCTCGGCGAGCTCCTTGAGCTTCGCCTCCAGGCGGGCTCGCTCCGGGGTGCCGGGGGCGTAGGTGTGAACCGGCTCGTTGACCGGTGCGGGGACCTGGGTCACAGCGTCCATGACATGCCTCCTTGTTGGGGTGGGGCGTCGGGCCGAGGGGGCCGTCAGCCCTTGGTGACGACGGAGCGGGCGAAGAACAGCAGGTTGGCCGGCTTCTCCGCGAGGCGGCGCATGAAGTATCCGTACCAGTCGGTGCCGTACGCCGTGTAGACGCGCATCCGGTGGCCCTCGGCCGCGAGCCGGACGTGCTCGTCGCTGCGGATCCCGTACAGCATCTGGAACTCGTACTCTTCCAGTTTGCGCCCGGCCTGGCGGGCGAGCTCCTGGCCGATGGCGATGAGCCGCGGGTCGTGGGAGCCGATCATCGGGTAGCCCTCGCCGTGCATCAGCGTCTTCAGGACGCGGACGTACGCCTTGTCGATCTCCGCCTTGTCCTGGTGGGCGACGGAGGCCGGCTCCTTGTAGGCGCCCTTGACCAGGCGGACCCGGCTGCCCGCGGCGGCGAGGCGGCGGGCGTCCTCCTCGGTGCGGAACAGGTAGGACTGGATGACGCAGCCGGTCTCCGGGAAGTCCTTCCGCAGCTCCTCGTGGATGGCGAACATCGAGTCGAGGGTGGTGTGGTCCTCGGCGTCCAGCGTGACCGTGGTGCCGATCGCGGCGGCGGCCTCGACGACCGGGCGGACGTTGGCGAGCGCCAGCTCGTGGCCGCCTTCCAGCGACTGGCCGAACATCGACAGCTTGACCGACATCTCCGCGCGGGTACCGAGCCCGAGGCCTTCGAGGCGGCCGATCAGCTCCAGGTACGCGTCACGCGCGGCGGCGGCCTGCTCGGGGGTGGTGATGTCCTCACCCACGACGTCGAGGGTGACCTCCAGGCCCTTGTCGGCGGAGTCCTGGACGATCCGGATGACCTGGTCGACCGTCTCACCGGCGATGAACCGGTCGACGACCTGCTTGGTGCCCGGGGCGGCCGAGACGAAACGACGCATCGTGTCGCTGCGGGACGCGGCGAGAATCACGGGACCCAGCACGGGGCACCTCCACGGAAGATCGGACGGGGACCGAACCGCCGCAAAGACGAACGGAACGGGACGGTACGGAGAACCACCGTGAAATCTAGGGAACCTTCCCACCCCGTGCCATCGACACCTGTCACGCTTCTGTGGCCGCCGACTCAGACATATGTCTGAAGGGTGCGAGAATGGCGGGGTGAAAGGCGATTACCAGGAGCTGGTCGACGAGATCTCCGCGCTGCTCGGCGCCCCGGCGACCCTGGAGAACCGCGATTTCGGCCTGGTCGCCTTCGGGGCCCACGACAGCGACGACGACACGGCCATGGACCCGGTCCGTACGCGCTCGATCCTCACCCGGCGCTCCACCCCGGCCGTCCGGGCCTGGTTCGAGGGCTTCGGCATCACCCGCGCCACCGGCCCGGTCCGCATCCCGGCCGCCCCGGAGGCCGGTGTCTACCGCGACCGCCTGTGCCTGCCGGTACGCCATCGGGGTGTCGTCCTGGGCTACGTATGGCTGCTCGACACCGAGCCCGGACCGCCCGAGGAGCGGCTGGCGGCGGCCATGGAGGTGGCCGCCCGGATCGGGGTGCTGCTCTTCGACGAGGCACGGGCCGGCGCGGACCTCAGCCGCGAGTTCGCCGCCGCGCTCACCGCGGGGCCGGGCCGGCCCCGCGAGGCGGCGGTGTCCGCCCTGGGTGAGGCCCTCGGCCCGGACGCGGCCGGGCTGCACACCGTGGTGTGCGTGACCCCGTGGCCGGACGGGCCCCCCTCGGTGCGTACGGTGCCGTCGGCGGCGGCCCTCGCCTCGGTCGAGGGGACCCGGACACCGTCCCTGGCCGCGCTGGTGCGGCTGCGCTCCCCCGACGCCCAGGACCCGGCGACGGCGGCGGCCGACCGGCTGCGCGCCCTGGCCGGCCCCGGGGCCACGGCGGGGATCGCCACCGCCCGGCGCGGTCTGGCGGAGCTGGCCGTCTCCTGGCACGAGGCCGTGTCCGCCGCGCGCGCGGCGGGGGCGGAGTCCCGCTACGGGCCGGTCGCCGACTGGGCGTCCATCGGGCCGTACCGGCTGCTCACCGCGCTCCCCCGGACACCGGACCCGGTCGCCCGCCCCCTGCTGGCGGGCCCGAACACGGAGCTGGCCCGCACCGCCGAGGTGTTCCTCGACTGTGCGGGCCAGGCGGGCCGGACGGCGGCCCTGCTGGGCATCCACCGGCAGACGCTCTACTACCGCATCGGCCGGGTGCAGCAGCTCACCGGCCTCGACCTGGGCGACGGCGAGGACCGGCTGCTGCTGCACATGGCGCTGAAGGCGGCCCGGCTGTAGACCGGGCCGGTCCCTGGACAGAGGGTCCCTGGACGGAGTCGGTCCGTGGACCGGGCCGGTCCGTGGGCCGGGCCGGTCCGTGGGCCGGGCCGGTCCGTGGGCCGGGCCGGTCCGTGGGCCGGGCCGGTCCGTGGGCCGGGCGAGGTCGCGCCGATCTCCTCGGAGATCTCGTTCAGCACCGACTGCGGGATGGTGTCGTCGACGGTGAGGACGACCAGCGCCTCGCCGCCCGCGTCCCGGCGCGAGACCTGCATGCCGGCGATGTTCAGCCCGGCCTCACCGAGGATCTTGCCGACCGCGCCGACGACGCCGGGACGGTCCTCGTACCGCAGGACGACCATGTGGTCGGCGAGCGCCAGGTCCACGTCGTGCTCACCGATGGCGACGATCTTCTGGAGGTGCTTGGGGCCGGCCAGGGTGCCGGAGACCGCGACCTCCTCGCCGCTGGACAGGGTGCCGCGGACGGTCACCACGTTGCGGTGCTCGGGCGACTCGGAGCTGGTGGTGAGACGGACCTCGACACCGCGCTCCTGGGCGAAGAGCGGGGCGTTGACGTACGACACGGTCTCGTCCACGACGTCCTCGAACACGCCCTTGAGCGCGGAGAGTTCGAGCACCTTCACGTCGTGCTGGGTGATCTCCCCGTAGACCTCGACGTCGAGGCGGGCCGCGACCTCGCCGGCCAGCGCGGTGAAGATCCGGCCGAGCTTCTCGGCGAGCGGCAGTCCGGGACGCACGTCCTCGGCGATGACCCCGCCCTGGACGTTGACCGCGTCCGGGACCAGCTCACCGGCGAGGGCCAGACGGACGGACCTGGCGACCGCGATACCGGCCTTCTCCTGCGCCTCGTCGGTGGAGGCGCCCAGGTGCGGGGTGCAGACGACCTGGTCGAACTGGAACAGCGGGGAGTCCGTGCAGGGCTCCTTGGCGTACACGTCGAGGCCGGCGCCGGCGACGCGGCCCTCCTTGAGGGCGGCGGCCAGCGCCTCCTCGTCGACGATGCCGCCGCGCGCGGCGTTGACGATCCGCACGGAGGGCTTCACCTTGTGCAGCGCCTCGTCACCGATCAGGCCGAGCGTCTCCGGGGTCTTGGGCAGGTGCACCGTGATGAAGTCGGCGACCTCCAGCAGCTCGTCCAGGGTGAGGAGCTTGACGCCCATCTGCGCGGCGCGCGCGGGCTGGACGTAGGGGTCGTACGCGACGATCTTCATGCCGAAGGCCGACATGCGCTGCGCCACCAGGACGCCGATGCGGCCGAGGCCGACGACGCCCAGGACCTTCTCGCTCAGCTCGACACCGGTGTACTTGGACCGCTTCCACTCGCCGTTCTTCAGCGCGGTGTTGGCCTGCGGGATGTGCCGCGCGGTGGCCACCAGCAGACCGCAGGCCAGCTCGGCGGCGGTGACGATGTTGGACGTCGGCGCGTTGACGACCATCACACCGGCCTTGGTGGCCGCGGAGACGTCCACGTTGTCCAGGCCGACACCGGCGCGGGCGACGACCTTCAGCTGCTTCGCCGCGGCGATGGCCTCGGCGTCGACCTTGGTCGCGGAGCGCACCAGGATCGCGTCGACGTCGACGATCGCGGGGAGGAGTTCGGCGCGGTCCGCGCCGTTGCAGTGCCGGATCTCGAAGTCCGGACCCAGAGCGTCGACCGTGGCGGGCGACAGCTCTTCGGCGATGAGTACGACAGGTTTCGAGCTCACGTGTGTCCTCACAAGTCCAGTGCGGACGGCCGTCCCGACGGCCGCAGGCGGTGGAGGGGCTAGCCGCGTGGAAGACGCACGACACTGTGGGCCCTGACGCGTATGTGTGTGGAGCAGTCTAGTCATGCGGCCGGGCCAGATCTGCGCCCCGGTGGAAGGATCACCCGCACGGGGCGGACGGTGCCGTACAGAAGTACGGCACCGTCTCCTGCCGCCGTCCCGGCCCCGCAGTGACACGGGGCGGGCGGCCCGGAGGCGGGCCCGTGAGGACCCGCCCCCGGTGGGGCTCAGGCGTCCTCGTTGTCCACCCAGCTCATGAGCTTGCGCAGCTCCTTGCCGGTGGTCTCCAGCAGGTGGTCGGCGTCGGCCTTCTTGTACTCGTTGTACTTGGGCAGGCCGTTGTGGTACTCGGCCATCCAGCCCTTGGCGAAGGTGCCGTCCTGGATCTCGGCCAGGATCTTCTTCATCTCGGCCTTGGTGGCGTCCGTGATGATGCGGGGACCGCTGACGTAGTCGCCCCACTCGGCGGTCTCGGAGATGGACCAGCGCATCTTCTCCAGGCCGCCCTCGTACATGAGGTCCACGATGAGCTTCAGCTCGTGCAGGCACTCGAAGTAGGCGATCTCGGGCTGGTAACCGGCCTCGGTCAGCGTCTCGAAGCCGGCCTTGACCAGGGCGGCCGTACCGCCGCAGAGGACGGCCTGCTCACCGAACAGGTCGGTCTCGGTCTCCTCGGTGAAGGTCGTCTTGATGACGCCGGCGCGGGTGCCGCCGATGCCCTTCGCGTAACTCAGGGCCAGCTCCAGGCCCTTGCCCGTGGCGTCCTGCTCGACCGCCACGATGCACGGGACGCCGCGGCCCTCCTCGTACTGACGGCGGACCAGGTGGCCGGGGCCCTTCGGGGCGACCATGCAGACGTCCACGTCGGCCGGCGGCTTGATGAAGTCGAAGCGGATGTTCAGGCCGTGGCCGAAGAACAGCGCGTCGCCGGCCTTGAGGTTGTCCTTGACGGACTCCTCGTAGACCTTGGCCTGGATCGGGTCCGGGACGAGGATCATGATGACGTCGGCCTCGGCGGCGGCCTCGGCCGGAGTCACCACGCGCAGGCCCTGCTCCTCGGCCTTGGCCTTGGACTTGGAGCCCTCGTGGAGACCGACACGGACGTCGACACCCGAGTCACGCAGCGACAGCGCGTGGGCGTGGCCCTGGCTGCCGTAACCGAGGACCGCGACCTTGCGGCCCTGGATGATGGACAGGTCGGCATCGTCGTCGTAGAACAGCTCGGCCACTGGGTCTTCTCCTTGGTGTGCAGGTGTTGCGTCCCACCGTACGGCGGGGTGCGTCTGATGCGGTTGCGGGTCTCGCCATGCGAGCGGCGAGGATGTCCGGGGTGTCTACGCCGAGCGGTCGAGCGCGCGCAGGGAACGGTCGGTGATCGAGCGCGCGCCGCGCCCTATGGCGATGGTGCCGGACTGGACCAGCTCCTTGATGCCGAAGGGTTCGAGCATCCTGAGCATGGCCTCCAGCTTGTCGGCGCCCCCGGTCGCCTCGATCGTGACCGCCTCCGGGGAGACGTCCACGGTCTTGGCGCGGAACAGCTGGACGATCTCGACGATCTGGGAACGCGTCTCGTTGTCGGCGCGGACCTTCACCAGGACGAGCTCCCGCTGGATCGCGGCGGAGGGCTCGAGTTCGACGATCTTGAGGACGTTGACCAGCTTGTTGAGCTGCTTGGTCACCTGCTCCAGGGGCAGGCCCTCGACATTGACCACAATGGTGATGCGGGAGATGTCGGGATGTTCGGTGGTACCGACGGCGAGCGAGTCGATGTTGAACCCGCGCCGGGAGAACAGGGCCGTGATCCTGGCGAGGACACCGGGCTTGTTCTCGACCAGGACGGAGAGCGTGTGCTTGGTGGACATGGAGTCGGTCTCTCTCTGTCTCTCAGTCGTCTTCGTTGTCGCCGAAGTCGGGGCGGACGCCGCGGGCGGCCATGACCTCGTCGTTGGAGGTGCCGGCGGCGACCATCGGCCACACCATGGCGTCCTCGTGGACGATGAAGTCGATGACGACCGGGCGGTCGTTGATCGCGTTGGCCTCCGCGATGACCTTGTCCAGGTCCGCGGGGTCCTCGCAGCGGATCGCGTGGCACCCCATGGCCTCGGACAGCTTGACGAAGTCCGGGACGCGGGTGCCCTTGGCCGGGACGCCGTCCGTGTCCGCGCCGGAGTGCAGCACGGTGTTGGAGTAGCGCTGGTTGTAGAAGAGGGTCTGCCACTGGCGGACCATTCCGAGGGCGCCGTTGTTGATGATGGCGACCTTGATCGGGATGTTGTTGAGCGCGCAGGTGGTGAGTTCCTGGTTGGTCATCTGGAAGCAGCCGTCGCCGTCGATCGCCCAGACCGTGCGGTCCGGCATGCCGGCCTTGGCGCCCATCGCGGCGGGGACCGCGTAGCCCATCGTCCCGGCGCCGCCGGAGTTCAGCCAGGTGGCGGGCTGCTCGTACTCGATGAAGTGCGAGGCCCACATCTGGTGCTGGCCGACGCCCGCCGCGAAGACGGTTCCCTCGGGGGCGAGTTGGCCGATGCGCTGGATGACCTGCTGCGGGGAGAGGCTGCCGTCCTCGGGCAGGTCGTAGCCGACCGGGTAGGTCGCGCGCCAGCGGTCGAGGTCCTTCCACCAGTCCGCGTACCGCGTCCGGGCGGCCTCGCCCTGGCGCCCCTCGGTGTGCTCGGCCTGGACGGCCTGGACGAGGTCGGCGATGACCTCGCGGGCGTCGCCGACGATCGGCACGTCGGCGGCGCGGTTCTTGCCGATCTCGGCCGGGTCGATGTCGGCGTGGACGATCTTGGCGTACGGGGCGAAGCTGTCCAGCTTGCCGGTGACCCGGTCGTCGAAGCGGGCCCCGAGCGCGACGATCAGGTCGGCCTTCTGGAGCGCGGTGACGGCGGTGACCGAACCGTGCATGCCGGGCATCCCCACGTGCAGCCGGTGGCTGTCGGGGAAGGCGCCGAGCGCCATCAGGGTGGTGGTGACGGGCGCTCCGGTGAGCTCGGCCAGGACCTTGAGCTCGGCGGTGGCGCCGGCCTTGAGGACACCGCCGCCGACGTACAGCACGGGGCGCTGGGCCTGGGTGATGAGCTTGGCCGCCTCGCGGATCTGCTTGGCGTGCGGCTTGGTGACCGGGCGGTAGCCGGGCAGGTCCATGGCCGGGGGCCAGCTGAAGGAGGTCTTCGCCTGGAGGGCGTCCTTGGCGATGTCCACCAGGACCGGTCCCGGGCGGCCGGTGGAGGCGATGTGGAAGGCCTCCGCGATGGTGTGGGCGATGTCCTCGGCGCGGGTGACCAGGAAGTTGTGCTTGGTGATCGGCATGGTGATGCCGCAGATGTCGGCTTCCTGGAAGGCGTCCGTGCCGATGGCGGCGGAGGCCACCTGACCGGTGATCGCGACCAGGGGCACGGAGTCCATGGCCGCGTCCGCGATCGGGGTGACCAGGTTGGTGGCGCCGGGACCCGAGGTGACCATGCAGACACCGACCTTGCCGGTGGCCTGGGCGTAGCCGGTGGCGGCGTGGCCGGCGCCCTGCTCGTGGCGGACCAGGATGTGGCGGACCCGGGTGGAGTCCATCAGCGGGTCGTAGGCCGGCAGGATGCAGCCACCGGGGAGGCCGAATACGGTGTCGGCCCCGACTTCCTCAAGAGAACGGATGAGGGACTGCGCGCCCGTGAGGTGCTCGACGGAGGCGGAGGACGGTCCGCCGTTACGGGCCCGCGGCTGCGGGTGCTGGGCCCCGGTTGCCTGCTCGGTCATCACATTCTCTTCTCGAAGCTGGTGTTCATGCGGGGTGTTTTATGGTGTTTTGAGAAGTACCGGTGCAACAAAAAACCCCTCGTGCCGTGAGGCAAGCGAGGGGAGCGCGCCGGTAAGGTCTGCGGGGTGTCCATGAGTGACCCTGCTTCAGCCGACGCGCTTTCCAAGTACGAGAATTCGGGTGCGCATGGCATTGACCCTCTCTCCGGGGCGCCCGCGGTGTCAAGTGGGTGGGACGGGCGTCTCATCATGTGAACGCCCCTGGAGCGGGATCCAGCCGCCCGCCAGCACGGGCCGCGCCGTCGGCCCGCCGCCCGCGACGGGGAACCGGCCCCGGGCCAGGGCCCGCCGCAGCCGGTACTCGTCCACGGGCCCGGAGAACGCCGCCCCCTGGCCGTGGGTGCACCCCATGGCGCGGAGCGCGCGTGCCTGTTCGGGGCCGTCCACCCCGTCGGCGACGGACTGCATCCCGAGGTCGCAGGCGATCCGCAGGAGGCCGCTGGTGATCTTGTGCAGCCGCGCCGACTCCACGACCCCGTCCACGAGGTTCCGGTCCAGCTTGAGCACGTCCACGGGGAGCCTGCGCAGGGCGTTGACCGCGGCGTAGCCGTTGCCGAAGCCGTCGAGCGCGATCCGTACGCCGAGTCTGCGCAGGGCGACCAGCCGTTGTTCCAGGTCGTCGAAGGAGACCCGGGGGTCGTGGTCGGCCACCTCGATCATCAGGGCGCCGGAGGGCAGTCCGTGCCGGGTGAGGAGGGCTTCGACCGAACCGCGGGGCAGCGCCCGGTCCAGCAGCCGGCCGGCCGAGACCCGCACGGAGACGGAGACCGGGTGCCCGGCCCTGGCCCGGTCGGCGGCCTGCTCCACGGCCTCCTCCAGCAGCCAGCTCCCCAGCTCGGCGGCACGGTCGCTGTCCCCGGCCACCCGGAGGAACTCGGCCGGGGTGAACAGGATGCCCTGGGAGGAGCGCCAGCGCGCCTGTGCGGCGACGGCCGCGACCGTGCCGCTGGCGAGGTGGACGACCGGCTGGTGCAGCAGGGCGAACTCGCCGTCGCGCACGGCCGTGCGCAGCCTCGCCGCCAGCTCGGAGCGCCGGACGACCTCGGCCTGCATCTGGGGCGCGTACAGCTCGACCCGGTCCTTGCCGGCGGCCTTGGCGCGGTACATGGCCAGGTCGGCGTTGCGCATGAGGTCCTTGGGGGTGATGGCCCCCTCGGCGAAGGCGACGCCGATGGAGGCGGCCACCCGGACCTCTCCGCCGCTGATCCGGTACGGCTGGGAGAGCGTGAGGCGCAGCCGCTCGGCGATCTCGTGGACCTGGTACTCGCGGGCGGCCTGGTCGCGGGTGCCGTCACCGACGATGAGCGCCGCGAACTCGTCGCCGCCCAGGCGCGCGGCGGTGTCCCAGGCGCGCACCGACTCCTGGAGCCTGCGGGCGGCCTGGACGAGCAGCTCGTCGCCCGCCTGGTGCCCGACGGTGTCGTTGACCGCCTTGAATCCGTCGAGGTCGATGAAGAGCACCGCGGTGCCCTGGTCGCCGGAGCGCCGTCCGCCGAGGGCCTGGGTGACCCGGGCGGTGAACAGGGCGCGGTTGGGCAGGTCGGTGAGCGGGTCGTGCTCGGCGTTGTGCCGCAACTGCTCCTGGAGCCGCACCCGCTCGCTGACGTCCCGGCTGTTGAGCAGCAGCCCGCCCTGGTGGCGGTTGACGGTGGACTCGACGTGCAGCCACGCGCCGGTGCCCGACCTGAAGCGGCACTCGATGCGGGTGCTGGGCACCTCACGGGGCGGGGCGGCCAGGAATCTGCGTACCTCGTGGAAGACCGGGCCGAGGTCGTCCGGGTGGATGATCGAGGGGAGTTCGGTGCCGACGAGGTCTTCCGCGGGGCGCCCGTAGACCCCGGCGGCGGCCGGGCTGACGTAGCGCAGCACCCCGGTGGATTCCGCGATCATGATGACGTCGCTGGAGCCCTGCACCAGGGAACGGAAGTGGTTCTCCTTCTGGGCCAGCTCCTGGGTGAGCGCGATGTTGTCCAGGAGCATGATGGCCTGGCGGACGACCAGGGCGAGCACGACCGCGCAGCCGGTGACGATCACGACCCGGTCGGGCCGGCGCCCGTCCACCACGCTGTACAGGATGCCGAGGGTGCAGACGGCCGCCGCCAGATACGGGGTGAGGGCGGCCAGGGACCCGGTGATGGGGCGGCTCGCGCTCCGGGCGGCGCGGCCGGTGCGGACAGCGTTGTCCAGCCCGCGCCGGACGCCCCAGGGGGCGTACGCGAGGAGCAGCGACCCGGCGAACCAGCCCGCGTCGAGCAACTGGCCGGAGCGGTAGGCCGAGCGCAGCAGCGGCGAGGTGAACAGGGCGTCGCACAGCACCGTCAGGGCGAGCCCGGCGATGGCGGTGTTCACCGCCGAGCGGTTCACGCTGATCCGGCGGAAGTGCAGGGCCAGCACCATGGAGACGAGCACGATGTCGAGCAGCGGGTAGGCGAGCGAGAGCGCGGCTCTGGCGACGCTCTCTCCCTCGGCGTTGGCCATGTGGGCGGTGTGCGCGAGCGCGAGGCTCCAGGAGAGCGTCAGCAGCGATCCGCCGATCAGCCAGGCGTCCAGCGCCAGGCAGACCCAGCCGGCCCGGTTCACCGGCCGTTTGGCGAGGACGAGCAGGCCGACGATGGCCGGGGGCGCGAAGCAGAGGAAGAAGAGGTCGGCGAGGGACGGGGAGGGCACGGGACGGCTCAGCACCACCTCGTACCACCCCCAGACCGCGTTTCCGCCGGCCGCCATCGCGGAGGAGAGCGAGAACAGCAGCCAGGCGGGCCTGAGCCGGCTGTCGCTGCGGCGCGCGTAGACGAAGCAGGAGACGGCGGCGATCAGCGCGGCGAGGCTGAGGCCGAAGTCGCCCATGAAGAGCGCCACTCCGGTGGACCCCCAGCCGATGCCCGCGCCGACCGCGTAGGCGGCGCAGACCAGGGCGAGGAGGAGTTGGGAGCGCAGGCCCGAGCTCCGGCCGGGGACCGGCTTGGAGAGCAGGGCCGCGAGGGCGCTCACCGGAGGACTCCCCCGGACCGGACCGGCGCCCTCGGCACGTCCGCCCGCACCACCGCGCGTGGGCGCGCACGCCCGCGGCGCGGCGCCGGATCACCTCTCCACTGGCCGTGCATCGCCCGTCGCCCCCTCGTGTTCCACTCCCGCCCGGCGCCGCCCCTTCCACGACGCCGCCCCCTCCTGGACGATACACCAGAACGGTCACTCAGGGCCATAAGATCTCTACGCTCCGTTACCACCTGCGGTGTTGGCCGCGCGACGGGTGCGACCGGGCCGGTCCACGGCCCGGTCAGCCGGTGGTGAGCACCAGGTTGTCGAGCGGCTCCCCCGCCGCGAACCGGGACAGCTGTCCGGCCAGCAGTCGCTTCGCCCGGGGCAGGAACGCCGAGGTGGAGCCGCCCACATGGGGGGTGATCAGGACGTGGGGAGCATGCCAGAGCGGATGACCCGCGGGCAGGGGTTCCGGATCGGTGACGTCCAGGGCGGCGCGCAGCCGGCCGGACGTGAGTTCGGCCAGCAGGGCTTCGGTGTCCACGACCGGGCCGCGCGCCACGTTCACGAGCAGCGCCCCGTCCCGCATCGCGGCGAGGAACTCTGCCCCGACCAGCCCTTGTGTGGAGGCGTTCAGCGGGGTGGTCAGCACGACGACGTCCGCGTCGGGCAGGAGCGCGGGCAGCGCGTCGAGCGCGTGTACGGGGCCGCGCGCGGTTGTCCGGGCGGAGCGCGCGACGCGCGCCACCCGCGCGCACTCGAAGGGTTCGAGCCGGTCCTCGACGGCCGCGCCGATCGATCCGTAGCCGACGATCAGTACGGACTTGTCGGCGAGCGCGGGGTAGAAGCCCGACCGCCACTCCTCGTCGTCCTGACCGCGCGTGAAGCCGGGGAACCCGCGCAGCGAGGCGAGGATCAGGGCGACGGCGAGTTCCGCGGTCGACGCCTCGTGCACGCCCTTGGCGTTGCACAGCCGCACCCCGGTGTGCAGCCCGACGAGGCCCGGCTGCACGTGGTCGACGCCGGCGGAGAGGGTCTGCACGACCTGTACGGCACCCATGTGTTCCAGCGGCCGGACCGCGACCTCGGCTCCCGCCAGGTACGGAACGACGTAGAACGCGCATTCGGCGGGGTCCGCGGGGTAGTCCTCGCCACCGTTCCAGAAGCGGTAGTTGAGACCCTCGGGAAGTCCGTCGATCTCCTCGGCGGGGATCGGCAGCCATACGTCGGGGGCGGTCGCGGGGGTCGGGGCCGGGCTCGGAGCCGCTGTCGAAGTCATGGTCAGGAGGCTATGCGAAGGGCGCGGAACGGCAGAGGTTACTTTTGAGGATGCGGTGGTGGTCCTGCGAGACGGGGCCGAGGGAGGGTTCGGGGAGTGCGCAGGACAATCGGTGCGGCGCGGCTGGCCGTGGGCGCTGTCGGGCTGGGGTGCATGCCCATGAGCTGGGCCTACAGCACGTCGCAACAGCGTGGTGACCGTTCGCTGCGTACGGTGCACGCGGCCCTGGACGCCGGGGTCCGGCTGTTCGACACGGCCGACATGTACGGGCCGTTCACCAACGAACTGCTGGTGGGGCGGGCGTTGAAGGGGCGTCGCGCGGACGCCTTCCTCTCCACCAAGTGCGGTCTGCTGGTCGGGGACCAGCACGTCGTCGCCAACGGCCGTCCCGGGTACGTGCGCCGGGCCTGCGACGCCTCGCTGCGGCGGCTCCAGACCGATGTGATCGACCTCTACCAGCTCCACCGGGCCGACCCCGAGGTGCCGGTGGAGGAGACCTGGGGCGCGATGGCGGAGCTGGTGACCGCGGGCAAGGTGCGGGCGCTCGGCCTGAGCGCGGTGGGGGCGCGCGCGGGGCGCCGCGCTGTGCCCCGGACGTACGCCGCGACGATCCGGCAACTGGAGCGGGTGCAGCAGGTGTTCCCCGTCAGCGCGGTCCAGGCGGAGCTGTCGGTGTGGTCGCCGGAGGCGCTGGACGACCTGGTGCCCTGGTGTGCGGCGCGGGGCGTGGGCGTGCTGGCGGCGATGCCGCTGGGCAGCGGCTACCTGACGGGGACGCTGAAGCCGGGCATGGGCTTCGAGCCGGACGACCCACGGGCCCGGCACCCCCGTTTCACCGCGGAGATGATGGCGGCGAACCAGCCGGTGGTCGTGGGTCTGCGACGGGTCGCCGAGCGGCACGGCGCCACTCCGGCGCAGGTGGCGCTGGCCTGGGTGCTGCGGCAGGGCCGCCATGTGGTGCCCGTGCCCGGTGCCAAGCGGGAGCGGTGGGCCGTGGAGAACGCGCGAGCGGGCGAACTGGTGCTCACCGACCGGGACCTGGCCGAGATCGCGCGGCTCCCCCCGGCGCGCGGGTCGTGGGACTGACGCGGCGGCGGGGAATGGGCGGAGACCGGGGAGCGGCGGCGCGCGGCAGTGTAAGAACAGGGGTGATGCCCGCTGTCGAAAGGACCGGTCCTGTGCACACTCCCGCGGCGCGCGAGGAACACACGGTGCACCACGGGTGCACGAGGCTCAGGGGGGTGGCGGCGGTGCTCGCCTCGGCCTCCCTGCTGCTGTCGGCCGCCTGCGCGACCGACGACGGGGGGTCCGCGGGCACCGCCGGCTCCCCCACTCCCCCGGCGAGCTCCGCGTCCGCCCCGGCGGCCTCACCGAGCCCGTCCGCCGACCTGCCCCCGGCCAAGGGGTCGGTGGAGGTGGTGTCCACGCTGACGGAGGACCTCGACTCCCCCTGGGGTCTGGCCCCGCTGCCGGGAGGCGATCTGCTGGTGGCCTCACGCGACGAGGCGACGATCACCCGGATCGACGGCACGAGCGGCGAGAAGACGGAGCTGGGCACCGTGCCGGGCGTCTCGCCGGCCGGTGAGGGGGGTCTGCTCGGTCTCGCGGTCGCACCGACGTACGGCGCGGACCATCTGGTGTACGCGTACTTCACCACCGAGTCCGACAACCGCGTCGCCCGCCTCCAGTACGACGAGTCGAAGCCCGCCGGGCAGCAGCTGGGCGCCCCGGACACGATTCTGCGGGGCATCCCGAAGGGCTCCGTGCACAACGGCGGCCGGATCGCCTTCGGCCCCGACCGCATGCTGTACGCGGGCACGGGCGAGACGGGTGACACGGGGCTGGCCCAGGACGAGAAGTCCCTCGCGGGCAAGATCCTGCGGATGACGCCCGACGGCGAGCCGGTGCACGGCAACCCGTCCGCCGACTCGGTGGTCTACTCCTGGGGCCACCGCAATGTGCAGGGGCTCGCCTGGGACGCGCGGAAGCGCCTCTGGGCCTCGGAGTTCGGCCAGGACACCTGGGACGAGCTGAACCTGATCGAGCCCGGCAAGAACTACGGCTGGCCCGAGGTCGAGGGCGAGAAGGGCGAGCCGGGGTATGAGGACCCGGTGGCCGTGTGGAAGACGTCCGAGGCCTCCCCGAGCGGCATCGCCTACGCGAAGGGCTCCATCTGGATGGCGGGCCTGCGCGGCGAGCGGCTGTGGCGGATCCCGCTGTCGGGTTCGGCGGGCAAGGAACCTCTGGCGGCCCCCCAGGCGTTCCTGGAGGGGACGTACGGAAGGCTGCGCACCGTGGCGGCGGCGGGCGGCGACCGGCTGTGGCTGGTCACGAGCAACACGGACGGACGCGGGGCCCCGAAGTCCGGGGACGACCGGATCCTGCTGCTGAAGGTGCGGTGACGACCGGCCGGGCGGCACGTCGGAGGGAGTACGGCTGGTGTTCGACCTCTTCTCGGAACTGTTCTCGCCGGGCCGCAAGCACACCACGGAGGAGCGGAAGCGCCTGGAGCTGAGCCGCGAGGACCTGGGCGACTCCGACCCGTCGCGCGGCCCGATAGACCTCTCCTCCGGCAAGGTGACGCTCCGGCTCACGGGCCCGGCGGGAACGGCCGCCCCGGACCCCACGGCCGAGGCGGAGCGGCCGGGCGGGGCGGACGGGCCGGATGACGCGGACGGGCCGCAGCGGCCGGGACGGCCGGACGAGCCGGACCCGCCCGACGAGGCGCACGGGCGGGGACGGCCGGACGAGCCGGGACGAGCAGCCGTGGCCCGGCCGGACACACCGGCTTGAGCGGGCCCACCGCCGGGGCCGGGCCGGACACGACGGCCTGGCGCCGTCGGGGTCCGGTCGGGCCCGGGGGTGCACCCGGGTGGGCTCACTGCGTCCCGTAGAGCCGGAGGCGGTGGGCCAGGGCCGCGGCCTCGCCCCGGCCGGCCACGCCCAGCTTGGCCAGGATGTTGGAGACGTGCACGCTCGCGGTCTTCGGCGAGATGTACAGCTCCTCCGCGATCCTGCGGTTGGTGTAACCGGCCGCGACCAGCCGGTGCACCTCCTGTTCGCGGGAGGTCAGGCCGAACGACTCGATCGCGTCCGCCGCGGGCTCGAAGGCCGCCCCCGCGTCCTCCCCGGCGGTGTCCGGGCCCGCGCCGGCCGGTGCGGACAGGGCGATACGGGCCCGCCGGGCCAGCAGTCCGACGCTCTCCGCCAAGGGTGCGGCTCCCAGCCGCTCGGCCACCGCGTGGGCCTCGCGCAGGAGTTCGGTGGCCGTGGCGCGGTCCCCGGAGGCGGCGACGACGGACTCCGCCCACCGGTACCGGATCTGGGCGAGTTCGTACGGCCGGCGCAGCGGTCCGAAGGCCGCGGCGGCGCGGGCCCAGTCCTCCGGGGTGTCCGCGCCCTCCGCCCGGGCCAGCTCGGCTTCGATCAGCGTCCCGTAGGCGGCCCAGACGGGCACCAGCGTGGGCAGCCGCTTGAGGTGGCCCCTGATCCGCTCCAGCACGGCGGGCCGGCCCGGCTCGGTGGCGGGCAGGCCGCGGGCGTCGGCCTCGACCACGGCGGCGACGTGCAGCAGCGGCAGCGCGTAGCGCTGGGTGCCCGGCGGGAACCCTTCCTCGGACCGCGCCTCGAAGGCGGCCCGCGCCTCGGGGACGCGCCCCTGCCGGGCGGCGAGGAGCATGGTCTGCCGGGCCAGGGGGATCAGGTACTGGGGCTGGAACTCATGCGCCCCGACCAGGCGCCCGTTCAGCGCGATCTGTTCCTCCGCCTCGGCGAAATCGCCTCGGGCAAGGGCGAGTTCGATGCGGCGTGAGGCCACCAGCCCGTGGGACTTGCGGGACCGGGAGAGCAGGGCCGCCGCGTCGGTCGCGGCCCGGCTCTCGTCCCAGTGGCCCAGGGAGAAGTAGGACTCCGCCTGATTGGCGCGGGCCCAGGCCTCGGAGTCGGGCATCCCGTGGTCGTGGCAGATCGTGATGCCGTGGTCGGCCGCGGCCACCGCCTCCAGCGACCGCCCGGCCGACTCCAGCGAGGAGGGCAGATTGACGCCGGCCCGGCTCATCACCCCCACCAGGCAGAGCGCGTCGGCGCGGTCGCGGACGGCGTACATCTCCGCGAGCCCCTCGTCGACGCCGCCCGCGTCGATGGTGAGCCAGCCCCGGGTGAGACGGGCGTGCAGCTCGATGTACTCCTCGCCGACGAGCCTCGCGTACTCCACGGCCCGGTCCGCGGCGGCGAGCGCGTCCGGACCGGGACGGTGCAGGGCACCCCAGCTCGCCACGTTGACCAGGACGTCGGCGTGCACCGCCGAGGGGTGCAGTCCGCGCACCAGCTCCTGGGCGGTGGCGAGTTCCTCCCATCCGTCCCCCCGGGAGAGGGTCTGCACGAGTGAGGAGCGCTGCACCCAGAACCACGCGGCGCGCAGCGGGTCGTCGTCCCCGTCCAGGAGCCGCAGGGCCTTCTTCGCGAGGGTCAGGGCCCGTTCGCGGTCGCCCCCGAAGCGCGCGGCGACGGTGGCCTCGGCCATCAGGTCGAGGTGGCGCAGCGGTCCGGCCCCCGATTCGCAGCCGCAGCCCGGATAGACCTCGGCGTAGTCCAGGGGGCGCAGGGTGGCGCGTACGGCGTCGGGCGCCTCGTCCCAGAGCTCCATGGCCCGCTCCAGCAGGCGCAGTTGCTCGGAGTGGGCGTAGCGGCGGCGGGCCTCGACGGATGCCCGTAGGACGGCGGGCAGCGCCTTGGCGGGGTCGTGGGCCGCGTACCAGTAGCTGGCGAGCCGGGCGGCGCGTTCGTCGGCGCGGACCAGGTTGGGGTCGGCTTCGAGGGCTTCGGCATAGCGGCGGTTGAGGCGGGAGCGCTCCCCGGGCAGCAGGTCGTCGCTGACGGCCTCGCGGACCAGGGAGTGCCGGAAGCGGTAGCCGTCCAGGTCGGGGGCGGGCAGCAGGATGCCGGCGCCGACGGCCGCCCGCAGTGCCTCGTCCAGGTCGTCGTCGGCGAGCCGGGCCACGGCGGCCAGGAGCCGGTGTTCGACGGTGGAGCCGCCTTCGGCGACGATCCGCACGATCCGCTGGGCGTCGTCGGGCAGTGTCTCGACGCGTACGAGGAGGAGGTCGCGCAGGGAGGCGGAGAGCTGCGAGCCGTCTCCGCAGCACTCGATGGTGCGGGCCAGTTCCTCGACGAAGAAGGCGTTGCCGTCGGAGCGGTCGAATATCTCGTCGACGAGCGCGGCGTCCGGGGCGACGGCGAGGATCCCGGTCAGCTGCCGGCCGACCTCGGCACGGCTGAACCGGTCGAGTTCGACGCGTCCCACGGTGCGGAGCCGGTCCAGCTCGGCCAGGAGCGGACGCAGCGGGTGGCGGCGGTGGACGTCGTCGGAGCGGTAGGTGCCGACCAGGACGAGGCGTCCGGCGCGCAGGGTCCGCAGGAGGTAGGAGAGGAGGTGCCGGGTGGAGGCGTCGGACCAGTGGAGGTCCTCCAGGACGAGGACCAGGGTGCGGGTGGCGCAGACGCGCTCCAGCAGCCGGGCGGTCAGCTCGAAGAGGCGTGCCGTGCCGTGCTCGTCGTGCGCGGCGTGCCCGGCCTCGCCCAGTTCGGGCAGCAGCCGGGCCAGTTCGCCTTCCTGACCGGCGAGCGCCTGTGCCAACTCCTCGGGCAGGGCGCGGCGCAGGGCGCGCAGAGCGGTCGCGAAGGGGGCGTAGGGGAGGCCGTCGGCCCCTATCTCCACGCATCCCCCCACGGCCACGACGGCCTCGCGCCGGCTCGCCACCGCCAGGAACTCCTCGACCAGCCGGGTCTTGCCGACGCCCGCCTCGCCGCCGACGAGCAGCGCCTGCGGCTCGCCCGCCGAGGCGCGGGCGAGCGTCTCGGTGAGCGTGGCGAGCTCTCGGGTCCGGCCGACGAAGAGGGGGCTGACGGTGTTGGTCTCCACAGCGCCGAGCATCGCATACGCGTACGACAACGCCGGGGCCTCGACCGCCGCGTGGGCGGTGTGCGGGGCACCGGCGGCTCCGGCCCCGTACGGCGCGGTGGGGTCGGCCGTGACGCATGACGCGGTGGGGTCGGCCGGGGCACCGCTCATGGTTACGCGGCGCGCGTGAACCGGCCCCGGTCCTCGCTCACCCGCCTGTCCGGGTCGTCGCGCCCGGCGGTGCGGGCGGCGGTGCGGGCGGCCACGGCCTCGCGGACGAGGCGCCGCCGGTCGGCCCGGCGGATGAGTTCGGCGGCCCTCAACTGGTGCATCTCGTAGCTGTACATGGCACTCTCCCCGCTGACGAAGGCCCGGTGCGGACCACGGCTCCCTGCCGTGGTCCCACTCTCGTCGGCGAGGGGGTGGGCCCGCATCGGGCGTGTGCCGCATCCTGCCGCCCCGGGGGCCTCAGGCCCGCCGGGCACGGGCCTTAGACCGGAACCGCGGCTGCCTCAGCCGGCGGTGGGCAGCGGGAGCGCGAGGTCGAAGTACATGACGACGGAGATCAGTACGCCCAGGATCCCGAGCGCGATCCCGGCACGGGCGACGGCACGGATCCAGCCGGGCCGCGGGTGGGCGGCGGGTGCGCCGAAGGCGGGGCGGACCAGCACGAAGACGCCCACGAGGAGGGCGAGGAGGGCGAACAGGCCGTTGACGAGGGCGGTGGTGTGCCAGGCGTTGCCGTAGATCTCGGAGATCTGCTGGGTGGCGCTGCCGCTGCCGCCGGAGGAGGACTTGATCTGGCCGATGAGGGTCTCGCGCTCGGCTGCGACCCGGCCGGTCCAGGCACCGGAGAGGGAGACGACGCCGAGTCCGGCGGCGACCACGGCCGCGGCACCGCTGCCGGCTTCGGCGGACGCGGCGGCCTCCGCCTCGTCGTAGGGGTCGGGCTCCAGGGCGTCGTCGCCGGGCGCGTCCGGGTCCGGGGCGTCCGAGGCGGGTGCGTCCTCCTGGCCGGGGGCGGCCGGGACGGCGTCCTCCGGGCCGGGCCCGGCCGGGACGGCGTTTTCCGGGCCCGGCGCGCCCGGGGACTCCGCCTCCTTCGAGGACTCCGCCCCCTTCGTGGAGACCGGCTCGGCGGTCTTCGTCAGGCCGGGCGCGGCCTTCTGGTCCGTCGCCGGCTCCCCGTCGGCGTCGTGGTCGTGGTCGGTGGCAGGGGTGGTGGGGGTGTTCTCCATGCGGCGCACGCTAGGGGCCCCGGATGAGAGCGCGCTTAACGCGCCGCCCGCCACTCCTCGGCCAGGACGGCCCAGATCTCCTCGTCGTGCCGTACGCCGTGGTGCGGGAAGGCCTCGCGCAGGATGCCCTCACGGGTCATCCCGAGCCGTGCGGCCGCCCCGACGCTGCGGGTGTTCGCGGAGGAGGCGATCCACTCCACCCGGTGCATCCCCCGCACGTCGAACGCCCAGTCGATCAGCTTCCGGGACGCGCGGTGCACCAGTCCCCGGCCCTGCCCGGCCGGCTCCAGCCAGCAGCCGATCTCGCAGGAGCCGGTCGCGGCGTCGAATATCCGGAAGAGGACACCGCCGACCAGGGTGCCGTCGAGCCAGATCCCGTAGATCCGGCCGGTGTCGGCCGCCTGCTTGTCGGCGTACCGCTGGAGGAGCGCCCGCGCGGAGTCGAGGTCGGTGGCCGCCGCCGCGAACGGGATCCACGGGTCGACCAGCGCGCGTGCCCGGTCCATGTGAGCGAGGAACTCCTCCGCCTGCCAGGGTTCCAGCGGGCGCAACTGCGCCCCGTCGTCGCCGAGGGACATCGTGAACACAGGGACTCCTTCTCTCGCTCGTCGGCTCCACGTCCGACGCGGGAGCCTGTCAGTGGACGCGCAGCGCGACCGTCAGGTCCTCTTCGTCGTCGTGCGCCCCAGGGATCTTCGCACGGGGAGCCGGGACACCGGGCGGCTCGACGCTGATCCGCGGGAGCAGGCGGTCGAGCCGGGCGGGCAGCCACCAGTTGGTACCGCCGAGGAGATGCATCAGGGCGGGCACCAGCAGGGTGCGCAGCACGAAGGCGTCGAGTGCGACGGCGGCGGCCAGCGCGATGCCGAACATCGCGATGACCCGGTCCCCGCTGAGGACGAAGGCGAGGAACACGGAGATCATGATGACCGCCGCGGAGTTGATGACCCGGCCGGTCTCGGCGAGGCCCACCCGGACGGCCCGGCGGTTGTCCCCGGTCTCCCGCCACTCCTCGTACATCCGGCCGACGAGGAACACCTGGTAGTCCATGGAGAGCCCGAAGAGCACCGACACCATGATGACCGGCAGGAAGGGTTCGACGGGGCCCGCGCTGCCCAGGCCGAGCAGGTCGCTGCCCCACCCCCACTGGAAGACCGCGACGACGACCCCGAAGGAGGCGGCCACGGCGGCGATGTTCATCACGGCGGCCTTGAGGGGGATGGCGAGGGAGCGGAAGGCCAGCAGCAGGAGCAGGCAGCCGAGCCCGATGACCACACCGACGAAGAGCGGCAGCTTGCCGACGATGACCTCGGAGAAGTCGTCGTACCCGGCCGTCACCCCGCCCACCCGCAGTTCCAGCGAGGTGTTCTCGGCCACCGGCGGCAGCACGTCCTCCCGCATCCGGTCGACGAGTTCGCTGGTCCGCCGGTCCTGCGGGGCGGAGTCCGGCACCACGGTGACGAACGCGGTGTCACCGCTGTTGCTGTACGTCACCGGGCTCACCGCCGAGACGCCCGACGTGCCCCGCAGCACGGCGGGCAGACCGTCGAGGGCGAGCCGGTCGTCGGCCCCGTCGAGACGGGCGACGACGGTCAGCGGCCCGTTCACGCCGGGCCCGAAGCCGTCGCCCAGCAGGTCGTACGCCTGGCGGGTGGTCGCCGTCGCCGGGTTGTTGCCCTGGTCGGAGGTGCCCAGGTGCAGGCCGAGCGCGGGGAGGGCGAGGACGGCCATCACGGCGGCGGCGACCGCGCCCAGCAGCTTGGGGTGCCTCTCCACGACGGAGGACCAGCGGGCCGCGAACCCGGTGGGGCGTTCCGCCCAGGGGCCGTGCTCGGCGAGGCGGCGGCGGTCGCGGCGGCTCAGCGCCCGGGTGCCGATGAAGGAGAGCAGGGCGGGCAGCAGGGTCACGGAGGCGGCGACGGTCAGCAGCACGGTGAGGGAGGCGGCGATCGCGACCCCGTTGAGGAAGCCGAGCCGCAGCACCAGCATGCCGAGCAGGGCGACGCAGACGGTGGCCCCGGCGAAGACGACGGCGCGGCCGGTGGTGGCGACGGCCTCGCGCGCCGCCTCGTGGACGGACAGGCCGCCGCGCAGCCCCCGGCGGTGGCGGGTGACGATGAACAGCGCGTAGTCGATGCCGACGCCCAGCCCGATGAGCATGCCGAGCATCGGCGCGAAGTCGGCGACGTTCATCACATGGCCGAGCAGCACGATGCCGGCGTAGGCCGTGCCGACGGAGACGAGGGCGGTGGCGATGGGCAGCAGGCTGGCGGCGAGGGAGCCGAACGCCAGGAAGAGCACGAGGGCCGCGACGAGCACCCCGACGGCCTCGCTGAGGTGGAGCGCCGGTGCCTCGGTCAGGGCGACGGCGCTGCCGCCCAGCTCGACCTGGAGTCCGTCGTGTTCGGCCGCCTTCGCGGTGTCGACGAGTGCCTGTGCCCGCTCCCGGGGGATGTCCTCGACCCGCTGGTCGAAGGTGACCGTGGCGTAGGCGGTACGGCTGTCGGCGCTGATCTGCCCGGTGCCGGCGGTCTCGTAGGGGCTGGTGACGGCGCCGATGCCGGGCAACGCGCCGATCGCGTCGAGGGTCCGGGTCATGGTCCGCTCGATGTCGGCGCCCCGCACGGTGGAGGGCCCCGTGGTGTGCCAGACGACGGTGTCGGCGTCGCCTCCGAGCTGGGTGAAGCCCTGCTGGAGGAGCTCACCGGCCCGGCCCGCCTCGGTGCCCGGCACGTCGTAGTCGTCGGTGTAGGCGGACCCGGCGAATCCCGCCGCGGTGGCGGTGCCGCCGAGGGCGAACAGCCAGATCAGGACGGTGGCGAGGCGGTGCGCGAGGCACCAGCGTGCGATGGAGGCCAACGGACGTGCTCCCTGCGGGTTCGTGGACCCCAACGGGAGACAAAGGGAACATCCCGTAAAAGTCGCATGACCTGACAGCGGTCACTCTCTCAGCCATTAGTGATCATTTGCCCGTTTCGTGGCCATGGTCACAGGGCCCGTCGGCAGGGAACGCGAAAGGGGCGGCTCCACCGCGTGAACGGGTGGGGCCGCCCCTTTCCGGGATCGGTCGGTGTGCGCTTCCGTGGCCGGCCGGCGTCAGCGTCCGGGGCCGTTCGGTGTCAGCCCTCGACGCCGAGCTTCTCCAGGATCAGCTCACGCACGCGTGCCGCGTCCGCCTGGCCGCGGGTGGCCTTCATGACCGCGCCGACGAGCGCGCCCGCCGCCGCGACCTTGCCACCGCGGATCTTGTCCGCGACGGCCGCGTTGCCCGCGATGGCCTCGTCCACGGCCGTGGACAGCGCGCCCTCGTCCGAGACGACCTTCAGACCGCGCTTCTCCACGACCGTGTCCGGGTCGCCCTCGCCCGCGAGGACGCCCTCGATGACCTGGCGGGCCAGCTTGTCGTTGAGGTCGCCCGCGGCGACGAGCGCGGCCACCCGGGCGACCTGCGCCGGGGTGATCGGCAGCTCCTCCAGGCCGCGGCCGGTCTCGTTGGCGTTACGGGCGAGCTCGCCCATCCACCACTTGCGGGCCTGGTCCGAGGGGGCGCCCGCGTCCGTCGTGGCGACGATCAGGTCGACCGCGCCGGCGTTGAGGATGGACTGCATGTCGTGCTCGTTGACACCCCACTCCTCCTTCAGCCGCTTGCGGCGCAGCCGGGGAAGCTCGGGGAGGCCCTTGCGGAGCTCCTCGACCCAGTCACGGGCAGGGGCGACCGGCACCAGGTCCGGCTCGGGGAAGTAGCGGTAGTCCTCGGCGTTGTCCTTGATGCGGCCGGCCGTGGTGGAGCCGTCCTCCTCGTGGAAGTGCCGGGTCTCCTGCACGATCGTCCCGCCGGAGTTCAGCACCGCGGCGTGGCGCTGGATCTCGAAGCGGGCGGCGCGCTCGACGGAGCGCAGCGAGTTGACGTTCTTCGTCTCGGAGCGCGTGCCGAATGTCTCGGTGCCGTTGGGGCGCAGCGAGAGGTTCACGTCGCAGCGCATCTGGCCCATCTCCATCCGGGCCTCCGAGACGCCGAGCGCCTTGATGAGCTCGCGGAGCTCGGCGACGTACGCCTTGGCGACCTCGGGGGCCCGCGCGCCGGCGCCCTCGATCGGCTTGGTGACGATCTCGATGAGCGGGATGCCCGCGCGGTTGTAGTCGAGCAGCGAGTGGGACGCGCCGTGGATGCGGCCGGTGGCACCGCCGACGTGCGTCGACTTGCCGGTGTCCTCCTCCATGTGGGCGCGCTCGATCTCCACGCGGAAGATCTCCCCGTCCTCCAGCTGGACGTCCAGATAGCCGTCGAAGGCGATCGGCTCGTCGTACTGGGAGGTCTGGAAGTTCTTCGGCATGTCCGGATAGAAGTAGTTCTTCCGGGCGAAGCGGCACCACTCGGCGATCTCGCAGTTGAGCGCGAGGCCGATCTTGATCGCGGACTCGACGCCGATCTCGTTGACCACCGGCAGCGCGCCCGGCAGGCCGAGGCAGACCGGGCACGTCTGCGAGTTGGCGCCCTGCTTGAGCTCGGTGGAACAGCCGCAGAACATCTTGGTCTTGGTGCCGAGCTCGACATGGACCTCCAGGCCCATGACGGGGTCGTACGTCGCGAGGGCGTCCTCGTACGACTCCAGGTCAATGACAGTCACGGTGAAACTTTCCCTCTCAGCCCAGCAGGACGTCGTCGTCGCCGAGACGCTTGAGTTCGCGGTAGAGGATGGCGATGCCGGTCACGATCGCCGCGGCCGAGACGGCGGCGTCGATGAGCCGGAGCGTGTCGTTCTCCTGGCGGGCGAGCCTGGCCTGCTTGGCGACGCTCAGCGCACCGAAGGCGGTGGTGCCGAGCGACAGGTACACGCCGGACTTGGACTTCTTGAAGTTCTTGGCCTTCTTGGTCATGGCGGTCACAGTGACGGAGCCTCCTCAAGCAGCGGGTGCCCCCACCTTTCCACGAAGGCGGCCTCGACGGCGGCTCCGACCTTGTACAGCCGGTCGTCCTTCATGGCGGGGGCGATGATCTGCAAGCCGACCGGCAGGCCGTCCTCCGGAGCCAGGCCGCAGGGCAGCGACATGGCGGAGTTGCCGGCGAGGTTGGTCGGAATGGTGCACAGGTCCGCGAGGTACATCGCCATCGGGTCGTCGGCGCGCTCACCGATCGGGAAGGCGGTGGTGGGCGTCGTCGGCGAGACGATGACGTCCACCTGCTCGAACGCCTTCTCGAAGTCCTGGGTGATGAGGGTGCGGACCTTCTGGGCCGAGCCGTAGTACGCGTCGTAGTAGCCGGAGCTGAGCGCGTACGTACCGAGGATGACGCGGCGCTTGACCTCGTCACCGAAGCCGGCCTCGCGGGTGAGCGCGGTGACGTCCTCGGCGGAGCGGGTGCCGTCGTCCCCGACCCGCAGGCCGTAGCGCATGGCGTCGAAGCGGGCCAGGTTGGAGGAGCACTCGGACGGCGCGATGAGGTAGTACGCCGACAGCGCGAGGTCGAAGGACGGGCAGTCCAGCTCGACGACGGTGGCGCCGAGCGACGTGAGCAGCTCGACGGACTCGTTGAAGCGCTGGACGACACCGGCCTGGTAGCCCTCGCCGGAGAACTGCTTGACCACGCCGACGCGCATGCCCGCCACCGAGCCGTTGCGCGCGGCCTCGACGACCGGCGGGACCGGGGCGTCGATGGACGTCGAGTCCATCGGGTCGTGGCCGCCGATGGCCTCGTGCAGCAGGGCCGCGTCCAGGACCGTGCGGGCGCAGGGACCGCCCTGGTCGAGGGAGGAGGAGAAGGCGACCATGCCGTAGCGCGAGACGCCGCCGTAGGTGGGCTTGACGCCGACGGTGCCGGTGACGGCGGCGGGCTGGCGGATGGAGCCGCCGGTGTCCGTGCCGATGGCGAGCGGGGCCTCGAAGGAGGCGAGCGCGGCGGAGGAACCACCGCCGGAGCCGCCCGGGATACGGGTGAGGTCCCAGGGGTTGCCGGTCGGGCCGTAGGCGCTGTTCTCGGTGGAGGACCCCATGGCGAACTCGTCCATGTTGGTCTTGCCGAGGATGACGACGTCGGCGGCCTTCAGCTTCGTCGTGAGCGTCGCGTCGTACGGCGGCACCCAGCCTTCGAGCATCTTCGAGCCGACGGTGGTCGGCATGTCCCGGGTGGTGAAGATGTCCTTGAGCGCGAGCGGGACGCCGGCCAGCGGGCCGAGCTTCTCGCCGGCCTCGCGCTTGGCGTCGACGGCGCGGGCCTGCGCGAGGGCGCCCTCGCGGTCGACGTGCAGGAAGGCGTGGACCTTCTCGTCGACGGCCTCGATCCGGGCCAGGTGGGCCTCGGTGACCTCGACGGCCGTCAGCTCGCCGGACGCGATCTTCTCGGCGATCTGCGCGGCCGTGAGCTTGATGATGGTGCTGATGTCCGTCATGACTGTTAGTCCTCCCCCAGGATCTGCGGCACCTTGAAACGCTGCTGCTCCTGGGCCGGGGCTCCGGAGAGCGCCTGCGCGGGGGTGAGCGAGGGACGGACCTCGTCCGCCCGCATGACGTTGGTCAGCGGCAGCGGGTGGGAGGTCGGCGGTACGTCTTGGTCGGCGACCTCGGAGACGCGGGCGACCGCGCCGATGATGTCGTCGAGCTGACCGGCGAAGTGTTCGAGCTCTTCGCCCTTCAGTTCCAGACGCGCCAGCCGGGCGAGGTGGGCGACCTCCTCGCGCGTGATGCCAGGCATGCGGCGATCCTCAGGGTTCGGTTCGGCAAAGTCGGTTCAAGGTCCCAATCCTATGGGGTCGCCGGAGGACTCGGCGGCGCGCCTGTGGACAACGCCCGGCGATCCGTCCCGGAGCGGCCCGGGGCGGCGGGCGGCCCGGTCCGGCGGGCCGCCCCGACGGGTGCCGTTCAGGCCGTGGCCGGACCGGGGTTGAGCGCGCGGCCCGTGGACCGGGGGTCCCGCTCGGTGGGGAGCGCCGCCGCGGCCGCGGCCGCCCTCAGCTCGGCCGGACGCCGCCAGCCGCGCTCGCCGCGGGCCCGCAGCCAGGCCGTCGTCTCCAGCGGCGGCATCGCGGCGGCGACCAGCCACCCCTGGACCGCGTCGCAGCGCAGGTCCCGCAGCCGCTCCCAGGTCTCGTCGTCCTCCACGCCCTCGGCGACGACCAGCAGGCCGAGCGAGTGGGCCAGGTCGATGGTGCAGCGGACGATCTCGGCGTCCTCCGTGTCGACGGCCAGCCGGGCCACGAACGAGCGGTCGATCTTGAGTTCGCTGACGGGCAGCTTCCGCAGGTGCACCAGCGAGGAGTAACCGGTGCCGAAGTCGTCCAGGGACATCTTCACGCCGTGCGCGGTGAGCCCGGCCATGGTGTCGGCGGCCCGCTGCGGGTCCTCCAGCAGCACGTGCTCGGTGATCTCCAGTTGCAGCGCGGCGGCCGGGACACCGTGCCGGGCCAGCCGGGCGGCGACACTGCCGGCGAAGCCCGGGATGTGGACGTCGCGCGGCGAGACGTTGACGGCGACCGGCACGAACAGCCCCTGCGCGCGCCACCGGGCGACCTGGGCGAGGGCCGTCTCCAGGACGTACTCGGTGAGGTGCGGCATCAGGCCCGAGGACTCCGCGATGGCGATGAACTCGTCCGGGGGGACCCGCCCGCGCTCCGGGTGCACCCAGCGGACGAGCGCTTCGAGGCCCGCGACCTGGCCGTCGAAGCGGACCTTGGGCTGGTAGTGCAGCTCCACCTCCCGGGCGTCCAGAGCGCGGCGCAGGTCGCCCAGCAGCCCGAGCCGGTCCGGGGTGTTGCTGTCGCGCTTGGACTCGTACACCTCCACGCCGGTGCGGTCGCGCTTGGCCTGGTACATCGCGACGTCGGCGCGGCGCAGCAGTCCCTCGGCGTCGAGCGCGTGGTCGGGGTGGACGGCGACACCGGCGCTGGCCTCCAGCACCAGCGTGAGTCCGTCCAGGCCGAGGGGCGAGGAGAGTTCGGCGACGAGGTGGCGGGCGACCCGCTGGGCGCTGGTGGTCGAGTCCGCGGTCGGCAGCAGGACGGCGAACTCGTCGCCGCCGAGGCGGGCGGCCTCCGCGCCGCGCGGCAGGGCGAGACGGAGGCGTTCGGCGATCTGGAGCAGCAGCCGGTCTCCGGCGAGGTGGCCGAGGGTGTCGTTGACGGCGCGGAAGCGGTCGAGGTCGATGAGGACGAGGGCGGTGCGGGTGCCGGTGCCCTCGGCGTCCTCCAGGGCGGTCCAGGTCCGCTCCAGGAGCCACTGCCGGTTGGGCAGCCCCGTCAGCGGGTCCCGCAACTGCTCCTCGGCGCGGGCGCGGGCGATCCACAGCGTGGAGTCCAGCGCGATCAGCGGCACGGCGAACAGCGGCAGCAGGATGGGCATGACGGACGCCACCACGCAGATCAGCGGGGTGATCCCGATCAGGGCGACGGCGACGAGACTCTGGCGCAGGAGCGCGGTGCGGGCGACGGTGGGCAGTTGGCCGCTCTGGGAGGCGTGGGCGTACCAGAGCAGGAACCGGGTGACGAGAAGGTAGACGCAGGCGGCGAGGAGCACTTCCGGTACGGCGCCGATACCCCAGTGGAGTGGGCGCCAGGGCGACTCCACGGTGGCCACGTCGCCGAAGGCGGCCAGGACGAGGGCTGCGGCGCCGATGCCGAGTATGTCCACGGCGCCGTGGAGCAGTCCTTGCCGCCAGCGGTGCCGGCGGGCGGTGCCGACGAGCACCACCACCACGAGGCTGACCAGTCCCGCGGGCACCCAGCCGTACAGCAGCAGCACCGAGAGGGTGAGGGCGGCCCCGGATCCGGTCCCGCCCCACCAGCGGTCGCGCCCGAGGGCGACCAGGTGGCCGACGACGATGCCGGTGAGCAGGGCGAGCGACCAGCCCGCGGTGCCGTCCGGGAAGAGGGCGTGGCCGTCCCGGACGGCCTGGTAGAAGCCGGTCGCGAGTTGCAGGCCGGCGACCGCCACGACGAAGGCCCCCACCTTCGGGATCGTGCCCGTCTGCGCGGGGACCAGCTTCTTCGCGAGGTCCGCGAGACCCCGTGGCCGTGACACCGTCGCGGTGCTCTCGGTCGGTTCCATTCCGTCCCTCTCACAGCCGGCGGTGCCGATGTGTCCCACGGTGGCCCCCGCTCCCATGCCACCGCGGCCCGCATCCCACCACGCGGCCGGGGCACGGCAGGTGCACGTTCAACAGTAGGCCGCCGAGGGCCCCGAGGGGCAGCGCTCTACAGCTCTTGCCCGAATGCGGACCTGACACCCGCGCCGTCCGCGGTGCGCCGAAGGGGTGGTGACGGTGCCAGGGCGGCTCTCCTTCCCCTCCGGTTCCTTCCCCCGCCGCCCGGTGCCACGCGCCGGGCGGTGTCTCGATCGCGCCTCGATCAGGCCTCGGCGGTCACGGCGGCCTCGCGGGCCGCGTCGGGTCCCTGTCCGAGGAGCACGGCGAAGCCCTCCTCGTCGAGGACGGGCACCTTCAGTTGCATCGCCTTGTCGTACTTGGAGCCGGGGTTGTCGCCGACCACGACGAAGGAGGTCTTCTTCGACACGGATCCGGTCACCTTGGCCCCCTGCTGCTGGAGCGCCTCCTTGGCGCCGTCCCTGGTGTGGCCGGCCAGTGTGCCGGTGACGACGACGGTGAGCCCTTCGAGGGGCCGGGGGCCCTCCTCCTCGCCCGCGCCCTCGTCCTGTGTCCGCACCCCGGCCTCGCGCCATTTGCGCAGGATCTCGCGGTGCCAGGGCTCGGCGAACCACTGCTTGACCGAGGCCGCGATGATCGGGCCGACGCCGTCGGCGGCGGCCAGCTCCTCCTCGGACGCCTCGTCGATGCGCTCCACGGAACGGAACTGGCGGGCCAGTTCGACGGCGGCCACGGGGCCGACGTGGCGGATCGACAGTCCGGTGAGGATCCGGGCCAGCGGCGCCCGCTTGGCGGCGGCGATGCCGTCGAGCAGGGCGAGGGTGTTCTTCTTCGGCTCGCCCTGCTGGTTGGCGAAGACCGTCGCGATCTTCTCCTCGCCGGTCTTCGGGTCGCGCTTGGGCAGGCCGCTGTCCGGGTCCAGGACGTAGGCCCGGATCGGCAGGAGCTGGTCCACCGTCAGGGAGAAGAGGTCCCCCTCGTCCTTCAGCGGTGCCTCGGCCGGCTCCAGCGGCTGGGTGAGGGCGGCCGCCGCGACATAGCCGAAGTGGTCGATGTCCAGGCACTTGCGGCCCGCGAGATAGGCCACCCGCTCCCGCAACTGGGCGGGGCAGGAACGCGCGTTGGGGCAGCGGAGATCGACGTCGCCCTCCTTCATGGCCTTGAGCGCCGTCCCGCACTCGGGGCAGACCGTGGGCATGACGAACTCGTGTTCGCTGCCGTCGCGCAGGTCCACCACCGGGCCGAGGATCTCCGGGATGACGTCACCGGCCTTGCGGAGGACCACCGTGTCACCGATCAGGACACCCTTGTCCTTCACGACGTTCTGGTTGTGGAGGGTGGCGAACTCGACCTCGGATCCCGCTACTTCGACCGGCTCGACCTGGGCGTAGGGCGTGACCCTGCCGGTACGTCCGACGCCGACGCGGATGTTGACCAGCTTGGTGTTGACCTCTTCGGGCGCGTACTTCCAGGCGATCGCCCAGCGCGGGGCGCGGGAGGTCGAACCGAGGCGGCCCTGGAGCGGGATCTCGTCCAGCTTGACGACGACCCCGTCGATCTCGTGCTCCACGGAGTGGCGGTTCTCGCCGAAGTACCGGATGAACGCCCGTACCTCGTCGAGGGAGCCGACCACCTTGTTGTGCCGGGCGGTCGGCAGGCCCCACGCGCGCAGCAGGTCGTACGCGTGGGAGAGCCGGTCGATGTCGAAGCCCTCGCGGGCGCCGATGCCGTGCACCACCATGTGCAGCGGGCGGGTGGCGGTGACCTTCGGGTCCTTCTGGCGCAGGGAGCCGGCCGCCGCGTTGCGCGGGTTGGCGAAGGGCTTGTCCCCGGCCTCCACCAGCCGGGCGTTGAGCCCTTCGAACGCCTCCATCGGGAAGTAGACCTCGCCGCGGATCTCGACGAGCGCGGGGACGTGGTCGCCCGTCAGGCGGTGCGGGATCTCGGCGATGGTACGGATGTTGGGCGTGATGTCCTCGCCGGTGCGGCCGTCGCCGCGGGTCGCCGCGCGGGTGAGCCTGCCGTGCTCGTAAGTGAGGTTGACGGCGAGGCCGTCCACCTTCAGCTCGCACAGGAAGTGGTAGCCGGGGCGGCCCACGTCCTTGGCGACGCGGTCGGCCCAGGTGGCCAGCTCCGCGTCGTCGAAGGCGTTGTCCAGGGAGAGCATGCGCTCGCGGTGCTCGACGGAGGTGAACTCCGTCGTGTACGGCCCGGCGACCTTCTGGGTCGGTGAATCGGGGGTGCGCAGTTGCGGGTTCCGCTCCTCGATGCCTTCCAGCTCGCGCATCAGCCGGTCGAACTCGGCGTCGCTGACGACCGGCTGGTCCTTCACGTAGTACCGGAAGCGGTGCTCCTCGATCTGCTCGGACAGGAGCGCGTGCCGCTCCCGCGCCTCGGCGGACACGCCTGTCAGCTCCCGCGCCTGCTGTTCGCCGGCCATCGTCCCGTTCCTCCTGTCGACCCGACCCCGCTACTCAGGGTTGTCCGCGAGTGATCTCGCGGCCCGGACGCAGTGGGCGAGCGCGGCCCGCGCGTAGGCGGGTGACGCGCCCGCCAGTCCGCAGGAGGGGGTGATCACCACGGACTCGGCGAGAGTCCCCGGATTCAGCCCCAGCCTGCTCCACAACGTCCTGACCCCCATGACGCTACCGCCCGGGTCCGACAATGCGGTCGAGGCGCCGTCGAGGGCCGGGACGACGCCGAGCAGAAGCTGGGTACCGCTTTCGACGGCTTCCCCGATCGCCTCCTCCTCACCCTCGGTGAGCAGCGAGAAGTCGAACGAGACGGAACCCGCCCCGGCCCGCCGCAGCAGGGCGAAGGGCACCTCGGGGGCGCAGGAGTGGACGGTGACCGGCCCGCCGTCGTTGACCGCGAGCAGGTCGCGCAGGGCCCCTTCGACGACCTGGCGGTCCACCGCCCGGTAGGTGCGGTAGCCGCTCGCCGACCGGACCCGCCCGCGCAGTACGGCGGTGAGGGAGGGCTCGTCGAGCTGGAGGACGACCTCGGCACCGGGGACCCTGCGCCGCACCTCGGCCAGGTGCCCGCGCAGCCCCTCGGCCAGCGAGCCCGCCAGGTCGCGGCAGGCCCCGGGGTCGGCCAGCATCGCCTCGCCGCCGCGCAGTTCCAGGGCGGCGGCGAGGGTCCAGGGGCCGACGGCCTGGACCTTGAGCAGTCCTTCGTAGCCCTGGGTGAACTCCTCCAGGGCGTCCAGGTCCTCACCGAGCCAGGAGCGGGCCCGGCGGGTGTCGCGGCCGGGCCGGTCGCTGATCCGCCACCCGCTGGGCTCGACGTGGCCGTACATCTCCTCCAGCAGGCCGACCGTCCGCCCGATCATGTCGGCGCCGGGCCCGCGTGCGGGCAGCTCCGGCAGGTACACGAGGCCCTGCCCGTCGGCGAAGGACCCCACGACGGTCTTGGCGGCCTCGCGTGCGTCGCCTCCCGGCATGGACCCGATGCCGGTGGCGGCGTACGCGCTGAACTTGCTCTTCTCGCTCACCCCGGAAGCCTACGGGCCGCGTCGGACAACCCGGCCCGGCCGCCGGGTACCGGTGGCCGGGCCGGGGCCGGGGCGGGCGTCCCGGGGCCGGGCCCCGTCTCAGCGTCCGGGGCGGACCGTCAGGTCGTTGATCTCGGCGTCCCGGGGGAGGTCGAGGGCGAGCAGGATCGTGGTGGCGACCGATTCCGGGTCCATCCAGCGGGAGGCGTCGTACTCCTTGCCCTCCTGCTGGTGGACCTTGGCCTGCATGGGGCTGGCGGTGCGCCCCGGGTAGACGGAGGTGACCCGGACGCCGTTCCCGTGCTCCTCGTGGCGCAGCGAGTCCGCGAGGGCCTTCAGCCCGTGCTTGCTCGCGGCGTACGCGCCCCACTCGGCGTGCGCGGCGAGACCGGCGCCCGAGTTCACGAAGACGACGTGCCCCTGGGCGACCCGGAGCTGGGGCAGCAGCAGCCGGGTCAGCTCGGCGGGGGCGACCAGGTTGGCGTTGAGCTGGAAGTGCCAGGACTTGGGCGTGAGCTCGCCGATCCGGCCCAGCTCGACCACCCCGGCGATGTGCAGCAGGGAGTCCAGCCGCTCGGGCATGGGCTGCTGCCCGAACGCCCAGGACAGCCGGTCGGGGTTGCCGAGGTCCCCGACGAGGGTGCGGGATCCGGGGTGGAGCGCGGCGAGCTCCTTGGCGCGGCCCGCGTCCCGCGCCAGCAGGACGAGATCGTCGCCGCGCTCGCGGAGGCGGCGGGTGACGGCCGCGCCGATACCGGAACCGGCGCCGGTGATGAGATGAGTAGCCATGCCCTCATGCTCGCATCACCGCAGGTCGCCGCCGCGCCCGCCCGCGCCGGTCGCGCCCCGCCCCACCCGGTCGCGCCCGTACGCGGGCCCGCCTGGACTCCCCCGGACCCCTCCGGGGCAGCCCCGGCCCGTGCGGGGTCACAGCATGCCGGCGGACTCCTCCAGGTAGGCGAGGGCGCCCACCCCGTCCTCGGCGAAGAAGACCAGGTCGGTGAGGGGCACCGGCAGGAAGCCCTCGTCCTCCATGCGCCGGAACTGCTGGCGCAGACCGTCGTAGAAGCCCGCGGTGTTCAGCAGGACGACCGGCTTGGTGTGCTTGCCGTGCTTCTTCAGCTCCAGGATCTCGGTGGCCTCGTCCAGCGTCCCGGTACCGCCGACCATGATCACGATCGCGTCGGACTTCTCCAGGAGGAGCGCCTTGCGCTCGGCCAGGTCCTTGGCTATGACCATCTCGTCGGCGTTCGTCCGGGCCTTCGCGGCGAGGAAGTCCACCGACACCCCCACGAGCCGCCCGCCCGCCTCCTGCACCCCGTCGGCGACGACCTTCATGAGCCCGCTCTCCGACCCGCCCCAGACCAGGGTGTGCCCGCCCCTGCCCAGAAGTTCGGCGAATTCCCGCGCGGGCACGGTGTAGCGGTCGTCGAGGTCGGCGGCGGAGAGGAAGACACAGATGTTCATGCCGCTACCGTACGGGCCACCACCGACACCCAGGCCCGGGGCGGGGAAGAAACAGGGCCTCCCGTCGGCTGAAACAGTCATGAGGGACATCCCAGGACACCGCATCACCGTCGAGCCCGGCACCGAGCACGTGCGCGCCGTCCGGGACGGGCAGGTGCTCGCCGAGAGCCGCCGCCCGCTCGTACTGCGCGAGACGGGCTGCCCACCCCGGTACTACCTGCCGCCCGAGGACGTGCGCACCGAGCTGCTGACGCCGTCCGGCACGCGTACCCACTGCCCGTTCAAGGGGGACGCGTCCTACTGGTCGGTCCCCGGGGCCACGGACGCCGTCTGGGCCTATCCGAAGCCGAAGGAGCAGGTCGCCGCGATCCGTGGCCACTACTGCTTCTACGACACGGAAGTCCTCCCGGACGACGTTCCGGCAGGTGACTGACTGACCGTCAGAAACATTTTTCCGCCGCACCGATGAGTTCCGTACGACCCGTCGGTCCACCCCCGCATGGACAAGACTCTCTCCCGTGACGGCACGCCGATCGCGTATCGCCGCCGGGGCGACGGACCGCCGGTGGTACTGGTCGGGGGCGCGCTGGGCACCGCGGCGGACGAGGAGCCGCTGGCGGCCCTGCTGGAGCCGCGCTTCACGGTGTTCACGTACGACCGCCGGGGGCGGGGCGCCAGCGGGGACACCGGACCCTACGCGGTACGCCGCGAGATCGAGGACCTCGCGGCGGTCGTCGCGCGGGCGGGCGAGCGGGTGTCGGTGTTCGGGATGCTGTCGGGCGGGGCGCTGGCGCTGGAGGCGCAGGCGGCGGGGGTGCCCGCGCTGCGGCTCGCGGTCTTCGAGCCGCCGTACACCCCGGGACCCGCCGGACGGGCGTACAAGGCGCGCTGCACGGCCGAACTCCACGCGCTGCTGTCGGCAGGTGACCGGGCGGGTGCCGTCGCGCTGCACCTGGCCCGTACGGGCGTCCCGGAGGCGGTGATCGCCCGGATGCGCCGGGCGCCGCTGTGGGCGGACCTGGAAGCGGTGGCGCCCACCCTGGCCCACGACGACGCCCTCCTGGGCACGGGAGAGGTCCCCACCGGGCGGTTCGCCGCAGTGACGGCCCGCACCCTGGTGGTGACCGGCGGTTTCAGCACCGCTCGGGCCCATGAGACGACGCTCGCCCTCGCGGCGGCGATTCCCCGGGCCCGGCACCGCACGCTGACCGGGCAGACGCGGGAACTGGCGCCGCAGGCCATCGCCCCGGTGCTGACGGACTTCTTCGCCCGGGACGTGAGCGCGCACCTGGCGTCCTGACAGCTCTCCGCGCGGGCCGCGTCCGTACAGGGGTCGGACGCGGTCCGCGCGGTCGGTCCGGCCTCAGCCCGCGGCCGCCGTCTCCCGCCGGACCGTCGTCGCGATGGTGGCCGAGCCGACCACCCGGGTGCCGTCGTAGAGCACGACCGCCTGGCCGGGGGCCACGCCGCGGACCGGCTCGGCGAAGGCGACGTACAGGGTGCCGTCGGCCAGCTCCGCCGTCACCTCGCTCTCGCCGCCGTGGGCCCGGAGCTGTGCGGTGTACGTGCCGGAGCCGGCCGGGGGGGTGCCGCACCAGCGGGGCCGGACGGCGGTGAGGGCGGTGACGTCGAGGGCCTCCACCGGGCCGACGGTGACCGTGTTGTTCACCGGGGAGATGTCGAGGACGTAGCGCGGCTTGCCGTCCGGGGCGGGGTGGCCGATGCGCAGGCCCTTGCGCTGGCCGATCGTGAAGCCGAAGGCGCCCTCGTGGGTGCCGACCTTGGTGCCCGACTCGTCGACGATGTCGCCCTCGGCCGGTCCGCCGAGGCGGCTCGCGAGGAAGCCCTGGGTGTCGCCGTCCGCGATGAAGCAGATGTCGTGGCTGTCGGGCTTCTTGGCGACGGCCAGGCCCCGGCGCTCGGCCTCGGCCCGGATCTCGTCCTTGGTGGTGAGGGTGTCGCCGAGCGGGAACATCGCGTGCGCGAGCTGCTTCTCGTCCAGGACGCCCAGCACGTAGCTCTGGTCCTTGGCCATGTCCGAGGCGCGGTGCAGCTCCCGGCCGCCGTCCTCGTTCAGCACCACGGTGGCGTAGTGGCCGGTGCAGACGGCGTCGAAACCGAGGGCCAGCGCCTTGTCCAGGAGCGCGGCGAACTTGATCTTCTCGTTGCAGCGCAGGCACGGGTTGGGGGTGCGCCCCGCCTCGTACTCCGCGACGAAGTCCTCCACGACGTCCTCGCGGAAGCGTTCCGCCAGGTCCCAGACGTAGAACGGGATGCCGATGACGTCGGCCGCGCGGCGGGCGTCACGGGAGTCCTCGATGGTGCAACAGCCCCGCGCCCCGGTCCGGAAGGACTGCGGGTTGGCGGAGAGGGCGAGGTGCACACCGGTCACGTCGTGGCCTGCTTCGACGGCGCGGGCCGCCGCGACGGCGGAGTCCACACCGCCCGACATGGCGGCGAGCACACGGAGGGAGCGCTGGGAGGTCTGAGTCATAGCCCGTCCAGGGTACGGGGCCCCGGGAACCGAATGCTCGCCGATATGCGTTGTCGCTCGCATGGGGACCAACAGGAACGCCGGTTCGTCGGGGAAGGGACCCGCGCACGGCATCAGCAGACGCAGCCTGCTCATCGGCGGCGGCGCGGCCGTCGTGGGCGGCGGCGCGCTGGCCGCGGCGGAGATCCGGCGCCTGTGGTGGCGCGTGCCGGGGGTGCACCGGCCCCGCGAGCCGGGCGAGCTGGACTACGCGGGCGCGCGCTGGATCGCCGCCTCCGAGGCGAACTGGCGGCGGGCCGACCGCCCCGACGACTACACCGTGGACCGGGTGATCATCCACGTCACGCAGGGCAGTTACGCGAGCGCGGTCAGGGTCTTCCAGGACCCGTCGCACCGGGCCGCGTCGCACTACATCGTGGGCCAGGACGGCCGGGTGACGCAGATGATCCGCGAGCTGGACGTGGCGTACCACGCGGGCAACCGCTCGTTCAACGAGCGCAGCGTCGGGATCGAGCACGAGGGCTTCGTGGACCGCCCCCAGGACTTCACGAAGGAGATGTACGAGTCGTCGGCCCGGCTGACGGCCTCGATATGCGCCCGTCACGGCATCCCGGTCGACCGCGAACACGTCATCGGGCACGTGGAGGTGCCCGGCACCGATCACACCGATCCCGGTCCGCACTGGGACTGGAAGCGCTACATGAAGCTGGTGCGCGCGGCGTCCACCGGTCCGTCCGCCGGCCCGTCCGCCGGGCCCGCTAGCTGAGTCCGCTAGCTGAGTCCGGCCGTCCTGGCGCGCTCCACGGCCGGTCCGATGGCGCGGGCGACGTCGTCGACGTCCCGCTTCGTCGAGGTGTGGCCGAGCGAGAAGCGCAGGGTGCCCCGGGCCAGGTCGGGGTCCGTGCCGGTGGCCAGCAGCACATGGCTGGGCTGGGCGATCCCCGCCGTGCACGCGGAACCGGTGGAGCATTCGATGCCCTGGGCGTCGAGCAGCAGCAGCAGGGAGTCGCCCTCGCAGCCGGGGAAGGTGAAGTGCGCGTTGGCGGGGAGCCGGCCGCCGGGGGCCGGGTCGCCGCCGAGGACGGCGTCCGGGACGGCCCGCAGCACGGCTTCGGCCAGGGAGTCGCGTAGCGCACCAATCTCCTGGGCGAAGTGCTCGCGCCGCTCGGCGGCCAGCCGTCCGGCGACCGCGAAGGCGGCCACGGCGGGCACGTCCAGGGTCCCGGAGCGCACGTGCCGTTCCTGTCCGCCGCCGTGCAGCACGGGGACGGGGCTCTGGTCGCGGCCGAGGAGCAGGGCGCCGATGCCGAACGGTCCGCCGATCTTGTGGGCGCTCACCGTCATCGCGGCCAGCCCCGAGCGGGCGAAGTCGACGTCCAGCTGCCCGAAGGCCTGGACCGCGTCCGCGTGCATCGGTACGCCGAACTCCTGGGCGACCTCGGCCAGTTCGCGGACCGGCATGACGGTGCCGATCTCGTTGTTGGCCCACATCACGGTGATCATCGCGACGTCGTCCGGGTCGCGCAGGACCGCCTCGCGCAGGGCGTCCGGGTGGACGCGCCCGTACCCGTCGACGGGGAGGTACTCGACCCTGGCGCCCTCGTGCTCGGCGAGCCAGTCCACGGCGTCCAGCACGGCGTGGTGCTCCACGGGGCTGGCCAGCACCCGGGTACGCCGGGGGTCGGCGTCGCGCCGGGCCCAGTACAGGCCCTTCACGGCGAGGTTGTCGGCCTCGGTGCCGCCGGAGGTGAGGACCACCTCGCTGGGGCGGGCGCCGAGAGCGTCGGCGAGGGTCTCCCGCGACTCCTCGACGGTACGGCGGGCACGGCGCCCGGCTGCGTGCAGGGAGGACGCGTTGCCGGTGACGGCGAGCTGCGCGGTCATCGCCGCGATCGCCTCCGGAAGCATCGGCGTGGTCGCGGCGTGGTCGAGGTAGGCCATGATGCCCCGAGTCTACGAGCCCCCCATGGGGCTCACGGCAGGCGCATGGCCTCACCGCCGTCGGGCGGGGCCCGGCCGGGGCGCCGCCGGACCGGGACGAGGCACCCGCGCACGCGGTCCCGGGGACGCGCGTTCAGCCCCCGAAGCTCCAGGAGACGGTGCCGTTCACGGTGACCAGGACCGCGAGGACGACCAGGTCGGCGACGCCGAGGGCGAGACCCAGCAGGGCGCGGCCGCGCGCGCGGTGGAGCGGGCCAGCGCCAGGCAGGCCATCACGATCGCGGCGGGCCCCAGCAGGATGTTCATCACGAGGAGGCCCAGCAGCCCGAGGACGAACGAGGCGACCGTCAGCCCGTCCGCCTCACGGGAGGCGCGAGGGGCGCGAGGGGCGCGAGGGGCGTGAGGGGCCTGGGTGGTGCGAGGGCCCGGTGTGCTGGTGAGTGCCATGGTGCGGACACCTCCGGTTCCGGTGGGGGGACCCGGCCGGATCACGGCCGGGGAAGAGGCGGGAAGGGCCGGGGCGGTGGCGGTCAGCGGGTCCGGCGGGTGAAGCCCTCACGGACCGCGAAGGCCACCAGCCAGACCCCGATCAGGCCCGCCGCGGTGAGGGCCAGGGGCACCGGCAGATGGGCGACGGCTCCGAGGACGACACCCAGCAGGAGCAGAGCGGCGACGAGGACGAACATGTGAGCCCCTTTCCGTGAACAGGTCGGAGTACGACTGTTCACTGACTATCCAGTCTAGTGCGCCTGCCCCTTCCTCCGGTCGGAGAACAGTTGTTTACTGAATGGCATGAGTCACACCCCCGGCGTCCGCCAGGCCCAGAAGCTGAGGACCCGCCAGGCCCTGCTGGACGCGGCGCTGACCCTGCTGGAGCACCAGAGCCTCAGCAGCCTCGGCCTGCGCGAGGTGACGCGGAACGCGGGTGTGACCCCGACCGCCTTCTACCGGCACTTCGACGGCATGGCGGCGCTCGGGGTGGCCCTCGTGGAGGAGGCGCTGGGCAGCCTGCACGGCATGATCGGGGCGGTGCTGGCCGACACCGGCGACAGCGAGGAGCGCCTGGACCGAAGCGTCGAGCTGATCGCCCGTCATGTCGCCGCGCGGCCCGCCCACTTCCGGTTCATCGCCCGGGAGCAGCACGGCGGGGTGGGCCCGGTGCGGGAGGCGATAGCCGCCCAGGTGCGCGCGTTCACCGAGGAGGTGGCGGCGGCGGTCGCCACGGAACCCGAGTCGGCCGGCTGGGACCGGCCCGACCTCCTGATGCTGGCCGGCCTGTACGTCGACCACATGGTGCTCACCGCCTCCGCGCTGCTGGACGCGGCCGGCCCCGAGGAGGAACGCGAGGTCGTCCGCACCGCCCGGCGCAGGCTGCGCCTGGTCACCCTGGGCCGCGCGCACTGGCTGGACGGCTGACACCCCCGCACGGCGCCGGGACAGCCCTTGAGGGCTGTCCCGTCATCCCTGGCGGGACACCCCTTAGCCTCGTCGCCATGACCGACTGGATTCTCGACCGGACCTTCGACAGCTCCTCGGGCGAGGTGCGCTGGGCCGCGCTCGGCCCCGAGGAGGCGCCCCCCGTGGTCCTGGTGCACGGGACGCCCTTCTCCTCGTACGTCTGGCGCGGCATCGCCCGTGCGCTCGCCCAGGACCACCGGGTGTAGGTGTGGGACCTGCCCGGCTACGGGACGTCGGCCCAGTACGACGGCCAGGACGTGTCGCTGAGGGCCCAGGGCCGGGTGCTGGCCGAGCTGACCGGCCACTGGGGGCTGAGCGGACCCGCCGTGGTGGCCCACGACTTCGGCGGCTGCGTCGCCCTGCGCGCCCGCCTCCTGCACGGCGTCCGCTACAGCCGCCTCGCGCTGGTCGACCCGGTGGCCCTGGCCCCCTGGGGCTCGCCGGTCTACCGGCTGTTCGGCGGCCGGCCCGAGGTCTTCGGCGCCCTCCCACCGGACCTGCACCGCGCCCTGGTCAGGGAGTACGTGGGCTCCGCGAGCCACCTCGGCCTGCGCCCGGCGGTGCTCGACCGGCTCACCGGCCCCTGGTGCACCGAGTCCGGACAGCCCGCCTTCTACCGGCAGATCGCCCAGAACGACCAGCGGTTCACGGACGAGATCCAGGACCGCTACGGGGAGTTGGACCTGCCCGTCCTGATCTGCTGGGGCACCGAGGACACCTGGATCCCGGTCGCCCGCGCCCATGAACTCGCCGCGCTGATCCCGGACGCCCGGCTACAGCTGATCGACGGGGCCGGGCACCTCGTCCAGGAGGACGCGCCCGCCGAACTGACCGCCGCGCTCACCCGCTTCTTGCGTACGGCCCCCTGACGGCGGCGGCCCCGGGCGGCGGGCGTCGGGCGTCGGGACCGAGGGAGCGGGTGAGCGGGCCCGGCCGGTCTCAGCCGCGCGGGGCGCGGGCCAGCTGACGCGACTGGGCCACCAGGCGTCCCGCGCTGTCCCACACGTCGGCGTCCTCCTCCAGGAAGCCGCCCGCGAGGTTGCGGGTGGTGATGGAGACCCGGAGGGGGCCAGGGGCCGGGCGGCAGCGGATGTGGGTGGTCAGCTCGATGGTGGGCGTCCAGCCCTTCAGCCCCAGCTCGAAGGCGGTCGGCGGCAGCGCGTCCACCGTCAGCAGCAGCGAGAACGGGTCCGGGTCCCGGCCGTCCGCGAGGCCGAACCAGCCCCGCATCTCGCCCTTGCCGGACGGTGCGCCGACGGCCCAGCCGACGGTCGCCGGGTCGAGCTTGATGTCGAGCCGCTCGGTGATGGCGGAGCTGCCGGGGATCGGCGCCGGGCCGTCGCCCGGGCCGAGGCAGTCCTCGCGCGGCGGGATGGCGGGCGGCTCGGCGGACGTACGGACCTCGTCGGTGAGCCCGTCCAGGTCGCCGTAGGTGGCGAGCACCCGGATGCGCTCGACCTCGGTGCCGTCCTCGGCGTACTGGAAGAGCGAGGCCTGACCGGTGGAGAGGGTCCGGCCGGTACGGACGGTCTGGGTGCGGATCACGGCGGGGCCGGGGGACGAGGCCGTGAGGTAGTGCGCGGAGACGGAGAAGGGGTCGGAGTGCGGAAGGGCGTCGCTCAGCGCCCGGCCCAGCATCGCGAGCAGATAACCGCCGTTGACGGCCTGGATGATCGTCCAGCCCGCGGAGAGTTCGGCGTCGTAGACGCCCTTCTCCCGCAGGGTCACCGCCGTGTCGCGGTCGAACTCGCTGTCACCGATGGTCGCCTGCGCGTCGCGCGCCCGAGCTGCTGCCTGTGCCATGTCTCGCACGGTACACCGATCCTATTACTGAGCGGTAGCTTTCTGTTCGGCTCAGGTGCCCGACGAGGTCTCCTCCGCCCGCGAGGAGCGCCGGTTGTAGGCGCGCGGCGCCCGCCAGTGGTAGCGCAGGGCCAGCAGACGCAGCACGAACGCGGTGACCACGGCGAGGGTGCTGGTGTACGCGTTGAGGGCGTCGAACCGGATGCAGAGGACGACCATCACCGAGCCGACGATCGCGGGCACCGCGTAGAGGTCACGGTCCCAGCGCAGCAGCGACGGGACCTCGTTGGCCAGCACGTCGCGCAGCACACCGCCCCCGACGGCGGTGGCCAGCCCCAGGGTGGCGGACGAGGTGAGGCCGAGCCCGTAGTCGTACGCCTTGACCGTGCCGGCCACGCAGAAGAGGCCCAGCCCGGCCGCGTCGAAGACGTTGACGCCGACCTGGATGCGCTCCACGTGCGGGTGCAGGAAGAAGACCAGCCCGGCGGCGAGCAGCGGGGTGGTGAAGTAGCCGAGGTCGGTGAAGGCGGCCGGGGGGATGGCCCCGATGATCACATCACGGAAGATCCCCCCGCCCAGCGCTGTCACCTCGGCGAGAACGGCGATGCCGAAGACATCGAAGTTCTTGCGTACGGCGAGCAGCGCGCCCGAGATCGCGAAGACGAAGATTCCGACGATGTCGAGCGCGTGCTGGACGGAGGGGGTGAAGAGTTCGTTGAGCACCGGACAATTGTGCCGGTCCTACTCCTTGGTCTTGCCCTCCGCGTCCCCGGTGGCCGGCTCGGCGGCCTTGGGAGACTCCCCGGTGGCCGGCTCGGCGGCCTTGGGAGACTCCCCGGTGGCCGGCTCGGCGGCCTTCGGAGACACCTCGGCCTCCGGCTCCGGCGCCTCGGCGGCCTCCACGACCTCCGCCGCCTCCACGGCCTCGGTCTCCACGGCCTCCGGCGCCTTCACGACCCCGGCCTCCGGCGCGGCGGGGGCCTCAGGCGCGGGTGCCTCGGGGGCCTTGGCCGGTGCCACCGTGATGACGTCCGCCTCCAGCGGCGCGTCTCCCGGGGCCTGGTCCTCGCCGTTCTCGGGGTGGTGGCAGGCCACCTGGTGCCCGGTCTTCAGCTGGATCAGCGGCGGCTCGGTCGTCTTGCAGATCTGCGTCGCCTTCCAGCACCGGGTGTGGAAGCGGCAGCCCGTGGGCGGCGAGATCGGCGAGGGCACGTCGCCCTTGAGCAGGATGCGCTCGCTCTTCGCACCGCGCCGGCGCGGGTCCGGCACCGGGACCGCCGACATGAGCGCCTTCGTGTACGGGTGCATGGGCGCCTCGTACAGCGAGCCGCGGTCGGCCAGCTCGACGATCTTGCCGAGGTACATGACCGCGATCCGGTCGGAGACGTGCCGGATCACCGACAGGTCGTGCGCGATGATCAGGTACGTGAGGCCGAGCTCGTCCTGGAGGTCGTCCAGCAGGTTCACCACCTGGGCCTGGATCGACACGTCCAGCGCCGACACCGGCTCGTCCGCGACGACGAGCTTCGGCTTGAGCGCGAGCGCGCGGGCGATGCCGATGCGCTGGCGCTGGCCGCCGGAGAACTCGTGCGGGTAGCGGTTGTAGTGCTCGGGGTTGAGCCCGACCAGCTCCAGCAGACGCTGCACCTCCGCCTTCACGCCGCCCTCGGGCGTGACGCCCTGGAGCCGGAAGGGGGTCCCGACGATCCCGCCGACCGTGTGGCGCGGGTTCAGCGAACCGTACGGGTCCTGGAAGATCATCTGGATGTCCCGGCGCATCGGACGCAGCCGGCCCGCCGACATGTGGGTGATGTCCTTGCCCTGGAACTCGATCGTGCCGCCGGTCGGCTCCAGCAGCCGGGTCACCAGCCGTCCCATGGTGGACTTGCCGCAGCCCGACTCACCGACGACGCCCAGGGTCTCCCCCGGCCGCACGTCGAAGCTCAGCCCGTCGACGGCCTGGACCGCTCCGACCTTGCGCTTGAGCACACCCTTGGTGATCGGGAAGTGCTTGACCAGGCCGCTGACATTGAGGAGCGGCTCCGACCCGTCCGCCTGCTCCGCGGACGCCGCGGCGGCCTTGTTCTTCAGATCAGTCACAGCTTCGGCGCAATCTCTTCGGTCCAGATCCGGTCCCGCTGCTCACGCGTCATGTGGCACGCGGAGTAGTGTCCCTCGCCGTCGCCGGCCGGCTTCAGCTCCGGGCGCTCGGTGCGGGTGATGTTGTCCGCGGGCACGTCGGCGTACGGGCAGCGGGGATGGAAGGCGCAGCCGGACGGGACGTTGATGAGGCTGGGCGGCGAGCCCTTGACCGGGACGAGCCGCTCGGTCTGCTCCCGGTCGATACGGGGCATGGAGCCGAGCAGCCCCCAGGTGTAGGGGTGCTGCGGCTGGTAGAAGACCTCTTCCGCGGTGCCGCGTTCGACGCAGCGGCCGGCGTACATCACGAGCAGGCTGTCCGCGATCTCGGCGACGACGCCCAGGTCGTGGGTGATCATGACGACCGCGGAGCCGAACTCCTTCTGGAGGTCCCGGATCAGGTCGAGGATCTGGGCCTGGACGGTCACGTCGAGGGCGGTCGTCGGCTCGTCGGCGATCAGCAGCCTGGGGTTGTTGACCAGGGCCATCGCGATCATCGCGCGCTGGCGCATCCCGCCGGAGAACTGGTGCGGGTAGTCCTCGTAACGGCGCTGCGGCTCGGGGATGCCGACCCGGTCGAGCATCTCGATCGCGCGCTTCTTCGCGGTCTTCTTGTCGACCTTGTGGTGGACCCGGTGGGCCTCCACGATCTGCGAGCCGATGCTGTAGTACGGGTGCAGGGCCGACAGCGGGTCCTGGAAGATCATGGCCATCTTCTGGCCGCGCAGCTTCCGTACGCGCTCGGGTCCGGCCCCGATCAGCTCCTCGCCGTCGAGCCAGATCTCACCGCCGATCCGGGCCCGCTCCGAGGTGTGCAGGCCCATGATCCCCAGCGAGGTCACGGACTTGCCGGACCCGGACTCACCGACGATGCCGAGCGTCTGACCGGCCTTCAGGTCGAAGCTGACGCCGTCCACGGACTTGACCAGGCCGTCGTCGGTGTCGAAGTGGACACTGAGGTTGCGTACGGAGAGGAACTCCTTCGCGTCGTCCGACGCGTCCCGGGGTGCGGGGACCGAGCCCGGGGAGGCGTCCCGCGCCGGGGACTTCTTCTTGTCTACCTCGCTCATGAGAGCCTCACCCGGGGGTCGATCGCGGCGTACACGAGGTCCACCAGCAGGTTGCAGAGAACGATGAAGAAGGCGGCGACCAGCGTCACGCCCATCACCTTGGGCAGGTCGGCGGTGGTCACGCCGTTGATGGCCATGGCGCCCATGCCCTGGAAGGAGAAGACGCGTTCGGTGATGACCGCGCCGCCGAGCAGCAGCGCGAAGTCCATGCCGAAGATGGTGACGAGCGGGGTGAGCGCCGCGCGCAGACCGTGCTTGACGACCACCTTGCGTTCCTTCAGGCCCTTGGCGCGGGCGGTTCTGATGTAGTCCTCGCCCATCGTCTCCAGCATCCCGGCCCGGGTGAGCCGGGCGTAGAGCGCGGAGTAGAGCAGGGCGAGCGTGCACCAGGGAAGGACCAGGGACCCGGCCCATTCGAGTGGGTTCTCGGTGAACGGGACGTACTCACCGTTACCGAAGATCGCCAGCACGACGAGACCGGTGAAGAACATCGGGAGCGAGACACCGGCGAGGGCCACGCCCATGGAGAGCCGGTCGAAGATCGAGCCGCGCTTCAGAGCCGAGACCACACCGGTGGCGACACCGGAGAGGACCCAGATCACCGCCGCGCCGACGGCCAGCGAGAGCGTGACCGGGATGCGGTCGACGATCTGCGGCCAGATCTCGGTGTGCGTCTTGAAGGAGTAGCCGAAGCACGGGGCGTTGCAGGTGACCGGGTCGGGGCCGAACTGGTACTCGGCGCCGACGACGATGCCCTTGATGAAGTGCCAGTACTGGAGGTAGAGGGGCTGGTCGAGCCCCAGGTTCTTCTTGACCGCGGCGATGACGTCCGGGTCGGGGCTCTTCCCGACGTACTGGGCCGCCATCGAGTCGAGGGTCTGCCCGCCGAGTCGGGGCACGAGGAAGAAGATCGCGAACGTGACTGCGCTGACCACCAGCAGCAGCAACACCGCGGCGAATACGCGTCGGATGATGTACGCAGCCACAGCCGTGCGGCGCCGGGCGGGCGGACGGGGTGTAGCCCGCCGGCCCGGCGCCTTCACCTGCCTTTCAGGGGATGCTTTTGATGAACAGGTGTTACTTGGTGGAGGTCATCAGCACGAAGTCGTACATACCGAGGTACGCGTTCGTGACCGTGACGTTCGCCGCCGACTCCGGGCGGTACAGCAGGTTCTTGCGGTAGAAGAGCGGAACGACCGAGGCGTTCTCCATGACCTTCTGGTCGACCTCGCCCCACGTGGCGTTGCGCTCCGTGGTGTCGACGGTGCCGATGCCCTTGACGATGAGGTCGTTGATGCCCTTGTCGTTGAGCTCCATCAGGTTGGTGCCACCGGACGGCTTGATGGCCGAGCCGTTGACGATCTGGTCGAGGAAGCCGAAGCCGGTCGGCCAGTCGGCGCCCCAGGCCATCATCATCATGCCCGCGTTGTTCTTGTGGACCCACTCGGGAACGCCCGCGAAGTCCGTGAAGTACTTGTCGGCCGGGAACTGCTTGATGTCGGCGGTGATGCCGATCGTCTTCAGGCTGTTCTGGAGCTGGGTGGCCGCGGTGATCTCGTCAGGACGGTCGGAACGGGCCGTCAGCGTGGTCTTGAACCCCTTGGGGTGACCGCACTTGGTCAGGTGCTCCTTCGCCTTGGCGGCGTCGCCCTTGCTGCCCTCGGTCGGGTAGAGGTCGAACTCCTTGTACCCGGCGACGCTCGGCGGGATGACCGTGCTGGCCGGGTCGCCCTTGACCGAGCCGCCGATCGAGTCGACCATGCTCTGCTTGTCGACGGCGTACTGGACGGCCTTGCGGCACTCGACGTTGTCGAACGGCTTCACGTTGACGTTCAGCGCCAGGTACTGGAGGGCGCCGGCGTACGGGTTGTCCGTCTTCGCCTTCTCGGCGGCCTTGGCCAGGACCTTGGGCTGGGTCTTGGACTGGAGGCCCGTGCCACCGGCGTCGGCGGTGATCACGTCGTCGAGCAGGTGGTCGTCGACCGTGGTGGCGTTGACGTTGAACTTCAGCTCCACCTTGTCCGGCAGGGCCTTGCGGATCGGGTCGCTCTTCGCGTCCCACTCCGGGTTGCGGACCAGCGTGGCGCCCTTGCTCTCGTCGTACGCCGAGAACTTGTACGGCCCCGAGGAGACGATCTTCTGGACGTAGGCGGCGCCCTTGTCGGCCTTCTGCTGGACCGGCGCGGTCTGCGAGAAGGTCGCGAGGTAGTCCATGTCCGCGAACGGCTTGTTCAGCTTGAAGACGATCGTGTAGTCGTCCGGCGTCTCGATGGACTTGAGGCCCTCGGGCGACTTGTCCTTGTACGGACCCTTGTACTTGTCGCCGCCTTCGAGGTACGCCTTGAAGTACGTCGGGCCGTTGGAGAGGGCCTCCGGCGCGAAGTTGGAGCGCTCGATGGCGTACTTGACGTCCTTCGAGGTGACCTCGGTGCCGTCCTCGAACTTCACGCCCTTGCGGATCGTGTAGGTCCAGGTCTTGGCGTCCGCGCTGGCCTTGCCGAGGCCGGTCGCCAGGTCCGGGACGAGGTCCAGGCTCGCGTCACCGGCGGCCGGCTTGAAGGTCACCAGGGTGCGGCCGTACAGGCGGGAGAAGTTCTGCACCCAGCCGTAGTACGTGTTGCCCGGGTCCAGCGAGTCGGGACCGCTGGAGTGCTCCAGCGAGAGCGTCCCGCCCTTCTTGTCACTGGTGTTGACGATCGACGTCAGACCGGCGTCGGCCTTGACGTTGCCGCCGCCACCGCCGCCCTTGCTGTCCGAGTCACTGCTGCTGCAGGCGGATGCGCCGAGCGACACCGCCACGGCCACCGCTATGGCCGCCGCTGTCTTTCTGTTCTGCATGCTGAGGAAAGCCCCCTCGTTCGTCCGGTGCGGCATGGCCGCGCTTACTTGCCACGAGGGTCGAGTGCGTCGCGCAGCCCGTCCCCCAGCAGATTGAAGGCCAGCACGGTGACGAAGATCGCCATGCCGGGGATGACCATGAACATCGGGTCCACCTCGTAGAGGTCGACCGCCTGCGTGAGCATGCCGCCCCACGAGGCCTGCGGCGGCGCGATACCGACGCCGAGGAAGGAGAGGGAGGCCTCGAAGAGGATGTTCGTGGGGATCAGGAGCGTCGCGTAGACGAGGATCGGCGCGATCAGGTTCGGCAGCAGCTCGCGGAAGAGGATGAACGGGCCGCGCGCGCCCAGCGAGCGGGCCGCCTCGACGAACTCCCGCTCACGCAGCGACAGGGTCTGCGCGCGGACGATGCGCCCGATGTAGGGCCAGCTGAAGAAGCCGATCACGAAGATCAGGACCGCGATCCGCAGCGTGAGCCCTTCCATCCCGAAGGCGTTGCCCTGCAGGGAGGCGGAGATGGAGATCGCGAAGAGCAGCAGGGGGAAGGCGAGGAAGGTGTCCATCATCCGGCTGATGAAGCTGTCGACCCAGCCGCCGTAGAAGCCGGCCACGACGCCCATCACCACGCCGATGACGACCGAGAGGAGCGTGGAGCCGACGGCGACGACCAGGGAGACCCAGGAGCCTTCCAGGATGCGGGCGAAGATGTCACGCCCGGTCTGCGGTTCCACACCGAGGGGGTGCTCCCAGCTGATGCCGCCGAAGTCGCCCTTGGGCGCCAGCATGACGGGGTCGACGAGGCCCTGGTTGAAGGCGTTCGGGTCGAGGCCGAGGAGCGACTGGATCGGCTTGGACAGCACCGCGGTGAGGATCAGCAGCACGACAACGATGCCACCGGCCATCGCGGCCTTGTCCCGCTTGAAGCGGGTCCAGGCGATGCGTCCGAGCGAGCGGCCCTCGATCTCCTTGCCGCCCGCGCCTTCCAGCACCGCTTCGGGCCGCGCATCCGCCCCGGTGGTCTCGATAGGTGCCGTCATCGCGCTGGAGACCCCTCTCGGCCGACGGTTGGCCGGCCCATGACCGCCGCTGTAGCGGCTCGTACACAACACATGTCACTGATGGTGGTCCAACACTGAACAACCCCTGTTTGAAAGAGGCATGAGTCGGGCAGGGACCACCTGCTGTGGTGGAGTCTTCAGCTTCCGCGCGATCACCCGCCAGACCCCACGGGGAATGTTTGCTCAAACGTGATGCGGTCAGTGGGTTTCCGTTATCCGGACAACGGGTCTTGCTGAGCGGACCTCTCGGCCACTAATCCACGATTACGGACATGTAGGCCAACTCACCAGAATGAGTGGACAATTGACCGCATGCCGCGCGGTCGGCGCGTGCCCTCCGCCGACCGCTCAGTACGTACGGGGCGGCGGGTAGCCGTAGCCGGGCGCCGCCACCGGGGGCGGCCCGGCGGGGGCGGCGTGCGCCTCGCGGGCGTAGAACGGCCGGGCGTTGGCGCGCAGCCACAGGGCGACCGGGTCGTACTCGTCGGACATCGAGACCGTGGAGACGGGCAGCCCGTCGGGGACCACGCCGACCGACTGCCGCATCATGGCGCGGGCCGCGTCGACGGAAGGGCGGCCCGTGTCGTAGAGGTCCAGCCCGATGGCGAGGTAGGGGACGCCGAGGGCGGGCTGCACCCAGGCGCGGCGCAGGGAGCGGATCGCCGGGGTGCGGTGGGCGTTCTGCGCCAACAGGGCGTAGAACTGCGGGAGTTCGATGGCGGGCTCGGTGAGCCGCAGCGGGCCCGCCGGCATCCGGTCGAGGCCGGTGGCGATGCGGCGGAGGTCCAGCCAGGGAATGCCCACCCCGCCGCCGGGGGCGTGCGGGTTGAGCCAGATCCCCCAGCGGTCGGGGAACAGCGCGCGGGCGATGTCGCGGCCGGTGATCAGCTCGTGCGCCCTGTTCCATCCGCTGGCCGAGAGCTCCTGGGCGGAGGTCACGCACGGGGCGTAACCCAGGCCGCCCACCTCCATGTTGCCGTACTGGGCGTCGGGTGAACCGGCCGTGCCGTGCCAGAGGAGCATCCAGACCCGGCCGTCCGCCAGCGCCCCCAGCAGCGCCTCGTACGCGTCGAGACGCCCGGGGGTCACTTGGCGCAGCATGTGCTCGACCTGTCCGGCCGCCGCCGTGCCTGACGCACTCACCCTGGGTCCCGCCCCTCGTCGATCGCTCTACGGCCGTCGGCCTGTCTCACGCTGCTGGCCTGTCTCACGCTGCCGTGGGCCTGCCTCACGGTGCTGTGGTGTCGCTCCGGGCACACGGGGCGACCTCCTCATCCAACCAGCTTATGCGCCGCCCCTGACACCGTCTTGACGCCACGGGGCGGCGCCTGAGCCGCTTCCACGAGCCGTCAGTACTCCTCGCGCCGGTAGAACGGCCGCACCTTCTCCAGCATCCAGTCGCCGACCGGGTCCTGGGCCACGTCGAGCAGGACGAGGTTGACCGGCCAGGGCACCGGGATCCGGCCGAGCGCGCGGCCCAGCGCCTCCATGGGGGCGCTCTGCCCGGCGTCGTCCCACGTGGCCGGCTCGGCACCGGCGGACTCGACGCCGACGAAGAGGACCGGATCGCCGCCCTCGATGCTGGCCAGCGTCCGGCGGGCGGTGCCCACCACCCCGCTCGCGTGGAATTCGGCGGCCACCGCGGAGAGGAAGTCGACGGGGTCCTGTTTCCAGTCCGGTTCGTAGAGCCGGACCCTGCCGCCGCCGGCGGGGCCGTCCAGCGCGGTGCGGCCGGCCCGGCACAGTTCGGCGACGGCGGGCGGCGGCAGCGGCATGCCGACCGCGCCGCCCGGGTTGACCGCGAGGCCGAGCTGCGGGGGGAGCCCCCGGGCCAGGTCGCGGGCGGGCGCGACGGCGAAGGGGAGGGCGGGTCCGGCGCAGTGGCGGAACTGCGCCTCGGAGCTGAACACGGGGACGTACGCGGCACCGCCGATCTCGACGGTCGGCAGGTCCAGGTCGGGGCTCTCGGGTCCGCCGCCGTTCGGCAGGGGCACCCAGACCGGGCTGCGGCCGAGCACCTCGACGAGCCGTCCGCCGGCGTCGGGCACCCCCACCGACGCGGTGAGGACTTCTTCGAGCTCGTTGGCCGGCCATCCCTGCTGGGGATGCGCCTGTGCCGGAATGTCCACGGTGTCTCAGTCCCTCTCTCGCCATGCTCTGCGGCAGAAACCATAGACCGACACCGGGCCGGGGGGCAGTGACGCGGTCCCGGGCCGCTTCCACGACCCGGTCGCGTCCAGATTCCGGACACCCGGAAGGCGCCGCTCCGGGTGTGCTTCCGCGAATCGCGTCCACGGCCACGCGTACGGCGGAGCCCGCGCGGGGCGGCCGCGTGCGCCCTGTGCGCGGCGCGCGCGGGCGCACGAAAGTGCGAAGGCGCGCCGGGCGACGGTGGCTCGGAACGGCCCCGCGGCCCACCCGGCCGGGAGCCCGCGCCCCGCCCCAACGGCGAACCCGCCTGCCCGGCCGCGGAGCGTGCCCTACCCGGCCGTGAAGGAGATCCGTACGATCGCCCCGGCCGCCTCCCGGTCCAGGAGCACGGCGGAGGCGCAGCCCGGCGGCAGCCGCCCCGCGCCGGTGACGCCCAGCAGCCGCCCCACCGCGCGCCGGTGCCGGGCGAACGCGTAGGCGGAGACCCCGCGGCCGCGCTGCCGCTGCCCCTGCCGGGCCACCCGCGGTGTGACGTCGAGCAGCACCAGGTGCAGGAGGTGTCCGCGCCGGCGGGCGTCCCGGGCCAGCCAGCGCCGCACCCAGGTCTGTGTGCCGCAGTCGTGCACGACGACGGATCCGCCCGCGCGCAGCGCCCGCCACAGCCCGAGGTAGTGGGCCACGCGCACCAGGGGGCGGTAGAGGGAGTACGGCACCGAGCGGGGCAGCGAGCCGGCCCAGCGGTCCCGGGTGTCCTGCGAATCCACGGCGTGCTCCGCGGCCGTGCGCCGGATCAGCGTGGACTTGCCGCCGCCCGGCAGCCCGGAGACCACCACGACGTCGCCCGGGGGGTAGTCCAGCGCCCTCGGCCCCGACCCGGCGCCCCGCCGCAGGTCACGCACGGGCGGGGTGGGCGGGCGGAAGGTCTCCCGGGAGGGCGCGCCCGGCTGCGCGGGCATCGCGTCGTGCGTCGCGCCGGGCACCCCCGGATCGTTCGCGGTCGCCGCGTGTGGCTGCAACGTCATGGCCGTCCCCCTGCGCTCGTCGCCCCACCGGACCTGCCCCAGAAGTGTAAAGAAAAGGTAATGCGACACAACCGCGCCGGGCCGCACGTGTCGTCCGGGAAGCCCGTCATGAAGCCGTTCACGCGCTCGCGGGCCCACTCTCCCGCACGGCATGCGATGATGGCCCCGCCAATTGCATACCGGCCGTTTGAATCCGCGCGGGAGAGTCCCGGTCACTGCGCACCGGGCGCCGAAGGAGCAAGTTCCTCCCTTGAATCTCTCAGGCCCCGTACCGCGCGGATGAGGCAGATCTGAAAAGCGGGCCGCTTCGCGGCTCCACCCAAGGTGCAAGCCGACCCCGTTCAGGGGCTTTCGGCGAACCTCTCAGGTTCCGATGACAGATGGGGAGGGTTCGTCCTCTGCCGTCATGCCCTGGAGCCGTATCCATGAGCACTGCCCCCCGTCTCACTCCTCTCGACGCGACGCACCGTTCCCTCGGCGCGACCATGACCGACTTCGCGGGCTGGGACATGCCGCTGCGGTACGCCAGTGAGCGCGACGAGCACAACGCCGTCCGCACCCGGGCCGGGCTGTTCGACCTGTCCCACATGGGCGAGATCGCCGTCACCGGACCGCAGGCCGCCGCCTTCCTGAGCTACGCGCTGGTCGGCAACATCGCCACCGTCGGCACCGGCCGGGCCCGCTACACCATGATCGTCGCCGAGGACGGCGGGATCCTGGACGACCTGATCGTCTACCGCCTCGGCGAGAACACGTACATGGTCGTCGCCAACGCGGGCAACGCCCAGGTGGTCCTGGACGCCCTGACCGAGCGCGTCGGGGGCTTCGACGCCGAGGTGCGCGACGACCGGGACGCCTACGCGCTGCTCGCCGTCCAGGGCCCCGAGTCCTCCGCCGTCCTGAAGGCGGTCACCGACGCCGACCTGGACGGGCTGAAGTACTACGCGGGTCTGCCGGGCACCGTCGCCGGGGTCCCCGCGCTCATCGCCCGTACCGGTTACACCGGCGAGGACGGCTTCGAGCTCTTCGTCGCGCCCGAGCACGCCGAGGGGCTGTGGAAGGCGCTCACCGAGGCCGGCGCGCCCCACGGGCTCGTCCCGTGCGGCCTGTCCTGCCGCGACACGCTGCGCCTGGAGGCGGGCATGCCGCTGTACGGGCACGAGCTGACCTCCGCGCTGACCCCGTTCGACGCGGGCTTCGGCCGGGTGGTGAAGTTCGAGAAGGAGGGGGACTTCGTGGGCCGCGAGGCGCTGCGGGCGGCCGCCGACCGCGCCGGGACCACTCCGCCGCGCAAGCTCGTCGGCCTGGTCGCCCGGGGCCGCCGGGTGCCCCGGGCCGGTTTCCCCGTCGTCGCGGGCGCCGGTGGCCAGGTCGTCGGCGAGGTCACCTCCGGCGCCCCGTCGCCCACCCTGGGCAAGCCGATCGCCATGGCCTACGTCGACCCGGCGTACGCGGAGCCCGGCACCGAGGGCGTCGCCGTGGACATCCGTGGCACCCACGAGCCGTACGAGGTCGTCGCGCTGCCGTTCTACAAGCGCGAGAAGTGACACCGGGCGCGGCGCGCTCCGGACCGGCCGCGCCCCCACGGACATGACCGCACCCCACGGACGTGACCACATCCGCACGGACATGACCACGCTCGCACGGATGCGACCACACCCGCACGAACGTGACGCGGTCCCGTCTCACACCGCAAGACCACCGTTCACCAGCACTCCCCCGCGTACAGGAGAATTCAGACCATGAGCAACCCCCAGCAGCTGCGGTACAGCAAGGAGCACGAGTGGCTGTCGGCCCTCGACGACGGCGTCGCCACGATCGGCATCACCGAGTACGCGGCCAACGCGCTCGGTGACGTCGTCTACGCCCAGCTCCCTGAGGTCGGCGACACGGTCACCGCGGGCGAGACCTGCGGCGAGCTGGAGTCGACCAAGTCGGTCAGCGACCTGTACTCGCCGGTGACCGGCGAGGTCACCGCGGCGAACCAGGACGTCGTGGACGACCCGTCGCTGGTGAACACCGCCCCCTTCGAGGGCGGCTGGCTGTTCAAGGTGCGCGTCGCCCAGGAGCCGGACGACCTTCTCTCCGCCGACGCGTACACCGAGTTCTCCGGCAACTAAAGACCCTTAGGGACCATCTGATGTCGCTTCTCAATTCCTCACTCCACGAGCTGGACCCGGACGTCGCCACCGCCGTCGACGCCGAGCTCCACCGCCAGCAGTCCACCCTTGAGATGATCGCCTCGGAGAACTTCGCCCCGGTCGCGGTCATGGAGGCCCAGGGCTCCGTTCTCACCAACAAGTACGCCGAGGGCTACCCGGGCCGTCGCTACTACGGCGGCTGCGAGCACGTCGACGTGATCGAGCAGATCGCGATCGACCGGGTCAAGGCGCTCTTCGGCGCCGAGGCGGCGAACGTACAGCCGCACTCGGGCGCCCAGGCGAACGCGGCGGCGATGTTCGCACTGCTGAAGCCGGGCGACACGATCATGGGCCTGAACCTGGCCCACGGCGGTCACCTGACCCACGGCATGAAGATCAACTTCTCCGGCAAGCTGTACAACGTGGTCCCGTACCACGTCGACGACACCGGCGTCGTGGACATGGCCGAGGTCGAGCGCCTGGCCAAGGAGACCAAGCCGCGGCTCATCGTGGCCGGCTGGTCCGCCTACCCCCGTCAGCTCGACTTCGCCGCCTTCCGCCGTATCGCGGACGAGGTCGGCGCGTACCTGATGGTGGACATGGCGCACTTCGCGGGCCTGGTCGCCGCGGGTCTGCACCCGAACCCGGTGCCGCACGCCCACGTCGTCACGACCACCACGCACAAGACGCTGGGCGGTCCGCGCGGCGGTGTCATCCTGTCGACGCAGGAGCTCGCCAAGAAGATCAACTCCGCGGTCTTCCCCGGTCAGCAGGGCGGCCCGCTGGAGCACGTGATCGCGGCCAAGGCCGTCTCGTTCAAGGTCGCGGCGACCGACGAGTTCAAGGAGCGCCAGCAGCGCACGCTGGACGGCGCCCGTATCCTCGCCGAGCGCCTGGTCCAGGCGGACGTCACCGAGGCCGGTGTCTCCGTCCTCTCCGGCGGTACGGACGTGCACCTGGTCCTCGTCGACCTGCGCGACTCCGAGCTGGACGGCCAGCAGGCCGAGGACCGGCTCCACGAGCTCGGCATCACGGTCAACCGGAACGCCGTCCCGAACGACCCGCGGCCCCCGATGGTCACCTCGGGTCTGCGGATCGGTACGCCGGCCCTGGCCACCCGTGGCTTCGGCACCGAGGAGTTCACCGAGGTCGCCGAGATCATCGCCGCCGCGCTGAAGCCCGCGTACGACGCCGAGGGCCTCAAGGCCCGGGTGGCGGCGCTGGCCGGCCGGTTCCCGCTGTACCCCGGCCTCGCGTAGGTCATCCGCAGTTTGCACGACCGGTGGGGGCACCGCGCACACTGAACAGTGTGCGCGGTGCCCCCACCGCTGCCCCGCGCTCTGCGGGCCCACCCGGCCCGCCCCGCACCACCCGGCAGACAACGGCGTCTACCAACCCCTTTAGGAGTTTCCCGTGGCCCTCTCGGTCTTCGACCTCTTCTCGGTCGGCATCGGCCCGTCCAGCTCCCACACCGTCGGCCCGATGCGCGCGGCGCGTATGTTCGCCCGCCGCCTCAAGAACGAGGGCCTGCTCGCCCACACCGCGTCGATACGCGCGGAGCTGTACGGCTCACTCGGGGCCACCGGCCACGGCCACGGCACCCCCAAGGCGGTCCTGCTCGGCCTGGAGGGCGAGTCGCCCCGCACCGTCGACGTCGAGGGCGCCGACGCACGCGTCGAGGAGATCCGCTCCTCGGGCCGTATCAATCTGCTCGGCGTGCACGAGATCCCCTTCGACGCCGACGAGCAGCTGGTCCTGCACCGCCGCAAGGCGCTGCCGTACCACGCCAACGGGATGACCATCCTCGCCCACGACCGCGAGGGCGCCCCGCTCATGGAGAAGACGTACTACTCGGTCGGCGGCGGGTTCGTCGTCGACGAGGACGCGGTGGCGGGCGAGGACCCGATCGTCCCGGACGACACGGTGCTGCGGCACCCGTTCCGTACCGGCGACGAGCTGCTGCGGCTCACCGGCGAGACCGGGCTGTCCATCTCCTCCCTCATGCTGGAGAACGAGAAGGCCTGGCGCACCGAGGAGGAGATCCGCACGGGCCTCCTGGAGATCTGGCGGGTCATGCAGGCCTGCGTGGCCCGCGGTATGTCCCGCGAGGGCATCCTGCCGGGCGGCCTGAAGGTCCGCCGCCGCGCCGCGAACTCGGCCCGCCAGCTCCGCGCCGAGGGCGACCCCCAGACGCACGCCATGGAGTGGATCACCCTCTACGCGATGGCGGTCAACGAGGAGAACGCGGCGGGCGGCCGCGTGGTGACCGCCCCGACCAACGGCGCGGCCGGCATCATCCCCGCCGTCCTGCACTACTACATGAACTTCGCGGCGGGCGGCGCGACGGACACCGAGAAGGACGACAGCGTCGTCCGCTTCCTGCTGGCCGCCGGCGCCATCGGCATGCTCTTCAAGGAGAACGCCTCCATCTCGGGCGCCGAGGTCGGCTGCCAGGGCGAGGTCGGCTCGGCCTGCTCGATGGCGGCGGGCGCTTTGGCGGAGGTCCTGGGCGGCTCCCCCGAGCAGGTGGAGAACGCCGCCGAGATCGGCATGGAACACAACCTGGGCCTGACCTGCGACCCGGTCGGCGGCCTGGTCCAGATCCCGTGCATCGAGCGCAACGGCATGGCGGCGGTGAAGGCGGTCACGGCGGCCAAGATGGCCCTGCGGGGCGACGGCAGCCACAAGGTCTCGCTGGACAAGGTCATCAAGACCATGAAGGAGACCGGCGCGGACATGAGCGTGAAGTACAAGGAGACGGCGCGGGGCGGGCTCGCGGTGAACATCATCGAGTGCTAGCCGGATAGGCCCTGACCAGCACGTTCGTATCTTTCAGTGCCGTCAGGGCCTTCCCTGTTCACGCCACGGGCGGTCCCTGGAATCTCCCTGGGACAGACGTGCGGGTCCCGGGGAAATCCCACAGGCCGGGCGCCCGACCCGCAGGTCCGTGGCGCATAGACGTCGACGGGAACTCCACCCTCACCACCTGGATGTATCAAATCGATCCCCTACCCTCACCAGAGGGGTATCATTCGATACATGAGTGCTGCGGAAATCTCACGCCTGGAGCACCGGCTGTCCGGCCTCTCTCCGACGTTCACAACCGCGCAGGCGCGTCAGGCCCTGCTGTCCGCTCGCGATCTGGCGTACCTGATCACCGAAGGGGAGATAGACGAACTGTCCCGTGGCGTGTACCGGCAGGCAGACGCACCGGAGACCGCGCACGCAGATCTACTGGCCGTGTGCACGCGGGCGCCTCGCGCTGTCCTGTGCGGAGAGTCCGCGCTGGCTCTGCACGAGCTGATCGATGACATTCCCAGCGCCGTGCACATCGCCGTACCACGCGGATCACGCCGTCCTACGATCTCTTATCCCCCGACCCTGGTGGCCCAGTACGCGGCCAAGACCTTCGATCTCGGCGTCGAACGGTTCGAGGCCGCACCAGGAGAGACCATTCCCGTATACAACGCCGCCCGCAGCGTTGTCGACGCGATGCGCCACCGCGGCAGAATCGGCGAGACCATGGCCCTGTCCGCGCTCGGCCGCTACCTGCGACGCAGCGGACGAGGCGGGGTCGGCGAGCTTCAATTCATCGCGCGCGAGCTGAACGCGCTCTCCGTCATCCGCCCCGCCGTAGAGGCGGTGCTCGCCTGATGGTCAATCCAACTCGCGCCACCACCGCGGGCCGCGTCTACAACGATCTACGCAATCTGGCTCGCCGCAACGGCCGTTCAACGGACGAGGTCATGGTCGAGTACGTACTCGAACGCTTCCTCTACCGCCTTGGATCATCCCCTCTCGGCCGCGAGCACTTCATTCTCAAAGGCGGCCTGCTGCTCGCCCACTTCGGCGCCCGCCGGATGACCCGTGACATCGACATCCTCGGCCACGCGTTCTCAGGCGAGGAAGCCGAGATCATCCGCAGAATCGCCGCGATCGCCACTACTGAAGTCGACGACGGCGTGACATACGATTCCGCCACGCTCAGAACCGTACCTATCCGAGAAGAGGACGAGTATCACGGTCTACGGCTGTCGATGGCCGCGTCGATCGCCCGGGCACGTCTCAAGCTCCAACTGGACATCAGCTTTGGCGATCCCGTCACTCCCGGACCTCAGATCATCAACTATCCGCAGCAGCTCACCCCTGACAGCTTCCAGCTCTTCGGCTACCCGCTCGCCACGGTCATCGCCGAGAAGCTCTCCACGGCCATCTCGCTCGGCGATCTCAACACCCGCGACCGGGATTACGCGGACCTCTACCGCCTGCTGACGCTCAACCATCTCAACGGCGAAGATCTGGCCGCGGCGCTGACCGCCACCGCCACACACCGCGGTATAAAGCTGAAGCCCCTCAGCGCCGCGATCACCGACCTCGCCGAGCGCCGCCAGTCCTCTTACGCCGCCTGGCGCCGCCGACAGGGTCCTTCCTCGGCCGGCTATCCGCATCTCTTCACCGACGTGGTCGGCCTGGTCATCACATTCGCGGACCCACTGCTCGCAGGCACCGCCGCCACACGTAGGTGGAACAGCTCAGACAGTACGTGGACCTGATCTCGCTCCCTCACAGACCGCCGGAGATGACTCGCACCTCGAAGCGTCAATGAGCCTCTTTCATCCTGTGCTGGCAGGTGAACGGACTGGTCAGCAGGTGTGGAAACGAGACAGGGCCTCTCGTCGTTGGCGTGGTGATCTCACTCAACACACCGGCGACCGAAGAGGCCCTGTTGGTTCCGTATCCTGCCAAGCTCGACGTCCCTCACGAGCTCGTCAAGCATGTTTCCTGGCTGCTGTACGAGCACCGCCTGGCACTCAGCACCCGCTGGCGCAAGCTCGGTTACTTCAACTCACACTCGTCCATCTGCGTAAAGACGAGACGTTTTCGCATCTCGGAGCGGATTTCGGGATATCCCAGGCCACCGCCTGGCGGTACGTGGTCGAGACTCTGGATGTCCTGGCCTCCTGGGCGCCCGGACTCCACGAAGCCCTCACCGCACTCGGCGAGGGCGACCACGCCATCGTCGACGGCGCCCTGATCCCACCAACCGAATCCGCGCGGACGAACCGTACTACTTGCAAAGGCATCGCAAGCACGGCATGAATGTGCAGGTCATCGCCGCCCCGGACGGCACCTCACTGTGGTTCTCCCGCGAAACGCCCGGCCGCACCCACGACCTGACCTCCGCCCGCGCCCACGGCATCGTCCAGGCGTGACTCACCCGGCAGATCCTTGTTCTGGCCGATCGCGCCTACCAGGGCGTCGGCGCCATCTTCCGCATCCCCTACTACCACCACCGCGAACAGCCCGAGCACTACCAGCAGTTTAACCGGGACCACGCACGGCTGAGAGCTCCGGGCGAACGCGCCTACGCGCAGCTGAAGACCTGGCGACTGCTCCGGCGAGCGCGATGTTCCACCCGCCGTATCGGCACCATCGTCCAGGCCGTCCATACCCTACTGACCTGCGACTACAGGGATGAAAAAGACTCAATGACATCCCGTCACCAACTTTGGGAGGTGTGCCCGACGCACGGAGTGGTGGGTGCCCGGTCGTTCGTGATGCCAAGCGAGCCCTGCGGCCAAGGCGAGGAGTCTACGGACGCCAGCAGGGAGCAAGAAGCATCCATTCGGCCCGGCGGTCAGGCTGGCCCGCCCACCCACAACTTGTCAATCAGACGCAGCAGGACATCATATGTCTCTCCACGGTGGTATTTGATCACGGGGGAGTCCCTACCATGCCGGTCTGCCGAGTACGGAGTCAGATAGACGACACGTTCGGTTGCTATGATCCGGCCGATGTGCGGAATGCCGTATCCACGTGTTTCGAGGTGTCCCTCCATCGTGATCGGAGCAAGGTAGTCGTAGGTCGCAGCGATCTGGCGGCGCAGCAGACCGGCACCGAAAGCGGAGTCGAAGACTTGGATCTCCTCCTCCCGGTCGGCGATCCAGTCCGGTTCTCCTGCGGGGACATTAAGTTTCGGCAGCAGTATGCGGCAGCGGGAGCGGCGAGCTCGACAGCGAAGGAATAACTCCTCGAACAAGTCGCGCTGTAGTTCATGACCGCGGCCTGTCAGAACGGATACCTCCCTCGCTCGACTCAGTTCCCGCTTGATGTCGTGTGCCGCATCTCGACTGTTGGCGAACACTTCTTCCACATCTAGGTGCAGTAGATGGGCAGCAAGGCCACGCATAAGGCGACGGGCAGTCTTCGAGAATACCCATACCAGCACCAAGAAAAGAGCGCTGGCAAGCAGTGACGTGCCGATATCGCGTAGAAGTTCCATTCCTCATCCCCGTTGCCACGACTCGTTTCATCCGGTCAGTTCCTCAACCGACCAGCCCTCACGCACCGCGAGCAGATCCCTGAGGTGTTCCACGGCTTTCTCATCGGGACGGGCTTCTTCCAGTGCCGCGAGCAGGGCGCGACGGGCCTCCGGGCCGCCCGCGCCGTAGGCATACTCGGCGATCGCCCGCAGATGGTCTCGCGCCATGTTGTGGTCTGCGATGGGCAGGAGTCCGCCCGCACTCATGAGCCGCTGCATGTCCCGCACGATCCCCCTACGGAAATCATGGCTGTCCATGTCCTGGAAGGCCTCCAACACGTTGACCAGTCGCGCTTCGACGAACGTGGATTCAGATGAGGCGAAGACCCCGGCCAGGAGGGCGACGACCTCGTCGAGGTCGGCCGGAGTCCACGTCGCCGCAAGGCAGTTGGCCCGTGCGGACACAAGTGCGGCACGCAGGTTCAGGCGCGCGGGGAACTCGGCTGCCAGCACCTTAAGCTGATCGACCGCCTCCGGAGTGCCGCGGCGGCTCAGCGTCCCGGGCAACGCCTCACGCCAGTCCAGCGCCTGCATCTCGAGAGTCACGGTATGTACCCCGAGCGGTCGGCTGCTCCAATCCTGCGGGAAGACCGTGTTCAGCCAGCGATAGAGCGCGCTCAGCCCCTCTTCGTCGGCGTGTACATCGACATGCCCACGCTCGGGGCGCCCTGCGCATTTCAGAGCGAGATCCCGGCTGAAGCGGGCCGATGCGTCAATGAGTTCTCCGAGACCGGTCCACGCCTCAAAGCCGTCGACCTCCACCAGAACGCAGGCGGCGAGCACCGGGAGCTCGAGATCCCCGGCTTCGCCGTCCCCCTCCACTGCCATGAGTACGGACTCGGCGACAGACCGTGCAAGGGTGTTCTCCACGGCAAGAAGGGCGGCGAGGAGACCGGACCACGTGCGAACCAGCGCTGACCGACCCTCCTCTCCCTTCTCGAATACCTCCGCGGCCACCGACCACGTACCCGCCGGGCGCGCCGAGCGGAAGTCGGGCAGGAGGGCAGCGGACAGCGCCGCCAGGAACTCTTCCTCTATCTCGGTGACGACCGAGGACCAAGTCGCCTTGATGCGTTCCAGAACCAACGCTTGTACGCCACGGTCTAGTTGCGCCCTGGCAGCTGTCCCGATCGCACGAGCAAGGCCCTGGGGGGCATTGATGGCCGCCCTCTGGAGCAGCAGCGCCCATGTCGTGGACGAGAGGACGTACCACGGGTCAGCAATTGCGCCCACCCAGGCACTCCACCGGTCTGGTTCGAGTTCGTCCAGCCGACCTACTTCGTCGAGCAGCGACAACGACAGGACGCCGGCCCAGGCGCGCTTGTCCTGTTTTTGCAGTCCGAGCCACTCATCGGCGTGGTCATTCTCGAGCCGTAGGAATTGCAGTGCGCAGCAGGACAGATCAGCGAGTTCTTCGACGGTGAATACGGAGCATCCCGGCCAATCGCTGACCTTGTCGTCGAAGCGGAGCTGTCCTGTTCCGGTAGTCGGATCGACTTGCAAATCCCAGAGCAGAGCCCAGAAGCTGTCCGTGTCGTGCTGACGTGCCCGCTGGAGGCGCTCTCGCTGCCGTGCGATGAACTTCACGCTCTCAGGCCAGGGCCGCGGGGATGAGGCACGGTGGTTACTGCGCCAGTTGTCAGCGAAGTCGCCATGGATGTCGATCGGTTCGTAGAACCATCGGAGATACGGCCAGGCAGGATTATCCTGGCTCTCGTAGGCCAGTTCGAAGTGTTCTTGGCTCCCCTGATCGAAAAGTATCTCTGCGAGCTGCGCATACGCGTCGGCCTGCTCGGCTTGCTCGGCGCAGTCTGCGGCCGTCTGCAGCGCCCAGGCGAAGTCACCCGAGTCGAGCAGCTTGTGCCGGTTGCCGTGCGATCCTTCGGGCTCACCGAACCACACGCGGGGGGACTGCCATTCGCGCACGACGAGCCACCCGAAATACCTCATGGTCTCCCCTGCAGCGATTCCCTGGGAGAGCAGGGCGGCGGCAAGCTTGCGCCGCAGATCGCGTACCGGGACCGGCTCGAGCCCATCGGGCGTGAGCGGGTTCAGTACGTGAGGGAACTGCGCCCTCTCATGACGCAGTATGCGTGCCGTCAGAATCCGGGCGATGTCGGGCAACAGTGACTCCGCGTCTGGAAGACCCAACGCTCTGTCGACCGTGCCGGAAACAAGCCTGTCTTCCGCGAACGGCTTCCTGCGACCGCCGGGGCTCGCTGTCCGGCCTTCTACGTCCTGTGCCAGCCATGCCACAACGCGGTGCACCTCCCCCGCAGGGCACTTGCCAGGCATCTCTGCGAGAAAGTGCTCGTACGCCCCGTAGCGGTCAACGCTTGGTGCCTCGCTCAGCGCGTCAAGCACCGTCTTCGTGTCGAGGAAGCGTGGCCAGAGCAGAGTGAGCAGAGCACCCCGGAGTCTCATACCCTCATCGGTCTCACTCCCCTGCCCGAGCGTGGCCAACACTTGCTTGAGGACAGGTGCGGCTACGGACTCGTCGCAGGCGAAGGCGGCTCTGGCAGCGTTCGCACGATTGTCGGTCGGCCACCGAGGATCTGCCGCCACCTTCAGAAGCAGCGGTGCGAGACCGGGCGAAGGACACTGCTTCGCCAATTGAATGGCCACTTGGGCCCGAGCCCGAGTCTCCCAGTCACCTAAATCCGCAGGGTCCAAGGCGAGAGCCGGGGCAAGTTGACCGGCCAGAGCGGGATGACCCAGCGCCCAACGGGTCTCATGCCATCTGGCTTCACCGAGTTCCACATCAGCAGCACGCTCCAGCAAGCGTCTGACTATCAATTTTTTTACGTTGTCGGAGTGCACGAGTCCGCTGTGCATGGTCAAGCTCTCCGGGTCGGCCGAAGCGAGCCATAGTGTGCGGTCGGGATCCAAAGCCACCAGCCAGGCAGCGGATTCCCGTAGAGCTCGTAACACGATCTTGGTGACGTTGGCTGGTGGGGCGTAACCGGTGTGACGATTCGACTGTTCGTGAGGGTGTGGGTACTCGACCGTGGATTG
>JOAZ01000032.1 GCA_000720535.1 Streptomyces halstedii
GACGAGGTGAATGCGGTGGCGTGCACGGTGGTGGACGGGCGCCCCGTCGCCGTCACCGCATCCGACGACCACACCGTGCGGGTGTGGGATCTGGCCACCAGACAGCAGGTCGGCGCACCCCTCACCGGCCACACCGACGAGGTGAATGCGGTGGCGTGCACGGTCCTAGACGAGAGACCTGTCGCCGTCACCGGATCCGATGACCACACCGTGCGGGTGTGGGACCTGGTTACGAGGCGATGCATCGACCGGATTCCCCTTCCCGCACCGTGCAAGGCACTCGCGGTGGGAGCTGGTGATCGATTGGTCATCGGAGTCGGTTCGGATGTCGTCTTCCTGACACGCGTTCCGCCCCGATCCTAGGCGCGCCGCACGCGCGGACCCGACGGCACCACCCCGGAGGACTCGTGAAACACGCCATCGTGGGCGTCCACGGCATCGGTAACTTCCGCCGCGGCCAACAACCGTGCGAGGCTGCCCGAACCCTCGGAACGGAATGGCACACCCGTCTCGCCAGCGCGCTCCGCGGCGCCGGTGCCGGTGCACCAGCACCCGAGATATCCATGGCGTACTACGCCGACCTGCTGCGCCAGCCCGGCCGGCAGGGCGGCGGCGACGACCTCGACGACCTGAACCCGCACGAGATCGAGTTCGCCCGCCAATGGCTGGACGCGTTCGATTTGCCTGCGGGCACCGCCGCAGGGCGGTCGACCGTCCCGGTGCGCCAGGCCGTCGAGACCCTCGCCCAGATGCGGCTTCTCGGCCCGCCCGCCACGAGGTGGTTCGTCGCCCTTTTCTGCCGAGAGGTCCACGCCTATCTGAAGGACCCCAACAGTCCGGCCCGTGCCGCTATCCGGGCCCGGGTCACAGACGCCCTTGAAACTACGGGCGCGCGCGTGGTGATCGCACACTCCCTCGGTTCGGTCGTCGCCTATGAAGCTCTGTGGGACCGTCCCGACCTGGAGGTCGACCTCCTGGTCACCCTCGGCTCACCGCTGGCCCTGCCGCACGCGGTCCTGCCGCGCCTGTGGCCGGCACCCGTCAACGGCCGCGGCGCCCGGCCGCCGGGTGTCGCCCGCTGGGTCAACCTTGCCGACCCCGGTGACATCGTCGCCGTACCCGCAGGTGGCGTAGGCCGCACTTTTGAAGGCGTCGGCACCGACGAGCACACGACCATCGGCGCCTTCGACTTCCACCTCGCCAAGAACTACCTCGCCCACCGACGCCTCGGCGAAATCCTGCGCGCCACATTCTGACACCACCCACGAACTGTTCAGACCGGCACGGCCGCACCTTTTGGTGCCTGATGGCTCGCCAGCGCTCTGCCGCAGTAAATGCCGGATTTACTGCGGCAGAGCCTCCGTCGTGATCGTCACGACCTGCGGCGGGACCCTCCGGCCCCCGGGGCGAGGTGTACGCATTTACTGCGGTGCCATTGTGCTGACCATGGGCTGGACCGCTTCAAGATCCACTCATTGCCCCTTTGACCCGTATCTCGGCGCTACCCCCAGATCCCCGCGAGTTCTCGAAAACTGAAGGTGCTTCAGCGGGAACCCGAGGGTCCGATGTCGTCATCGCCGGGGGCGGACCCACGGGTTCGTGGTGAACACGCGGGATCGGTTTCGAGGTCGGTCTGGAGGAGCTGCCGTGCGGACGTGGCGTGCCGCGTCAATTCCCTCGACGTAGCCTCCGCGCCAGCCTGGCAGGCGGTGTCGAGCTCCATGCCGCGACGGCCTCAGCGAGAGCATTGTGTGCGCCGACCAGTGCGGCGCGGTGTTCGGTGTGCTTGCTCTGCTGCTCAGCGAAGCCCTGTTGGAGGGCCTGACGTTGGGCCGGGGGCATCAACAGGCGGTCGATCGCCTTCTCCACACCAGTGGATTCGCTGCTGAAGAATTCGGCGCCGTGAATTGCCTTGCGTACGGGGCCGGGGTCGGGGTCTTCCCCGCTGTCCTGCTGGGCGTAGAACTTCTCAAGGGCATCGCGTGCCGCGATCCGGGGTTCCTCCCCCATACAGGCGCCGTAGTCGCGCTCCTCCTCGTACTGCCGCATGAGTTTTTCGGCCTCATTGGCGTACTTGTGCACCATATCGAGGATCTGGAAGTAGGGATGTTCGCTCCGCCAGTGCTTGGGGTTGGTCCGGTTGAAGTCGGCTGCGGAATTGATGACGGCGTCGGCGTAGTCGCGGAGGGGACTGGTGGTGGTGATGCGGACGCGGGTTGCGGCAGAGGCATAGTCCACGACGCGGGAGTCGTCGTGCCGGTCGAGGTCGGTGGCGTCGAGGAGGTCGGCGAGGGCGTCAAAGGCGCGGTTGGCATGGGCGGCATGCCAGGTCGTCTTTGTCGTGCGCAAGGCCGCCCAGGAGGTAACCGACGCGGTGACGAACGCGGCAAGCACCGACGCAACCACAGGAGTGAAGTCCATGGCCTCGACTATGAGAGCGTAGCGTCGGAGGCGCCGGTGATTTGAGCAAGCCCAGAGGTCCCAGGCCGTCCTCAGTTTCGTGGTGAAGCGGCGGGGTCGGTTTCCAGGGGCCGTTCCAGGAGGGCCCGGGCGGAGTTCGCGTACCGGATCGCGGTCTTCTCGCTGAGACCGAAGACCTCGGCGAGGTGGAGCTCATCGGCGCCGTGGACGACGGCCTCTTCGAGCTGGCGGTCCATGCGGAGCCGTTCCAGAGTGGCGGTCTGGCCGTGCAGTGCCGGACCGGCCACCGAGCTCTTGCCGATGGGGCCGGTTCCCAGTGCGGTCTGCTTGTTGATCAGCAAATGCAGATTGGCGGTGTCCGGCCACCGCTGACGCCTGAACTCCAGCCATTCCAAGGCGACCTGACGGGTGAGGTCGTCCAGGGGTCGGGTGCGGCCGTCGATGGTCAGGCGCCGGTTGGCGATGTCGAGGTCGTCGAGTTGGAGGCGGCGGATCGCGCCAGAGCGTGCGGCGTGGCCTGCGGCGAGAGCGAGGATCAGCCGGTCGGCAGGGTGGGTGACTGCGGCGACAGACCCGTTGACGTGCTGGGGTTTCAGGGGCTGGATGACGCCTTCCTCGCGCTGGCCGACGCGGATGCGGCTGGTGGGGTTCTTGAAGATGGTGCCGTTCTTCTTGGCCCGCCGGAACAGGGACCGCAGGGCGACGATGGTTGCCTGGCGCTGTGTGCCCTGGACGGTGTCGAGGTGGGTGAGCACGTCGTCGCGGGTGACTTCGCGCAGGTGGTCGTAGCGGTTCGACCACTCCAGCAGCACGGGGCGGATCCGGTTGAGGTAGTTCCAGACCGTCGCAACGTGGCGGGCCCGGGAACGGGGGCCGCCGTCGTGCAGCAGCCGGGCCCAGTCCCCAACATCGCGGGCGATCCCGGTGGCGAGTCCGTCGAGCTTGGACTCCAGCCACAGCTCGAACGAGGACGGCCGGTCGTCAAGGAACACGCCGATGTGGTCCAGCACTTCGGTGGTGCGCTCGACGCTCAGGCCGCGCGCCCGCAGCAGCGGGAAGATCTCCGAGTAGCGGACCGTGTCGCCCTCGGCGTGGCCTGTCAGCACGATGATCAGGGCCTGCTCGACGTTCAGGAGCGTCTTGCGGGGCCAGCCGCGAGCCTCACCGAGCTGGTGGGCACTGTGCCGGGCCCAGGCCAGCCAGGGGTTGCCGTACCGGTCGTACTCATCGGCGACCTTCCGCCCTGGGAGGGCCCGCCGGACCTCGAACAACGCCGGCTGGCAGCAGACTGCAGCCGGTGGAGGCGCCGGGGTCGGCTCCGGCCGACGGGGTCGCCCTCGCCGGCCGTGCTTGACCGGCGACGGCTTGGGCCGCCGGTCCCAGATCGCTGTCATGCCATAGAAGAACAGCTGCTGGTAGCGCAGGTGGGGCAGGAAGGACTCCGGTTTGCCACCGGCCGCGTCAGCCTCCATCCGTGCCTGGGTCCAGCACAGTCGGCAGTACTCCTCCCGCAGGGGCACTTGGCGTTTGCAGCCGGCGCACTCGCCTGCCTTCCAGCGACGGGCGAATCCGGAACACGTCGAACACCGCGGTTCGAAGAAGCGACCCCAGGACAGGCATTCCGGGCAGGAACTCGGGTCCATGAGTCACCTCGGAGGAAGGGATCGGCCGTCACGTCGGCGAGGGACCACCGCCGGGGTCGCCCCGGACGCGACAGCGTCCTGTTGGCCGGTCTCCTCGCCAGGGCGGCGGACCTTGTCCGGCTCGGGGATCATCAGGTCGCCGATCTCGCAGCCGAGGACGACGCAGATGACGTCGAGGTCGTCGAGTTTGAGGGAGACCGGCTGGCCGGACCACAGGCCGGACATCTTCCCCGCTGAGATCACCAACCCGTGCTCGGCCAGGCTCAGCTGGAGCTCGGACGCCTTCCAGATACCCTTGTTCGCGGCGGTCAGCCGCAGGTTCCACCTCATCGGACCAGTCCTCCCAGCCGCTTCGCGGCCCGTTCCATCCCGGCGGCCCAGGCGTCCTCGACCCGAGTCTGCTGGACGTGGATATACCGCATCGTCGTAGCGATCCAGGAATGCCCCAAAACCTCCTGGATTGCGAGCAAATCCAACCCGTTTCCATAGAGTTGGGACGCGCAGAAGTGACGCAGGACGTGCGGGGTCAGCTTCTCGTCCCACCCGGGCAGATGCAGCTTGGCCGCGTCCTTGAGGCCGCCTCGCAGGGCGTCGTCGCCGACCCGCCGTGAGGAGCCGTCGGCGTTCTTGCGCTCAGAGGGGAACAGCGGGGCACCGGGGCGGGTGTGGTCGTCGTCGAACTGTCCCCAGACGTCCTCGATGAACCACCGAAGCATCCTGTCGGCGCCGTTGATCAGCGGCACCATCCGCTCGCGTGGACCCGATCCGCGGGCGCCCTTGCCGTGGCGGACGTGGAGTTTGCCGAAGCGGCCCAGGTCCCACTTGATGTCGTCCAGGTCGAGCTTGCATGCCTCGCTCACCCGTAGCCCGACCTGGGACATCAGCTTCGAGGCGGTGTAGTTCCGGGCGGTCGGGGCGAACTTGCGGCAGGTGGCCAGCTCGCCGCCCCAGCCGGTGAACAGCGTCTCGATTTCCGGCTCACTCGGCGGGATGCGCAGCTGGGCGTCCTTGGACCCGCGCGGACGGTTCATCTCGTCGATCGGGCACTCGACGACCCGGCCGGTCATCCGGTGGAGTTCGACCTTGTGCCGCAGCTCCAGGAACATGAAGTACGTGCTCAGTGCCTGCGAACGGGCCAGCCGGGTACCGCTGGGCGAGCCCCGCAGCACCTTCCCGAAGTACGCGTCGGCGTCGGCAGGTTCCATGTCCCACAGGGGCCGGCCGAACCAGGTTCTGATCTGATCCAGGTGCCCGACGTCCCCACGGATGGTGCCGTCCGCCAGGCCCGCCGAGGCACGGGCGAGGACGAACCCGGACAGCGCGTCGGTCTCGAACCGCTCCAGTTCCTCGGCCGACGCGGGCGTCCAGTGCTCACGTAGATCCCGTACGACCGCCAGCGCCGCCAACCCGAGCCTCCTCGCCTTCGGCCCGACCGTGGATCGGTCGGACGAGATGAGAACGCTTCAAGAATCCCGAAGTTACGTCACCAGGCCACAGAGCACACGAAGGAGGACGAACCCAACGGCCACGGGGCCAGGGACTCAGCGGGGCTCAGGGGAACTCACGGGATGTCGCACAAAAAGGGGCACCGGCGGGGGGCGAACCGGAAGATCCGGCACGCGCAGCGGCTGACCAGGCGCTCGGCCGCGTACCGCGCGCCTGATCCACCTTCCCGTGCCGCGTCCGGCGCGGGAGAATCCCGGCCAGGGCTACCGGCACCATCCAAGGCGAGCTGCTGGTCGTGTGTGTACTGCTTCGCGCGCAAGACCCACAGCTATCTGGACCTGGACACCGGCCTCGGCTTCGACTCCCAGATCGTCGTGAAGACCAACGCGGGCGAGCTGCTGGCCCGCCACCTCGCCTCCCCGCGGTGGCACGGCGCGCACATCGCGATGGGCACGAACGTGGACTGCTACCAGCGGGCGGAGGGCCGCTACCGGCTGATGCCCGGCATCGTCAGCGCCCTGCGCGACCACGCCAACCCCTTCTCCGTCCTCACGAAGGGCACGCTGATCCTGCGCGACCTGGAGCTGCTGAAGCAGGCCGCCGAGGTCACCGAGGTCGGGATCTCCGTCTCGGTCGGCTTCACCGACCGCGAGCTGTGGCGCACGGTCGAGCCGGGCACCCCCTCCCCCGAGCGCCGCCTCGACGTCGTGCGCACGCTCACGGACCACGGCATCGGCTGCGGGGTGCTGATGGCGCCGGTCATCCCGTTCCTCGGGGACCGTCCCGACCAGCTGCGCGACACGGTCCGCGCCGTCGCCGAGGCCGGGGCGCAGTCGGTGACCCCGCTCGTCCTGCACCTGCGGCCGGGCGCCCGGGAGTGGTTCATGGCCTGGCTGGCCGAGCACCACCCGGGTCTGGTGCGGCGCTACGAACGGCTGTACGCGGACGGGGCGTACGCGCCGACCTGGTACCAGCGGCGCGTCACCCGCCGGGTGCACGAACTGGCGGCGGAGTACGGCATCGGCCCCGCCCGGCGGGGCGAGGCCCGCCGGCTTCCCCCACCCGGCACGCCGACGCCGGTTCCGGTGCGGGACGACCCCGGTCCCACCCAGCTGACCCTGCTCTGACCCCCATCACCGCCCGCTGACCAATCGGGTCAAGTCTTGGCGGAATCTGTCCTTCCGCGCCCGGATTCGGGGAGCATGCGGCCGTGGCTGTGCCCCTCACAGCCTCGATCCCCCACTACGGGAGGCCGTATGACGAAACGTGCAGGCATTCTGGTCGCAGTCGGCGCCACGGTCGCCGGGCTGGTCACCGCGGTACCGTCCGCCGCGTCCACCGCACCCCCGGCCCCCGGGCCCGCCGCGTCCCTGAAGTGGACCGCCTGCGGGACCCAGGCGTATCCGGCCCTCCAGTGCGCGACCGTCCGCGCGCCGCTGGACCATGACCGGCCGTCAGGCCGCCGGATCACCCTCGCCCTCTCCCGGGTCCCGCACACGGCGAAGACCTCGCGGGGTCCCCTGCTGGTCAACCCCGGCGGGCCCGGCGGCAGCGGGCTCTCGCTGGCCGGCTTCGTGGCGTCCGCGTTGCCCGCGAAGGTCGCCGCCCAGTACGACGTGATCGGGTTCGACCCGCGCGGGGTCGGCGACAGCACCCCGTCGCTGGACTGCGTACCCGGGTACTTCGACCCGGTGCGCCCCGGCTCCGTGCCCGACTCGCTCCGCTCCGAGCGGGCCAACCGGGAGCGGGCCGCGTCCTTCGCCGCCGCCTGCGGCGAGAAGCACGGCGACCTGCTGCCGTACATGGACAGCGTCAGCGCCGCGAAGGACCTCGACGTGATCCGCCAGGCCCTCGGCGCCCGGCAGATCAACTACTTCGGCTACTCCTACGGCACCTATCTGGGCGCGGTCTACGCCAAGCTGTTCCCGGAGCGCGTGCGGCGCCTGGTGCTGGACTCGATCGTGGACCCGGACGGCGTCTGGTACGAGGACAACCTCGGCCAGGACTACGCCTTCGACGCGCGCCACAAGGCGTTCGCCGCGTGGGTGGCGAAGAACGACGCCACCTACCGGCTCGGCACCGACCCGGCGAAGGTCGAGGCCGCCTGGTACCGGATGCGCGACGCGGTACGGAAGCGTCCGGCGGGGGGCACGGTCGGCCCGAGCGAGCTGGAGGACATCTTCCTGCCCGGCGGCTACTACAACGGCTACTGGCCGGAACTGGCCGAGGTGTTCGCCGCCTACGTGAACGACGCGGACGAGGACGCGCTGGCCACCGCGTACGAGGACTTCGCGGCGGTCGACGCGAGCGGGGACAACGGCTACTCCGTCTACACGGCCGTCCAGTGCCGCGACGCCGCCTGGCCGCGCTCCTGGACCACCTGGCGCAACGACACCGCGCGGGCGCACAGCAAGGCGCCGCTCATGGCGTGGAACAACACCTGGTACAACGCGCCGTGCGCCACCTGGCCGGTCGCCCCGCTGAACCCGGTGCGGGTGACCAACGACCGGATCCCCCCGGCGCTGCTCTTCCAAGCCACCGACGACGCGGCGACGCCGTACGAGGGCGGCGTCACCATGCACCGCAAGCTCAAGGGGTCGAGCCTGGTGGTCGAGGAGGGCGGCGGCAACCACGGCATCAGCCTGAGCGGCAACGACTGCCTGGACGCCTACCTGGTGGACTACCTCACCGACGGCACCCTGCCCCGCTCCGGCGGCAGCGGCCCGGACGCGGTCTGCGACGCGCTCCCGGACCCCGAACCGGCGTCCGCCGCCAAGGCGAGCACGAAGGCGGCCACATCGACGGGGTCGGCCACCAAGGGCCTGACCCTGCACGGCCTGCTCGGCACCCGGGGCTGACGCCCACGTCCCGTACGGGTCCGCACCGGGGCGTACGCCAGGACGGGCCGCGTGAGCACACGAGGCCCACGCCCGCGTACGCCCCGGGGCGCGGGTGTCGCCTGACCGTGACGGCGGATGTACTCCGTATCGAGGTGACCGACACCCGCACCGAACGCCGCCCCGCTGGCACCCGTCGGCCCACCACCCCGCCTCCGGGCTCCGAAACCGGCTGCGGGCTCCTCCTCGTCGAGCACCTGGCCACTCGCTGGGGTGTCACTCCACGCGCCGGTGCACCTGGCAAGACGGTCTGGGCCGAGCTGTGAAGGAGCCGCTGCCGGAGCCCGATCAGACGTCCGTTCGACCGTCGTCTCGCCCCGTGTCTCCGTGACCGGTTCCGAGGTCGGCCTCTTTGGACGCAGGGCGGTTGCACGTCCACGGATCACGTAGATTGGCTGCCCGCAGGGGGAGTTGGTACGGCCGCAGGACAGGCAAGACGCTGGTGTTCATCAGGGCTTCCCTACTCGTTGATCACATGAGGGCGCATGCCGTTCCGGTCGGGCGTCAGCCGTAGGCGGCTGTGGGCGAACAAGGGGGAGACGATGATCGACTACCGCAAGGCACCAGCCGCTCCGGTGTGGACGCTCGCGACGGGTGACGTCCGGGTGCCCGCAGTGGCCGGAGACGGGCCCATGACGGCTGAGCGGCTGGGTGAACTGCGCAGTGTGCTGGCCGCTCTGGCCGACGAGCCGATCGCCACACTTGAGGTACATCCGCTGCCCGGCGGCCTCGACCGCAGTCGAGGTATCCCGCTCGATGCCGTGAGTCCCCTGGCACAGCACCTGTCGCAACTCGTCACGCAGACAGCACGGAATTCCTCCGCGGCGGCTACGGCGACCTCTGCCGGCGAGAACCTGTATCGCATGGTGGTTCCGGCGAAGGTCGCAGCCCAGCTCGGTCAGGGCACACTTCGCCCGATGATGTCGAAGGCGGTGCCCGGCGGCATCCGCGGTCCAATCGTGGACCCCATGAGCGGCATCGTCGGCGGCGCGACGTTCGTGCCGGTCGGTAAAGCGGCAGCGGCGGGCGCAGCCGGTGGGGCCGGTGCGACGGCCGGCATCGCGGCCGCCGGCAGCGCGGCGCTCACCGTGGCCGCTCCACTCGTGCTCATGGCCGTGGCGGTGGGGGTGAGCGCGCACGCCGACCGCCAGCGCCAGCAGGCCATCGAACACATCACAGAGCTGCTGGAGCAACTGCACGAAGAGAAGCTCGATGACGAGCACAGTGAACTCGACGGCTGCCGCGATGCCATCGACAAGGCCACCGCCATCCTGCTCGACCAAGGCAAGCTCGGCATCTCGCTGGGACTGGACTCGGCGGTGCATGCCATCAACACGGCGCTGGGCAGAGCTGATCGCCGCCTCGCCCGGTGGCGGAGCGCACTCGACAAGCTGCCCGACGGCGAGGCCGTCGAGATCGCCGTGCTGACCAAGTCGTTCCCTGGTGTCGATGACCAGGGGGGCACGTTCCGCGCCCACCTCGAACTCGCAGCCCTGGCCCTCGCGCTGAAGCGGCGGGTCGTCGTCCTGCAAGCCGTCGAGCATGCCCAGAACGACCCTGGCAACCTCTTCGAGAGCTTCACCCGCGCACTCAGGCGCGACCAACAGCGCCTCGAAGAACTGGAGTCGGGCATCGCCGGAGTCCTGGTTCGCCTGTCGTCGCTGGAGCTGGCCCGCCCGAACGGTTTGCGGCCCGTCTTCACGCCCGGCGAAGTGGATCGCCTGATGCGCGCGACCCACCGGATCCACCGGCTGGGGGACGGCATCTCGGTCGACAGCCGCGCGACAGACGTGGCGATCGAGATCGCCCGCAACAGGGACGGCTCGGTGGTCGTGTTCCCCGCGCTGCCCGCCTGAGGGCTTTTGAGAGAATTACTCGGCGAGTTGTCGTGTTCGCCCAACAACTCGGTCGGCACCCGCGGCTTCGGCGCCGATTCCTCGTCGGCGGTCGTCGCCTCCCGTGGATCGAGGCTCAGCACAGCGAGACGTCGGGATCCCTCAACAGGTGATGGATTGCCAGTCGGCCGCGCTCTCCTCGTACGCCGTACGCCCGCTCACCCCGCCGGCAACCGCCTGAGCGCCTCCGCCGCCGCCACCCCCAGCCGGGGGTGCGGCAGAGCGGCCTCCAAGACCGGGCGGGCCCGGTCGTCGGCCAGGGTGCCCAGGCCCTCCACGCACGCGAGGGCGACCCGCCAATGCGGTTCGGCCGGGGCCAGCAGCCGGTCGAGGGTGGTGATCAGCGCGGGTACCGACTCCGGGGCCCGCAGTGCGGTCAGCAGGCGTACCGGGTGCAGGGCGTAGGCCGTACGCAGGGTGTTGGTGGCGAGCGCGGCGGCGGCCCGGGGCGTCCGGGGGTCCCGGAGCAGCAGCAGCGCGTGGGCGGCCGAGACGCAGCGCTCGGGGTCGCGGTGGTTGAGCAGGAGGACCAGTGCCTCGAACGCCCGGCGGTCGCCCCGGCAGCCGAGCCGGAACGCGGCGATCTCCCGTGCCCACAGGGGCTGTCCGGCGCTGGTGAGGGCGGCGGCCAGCTCCTCGTCGTCCTGGGTGGCGAGCAGCCGGCCGAAGAGCGGGGACCCTCCCGCCTCGTCCCGGAGACGGTCCGTCAGCGAGCGCGACTCCTCATCCATGACGCTGAGTTTATCGCCGCACACGGACCGTGCGGTCCCGCGTTGCCGCAGCGGCGGTGCCCGGCAGTCCGCGGGCGCTCAGGGCTCCGGCGGCGGCCACCACCGCCAGGACCGTGAGCGCGGGCGGGACGGCGTGCGACAGCGCCTCCCGTGATCCGGAGGCGGGACCGCCGGGCGCGCCCAGGGCCAGCAGGGCGGTCGCCACGGCCACTCCCAGGGCGGGGCCGATGTTCATCGCGGTCTGCTGGAGTCCGCCCGCGACCCCGGCGTGCCGTTCGGGCACCTGGCGTACGACGACATCCGTGGCGACGACCATCACGACACCGAACCCGGCGCCCACCAGGAGGAACGCGGTGCGGATCAGCACCGGCCCGGGTGCCGCGCCGAGGCGGGACAACAGCAGGTCGCCCAGCGCGAGCAGGATCATCGCGCCCGCGACCGTGCGGCGCGGCCCGTACCGGCGCGCGGGCCGGACGGAGAGCGGGGCGGCCACCACCATGGCCACCGGCCCCGGCAGCGCCACCAGGGCGCAGCGCAGCGGGTCGAGGCCGAGGACGTCCTGGAGGTAGTAGACGCCGGTGAACAGGCTTCCGAACAGGGCGGCCGAGGCGGCCGTCAGGACGCCCAGTCCGGCGGCGACGCCCGGTGCGGCGAGCACTCCTGGGGGCACCAGCGGGTCCGCCGCGCTCCGTTGGCGTCTCACGAACAGGTGTCCGGCCAGCAGGGCCGCTCCGAGGCCGGTCACGGACGCGCCCGCCCCGCCGTCCCCGGACATCCCGGTGAGGGCGTACACCAGGCAGCCCACGGCGGTCGCGAGGAGGCACGCCCCCGGGAGGTCGGGCGCCGTGTCCGGACGGTGTCCGCCGGGCGCGGCGGCCCGCGCCGCGGGTTCGCGTACGGCGAGCACGAGCAGCCCGATCACCAGGGTGACCGGGACGTTGAGGAAGAAGACCGCTCGCCATCCGTGGCGGACGGCGAGCGCTCCCCCCACGAGCGGTCCCGCCGCGGCCGCCAGGCCGATGGCGCTGGTGCGCAGGGCGAGGGGCATGCCGAGCCGGTCGGGCGGGAAGGCCGCCCTGAGCATGCCGAGGGTGGCCGGTTGCAGGAGCGCGCCGCAGGCTCCCTGGGCGACACGCAGGGCGATCACGGTTCCGGTCTCCGACGCCAGCCCGATACCCGCGGAGGTCGCGCCGAATCCGAGGATCCCCACGGCGAACACCCGCCGGTGGCCGTGGCGGTCGCCGAAGCGTCCGGCGAGGACGAGCAGCGCGGCCACCGCGATCAGGTATCCGGTGCTCGTCCACTGGACCTGGGCCAAGGAGGCGTGGAGGTCCTCGCGCAGTCCGGGCTGGACCACGGTCAGTACCGTGCCGTCCAGGGCGACGACCGCCGCCCCGACGACGCTCGCGGCCAGGGTGATCCGTCTGTGGAAGGTGCTCACCGGGGATCCGGGCCGAGGTGGGCGTCGAGGAGGGTGTGCAGCAGCGGCCCGACGTCGTCTGCGCCGGTGGCGAGACGGAGGCTGCCCCACGTCCACAGCTGGGCTATGCCGTGCAGTCCCGCCCAGAGCGCACCCGCGACGAGCCGGGCGTCGGCCCCGGCGGGGTGGGGGCGGGCCCGCCCGACCGTGTCCGCGAAGAGTCCGAAGAGCGGCAGGCTGCTCTCGCGCAGACCCAAGTGACCGCTTTCGAGCAGGTCGTGACGGAACATCAGCTCGAACATGCCGCCCCGCGTCCGGGCGAAGTCCAGGTAGACCTGGCAGAGCCGCTCGACCTGGGCGCGGGGATCACGCTCCGCCTCTCCCGGCACCGCCACGTCCGCAGCCCGGTCGGCCAGGTCCGCGAACCCGGTGCGCGCGATGGCGGAGAGCAGGGACACATGCGTGGGGAAGTAGCGGCGGGGCGCACCGTGCGACACCCCGGCGGCACGGGCGATCTCGCGCAAGGTAAGGGCCTGCACCCCTCTCTCCTCGACCAGTTGGACCCCGACGGCCACCAGACGGGCTTCCAGGCCCGCGTCCTGATTCGTCATGGGCCGTGTCTACCAGGAGCGGGTAGACAGTGTCTACCCGCATCCCGGCGACGGTCGGGCGGGCACCCGTCCCGGCACATGTGGCCCACCGCACAACCACCCGGGGCTGGCGCGCTCGTTACCCGCCGGTTAATCTCAAGTGAGCGGGCAACACGCCCGCCGGCTCCGGTGGCCTGGTGACGCAGCCACCCGGAGTGCTTGTCGGTTCGGCAGTTCTGTGACGTGACTCCGGGACAGAGTCCGTCGCCCCTCCCGGCCCGGGTGTGCGCCCCGCGCGCTCCGGGAACCGTGCACCACGACACGCAACCCCCGCACGCCGCGCGCCGGTTCACCCGTGCCGCATGCGCCGCCGTGCCCCTCACAGTCGTCACTCACCCTGGAGTCCCGTGATGGACACCCCGCTCCGCACCATCGCCGTCGTCGGCCTCGGCACCATGGGAACCGGCATCGCCGAGGTCCTGGCCCGCGCGGGCCGCGAGGTCATCGGCATCGACGTCAGCGAGGCCGCCGCCCGGCAGGCCGTCGCCTCCCTGGAAGCCTCCACCGCGCGCGCCGTGCGGCGTGAGGGGATCACGGAGCGGGAGCGGCGCGACGTCCTCGCCCGTTTCCGCACGTTCGGCGACCTCCAGGCGGCGGCGGACGCCGAACTGGTCATCGAGGTCGTGCCGGAGACGTACGAGATCAAGCAGCAGGTCTTCCGGGACCTGGACGCCGTCGTCTCGCCGGCCGCGATCCTCGCGACGGGCACCAACGCGCTGTCGGTGACCCGGCTCGCGGCGGAGTCGCGCCGCCCGGAACGCGTCCTGGGCCTGCACTTCTTCAACCCCGCCCCGGCGATGAAGCTGGTCGAGGTGGTCTCCTCGGTGCTGACCGCCCCCTCGGCCGTCGAGACGGTCACCCGGCTCGCCCGCGAGCTGGGCAAGCAGCCGGTGGCGGTCGGTGACCGGCCGGGCTTCGTCGCGGACGGGCTGCTGTTCGGCTACCTCAACCAGGCCGCCGCCATGTACGAGGCGAACTACGCCTCGCGTGAGGACATCGACGCCGCGATGCGGCTGGGCTGCGGGCTGCCGATGGGCCCGCTCGCCCTGCTGGACCTGATCGGCGTCGACACCGCGCGCACGGTCCTGGAAGCCATGTACTCCGCCTCGCACGACCGGCTGCACGCCCCGGCGCCGGTGCTCGGGCAGCTCAGCCGGGCGGGCCTGACCGGCCGCAAGTCCGGCCGCGGCTTCTACACGTACGACGCCCCTGGCGGCCGGACCGTGGTGCCGGACGCGCTGACTCCGGTGGCCGGCGCGGGTGCGGTCGCCGGGCGTCCGGTGTCCTCGGTGGGTGTCGCCGGCTCCGGGACGATGGCCTCGGGCATCGCGGAGGTCTTCGCGAAGGCCGGGTACGCCGTGGTGCTCGCCGCCCGTGGCCCGGAGAAGGCGGACACGGCCAGGGAGCGGATCGCGACGTCGCTGGAGCGGTCGGTCTCCAAGGGGCGGCTGACGGCCCAGGCGCGGGACGAGACGCTCGCCCGGATCACCCTGGCCGGTTCGCTCGACGCCCTCGCCGGGGTGGATCTCGCGGTGGAGGCGGTCGCCGAGGACCTGGAGGTCAAGCGGGAGCTGTTCCGGACGCTGGACAAGGTCTGCAAGCCGGGCGCGGTGCTGGCCACCACCACCTCCTCGCTGCCGGTCGTGGCCGTGGCCCGGGTGACCTCGCGCCCCCAGGACGTCGTCGGGATGCACTTCTTCAACCCGGCGCCCGCGATGAAGCTGGTCGAGGTGGTCCGCACGGTGCTGACCGGCGACGACGCGCACGCCACGGTCCGCGAGGTCTGCGCGGCGGTGCGCAAGCACCCCGTGGACTGCGGCGACCGGGCCGGTTTCATCGTGAACGCGCTGCTTTTCCCGTACCTCAACAACGCGGTGAAGATGGTCGAGGAGCACTACGCGACCCCCGACGACATCGACGCGGCGATGAAGCTGGGCGGCGGCTATCCGATGGGGCCCTTCGAGCTGCTGGACGTCGTCGGGCTCGACGTCTCGCTGGCCATCGAGAAGGTCCTGCACGGCGAGTTCCGCGATCCGGGGCTGGCACCGGCCCCGCTGCTCGAACACCTGGTCGCCGCGGGCTGCCTCGGCCGCAAGACGGGGCGCGGCTTCCGGGAGTACGCCCGCCGCTGAGCGGGCGGCGGTGGCCGGTGCCGACCCCGCGCCGGCCACCGCCGGTCCCCCGGGGGCGGGGGCCGGACGGGGCGGGCCGCCGGGAGTGTCGGGCGGTCCGCCCCCGCAGGCGCACACACGTGCGCCGATGAGCTACGTTCACACCATGTCCCAACCCGCCAAGTCACCCCGCTCCTCCGCCACGACGGACGCCCCGGAGAGCGCAGCAGGTACCCGTGCCGCCGCCCAACGGCTCAAGATGCGCCGCGAGCTGGCCGCGGCGGCCATGGAACTGTTCGCCACGAAGGGGTACGAGGCGACGACGGTCGACGAGATCGCGGGAGCGGCGGGGGTCGCCCGGCGGACATTCTTCCGCCACTTCCGGTCGAAGGAAGAAGCCATCTTCCCGGACCACGACGACACCCTGGTGCGGGCCGAGGCCGTCCTGAACGCCGCCCCGGCGCACGAGCATCCGCTCGACACGGTGTGCCGCGGCATCAAAGAGGTCATGAAGATGTACGCGGCGAAGCCCGCGGTGTCCGTGGCCCGTTACAAGCTGACCCGCGAGGTACCCACGCTGCGGGAGGCCGAGATCGCCTCGGTGGCCCGCTACGAGCGCCTCTTCACCCGCTATCTGCTGGGCCACTTCGACGAGCGGGACCACCAGGTGGGCAACGACGACCCCCTGCTGGCCGAGGTGGCCGCCTCCGCCGTGGTGACGGCGCACAACCATGTGCTGCGGCGCTGGCTGCGGGCGGACGGCCAGGGCGACGTGGAGACCCAGCTCGACCACGCGTTCGCGATCGTGCGGGACACGTTCGGTACGGGGATCGGCGCGGGGCGGACCGCGGGGAGCGAGCCCACGAGGCCGCCGGCCGCCTCGGTCACCTCCGAGGGCGAGGTGCTGGTCGCCGTGGCCCGTACCGACGCCCCCCTCGACGAGGTGATGCGGACCATCCAGCGGGCGTTGAAAGAGCGCTGAGCCCCCGCTCACCCCTCGGGCCGGCTCTCACCCCTCGACGGGCAGCACGGCCGCCCCGGTGTGCCAGGGCAGCGGTGCGCCGTCCTCGCTCCACGCGGTCAGCCCGGCGAGGTCGAGGCAGACGATGCCGCACCGCCCGGCGTACTCCAGGGCGGGTTCGGTGAACGTGCTGGTGGTGACGACGACCGCCGCGCCCGCCTGGTGGACCGCGTAGCAGGTGCCGCCGAAGCGCTGGAGGTCCTGCGAGCCGACCTTGTTCCCGTCCGTGTAGCGCTTGCACTGCACGACCAGGCGGCGGCCGTCGGGCGTGGTGGCCGTGACGTCGGCCCCCAGGTCGCCCGCGCCGCCGACGACCTCCACGTCCCGGCAGCCGTCGCGGCGGCAGAGGGCGGCGACGGCCTCCTCGAAGGCGTACGGATCCATGGCGACCCAGTCCGCGGGCTCCGGGGCTGCCGGGCCGGCGGCGGGCGGGGCCTGCTCGTAGGCGGGCGCGGGCTCGGCGGGGGCCGGTTCGGCCAGGGCCGCGTCCACGACCTCGTACGCGGTCTCCACGGCCGCCGCCGCGCCCCGGGCCGCCGCCTTGCGGTTACGGCGGCGGCGCAGGAGGGCCACCGCGCCGGTCACCAGCACCACGAGCACGGCCGCGGCGGGCACGGGATGCCGCTCGGCGCTCGCCAGGGCGGTGCGGAGGGTCAGCCCCACGCCGCAGACCAGCACGGCGAGGAGGACGAACCCCAGCGCCGTGCGACGGACGTCGAATGTGGATCTGCGGCTCCCCCGGACGCGGCCGCGCATCGGTATCGGCATCGGGTGCCCACCCCCTGACTCCTCGTGACCTGCTCAAGATCACTTCCGTGTGCCCCGCGCGGCCGCGTTGACGCCCCAGGCCCGGAAACCCGATGGCACGGCGGCACCGCCCGTGGTCCGATGCGTGGATGCGACCCCTGGAGACACTGGCCCTCTTCGACCGCGGCATGCGTGAACACGCCCGCCCCGACGGCCCCGGCGTGCGCGTCGAACGGGCCGGCCCGGTCGTCCGGCAGACCGGCGGCGCCGACGACTGGAACGGGGTCGTCTGGACCGCCCCCGGACTCTCCCCCGCGGACGCGCGGGCCGGGATCACGGCGCAGATCGAGCACTACACGGCGCTGGGGATCGGCGAGTTCGAGTGGAAGCGGTACGCGCACGACGCCCCCGCCTCGCTGGGTGAGCTGCTCACCGCCGCCGGGTTCGAGGCCGAGCCGCCGGAGACCCTGCTCGTCGCCCCCGTCGCGGACCTCGCCACCGACGTACGGCTGCCCGAGGGCGTCCGCCTGGTGACCGTGACCGACGCGGCGGGGGTGGAGCTGATGGTGCGCGCCCACGAGAGCGCCTTCGGCACCGACGGGTCGCGGCTGCGCCACCAGGTGCTCGCCCGGCTCGCGGGGGACCCCGGCACGTTCGTCGCGCTGGTGGCGCTGGCCGACGGGGAACCGGTCAGCTCGGCCCGGATGGAACTGCACCCCGGCACCGGCTTCGCTGGGCTCTGGGGCGGCGGAACCGTGGAGCACTGGCGGGGCAGGGGCGTCTACCGCGCCCTGGTCGCCCACCGGGCCGCTCTCGCGGCGGAGCGCGGCTACCGGCACCTCCAGGTCGACGCGACGGACCGGTCGGCACCGATCCTGCGCCGGCTCGGGTTCAGCGCCCTGAGCACCGTCACCCCGTACGTGTACCGCACCACGCCGTAGTGCCTCTCCCAGCAGCATCAAACGGTATGAGTCCGGCATCGGGCCCATGATGTCGCTCATGCGTGCACCGCGGATGACACGTGAGAGAAATTGTTGGCACTCGGTGCCTTGTCACCTGTCACGCAGTGCCATAACGTGAAGGTGTCCGGGCGGCCGGCGCGCAGAAACCACTTCGTGCGCCGGCTGTCCCCGCAGACCATGGTCCGCGCGCCCGGACGCCTGCGTCACAGGCATCCCTTCCGCTCCACCGAGCACGCCGCAGCACCCCCGCCGAACCGACGGCACACCTCCACACCGCACCACTCCCCTGTCCAAGGGGCTCCTCAGGCGTTCCCTCGACGCCCGGGACCCGATCTGCCGGAGGCACCACCGTGAAGGAAATCCTGGACGCGATCCAGTCGCCGGACAGCACCACCGCCGACTTCGCGGCTCTGTCCGTCCCCGAGTCGTACCGTGCCGTGACCGTGCACAAGGACGAGACCGAGATGTTCGCCGGACTCGCCACCCGTGACAAGGACCCCCGCGCCTCCCTGCACCTGGACGAGGTGCCGGTTCCCCCACTCGGTCCCGGCGAGGCGCTCGTGGCCGTGATGGCCAGTTCGGTCAACTACAACTCCGTCTGGACCTCCGTCTTCGAGCCGATGGCGACCTTCGGCTTCCTGGAGCGGTACGGCAAGCTCAGCGAGCTCACCCGGCGCCACGACCTGCCCTACCACGTCATCGGCTCCGACCTGGCGGGCGTCGTCCTGCGCACCGGTCCCGGCGTCAACGCCTGGAAGCCCGGCGACGAGGTCGTCGCGCACTGCCTCTCGGTCGAGCTGGAGTCGTCCGACGGCCACAACGACACGATGCTCGACCCCGAGCAGCGCATCTGGGGCTTCGAGACCAACTTCGGCGGCCTGGCCGAACTCGCCCTGGTCAAGTCGAACCAGCTGATGCCCAAGCCCGGACACCTCAGCTGGGAGGAGGCCGCCGCCCCGGGCCTGGTCAACTCCACCGCGTACCGGCAGCTCGTCTCGCGCAACGGCGCGGGCATGAAGCAGGGCGACAACGTGCTGATCTGGGGCGCGAGCGGCGGACTCGGCTCGTACGCCACGCAGTTCGCCCTGGCCGGCGGCGCCAACCCGATCTGCGTGGTCTCCAGTGAGCAGAAGGCCGAGATCTGCCGGAAGATGGGCGCGAGCGCCATCATCGACCGCACCGCCGAGGACTTCCGGTTCTGGAAGGACGAGCACCACCAGGACCCGCGCGAGTGGAAGCGGTTCGGCAAGCGCATCCGCGAACTGACCGGCGGCGAGGACGTGGACATCGTCTTCGAGCACCCGGGCCGCGAGACCTTCGGCGCGAGCGTGTACGTGACCCGCAAGGGCGGCACGATCGTCACCTGCGCCTCCACCTCCGGCTACACCCACGAGTACGACAACCGCTACCTGTGGATGTCGCTGAAGCGCATCATCGGCTCGCACTTCGCCAACTACCGTGAGGCGTGGGAGGCGAACCGGCTGGTCGCCAAGGGGAAGATCCACCCGACGCTCTCCAAGGTGTACGCGCTCCAGGACACCGGCCAGGCCGCGTACGACGTGCACCGCAACCTGCACCACGGCAAGGTCGGCGTCCTGGCGCTGGCCCCCCGCGAGGGCCTGGGCGTGCGCGACCCGGAGCTGCGCGAGCGGCACGTCGAGGCCATCAACCGCTTCCGGGACGTCTGAGATGAGCGGCCGCCACAAGGACCGCCCGTGGCTCATGCGGACGTACGCCGGACACTCCACCGCCGAGGCGTCCAACGAGCTCTACCGGCGCAACCTCGCCAAGGGCCAGACCGGTCTGTCGGTCGCCTTCGACCTGCCCACCCAGACCGGGTACGACCCCGACCACGTGCTGGCCCGCGGCGAGGTCGGCCGGGTCGGGGTCCCCGTCTCGCACCTCGGTGACATGCGCCGGCTGTTCCAGGACATCCCCCTGGAGCAGATGAACACCTCCATGACGATCAACGCCACCGCCATGTGGCTGCTCGCGCTCTACCAGGTCGTCGCCGAGGAGCAGGGCGCCGACCCGGCCAGGCTCCAGGGCACCACGCAGAACGACATCGTCAAGGAGTACCTCTCGCGCGGGACGCACGTCTTCCCGCCCGGCCCCTCGCTGCGGCTGACCACCGACATGATCGCGTACACGGTCGGGCGCGTCCCCCGCTGGAACCCGATCAACATCTGTAGCTACCACCTCCAGGAGGCCGGGGCCACGCCGGTCCAGGAGATCGCGTACGCCATGTCCACGGCCATCGCCGTGCTCGACGCGGTACGCGCGTCGGGGCAGGTGCCCGAGGAGCGGTTCGGGGACGTCGTCGCCCGTATCTCCTTCTTCGTGAACGCGGGCGTCCGCTTCATCGAGGAGATGTGCAAGATGCGGGCGTTCGGCCGCATCTGGGACCAGGTCACCCGCGAGCGGTACGGCATCGAGAACTCCAAGCAGCGGCGCTTCCGCTACGGCGTGCAGGTCAACTCCCTCGGGCTGACCGAGGCGCAGCCGGAGAACAACGTCCAGCGCATCGTCCTGGAGATGCTGGCCGTCACCCTCTCCAAGGACGCCCGCGCCCGCGCCGTGCAACTGCCCGCCTGGAACGAGGCGCTCGGCCTGCCCCGCCCCTGGGACCAGCAGTGGTCGCTGCGGATCCAGCAGGTGCTGGCGCACGAGAGCGATCTGCTGGAGTACGAGGACATCTTCGCCGGTTCGCGGGTGATCGAGGCGAAGGTGGGCGAGCTGGTCACCGCCTCGCTGGCCGAGATGGACCGGATCCAGGAGATGGGCGGCGCGATGGCCGCCGTCGAGTCCGGTTACCTCAAGTCGGAGCTGGTCTCCTCGCACGCGGCGCGGCGGGCCCGGATCGAGGGCGGCGAGGAGAAGATCGTCGGCGTCAACGTCTACGAGAGCACCGAGCCGAACCCGCTGACCGCGGACCTGGACGCCGCGATCATGACCGTGGACCCGGAGAACGAGTCCCGGGTCGTCGCCGCGCTGCACGCGTGGCGGGACGACCGGGACGAGGCGCGGGCCTCCGAGGCGCTGGCGGCCCTCAAGAAGGCCGCCGCGGGCACCGCCAACATGATGGAGGCGACCGTCGAGTGCGCGCGGGCGGGCGTCACCACGGGTGAGTGGGCCTGGGCCCTGCGCGACGTGTTCGGCGAGTTCCGGGCCCCCACGGGCGTCTCCTCCGCCCCGCTCGCGGTCACCGCCGAGCCGGGCACCCCGCTCGCCCTGGTCCGCGAGAGGGCCGCCCGGACCGCCGCGGACCTGGGCGTGGGGCGGCTGCGCCTGCTGGTGGGCAAGCCCGGTCTGGACGGGCACTCCAACGGCGCCGAGCAGATCGCCGTCCGTGCCAGGGACGCCGGTTTCGAGGTGGTCTACCAGGGGATCAGGCTGACCCCGGAACAGATCACCGACGCGGCGCTGGCCGAGGACGTGCACTGCGTCGGCCTGTCCGTCCTGTCCGGCTCGCACGCCGAGCTGGTGCCCGACGTACTGACCAGGCTCCGCGAGGCCGGGGCGACGGACATCCCGGTGATCGCGGGCGGCATCATCCCGCCGGCCGACGCGCGCGCCCTCGTCGAGGCCGGTGTCGCCGCCGTCTTCACCCCGAAGGACTTCGGTATCACGGAGATCATCGGCCGTATCGTCGACGAGATCCGTACAGCCAACAAGCTCGACCCTCTGGAGGTCCCCGCATGACCACGCCCACAGCGTCCGTGAACCGGCTGCGTCCGCGCCGCTCCTGCCTGGCGGTGCCCGGCTCGAACCCGCGGTTCCTGGAGAAGGCCCAGGGCCTGCCGGCCGACCAGGTCTTCCTGGACCTGGAGGACGCCTGCGCGCCGCTGGCCAAGGAAGGCGCCCGCCACACCATCGTGGACGCGCTCAACAAGGGGGACTGGAGCGGCAAGACCCGGGTGGTGCGGGTCAACGACTGGACGACGCACTGGACGTACCGTGACGTGGTCACGGTCGTCGAGGGCGCGGGGGCGAACCTCGACTGCGTCATGCTGCCGAAGGTCCAGGACGCCCAGCAGGTCGTGGCGCTGGACCTGCTGCTGACGCAGATCGAGAAGACGATGGGCTTCGAGGTGGGGCGCATCGGCATCGAGGCGCAGATCGAGAACGCCAGGGGCCTGGTGAACATCGACGACATCGCCGCCGCCTCGCCGCGTCTGGAGACCCTGATCTTCGGCCCGGCCGACTTCATGGCCTCCATCAACATGAAGACGCTGGTGGTCGGCCAGCAGCCGCCCGGTTACCCGGCGGACGCCTACCACTACATCCTGATGCGGATCCTGATGGCCGCCCGCGCGCACGACCTCCAGGCGATCGACGGGCCCTTCCTCCAGATCCGCGACGTGGACGCCTACCGGGAGGTCGCGGGCCGGGCGGCGGCGCTGGGCTTCGACGGCAAGTGGGTGCTGCACCCGGGGCAGGTGGACGCCGCGAACGAGGTGTTCTCGCCCTCGCAGGACGACTACGACCACGCGGAGATGATCCTCGACGCGTACGACTGGTGCACCTCGGAGGCGGGCGGCAAGAAGGGGTCGGCGATGCTGGGCGACGAGATGATCGACGAGGCCAGCCGCAAGATGGCCCTGGTGGTCGCGGGCAAGGGCCGGGCGGCCGGTATGCGGCGCACCAACGCTTTCGAAGCACCGGAGGCCTGATCATGCGATTCGGGCGCATCTTCGAGGAATTCGAGGTCGGTGCCATCTACAAGCACTGGCCGGGAAAGACCGTCACGGAATACGACGACCACCTCTTCTGCCTGCTGACCATGAACCACCATCCGCTGCACCTGGACAGCAACTACGCGGAGCGCGCGACCGACTTCAAGAGGAACGTCGTGGTCGGCAACTACGTCTACTCGCTGCTGCTCGGCATGTCGGTGCCGGACGTCTCCGGCAAGGCCATCGCCAACCTGGAGGTGGAGTCGCTGAAGCACGTGGCGCCGACCTTCCACGGTGACACGGTCTACGGGGAGACGACGGTCCTGGACAAGACGCCGTCGCGGTCCAGGAGCGACCGCGGGATCGTCCACGTCGAGACCCGGGGCTACAAGCAGGACGGCACGCTGGTCTGCGTGTTCCGCCGCAAGGTGATGGTCCCCACCGAGACGTACGTCCAGGAGCGGGGCGGGGAGCAGCCCGGCCGCCCCGAACCCGTCCAGCCGCCGCAGAAGAACGGGGAGAAGCAGTCATGAGCCGTCTCGCGCAGACCGCCGGCCTGACCGATGTCCAGCGGGAAATCCTCTCCACGGTCCGTGATTTCGTCGACAAGGAGATCATTCCCGTCGCGACACGGCTGGAGCACCGCGACGAGTACCCGACGGAAATCGTCGAAGGCCTCAAGGAACTCGGCCTGTTCGGGCTGATGATTCCGGAGGAGTACGGCGGTCTGGGCGAGTCGCTTCTCACTTATGCGCTGTGCGTCGAGGAGATCGCGCGCGGCTGGATGAGTGTGTCGGGCATCATCAATACGCATTTCATCGTGGCGTACATGCTGAAGCAGCACGGTACGCGGGAGCAGAAGGACACCTTCCTGCCGCGGATGGCGCTGGGAGAGGTGCGGGGCGCGTTCTCGATGTCCGAGCCGGCGCTGGGTTCGGACGTCTCGGCGATCACCTCGAAGGGGGTGCGGGACGGCGAGGAGTACGTCCTGAACGGCCAGAAGATGTGGCTGACCAACGGCGGCACGTCCACGCTGGTCGCCGTCCTGTGCCGGAGTGACGAAGGACACCCCGAGGGCACGGCCCCGCACCGGTCGATGACGACCTTCCTGGTGGAGAAGGAGGCGGGCTTCGGCGAGGTCCGCCCCGGCCTCACCATCCCGGGGAAGATCGACAAGATGGGCTACAAGGGCGTCGACACGACCGAACTCGTCATGGACGGACTGCGCATTCCGGCCAATCGCGTCCTGGGCGGCACCACCGGCCGCGGTTTTTACCAAATGATGGACGGAGTCGAGGTGGGCCGGGTGAATGTCGCGGCGCGTGGCTGCGGTGTCGCGCAGCGTGCCTTCGAGTTGGGCGTTTCCTATGCCCAGCAGCGTCACACCTTCGGAAAGCCGATCGCCCAGCACCAGGCGATCCAGTTCAAATTGGCTGAAATGGCCACCAAAGTGGAAGCCGCGCATGCGATGATGGTCAATGCAGCGCGCAAAAAGGACTCCGGGGAGCGAAATGACCTGGAGGCAGGGATGGCGAAGTACCTCGCCTCGGAGTACTGCAAGGAGGTCGTCGAGGACGCCTTCCGCATCCACGGCGGTTACGGCTTCTCCAAGGAGTACGAGATCGAGCGCCTCTACCGGGAGGCCCCGATGCTGCTGATCGGCGAAGGTACCGCCGAGATCCAGAAAATGATCATCGGTCGCCGGCTCCTTGAGGAGTACCGGTTCCAGGGCTGATTGTCCCCTTAGAGGTGATTTGGTGGCGAAGAACATCACACCCGGTCACCCTCGCCGGGAGCGTTTCAGCTGTCCGACTCGACTGCTGGCTTGCCCAGTTGCCGCTCGTACCCGATAGCATCGCCGGAAAGCCGCCGTCCCCCCGTTGCCTGCGCGGCATCATCCGCTACGAAGGTCATCCATGCCCGACAGCCAAACCCCTGCACCGCGCGGCGGGGTCCGCCTTGCGCGCGGAGCATCGCCGTGGCTCCTCCCGACCGTCGCCACCGCGGCACTCAGCCTCGTCCGGGCCCGCAAGTCCGGACGCTGGGCCGCCGTGGCCGTGCCCACCACCGCGCTCGCGGCGGGCATGCTGTGGTTCTTCCGTGACCCCGAGCGCGAGATCACCCAGGGTCGCGTCATCTCACCGGCCGACGGCGTGGTGCAGAGCATCATGCCGTGGAAGGACGGGCGCACCCGCGTCGCGATCTTCATGAGCCCGCTGAACGTCCACGTCAACCGGGCCCCCCTGTCCGGCACCGTGACGTCCGTCGAGCACGTCCCCGGTGGTTTCGTTCCGGCGTTCAACAAGGAGAGCGAGAACAACGAGCGCGTCGTCTGGCACTTCGACACCGAGCTCGGTGACATCGAGATGGTGCAGATCGCGGGAGCGGTCGCCCGTCGTATCGTCCCGTACATCCCGCAGGGGACGAAGGTGGAGCAGGGCGAACGCATCGGTCTGATCCGCTTCGGCTCGCGCGTCGACATCTACCTTCCGGAGGGTGTCGAGGCCGCGGTCGAGGTCGGTCAGGCCACCACCGCGGGGGTGACTCGCATTGACCGTGATTGATCCTGATACTCAGGCGGGCTGGGTGCCCGAGGCCGAGGAGCAGGACGACGCCGAGGACATGCCCCTCTCGTTGCGCCTCTCGATAGCGGACACACTCACGCTCGGTAACGCGACGTGCGGCTTCATGGCGGTGTACTTCACCACCACGGGGATCCTCATCCCGCACCTCACGGGCAGTGACGAGTCGGGCATGGCCAGGCACTCCGCGGCGACCGCGGTGATCCTGATGCTCATGGCCGCGGTGTTCGACCTCTTCGACGGGCTCGTGGCGCGCAAGCTGCGGTCCTCGCCGATGGGCGCGGAGCTGGACAACCTCTCCGACCTGATCAGCTTCGGCCTCGCACCGGCCTACTTCGTCCTGGTGTACGGCATGGTCGCGGACGACGCACACCAGCGGGTGTCGGCGCTCGCGGCGATCGTGGTGCTCCTGGCGGTGGTGCTGAGGCTTGCGCGGTTCTCCTGCGTGACGCTGAAGGACGGCATGTTCCAGGGCATGCCGAGCCCCTTCGGAGCGCTCACGGTCGTCTCGATCGTGCTCCTGGAGCTGCCCTTCGTACCGACGCTGCTGGCGATCATCGGGGTGGCGTGGCTGATGGTGAGCCGCGTCGAGTACCCCAAGCCGCGCGGTGTCCTCGCGGTCGCGATGCTCAGCTGGATCGTGGCCGCCATGGGGCTCCTCGCCGCCTGGGCGTTCGACGCCCCCGGTGGCCAGCTGCTCCTTCAGACGGGCTGTGCGCTCCAGGTCGTGCTGGGGGCGGTGATCCCGCTCTTCGCCACGGCGCGGCGGGTGAACACCTTCCGCGACAACCGCCGCGAGGCACGGGCGACACAGCTGCCGTAGCCGTACGGTGGCACAGACCCTCACGAGGGCCCGGACGCTCCCCGGCGTCCGGGCCCTCGTGCGTGCCCGTGGGCGGCGCGGGGGCCGGGGGTGCCGGACCGGCGGCGGAGGACGACCAGGTCGGCGGCCAGGGTGGCACTCACCGCCAGGCCCATCCCCAGGACCGCTCCCCCGGCCCCCAGCACCGGGGAGCAGAGGCCCAGGACGAGGACGGCGGCCGCCCCCGCGGCCAGGAGCGGGGCGTGCCCCGGGACCCCCGTGCCGCCGGCGCGGTGCAGCCCGCCCAGGACCAGCAGGACGAGGGCGACGGGGAGCGCCACGGCCAGGCCCGCCGCGCGGACCGAGAGGTGCGCGTGGTGTTCGGAGGCCGCGGACGCGGCTTCCAGGCCGGCGCCGATGGCGGCCAGCGCCGCGAAGACCACATAGTGCCCGTACCCCCAGGTCAGAGCCGTGCGCAGGCTCGACAGGACGGCTTCGCCGACGGCGAAATAGATCCACCACAGGGCGAAGACCATCAGCAGACCGCCCAGCGCCACCAGCAGGACGGACGCGGACAGGCCCCGGCCCGCCACGACGGAGCGGATCGCCGTGAAGGACGCGAGGATGACCTCGCCGAGGACGATGATGGTGAACAGTCCGTAGCGTTCCGCGATGTGCCCGGGGTGCCACGGTGTGCGACGCCTGTGGAACTCCGCCCACGCGGGCACCGCCAGCTCCGCCGCCACCAGCACCACGAAGGTGGGCCAGGCCCACGCGCCGGGCACCCACAGACGGGCGATCCATCCCAGCTGCACCAGGGCGACGCCCACGGCGTACCGCAGCGCGCCCGCCCGGCCCTCGTGGTGGGCGACGGCGGCGCGCACCCACTGGCTGATCAGGGCCAGCCGCATCACGACGTAGCCGAGGACGACCACGGTGAAGTCGCCGTCCTCGAACACCGAGCGCACACCCGCGGCCAGCACCAGCACCCCGGCCATCTGCACCAGCGTGAGCAGCCGGTAGGGCACGTCGTCGGTGTCGTAGGCGGAGGCGAACCAGGTGAAGTTCATCCACGCCCACCAGATCGCGAAGAACACCGCCGCGTAGGCGGCCACCCCCGGACCGAGGCGGCCCTCGGCGAGGGCGTGGTGCAACTGGAGCGCGGCCTGGGAGACCGCGACCACGAAGGTCAGGTCGAACAGCAGCTCCAAGGGGGTCGAGGTCCGGTGCTCCTCACCCGGGTCCCGCCCGCGCATGGCCACCCGCAGTCCGCCGGTGCGCTCGTCGCCGGTGTCCGTGTCACTCATCGCCGCCGCTCCCGCCGTCGCCCGTCCCACGCCCCCGGTCGCATTCTCACCGCAGGCCGGTGCGGTGCGCGGCAGGGACGCGGGGGCGGGGGCGGCGGATCCTGGGGTGCCGGAGCGGCGGGGGGAAGACGGCACCCCAGGACGTCTGGAGGGGGTACGGCGGCGGGGCTCCCGGCTCAGCCGCCGTACAGGTCGCCCAGGCTGATGCCGGTGGTGCTGGTGGCGCCGCCGAGCCGCACCTGGTGGTCGAGGCCGACGAACTTGCCGCCGGACTGCCACAGGGCGGGCTTGAGCAGGGCGTACTTGGCCTCGTCCCAGGTGGCCCAGTCGTAGCCCAGCAGGCCGCCGGTGTCACCGGAGTTGGGGTTGACGCACCAGAACGTCTGGTGGATGCCCTCGTCCACGATCAGGTCGCGCAGCGCGGTCATCCACTTCTGGTTCGGCCCGTTGTCGAGGTGGCCGCCCCACTCCCCGATGAACAGCGGCGCGGTCCCGTTCTTGTGCAGGTAGAGCCAATTGGGGTCCCAGACGTCGCGTTCCAGCGTGGTGCGGTCCCAGGCGCCCTGGAACCACGGCTGCTGGTACACGAGCGGCCCGTAGTCGTGCGGCGAGTAGACGAGCTGGTCCTGTCCCGCGCCGAGGTCCACGGGGTGGTCCTCGGCTCCCCGCAGGTTCCCGCCCCACCACATGCCGTGGTAGTCGGCCGGGGAGGTGGAGGACCAGTCGGCCCCGTCCTTGGGGTAGACCTCGATGCCTTCGCACATGACCAGGACGTGCGGGTTGATCGCGAGGATGCGCTTGCCCGCGGTCTCGCAGGTGTACTTGAAGTTGTCCTGGTCGGTGGAGCCGTCCCACTTGGCCCGGGGGCTCTCGGACTGCGTGCCGTGCGGTTCGTTCTTGACGTCCATCGCCACGAGGGTGTCGTCGTCCTTGTAGCGGTCGGTCACCCACTCCCATGCCTGGTAGAACTGCTCGGTGGTGATCGAGCCCTTCCACCAGACGGGGTGCACATGGCCGGAGTTGTCGGCCTCGGCGCTGTGGACGTCGAGCATCACCTTGACGCCGTACTTCTCGGCCGTGCCGAGGAAGGCGTCGAAGACTCCCAGGGTGGTCTTGTTCTCCAGCTCGGGATTGGCCCAGGTGTTGACCGCGCTGGAGACCGCGTCCTGTCCGTTCCTCCACTCCAGCAGGAGCTGGGTGGAGATGGGTACGCGGACGATGTTGATGCCCCGCTCCGCCATCTGCCGGGTGAGGGTGTCCAGGTTGACGGACCAGAGCCCGTGGAAGACGCGCTCGGTGGTGTTGAACCCGAACCAGTTGGCCCCGGTGAGCCAGACCCGGTTGCCGTCCTCGTCGACGATCCGGTTGCCCTCGGTGTGCAGCCAGTCGGTGCCGGTCCCCGCCGGGGCCGGGGAGGCCGGCGCGGGTGCGGCCGGTTGCGCGGCGACCGGGCCGGAGAGCGCCGTCAGCAGAGCCGTGGCGGTGGCGGCCGCGGCCAGTGCCGTGCCCAGTCTGGTTCGCGTCGGTGACTTCATGCGTCGTCGCCTTTCGTGGGTCAAGACAGGCGGAAGATCTTGGGAGCGCTCCCATGCGTTGCTCACATGAAGCCAGGACGACGCCCGGCATGTCAATGGACATGTCAACGTTCATCAGTCGAAGCCGCACGGTAACCCACGCACGGCCCCCGGTCCATGGTCCCGGCACCCTCGATTGGCAGCAATTCGCGCCCCTGAGTCATAAATTTGAGTTCTCAAGGCGAAATCTTGCGCAGCAGCGTGGACTTCCTTGCGCGAGTACTCCTAGCCTGTGGGGCGTCCCGCAGAGCCCCCACGAGCCGCTTAGGACGTCCCACACATGACCCCACCGCACAGACACCGCCTGTTCAGGCGTTCCCTGTCCGCCTCCCTCTCGATGGCGCTCACCGCCGTGGGCACCGCCGCGGCGGTCGTCCTGGCCGGCGCCCCCTCGGCGCAGGCCGCCGCCGTCCCCGCGCCGTCCCCGGTCGGGATATCCGGCAGGGGCGCCACCGTCCCCTTCGTCGAGCACGAGGCCGAGTACGCCGCGACCAACGGCACGCTCATCGGCCCGGACCGCCGCTACGGCTCACTGCCCTCGGAGGCGTCCGGCCGGCAGGCCGTCACGCTCGACGCGGTCGGCGAGTACGTGGAGTTCTCCCTCACCGCCCCCGCGAACGCGATGACCTTCCGCTACTCGCTGCCGGACAACGCCGCCGGGACGGGCCGGGACGCCTCGCTCGACGTACGGGTGAACGGCTCCGTACTCAAGAGCGTGCCGGTGACCTCCAAGTACGGCTGGTACTACGGCGGTTACCCGTTCAACAACAACCCGGGCGACACCAATCCGCACCACTTCTACGACGAGGCCCGGACCATGTTCGGCTCGACGCTGCCCGCCGGGACGAAGGTCCGGCTCCAGGTCGCCTCCACCGCCGGCTCGCCCTCGTTCACCGTGGACCTGGCCGACTTCGAGCAGGTGGGCGCGCCGATCGGCAAGCCGTCCGGCGCGCTGGACGTGGTGAGCGACTTCGGGGCCGACCCCACCGGCGCCGCCGACTCCACCGCGAAGATCCAGGCGGCCGTGGACGCGGGCCGCACCCAGGGCAAGGCCGTCTACATCCCGCAGGGCACCTTCCAGGTGCGCGAGCACATCATCGTGGACCAGGTGACGCTGCGGGGCGCGGGCCCCTGGTACAGCGTGCTGACGGGGCGTCACCCCACGGACCGCAGCAAGGCGGTCGGTGTCTACGGGAAGTACGCGGCGCAGGGCGGCAGCAAGAACGTCACCCTCAGGGACTTCGCCGTCATCGGCGACATCCAGGAGCGGGTGGACGACGACCAGGTCAACGCCATCGGCGGGGCCATGTCCGACTCGGTCGTCGACAACGTCTGGATGCAGCACACCAAGTGCGGTGCCTGGATGGACGGCCCGATGAACAACTTCACCGTCAAGAACAGCCGGATCCTGGACCAGACCGCCGACGGCGTGAACTTCCACTACGGCGTGACGAACTCAACCGTCACGAACACCTTCGTCCGCAACACGGGTGACGACGGCCTGGCCATGTGGGCGGAGAACGTCCCGAACGTGAAGAACTCGTTCACGTTCAACACGGTGATCCTGCCGATCCTGGCCAACAACATCGTGACGTACGGCGGCAAGGACATCACGATCTCCGACAACGTCATGGCGGACACGATCACCAACGGCGGCGGGCTGCACATCGCCAACCGCTATCCGGGCGTCAACTCGGGCCAGGGCACCGCCGTCGCCGGTACGCACACGGCCGCCCGCAACACCCTGATCCGGACCGGGAACAGCGACTTCAACTGGAACTTCGGGGTCGGCGCGATCTGGTTCAGCGGCCTCAACGAACCGATCAGCGGCGCCACCATCAACGTCACCGACAGCGAGGTCCTGGACAGCTCCTACGCCGCGATCCACCTGATCGAGGGCGCGAGCAACGGGCTGCACTTCGACAACGTCAAGATCGACGGGGCGGGTACGTACGCCCTCCAGATCCAGGCGCCGGGCACCGCCACCTTCGAGAAGGTCGTGGCCACCCACATCGCCCAGTCCAACCCGATCCACAACTGCGTGGGCAGCGGCTTCCAGATCACCCGGGGCAGCGGCAACTCCGGCTGGTACGCCGACCCGCCCGCCTGCACCGGTGTCTGGCCCGACCCGGTGTGGACCAACGGCGGTGTGCCCGGCGGCGGAGGCGGCAACCCCACCGACCCGACGGACCCCACTGACCCGACGGACCCGACGGACCCGACCGATCCGCCGGAGGAGACGGGCAACCTCGCCCAGGGGCGTCCGGTCACGGAGACCGGCCACGCCGACGTGTACGGCGCGGCCAACGCCGTGGACGGGAACGCGGACAGCTACTGGGAGAGCCGCAACAACGCCTTCCCGCAGTCCCTCACGGTGGACCTCGGCGCCCCCAAGGCGCTGAAGCGGCTGGTGCTGAAGCTGCCGCCGGCCGCCGTGTGGGCGGCCCGCACGCAGACCCTGACGGTGTCGGGCAGCGCCGACGGCGGCACGTACGACACGCTGAAGTCGTCGGCGGGATACACCTTCGACCCGTCGAGCGGCAACACCGCGACGGTCTCCCTCCCGGGAACGCCGGTCCGCCACCTGCGGCTGACCTTCACCGGCAACACCGGCTGGCCAGCAGCCCAGTTGTCGGAACTGGAGGCCTACACCAGCTGATCCGGCGCACGGCACGGGCCCGGCCTTCGCGGCCGGGCCCGTTCACGTACGGGGTACCAGGTCAGGGCTTCGGCGTGAACGACCCGGCGGAGGGAGCCATTTGGGAGGGACGGACCACCCCGTGCTCCCGTGACGCCCCGTCACCGGTAGCTGCCGGGCGTCAGACCAGGAAGTCGCGGGCGATCGACTCGGCCGCGCGCTCCAGGAGGGGTCCCGCCTGGGCCATGCAGACGGCCGGGTCGGGTTCCAGCTCCGTGAGCGCGTAGGCCCGCCGGATACCGGCCCCGCGCAGCGCCTCCGGTGGCAGGGCGAGGCGTCCGCAGACCGCGACCGCCTCCACGCCCGCGGCCCGCGCGGCGGCGGCGACACCCGCCGGGGCCTTGCCGTGCAGGGTCTGCTCGTCGAGCGATCCCTCGCCGGTGACGACGAGGGTGGCCCGCGCCAGCGCCGGGGCGAAGCCCAGCACGTCGAGCATGACCTCGATACCGGGCCGGAAGCGCGCGCCGAGGGCCACCAGCGCGCCGTACCCGATGCCTCCGGCGGCGCCCGCACCGGGGAGCCGGGCCTGCTCGGGCCCCAGCAGGGACGCGTAGTGGGCGAGGGCCGCGTCGAGGACCGCGATGTCGTCCTCGGTGGCCCCCTTCTGCCGCCCGTACACCTCGGGGGCGCCCTTCGGCCCGGTCAGCGGGTTGTCCACGTCGCTGGCGAGGACCAGGTCGACGTCCGCGAACCTCGGATCGAGCCCCGACAGGTCGGCCTCGGCCAGCTCCGCGAGAGCCGCGCCGCCGGGCTCGACGGGCTTGCCGTCGGCGTCCAGGAGGCGGGCTCCGAGCGCGGTGAGCATGCCCGCGCCGCCGTCCGTCGTGGCGCTGCCGCCGACCCCGAACACGATGGTCCGGGCCCCCGCGTCCAGCGCCGCGCGCAACAGCTCGCCCGAGCCGTACGTGGTCGCGGTGAGCGGGGCGAACTCCCCGGCGGGGAGGTGCTGGAGCCCCGACGCCTCGGCCATCTCCACCACGGCCGTGGTGGAACGCACCGCGTAGGCCGCCGTCACCGGGGTCCCGAGCGGGCCGGTCACCCGTGCCTCGCGGCGTCCGAACCCGGCGGCCACCGCCGCCGCGACCGTGCCGTCGCCGCCGTCCGCGACGGGCAGGGTCTCCACCCGCACGCCGGGAACGACGCGCCGCAGCCCGGCCGTCACCCGCTCCGCGACCTCCACGGCCGTGAGCGAGCCCTTGAACTTGTCCGCCGCGACGAGCACGCGGGCGGTCTCGATCACTGCTCCGTCCGTCACCTTGTATCCCTTGCTTTCGAACAGGCAGTCGCGCCGCCACGACCCTATCCGGACCACCCCCGCTCTGCCCATGCCTGTCCGCGTCCGCGCATAGGCTGCCCCCGTGACGACCTCTGACTACGCCACCTACATCGCCGGGCTGCCGCGGATCCTGTCCGCCGCCGCCACGCTCTTCCGGGACTCCCGGGGACGGGTCCTGCTCGTCGAGCCGAACTACCGCGAGGGCTGGGCACTGCCCGGCGGCACGATCGAGTCGGACGAGGGCGAGAGTCCACGGCAGGCCGCCCGCCGGGAGACCGCGGAGGAGATCGGCCTCGACCTGGAACCGGGCCGGCTGCTGGCGGTGGACTGGGCGCGCGGGCCGGGGCGCCCGCCGATCGCCGCGTATCTGTACGACGGCGGCGTGCTGCCTGACGAGCAGTTCGACGCGATCCGGCTCCAGGAGGAGGAGCTCCTGTCCTGGCGCCTGGTGGACCGCGCCGACCTCGGCGGCCATCTGCCGGGACGGCTCGGACTGCGGGTCGAGGCGGCGCTGGAGGTGCTGGACTCCGGTGCGGGGGCGGTGGAACTGGAGGACGGCGTACCGGCCGGAGGGTGACGGCGCGGCCATCGGGCGGTACGGCGTGTCCGGACCGCCCGGTGGTGCGTCCGGACCGCCCGCGGTGGTCCGGATGGCCCGGTGCTGTGCGTCCCGCGCTCGCCAGGGGGGCTCAAACGGGCGGCGGACCCCCGGAAATGTGATCGCGGGCGGCGTGGGCCGTCCGTACGCTCGGCTCATGACTCTCGTCGCGATCCTCAGCGGCGCCGGTGTGTCCACGGACTCCGGCATCCCCGACTACCGTGGGCCGCAAGGCCTGTGGCGGAAGGACCCGGAGGCCATGAAGCTCGTCACGTACGACTTCTACATGGCTGATCCGGAGATCCGGCGGCGCTCCTGGCAGATGCGCCTCACCAGCGCGACGTGGGACGCCGAGCCCAACGCGGCCCACCGCGCGGTGGCCGCGCTGGAGCGGTCCGGGACCCCGGTGCGGGTCATCACCCAGAACGTGGACGGACTGCACCAGGCGGCCGGGCTGTCCGCCCGCAAGGTCGTCGAACTCCACGGCACGGCCCGCGAGGTGGTCTGCACCCGGTGCCACGCCCGGTCTTCCATGGCCGAGGCGCTCGCGCGGGTCGAGGCCGGGGAGGCGGATCCCCCGTGCGCCGTCTGCGGCGGGATCCTGAAGTCGGCGACCGTGATGTTCGGGGAGCGGCTCGATCCGCGGGTGCTGGCGGAGGCGATGGCGATCACCAAGGCGAGCGAGGTGTTCATCGCCGTGGGGACGACCCTCCAGGTGCGGCCGGCCGCGTCGCTGGCCGGGATCGCGGTGGAGCACGGGGCCCGGCTGTTCGTGGTGAACGCGGAACCCACCCCGTACGACGCGTCGGCCGAGGAGACGATCCGCGAGCCCATCGGGACGGCGCTGCCCGCCCTGCTGGAGCGGGTCGCGGCGGCTGCGACGCCCTGAGGGCGGACCGCCCGCCGCTCGCGCCGTGTCCGCGTCCCGCTCGGCCGGTCGCCGGGCCGTCCTTCCGTCCTCACGGTCCCCGGGGTGGGGTAATGTGGAGGGCTGCGAAGGGGAGTAGCCCCGCGAACCGGTCGTCGACACACTGGAATCTCCGGATTCCCGGTGGCCGGGCCCGTGAGTTCTCACGGGCGGGCGAGACCTTCGGTCAGGTATGACACACCCGCGTCCCGTGGGTGTAGCCGTCATGCCGGGCCGAGTGGTCCTCCGAGGAAGCCTGAACGGCACTTCGCGAAAGACCCGGGGTCCGGCACTCACAGAAAGCCACCCGGAATGCATCTCGACCTCCTGGCGATCGTCACCGCCTTCGGGCTGATCTTCCTCGCGGAGCTTCCCGACAAGACGATGTTCGCCTCCCTGGCCATGGGCACCCGTATGCGCCCGCTCTACGTGTGGTTCGGAACGTCCTCGGCGTTCATCGTGCATGTGGCCATCGCGGTCGGCGCGGGCGGTCTGATCGGGCTGCTGCCCGACTGGATCGTCAGGCTGGTCTCGGCCGTCCTCTTCGGTCTCGGCGCGTTCATGCTGCTGCGCGGGAGCGGCGGGGACGACGAGGACGAGGAGGGCGAGATCAAGACCGTGACCGGCTTCTGGCCGGTCTACTCGACCGCCTTCATGGCCGTGTTCATCAGCGAGTGGGGCGACCTGACGCAGATCACCACCGCGAACCTCGCCGCGAGCAACGGTGCCTGGTCCACGGCGATCGGGGCGGCCGTCGCCCTGATGTCGGTGTCCGCCCTGGCCCTGCTGGCGGGGCGTTTCATCGCCAAGCGGGTGCCGCTGAAGACGGTGCAGCGCATCGGCGGTCTGTGCATGCTCGGCCTGGCGATCTGGTCGGTGACGGAGATCTTCGTCGGCTGACCCGTCGGCCCCCGGCCGCCCCCGGCCGCGCGGTGGGTGGGGGCGGCGGCCGTCAGAACAGGGCCGGCGCCTCGCTCGGCTCCCCCCGTTCGAAGTCGAGCAGCCGCCGCTTGCGGTCCAGCCCGCCGCCGTATCCGGTGAGGCCGCCGGTGGCACCGACGACCCGGTGGCAGGGGACGATGATGCCGACCGGGTTCCTGCCGTTGGCGAGGCCCACCGCGCGGGAGGCGCCCGGCTTCCCGAGGCGTTCGGCCAGCTCGCCGTAGGAGCGGGTCTCGCCGTACGGGATCTGCCGCAGTTCGGCCCAGACGGCGCGCTGGAAGGGGGTGCCGTCCAGGCGCAGCGGCAGGTCGAACGTGGTGAGGTCGCCCGCGAAGTAGGCGTCGAGCTGGCGGACGGTCTCGGCGAAGGGTTCCGGGTCGGGCACGCCGAAGGTCTCCTCGGGTGGGCGGTGCCGCTGTTCGGTCATGTACAGACCTGCCAGGACGCCGTCGGTGGCGACCAGGGTGAGCGGCCCGTAGGGGCTGTCGAGGACGGTGTGCTGCCGGGTCGCCGGGGGCTTTCGGATCGCTGTCGGGGTGGCGGTCATGGTGCGGTCTCCCTGGGGTGTGGAGGTGGTGTGCGGGGTGGCCTTCCGCGTACGGGCGCGGCTTCTCAGGCGGGCAGGTGGTTGATGGGGTGGTCGTCGACGGTCCACAGGTACTGCGCGGCGTACGCCCGCCACGGCCGCCAGTGCGCGGCGCGCGCGGTGAGGGCGGCCGGGGTGGACGGGAGGCCGAGCCGCTCGGCGGCCCTGCGGATGCCGAGGTCGGTGGGGAGGAAGGCGTCCGGGTCGCCGAGGGCGCGCATCGCGATGACCTCGACGGTCCAGGGGCCGAATCCGGGCAGGGCGCTCAGCTCGGCCCGCGCCCGCTCCCAGTCGGTTCCCTCGTCCAGCCGCAGGGATCCGTCGGCGAGGACGGCCACCAGGGTGGTGAGCGTGGAGCGGCGGCTACGGGGCAGGGCGAGGGCCTCGGGGTCGAGTCCGGCGAGTGCCCCGGAGGTCGGGAAGAGGTGGGTGAGACCGCCTTCGGGGTCCTCGACCGGTACGCCGTGGGCGGTGACCAGGCGTCCCGCGTGGGTGCGGGCGGCGGCCGTGGACACCTGCTGGCCGAGCACCGCGCGGACGGCGAACTCCGCCGCGTCGACCGTGCGCGGGACCCTTCGTCCCGGAGCGGCGTCCACGAGCGGGGCCAGCAGGGGGTCGGCGCGCAGTTGCCCGTCGACGGCCACCGGGTCGGCGTCGAGGTCGAGGAGTCTGCGGCACCGGCTGATGGCCTGGGTGAGGTCGCGGGGGTCGGTGAGGAAGAGCCGGCAGGCGATGTGGTCGGGCCGCGGGGAGAGCGCCACGACGCCGTGTCCGTGCGGCAGGGTGAGCGTGCGGCGGTAGGCGCCGTCGCGCCATTCCTCCACCCCCGGGACGGCGGTCGCGGCGAGATGTCCGAAGAGGTTGCCGGGTTCCAGCGGGGCCCGGTAGGGCAGCCGCAGGGAGATGACGCCCGGGGTGCGGGGCGCCCGCGGCCCACGGGAGGCCCGGGCGCGCAGCTCCCCCGGAGCCAGCGCGAAGACCTCGCGCACGGTGTCGTTGAAGGTGCGGACCGACGAGAATCCGGCGGCGAACGCGACCTCGGCCATCGGGAGCGCGGTCGTCTCGATGAGGACCCGGGCGGTCTGGGCCCGCTGCGAACGGGCCAGCGCGAGCGGACCCGCACCCAGCTCGGCGCGTAGCTGGCGCTCGATCTGCCGGGCCGAGTAGCCGAGGCGCGCGGCGAGACCGGGCACGCCTTCCCGGTCGACGACACCGTCCTGGATCAGGCGCATGGCGCGGGCGACGGAGTCGGCGCGGGCGTTCCACTCCGGCGAGCCGGGGCTCGTGTCGGGCCGGCAGCGTTTGCAGGCCCGGAATCCGGCCTGCTGGCAGGCGGCGGCGCTGGGGTAGAAGACCATGTTGCGGTCCTTGGGCGGCACGACGGGGCAACTGGGCCGGCAGTAGATCCGGGTGGTCAGGACCGCCGTGAAGAACCAGCCGTCGAACCGGGCGTCCTTCGACCGGACGGCCCGCACGCAGCGCTCGGTGTCGGTGTGCATGGTTCAAGGATGGGGCACCCACCGCCTCCGGTCTGGCGGAAATCCGACATCGGCGTGGAGCTGCCAGGACGTTCCCGCGTCACCCCGAGCACCTGTCCACCCGGTGAGACGGACGCGGAGGTCCGCGCGTCCGGGTGCCGCGCCGTCCCCGGCCGCCGGTGGCGCCGTACGGCACCTCTGGGACGTCCCCGTGATCACCACCCCATAACAAAGCGGCCGCCGTCGCAGTTGCGACCCGCAAAGAGTCCGCCTCGCCGGGGTGCCCCCCAGAGCACCCAAGGCGGGACAAAGGTGGCATCCAAAGCACAACAACCCCTCCAGAAGCGACATATGAGACTCCGCCGCCCCCGTGAACCCCCACTGAATCGAAGATCATTCCATCCTGAAGGGCTGTTATGGTGCCTGGCGTTTGCGGACATGAAGAGTCCGCCGTCAAGTGAACGCCCCCGGCGACCGTGCCGACACGTTTCGGGGGCCCGTGCAGGAGCCCTGCCCACGCCCGCGTCGCGTGGCACGCGCACGCGGATCCCGGTCGGTTTCCCGGGCGCGTCTGTCGCCGGGTTCCGCGAGTGCGAAAGGGGTGGCGTGTGTGAGCGGAACGGAAACAGCTCAGTTCAGCGCCGTGGTGGTCGTAGGTCTGCTGGTCTTCTTCTACGGAGGGACCTTCCTGATCTCCACCCGTATCGGGAAGAAGGACGAGAACGCCGACGGGTACATGACCGGCGGCAACAACATCGGTTTCGGCATATCGGCCGCCAGCATGACGGCGACGTGGATCTGGGCGGCCTCGATGTACGCCTCCGCGACGTCGGGGTACACCTACGGCATTTCGGGGCCCATCCACTACGGGCTCTGGGGTGCCCTGATGATCCTTTTCATCTACCCCTTCGGCAAGCGCATCCGCTCCGTGGCCCCCAAGGCCCACACGCTGGCCGAGGTCATGTACGCCCGGCACGGCCGTTCCAGTCAGCTGATGCTCGCCGGTTCCAACATCGTCGGCAGCCTGATCAGCCTGATGTCCAACTTCATCGCCGGTGGCGTACTGATCTCGTTGCTGTCGCCGTTCAACTTCACCCAGGGCGTCTTCGCCGTGGCCGCGGGCGTCCTGCTCTACACCCTGTGGTCCGGGTTCCGCGCCTCCGTCCTGACCGACTTCGTCCAGGTCGTCGCGATGCTCGGCGCGGTGGCCGTGATCGTGCCGTTCATCTTCTTCGCGGCAGGGTTCCCGGCGGCGTTCGAGACGGGCGCCGAGAACCTGACACCGCAGCAGGGCAGCTTCTTCTCCAGCGAGGCGTTCATGGGACAGGGCGCGCCCTACATCGCCGCTGTCCTGGCCTACGCCATCGGCAACCAGACCATCGCACAGCGGCTCTTCGCCGTGCGGCAGAGCCTGATCAAGCCGACCTTCGTCACCGCGACCGTCGGCTACGGCGCCATGGTGATCGGCGTCGGCATGCTCGGCGTCCTCGCCCTCTACCTGGGGTTCGAGCCGAGCGGCGGGGACATGAACAACCTGATCCCCGAGATGGCGTCCACCTATCTGCCGCCCGTGCTGCTGGCCCTGTTCTTCATCATGATCATCGGGGCGCTCTCCTCCACCGCCGACTCCGACCTCGCCGCGCTCTCCTCGATCATGATGGCCGACGTCTACGGGCAGAACGTGGCCGGCGTGAAGAAGGCGAACCCCCGGACGATGCTGCTGGTCGGCCGCGTCACGATGGTCGTGGCGACCGCGTTGGCCGTGGCCTTCGCCAGCCTCCAACTGAGCATCCTGGACCTGCTGGTGTTCGTCGGCGCCCTGTGGGGCGCGCTCGTCTTCCCCGTCCTGGCCAGCTTCTACTGGGAGAAGGTCACCAACCGGGCGTTCACCGTCTCGGTGCTCGCGGCGCTCGCCGTGTTCCTCCCCGTCCGCTTCTCCTGGATCCCGGTGGACGGTGTCTTCGGCATCGTCGTGGACGTCCTGTCGGTCCTCGGCGTCGGCGTCGTCCTCGGACTGATGGTGTTCGGCTTCTTCGGCACCAGGGCGGCGAAGATCGTCGGGGTACTGGCCGTCGTGGTCTCCGCGCCGTTCGCCATCGGCTCGCTGCACGAGTACGCCACGCTGTGCGGCTCCCTCGTCGCGTACTCCGTGAGCACCGTCATCTGCTGGGCGATGTCCGTCCGCCGGCGGGACGGCTTCGACTTCGCCCTCATCGCGCAGCGCACCGGTGACTTCGACGACGGGCCCGCCACGGGCACGGTCGCCGCCGGGGCCAACGGCGCCAACGGGGACGGGGTCCCCCACCAGGCGGACGGTACGGGCAGCGATGACGCGCCCGAGCCCGCCACCACCACCCACTGAGTCAGAAGGAGGCACCGTGACCACGTTCGCCCTGAGCGCCTACGTCCTTGTATGGCCCGTCCTCGTGGCCGTCGTCCTGTTCGTGATCAGCCGCGCGTTCTTCCGCGAGTGGGCCGAGGCCCGCCGCAACGGCGAGGACCTGATCTGACCCGTCCCCCCGTCCGGCCCCGGTGCGCCCGCCGGGGCCGGAACCGGCCGTGCGCCTGTCCCCCCGGCGCGGGGTCACGCGGCCCGCAGCCGCCGCCACACCGCCTTCGCCGCGTGGTGTCCCGACATGCCGTGCACGCCCGGCCCCGGCGGGGTGGCCGAGGAGCAGAGGAAAACCGCCGGGTGAGCGGTGGCGTACGGCACGCGGGCGAGCCTCGGGCGGATCACCGTCTGGAGCCCGGCGAAGGCGCCGGTGGCGATGTCCCCGCCGACGTAGTTGGCGTTGCGCGCGGCCAGTTGCGGCGGACCGGCGGTGGCGCGGGCCAGGACCAGGTCGCGGAAGCCGGGGGCGAAGCGCTCCAGTTGGCGTTCGATGACCTCGGTGGCGTCCCCTTCCCAGCCCGCCGGGACGTGGCCGTACACCCAGAAGACGTGGCGGCCCTCGGGTGCGCGGGACGGGTCCACGAGGCTGGGCTGCGCGGTGATCAGGAAGGGGACGGCGGGGTCGCGGCCGTCCACGGCGGCGCGCAGGGCCCGGTCGATCTCCCCGGCGGTGGGCCCGATGTGGACCGTGCCCGCTCTCCGGGCCTCCTCGGCCGTCCAGGGGACGGGTCCCGACAGGGCGTAATCGATCTTGAAGCAGGAGGCGCCGTACCGGTAGCCCCGGTAGGCGCCGCCCAGTCCGGCGATCCGGGCCAGCGCGGTGGGCGAGGTGTCGAAGATGTACGCGCGGGCGGGCGGCAGTTCGTCCAGGCGTCTGACCTCGGTGTCCGTGCGGACGGTGCCGCCCTGCTCGCGCAGGTACGAGGCGAGGGCGTCGGAGATGGCCTGGGAGCCGCCGCGCGGCACGGGCCAGCCCCTCTCGTGCGCGGCGAGCGCGAACAGCAGGGCGATGCCGCTCGTCGCGAGGCCGCCGACGGGCGCGATGGCGTGCGCGGCGAGCCCGGCGATCAGCCCGCGCGCCTTGGCGCCCCGGAAGCGCCGGGCGAGCAGGGTGGCAGGCGGCAGCGCGTCCAGGCCGAACCGCGTCCAGCGGTACGGGTCGCGCGGCAGACCGTCCCACGGGGTGCGCAGAAAGTCCTCCGCCAGGGTGTCCCAGTGCCCGAGGTAGGGCGCGACGGTCCTGCGGTAGGCCCCGGCGTCCTGAGGGCCGAGCATCATGGCACTCTCCCCCACCGACCGGGTGAGCGCGGCGGCGGAGCCGTCCGGGAAGGGGTGGGCGAGCGCCAGCTCGGGCTGGAGCCACTCCAGGCCGTGCCGGGCGAGCGGCATGGCGTCGAAGGCGGGCGAGCCGATGCCCAGGGGGTGTACGGCGGAACAGGGGTCGTGGCGGAAACCGGGGAGGGTCAGCTCCTCCGTGCGCGCGCCGCCCCCGACGGTCTCCCGGGCCTCGAACACCTCCACGGCGAAGCCCCGGCGGGCCAGTTCGACAGCGGCGGTCAGCCCGTTGGGGCCCGCGCCCACGACGACGGCATCCAGCATCGATGGCACCTTCGGACTCCTTCGTCAGCCGATGGCCTACGGACCCAGGATATTGGGGCGCGTCCGCCGGGGACCCCCGGGTAGCCTCCCGTTCGATGAACGATCCGCGCGTCCCCTCCTCCGCCGTCGCCGAGATGGCCGGCCGACTGGTCCGGCTGTCCGGGATCAGCGCCGTCGTGCTGGGCGGCAGCCGCGCCCGTGGCACCCACCGGCCCGACTCCGACTGGGACCTGGGGGTCTACTACCGGGGCACCCCCGATCTGGCCGGTCTCACCGCCCTGGCCTCCGAGTTCCAGGGGGCTCCGGTGGACGTGGCGGGGCCGGGCGGCTGGGGTCCGTGGGTGAACGGAGGGGCGTGGCTGACGGTCGACGGGGTCGCCGTCGACTGGATCCTGCGCGATCTGGACCGGGTGGAGTCGGTGTGGGCGGACTGCCGTGCGGGCCGCTTCGAGGTGGGCGTCCAGCCGGGCCATCCGCTGGGCTTCTGGTCACCCTGTTACGTCGGAGAGGTCGCCCTGGGTCGCGTACTGCGCGATACCGACGGCGAGGTGACAGCCCTTCGGGAAGCGGCGGGTGCCTACCCCGAACCGCTGCGCCGGGCACTCGCCGACGCCGTGTGGGAGGCGGACTTCTCCGTGGCGGCCGCCCGCAAGTCGGCCCCGTCCGGCGACGCGCTGCATGTCGCCCTGTGCCTGTCGAAGGCCTTCGGTGTGCTCGCCCAGTCCTTGCACGCCCACCACCGCGCCTGGTGCCTGAACGAGAAGGGCGCGCTCGCGGCGACGGCGGCCCTGCCCCGGACCCCCGAGGGCTTCGCGGACCGGGTCACCGCCGCACTGCGCGGCCTGGACGCGGAGGCGGTTCGGACGGCGGCCGACGTCGTGCGGGACGTACGGGCGGTGCTGGACGGCGACCGGGGTGGCCGGGGGCCTCGGAGCCGGTCAGCTGACCCGCCCGGAACCGGGCGCTCGGGCCTGGATCGAGGGTGGGGCCGGGGTCTCGGTCAGCTGACCGAGGGGTCCGGGCCGTCCGCTCCGGACCGCAACGCGTCGAGGATCCGCCCGGCCGTCGCCGCGTCCCTGGCCGCCGTGAACGGCAGGTCGTTGCCGCCGGTGATGCGGTAGGGCACGCCGGACAGGGTCGCTTGCGCGCCGCCCGCCTCGGTGACCAGGAGCAGCCCGGCCGCGTGGTCCCAGGCCAGCTCCCAGTTGAAAGCGACGCCGTCCTGTGCCCCGCACGCGACGGCCAGGTACTCCAGCCCGGCCGAACCGCAGGCGCGGGCGTCGATGCCGTCGGTACGCAGTCCCAGCAACGCCCGCTTCTGGGCGTCGGAGGTGTAGTCGGGGTGCGACATCGCCACCTTGAGGACGGCATCCGGCGCGGGTGAACCGCTGTGCAGCGGCGTTCCGTTGAGTGTGGCCCCGCGTCCGCGTACGGCGACGGCCAACTCGTCGAGCACGGGGGCGTACGTCCACGAGGCGAACACCTCGCCGTGGTGGGCGAGGGCCACCAGGGTGCAGAAGCCGGGTTCACCGTGCACGAACTGGCGGGTGCCGTCGACGGGATCCACGATCCAGACGGGGGCGTCGCCGTGGAGGGCGTCGTAGACCGCCGGGTCGGCGTGGACTGCCTCCTCGCCGACCACGACCGAACCGGGCAGCAGCCGGGTCAGGGATGCGGTCAGGTGCTCCTCGGCGAGCCGGTCCGCAGCGGTGACCAGGTCGTGCGGCCCGCTCTTCTCGACGATCTCGTGTGCGGCCAGCTGCCGGTAGCGGGGCAGGATCTCGGCGGCGGCCGCCGCCCGGACCGCTGCCTCGACCCGTGCCGGGTTGGCCGTCTCCGTGGCGAGGAAGTCATCGATCATGCCCCCAGCTAAGCATGGAGCCCACGAAGCGCCCCAGGCGCGGTCCCCGTCCTGCTGGTCGGCGGGGGGCGTGGCCGTACCGTCCCGTCCGGCGCGGCACTCGGGCGAGCGGTCCGGCCCGCGAGGTGCCCGGCGGAGCGCGGGCCCGACCGGACACGGGCGCGACCGGCGCGGGCCCGACGGAGCTCCGTGTACGCCAGGCACCGGGGTACCCCGGACACCGGGCGCGCGCCGGGTCCCCAGGGCGGGGCGGGACCCCGGTACGGGGACCGTGCCTTCCGGAGGGCACGGTCCCCGTACCGCGATTCCGCTCGCCGGGACGCTCAGCGGCGCCGCAGGGACGGGTCCAGCAACGAGGGCGGCGTGTCGAACTTCTCCTGCGGGGCGAGGTCGGTGCCCGGGGCGACGATCGCGTCGATCGCGTCCAGGACGTCGGAGGAGAGGACCGTGTCGGCGGCGGCGAGCTGCGCGGGCAGGTGGTCCGGTGTGCGCGGGCCGATGAGCGCGCTGGTCACGGCCGGGTGCGCGGTCACGAATCCGAGCGCGAGCTGGATCATGGTGAGGCCGGCCTCGGCGGCGACGTCCGCCAGCAGTTCGACGGCGTGGAGCCTGGCCTGGTTGCCGGGGATCGAGGTGTCGAAGCGCTCCGGCAGGAGGACCGAGCGGCTGGTGCTGATGGGCTTGCCCGCCCGGACCACGCCCGACAGCCAGCCCGAGGCGAGCGGACTCCAGGCCAGCACGCCGAGACCGTACTCCTCGGCCACCGGCAGGACGTGGGTCTCGATCCCCCGCTGAAGGATCGAGTAGCTGGGCTGTTCCGTGACGTAGCGGCCGAGGCGGTGCTCCCGGGCCGCCCACTGTGCCTGCACGAGGCGGTAGGCCGGGAAGGTCGAGGAGCCGAAGTAGCGGATCTTCCCGGCGCGCTGGAGGTCGGTCAGGGCCGACAGCGTCTCCTCGTCGGAGGTGCTCGGGTCCCAGCGGTGGATCTGGTAGAGATCGACGTGATCGACCCCGAGGCGGCGCAGGCTGTTGTCCAGCTCGGTGACCAGCCAGCGGCGCGAGCTGCCCCGGTGGTTGCGCTCCTCCCCGATGGGCATGCCGGCCTTGGTGGCCAGCACGATGTCGTCGCGGCGGCCGGCGAGGGCCTTGCCGACCATCTCCTCCGACTCGCCGTCGCCGTACATGTCGGCGGTGTCGATGACGTTGATCCCCGCGTCGAGAGCGGCGTCGACGATCGCGGTGGCCTCTTCCTGGGTGGTACGGCCGATCCTGCCGAAGTTCATCGCGCCGAGTGCGAGGGAACTGACCTGCACACCGGTGCGGCCCAACGTGCGGTACTGCATGACCATGTCCTCCATGGGTGAGCGGTGCGGTTGAGAGCACGCGTGATTGGCTGCCGGGCTCCCGCTCTGGCATCATGACCAAACGGAACCTCGTTCCGCTAACGATACGGAACACGGTTCCGCTTGACAAGCCCGACCGGCGGGCGTCGACGGTCCGGACACGTCCGACGGCTCGGCCGGGCCGGGGCGGTCGGTGAGATGCGGCAGGTCGCAGGACCCGTCGGGTGAACAGGACCCGTCGGGTGAAAAGGAGGGAGCGGCGCGATGAGCGACGGCGGCACGGGCCGGGCGGCCCGTACGAAGCGGGCGGACGCCCAGCGCAACAAGAAGACCCTGCTCGACGCGGCGGCCGCGGTCTTCATCGCGTCCGGGGTCGAAGCGCCGGTCCGCGACATAGCGGCCGAGGCCGGCGTCGGGACGGGCACGATCTACCGCCACTTCCCGACGCGCGCGGAGCTGATCATCGCCGTCTACCAGCACCAGGTGGAGGCCTGTGCCCAGGCCGGTCCGGCCCTGCTGGCGAGCAGCCCCACCCCGCACACCGCGCTGGCCCGGTGGATCGACCTCTTCGTCGACTTCCTGGTCACCAAGCACGGGCTCGCCGCCGTGCTCCAGCCGGACAGCAGCGGCTTCGACTCGCTGCACACCTACTTCCTCGACACCCTCGCACCGGTGTGCGCCCAGTTGATCGACGCCGCGGCCGAGGCGGGCGAGGTCCGCTCGGGCCTGACGGCCTACGAGCTCATGCGCGGCGTCGGGAACCTCTGCATCGGCGCCGAACACGACCCCCGTTACGACGCGCGCCGTCTGGTCGGCCTCCTCGTCGAGGGGCTCCGCCGCCCGCACGACGAGGCCCCGACCGCCTGACCCGGCGGCATCGGCCCGGGTGCGGGGTCCGTCCCCCGGTACGGAGACGGACACCCGACACGGAGACGGACACCCGCCACGGGGACGGGCACCCGCAGTGGGAGCGGACACCCGCCACGGGAACGGGCACCCGCTGAGGGGGCGGCCGCTACTCCGCCGGGCGCCGCTCGATCGCGGCGGGCCGCAGCTGGGCCTCCCGGACGCGCGCCACGTCGAGCTTGGTGCCCCGGTCGAACCGGTACACGCCGTTCTGCTCCTGGAAGACGTCGGTCAGCTGGGTGTAGCAGTAGCCGAACATCTCCGGGTCCTCCAGCAGCACACCGGTGAGACCGGCGAACCGCTCGTGGAACTCGTCCTCGGTGCGCACCCGGTCGCCGTAGCCCCAGGAGACCGTACGGTCACTGCCGGACTGCCCGGCGGCGGCTTCGGGGTCCCACCAGATCCCGCCGAACTCGCTGACGAAGTACGGCTGTCCCCGGTACGCCTGGGAGTAGGCGGCCCCGTTCTCGTAGGTGTTGACGAAGGGTTCGCCCTGGGCGAGGCCGGAGACGAGCCGCCGGAAGACGGCGGGGTCCTGCTCGTAGCTGTGGGAGTCGTAGACGTCGGTCTCCAGCACCCGGTGGGAATAGCCGGAGGCGTCGATCACCGGGCGGGTGGTGTCCATGGCCTTGGTGGCGAGGAACATCGCCCGGGTCACGTCGTCGAGCGGGGTGATCCGGTCGTGGAGCTTCTGGTAGGTCTCGTTCAGCGGGCACCAGCCGACGATCGAGGGGTGCGAGTAGTCGCGTTCCACGGCTTCCAGCCACTGGGCCACGTAGGAGGCGTCGGGCCGCTGGTTGTCGCCGGAGGAGCCCCCGACCTCGCAGCCCCAGTCGCCGAACTCGCCCCAGACCAGATAGCCCAGGCGGTCGGCGTGGTGCAGGAACCGCTCCTCGAAGACCTTCTGGTGCAGCCGGGCCCCGTTGAATCCGGCCTCCATGGCCAGCTCGATGTCGCGGACCAGCGCCTCGTCGGAGGGCGCGGTCATCAGCCCGTCCGGGTACCAGCCCTGGTCGAGGACGAGGCGCTGGAAGCGGGGGCGGCCGTTGAGGAGGACCGTCCGGCCCTGGACGGCGACGGCGCGCAGACCGGCGTAACTCTCCACGGTGTCGGTCACCTCGCCCCCGGCGTCGAGGAGTTCGAGCCGCAGCCCGTACAGGAAGGGGTCCTCGGGGCTCCACTCGCGCCGCCGGCCGTCCGGCAGGGGCAGGTGCAGGCGGGGGGCCAGATCGAGGTCGGCGCGCACCTCGGCGCGGCAGACCTCGCCCGCCTCGTCGCTGAGGACGGCACGCACCCGGTGGCCGGGGCGGTTGCCCGACAGCGGGAGTTCCAGGCCGAACGCGGAACCGGCGAGGTCGGGGGTGATCCGGGGGCGGCGCAGATGGACGTCGGGGACCGGCTCCGCCCAGACGGTCTGCCAGATACCGGTGGTCCGCGTGTAGTTGCAGTCGTGATTGGCGTACCGGACGGCCTGCTTGCCCCGGGCCTGGGGGCCGGACCTCGGGTCGCGGGCCCGGACGGTGATCTCCACCTCCCGCCCGGCCGGGGCGAGTTCGCCGAGGTCGGCGGTGAAGGGCGTGAACCCGCCCCGGTGGCGGACCACTTCGGTGCCGTCCACCCACACGGTGGTGTCGTGGTCGACGGCCCCGAAGTGCAGCAGCACCGTGCGGCCGGCCCATGCGGCGGGCAGGGTGAACCGGCGCCGGTACCAGACGGCCTCCAGGAAGTCGGTGTCGCCGACGCCCGACAGCTCGGACTCGGGGGCGAAGGGGACGAGGATCTCGTCGGTGAGGTCGCGGCCGAGGAGTCCTCGTTCGAGGCCGCTGTCCCCCTGGTCGGTCTCGAACTGCCAGGTCCCGTTCAGGTTGAGCCAGTCACGGCGCACGAACTGCGGTCGCGGGTACTCCGGACGGGGGACGGAGGGGGTGTGCACGAAGACTCCAGTCGGACGGTGTGGCGGACCGGCGGGCGGCCGGCCCGGAGGGGATCGGAGGGTGGGCGTCAGCCGCCGCCGAGGCCGGTGGTGGCCACGGAGTTGACGATGCGCCGCTGGAAGAGGAGGAACATCACGATCAGCGGGAGCGCCGCCAGCAGGGCGGACGCCATGGACTGGGCGTACTGGACACCGAAGGCGTCCTTGACGGTGGCCAGGCCGACCGGGAGCGTCATGAGGTCCGGGTCGTTGGTGACGACGAAGGGCCACATGAAGTTGTTCCACGCGCCGATGAAGACGAAGATCGCGACGGCGGCGACGATCGGCCGGGACAGCGGCAGCACGATCGACCGGAAGACCCTGATCTCGGACGCGCCGTCGATCCGGGCGGCGTCCTCCAGTTCACGGGGGATGCCGTCGAAGAACCGCTTCAGGATGAACACCATCATGGGGGCGACGACCTGGGGCAGGATGATCGCCGCGTAGGTGTCGACCCAGCCGAACATCGTCATCTGCTCGAAGAGCGGCACGATGAGAAGTTGCGGCGGGACCATGATCGCGGCGACGGTGACGGCGAGGAGGGCACGGCGGCCCCGGAAGGTGCCCCGGGAGAAGCCGTAGGCGGCGAGCGTCGAGATGCCCACGGTGATCACGGTGACCAGGACGGCGACAAGAACACTGTTGAACGCCCAGGTCGGAACGTTTCCGCGTTCCAGGATCTGGCGGTACGCGGCAAACGTGAAGGCGCCCTTGAACGGCGACAGGCCGGGCTTGGTCACGTCCTGCTCGCTCTGGACCGAGGTCGCGACGGCCCAGAGGAAGGGCAGCAGCCAGACGACGGCGAGGACGGTCAGCGCGGTCCCGGCCAGGACACGGGGCAGCCGTCCGTGGCCGAGCGGCATCGGGGAGCCGGAGTCCTCGCGCCGCGGACGGCGCCGGGGCCGGGCGGGGGTGGCGGTGGCGGTCGGGGACACGGTCAGTCCTCCTGTCGGAAGAGGCGGAGCTGCGCGACGGAGACGACGATGACGATCGCGAAGAAGACGTAGCTGACCGCCGAGGCGTAGCCCAGCCGGTAGCCGGTGAACCCGACGTCGTAGACGTACTCCAGGATCGGCCGGGTGGAGCCGTTGGGGCCGCCCTTGGTGAGGATGTAGATCTGGTCGAAGACCTTGAGCGAGGCGAGCACCTGGAGCATGGCGACCAGCACGGTGGTGCGGCGCAGTTGGGGCAGGGTGACGGACCACAGCCGCCGCCAGGCTCCGGCCCCGTCGAGCGCGGCGGCCTCGTCGTAGGTGGCCGGAAGGGACTGGAGGGCGGCGAGGTAGAGCAGGAAGTTGAAGCCGACCGTCCACCAGACGGTGAGGGCGGCGACGGACCACATCGCCACCGACTCGTCGGAGAGCCAGCCCACCGGTTCCAGGCCCAGTGAGGTCAGCAGTTCGTTGCCGAGGCCGATGTCCGGCTGGTAGAGCCATGTCCAGATGAGTGTGACGACGGTGACGGGCAGCAGGTACGGGGCGAAATAGGCGAGCCGCCACGCCCATTGGCCGGCCAGTCCGCTGTGCACCAGCAGGGCCATGGCGAGGGCTACCAGGACGAGCGGTACGCAGGAGATCACGGTGAAGAAGACGGTGTTGCCCAGGCTGCTCCAGACGTCCGGGTCCCCGAACGCCTCGGCGTAGTTGGCGAATCCGACGAACTGGGGGTCGCGCAGGGTGAGGGAGGCGTCGGTCAGGCTCATCCACAGGCCTTGGACGACGGGCCAGACCAGGAAGAGCGCGAAGCACACCAGGAACGGCAGGACGAAGAGCCGTCCGTCGCCGGAGAGCCGGGTGCGCCGGCGCGCGGCGGGCGGGGCCCCGGGTGGCCCGGGGCGCGGCGGCGCCGCCTCCCCGGCGGGCGCGGTGGTGGTCACGATGTCGGCTCCTTCGGCTCTCGTCAGGCGACCGGGTTCGGGCGGCGCAGCAGGGTGTCCGCCTCGCGGACCATCTGGCGTACGGCCTTCTCGGCGGACGTGTTGCCCAGCAGCGCCGACTGGAGCGGCTGGCACATGCGGTTCTGGAAGTCCGAGGCGGCTCCGGCGAACCAGTTCGACGGGTCGAGTACGGCGGTCTCGCCCGCGGCGGCGTAGGAGGACTGCGGGTCGAGCCGGGCGTACTCGGGGCGGGCCAGCACCGGCTGGTAGGCGGGGATGTGGCCCGCGCCCGCCCAGGTCAGGCTCTGCTTGATGATCTCGGCGACATACCGGTGGGCCTCCCTGCGCCGGGCGGGGTCGGGGTTCTCCTGGTGCGGCAGCACGAAGCTGTGGGAGTCGGCGTAGACGGCGGGGCGGCCGAAGACCTGCGGGAAGGGCGCGGCGCCCAGCCGCTTGACGGCGGAGTCGCGGAACGTCGGCAGTTCCCACTCGCCCGCCATGATCATGCCGCCGCGCCCGCCCGTGAAGGCGGCCAGCGCGCTGTTGTAGTCGAGGTCCCTGGGGTTGGTCCGGCCGTCGAAGAGCTGCTTCATGAACGCGACGACGCGCAGGGCGGCGTCCACGTCGATCTCGGGCGGGCCGCCGTCGGGGAGGGTGAAGGAGGCGCCGGTCTGGGCGTAGAGGGCGGCGAACTGCCGCCAGCTCTGGGCGGTGTCGGTGACGTGTCCGAAGAGGATCCCGGACCGCCCGGTGGCCTCGGCGAGCCCCTTCCCCGCGTCGAGGAGCGCTTCGGGGGAGCCCATGGGGGCCAGGTGGCCGGACGGGTCGAGCAGGTGGGCCCGCTCCGCGGCGTCCTTGTCGTAGAAGACGATGAAGGGGTGCACGTCCAGGGGGACGGCGTAGACCGAGTCCCGGTACCGCGCCCGTTTCCACACGGCGGGGGCGAAGTCCTTCTCGGTCACGCCGAACTCGGCCAGCAGATCGAGGTCGAAGGGGTCCAGCAGCCCGCCGGGGGCGTATCCGGCCAGCCGCGACAGGTGCAGGACGGCCACGTCCGAGGCCCGGCCGCCCGCCGCCGACATGGCGAGCTTCGTGTAGTAGGAGGGGCCCCAGTCCAGGATGGTCCGGTCGATGTGGAAGCCGTCCGCGCCCCGCGAGACGGCGTCGATCATCTCGTCCATCAGCATGCCGTCGCCGCCCTGGAAGAGGTCCCACACCTTCAGCGCGGAGGGTTCCCCGGCCCTGGCCCGGGAGGCGCAGCCGGTCAGCGGTACCCCGGCCAGCAGGGCCGCCGCCCCGGCCGTGCCGTAGCGCAGCAGCCGGCGGCGGCCGGGGCCGGGCGCCGGGCCGTGGTCCCGGGCGCCGAGCGGCTCCCGGGCAGGGGGTGCAGAGCTCATCACTGACCTTTCGACGGCCGGACGACGTGATGGCCGACGGCAGGGGCCACCGGCACGGCGGCAGTCGCCACCACGCACGTCGGAGGTGATCCGCGCCGGGTTCCACCGATGCGGTGACCTGTTTTTACATCGATGTACATTGGCTGTAAAGGGTTGTGTCATCACCTGTGCGGCAGGCGGCCCCCGCGTCCCGGACGCGGGCTGAGCCGTCCGGTCCGTACGGGCGGCCCTCTAGACTCGACGGGTACGAGGGGCAGGGGAGGTCGCGGGTGGCACGGCCCAGGATCAAGGACGTCGCACGGCACGCGGGGGTGTCGGAGAAGACGGTGTCCAACGTGCTCAACGACTACGTCCATGTGTCCGAACGGACCAGGCGCGTGGTCCAGGAGGCGATCGACCACCTCGGCTACCGCGTCAACCTCGCCGGACGGCATCTGCGCAGCGGCCGCACCGGAGTCATCGCCCTGGTCGTACCGGAACTGGACGTCCCGTACTTCGCGGAGCTGGCCCGGCACGTCGTCCGGGAGGCCGAAAGACGCTCCCTGACCGTGCTGATCCACCAGTCCGGCGGGGACCGGGAGCGGGAGCGGGCGGCGCTGGCCGGATTCGGTTCGGATTTCGTGGACGGCGTCATCCTGAGTCCGCTGGCCCTCGCGCCGGACGATCTGCGCGCCCATACGGGAGTTCCGCCGACCATCCTGCTGGGCGAGCTGCTGACGGACGGCGCCGACCATGTGGCGATCGACAACGAGCGGGCGGCCCGTGAGGCGACCGAGCACCTGCTCGCGCTCGGCCGCCGGCGCGTCCTGACGGTCGGCGGGCGGGACGACCCGGGCGTGGGCACCGCCCAGGCGCGTACCCGGGGCTACCGCGCCGCACTGGCCGCCGCGGGCATCGCGCTCGATCCGGCGTCCCTGCTGCCGGTCGAGGCCTTCCACATGGCCGACGGGGCGGCCGCCGTACGCCGCGTCCTGGCCGAGGGGATCCGGCCCGACGCCCTGCTGTGCCTCAACGACCAGTTGGCGCTCGGCGCGTTGCGGGCGCTGCACGAGTACGGGGCACGCGTGCCCCAGGACGTGGCCGTCATCGGCTTCGACGACGTGGAGGGGGGCCGCTTCAGCGTGCCCGCGCTGAGCACGGTGGCCCCGGACAAGGAGGCGGTGGCCCGCGTCGCGGTGGCCCTGCTCCTGCGCCGTATCGAGGAGGCGACGCGCCCAGCGGCACGCCCGGACGGCGGGGACGGCGCGGTCGGCGGGGGCCCCGGCTCGGCGGATCCGCAGGACCGCGTCGTGGCGCACCGGCTCGTCCTGCGCGAGAGCACCGAGGGGGCGGCGGCGCGCGACGGGACGTGGTGAGCGCGCCGCCCGGGAACACACGGATTAAACGGTGCGACGGCGAGGTTGTGCCTGACTGGAGCCGGTTCGGAGCGGAGCCGGGCGAACGTGGAGGCAAGGCTGTGCACGGTGAGTACAAGGTCCCCGGCGGCAAGCTCGTGGTCGTCGACCTGGAGGTGGCGGGCGGCGCCCTGCGCGACGTCCGGGTCGCGGGGGACTTCTTCCTCGAACCCGACGAGGCGATCCAGGCCATCGACGCGGCCCTGGAAGGCGCCCCGGCGAACACCGACACCGTGGGCCTCACCGCCCGGATCGACGCCGCGCTGCCGGAGTCGACGGTGATGCTCGGACTCACCTCCGAGGGCGTCGCCGTCGCGGTCCGCCGGGCCCTCGCCCACGCCACCGAGTGGAGCGACTACGACTGGCAGCTGATCCACGACACGCCCCAGTCCCCCGCCCTGCACATGGCGCTGGACGAGGTCATCACCGCCGAGGTCGCCGCGGGCCGCCGGCCGCCGACGCTGCGGGTCTGGGAGTGGGACTCCCCCGCCGTGATCATCGGCAGCTTCCAGTCCCTGCGCAACGAGGTGGACCCGGCCGGCGCGGAACGCCACGGCGTGACGGTCGTACGCCGGGTCTCCGGCGGCGGGGCGATGTTCGTGGAGCCGGGCAACACCATCACGTACTCGCTGTCGGTGCCGGACGCGCTGGTCTCCGGCCTCTCCTTCGCCGACAGCTACGCCTACCTGGACGACTGGGTGCTCGGAGCCCTGGCCGACATGGGCATCCGGGCCTGGTACCAGCCGCTCAACGACATCGCCACGGACGCCGGGAAGATCGCGGGCGCCGCCCAGAAGCGCATGGCGGGCGGGGGCGGGGCCGTCCTGCATCACGTGACCATGGCGTACGACATCGACGCCGACAAGATGCTCGACGTGCTCCGCATCGGCAAGGAGAAGATGTCCGACAAGGGCACCAAGTCCGCGAAGAAGCGCGTCGATCCGCTCAGGCGCCAGACCGGCCTGCCCCGCGAGGTCGTCATCGCCAACATGATCGACTCCTTCCGCGGCCGCCACGGGCTCACCCCGGGCGCCGTGACCGCCGAGGAGATGGCCCGTGCGGAGGAGCTCGTGCGGACCAAGTTCGCCACCGAGGAGTGGACCGCCCGCGTGCCGTAGAACCGCTCGGGGCCGCCCCGGCAGTGGGGCCGGACGGCGGGGCGCCCCGTACGCACGCGACCGCCCCGGCGGGCGGGGAGCCCGCCGGGGCGGTCGCGCGGAAAAGGTGACGCCGGGTCAGCCGAGCGTGGCGATGGCCTCGTTGAACGTGGCCGACGGGCGCATCACGGCCGCGGCCTTGGCCGGGTCGGGCTGGTAGTAGCCGCCGATGTCGGCCGGCTTGCCCTGGACGGCGATCAGCTCGTCGATGATGGTCCCCTCCGCGTCCGCGAGCGTGGCGGCGAGCGGGGTGAACGCCTCGGCGAGCTTGGCGTCCTCGGTCTGCCGCGCCAGCTCCTGCGCCCAGTACAGGGCCAGGTAGAAGTGGCTGCCGCGGTTGTCGATGCCACCGAGACGGCGGCTGGGCGACTTGTCCTCGTTGAGGAAGGTGGCCGTCGCGCGGTCCAGGGTGTCCGCGAGGACCTGGGCGCGGGCGTTGCCCGTGGTCTGCGCGAGGTGCTCGAAGCTGACCGCGAGGGCGAGGAACTCGCCCAGGCTGTCCCAGCGCAGGTAGTCCTCCTTGACGAGCTGCTGCACGTGCTTCGGGGCGGAGCCGCCGGCGCCGGTCTCGAAGAGGCCGCCGCCGTTCATCAGCGGGACGACGGAGAGCATCTTGGCGCTGGTGCCCAGCTCCAGGATCGGGAACAGGTCCGTGAGGTAGTCACGGAGGACGTTGCCGGTGACGGAGATGGTGTCCTCACCGCGGCGGATGCGCTCCAGGGAGAAGGCGGTGGCCTTCTCCGGGGTCATGATCTCGATCTGGAGACCGTCGGTGTCGTGGTCGGCCAGGTAGGTCCTGACCTTCGCGATGAGCTGGGCGTCGTGCGCGCGGTCCTCGTCGAGCCAGAAGACGGCCGGGTTGCCGGTCGCGCGGGCGCGGGTGACGGCGAGCTTGACCCAGTCCTGGATCGGCAGGTCCTTGGTCTGGCACATCCGGAAGATGTCCCCGGCGCCCACGGCCTGCTCCAGCACGGCGTCGCCGGCGGCGTCGACCACGCGGACCGTCCCCGTGGCGGGGATCTCGAAGGTCTTGTCGTGGCTGCCGTACTCCTCGGCCTTCTGCGCCATGAGGCCGACGTTGGGCACCGAGCCCATCGTGGACGGGTCGAAGGCGCCGTGGGCGCGGCAGTCGTCGATGACGACCTGGTAGACGCCCGCGTAGCTGCTGTCCGGCAGGACGGCGACGGTGTCGGCCTCCTGGCCGTCCGGGCCCCACATGTGGCCGGAGGTGCGGATCATGGCCGGCATGGAGGCGTCCACGATGACGTCGCTGGGCACGTGCAGGTTGGTGATGCCCTTGTCGGAGTCGACCATCGCCAGGGCGGGGCCCTCGGCGAGCTCGGCCTCGAAGGACTCCTTGATCTTCGCGCCCTCGGGCAGCGCCTCCAGGCCCTTGAGGATGCCGCCGAGGCCGTCGTTCGGGGTGAGGCCGGCCGCCGCGAGCACGTCACCGTACTCGGCGAAGGTCTTCGGGAAGAAGGCGCGCACCACGTGGCCGAAGATGATCGGGTCGGAGACCTTCATCATCGTGGCCTTGAGGTGCACGGAGAAGAGGACGTCCTCGGCCTTGGCACGGGCGATCTGCGCGGTGATGAACTCACGCAGCGCGGCGACCCGCATCACGGCGGCGTCGACGACCTCGCCGGCCAGGACGGGTACGGCCTCGCGCAGCACGGTGGTGGTGCCGTCGTCGCCCACCAGCTCGATGCGCAGGTCGCCGGCCTCGGCGACGACGGCGGACTTCTCGGTGGCCCGGAAGTCGTCGACGCCCATGGTGGCGACGTTCGTCTTGGAGTCGGCCGTCCAGGCGCCCATGCGGTGCGGGTGCGTCTTGGCGTAGTTCTTGACCGACGCGGGGGCGCGGCGGTCGGAGTTGCCCTCGCGCAGGACCGGGTTGACGGCGCTGCCCTTGACCTTGTCGTAGCGGGCGCGGACGTCCTTGTCCTCGTCGCTCTTCGGGTCGTCCGGGTAGTCCGGCAGCGCGTAGCCCTGCGCCTGCAGCTCGGCGATGGCGGCCTTGAGCTGCGGGATGGACGCCGAGATGTTGGGCAGCTTGATGATGTTGGCGCCGGGAGCCTTGGCCAGCTCGCCCAGCTCGGCGAGTGCGTCATCGATACGCTGGTCGGCCTTCAGACGCTCCGGGAAGCCGGCGATGATGCGTCCGGCCAGCGAGATGTCGCGGCTCTCCACCGTGACACCCGCGGTCGAGGCGTAGGCCTCCACGACGGGCAGGAACGAGTACGTCGCCAGGGCAGGGGCCTCGTCGGTGTGCGTATAGATGATGGTCGAGTCAGTCACCGGGTGCTCCGCTCCACGTCTGCAACATTGCTTGACATCAAGATATCTCGTGGCCGTCCCCCGCTCCACAGGGGCCCGCACCCATCTCGGCCGGATCCGGCCTGCCGCCTCACGCCCGGTGCGGCGCGCTCCCGGGGGCGTCCGGGTTCCTGCGGGCCTCGACCAGCCCGGACTCGTACGCGAAGACGACCAGCTGGGCCCGGTCGCGGGCGCCGAGCTTGGTCATGGCACGGCTGATGTGCGTCTTGGCGGTGTAGGGGCTGACCACCATGTGGGAGGCGATCTCGTCGTTGGTCAGGCCGCGGGCCGCGAGGGCGGTGACCTCCCGCTCACGCCGGGTGAGCACGTCGAGGCCGGGGGCGGTGGAGCGGTCCGGGGGCCGGGAGACGAACGCGCCGATCAGCCGCCGGGTGATGCCGGGCGAGAGGAGGGCGTCGCCGCGCGCCGCGACCTCGACGGCCCGCAGCAGCTCGGCCGGCTCGGTGTCCTTGAGGAGGAATCCGGCGGCCCCGGCGCGCAGGGCGTCGAAGACGTACTCGTCGAGGCCGTAGTTGGTGAGGATGACCACGTGCACGTCGGCCAGCGCCGGATCGGAGGCGATGGCCCGGGTCGCCTCGATGCCGGTCATCACGGGCATCTGCACGTCGAGGAGTACGACGTCCGGGGTGTGCAGCCGGACCTCCTCCACGCCCTGGCGGCCGTCGGCGGCCTCCCCGACCACGTCGATGCCCTCCTCGGCGTCCAGCAGGGCCCGGAAACCGGCCCGCATGAGCGCCTGGTCGTCGACGATCACCACGCGGATCACCGGACGGCCTCCCGGGGGCAGGGCAGCTCGGCGCGGACGGAGAAGCCGCCGTCCGCCCCCGGCACGGCCTCCAGGGTGCCGCCGAGCGCGGTGACGCGTTCGCGCATGCCGGTCAGCCCGGTGCCGGGGACGACGCGGACCCCTTCCAGGCAGGGTCCCGCGTCCTCGACGGCCAGGGCCAGCGAGGTGTCGGTGTAGGTGAGGCGGACGGTGGTGTCGGCCCGGTCCGCGTGCCGGGCGACGTTGGTGAGGGCCTCCTGCACGATGCGGTACGCCGCCCCGTCCACGTCGGCCGGAAGGGAACGCACGGTGCCGTCCACGGTGACGGCGAGCGCGATACCGGCCGCCCGTGCCCGTTCGGCCAGCTCCCCCAGCCGGTCCAGCCCCGTGCCGGGGTCCACCACGTCGGTGCGGAGCACCTCCAGGGTCGAGCGCAGTTCCCGCATCGCCTCGCCGCTCGCCTCCTGGATGGCGAGCAGGGCGGGCTCCACCTCGGTACCCCGTTTGCGGGCGAGGTGGACGGCGACTCCGGCCTGGAGCTTGACGATGGAGATGGAGTGGGTGAGCGAGTCGTGCAGTTCGCGGGCGATGCGCAGCCGTTCCTCGCCGGCCCGGCGCAGAGCGGTCTCCTCGCGGGTGCGCTCCGCGTCGAGCGCGCGCTGCTCGGTCTGGCGCAGATAGGCCTGCCAGTTCTTGTCGATGAGCCCGGTGACCCCGGCGCACAGGAACCAGCCGAGCAGCAGCGCCGTCCGTTCGGCCGTGTCCTGGACTCCGGGCCCGGTGGCGAACAGCACCACGCTGTAGCCGGCCAGGAACAGCACCCCGGTCGCGACCGCCTCGGTACGGTGCTCGTTGCGCGCGGCGGCGTGGACACCGGCCAGGACCGGCAGCGCCGCCCAGCTTCCCGGGTGCGCGTGGACGACGTACGCGAACAGGCACAGGGTGGTGACGGCGAGGACGACGCGCGGGTGACGGCGGTGTGCGGTCAGGGCGAGGCAGCCCGCCGCGATCAGGACCAGATCGAGGGCGGAGGGTGCGGAGGCCAGGCACGCGGCGGTGATCACGACCGCCCCGATCGCCACGGCGAGTCCCACGTCCGCCGGCTTCGTCCCCCGGCCGGTATCCCCCTGCATGAGCGGCACTTTAACGCCCGTACGCCCGATGCCGCGTCGTCCTCGGGGACGGTGTGCGCACTACTCCCGGTGAAGTAGGACGGGCCGTGTCCGGCCGGGCCGGGCGCAGCCCCGGTCGCCTCCCGCCGTACGACGACCCGAGGGGGTGGCGGCGGCCAGCATGGGCGGTATGACCGGACCCTTCCTGTACACCTCGCCCCAGTCCCCCGCGTCGGCCACCGGGGTGGTGGCCGACGTCTATGCCCAGGTGTCCGCCGACTTCGGTGTCAAGGACGCCCCCACCTTCGTCGCCCTGTCCGCCTCCCCCTCCCTGCTCACCTCCACCTGGGCCCTGATGCGGGAGTCCCTGCTCGCCGGGCGTGCCTCGCGTACCGGGAAGGAGCTGGTGGCAACGGGTGTCTCGCTGGCCAACCGGTGCCCGTTCTGTGTGACCGCGCACGCCGTCCTGCTGCACGCCACCGGGGACCACCGGCTGGCGGAGGGCGTGCTGCGGGGCGAGGAGCCGGAGGCGCCCGGCGACCGTGCGCTGCTCGCCTGGGGCAGGGACCCGCGCGGGCCGTGGCCGTTCCCGGCGGACGAGGCGCCCGAGTACGTGGGGACGACGCTCGCCTTCCACTTCATCAACCGGATCGTCTCCTCGCTGCTGTCGGAGCGGATGCTGCCGGGCGGTGCCGAGAAGTACCGGCTGGTGCGCAGGACGGCGGGCCGCTCGCTGGCCGGGACCGTGCGCCGAGAGGTGCGGTCGGGCGCCTCCCTGCCGCTGCTGCGGACGGACGGGGAGGCACCGGCGTGGGTGGACGACGGTCCGGTGGGCACGGCGTACGGGGCGCTGCTCACGGCCGCGCGGGCGGGCGAGGAACTGCTGAGCGACGAGGACGCCGCGTCGGTACGGGCGTCGGTGGCCGACTGGGACGGGGTCACGCCGCTGCCGCTGAGGGCGGAGCTGCCGTCGCGGGCCCAGCGGCCGGGTGCCCGGCTCGCGCTGCTCGCGGCGCGGGCGCCGTACCGCGTCACCGCCGAGGACGTGGCGGCCTGGCGCACTCCGGCGTCGACCGATCACTGCCTGGTCCATCTGGTGGCCTTCGGCGCGATCTGCGCCGTCGAGCGGGTCGAGGCGATCCTGCGGATGACGGTCGGCGAGCCCATCTAGGGCGTGTTTCGAAAGTAGCGCCGTCCACCCGGAGGGCGGGGCCCGCGGCGTCCGGTGCGTGCGATCGCAAGGCGGAGGATCGCCCTCGTACTGGACGTACGTGGGCGACTCCGACAACGCGGCGAGCCAGCTGGGCGGCGAGGGAGAGGAGCAGGGCCTCGCTGCGGGCGGGTCCGAGGAGCTGGGCGCCGACCGGCAGCCCGTCGCGGGTGAACCCGGCCGGGACGTTGACGCCGGGCCAGCCCAGTACGTTCCAGGGCCAGGCGTAGGGGCAGGCGGCGGTCATGGCGAGGTCGGTGCGCCAGGCGCTCAGGTCGTCGCAGGCCCCGGTCCGGGGCGGCGGGGACGCGGTGGTCGGGGTGAGGAGCACGTCGAACCCCTGGCCGTCCTCGGCACCGCCGCCCGAGCGGGCCCGGCCCGGCTCGAAGAAGGCGCCGATCCTGCGGTGCTGGTGCCTCTCCCGGGCACGCGCCGCCCGGACCACCCGCCCGCCGAGCCGGGTCCCGGTGCGCAGGGCACTGCGGGTACGCGGGTCGAGCAGGCCCGGTTCGGGGTGCGCCCCGGCGAGTTCCGCGATACCGGCGGTGGCGCGGGGGACGAAGGCGAGGCCGATCAGCCCGTAGCGGGGGCGGGCCTCCTCGACGTGGTGGCCGAGCCGGGCCAGGGTCTCGGCGAGCGCGGTGACGGCCCGTGCCACCTCGGGGTGCGGCGTGGTCCGGGTGAGGGTGAGCGGCGGCCGCAGGGCGAGGCCGATGCGCAGCCTTCCGGGGTCGCGGCGCGCGGCGGCGGACGCGTCCACGGCGGGCGGGCGGTGCGGGTCGGCCGGGTGGGGGCCGGCGGCGGCGTCCAGCAGCAGGGCGGCATCGGCGACCGTACGGGCGAGGGGGCCGTTGACGGTGAGCCCGTGGAAGGCGTCGCCGTAGGGGTGGACGGAGATCCGGCCGCGCTGCGGTTTGACGCCGACCAGGTGGGTCCAGGCGGCGGGGATGCGGATGGATCCCGCGCCGTCCGAGCCGAGCGCCGCGGGCACCAGCCCGGCCGCGACGGCGGCCGCCGAGCCGCCGGAGGAACCGCCGGGCGTGTGGCCGGTGTTCCACGGGTTGCGGGTGACACCGAAGGCGGGTCCCTCGGTGAAGGCCCACTGGCCCAGCTCGCAGGCGTTGGTCTTGCCGACGACGACGGCCCCGGCGGCCCGCAGCCTGCGGACCGCCTCGCTGTCGGCGGTGGCCGGCGGCAGTGCGCCGTCACACCCGAAGTAGGTGGGCATCCCGGCGACGTCGGTGTCGTCCTTGACGGCGACCGGCACCCCGAGCAGGGGCAGCCGCTCCCCCGCGGCGAGCCGCCGGTCCGCCTCGGCCGCCTCCGCGAGCGCGGCGTCGGCCCGCAGGTGCCGGAAGGCGTTGAGGGTGGGGCGGCTCGCCTCGATACGGCTCAGGGCCGCGCCGACCAGCGCCGCCGAGGTGGTGGTGCCCTCGGCCAACCGCCGTGCGCTGTCCGCGAGTCCGGGTGGGGCGGCCGGTGGGGCCGGGCGCCGCGACCCGCTCACTCCGGTCCCCCGGGTGGACTCCGCCGATGTCATCGCTGCCGCCTCCTCGCGCCCGCCGGGGCAGCTGCCGGGCGGCCCCAGGGCCGCCCCGACGGATCTACTGGAGAGTAACGAGACGGGCCGCCCCGCTCAAGCACGCCTCACCCGCCGTACACCGCCGCCGTCAGGCGCGCACCCCGGGCCGGGCGTACGCTCCTAAGGAGGGATCACCGCTCGGCGAGGCTCTGAGCGGGAACGTTTCCCCAAGGAGGCACCGTGGCCGGACAGCGCACCGCCGCCCGTGCCGCCGCCTGTGCGGCGGTGGTCGTACTCACCGTCACCACCGGCGTGACGGCCCGCGCGGACGACGGTTTCGAGTCGCTTCCCGCACAGCGGATCGCGGACCGCTCCCGCGACGCGCTGCTGGACGCGCGGTCCCTGCGCCTGCGGGCGCACGGCGACCTGGGCAGGGGCCAGGAGGCGCTGACCGCCGATCTCGCCCTGGACCGGGAGGGCAACTGCGCGGGCAGCGTGCGACTCGGCGGCGACAAGGGGTCGGTGGAGATCGTCAAGCGGGGCGGCACGGTCTGGGTGAAGCCGGACGCGGACTTCTGGAAGAACCAGGTGCCGGTCGGCGGCAGCACCTTCGGAGCGATCCTGGCCGGGCGGTACCTGAAGGGCCCGGCCTCCGATTCGAGGCTCCGCCCGGTGGTGGACGCCTGTGACCTGAACACCTTCCGCCAGCTGGTCTCCGACAACGCCGACACCGCCGGCGGCACGCTCACCAAGGGCGCGGTGACGACGGTCGACGGGGTGCGCGCCGTCCCGGTCACCCGCCGCGCCCACGGGCAGGAGCTGACCGCGTACGTGGACACCGGCGGCCGGCACCACCCGGTGCGGCTCACCGTGCGGGGCGACGGGGCCGACGCGGCCGTGGACTTCTCCCGCTTCGACCGGCCGGTACCCTCGGCCACCCCGGCGGCCAAGGACACGGTGGACGTGAGCGCCCTGCTCGGCCGCACGCCGGCTCCCTCGTAACCGGCCCCGGCGCCCTAGCAACTGACGGCCTGTCAGCCGACCGGGCGTCAGGCGGACAGGGCGGGGATGACCGTGGAACCGTAGGCGTCGACGGTCGCCTCACGGGCGTCGTGCATGGCGTAGACGGCGAACTGGTCGACGCCCAGGTCGCGTAGGGCCCGCAGCTTCTCGATGTGCGCCTCGGCGGGGCCCAGCAGGCAGAACCGGTCCACGATCTCGTCGGGGACGAAGGCCGTGTCCGGGTTCCCGGTGCGGCCGTGGTGGCTGTAGTCGTACCCGGACCGGTTCGCGATGTACGCGGTCAGCGCCTCGGGCACCAGTCCGGAGTGCTCGCCGTACCGGGAGACGAGGTCGGCGACGTGGTTGCCGACCATGCCGCCGAACCAGCGGCACTGCTCGCGGGCGTGCCCCAGGTCCTCGCCCACATAGGCGGGGGCGGCGACGCAGATGGTGACGGAGTCCGGGTCGCGGCCCGCGTCGGCGGCCGAGTCGCGCACCGCCCTGACCATCCACTCGGTGAGGTAGGGATCGGCGAGCTGGAGGATGAAGCCGTCGGCCTTCCGTCCCGCGAGGGCGAGGGCCTTGGGGCCGTACGCCGCCATCCAGACGGGGAGCCTGCCCTCCTTCACCCACGGGATCCGGATCCGCTGCCCGTCCACCACGGCCTCGCGCCCCTCGGCGAGGTCCCGGATCACGTCGACGGCCTCGCCCAGCCGGGCCAGGGTGTTGGGCGCCCGGCCCGCCACCCTCATCGCCGAGTCGCCGCGTCCGATGCCGCAGACGGTGCGGTTGCCGTACATGTCGTTCAGGGTGGCGAAGGTGGAGGCGGTGACCTCCCAGGTGCGGGTGCCCGGGTTGGTGACCATCGGTCCGACGATCAGCCGGTCGGTGTGCTCCAGGATGCGGCTGTAGACGACGAAGGGCTCCTGCCAGAGCACCGCCGAGTCGAAGGTCCAGCCGTAGCGGAATCCGTTGCGCTCGGCGCGGCGCATGAGCCCGACGACGGCGGAGGCGGGCGGGTCGGTCTGGAGGACGAGTCCAAAATCCATGACGTGTGCTCCTGGTCCGGGTGCTGGCAGGGGGCGCGCGGGTCGTGGACGGCGGGAGGAGCGGGCCGAGGGGTGTACCGCCCGCTCCCGGGCTCCGGTCTTCTGGTGCTCACGGGCACGCGGGAAGGCTCTGCGGGCGCGTCGCCCGGGTGGGGCACCGCGGGAAGATCCTTCCACACACAGCCGTGCGGAACCCCGCAACGGCGGCCCCTGCGGGGCGAGTCGCGGGGGACAATCCTGGACCGCTTTCCCAGATCTTGGGAAGAGGCCCTGCCCGGGTACCCGCCGGTACGGGCCACCCTGCCGGTACCCGGGACGCCGGGGAGCCGCGCACGGTACGGTGCCCGTCGGCGGGCGGCCGGAGGCGGTTGCGGGGCGCACGAGGCCGGCCGGTCAGGCCCCGGGGGCGATCACCGGCCGGCACGCGTGGGGCGGCCGGGACCACGCCGTACCCAGGAGTCGATCCCCGCCCCACGCGGCGGCTCCCGTCCCGCCCGGCACGGCCGGATCGCACCCTATCCGCCCGCGCGGTCTGTCCGGACCCTTACGGATATGGGGGACACCGAGTACACACCGCCCAGCCCCGACGACCCCGACCTCCTCGACCACACCTTCCAGGCGCTCCGAGTGGGGGCCACGGCGCCGCGCCCTCCGTCGCCGCCCGACTGCCCGTTCTGCGACCTGCCGCAGGACCGGTACCACACCTGGTACACCGGGCACTGGATCCTCCTCGAACCCCGCATCCGGCTCCCCGCCCACACCGTGCCGCCGCCACTGCGGTGGATCATCACCCCGGGCGGCCTCGCGACGGAACTGGGGGACGCCGAGCCGCTGCCCGGTACGGTCTGCCGCATCCCGCACCGGGTGGCCTGCCCGGGTCTGCTGCCCGAGGACCACTGGCCGTGGCTGACCGCCCTGCGGCTGCACAACGACCGGCGGACGCGCCGCCTGTTCGACCTGCCCGACGAGGGGCTCCCGGACGCCGGGTGACGGGCGGGGCGGGCGGCCCTCCTCAGTGCACCGGTTCCCCGGCGGGTTCCGGCGCCCCGGTCCCGGCGGGCCCGGCCGTGGCGGACCCGGTCCCGGCGGGCTCCGGCCGGATGTGGTGCCTGCCCAAGGGGAGCATCAGCGGCTTGCCGGACACCGGGTCCTCGATGACGCGGCTCCGCAGCCCGAACACCGCCTCGACCATCTCCTCCGTCAGGACGTCGGCGGGGGAACCGGCGGCGTGGATGCGGCCCCCCGCGAGGGCGATGAGGTGGTCCGCGTACCGGGCGGCGAGGTTGAGGTCGTGCAGGACCATCACGACGGTCGTCCCGCGCGTCCGGTTCAGATCGGTCAGCAGGTCGAGCACCTCGATCTGGTGGCTGGCGTCGAGGAAGGTGGTCGGCTCGTCGAGCAGCAGCAGATCGGTCTGCTGTGCCAACGCCATGGCGATCCAGACCCGTTGGCGCTGGCCGCCGGAGAGCTCGTCCACGGAGCGGTCGGCGAGTCCGGCCGTCCGCGTGGCCTCCAGGGCGGATGCCACGGCCGCGTCGTCCTTCTCGTTCCACCGGGTGAAGACCCCCTGGTGGGGGTGGCGTCCGCGGCCGACCAGGTCGAGCACGGTGATGCCCTCGGGGGCGACCGGCGACTGCGGCAACAGCCCCAGTGTGCGGGCGAGTTCCTTGGCGGGCATCCGGTGGACCCGCTTGCCGTCGAGGAGGACCCGGCCCTCGCGGGGCGCGAGCAGACGGGACATGGACCGCAGGAGCGTGGACTTCCCGCAGGCGTTGGCCCCGACGACGACGGTGACGCGGCCCGGCGGGACGCTCAGGTCGAGGGACTCGACGACGACGCGGTCGCCGTATCCGAGGGTGAGCTCCTCGGCCGTGAGGGAGTGGGACGTGGTCAAATCGAGCCTCCAGCCCGATGGGTGCGGACAATCAGGTAGACCAGGTACGGCGCGCCGAGCACGCCCGTGACGACCCCGACCGGGAAGCGGGTGTCGAAGGCGAACTGGCCGGCGAAGTCGGCGGCGAGCACCAGCAGCGCGCCGACCAGTCCGGCGGGCACCAGCAGGGAGCCCCCTCCTCCCACCAGCCGGGCGGCGATCGGGCCCGACAGGAACGCCACGAAGGCGATGGGCCCGGCGGCGGCCGTGGCGAACGCGATCAGGCAGACGGCGGCGACGATGACCGTGATCCGGGTGCGCTCGACGCGGACCCCGAGCGCGGAGGCGGTGTCGTCGCCCAGCTGCATCGCGGAGAGGTCGCGCGCCTGGGACAGCAGGACGGGCGCGAGCACGGCGAGGGCCAGCAGCGCGGGTACGGTCTGGTCCCAGCTCACCCCGTTCAGGCTGCCGGTCAGCCAGCGCATGGCCTCCTGGAGGTCCCACTCCGCGGCCCGGGACAGCACGTAGGAGGTGACGCTGTCGAGCATCGCGGAGATGCCGATGCCGATCAGGATGAGGCGGGTGCCGACGACTCCGTCCCGGAAGGCCAGGCCGTACACCACCAGGGCGACGACGAGGGCCGCGACGATCGCGAGGACGGAGACCTGGATCTCGTCGAGCGAGAGGGTGACGATCGCGATGGCCGCGGCGGCGCTCGCCCCCGAGCTGATGCCGATGATGTCGGGGCTGGCGAGCGGGTTGCGCAGCATGGTCTGGAAGGTGACGCCGGCCATGCCGAAGCTGAATCCGGCCACCACGGCGAGCACCGCGCGCGGCAGGCGCAGCCGGCCCACGGTGAACGACGCCCCCGGGACCTGCTCGCCGAGGACGACCCTCACCACGTCGCGGGGCGGGTAGAAGGTCTGACCGGCCATCAGGGTCACGGCGAAGCCGGCGAGGACGAGCACCACCAGGGTCAGCACGACGAGGCGCCGGTGGGTGGCGTTCCGGACCCGGCCGCGGGTGACGTCCCGCAGGACGGACGGCCGGGTGACGGCGGGGACGCTCACAGGGCACGCACCTTCTGGCGGCGGACGGTGTAGATGAAGAACGGGGCGCCGATGAGCGCCGTGACGATGCCGACGTCGACCTCGGAGGGCCGGGCCACGACGCGTCCGACGACGTCGGCGGCGGTCAGCAGGGCAGCGCCGGTCACCGCGGAGAACGGCAGCAGCCAGCGGTGGTCCACGCCGGTCATCAGACGGCAGGCGTGCGGGACGACGAGTCCGACGAAGGCGATCGGTCCGGCGGCGGCGGTGGCCGCGCCGCACAGCACGACGGCACCGACGGCGGCCGTGGCCCGTGCCACGGCGACGCGTTCCCCGAGTCCGGCGGCGAGTTCGTCGCCCAGGGCGAGCGAGTTCAGCGCCTTGGCCGACAGCAGGCAGACCACGAACCCGAATCCGAGGAACGGCAGCACATGGCCCAGGCGTTCGTAGGAGGCGCCGCCGACACCGCCGATCTGCCAGAGCCGGAAAGCCCCGGCGATGTCGTTGCGGGGCAGTACGACGGCCGTCACCAGCGAGGCGAACGCCGCGGAGGTGGCGGCGCCCGCGAGCGCGAGCTTCAAGGGGGTGGCGCCGCCGCGGCCCAGGGAGCCGACCGTGTAGACGAAGACGGCGGAGAGGGCGGCCCCGGCCAGGGCGACCCCCACGTATCCGGTCGGCGAGGTGAGCCCGAAGAACGCGACCCCCGTGACGACGGCCAGCGACGCGCCCATGTTGACGCCGAGGATGCCTGGGTCGGCCAGCGGATTGCGGGTGACGCCCTGCATGACGCCGCCGGAGAGGCCGAGGGCCGCGCCGACGACCACGGCGAGCAGGGTGCGCGGGATCCGTTTGGTGACGGCCGCCTCCTCCAGGGAGCCGTCCGCGCCGCCGAGCGCGCTCCACACGTCGGACCAGGCGACCGTGCGCGAGCCGATGGCCACCGAGGCGACCATGACCGCGGCCAGCACGACGAGGGTGACCAGGAGCCACAGGATCCGGACCCGTGCCGGACGCCGCACCAGGGCGGCGTCCGGCACGGGTCGCGTGTCGACCGTCGTCACGTGACCTTGTCCGCGGCCTTGGCGAGCGCCGCCACGTAGTCCTCCAGCACCCAGGAGATCGACAGCGGTGTGGGGTTCGCGGCCGTGGCCAGCGGGGCGCTGCCGGGCAGGAGGTAGACCGAGCCGCGCTCGACGGCGGGGATCTTCGACAGCAGCGGGTCCTTCTTCAGGGTCGTCAGCAGCTCACCCCTGTCGTCGCCGTAGCCGGTGATGATGTCGACGTCGTCGAAGGCGTCGATCTGCTCGGCGCTCTTGGTCAGCGCGAACTGCTTGGTGCCCTTGGATGCCTCGGCGATGCTGTCCGGGATCTTCAGACCGAGGTCCTCGAAGAACAGGGTGCGGGTGTCGTGCGCGGTGTAGAAGCCGACCTCGCTGACGTCGTTGGGGTCGACGTGCGTCATGAACATCGCCGACTTCCCCTTCAGCTGCGGGTACTTGGCGACGGTCTCGGCGATGTCGCCCTCGACCTCGCCGATCAGCTTCTCGCCCTCGTCGGCCAGGCCGATGGCCTTGCTGTTCATCTGGATGATCTCGCGCCACGGGGTGGCCCACGCCGCCTCCGGGTACGCCACCACGGGGGCGATGCCGCTCAGCGTCTCGTAGTCCTGCTTGGTCAGCCCGGAGTAGGAGGCGAGGATGACGTCCGGCTTGGTGTCGGCGACGGCCTCGAAGTCGATGCCGTCGGTCTCGTCGAAGAGGACGGGGGTGTCGGCGTGCAGCTCCGTCAGCTTCTCCTTGACCCAGGGCAGGATCCCGTCATCGTCGTCGTCGCCGAAGTTCGCGGCGGCCATGCCGACCGGGACGACACCGAGCGCCAGCGGCACCTCGTGGTTGGCCCAGTTCACCGTGGCCACCCGCTCGGGCTTGGCCGGGATCGTCGTCCTGCCGAGGGCGTGCTCGATCGTGATCGGGAAGGAGGCGCCCGACGCGGCCTTGCCGGTGCTCTCCCCCTTCTTGCTGCCGGACTCCCCGCCGCAGGCCGTGAGGCCCACCAGCAGGGCCGCCGCGACGGCGACGGCACGAAGACGATGGGGACGCATGGATCCGTACTCCACTTCCGGGATGGCTGGTGCCGGGCCTCGCACGTGGGGTCGCGGATGCGGTCGTGGAGCGGTCACCGGACTGGCACAAGTAACTTAGGTAAGGCTTGCCTTTGAACCTTATGAAAGTCAGATCGATGTCGCAATCAATCCTTTGAGACATCCGCTGTAGCGATCGGGACATCCACGCGGCGATGTCCGGCCGCGGTGTGCTGCGGGACGCCCGGAACTCCCCGAGTCAACTGCCCGCGCCTCAGCGCGTCTCGGCGGACCTCATCAGATCTCGGCGGACCTCAGCGGGCCCGGAACGAGCCGGGCGTCAGTCCCGTCGTACGCCGGAAGGCCGCGCCGAAGGCGCTCGCCGAGCGATAGCCGACCTCCTCCGCGACGACCTCCACCTCCCAGCCCCGGGTCAGGAGCGCCACCGCGTGCTGCGCGCGGACCCCGGCGACCCAGCGGGCGAAGCTGGTTCCGGTCTCGGCGCTGAAGGCGCGGGTGATCGTGCGGGGGCTCACGCCCAGTTCGGCGGCCCAGTGGGACAGCGTCCGCCGGTCGCCGGGATTCTCCCGCACGGCGTCGGCTATCGGCCGCAGCAGCGTGGACGTCGGGACGTGCACCAGCAGTTCGCGGGAGGACGGCGTGAGCACGTCGAGGACCATGACCTCCGTCGCCGCCCGGGAGTCCGGGGCGAGGCCGGTGTCACCGAGCCGTTCGAGCAGGAGGCGCAGCAGCGGGGTGATCTCGACGGCCACGGGCACCTCCGAGAGCGAGGGTGTGGTGGCACGGCCGAAGAAGTGGGCGCGGAACCAGGTGCCGGCGACCGCCGAGCCGGAGTGCTGGGTACCGGCGGGCATCCACAGGCCGAGCGTCGGGGTGATCGTCCAGGCGCGCTCGCCGACCACGGCCATGGAGGCGCCGCGCTCGTTCCACAGCAGTTCGTCCCAGGGGTGGGCGTGCGCGTTCCAGCTGGTGTCGTGGTCGACGCGTTCGTCGTAGCCGTGGATGACGAACGGCGCGTGGGCCGCGCTCGGGGCGGGCTCCGGGACGGTGCGGGTCTCCCTGGTCACGCCGCGGTCCCCGGCACGCCCGGGTGCGGCGCGGGGCCGGCGGAGGGGGTCGGTCGCATGGCCTCACCGTAGCGAGGGCGCGGGGCCGCCGCCGACGGCCCCGGGTCAGTTCGCGTACTGGCAGAGCCCGCGCGGCAGGTACACGCCGTGGCCGGCGTGGCCGACGTAGGAGCGGTCCACGATCACCGGGACGCCCCGGGAGAGCACCGTCTCCGCCCGTCCCGTCACCCGCTTCCCCTCGTACGCCGAGTAGTCGACGTTCATGTGGTGGGTGGCGGCGGAGAGGGTCTGCTCCGCGTGCGGGTCGTAGACCACGATGTCGGCGTCGGACCCCGGCGCGATCGTGCCCTTCCTCGGGTAGAGGCCGAACATCCGGGCGGGTGCCGCGCAGGCGAGGTCGATCCAGCGGCGGCGGTCGATGTGACCGTCCAGCACGGCCTGGTGCAGCAGGTCCATGCGGTTCTCGACGCCGGGCAGTCCGTTCGGGATCTTGGAGAAGTCACCGAGGCCCCTCTCCTTCTGCCCCTTGAAGCAGAACGGGCAGTGGTCCGTCGAGACCACCTGGAGGTCGTTCGTCCGCAGCCCGCGCCAGAGGGCCTCCTGGTGGTCGGCCGGGCGCAGCGGGGTGGAGCAGACGTACTTCGCGCCCTCGAAGCCCGGCTCGGCGAGGTTGTCGGTGGACAGGAAGAGGTACTGGGGGCAGGTCTCCGCGAAGACGGGAAGGCCCTCGTCCCGGGCCTTCGCCACCTCGGCGACGGCCTCCCGGGCCGACACGTGCACCACGTAGACCGGTGCGCCCGCGACCTGGCCGAGCTTGATCACCCGGTGGGTCGCCTCGGCCTCCAGGAGCGCCCGGCGCACCTCGCCGTGGTGGCGCGGGTCCCGCTCCCCGCGGGCGAGCGCCTGTTCCACGAGCACGTCGATGGCCAGGCCGTTCTCCGCGTGCGTCATCACCAGGCCGCCGTTGGAACCGGCGCGCTGCATGGCCCGGAGGATCTGGCCGTCGTCGGAGAGAAAGACGCCCGGATAGGCGGTGAAGAGCTTGAAGGAGGTGACACCCAGCTCGATGAGCCGGTCCATCTCCCTGAGCGAGGACTCGTTCACGTCCGACATGATCATGTGGAAGCCGTAGTCGATCGCGCACCCTCCCTCGGCCTTCTCGTGCCAGGCGTCGAGCCCTTCCATGAGGGAGGCGCCCTTGGGCTGGATCGCGAAGTCCACGACGGTCGTCGTGCCGCCCCACGCGGCCGCCCTGGTGCCGGTCTCGAAGGTGTCCGAGGCGGTGGTGCCGCCGAACGGCATCTCCATGTGCGTATGGGCGTCGACGCCTCCGGGGATGACGTACCGGCCCGTCGCGTCGATGACGTGGTCGGCGGTCCAGCCGTGGCTGTCGTGGGTGGCGAGGGCGACGACGCGGCCGCCGTCGACCAGCACGTCCACGTGCAGTTCGTCGGAGGCGGTGACGACCAGGCCCCCGGTGATCAGAGTGCGTGCCACAACTCGTCTCCCTCTCGGTCGGATACGCGGGATGCGCCGGATACGCGGGCGCCCTGTGCCGGTCCGGTCCGCCCGCCGGGCAGACCGGACCGTCTCGCCTCACCCCGCCGCGCGCAGGGCGTCGGCCAGGATCTCCGCGCCCTCCTCCGCCTCGGCGACGGTGAGGGAGAGGGGCGGCGCGACGCGCAGGACGCTGGTGTCGTGCCCGCCGCCCTTCCCGATGAGCAGCCCGCCCGCGCGGGCCGCCTCCAGGACGGCCGAGGCGGCGTCCGGGTCGGCGTCGTCGGTGCCGGGCCGCACCAGTTCGATGCCGATCATGAGGCCCCGGCCCCGCACCTCGCGTACGGCGGGCGAGCGCGCGCCGGCCGCCCGCAACCGTTCGATGAGCAGTCCGCCGACCCGGCGCGCGTTGCCCTGGAGGTCGTGTTCCAGCAGATAGGAGAGGTTGGCGAGACCGGCCGCCATGGTGACGGGGGAACCGCCGAAGGTGGAGATGGAGTGGGCGTCCAGGCAGTTCATGACGTCGGCGCGGGCGACGACCCCGCCGATCGACATGCCGTTGCCGATGCCCTTGGCGAACGTCAGGATGTCCGGCGGACCGTTCCGCGCATGCGCCTGCCAGCCCCAGAAGTGGTCCCCGGTACGGCCCCAGCCGGTCTGCACCTCGTCGGAGATCCACAGGACGCCGTGCCGGTCGAGCACCTCACGGAAGGCGGCGTACAGCCCGTCGGGGGGCGCGGTGAATCCTCCGACGCCCTGGACCGGTTCGGCGATCAGGGCCGCGGGCGTCCTGATGTGTCCGAGCAGGTCCTCCAGGTCCGCGACACACGCCTCGATGAACTCCGCGTCACCCAGGTCCGCGTAGGGGCCCCGGTGCCGCACCCCGCCGTGCACGTACATGGTCTGGAGCGGGGAGAAGGCGGTGGGCGACCAGGAGCGGTTGCCCGTCACGGACACCGCCGAGAACGACCTGCCGTGGTAGCTGTTGCGCATCGCCAGGATCTGGTTCGAACCCCGGTGGGCGGTGGCGAGCAGCAGGGCGGTGTCGTTGGCCTCGGTGCCCGAGGTGGTGAAGAAGACCCGGGCGTCGGGGATGCCGGAGAGCGAGGCGACGCGCTCGGCGAGTTCCACCAAGGGGCGGTTCAGGTAGAGCGTCGAGGAGTGGATGATCCGGCCGGCCTGCTCCGAGACGGCCTTGGTCACCTCGGGGAGGGCGTGGGCGGTCATGGTGGTGAGGATGCCGCCGAAGAAGTCGAGGTAGCGGTTGCCGTCCGCGTCCCAGACGTGCCGGCCCTCGCCTCGGGTGAGCTCCAGGGGCCGCCGGTAGTAGAGGGACAGCCACTCCGGGCTGACGGCCAGGTGCCGCTCGTGCAGTCCGGTCACGGCTCGACCAGCCCGTCGTACGCGTCCGGGCGGCGGTCGCGGTAGAACGCCCACTGCTGCCGTACCTCGTCGATCAGGCCGAAGTCGAGGTCGCGGACGAGGAGTTCCTCCGTCTTGTCGTCCGCCACGTCCCCGACGAACTGGCCGCGCGGGTCGACGAAGTAGCTCGATCCGTAGAAGTCGTTGTCGCCGTACTCCTCCTGGCCGACCCGGTTGATCGCGGCGATGAAGTACTCGTTGGCGACGGCGGCGGCGGGCTGTTCCAGCTGCCAGAGGTGGCTGGAGAGGCCGCGTGAGGTGGCCGACGGGTTGTAGACCAACTGCGCGCCGTTGAGACCGAGTTGCCGCCAGCCCTCGGGGAAGTGCCGGTCGTAGCAGATGTAGACGCCGACCTTGCCGACCGCGGTGTCGAAGACCGGCCAGCCGGCGTTGCCGGGCTTGAAGTAGTACTTCTCCCAGAAGCCCTTGAGCTGGGGGATGTGGTGCTTGCGGTACTTGCCGAGGTACGAGCCGTCGGCGTCGACGACCGCCGCGGTGTTGTAGTAGAAGCCGGACTGTTCGCGCTCGAAGACCGGCACGACGATCACCATGCCCGTCTCGCGGGCCAGGTCCCGCATGCGCCGGACGGTCGGCCCGTCGGGTACGGCCTCGGCCCAGCGGTAGTGCTCGGGCTCCTGGACCTGGCAGAAGTAGGGGGCGTTGAACACTTCCTGGAAGCCGATGATCCTCGCGCCCTGCCGGGCGGCCTCACGGGCGTGTTCCTCATGCTTGGCGATCATGGATTCGGTGTCGCCGGTCCAGGTCGCCTGGACGAGTGCGGCGCGTACGACATCGGACATGAGCTGCTCCTTCGACGCGGTGTCAGAGGGCCTCTACGCGATCTCCACGCACGTGGACACGGTGCATAGGAGGAGAACGTAAGCCCGTCCCCACAGCGGGGCAAGACCATCGCCGTGCAGCGGACGGAGTCGATCATGTTTCGCACCCGAGCGGTCCACACCCCTCTCGCCGAACCCGTCGCGCTGTCCTGGGCCGGTGCGCGGGGGCTGTCGCGGTCCCGCTCCAGGGCGCCCGCGCGCCCCGCCGCGCCGACGGAAGCGACCGGTATGCGCCATTGCCGCGACGGCGTCCGCTCCCGGCCGGAACCCGGGGCGGACCCGGAGCGGAAGCAACTCCTCTCCCCCGCGTCGTGCGGAAACACACCCGCACCCACCCCGTGAAGGTGGCGTCACGATACCTTCACATCGCGAACACTTCCGGCCGCATCGCGCGGCCGGGCAGACGACCGCGTCACGGCTCTCATAGCCTCCCGGCCATGCGACGCACACAGATCAGACGCCTGGGACTCGCCTCCGTCTTCGCCCTCTTCCTCGCCCTGTTCGGCCTGGCACCGGCCGCGCACGCGGCGGAGCCGGCGGAGCTGACCTTCACCACCGACACGGCCACCACCACGCCGGGCGGCACGGTGAACCTGTCGATGACGCTCACCAACCACCAGAACTACGACGTCTGGTTCGTCTACCAGACGATCGACCCCACCTGGCTGACCACCCAGCGCCCCGACCTGCGGTACAGCTTCACCGGATGCAGCCTGGCCACCGCCACCGGCAGCACCCCCTGTTCCGGCACCGGGCCCGCCGACCTCGGCGGCAACTACGGCACCACCGTGCCTCCCGGCCAGGCCAGAACCGTCACCCTCACCCTGAAGATCGCGGACGACTCCGGGTGCAACGGCGACATCGGTTTCTACTCGTACTTCTACGCGGAGTTCAGCGACAGCACGAGCGTCACCGGCGGCCCGGTCTACACCCCCGAGACCCGCGTGCTCTGCGCGTGACCGCACTCCCTTCGCACCTCACCTAGGGCGTGTTTCGAAAGTAGCGCCGTCCGCCCGGAGGGCGGGGCCCGCGGCGTCCGGTGCGTGCGATCGCAAGGCGGAGGATCGCCCTCGTACTGGATATTGATCACGAGCGTTGTTAACGCTGGTGGGGCTTGATCATGACGAAGACCTCCGGTGTGGTGGAGGTGTCTACGCTGCACCGCACACGGAGGTCTTCGTGTCCCACCGTAATGCCCGGCTGACTGTTCACGGCAGGCGGATCCTGGTCGAACGAGTCCTCGCGGGCCGTCCAGTCGCGCACGTTGCCGCGGAGATGGGCATATCCCGGCCCACCGCGCACAAATGGGTCCGCCGCTGGCGGACCGAGGGCGACGCCGGCCTGGCCGACCGTTCCAGCCGGCCCCGCACCACCCCGCACCGCACGTCCTCAGCCGCCGAAGCACGTGTCTGCGACCTGCGGACCAGCCGCAAGCTCGGCCCGGCCAGGATCGGCCCGATCCTGGGCCTTCCCGCCTCGACCGTGCACCGGGTCCTGGTCCGGCACGGCCTCAACCGCCTGGCCTGGCTGGACCGGCCCACCGGCCAGCCGATCCGCCGCTATGAGCGGAACAGACCGGGCGAGCTGGTCCACGTCGACATCAAGAAGCTGGGCAACATACCCGACGGCGGCGGCCATAAGGTCATGGACCGCCGACAGGCGATGGACAACAAACTCTCCACCACCGACCAGCGCAAAAGCTGCAAGCCGGTCATCGGCTACAGCTACATCCATTCCGCCGTCGACGACCACTCCCGCCTGGCCTACAGCGAGGACCTGCCCGACGAACGCCAGCACACCGCCATCGCCTTCTGGCAACGCGCGAACGCGTTCTTCACCAGCCATGGCATCACCGTCGAGCGGGTGCTGACCGACAACGGCTCCTGCTACAAGTCGAAGCTGTTCACCCAGAACCTGACCACCGCGGGCATTGCCCACAAGAAGACCAGGCCCTACCGACCCCAGACCAACGGCAAGGTCGAACGCTTCAACCGCACCCTGGCCGACGAATGGGCCTACCTCCGGCCCTACACCACCAACAACGAGCGGACAGCAGCACTGGCAGACTTCCTCCACACCTACAACCACCACCGCAGCCACACCGCACTCGGAGGCCAACCCCCGATCAGCCGCGTC
>JOAZ01000033.1 GCA_000720535.1 Streptomyces halstedii
GTGGTGGGTCATTCGCAGGGTGAGGTTGCTGCTGCGTGTGTGGCGGGTGGTTTGAGTTTGGAGGATGGGGCGCGGGTGGTGGCTCTGCGTTCTCGTGCGGTGGGGGTGTTGGCGGGTCGGGGTGGTATGGCGTCGGTGTCGTTGCCGGTGGAGGAGGCACGGGAGCGGATTGCTTCCTGGGGTGGTCGGTTGTCGGTGGCGGCGGTGAATGGGCCGTTGTCGACGGTGGTGTCGGGTGACGCGGACGCGGTGGGGGAGTTGGTTGACGGCTGTGTCGTTGAAGGGGTGCGGGCGCGTGTGATCGAGGTGGATTATGCGTCGCATTCCTCGCATGTGGAGGAGATTCGTGAGCGGTTGCTTTCGGATTTGGCCGGGGTGGTTCCGGTGTCGGGTTCGGTGTCGTTCTTCTCGACGGTGACGGGTGGCTGGCTGGATACGGAGTCTCTGGATGCCGGGTACTGGTACCGGAATCTGCGGGAGACGGTCGAGTTCGGGAAGGCGACGGAGGTGTTGTTGGGGGAGGGTTTCCGGTTCTTCGTGGAGGCCAGCCCGCATGCGGTGTTGTCGGTTGCGGTGGGGGAGTCGGTGGAGGCGGCTGGTGTGGAGGCCGCGGTGTTGGGGACTTTGCGGCGTGGGGAGGGTGGTCCGGCTCAGGTGGCGGCCATCGAGCTGGCCGACACGGGGGAACTTCTGCTCAGCGGCCGGTTGTCGCTGCGTACCCACCCCTGGCTCACCGACCACGCCGTGGCCGGTACGGTCCTGCTGCCCGGCGCGGCCTTCGCGGAACTCGCCGTACGCGCCGCGGACGAGGCCGGATGCCACACGGTGGAGGAACTGACGCTCCAGTCACCGCTGTTGATACCCGCCGACGCCGCCGTCCGCCTGCAAGTGCGGGTCGGCGCCGCGGACGCGCACGGCAGCCGCTCCCTGGACCTGTTCTCCTGCCGCGAGGACGCGACGTCCCCGCACTGGACCGCGCACGCGACCGGCGTACTCACCGCCGACGCCACGACCCGCAAGCCGCCGCCCGCACCCGCACCGGACGACGCCGGCTCCTGGCCGCCGCCCGGCGCCGTCCCGGTCCCCGTCGACGACCTGTACGAGCGGTTCCACGCCTCCGGCTACGGCTACGGAACCGCCTTCCGCGGGCTCACCCGTGCCTGGGGCCGAGGCGACGAGATCTTCACCGAGGTACACCTGCCCGAGGACCAGCACCGGTCCGCCTCCGCCTTCGGCGTGCACCCCGCCCTCCTGGACGCCGCCCTCCAGGGCCTGTTCCTGCGCGCCCAGCCGGAAACCGGACCGGGCCCGGACCGGCCGACCGCCGGACTGCCGTTCTCCTGGAGCGGCGTCAGGCTGCACGCCTCCGGAGCCACCGCGCTCAGGGTACGGCTCGGCTTCCGGCCGGACGGATCGGTGTCGATCGACGCGACCGACCCGAACGGCCTCCCGGTCGCGTCGGTCGAGGCGCTCGCCGTCCGCCCGATCGACCTCGACGCCCTCCGTCCGGGCGGTGGCCCGGAATCCCTCTACCGGGTGCAGTGGTCGGAGGCGCCCGCCACCGCACCCACCGCCCCCCTCGGACACCGGGCCGTCCTCGGCGGCCGGGAACTCTTCCCGGACAGCCATCCTGACCTGGCCGCGCTCGGTGCCGCGCTGGACGGGGGAGCGCCGTCGCCCGCCGTGGTGCTGGCCTGGTGCGACCACACCCCGCGCCTTCTGTCCCCGCCCGACGCCGCGTCCGTGCACACCGCACTGGACGACGCCCTGCGGCTCGTCCAGGACTGGCTGGCCGACCCGCGTTGGGACGACGGCACCCGGCTCGTACTCGTCACCCGGGGCGCGGTCTCCACGGCAGCCGGTGAGGAGGTCACCGACCTCACCGGCGCCGCGGTCCGCGGCCTCATTCGCTCCGCCCAGTCCGAGCACCCGGACCGCTTCCTGCTGATCGACACCGACGACCCGGCCGCCGTGACCGGCCTGCTGCCCCGGGCACTGGCCGGAACGGAACTTCAACTGGCGATACGTGACGGCCAACTCCTCGCCGCCCGTCTCACCAGGACCGCCATCGCCATGGACGCGAACCCGAACCCGGGCACGGACGCGAACCCGGCCCCGGACCCGGGCACGGGCCTGAACCCGGGCTCGCGCCCGGATCCGGACAAGGACCCGGCCCCTGACACACCGTCCCGTATCGCCGACACACCGTCCCGTATCGCCGTGCCCGGGGGAACCGTCCTCGTCACCGGGGCCGGTGGCGCGCTCGGCGGCCTGGTGGCGCGGCACCTCGTGACCGCGCACGGCGTACGGAACCTGCTGCTCGTCGGCAGGCGCGGCGCGGAAGCCCCGGGCCTGGCCGACCTCGCCGCCGAACTGCGCGGACTCGGCGCCCGGGTGGACGTGGAGGCATGTGACGTCGCCGACCGGGACGCGCTCGCCGCCGTGCTCGCCGGCATCCCCGCCGACCGTCCGCTGAGCGCGGTCGTCCACGCGGCCGGCGTCCTGGACGACGGGACGGTCGAGTCGCTGACCCCCGCGCGGATGCGCCACGTACTGCGGCCCAAGGTCGACGCGGCTCTCCACCTGCACGCCCTCACCCGCGATCTGCCGCTGTCGGCCTTCGTCCTGTTCTCCTCCGCGTCCGCCACGGTCGGCAACGCCGGCCAGGGCAACTACGCGGCCGCCAACGCCTTCCTCGACGCGCTCGCCCAGCACCGCCGGGCCCTGAAACTGCCCGCCCAGTCCCTCGCCTGGGGCCTGTGGGCGCGCCGCAGCACCATGACCGGGACGCTCACCGCCGCTGACCTGCGGCGCATGTCCCGGGGAGGCACCGCGGCCATCGGCAGCGACGAAGGTCTGGCGCTGTTCGACGCGGCCCTCACCCTGGACGAACCGCTGCTCGTGCCGGTCAAGATCGACCTCGGCCGGCTCCGGACGGCCGCCCGGACCGCACCCGTCCCGGCCCTGCTCTCCGCCCTGGTCGCCGGCACCGTACGCCGCCCCGCCTCCGGGGCGGACGCCGCCGAAGCGGACTCGCTGCGCCGTCGGCTGACCGGCCTCACCCCGGAGGAGCGCGTCGCCGCCCTGCTCGACCTGGTTCAGAGCCGGGGCGCCGACATCCTCGGCCACGGCGGAGCCGGGACCATCGACCCGGACCAGCCGTTCAAGGACCTCGGCTTCGACTCGCTCACCTCCGTCGAACTCCGCAACCGGCTCAGCGCCGCCACCGGCCGCAGGCTGCCCGCGACCCTGGTCTTCGACCACCCCACCCCGGCCGCCGTCGCCGCCTACCTGGCCGGGCGCCTGGTACCCGACGGGCCGGGCGGCCCTGCCGCCGGGAAGGCCGCCGGGACGCCGGTCCGCGAGGACCACGAGATCAGCTCCCTGCTCGCCACGATCCCACCCGCCGCCCTGCGCCGGGCCGGTCTCCTCGACGCGCTCCTGGACCTCGCCGACCGGCCCGAGACACCGGCTTCCGCCGCCGACGACATCAAGGACATGGCCGTCGACGAACTCGTCCGGATGGCCCTGGGCGGCGAACGTGACTGACCGACAGCCGCAGAAGGAGAAGCCGAACCCCATGCCCACCGACACGGACCAGGTGGTCGCCGCCCTGCGCGCCTCGCTGCTGGACAACCAGCGCCTGCGGCAGGAGAACCGACGGCTCCGCGACGACTCCGCCGAGCCCGTCGCCGTCGTGGCGATGAGCTGCCGCTACCCCGGCGGTGTGCGCACCCCGGAAGACCTGTGGGAGCTGCTGGTCAAGGAACGCGACGCGGTCTCACCGTTCCCCACCGACCGCGGCTGGGACGTCGAGGGCGGCTTCGACGCCGACCCCGACGCCCCCGGCACGTTCTACGTCCGTGAAGGCGGCTTCCTCCACGACGCGACCGGCTTCGACCCCGGCTTCTTCGGTATCTCCCCGCGCGAGGCCCTCGCCATGGACCCGCAGCAGCGGCTGCTGCTGGAAGCGTCCTGGGAAGCGGTGGAACGCGCGGGCATCGACCCGACGACCCTGCGCGGCAGCCGCACCGGCGTCTACACCGGAGTGATCTACGGCGAATACGCGTCCCGGCTCGACCGGGTGCCCGACGAGGTGGAAGGCTTCCTCGGCACCGGCAGCATCCCGAGCGTCGCCTCGGGCCGGATCGCCTACACCCTGGGCCTGGAAGGCCCGGCGGTCACCCTGGACACCGCCTGCTCGTCCTCCCTGGTCGCCGTCCACCTCGCCTGCCAAGGGCTGCGCTCCGGTGACACCACCCTCGCCCTGGCCGGCGGGGTGACCGTGATGTCCACCCCCGGGCTGTACGTCGGGTTCAGCCGCCAGCGCGGCCTGGCACCCGACGGGCGCAGCAAGTCCTTCTCGTCCGCGGCGGACGGAGCCGGGTTCGGGGAGGGCCTGGGCCTGCTCCTGCTGGAACGGCTCTCGGACGCCCGGCGCGCGGGGCATCCCGTCCTGGCTGTCATCCGCGGCTCGGCCGTCAACCAGGACGGCGCCAGCAACGGGCTGACCGCCCCGAACGGGCCCGCCCAGCAGCGCGTGATCAGCCAGGCGCTCGCCCGTGCCGGACTCGCCCCGTCGGAGGTGGACATGGTGGAGGCGCACGGCACCGGCACCGTGCTCGGCGACCCCATCGAGGCGCAGGCGCTGCTGGCCACGTACGGCCAGGACAGGCCCGCCGGGCGGCCGTTGTGGCTGGGTTCGCTGAAGTCCAACCTGTCCCACACCCAGGCCGCGGCGGGGGTCGGCGGGGTGATCAAGTCGGTGCTGGCGATGCGGCACGGCGTGATGCCGCGCACCCTGCACGTCGACCGCCCCTCGCCCCGCGTCGACTGGACCGAGGGGGCCGTCTCCCTGCTCACCGAGGCCACCCCCTGGCCGGAGACGGGACGGCCGCGCCGGGCCGGGGTGTCCTCCTTCGGCGCCAGCGGGACCAACGCCCACGTCATCCTCGAACAGGCCCCCATCGCCCCCGTCGTCCTCGAAGAGACCCCTACCGCACCGACCGGTGCGACGGCCGCCGCCGACAAGCCGGTCGACCGGACCGACACGCCGGAACTGGTGCCCGCCGCCGTCCCCTGGATCCTGTCGGCGCGTACTCCGGACGCGCTGCGCGCCCAGGCGGCGGTGCTGCACGAGCGGGTGGTGGCGGAACCGGGACTGAGCGTGGTGGACGTGGGCCATTCGCTGGCGGTGGGGCGTACGCGGTTCGCGGAGCGCGCCGTGGTGGTGGGGGCGGACCGGGGCGAGCTGCTGGCCGGTCTCGCCGCCCTGTCCCGGGGTGCGGGCTCGGCGGGCGTGGTGACCGGCGGTGGGCCGCTCCCGGGCCGTTCGGTGCTCGTGTTCCCGGGCCATGGCTCGCAATGGGTGGGGATGGCGGCGGGGCTGCTGGGTGAGTCGGAGGTGTTCGCCAAACGGATGGCGGAGTGCGGGCGGGCTCTGGCGCCTTACACCGACTGGTCGTTGGCGGAGGCGCTGGGCTCGGAACGGCTGCTGGCGCGGGTCGACGTGGTGCAGCCGGTGCTGTGGGCCGTGATGGTGTCGCTGGCGGAGGTGTGGCGTGCGTTCGGCGTCGTCCCGGACGCGGTGGTCGGCCACTCCCAGGGCGAGATCGCGGCCGCCTGCGTGGCGGGTGGTCTGAGCCTCGACGACGGGGCCCGTGTGGTCGCGTTGCGTTCCCGTGCGGTGGGGGCGCTGGCGGGCCGTGGTGGCATGGCCTCGGTGCCGTTGCCGGTGGACGTGGTACGGGAGCGCACCGCCCCGTGGGCGGGCCGGCTGTCGGTGGCCGCGGTCAACGGCCCGTCGTCGACGGTGGTGTCGGGCGCCGCGGACGCGGTCACGGCACTGGTGGGGGAACTCCTGGAGGAAGGGGTGTGGGCGACTCCCATCGACGTCGACTACGCCTCGCACTCCGTACACGTGGAGGAGATCCGCGAGCGCCTGCTGTCCGACCTGGAGGGCATCACCCCCCTCTCGGGTGCGGTGCCGTACTACTCCAGCGTGACCGGTGGCCCGCTGGACACGAAGGCCCTGGACGCCGGGTACTGGTACCGCAACCTCCGGCAGACAGTCGAGTTCGAGCGGGCGACCCGCTCGCTCCTCGCCGCCGGGCACCGCGTCTTCATCGAGTCCAGCCCCCAGCCCGCCCTGATGTACGGGATCGAGGACACGGCCGCCGACGCGGGCGCCCCGGAGACCCTGGTGCTCGACACCCTGCGGCGCGGGGCCGGAGGGCTCCGCCGGCTTCAGACCGCCCTCGCCGAGGCACACGTCCGGGGCCTGCGCGTCGACTGGGAGCGGCTGTTCGCGGGCACCGGCGCCCGGCGGGTGGACCTGCCCACCTACGCCTTCCAGCGACGCCGCTACTGGCTCGACGCCCTGCCGGCCGACCGGGACCCGGCGGCCACCGGCCAGTTGGCCGTGGACCACCCGCTGCTCGGCGCCGAGGTCGAACTGCCCGACGACGCGGGCACCCTCTTCACCGGCCGGCTCTCATTGGCCACACACCCCTGGCTCGCCGACCACGCCGTGGCCGGAGCCGTGATCGTGCCCGGCGCGGCCCTCGTGGAGCTGGCCGCGTACGTGGGCCGCCGCCTCGGCTGCGCTCTCGTGGAGGAACTGACCCTCGCCGTACCGCTGTCGCTGCCCGGCGACGCCACCGACGACCACGCCGTACACCTACGCGTACGGGTGGGTGCCGAGGACGGCGCGGGGCGGCGCCCGGTGGAGTTCCACTCCCGGCCCGAGGCCGCCCCCGGCGCCGCCGCCCCGCCCTGGACCCGGCACGCGACCGGCACGGTCGGCCCCCAGGAGCCGTCGGCCGACGGGGACGACACGGCCGGACCGGCCGGCACGTGGCCCCCGCCCGACGCCGTCCCCCTGGACGTGGACGAACTGTACGGGCTGCTCGAAGCCAGGGGCGTCGCCTACGGCCCGGCGTTCCGGGGCCTGCGCGCCGCCTGGCGCACGACGGACGCGATCCACGCCGAAGTGGCCCTGCCCGACGACCTCCCCGGCACCGGAGCGGACGGCTTCGCCATGCACCCGGCCCTCCTGGACGCGGCCCTCCAGACGGCCGGTCTGCGCGAGGTCGCCGGGACCGCGCAGCCCGCCGACGGCGTCCCCCTGCCGTTCTCCTGGCAGCGCGTCGCGATCGGGACCTCCGACGCGCCGGTCCTGCGCGTCCGGCTCCGCCCCGACGGCCCCGACACCGTCGCCGCGCGGATCACCGACCCCTCGGGGCGTACCGTGGCGACGGTCGGCTCGCTCACCCTGCGCACGGCGTCCACCGCCGCACTACGGGCGTCCTCCGGCTCCGTCTTCCACGTCGGCTGGACGCCGGTCACCGCCGGGCCCGGCCCGCGCCCGGTCACCCGCTGGGGCCTCCTCGGCCCGCGGGACGAGCGGCTGCTGCCGGTCGCCTTCCCCGCCGACCCCCTGCCCGCGACACCCGACGCGATGCTGCTGCCCTGCCCCCCGACCGCCGGCACCGGGACCACGGACGGTGCGACCGGGGACACCCCCGCCCGGGACGCGGACCCGGAGGCGGCGCACGTGGTCGTGTCCGGGGTCCTGGACCGCGTCCAGGCCCACCTGGCCGACGACAGCACCGCCCGTACGCCCCTGGTGGTGCTCACCCGGGGTGCGACCGGCCCGCTCGGCGCGCGGCCGCAGCCGGCGGACCTCGGCGCGGCGGCCGTCTGGGGCATGCTGAGGGCCGCTCAGCTCGAACACCCCGACCGGTTCGTGCTGCTGGACACCGAAGGGCCGGACCCGGACGGTCTCGGCGACGCGCTCGCCGACCTCCTCGCCACGGGCGAACCGCAGGCGGCCCTGCGCGGCGGCGTCCTGTACGCGCCCCGGCTGACCCGGCCGTCGCCCACCACCGCCGCCACCGCCCCCGCGACAGCGGCCCGGTCGGCGGGCCCGTTCGGGCCGTCCGAGGGGACAGTACTGCTGAGCGGCGGCGGTGCCCTCGCGGCCGTCCTGGCGCGCCATCTGGTCGCCGCGCACGGGGTACGCCACCTCCTCGTGCTGAGCCGCCGCGGCGCCGACGCCCCGGGCATACCGGAGCTGACGGCGGAGCTGGCCGAGGCCGGAGCCGAACTGACCGCCGTCAGCTGTGATGTGGCGGACTGTCAGGCATTGGCCGCCGTGCTCGCGGCCGTCCCCGAACGCCATCCGCTGTGCGCCGTGGTCCACACCGCCGGAGTGCTCGACGACGGTCTGCTGGACGGGCTGACGGCGGAGCGGATGAGCGCCGTCCTGCGGCCCAAGCTCGACGCCGCCCGTCACCTCGACCAGCTGACGCGCGGGGCGGACCTCTCGGCGTTCGTCGTCTTCTCCTCCGCCGCGGGCGTGCTGGGCAGCCCCGGCCAGGCGTCGTACTCGGCCGCCAACGCCGCGCTCGACGCCCTCACCGCGGAACGCCGACGGCTCGGGCTCCCCGGCCTGTCCCTGGCCTGGGGGCCCTGGGAGCGGGTCGGCGGGATGACGGCGGAGCTCGGCGGCGCCGAACGGCGGCGCATCGACCGGCGCGGCGCCCGCGGCCTCGTGGACGAGGAGGCCATGGCCCTGCTGGACACGGTGTGCGCCGTGGACGCCGACCCGCCGGGAGACGGGAGCCCCGTCGTCCTGGCCCACCTCGACCTCACCGTGCGCGGCGACGGCCCGGTGCACCCCATGCTGCGCTCCCTGGTCCGGCGCGGCCCGGCCGCGACGACCGGGGCGCAGGGGACGCCGACCGCCGCCGCGGCGCTGCGGAACCGGCTCGACGCCGCCGCCGACGCGGAGGAACACGAGCTGGTCCTGCGCGAACTCGTCCTCGCCCAGGCCGCCGAAGTCCTCGGCCACACCGACTCCGGGGCGCTGTCCGCGACGGTGCCCTTCCTCTCCGTCGGATTCGACTCGTTGACCGCGGTCGAGCTCCGCAACCGGCTGGCCGCCGTCACCGGACTGCGGTTACGGCCCTCCGCCGTCTTCGACAGCGGCACCCCCGCCGCGCTCGCGGCACGCCTCGCCACCGAGGCCCGGACGGAAGACACCCCCCGGCCCGAAACGGCACCCGCGACAGGGGCCGCATCCGGCACCGGCACCGCCGACACCGACCCGGTGAGCGTGCTGTTCCGCCGGGCCTGCGCACTCGGCCGGATCGACGAGGGCATCGCCCTGCTCAAGCACGCCTCCGCCCTCCGCCCGTCCTTCCACAGCGGCGGCGACCTCGCGGCCGCCGGCACCGGCCCTCGGCTGCTGCGCCTGAACGAGCGCGCCGACGCCCCCGTACTCGTCTGCTTCGGCTCCGTCGTCGCCCTCGGGGGCGCCCACCAGTACGCCCGCTTCGCCTCCCGCTTCCGGGACCGCTACGCCGTCGCAGCCCTGGACGCCCCCGGGTTCACCCCCGAGGAGGAACTGCCCGCCGACATGCCGGCCCTGCTGGACTTCCAGGCGACGACACTCCTCCGGGAACTGCCCGGACGGACGCTGGTCCTCGCCGGTTCCTCCTCCGGCGGCACGCTCGCCCACGGAGTGGCCGCCGCGCTGGAACAGCGCGGCGGGGGCCCGGCGGCCGTGGTGCTGCTGGACACGTACCTCTCCGACAACCAGGGCATCACCCAGTTCAACGACGTCCTGCTGGGCGGCATGTTCGCCCGCGAGGACCGGGCGGCCCCGATGGACGGAACCCGGCTGACCGCGATGGGCGGCTACTTCCGTCTGCTCGACGACTGGAACCCCCCGGAGGTCCGCGCCCCGCTGCTGCTGGTCCGCGCCTCCACCCCGCTCGGCCGCCCGTCCGCCGAAGCCGGTGACTGGCGCTCGTCCTGGGCCGGAGCCGACGCCGTCGTCGACGTCCCCGGAGACCACTTCTCGATCATGGAACAGCATGTCGCGACCACCGGCGACGCCGTCGCCGACTGGCTCGGCACCACCCTCCGCACCTCCGACGACCTGTGAAGACGAAGGAGAACCCGTTGACCGCGGCCCCGTACCACGACCCGCCCCCGCGCCCCGCCCTCACCGTGCTGGGAGCCGGGGTGATGGGCGTCGGCATCACCGTCCTCGCCCTCGGACACGGCCTGCCGGTCCACCTGGTCGACATCGACCCGGAACGGCTCGGCCGAGCCGCGGACCTGATCGACGGCGAACTCCGGCTGGCCGAGCTGATGGGCGCCCTGCCCGACGGGACGCCCCCCGGCAGCCTGGCCACCAGCCTCTCGCTCAAGGCCGTCGCCGGAGCCACCGCCGTCGTCGAGGCGGTCACCGAGAACGCCGCGATCAAGGCCGCCGTACTGTCCGAGGTCTCCGGACTGGTCCGGCCCGGAACCCCGCTGATCACCAACACCTCCTCCATCCCCGTCGACGAACTGGCCGGGGCCCTGGAACGGCCGGAGGAACTGGTCGGCACCCACTTCATGAACCCGCCCTACCTGATCGGGACCGCCGAAGTGGTCCGCGGCGCCAGGACCGGGGACCCCGCGATGGCCGCCGTGGCGGCCCTGCTCACCGCACTGCGGCGGCGGGCGGTGGTCGTCCGGGACGCACCCGGCTTCGTGACCAGCCGCATCCTCCACCCGATGATCAACGACGCCGCCCGGGTCGTGGAGGAGGGCACGGCGACCGCCGAGGACGTCGACGCCCTGATGGAGGGCTGCCTCGGACACCCCACCGGCCCGCTGCGCACCGCGGACCTGATCGGCATCGACAACCTCGTCGACTCCCTCACCGTGCTCCACGAACGCACCGGCGACGACGGCTGCCGTCCCACCGGACTGCTGCTCCGGCTGGTCCGCGAGGGCCGGCTCGGCCGCAAGTCCGGGAGCGGCTTCTACGACTACACCTGATCACCCCGACGAGGAGACGGCCATGACCACAGCGAACACGCCCCACACCCACGACCTGGAGAAGGAACTGCTGGAATTCCTGGAGGAACGCACCGGAACCGCCTGGGACGCCGACACCGACCTGTTCGACGCCGGCGGCCTTTCGTCCCTGTTCGCCATGCAGGTGGTGGTGCACCTGGAGAAGACCTACGCCGTCGCCGTCCGCGGCGCCGACCTGCGGCTGGACAACTTCCGCACCGTACGGCGGATGGCGGAGCTGGTGGACCGGCTCCGGACGCCCGCCGCCGGGGGCCGTCATGGGTGACGACCTGAGCGGCGCCATGACCTCCGTCACCCTGCGGGTCGGCGACCTGGCGGAGGAGTGGGACCGGACCGGCCTCATCCCGCTGGACCTCCTCCGCGACCTGGGCGCCGAGGGCCGGCTGTGCGCAGAGGTCCCGGAGCAGTACGGCGGCTGGGGGCTCAGCAGCACGCACAGCGGCGCGTACACCGCCCATGTGGGCGGCCTGTGCAGCTCGCTGCGCAGCGTGATGACCTCCCAGGGCATGGCGGCGTGGACCATCCAGCGCCTGGGCACCGCCGAGCAGGCGGCCGCCCACCTCCCCCGGCTGACCGGCGGCGGACTGGCGGCGGTCGGCTTCAGCGAGCCCGGCGCCGGCAGCGACCTCGCGGCGATGACGACGACCGTCCGCCGCGACGGCGACGCGGTCGTCGTCGACGGACACAAGAAGTGGGTGACCGCCGCCCACTACGCCGACCTGCTGGTCGTCGTCGGCCGTTACGAGGACGGCGCGGTGGCCGTCGTGGTGCCCGCCGGCACACCCGGCGTCAGGATCGAGCGGATCACCGCCCCGCTCGGCTGCCGCGCGGCCGGACACGCGGACGTACACCTCGACGGGGTGCGGCTGCCGGCCGACAGTGTCCTGGGCGGTCACGGGCTGCCGACCGCCCTGCTGGTGACGACCGCGCTGGCCTACGGGCGGATGTCCGTCGCCTGGGGGTGCGTGGGCATCCTGCGGGCCTGTCTGGCGGCGGCCACCGCGCACGCCGCCGGACGGGAGCAGTTCGGCAGACCGCTCGCGGAGCACCAGCTCGTCGCCGGGCACATCGCCGACCTCTACACGGCCGAGCAGGTGGCCACGCGGGTCTGCGAGCACGCCGCCCGCTGCTGGGACGAAGGGTCGCCGGACCAGGTGGTGGCGACCGTACTGGCCAAGCACGTCAGCGCGACCCAGGCCGCCCGGGGCGCGGCGACGGCCGTCCAGGTACTGGCCTCGGCGGGGTCCCGGGACGGGCACGCGGTGGCCCGAGCGTACCGGGACGCCAAGCTGATGGAGATCATCGAGGGCAGCAACGAGCTGTGCCGGCTGATGCTGGCCGAACACGCCCTCTCCGCCCCGGGGGCACCGTGAACGGGCCCGCGGCCGAGGAGACGAGGAAGGACGACATGGCCGAGACCGTCAAGTGCCTGGTCTGGGACCTGGACGACACCCTCTGGCAGGGCACCCTGCTGGAGGACGGCGAGGTACGCCTGCCGGACGAGGTGCGCAAGGTGGTGATCGAGCTCGACTCCCGCGGCATCCTCCAGTCCATAGCCAGCCGCAACGACCACGAGCACGCCTGGGCCCGGCTGGAGGCGTTCGGCCTGGCCGAGTACTTCGTCCTGCCGGAGATCGGCTGGGGCGCCAAGTCCGAGTCCCTGCGCCGGATCGGCGACCGGCTGAACTTCGCGCTCACGACCCTCGCCTTCGTCGACGACAGGCCCGCCGAACGGGCCGAAGTGGCCTTCCACCTGCCCGACGTACGGTGCTACCCGGCCGAGCAGGTCCTCGCCCTCCCCGAACTCGCCGAGTTCACCCCCGCGACCAGCACCGTCGACTCCCGGCGGCGCCGCCAGATGTACCAGGCGGGCTTCCGCCGCGAGGCCGAGCGGGCGGCCGCCCCCGGCCCCGACGAGGAGTTCCTGCGCTCCCTGGACCTGCGGATGGGCATCGGCCGGGCCACCGGTGAGGAGCTGTCCCGGGTCGAGGAACTCACCCTGCGCACCAGCCAGATGAACGCGACCGGCGTCCACTACCCGGACGCGGTGCTGCGCGGGCTGATCAGCGACCCCCGGCACGAGGTCCTGGTGGTCACCCTCACCGACCGGTTCGGCCCGCACGGCGCGGTCGGCGTCCTGCTGCTGGAGCGGCACCCGGGCCTGTGGCACCTCAAACTGCTCGCCACCTCCTGCCGGGTCGTCGCCTACGGGGCCGGCGCGACCCTGCTGAACTGGCTGGCCGACGCCGCCGCCCGGTCCACAGTCCACCTGGTGGCGGACTTCCGGGCGACCGAACGCAACCGGATGATGGAGATCGCCTACCGGTTCGCGGGCTTCGAGGGCCTGGACGAAGCCCCGTGCCCGTGCGCCGCCGTCCTCGCACCGGCTCCGGAGGACACCGGACTCCAGCGCCTGCACCTGGTCCCCGGCCCGCGTGTGGTGTCCACCGTCATGAGCGTGGACGCACCCGACCTGAACATGCCGGAAGGAGGCCCGGGAACGTCGTGACCGCCCCGGCGGCCGGTGCTCCCGGGCTCCGGCCCGCCGCCCTCCTCAGCGCTTGCGGACGAGTGTGATCCCGTCGGCCATCACCAGCAGCGACAGCTCCACCCGGGGGTCCTCGTGCAGCATCCGGTTCAGAGCCCGGACTCCGGCGGTCTCCGGGTCCACGGCGGCCGGATCGGCGACCCGGCCGAAGAAGAGGGTGTTGTCGACCACGATCAGACCGCCGGCGCGCAGCAGCGCCAGCGACGTCTCGTAGTAGCGGACGTAGTTGGCCTTGTCCGCGTCGATGAACACCAGGTCGAAGCTCTCCGGCCCGCGCTCCGCCACCAGCGCGTCCAGGGTCGCGGCGGCATCGCCGATGCGCAGGTCGATCCGCGAGTCGACCCCGTCCCGCTTCCAGAAGTCGGCGCCGATGGCCGGCCACCGGTCGTCGATGTCGCAGGACACCAGCACGCCGTCGGCCGGGAGCGCGCGGGCCATGCACAGGGTGCTGTAACCGGTGAAGGTGCCGATCTCCAGCACCGCCCGCGCCCCCGTCAACCCGACCAGCAGGGACAGCAGCTGTCCCTCCTCCGCCATCACCTGCATGGCGGTCCCGCCCGGGAGGTCCGCGGTGGTCTCCCGCAGCTCCCTGAGGAGATCGTCGTCACGGAGGGAGACCTTCCGGACGTAGGCGAGCAGGTCATGGGTGGCTGCTGTCTGGTCGGCCATGGCGCGGAGGTCCTCTCGAAAAAGATCGGGTCGAAGGAGAGTGGGTCGAAGGAGAGCGGGTCGAAGGAGAGCGGGGCGAAGGGGACAGGGCCGCCGGGTGCCCGTCGCCGGGCCGCCGGGACCCTCACCCGGCGCGCATGTACGGGTGATCGGGCTGCCGTACGGCGACCGCCTGCGCCCGCTCGCGGGCGTACGCCCGCAGCAGCGCGTCCAGTTGGTAGCGTCCCCCCGCCGGCGCACCCAGCAGATTCGCCTCGACCAGGGAGTCCAGGGCCTCCTCGGCCTGCGCCTCGGAGCAGCCGAACATCACCGCTACCTTGCTGCTGGAGACCGTGCACGCTCCGGCGGCCCCCAGCGCGGCGAACACCTCGGCGGGCTCGACCCCGGCCGGTGAAGTCCGCCGGAGCCCGGCGGCCTCGGCATCGAGGCAGGGCCGGACGCCGAAGTCGCCCGCGCACAGTTCGTCCAGCAGGCGCGGGGCCTCCGTGAGCCGCCGCGCGAAGTGCCCGATGCTCCAGTGCGGGCGCTCCAGCAGCCGGGTCCCCGCGATCCGGATCGCCAGCGGCAGGCCCGCGCAGACCGTCAGCACCGTACGGGCCGCGCGCGGCTCGACACCGACCCTGGCCGGGCCGACGATGCTGCCCAGCAGTTCCAGCGACCCGGCCTCGTCCAGCGGGCCGAGCAGAAGGGTGCGCGCCCCCTCCAGATCAGCCAGCCGCCGCCGGCTGGTCACCAGCAGCCTGCTGCCGCCGCTGCCCGGTATCAGCGGCCGCACCTGCGCGGTGCTGGAGGCGTTGTCGAGCACCACCAGCAGACGGCGGCCCGCGGTGAGCGAGCGGTAGAGACTCTCCCGTTCCGACTCCTCCTCGGGTATCCCGTCCCGGGGCACACCGAGGTCCGCCAGAAACCGCGGCAGCACCGCCCGGGCGGTCAGCGGCCCCGCCGCTCCGCCGAGATCCGCGTAGAGCTGGCCGTGTACCGAGGAACCGCGCACGGCGTGCGCCGCGTGCAGGGCCAGGGCGCTCTTGCCGACACCGCCCCGGCCGGTCACCACCGCCGTCGCCACCATGCCCGCGGGCATCGTGCCGGTCGTGAGGAAGTGCCGCAGCCGCGCCAGCGCGTCGGAGCGGGCCGACAGCGGCAGCGGCACCGAGGGAAGCTGCGCCGGATGGGGCCAGCGGGACCTTTCCCAGACAGCGGTCGGCGCCGGCGCGACAGCTGCCTCCGGGGCCGTCGCGGGCTGCTCCAGCGGGTCAGGCGTACGGGGCCGGTCGTGGGCCGAGAGGATGTGCCGGTGGACCTCGCGCAGATCGGCGCTCGGCTCGGCCCCGAGCTGTTCGACCAGCAGCACCCGGGTGCGCTGGTAGAGGTCCAGGGCCTCCGACTGCCGTCCCGAGCGGAACAGCGCCAGCATCAGCTTGCCCACCAGGGCCTCCCGCAAGGGGTGCTTCCGCACCAGCCGCACCAGCTCCGGCACCATCTCGGCGTGCCGCAGCAGCGCCAGCTCCGCGTCGAACCGCAGCTCCATGGTCTGTAAGCGAAGCTCCTGGAGGTAGCGGCCCTCCACATCACGCAGCGTCCGCGACGGGATGTCCGCCAGCGGCTCCTCGCGCCACAGGGCGAGTGCCTCGGCCAGCTCGGCGGAGGAGCCCTCCAGGTCTCCGCGCTCGGCGAGCTCCGCCGCGCGCCGGCGGTGGGCCGTGAACTGCCCGAGATCGCTCTCGTGCTCGCCGAGTTCGAGGAGGTAGCCGGGCGCCCGGGTGAGGATACGGGCGGAGGCGTGCTCGCCCAGCGACTGCCGCAGGCGCATCACGTAGGTGCGGACGGTCGCGGCGGCACTCGGCGGCGGCGCGCCGTCCCAGACGTACTCGGTGATCCGGTCGACCGAGATCACCCGGTTGGCGTTGAGGAGGAGCGCTGCCAGGACCACGCGCTGCCGCGGCGCCGACACGTGCACCTCACGTGCGTTCAACCGGACGGAAAGCGGGCCCAGCAACAGGAAGTTCAAGGGGGAGTCCTCTTCGTCGCACGACCGGTGGGCAAGACGGCTTCCAGCGTCTTAGGTGACCAGGTGAGGGTCAACGCGGTCCTGTCGTGTCTAGATGTATTCCTAGAGCGAGGGCCTCGCGCTCATGCCGGGTTTACGCCGCGCGGCACCGTCACGGCGGTCGGGACCAGGCCGTCCACCACGGCCCGGCGGCCGGTCCCCCCGTCACCACCGCACCGCCGTCGCCCCGGTGGCCCGGCACCGTCGGCGCGGCCGAGAATCCCCCCGTACGGGATCCAGCCGCACGAACGCGTCGAGGAAGTCCAACGGCCGCCCCGGCAGCGGCCCTTCAGGCTCCACGTCGATGCGGGGGCCGGGCGGATTGATCCGCACCGCAACGTTCTCGCCATTTACCGGAGAAACAGCGGGAATTGAACACGGACATGCGTGGCCGGATACTCTTAGATGCGTACTTGCTGACATTCCGATGAGCATGGCAGGCTGTCATATGCGGCGCCCGTGACTCGCCGATCACCGTCGTTCGGCGTTCCCCGCATTAGCGCGTACTGGCCGGCCCACCGGTGCGGAGGATGTCCCACGTGATCACCCATCACCGCTCACCGGCCCCTCGCGGGTATTCGAGAAAGGAATGAAAGGCCGACATGACCTCGCTCTCTTTGGACAGCGACCTGTGGTGCCGTCGCTTCCATCCCTCGCCGACGGCCACGCGCCGGCTGGTCTGCTTTCCGCACGCCGGCGGCTCGGCGAGTTTCTACTTCCCGGTGTCCGCCGCACTGTGCGGACCGGTCGACCTCCTGGCCGTGCAGTACCCCGGCAGGCAGGACCGCCGGGAGGAACCCGGCGTCCAGGACCTGCACCGCACGGCCGACGAAGTGTCCGAAGCGCTGCGCCGCTGGGACGACCTCCCCCTGACCCTCTTCGGACACAGCATGGGCGCGCTCGTCGCCTTCGAGGTGGCCCGGCGGATCGAGCGCGCGGGCGGCCGGATCGACCACCTCTTCGTCTCCGGCCGCAAGGGGCCGTCCGCCCACCCGGCTGCGCCCTCCCACCCCCTCGACGACGAGGGCATCGTGGCGGAGGTCAGGGCCATGAGCGGCACCGACGCCCGGCTCCTGGAGGACGAGGAACTGCTGCGGATGGTGCTGCCCGCGCTGCGCGGCGACTACCAGGCCCTGGGGGCCTACCGGGCCGACCGTGACGCCGCGGTCACCTGCCCGGTCACCGCCGTGGTGGGGGACCAGGACCCCTGGACACCGGTGCCCGAGGCCGCGCACTGGCGCGACCGCACGAAGGCCGCGTTCGACCTCAGGGTCTTCCCCGGCGGGCACTTCTACCTCAGCAGCCGGGCGGACGAGGTGACCGGCATGCTCCGTGACCACCTCGTCGGCACGCCGGGCGCCTGAGACCACGGACGAAGAGAAGGGGGGACCGGGGAGTGACACCGTCAGCGACCTCTGAGGCAGCGACCTCCGAGGAGATCAAGCCCGCGCGGCGGCCGCCGAAATCCGAGCCCGCCGGCGACGCCCGTCCGGCCGGTGGGGGCCCGTCCGGCGGCGCGGGCGTCCGGCGGCTGACCGCCGTGGACGTCCGCATCCTGGAAGGTGTCGCGGTCGGCACCTCGACCGTCCGGCTGGCGGCATCGCTCTATCTGAGCCGGCAGGGCATCGAGTACCGCATAGGGCTGATGATGCGCCATTTCCAGGCCGCGAACCGGCCCGCTCTGATCTCCCGGGCGCACTCCCTCGGGGTGCTGAGCGTCGGGGCATGGCCACCCCGCGTCCTCCCGGAATTCCTTGAGTCCTAGAAGAGGGAGGGGCACAGTGTTCCCCGATCTCTCTCCGTGAGATTCCTCCCGAGGGGAGGGACGAAAAATTCCCTTCCCCAGGCGGAAAGCGCATTCCGCCGGTATGCTGCCGGAGATTTTCCCAGAATCGGACATCGTTTCGATATCGCGCCACGAGACAGGTTCTCAATCGTCCGGCCGGACGCCGGATTCTGCGGCATGGTGGTGTCAGGTCCATGCCACTGTGCTATGTCTGGGCCGCACCACCGTCCCTCCATTCACACCAATTCACAGGAGCTGTCATGAGTCTGGGGTACCTGTTCGGCGGTGGCGTCGGGACCGAGCCGCACGGCCTGGAGCTGTACCGGACCTACGAGGTCGTGCGGGACTGGTACGAACAGGTCTCCGCGTGGACCGGGCTGACGGTCGGCCAGATCCTGGAGGACGACCTGCCGACCGCCCAGGAGGAGCGCCAGAGCGTCGGCACCGTCCGCGAAGCCGCCCTCGCGATCGGCGTACACGACGTACTCGCCTCGTTCAACCTGCGCCCCGCGGCCATCGGCGGCCTCAGCCTCGGGGCGATGACCGCCAGTTGCCTCGCCGGATCGCTGGGGCGACGGGAACTCTTCGAGCTGCTGGCCGGCTCCCGCGACACCCCGGAACCGCCCGCCGAGGACCCGCGGCAGGGGATAGCCATCGCCTTCGGCTCCCTCGCCGACGGCGCCCCCTCCCACCCCGGCGAGAACGTCCCCGGCGTCTATCTGGCGGGCGACTTCGGCCCCACGGCCGACGGCACCCAGCGCATCATGATGCTCGCCGGCCACAGCGAAGCGCTCGGCGCGCTCGCCGCCGAGGCCCCACCGGGAACGGTCGTGCCGCTCCCCGGCCGCACCATCGCCGTCCACACCCCGCTGCGCCGGCCCTACCGCGACTTCATGGCCCCGCGCATCGACGCGATCCCCTTCACCGACCCCGAGATCCCCCTGCTGTCCTGCCTGGAGCCCAAGGTCCTGCGCACCGCGGCCGACGTCAGGGACCTCTTCCAGCGCAACTCCACGGACCCGATCAGCCTGGTCGACGTCTACGGCGGGATGAAGGAGCAGGGCGTACAACTCGGGCTGGTGATGGGCCCGTCGATCCCCGAGGGCATCCTCGCGTTCCCCTTCCCGGTGGTGCACATCGAGCAGCCCGAGCACATCGAGCAGGCCCTGACCACCGCCTACGACCTGGGCATCGACCTCTCCGGCGCCCCGGCCCTGTCGTGACCGCCGCCACCCGCGCGGACCCGGACGCCCAGATCGCGCGATGGCTGGACACCGACCTCGACGAGTGGACCCGCACCGTGGTCCGACGGCACTTCGACCCGGTGTCCGGAAGCCCCTACTGGCTCGGGCAGTCCCCCCGGCTGGACTTCGACCCCCGCGACATCACCCGCTACGACCAGCTCGGAGCCTTCGGCCCGTTCCCGCTCGACCGACTGCGCGAGGAGGACCCCGCGGACCTCGTCCCGCTGTCGGTGCCCAGGCCGCTCGCCGGACGGGTCTGGGACAGCGGAGGCACCACCGGCACCCCCTGCCGGGCGTTCTACACCCCTGACATGCTGCTGCACCGGGCACTCTGGCGCCGCTGGTCGTTCGTGCGGGAAGGATTCGCACCGGGCCGCACCTGGCTGCAGGCCACCCCCACCGGGCCGCACCTGATCGGGAACGGCGTCCACGAGGTCTCCGAACTCCACGCCGGCCAGGTGTACGCCGTGGACATGGACCCCCGGTGGGTCAAGCGCCTCATCCGGGCGGGGCGTCTGGCCGAGGTCGGTGACTACACCACCCACCTGCTGGAGCAGATCACCGATGTCCTCAGGCAGGGCCGGGTCCACTACCTCAACACCACCCCGGCCCTCTTGCAGGCCCTCTGCCGGCAACGGCCCGAACTGGTCGCCGCCCTGGACGGCGTACGCCTGAGCGGCACCCAGATCAGCGCCGACACGTACCGCTCCTTCACCACCGCCCTGCGGGGCGGGATCTGCGGACTGACGTACGGCAACACCTTCGGCAACGCGGCCTGCCTGGACATCGAGCAGGATGGCGAGCTGATCAGCTACGTCCCGAACTATCCGCAGGTCACCATGGCGGTGGTCGACAAGGGCGACTTCTCGGCCCAGGTCGCCCCCGGCACGGTTGGGCAGGTACGGCTCACCGTCCTCCACGAGGACCTCTTCCTCCCCAACATCCTGGAACGCGACCAGGCGCTCCGTCACCCGACCGACCACTGGCCCACCGACGGCGTCGCCAACGTCCGCCCCCTCCAGACCACCAACTCGTCCCCCGAGGGCCTCTACTGAACCGTCGCCCCGAGGCGACGACAGGTCGCGGGGGACCTCCGGCCCGAGCTGTCGAGTACGGGCCTGCCGGGGTTGTGCCGTGCGGTGCGCTTGGACGTCACAGCTCGCGGGTTTCGCCGTTCTTCATGACGTGGCCGGTGATGCCCGCGTCGGTGAGCAGGCCGACGAAGGCGTGGGGGTCCTGGTCCCGCCAGTGCATGGGGACGACGGTGCCGGCCTGGAGGAGCTGGGCGGCGCGGACGGCGTCGGCGGGTTCCATGACCATCCGGCCGTCGATGGGCAGGAGGGCCACGTCGACCGGTGCGAACAGGGCCATGTCACCGAAGAGGGCGGTGTCTCCGGCGTGGTACACGCTCTTTCCGTCGATGTCGACGACGAATCCGCAGGGGGCGCCCAGTTCGACGCGCCAGGTCTCGCCGATGCCGAGGGGGGAGTCGTGGATGGCGTTGACGCACTTGACGCTTGCCCCGTCGAGCGGGAGGCGTCCACCGAGGTGAAGTGGTGCTGTCGCGGCCCCCTCACCCTTGTAGTGCCGGGCGGCGGAGGGGGTGGTGATGATCGGGGCGCCGTAGGTCTTGGAGAGTTCTATCGCGTCTCCGACGTGGTCACGGTGGTTGTGCGTGACCAGGATGTGGGTGGGAGGCCGGAGGTCGGAGGGGATGGCGCCCAGCTCGGGGTTGCCGGAGAGCCACGGGTCGATCAGGAGGTTGAGCGTCGTGGTTTCGAGGCCGAAGCAGGCGTGGCCGTAGAAGCGGAGCGTAGGCATGGGTGTGCCCTTCTGTGGTGTCGAGTGCGGTTGAAGGCCGGTGCGAGGCGGGCGGGGAGGCCGCGGTCACTCCGAGATGGAGGGACGCCAGGCGGTGAGGCGTTTCTCGGCCATCTTCACGGCGCTCATGATGAGGACGGAGATGACGACCATGATCATGACGCCGGCGAGGTAGCGGCCGGTGTTGAAGGCTTCGGCGTCCGCGCGGATGCGGTACCCGATGCCTTCGGTCGCGGCGATGTACTCGCCGACGACGACCGCGATCATGCCCTTCCCGATGGCGAGGCGGACGGCGGTGATGAAGAAGGGGGTGACGGCGGGGAAGGTGACGTCCTTGTAGAGGGCCAGGCGGCCGGCGCCGAAGGAGCGTGCTGCCCTGAGCAGGGCGGGGTCGGTGGTTCTGACGCCCTCGATCATGTTGATGATGACGGGGAAGATCGCCATGATCGCCACGTTGGCGATCTTGGATCCGATGCCGAGCCCGAACCAGACCACCAGGAGCGGTGTCAGGACGAGGATCGGCGTGGAGTACAGGGCGTTGATGATGGGGTCGAAGGACTGGTAGAGCCAGCGGATCGATCCCAGGGCCATGCCGACGGGTACGCCCACGCCGAGGGCGATCAGCATGCCCAGGGCGAATTCCTGGCCGCTGACCGCGAGGTCGGACCACAGGGGGCCGTCGGTCAGGTGCAGGAACCCGGACCAGATCTCGGTCGGGCGGGCGAAAAAGAGGGGGTCCCAGGCTCCGGCCCGGCCCAGTGCCTCCCAGATCGTCAGGATGACCGCAACGGTCACCACCGGTGCCCACAGGCCTCGGCGGCGCTGCCACCATCCGGGCCTGCCGGCGGTGCGTCGTGGCGGTGCGAGCGGCGGGAGTCTTTCCGTGGTGGTCATACTGCGTTCCTCTCCCGCGCCCGGGTGGTCTCGACCTCGTCGCGCAGGTGTGACCACAGGCGGGTGCGGTACTCGTCGTACCGGGCGGCGTAGTGCGGGGAGTCCCTTGAGGGAAGCTCGACGCTCACGTCGTCGCGGATGGTGCTCGGGCCCGCGCTCATGAGCAGGACCCGGGAGGACAGTTGCAGGGCTTCGTCCAGGTTGTGGGTGACGAGGATGACGCTGCGGCCTTCCTGTTCGACCAGTGCCTGGACCTCGTCGCGCAGGACTTCGGCGTTCTGGGCGTCCAGCGCGCCGAACGGTTCGTCCATGAGCAGGAGCCTGGGCTGGACGGCGAAGGCGCGTGCCAGGCCGACGCGTTGCTGCATGCCGCCCGACAGGTGGCGGGGGTAGCGGCGGGCCGACGAGGCCAGTCCGACCTTCTCCAGATACTCCATGGCGATGTCCGCGCGTTCCGTGCGGCTCAGATCGGGACGTTTGTAGCGCAGTCCCAGCGCGACGTTGTCCAGCACGGTCTTCCAGGGCATCAGGGCGAAGCCCTGGAAGACCGTGGCCCGTGAGCCTTCACCGGTGTTCGGTGTGCGCCCTTCGACCAGGACGGTGCCGGAGTCCGGTTCGAGGACGCCGTCCATCATGGCCAGCAGGGTGCTCTTGCCGCAGCCCGAGGGGCCGATCAGGGAGAGGAACTCCCCTTCTTCCACCTGGAAGCTGACGCGGTCGATGATGGTGGTCTCGCCGTAACTGAAGGTGACGTCACTCACTTCGATGGCCGGCGGTGTGGTGGCCCTGCCCATGGTCGTTCCCTCTCGTGGTCGGCCGGGTGGAGAGTGGTGCGGTTCAGGGCGAGCCCGGCAGCAGGCTGGGGTCGTAGAGTTCGTCGACCGTGGGCAGCCGCTTGTCGGTGTTGCCGTACTTCTTGCTCATCTCGATCCAGCGCCGCAGTCCCGCGATGGAGACCTCCCCGGTCGTGGAGTAGTCCGGTTCGGCGAACTCGTAGGCGGCCTTGGCGGCTTCGGCGGAGATCCTGGCGTCCTTCCGCAGGATCGCCACCGCTTCCGAAGGGTGTTCCTTGACCCAGGCAGCCGATTCCGTGTAGGCCGCCATGAACCGTTTGAGTTCGGGGCTGTGAGCGGAGATGAGTGAGCTGGTGGTGGTGAACACCTGCGGGGTGATGTCGGGGAAGACGTCCCGGTACCGGAGCACCTCGACCTTGCCCCGCTCAGCGGCTGTGCTGTCGTAGGGCGGGACCAGACCGGCCGCGTCGATCTGTCCGCTCACCAGTGAGGTGAGCTGCGTCGACGCCGCGCCGGTGGGCACGTAGGTGATGTCGGACTCCTTGAGGCCTTCTTCCACGGCGAGGGCCTTGGCCAGCATTTCGGTGCCGGAGCCGGGGCCGACGACGCCGAACTTCTTGCCCTTGAGGTCCGCTACGGACTTCACGCCGGCGTCGGCGTAGAGGACGTGCTGGTCCTGGGTCATCAGGTTGCCGACGATCTTCAGCTTGGCGCCGTTGGCGTTCGCGGCTATGACGCCCTCGGTGAGGGCGGCGGCGATGTCGGCGTCGCCGCTGGCGAGGGCCGCGGTGGCCTCGGCGGTGCTCTTGATCTTCACGACCTTCAGGTCCACGTGGTGCTTGTCGAAGATGCCCTGGTCGATGCCCGCGGTGACCGCGAGGAACGAACTTCCCGTGATGCTGGACGCGAGGCGCACGCTTGCCGTGCCGTTCTCGTCGCTTGCGATCCCCGACCCGTTGCCGCAGGCGGACAGGGTGAGGGCCAGGAGGAACGCGGTGGCCGTCAGCCCGGCCCGGCAGGTGTGTCTGCGGTTCACGGCTTCTCTCCCGTCGGCGCCGGGGCGGCCTTGTCGCTGAAGAGGCGGCCTCCACGGGCCAGGTCCTGACGTCCGATCTCGAAGAACGTGATGCGCACGCCCTCGGGGTCGATCCCGAAGGCCTTGACGGCCGCCTCGGTGACGCCTTCGACGAACTGCCTGCGCTGGTCGAGGGTTCGTCCCTCGAAGATCTCCACGGTGATGTTGGGCATGACTGCTCTCCTTCAGAGGATCGGTGCGGTCCGGCTGCGTGCCGGGCCGAGGAGCTGGGCGGTGTTGCGTGCCGAGGGCAGGTCCCGCAGAGCGGCGAGCAGTGTCGGCCCGTCGAACACGGAACCCGGGCTGCGCAGGCAGTCGAGGAACTTCTGGTCCAGTTCCTCGTCGGACAGGGGATCGTGGGCGCTGCCGTGGGGCATGCCGCGTCGTGCCCGGTGCTGGGCTCCGTCGGAGGTGGTGACCTCGACCGTGGCGTACCAGCGCGTGAAGTCCGGTGGCCCGAACGGGGGAACGGCGGCCTCCGCGGTGCGCACGGTGGCCATCAGGCGCCGCAGCGCGGGGCGGGTGACCTGGGCGTCGTCGAAGGAGCCGGCGGTGAGCCGGCCGTCGGCCAGCGCGGCGGCCACCGTGTACTCCATGCTGAAGCGCGCCTGGTCCGCGGTGACGGGGTCGTGGTGGATCGGGCCGGTGAGCCCTGTGGGCTGGACCGTCACCGTCACGTCGGTGACGGAGTCGGGGTCGAGGCCATGGTCGCGGATCTCCAGGGCCGCCTCACCCGCGGGGTGGACCGCGTAGCAGGCGGGAAACGCCTTGACGTTCAGGCCGCGGGTGGAGAGGGTCCAGCGTTCTTTCAGGACCGGTGCGACGGCGGTGAGGTCGGGGTCCTTGCCGAAGACGGCGAAGTAGCCGAGCGGTGCCTCAAGCTGGTGGGGGTCGGCGTCCACGCCGGCGGCCGCGAGCCGCGCCGCGAGGATCCCGTTCCCTGCGGCCATTCCGGCATGGACCGGCTTGACGCTGAAGCCGCAGTTCTGACGGCTTCCGGCTGCCATGGAAGCGGCTATCCCGAAGGCGTGGTGCATCTCCGAGGTGGTGAGCTGAAGGAGCGTTCCGGCGGCGGCGACGGCTCCGAGGACGCCCACCGTCTCCGTGGCGTGCCACCCGGCCGTCCAGTGCGCGCGGACCGGGAGGGCCGCGGACACGGCGCACATCACCTGGTGGCCGATGACGTAGGCCCGCAGCATGGGTTCTCCCGGCAGCCCGAGTTCCTCGCCCAGTGCGAGGACCGGAGGCACGAGCACCACGCTGGGGTGGCCGTTGACGTCGGAGAGGTGGTCGTCGAAGTCCATCGCGTGTCCGGCGACGGCGTTGACGACGGCGGCACCGTGGCCGTCGACCCGGCGGCCGGTTCCCAGGACGGTGGCGGCGCCGGCCCCGCCGGTGAGCCTCAACGCGCTGTGCATGGCGGTCACGACGGGCTCGTGCGCTCCGGCTACGGCGACGCCGACCGTGTCGACGAAGGCATTGACGGCGCGACGCGTGACGTCCTGGTCCAGCGAGGCGCGGCGGGCCTCTACGCAGAAGTCCACGAGCTGCCCGGTGACGGGCACGGGCTGGTTCATCGGGTTCCTTCGGTCGTGCCGGTCAGGACGGACGCGAGAGCGCGGGACAGCAGCCGGGCCTGGGAGAGCAGGAGCAGTCCGGCGCCTCGGTGTGTTGCCTGGACGGCCTCGTCGCGGGAACTCGCGGAGAGACCGAGCAGCTTGTCCCCGCCCGTGACGCACGCAGTGGCCTGCTCGACGAGTCGCCGGACATCCGGGTGCGAGGGGTCGCCGGGACGGCCGGCCGATGCGGCGAGGTCATGTGCGCCCACGACGAGGGCCTTCACCCAGGGACGGGAAGCGATCTCGGACGCGGCGGTGACGGCCTCGACCGTTTCGATGTGGACGAGGAGCGCGATGCCGTCGCTGCGGACGCTCTCCACGAACGCGGGGTAGCCGCCGGGGTGGTGGCCGAAGGCGTTGGCCCGCGCCCGGCCGATCCCGCGGTGCCCGTCCGGGGGAAAGGCCGCCCAGTCCGTCACCCGGTCGACGTCTGCCGGGCCGGTCACCTGCGTCAGCTGCAGGATGGTGATCCCCGCGTCGAGACACCGGGCCACGGATCGCTCCTGGCAGCGGATCCGTCCGATCAGAGGAACGCCGGCCACCGCACAGGCGCGGGCGAGGCCGGAGAGTTCGCCCGCGGTGGGGTCGCTGTGCTCCAGGTCGACGGCGATTCCGTCACAGCCGAGACGGCCGATGAATTCCGCGGTGTCCGCGTCCGGGAAATCGAGCGTGACTACTGTCAGGGGTTTTTTCTGACTTCCCCTTTCCCAGATCATCGGGACGCCTGTGCGGGGTGTGATGCGGTCATTCGGTGGGCGGGAGGAGAGGCGGCCCGGAAACCGGGTGCGAAATTCCGCCGAGAATGAAGGGGGTTCATGTCGCGCCCACTTCCGTGTTGCGGTGACGAGCTTGTGAACGTGACGTTAAACGGAACCCGATCATTGCCTCAATGGTTGCGAAGCGATGCTTCTATCGGCTGAACCGATAGATGGCGCTCTCAGGCGCCGAGCTCCGCCTTGCTCAGGCGTACGGCGTGCAGGAGCGTCCGGATGACCGGCGTCTCGAACTGCGGGCTCCAGGCGAGCTGGAGAGCGACCGTCCTGACACCGCCGCGCAGAGGCACGAACACCAGGTCGGTGCGGCCGGCGTCCCTGAAGGAGGCGGGCTGGACCGACACGCCCATGCCCGCACCGATGAAGGCCAGCTGGGTCTGCATGTCGGTGCCCTCGACCAGCTGGCCCGGAATGCAGTCGTGCTGGTGGCACGCGGCGATGATCTGGTCGTAGAAGGCGGGGTTGGCCTCACGAGGCCAGAAGACGAAGGTCTCACCACTGAGGTCCGCGAGGTCGACGGAATCGTCCCCTGCCAGAGGATGGGTCCTGGGAAGGACGGCCCACAGCGGTTCGTCGGCGATCGTCTCCACCTTCAGACCGGGGCGCCTGCTGACAGCCCGCACGAAACCGGCCTCCAGATCGCCCTGGGCCAGCGCCCGCACCTGCTTCTCCGTGCCCATCGTCTGAAGAGTCACGTTGATCCCCGGCGAGAGTTCGGTCAGCCGCCGCAGCACTGTCGGCACCACTCCGGTCAGCGCGGGCCCCACGGCGCCGATCCGCAGACGCCCGAGCTCCCCACGCGCATGAGCGAGCACGGTCTGCTGAAGATGCCCGAGTTCGGCGAGAATCTTCCTGCACCCAGCCAGAAACGCCACCCCGGCCGGGGTCAACGTCACCGACCGGCTCGTACGCAGAAACAGTTCCGCCCCCAACTGCTGCTCCAGAGAACGAATTTGCTCACTCACCGTCGACTGGCCCACCCCCAGTCGCACCGCGGCCTTGCTGAACTGACGCTCCTCCGCCACCGCCACGAAGTATTCCATCTGCCGAAACTGAACCACCGCTGCTCCCGATGTCGACCATGGGCCGACGGCATTTCTTCGGCCGCCGACGGCGCGTGGAGTATATTCCGACGCCATATATCCAACGAGAACGGCTTCCTCGCCCACTGCGGCTTTCACGTCACCAGTCCCGACGGCCACCTCTACCCGGAGGCGTTCATCGTGCTCGGGTACCACGGGTGGGCGGACACCGGCGCGTGGTCCGGGCGCCCGGCGCCGAGCCCGGAGCCGTCCCGCCGCCGTGGTAGCCGCGGCCGGCATCCCCCACCCCGACGAAGGCCCGCGCCCTGGGCGGTGTCGTCCCCGAGACAACCGGTCGGCCGTGCAGGCGGAGCGCCCTGTGCGGCCGTGACCAGCGGTCCGGAACCACGGGACCACGGCAACGCCCTTCCCGCCCCGGAGCCCACGCGCCGTTCCTCGGACTTGGGATCGATAACCTCGGAGTTATCCGTCCATGCGGAGCTGACGATTGTTCGCCCCTTTTCCTTGGCGCACCCTGTTACAGGTCCTTCTCTCAGAAGGAAATTCAGCGTGGGTGTCGCGGGAATCGCTCGCCGCTCACGGGTAGTCGACCGATGAAAGGGAACACGATGAGAACCAAGACATGGGCCGCGCTCGCTCTGCCCCTCCTCGCCGCCTCGGCCACCATGATCTCGGCTCCTGCGGCAGGCGCCGCGACCACCGGAGCCGCGGCATGCACCCACCCGGGGTGGTCCAACCCGGACGACGGCTACGGTTACGTGAAGGGAAGCTCCGCGCCGCTGCGCACCGGTCCGAACGCCGGCTGCCCCACGGTGACCACGGTCTACGGTTCGAAGCTCTACTACCACTGCTACGTCATCAACTCCGAGGGCAACACCTGGACCCACGCCCGCATTGAGGGGACCCAGACGAACGGCTGGATCTACGACGGCAACCTCAGCAACGGCGGTGCGCTCAAGCCCTGCTGAGGTCTGCCCTGCCGTCGCCGGGCAGACGGGGGATCGTCACTGCCCGGCGTTCCCGAGTCCCGCGCTCGGCCCGGCGTCGTGTGCGGCCCGCGCGAGCGCGCGGACGAGGTCTGTCTGCCCCGCCGCGGGCCAGGTCAGCACCCAGTGTCCGGTCGGGGCGTCGTACGGGTGGAGGTACCGCAGTCCGCGCCACCGGTAGTAGTGGGCGGCGTCGCCGTGGATGAGGCAGACAGCCTCGCCCGCCGCGACCACGGCGGCGACCTCCTGGATCGATGACACCTTCGGTCCGCGTCGGATGGGCCGGCCGCCGGGGGTGTGGGTGGGGACGAGTGTCTGCTGCCAGTACTCCGGTATGGGCACCGCGGAGTACGGCAGCAGCCACTCGGCCAGATCCTCCATGCCCACCGCGTCGCGTCTGGTGAGGGGATGGTCGGTGGCGACCATGAGGACCAAGGGCGCCGACGCGATGACCGGACCGACGACGAGGTCCGGCTCACGGATCGGCAGCCAGGAGGTCGCCACCTGGACCGAGCCGTCCCGGAGAGCACCGAAGGGGTCCGTGAAGTTGATCTCCTGTACGCGGAGCTGGACTTCGGGGTGCCGGGAGCGGAAGAGGTCGAAGACGTGTGTGTAGTAGTGCGCCTGAGGCCCGTGCAGGCCGAGGGTCAGCGTGCATGTGGTGCCGCGGGCGGCATCGGCGGCCGCCTGGGTCCCCTTGAGTATCCGCTGATATCCGGCGCTTAAATCCTCGCGTAACCGGAGCCCGATGGTCGTGAGTTCGACCCGTCGGCTGCTTCGGGCGAACAACCGCGCGCCGATCCGGCGCTCCTGCTTGGCAATTGACTGGCTGACGCGCGCCTGCGACACGTGCAGACGGTCCGCCGTCCGGCCGAAGTGCAGTTCTTCGGCCAGCGTCAGAAAGATCTCGATGTCTCGCAGTTCCATCCGCGTTCCCCCCCGGTCGCCAATGAGTACGGAGTCGTCAGATCATCTGAGATTTCCCGTTGTTCGTTCCCTTTCGTACGGCAATCAGATTTGGACGCATTCTCGAAGGCGCAGACCGACGTCAATGCGGGGAGGGGCCTCCGGGCGCTCGGCCCTGGCCGGCGAGGAGGCGTGGGCGAGGTTCCGTGTGTCCGCGCCGGAGGTCGTCGTCATTACGGCCGGGGAGTCCTCTCTCGTGATCTCGCCCAGGCGGAGAAGGCCTCGATCGCGTCGACGACGGCTTCGAAGCGGAGCGAGTGGTACAGGTCGAAGGCGTGGTGCCCGCCGCGCAACTCGGCGTAGACGACGGCGTTGGAGGAGGCGCGGCGCAGTTGCTCGGCGACCTTCCTGATGTCGGACACGGGCACCAGCGGGTCCAGATCGCCGTGGGCGATGAAGAGGGGAGGCGCGTCGGGCCGGGCGTGGCCCAGGGGGGAGGATTCGGGGCCCTGGTCCCAGTACGAGCCCAGGAAGCCGTTCAGGACGATGGCACCGGTGACCGAGGTGTCGGCGTCCTCGAAACCCGGCTGGAACGCGGGGTCGTTGGGGGTCAGGGCGGCGATCGACGCCATGTGGCCGCCTGCCGAACTGCCCGCGACGAACAGGGTCGACGGATCGGCTCCGTACACGTGGGCGTGCTCCCGCGCCCACGCGATGGTCTTCTTCAGGTCGATCATATGGTCGGGGTGCCGGACATGGGGCTTCAGCCGGTAGTTGGCGCTGATGGTCACCCAGCCCCGGCCGGCCAGCCGGTAGAGCAGGGGGAGCGACTGGCTGTTCTTGTGACCCCCGCTGTAGTGACCGCCGTGCATGTGGATCAGCACGGGCGCACCTTCCGGGCGTGAGCGGTGGTGGTACACATCGAGCCGGTTGCGCCGGCCCGCGTCGCCGTAGGCGAGGTTCGCCACGCGCCGGACGTCCCACCGGCGCCGGACGATGGGCAGGATCAGGATGCGGGCCCAGGGGAGCCGGCGCCGGAGCCCTTCGGCGAGGTCGGGGTCGATGGCGGCGCGCCACCCGTCGCCCAGACCCTCGGCCATGGCCCGCTCGATCCTGCCCCGCTCTCCCCACGCACGGTGGGTGATGACCGCGAGTCCGGGCACGGTCACGACGGCCAGCCCGACGATCGCCCAGGCGCCCGCCGAGTCGATGTCGCCCTCGGCGAACGCCAGCGCCGTCGGGAGCAGCAGCATCCAGAAGAAGGCGGCGAACGGCAGCTCGTTGAAGGCCAGACCGAAGAAGTAGCTCGGGCGGCCCAACGGGTGCTCCCACGGCGCCGGCGCCAGCGCGCACAGGGTGCCGATCGCGACGATCGCCACAGTGATCAGATAGCCGACAGGCACGGAACCTCCTGGGACAGCAGCCGACTCCACTGCCCGCGGGCGCTCCCTCGGCGGAGAGCCGGGCACCTCAGTCTTCCGCCGCACGTACGGGGCATCAACGACGGTCCTGGTAACGTCTTGTGACTCTGGGCTGAAGAATCCGGGGGCCGCTCGTGGAGATGCGGGAGATCGAGATCTTTCTGACGCTGGCGGAGGAGCTGCACTTCAGCCGCACGGCCGAGCGGTTGGGCGTCAGCCCCGGCCGTGTCAGTCAATCGATCAAGAAGCAGGAACGGCGCATAGGCGCCCCCCTGTTCGTCCGCACCACGCGCACCGTGCGCCTCTCGCCCCTCGGTGAGCAGCTGTACCAGGCGCTCAAGAGCGGGCACCGGCAGATCACGCAGGGGATCGAGGCCGCGCGGGCCGCCGCCCGGGGTGCCACGGGCACTCTGACCCTCGGCACCATGGGCCCGTACTCCCTGCGGATCAAGGACATGCTCGACCTGTTCCTGGCCCGCCACCCCCACGCCCGCCTCCGGCACCGCGAGATCCAGCCCGCGTCACCCCTGGACCTGCTCATGTCGGGTGACGTGGACGTGGTGTACGTGTGGCTGCCGGTCGACGAACCCGGCCTGACCGTCCTCCCGACCGCGCGTACCTCCGCACTGCTGCTGATGGCCTCCGCCGACCATCCGTATGCGGAGAGGGAGTCCGTCTGCCTGGAGGAGTTCGGCGACTGCTCCGTGGTCGAGGGCGGGTCGATCCCCTCCGCCATGGAGGAGGTCCTCAATCCCCGTCACACCCCTTCCGGCCGTCCCGTCCGCCGCGGCCCCCGGGTCACCACCTGGCAGGAGACTCTCAGCGTGGTCTCCTCGGGCCAGGCCACCGCCGCCGTACCGGCCGAGGTGCCCCGTTTCTACTCCTGGCCCAGCCTGGTCTTCCTCCCCATTCGCGACGCGCCCCCCTGCCGGTGGGCCTTCGCCTGGCGCACCGCGAACGAGTCACCGCTCATCCGCGGGTTCGCCGAGGCATCTACCGACGCCGACCAGCTCATGGCCGAGTCCGGCGTACAGCCACTCCCCCTTCCTCCGAATCAACCGCTGGCCGACGACCAGGACGCCTGGCTCGGCCATCTCGATCGGCGCCGGACCACACCGACCGGCGCCGGTCAGTAGTCAGGGGGCGGGCTCGTCCGCCGGATCCGCGACATCCGGATGTGCGAGCCCACCAGCCTCGCCCCCTACCGGTCGACGACCTCGGCCTACGCGGCCCGGCCCGGGCCCTGGCGGTCAGGGGGCGGCCCGGGGCGGCGGCGCAGGTGGCCGTGCTGGTAGGCCAGTGCCACCGCGTGGGCCCGGTGCCGGGCCTGGAGGACGTTGAGGATGCGGCGCACATGGCTCTTGACCGTGTTCACGCTCACGTACAGCTCGTCCGCGATCTGCTCATTGCTCCTCCCCTCGGCGATGAGCCGGAGCACGTCCTGACAGCGCCCGGTGAGGACCACCCACTCGCGGGGTTCGGGCGACAGCCGCGCCAGCCAGCCGCGTTCGTAGCCGATGGCGACCATCTGCGCCCGTTCGCCGGTGCCCAGGCTCTTGCCCAGCCGGTCGACGTGGCGTTGCACGGTCGGCCGGGCCACGCGCAGGTGCCCGGCGATCTCGACGTTCTTGTAACCCCGGGCGACGCCCGACAGGACCTGGAGCTGCCTCCAGGTCGGAAGGACGACCGGCTGTCCAGCCGTCCGCTTGATGGTCTCCGGACCGGTGATGGTCACAATGCCCCTCTTCTCTGCCGTCGAGCGAGGCGATACGGATGCGCCTCACCCGGGGAGAGTCAGCAGCCGGGCATTCCTGACGCCATTCGGCGAAACGTTTTTTCGCACCCGCCGGGACACGTCCCACCAACCGCTCCGGCCGGGCGGTCTCGTTCCCGCCCCCACCCCGTCCACGCCGAACACGCCGGGAAGTTTTCCGCTCCGCCGCGTCATGGCCTGTCACCTCGTGTCTCTGGGGGAGTGACGCGCCGTCCTTGGGACGTCCGCGCCCAGACCGACAGACCGACAGACCGACAGACCGACAGACAGATCGACCGACAGGCAGATCGACCGACCGACGAGGTTCCGATGGCGAACACACCCCGACCCACCGCTCCGGGGGCGACGAGGTCCGCACGACCGGCGCACGACCGCTCCGGGCGCTTACTCCTTCAGCACTCTCCGATCCACCCGCGCCGGCCGGTTCTCCCGCGCCGCAGGGTCCGCCCCCTCGGGACCACGTCACCGCGAGAACGGAGCAGAACGCCGTGAGACGCCTCCACCACGTCCTCTACGTCTGCTACGGCGCCCTGTTCGGGTGGCTCGCCTGGTGCGCTGTGCAGTCCGCCCGCAACGGGGCGCCGTGGGTGTGCGCGGTGTTCGTCGCCGGATCGGGTCTCGTGGTCGTCGCGGCGACGCGCGAGGGGGCACTGAAGGACGCACTGCGCCGCGAAGCCGTACGGGCACAGCGCGCCAGGCGTCTGCATCCGGCCGACGCCGGCGCCGCCGAGGCGGCCGTCGCACTGGCCGGCTGGTGTTGCGACGCCTGGGCGGCCACCGCCGGCGGGGAACACGGACCGTCCTGCCGCTACCGCCTGCCGAAGGGCGACGGGGCCTGACGCGACGGAACCCGGGCCGGCGGAAAGACCGGCCCGGGTCCGAACGAGAGCCGCACTACCGGTTCTTGAACCAGACGAGAACGCCGAACGCCGATGACAGGACGGCGGTGTACGCCGGCTGTCCGCCGCCCTGGCCCTTCGCATGACCGGGAGGGCACCAGCCCAGGTGACCAGGCCAGTGGCAGGGCCGGCAGGGACGGCCGTGTCCATGTCCATGGCCGGGCGGCCCGCACTCACCACCGGTCGGTGAGGGTGTCGGGGTCGGTGTGGGGCCGGGTGGTGCGGTGGACGTGGGAGTGGGTGTCGGGGTCGGCTCCGGCGTCAGCTCGGGGGTGGGAGTCGGCTCCGGCGTCAGCTCGGGTGACGGAGTGGGGGTGGGGGTGGGAGTCGGCTCAGGCGAAGGGGAAGGCGTGGGTGTGGGACTGGGCTCGGGCGAAGGTGAAAACGTGGGCGTGGGAGTCGGCTCCGGCGTCAACTCGGGAGTGGGGGTGGGAGTGGGACCGGGAGTCGGCTCGGACGAAGGTGACGGCGACGGCGTACGGGTAGGGGTGGGAGTCGGTTCGGGCGTCGACTCGCCCCCGTATCCGTCGTCCGGCCAGGACGGGGCCGGAGACGGCTCGGGGGGCTCCGGCACGGTCGGCGGACCGACGGCGGACGGCTCCCCCGCGGGGGGCTGCGGGAGCGCGGCACCGGTGCTCGCCCCGGGCGCCTCCGGTGAGCGCTGAGGGTCGCTCAGGGGGCCGCCGCCCTCCGTCACATGGGGCACCGGACCCTCGTCCACGATGCCGAGCCCGGTGCCCGGTACGCCGGAGGGCGCCGGGCGGGCCGCTGTGAAGGACGGTGCGGGGTCGGGTGGTGGCAGCTCTCCGGCCGAGGCGGGCGACGGTATCTGCCCGGCCGGTGCCGCCCGGTCGCTCCCGCCGTGCCCGGCGGTGAGCGCCAGGGCGAGCGAGCCCGCGGCGACCACGGCGGCGGTCACCCCGGCCGCGGCCAGGGCCTTGCCGCTCTTCCAGGCGCTCTTGGGGGTCGGCACCACCTGGCCCGCCTGTGCCGCGCCCTGCTGGACGGCGGTGGAACCCACGGTGTTCAGCAGGTAGGCGGAAGCGGCGGAGCCGAGGAAGAACGGGGCGACGGCCGCGGGCAGTGTCGAGGAGAGGTCGGCGAGTTCGAGGTAGAGGCCCCCGCAGTCGGCGCAGGTGTCCAGGTGCTCGCCGACCTGCGTGCTCTGCGTCCTGCCGAGCTTGCCGCGGGCGTACGCGCCCAGTTTGGCGGCGTACTCGCGGCAGGGCCGGTCGGCGGTGGTGATGTGGGCCTGGATGTAGGCGGTGCGCAGGCCCTCGCGGGCCCGGTAGGCCAGCGCCGAGACGCTGTTGGGCCGCAGACCCAGCAGGGGCGCGATGCTCGCCGGTGCCTCGCCCTCGACCTCGGTGTGCCAGAGCACGGCCTGCCAGCGTTCCGGCAGGGAGCGGAAGGCGTTGCCGACGGCCTGGTTGTCGAAAGCCTCGACGGCGGGGTCCCGGGCGGGTTCGGCGGAGTCGTGGCCGTCCCACGTGTCGGTGAGGGTCGTGCGCCGCTGCTGCCGGGTGACGCGGAAGGCGCAGTGGCGGACGGTGCGCACGAGGTAGCCGCGGAAGAACTCGGTGGGGCCGGAGCCCTTGCGTATCGCGCTCAGGACGTTGGCGAACGCCTCGGCGACCAGATCGTCGACGTCCGCCTCGCGGGAGGCGAACTGCTGGGCGCACCGGACGGCGGCGCCGCGGTGCCGGGCGTACAGCTTCTCATAGGCGGTGTTGTCGCCCTCGCGGGTCGCGGAGATGAGCCGGGCATCGCTCGGTTCCGCTGTCTCTTCGGACTCCGGCGGGAGAAACACGGTGTCGTCGCTCATGAATCCTCTACCGCGACGGACCGGCCCGGCCGACCGGACTCGTCGCCTACTGACGGTGATCGATGCACAACCCATTAGATAGACGCATAGTTGACACGTCAACAGATATGTCTATGAACCTACCTGGAAGTGATGAGGTGACACGCACCGGTCCCGGATCGTGCGAATGGTGTCCTCGCAGGTGCCGACAGGTCTCTGACCCGGGCTTTCTTCCTCCCGGCACTTCGGGCGACGTGTCGACCGTGTCATAGATCACGTCGATCGGACCGTTCTGTCGCGTCATGGAACCGTGGACGGTGTCTCGGGATGGTGACCGGCCAATCCGGCCGGAATCATCAGCGAGAAGGAGCCACACGATTGAAGAGCGAGCGCGCATGGCCACCTGTCAACTCGGTCCTGCCCCCCGACGAGTTCTCCTTCCCTTTTGAACAAGTGGGAGACCCGTCGTTCAAGGAGTTCACCCCGGAACCCGGCCCGGACGGGCCGGATTCCGGGGCGGGGGAGGCGGCCGGGCCGCCTCCGGGCATCCCGGCGGACCCTGGCTTCCCTCACGACACCATCACCCTCACCGACGTGGACCCGGAGCCCGAGCCGGAGCAGGCGTCCCCCGCCGGTCTCCGCCGCCGGGTGCCGCGGGCGGGCGCCCTGTCCGACGTACGGGAGTTCCGTGCCCGGCCGGCCCTGCCCGGCACCCTCGCCCTGCTCTGCGCCGTGCTGTGCGGCGGCGCCCTCGCCGCCGTCGTGACGAGGCCGCGGGCCGTGGGGCGTTGGACGGACCTGCCCGAGCCGTCTCCGCCACTGCTGGCCGCCCTGACCGCCGCGACGCTGCTCGCGGCGGGCGGTCTGCTGCGCAATCAGGAGGGCCACGCCGTGGTCCTGACCCGGTGGGGCCGCTACCGGGGCACGGTGCGCCGCAGCGGTCTGGTGTGGGTGAACCCCTTCGTCCGGCGGCACCGCGTGGACGTACGGCTGCGCCACTTCCAGGGCGACGCCCTGCCCGCGGTGGACCGCGTCGGCCATCCGGTCGTGGTCAGCCTGCTGATCGTCTGGCGGGTCAAGGACACCGCGCGGGCCGTGTTCACCGTCGGCGACCACGAGGAGTTCCTGCGCGAACAGCTGGTGGCGAGCGCGACCGAAACCGTCTCGATGCTGCCCTGCGACCGGTTCAGCACCCCTGGGCCGACACTGCGCGACGGAGCGTGGTTCGGCGAGGAGGCCACCCGGCGCCTGGCCTCCGAGATGGCACCGGCGGGACTTGAGGTCTACTCCGTCCAGCAACTCTCCCTCGGCTACGGCGCCGAGGTCGCCGACGCCATCCACCGGTTGCGCAACGCCGAACTCAACGCCGAACTGCGCACCACCGTCATCGGCGACGCCGTCGACATCGCCCGCGCGGCCCTGGACCGGATCAGGGCCGACGAAGGCGACGGCGAGGACGCGCCCTCGGGCCGGGACGCCGAGTTCCTGCGCCTGTTCGTACTCTCGCTGCTCACCCCGAGCGCGAACCTGAAGGAATGGGGAAACCAATGGCCGAATCACCGAAGCTCGTCGAACTGAGCCTCGTCGACGGCTGCGGGACGTGCGCGTTCTGCACCCGGCCGTCGCCCCGGGAGAAGGGAACCGGACCCGCGGCCGGACGGGCCACGGCACGAGCCTGCCGCAGGAGGGCGGCGGGCGCGCTGCTCGCCATCGCCACCGGCGTCGTGGGCATCGAGGCGGGCACCGCGACCCCCGCGAGCGCCCTGCCCGCGCCCAGCGGTGAGGGCTGGGACGGCACCCGCTACTGGTTCAAGTCCAACGGCCAGTGGCGCTGGACCAGCCACCAGAGCGTCTACCTCCAGCGCACCGGCACGAAGAAGACGGCCCCGGCCCCGGCCAAGACGACCAGGACGACGGCGGCACGGACCGCGGCCTCCGCGCGGGCCTGGCTGCCGGCACCGAGCCGGGCGGGCTGGGACGGCACCCGCTACTGGTTCAAGTCCAACGGCCAGTGGCGCTGGACCAGCCACCAGAGCGTCTACCTCCAGCGCACCGGAGGTGCCGCGGGCACCGGGACCACCGGGGGCGCCACCGTCCCGCCGAAGACGACGGCACCCCCGAAGGCGAACACCGGTTCCCTGGAACCCGCCCTCTCCTACGCCCTGGCCCAGCTCGGCAAGCCGTACATCTGGGGCGGCAACGGCTATCTCGGCTACGACTGCTCCGGCCTGGTGCAGCAGGCGTACCGCCGCGCCGGGATCTCGCTGCCGAGGGTCGCCTCCGACCAGTACGGGGCCACCACCAAGATCTCGTCCAGCAGCCTGCGCCGGGGCGACCTGATCTTCTGGTCCTCCAACGGCCGCCAGTCAGGCGTCCACCACGTCGCCGTCTACCTCGGCGGCGGACGGTATGTGGAGGCCCCCCGGCCGGGCGTGAACATCCGGATCTCCTCGCTGTCCAACGGCTACGCGCCGAACCTGTTCGGCCGTCCGTGACCGGGGCCCCGGAGCATGTGGCTCCGATGGCGTCATAAGGGGGCAGGTGGGGCCTCTCTCAAGTGTCACGCACGGTACGGCGGCACCGACCGCCCTGAGGAGGAGGCCCCTCTTGCCCACCCACCCCGTCCAACCGCCCCAGCCATCCCAGCCGTCCCAGCCGTCCCGGCAGCCCAGACCCTCGCCACCGCGAGAACTGACACAGCGCCAGGAAGAAGTGCTGTGGCTCATGCTGACCGGTGCCACGGCCGACCGGATCGCCCAGGACCTGGGCATCAGCAAGGCCACCGTGCAGACCCATCTGCGCGCCATCTACGCGGCCTTCGGTGTACGCAGCCGTGCCCCGGCCGTCATCGCGGCCATCGAACGGGGCTACCTGCCCGAGAGCCTCGACCGGGGCTGGAGCCCGGACCGGGAGCGCGTGCTGCGCGCGCTGCGGCAGGCATGGAGCCCCTGCCGGGTCCACCCGGCGCACACACCGAGCTGCGCCGTGTGCGTCCGGGCGGCCACCCTGGGCCACGCCATCACCCTGGTACGGGACCCGCGGACGCCGGCCCACCCGCCGCCGGCGGCCGGCCCCCGGGGCGCCACCGGCGACCCCCACCCGTACCCGCATCGCCCCCGCCGAGGGTGACCCTGGCGACGGAGCTCGGTCGTTCTTCCGCGGTCCCCTCGCGGGACCGCGGAAGAACGACGGGGGCGAACCGCCGCCGGTCGTCGGCCCCGTCGCGCACGGGAAGGCGCCCCCTCCGGGCCCAGCGCGGCCGTTCCCTCCGTCACCGTCCCGCTCACGGCTGGTCGTGGCCGGCGCGCAGGCTCGTCACCAGGCTCAGCGCGAGCACCCCGAGGAACGTGAGCAGCGGAGCCTGCCACGTACCCGTCGCCGTACGGAGTACGGACGCCGTCAGCGGGCCCGTGGCGGCGATCAGATACCCGCCGGTCTGCGCCGCCGCCGACAGGGCCGCCACGTGTTCGTGGTCCCTGCCCCGCTTGACGTACAGCACCCCGGCGACCGCCTGGCCGCCGCCGAGGCCGGCGCCGAGCAGCGGGGACCACAGCGCCGGTACGGAACCGGGGGCGGCCAGCAGGCCCGCGTACCCCGTCGCGCAGATCAGGAGGATGCCCACGAGGTGCGGGCGCTGGTCCGCGCGGGCAGCGGCCAGTACCGGCAGGACGAAACCGCCGACGGCGACTCCGACGATGAACAGGGACTGCATGGTCCCCGCCGTCGTCCCGGCGACGCCGGCGTCCACCAGGATCGCGGGCAGCCACGCCAGCGTCGTGTAGAAGAGCAGCGTCTGGAAGCCGAAGTACGCCACCAGGCTCCACGCCAGTCCCGTCCGCAGGACACCGCCGGGCCGTGCCGCGCGGGCGGGTACGGACGGCCCGGACGGCTGAGGCCGCGGTCTCGTCGGGGACGTGCCGGGCCGGACCGCGCCCGCCGGTGCGCGCAGTTGTGGTGCGAAGGCGACCGCCGCGAGTGCCGACGGGATCACGGCGAGGCCCATCGCGGTTTGCCAGGAGTGCCCGCTCGCCTGCCAGACCGGCACCATCAGCGCGGCGACCAGCGCCGAGCCCGCTCCCATGGACAGGGCGTAGACGCCCATCATCACGCCGACGCGGCGGTGCTCGAACCGGCTGCGGACGAACACCGGGATCAGTACGTTCACGATCGCCGTCGCGATGCTCACGATCACCGTTCCGACGAACAGACCGGGCAGGCCCAGTACGCGTACGACCGCTCCCGCGAGCAGCAGCACACTGGCCCAGAACAGGCCCCGCTCCTCGCCGAGCCGTCGGCGTACCGGAGTCGCCAGCGGTGCGAAGAGGCCCATGCAGAGGGGTGGCAGCAGCCCCAGCAGGGTGACCGTCCCTGTCCCGAACCCGGCCACCGGGGCCAGCGGGCCGAGCTGTCCGAACGCCACGCGGGTGTTGAGGCTGAGCAGGACGAAACCGGTCACCAGGACCACGGCCGAGGCCGTCGCGCGCGGCGGTCCGCCGGTGGTGGGCGGCGGGGAGGGGGACGGGGCGGGGGAGGCGGATACCCGTGCGGGAACGGACACGGCGACCTTTCGGTGTCTTCAGCGCGTCAGCGGTGGACGGCAGTGCTTCGGGTGGACGACGCCGCTTCCGGTGACGGGCGACCCGGTCAGCTTCCACGCTCAAGTAAGCTTGAGCGCAAGTCGACGGAGGTGTCCGTGAAGGACCTGTACTCGATCAGCGAGGTCGCCGAGGCGTTCGGCCTGACGGTCGCGGCCCTGCGGTTCTACGAGGAGCGAGGGCTCGTCCGGCACAGCGAGCGCCGGGGGCGCGTACGCCAGTACAGCCGGGACGACCTGGCCCGGCTCGCGTACGCGCAGCTCTGGCACGAGGACGGCCTGCTCACGCTGACGGAGACCAGCGCCATCGTCGACAGCGAAAAGGTGGCGGACCGGCTCGGGCTGATCACCGCGCAGCGGGACGCGATGCTGGAACGGATCGAGAAGCTCGACCGCGCCGTCTCCGTCCTCACCCACATGCTCGGCTGCCGTACCGACAAGGCGCTGGACTGTCCGATGACCGGGGCCTACATCCGGGGGCGGGTCGACGCCGCGCTCAGTGGCACCCCGCACACGACGGACTTCATGCCGCCGCCGGGACGGAGCGAGTGAGCGGCGAGGGACGGCCTGCGGGTGGATGCGGCCGCACACGCCAGGCCGCCGGATCCGCGCCGCCCTGATGGTCCGGTCCTCGTCCGGCTTTCCGGGCCCGCCTGATGGCGCGGTCCGCCCCTTTCGTCCGGTCCCTCTCATCCTCATCGCAGGAGCGACGTCATGCACCAGCTCACGTACGGCGACATCAAGTCGGCCACCGACCGGATCGCCGGACGCGTCCGTCCCGTCGCCCTGGCCCCGGTGGGCCCGGGCGTCACCCGCACCACCCGTCAAGGCCCGCCCGACGACCGGGCCGGGGAGCCCTGTGAGGTGTGGCTGGCACTGGAGTTCATGCAGCACACCGGATCGTTCAAGGCGCGTGGCGCGCAGAACTTCGTCCGGGCCCACCGCGAGGCCGGCACCCTTCCCGAGGCCGGGGTGACCATCGCCTCCGGTGGGAACGCGGGCCTGGCGTGCGCCTGGGCCGCCCAGCAGCAGGGGGTTCGCGCCACGGTCTTCCTCCCCACCACCGCCCCGGCGGTGAAGGTGGCCAGGCTTCGCGGTTACGGCGCCGAGGTACGGCTGGTCGGCACGGAGTACGCCGAGGCCCTGGCGGCGTGCGAGGAGTTCACCGCCGCCACCGGCGCGCTCGCCTCGCACGCGTACGACCATCCGCTCATCGCCGCCGGGGCCGGCACGCTGCTGGAGGAGATCCACCAGCGGATTCCCGGCCTGGACACCGTGGTGGTCGCGGTCGGCGGCGGCGGGCTGTTCGCCGGCGTCGCCACCGCCGCCCGGCACCACGGCATCCGGACCGTCGCCGTCGAACCGGAGAACTGCCGCGCGCTCAACGCCGCCCTGGAGGCGGGCCACCCGGTCGACGTCACCGTGGACTCGATCGCCTCCGACTCCCTCGGTGCTCGCCGTACCTCGGCCATGGCCCTGCACGCGGCCCAACAGGACGGTGTGCGCTCCGTGTTGGTGCCGGACACCGAGATCGTCGGCGCCCGCCAGGCGCTGTGGGACCAGCGGCGCATCGCGGCCGAGCACGGCGCCGCGACCGCTCTGGCCGCGCTCACGGCGGCCCCCGACCGGGCGGACCGGAACGGGCCCGGGCAGAACGTGTCCGACCCAGGTCTGTCCGATCGAGGCCCGGCCGACCGCCCCGCCACGGCCGGGTACGGCTACCGGCCGAGCGCGGGCGAGAGGGTCTGTGTGGTGGTGTGCGGCGCGAACACCGACGTGACCACGCTCGTCGCTGCTCCGGGCAACTGACCGGTTGACCTCCAAGACGGTCGGCCGGCCGGCCGGTCCCGGGGCCTCCGGCCGGACCGGTCGGACCGGGACGTCGGAACGGCCGGTCTCCGTCGGCATCCGGACGGCCACGGCCCGTACGTCCGCCGGAGTGTCGTCGTACCCCTGGTGCTACGCCCCGGCCAGCTTCAGCCGCACCGGCAGGCTGGAGCCGGGGGCCGCGACTTCGGCGGTGAGCAGCCGGCACAGCGCGCACCCGCCGAGGTGGGCCCGCACCTCGTCGTCCCGTCGCGCCGTCAGTTCCAGCCGTACGTGCGAGGCGGCCGTCAGGTACGACAGATGGCTTCCCCGGGCCTCCACCGGCCCCGTGCGGCGCAGCCCGCGCCAGAGATAGGCGTCGACAAGGGAGTCGAGACCCGCCCGCAGCAGCCCGGGGGAGTGCCGGCCGGGGGGCTCGCCCTCCACGCAGACCGCCCACAGCACATCGGCGTGGTACGAGGGGAGCGAGGTGAGCACGTCGTACGCGAGCAGCGTCTCCTCGGCGCCGGGCCCGCCGCCGGTGACCTCGCGGTGCAGCGCACGCCCGGCGGCGACCCGCCGGACACCGACCCGGACCTCCCGTTCGAAGTCGAAGGTGCGGGCCTGCGGCGCCGTGCGCTGGAGCGCCTCGACGGCACGGCGGCAGGCGTGGAAGAGCAAGGCCTCCGTCACCTCCTGCTCCGACGGCGCGAGATAGCACCGGGCGATCCTCCGGCCGGGCCGGGCCGCCCGCACACACAGCCGGTGGACGGCGCCGGGTTCGCCGAGCCGGGCCCGGCGGACGAGATCGGCCTGTTCGGGCGGGAGCGGGTGCAGGACGGGCGGCCCGGTGGACAACGCGTACGGGAAGGGATCGGGGCCCAGACGCGGCAGCCGCACGGTCTCCGGCTCGGCCAGGGCTGCCACCGAGCGCACCCTGGCCCCCCGCCGGAAGGCGGTCCAGTCCCAGGTGGCCCTCCCCCCGAACCGTCGGACATCGCTCACGGCCACCCCGCCCTCCCCATAGGCATCCCGCAGCCCCGGGCGAGCCGAGGCCTCGACACCTCAGAGCCGCGCCGCACGCCCCCATGACGCGATCCTGATTGCGGACCACGTCACACCGGGCCGGGTCACCGGGCGGGGCGCGCCGTCCGGGGAGATCGGGGCATCCGCCGGAGCCGCGCCGCTCCGCGGGGCGGTGAGCACGGCGTCGGCGCGGGAAGGCCGCCGGGAGAACCCCTCCGCCCGGACGCGTCCGCTGAACGGCCCACGCCACGAGCGGCGTACCGACGACGGTTTCACCTGAACGGCCTACGCGTCTGTGCGGATCACCCGTTCGGCGGTGACGCTTGAGAGGAAGTCCGCGCGTGCGGGTGGCAGGGGCAGACGAAGGCGGAGGGACGGATCATGGGTCAGATCGTTCGCCGGAATCAGGCAGTGCTGAGCGCGGAGGAGAAGAGGGCCTACGTCGACGCGGTGCTCCAACTCAAGAACGGTGAGTGGAGGATCTACGACGACTACGTCACATGGCATTACCTGATGGCCACGAAAAGTTCCACAGGGCATAAGGGCCCAGGCTTCCTCCCCTGGCACCGAGACTTCCTGCTGCACTTCGAGGAGTCGTTGGCGGCGGTCAAGCCCGGGATCTCCATACCGTACTGGGACTGGACCAAAGACAACTCCGAATGGTCATCGCTCTGGAACCAGCAGTTCATGGGAGGTAACGGCCGCGCCACGGACGGGAAGGTGGAGGACGGGCCCTTCGCCTACGACAGGGGCGAGTGGGTCTGCGTCACCTTCGACGGTGACGGTGTCACACAGAAATACCTCACACGGGATTTCGGTGGTGCGTCGAAGGTACTTCCCACGGCCGCCGCGGTGGACGAGTGCCTCGCGGCCACCTCGTACGATGTCGCCCCCTGGGACACGACGAGCCGAACAGGCTTCCGCAACAGGCTTGAGGGCTGGATTCCCCCCGGCGTGCACAACATGGTCCACCAGTGGGTCGGCGGGGCCATGGAGCCGCCGAGTTCGCCCAACGAGCCGGCGTTCTTCCTGCATCACTGCAATCTCGACCGCTTGTGGGCCGAGTGGCGTCAGCGGCACCCCGGCGCGCCCTATGTGCCCGTCAGCGGCGCCCCGCCCGGCAACAACCTGTCCGACGTGCTGCCTCCCTGGAACGAGCGCACGATCGCCGACCTCCTGGACCACCGGGCCCTCGGCTATCAGTACGACACCGAGTTCCCGCTTCCTCAGGGGCACCAGATGCTGCCGGGTGACACCCTTGTCGGAGGCAACGAGGTGCGGTCGGGTAACGGGACGTACGTCCTCGGCTACCAGACGGACGGCAACCTGGTCCTGTATCCCGCTGCCGATCCCCATAACGTGGTCTGGGCCACGGGCACCTGGAAGAACAGGGACGCCGGCCGCTGCACCATGAATTTCGACGGGACTCTCACGGTCTACGGAAAGGGAGCGCCGGGACAGGCTCCGGACCAGTGGCACAGGCCGAACGCCCGTCCCCCCGCCGCCGGATGCCGGCTCACGGTCCGGGACGACGGAGTCATCGCCCTCCATCCCGCGGACCAGCCGGACCAGCCTCTGTGGACTTCGAAGGACCCGTGAGCGCGCGCAGGTGCTACGGCGAGTCCGGCGCAACATCAGCACGGTGACGGCTGCGGTCACCAGCAGCCCGGACAAGCCCCGGTGCAGCGCTTCGCCGTACACAACGTCCCGCGCAGCGCCGGCCAGCCCTTGGACCGCCACGCGTTCGGATACGGAGACCCACCCCGGTGCCGCGGACAGCACGTTCCGTCAGCGGACGCGGAGTCCGTTCAGAGGAACGTGATGTCCGACGAGGCTGCCACCCTCAGCAGCTGCACCCCGTCCAAGGCCGGCGCCGCCCCTCCACGAAATCCGGATCCGACGCCCCACGAGTGACCGGACAGATCAAACCGGGCAGATCAAGAAGACCGGAACGACGGGGCGCCCCTGCGGCGCCCAACCCCCTCGCGGTCACGAGCCTGCACGCTCAGTACCGCCCAACGGTAGCCACCGGCCCGGTCGCCACCTCACTGACCGAGGCCGATGTTGTTTGGTCCGCTCTCTTCGCCGGCTCGGTACTCACCGAAGCCCAGACGCACCAATTCGCACTCTGCGCGATCACCTGCCCCAAGGCGCTCGTTCGGTTGTACCGGGACTACGAACGAGCCCAGGCGAGCGGATCTGCCCAGCAGTTCGGCCAGGTCGGCGCCTGCGGGGGCGAGTTCAGGTTGTCGGACGTACCGACGGAGAACCGCACCCAATACGCCAAGGTGGCGGATCAGGCCCGCGTGCTGGAGGTCGACGAGCGTCTCGAACGCTTCGGTGATCGAGCCGCGTTGCGCGGCCATGTGGATCATGCGGCCAGCACGTGGAGGTGGAGGGTGGAACCCGACGCCGGCTCTCCCGCCTCCGACACGCCAGTCCTCTCGCTACGAGCCGTCCAGGAGCCGGCGTCAGGGGCCCCCTTCGCCCGTCGACCCCGTACAGACCGTCGTCCATCAGGCCCGGGAACTCGGCGCGCGGGACCGGGGCCCCGGCGAGGACGAAAGCCGCCTGCGCCGCTCGGGCGAGGGTCGTGTGAACGAGACCGTCCTACGAACAGTAGGACTCCACCGTGGCCCCGTACTACGAATCGGCCGGGGACCTCAGGGCGGCCAGTGCCTACAGTGACGGGAACGGCACCGCCCGGTCGGCAGTCGCCGCCGACGGACGTCCCCTGCGACGGCCGTCAGCCGGGCCGGTGGTATCGGCCGACAGAAAGGCGCCAATCAGATGGACAGCGGAGTCGTGGTCAGCCTGCGTGATGTGGGCAAGAGATTCGGGACGTTCACCGTTCTCGACGAGGTGAGCCTGGATGTGACAGCCGGGGAGACGGTGTGCGTCATCGGGCCCAGCGGCTCGGGAAAGTCGACGCTGCTGAGGTGCTGCAACCTTCTTGAGATCCCCGACAGCGGTGAGATGCACGTCGGAGGCACCCGCTACCACCCGATGCCCGCGGGCCGGGGGCGCGCCGCCGCTCTGCGGGAGCTGCGCAGCCGCTCGGCCATGGTGTTCCAGAGCTTCGAACTGTTCCCGCACCTGACCGCCGTGGAGAACGTCGCGCTCGCGCCCATCAGGGTGCGCGGCATACCCAGGGAAGAGGCGCTGGAGAGGGCACGGAACCTGCTGGAGAGAGTGGGACTGGGTGAGTTCACCGAGGCCCGTCCCTCGACACTCTCCGGCGGGCAGCAGCAGCGGGTGTCCATCGCCCGCGCCATGGCCATGGAGCCCGAGGTGCTGCTGTTCGACGAGCCCACCTCGGCGCTGGACCCGGAAATGGTCGGCGAGGTGCTGGAGATCATCCGTGAGCTGGCGACCACGGGGGCGACGATGATCCTGGTGACCCATGAGATGCAGTTCGCCCGCGACGCGGCCACCCGCGTCGTGGTGATGGACGCCGGGAAGATCCTGGAGGCCGGTACACCGGATCAGGTTTTCGACGCACCGAGCCATCCCCGGACGAGGCGCTTCCTCCAGGCTCTCGCCCGGTCCAGCCAGGCAGCCTGACGTGACGACGACGCCCGATACGCCGGATTCCGCCCGGCCGGGCAGTGACGAGGTCGAAGCGCTGCGCCGTATCGCCGCGACGGTCAACTCCAATCTGGAGCTGGGCACCGTCCTCGACGCGATCGTGTCGGCGGTGTCCGCGTTCACCGAGTGGAAGCTGTGCTGGGTCATCGCCCTGGACGTTCCGGCCGGGGTCGCCGAGGTCATAGCGCGCGAGGACCGGCTCACGTACTCGGGCAGCAGCAGTCAGCGGTTCTGGCCCATCGACGAGATCCCCGCGAGGGACGTCGTGGGAGGCACGGAGCCGATCGTCATCCACGACGCCCACGAGTCGCCGTACCGGTTCTACGCGGACGACGCTCGCCGGCGCGGATATCGCTGCGGTGTCCTTCTGCCGCTTCGCGAGCCCGACCTCGAGGGGCGTTCCCTGGTCCTCGCGGTCCAGCGCCCGCAGGCCGGACAGGTGGACGGCGCGGCGCTCGCGTTCCTCGAGGCCGTCGCCGACCTCTCGTCCGTCGCCCTCGTCAACGCGGGCAAGGTCGCGCAGGAGCAGCGCGACATCGCGGAGCTGGTCCGGGCCGCGGCCGTCCTGCGCACCGGACTGGCGGAGACCCTGGCGGGGCAGGACGGGGAGCGGATTCTCACGGCGGTCGCCGACGCACTGGACATCGCGATCGTCGTGGTGGACCACCAGCTCACCCCCATGGTCACGGTGGTCGGCCGGAACTGGCCGCCCCTGGGGGGCGCCACCGACTACGTGTCCCTCGCGCAGAACGCGGCCCGTCGCAGGAACGGTGAAGCCCCGCGGACCGGCCGGGAGAGGGAACAGGACCGGCCCAGGAACCGCGGTACCCCGTCCGGGCCCGGTGCCTCCGGGAAGCCGGTGACCGGCGCGCCCGGGACGACTCCCGGTGCTTCCGGTGGTTCCGCCGCCGAGGGAGCCGGGACGGAGGGGGACGCCTTCACGGCCCAGGGTCTGTCCGGGGTGCGGGAACCGTCCGGGGTCCGGGTCAAGATCACTGAGCTGCTTCCCGAGTCGGAGCGTCCCCTGCTGGCCTGCGTCCTGCGCCGTGGGCCGGCGAGCCGGGTCGAAACGGCTCTCGACTCACTCGTGAACGTCGCGGTCGGCATCGTGGTGTCCCGGTCGCAGCTGGCTTCCGCCGAACAGGACCGGGAGACCGACACGGCCCTGACCGAACTGGTGCGCCGTTCCCCCATCGACCCCCTGGCGCTGCGCATACGTCTGGCGGCGCTGGGTCTTCCACCGCCCATGCGCTGCCGGATCGTCCGGATTTCCGCCCGCTCCCCGGTGGACACCGATCTGCGCCGGGTACTGAGCGACGTGCACAGTGTGCTCCGCGCCCGGCGGGTCAGCGGAGTCGCCGTGGGCTGGGTGGACAGCAGCGTCGTGCTGGTACTGCCTGCCGCCGACGACCACCACGAGGCGTTGACGCAGATCAGGGGGATGCTGAGAGGTGTCGGCGGGATCGGAACCACGCTCACCGCCGTGGTGAGCAGTCCCGGACCGGTTCCCGCCGACGGCCCCCGGATGTGGGCCGAGTGCGAGACGCTCACCCTGGTGGGGGCGTCGGGCGCGGCCGGGGACATCGTGGCCTACGACCGGTTCGGCGCGCTCGCGTTCCTGCTGACCGCGTGCCACGACGGCGCGGCCGTCAGATTCGTCGAGTCCCAGATCGGCCCGCTCCGCCGCTACGACGACGACCACTCCGGCTCGCTCGTCGAAACCCTTGAGGTGTTCCTCCAGACATCGGCGCGGCTCCAGGAGACGGCGCGGCTCCTGTGCATACACGTGTCCACACTGCGGTACCGGCTCGACCGGATCACCGAAATCCTTGGAACGGATCTGAAGGGTTCCGAGGAGCGATTCGCCCTGGCCCTCGCCTGCCGGCTGATGCATATGGTGGACGCCGCTGCCGGACCGGCCGAAAATGGCGGACCTGTAGCAAAGGCAGCAGGCAGTGGAAAAAATTCGTCGGAACCGAAGGAAGGAACACAAGAGCCGGGTCTGTAGCGTTCAAGGTGTCGAAGCAAATCCGCGGAACGAATGGCGCGGATACCGATTCGAATTCATTGGACGCAACATGGAACTCGGGCTTTTCCTCGCCTATCAAGTCAACAGTGACGCACACATGGACGGCCTTTACGACCGCATGGTGGAATACGCGGTCCGGGCCGACGAGAGTGGCTTCACCCGGGTCTGGACTCCGGAACACCACCTCGTGCAGTTTCTGCCCTCACCCTCGGCGCTGATCACCGCGGTCCACATAGGACAGCACGTGAAGTGCCGGGTGGGCACGGGGGTGGTGGTCCTCCCGTTCCACCAGCCCCTCCAGCTCGCCGGGGAGATCGCGGCAGCCGACAACTCCCTCGGCGGAAGGCTCGACCTCGGCGTGGCCAGGGGCGCGTACCGCTACGAGTTCGAGAAATTCGGTCTGTCGTTCGCCGAGAGCCGGGACCATTTCATCGAGAACCTGACCGCGGTCGAGACGCTGCTCCGCAGCGAGGACGCCCCGGTCAGCTTCACCGGGCGGTTCTCCTCCTTCGAGGACGCCTATGTGTGGCCCCGTCCGGTGCAGCGTCCGATTCCTCCTGTGTGGATGGGGGTGCAGAGTCCGCCGGGTGTCGAGGACGCCGCCCGGCGCGGATACGACGTACTCAATTCCCTGTTCTTCTGGGACGACGACCACATGCGTACGGTCGCCGAGGCGTTCCACCGTGGAAAGGCGCAGTCCTCCCGCGACGACGCCCGGCTCGGAGTCACCCGCTACGCGTTCGTCACCCGTGACGACAAGGAGACCGAGCAGCGCATTGAGGAGGTCCTGGAGGGCTGGCGCATCCACGCCCAGCTCCATGACTTCACCCAGAACGCCGACCCGCTCGGCCGGGTGCGCCCGGCCCCGCAGGAGAACGAACCGACCGTCGACGACCTGCGCGACCGATTGCTCATCGGCACCGGCGACGAGATCAAGGAGAAGCTCCGCCGGTACCGCGACGCGGGGGTGGACATGATCAATCTCAACCTCGTGGGCGGTGCTCCCCGTGACGAGACGCTGGAGACCATCGGCCGGTTCGGCGAGCTGCTCGCCGAGGTCAACGCCGAGCCCGGGGCGTCAGCCGGATCCTCGACCTCGGAGGAGGGCGGCCGTGGTGAGCCCGTCCATGCCCGCTGAGCCCGGGAGCTGCGCCGTGGAGATCGCCGACAAGGCCGTACCGGTGCACGAGTACAAGCAGTTCGCCGGATCGTTCCTCACCGGGGTGGCCGTCGTCACCGCGCGGGACCTGGACGGTGATCACGGATGCACGGTCAGTTCCCTGTCCAGCGTCAGCCTGGACCCGTCCCTGATGCTGGTGTGCCTGCACCGGATGTCGCAGACACTCCGGGTGATCGAGCGGACGGGTCGGTTCGCGGTGAGCCTGCTCGCCCAGGGAGAGCAGGCGACCCGGACCGCGCTGGCCTTCGCCCGGCCGGGGCGTGACGCGTTCGACCAGGTCACTCTGGAACGCAGCCCCGCCGGCCTCGCGCTCAGCCCTCTCGCGGTGGCGCAGGCCGAACTGACCGTCCAGGCACTGCACGACGGTGGCGACCACACGATCGTTCTGGGCACCCCAGTCTGGACCTCCGCCGACGACGGTGTCCCCCTGGCCTACTGGAGATCACGGTTCCTGTCATGAGCACTCATCCCACCACCGAACCCGGCTCCGCCCCGGACCGTGCCGGCCCCGGTGATCACGCGGGGCCCGCCGCCGGCACGGGCCGGAGCGACCGGGGCAGCGACCAGGGCAGCGACTGGAGCGCCGATTGGAGCGCCCTCACCCGCGACATCGTGTTCGACCGGATCTGGTCCCGCCCAGGGCTGACCACACGGGAGCGCCGACTGGTCACGGTCGCCCTGCTGGCGGCCTCCGGCGAAGAGCCGGCCGCCCGGTTCCACCTCCGGGCGGGCCTGGACGAGGGCATCGACGCGGACGACTTCTACGAACTCGTCGCACACACCGCCGTCTACGCGGGATGGGCCACGGGAGGGCGCGGGATCGGCTGGCTGCGCTCCGTCGTGGCGGGAAGCGAGGTGGACCGGTGAACGAACCACTCGCCACCACCCAGGAGGTCCAGGCCGTCCAGGACGTCCGCGACCGGCTCGCGGACCTCTGCGCCGAACTCGTCGTCGCGGGCCGTTCGGTCCGCCCCGAGGAGTCGTTCACCGTGAGCGCCCCCGGGATGCCCACGCTGACCTGGTCCTGCGCCGACGCCGGGCCCGGTGACGCGGACCGCGCGCTGGACGCGGCCTGGAGCCGCTACCCCGGTTGGGCGGCGACGCCCGTCTCCGAACGGGCGGCGCTCGTCCGCCGCTGGGCCGCCCGGATCGAGGACGACACGGACCGGTACGCGACCGTGATCGCCGTCGAGGCGGGGAAATCGCTGCCCGAGGCCCGGCGCGAGACGCTGTTCACGGTCGCCACGCTGAGGGCCCTGGCCGACACGGCGGAGGACATGCTCACCGGAGCCGGCCCGGGGGCACGCCGGGACCGCATGGTCACGGTGCGGCAGCGCCCCCTGGGCCCGGTCCTCGCGATCACCCCGTGGAACTTCCCGCTGTCGCTGGCCGCGCGCAAGACGGCGTCCGCACTGCTCACGGGCTGTCCGGTGATCCTCAAGCCGTCCGAGCGCACCCCCGCCTCCGCGCTGCTGATGGGGCGTGACCTCGTCGCCGGGGGAGCACCCGAGGGATCCGTGTCGGTGCTGCCGACCACCCGGTCGGCCGACCTGACCGGCGCGCTGACCGATGACCCGCGGCTGCGAAAGGTCTCGTTCACCGGCTCGACGGAGGTCGGCCGGGCGGTCCTGCGCGCGACCGCCCGGAACATCCTGCGGGTCTCGCTCGAACTCGGCGGCAACGCCCCGTTCGTCGTCTGCCCCGAGCACGACGCCGAGAAGGCCGCGTCCGGTGCGCTCGCCGCCAAGCTGGCGAACAACGGCCAGGCCTGCACCGCGGCCAACCGTCTGATCGTCCCCGAGGACGCCCGCCGGGTGCGGACGCTGCTGGCCGAGCGGTTCGAGGAACTGCGCATCGGCTGGAGCCTCGACCCGGCGGCGTCCCCGGTCGGACCCGTCATCAGCGCGGAGGCCGCCGCACGGGTCGAGGCCCTGGTCTCCGACGCCCTCGCCCGGGGGGCCCAGGTGGTCAGGGCCCGCGCCGAACCTCCGGAGTACGGCCATTACGTACTTCCGGCGCTCGTCCTCGGCGTGGAGCCGCACTGGCCCATCGCCAGGCAGGAGGTCTTCGGGCCCGTCCTGCCGGTGCTCACCTACCGGGACCTGGACGAGGCCGTACGGATCGCCGACGGCACCGAGTACGGACTCGCCGCCTACGTCTACGGCACCGCGCCCGCCGAGGTGGCCCGCGTCGCGGACGGTCTGGACACCGGCCTCGTCGCGGTCAACCACCCCTCCGTGTCCCATCCCGCGGCCCCCTTCGGCGGGGTCAAGCACTCCGGCTACGGCCGGGAGAACGCGGCGGAGGGGCTGTCCGAGTACATGTCCGCCACCAGCACCATCGGGAATCTCGAATGACACCAGGTATCACCGCCACCAGTCGCCCGGCCGACGAGTCCGTCCTCCGGTCGTCCCGGATCTTCACGATGGACGCCGACCGCCGGATCGTGGACGGTCATGTGCACATCCGCGACGGCCGGATCGTCGCCGTCACAGAGGGCCCGTGGCAGGGGCCCTCGCACGTCCCCGTGACCGACCACGGCGACCGGCCGCTGCTGCCCGGCTTCGTGGACCCGCACGTCCACCTGGAGATGAGCGCCGCCGCCCTGTGGGGCACGGTCGACTGCCACACCCCGCCGTGCTCCTCCATCGACGATCTTCTCGGCCAGCTTCACGCCCACCGCGACCTGCGGGAACAGCGCGGGGGATGGCTGATCGGCCAGGGCGGCCTCTTCGCCGACCGGCGGTTCGCGGACGGTCGCCTGCCCACCCGGGACGATTTGGACAAGGTCTCCACCGAGTTCCCGATCGCCATCCGCTTCGGCGCACATGTCACCGTACTCAACTCGGCCGCCCTGGACGTCGCGCGGGAGTCGGGCCTGCCGGAGACGGGGGACGCGCACATCGGTACCGACGGCACCGGGCGCTGGACCGGCATCCTGCACGAGCTGTACTACGCGCTGCCCATACCCGTGATGACCCGGGACGACCTGCGGTCGGCTGTGGAGGCCACGGCGCGCCGCTATCTCACCCGCTACGGGGTCACGACGATCGGCGAGATCACGAACACCCCGGAGGGCATCGAGCTGCTCGCCGAGGCAGCGGGCACACGGGTGCCCCAGCAGGTGCGGGCCTTCGTCTGGTCACCCGGAACAATGGACCTCGACACGGTCTGCGCACGCGCGGGAGCGGGACTGCTGCCCCGCACCTGGGCGTTCGACGTCGCCGGGGTCAAGATCTTCGTCGACGGGGGGTTCTCCGCTGCGGGGGCCGCCGTCCTGCGGCCGTACCGCTCCGACCCCGGATCACGGGGCAGGATGGCGTACGACCGCGCGGCACTCACCGGCCTCGTACGCCGGACGGACGAGGCCGGCCTCCAGGTCGCCGCGCACGTCAACGGCGAACGCGCCCAGGCCGAGCTATGCGCGGCCGCCGTCGCGGCCCGCTCCGGCCGCGCCCGTACGTCTCCCCGTATCCGGCTCGAACACGCCGGCAACGTCCTCACCGACCCCTCGACCGTGGACCGGTGGGCCGAGGCGGAGGCGGTCATCGTGCCGCAGGCCGGGTTCATCTGGACGATGGGCAGCTTCCTCACCGACTACCTGGGCGACTACGCGGCCGACGCCCGCTTCCCGTTCCGCTCCCTGCTCGACCGGGGAGTGACGGTCGCGTCCAGCTCGGACGGCGCGGGCTCGGAACTCCTCCAGTTCAACCCCATGTTCGGGGTCCAGTGCGCGGTCGGCCGAGTCTCCTGCACGGGTGAGGTGGTGGCCCCGTCCGAAGGCGTCACCGTGACCGAGGCGCTGGCGATGCACACGATCTCCGCGGCCGAGGCTCTCGACGTGGCGGACACCCGCGGCTCCCTGGAGCCCGGCAAGCGTGCCGACCTCGTCGTCCTGCCGCAGGACCCGACCACCGCCGATGCCGCCGGCCTGGCGGACCTCCTGCCGGAACAGGTGCTGTTCGCCGGCGTGCCCGCGGACCTCGGGAAGGACCGGCCGTGATCACCGAGTTCCGCCGTTACCGGGCCACGGCAGGCGATCTCCCCGATCTCACGCACCGCTTCGCGCACGTCGTGACCCCGCTGTTCACCGCGCACGGGTTCCGGGTCGAAGGCGCGTGGACGCCCACCGGACCGGGCCCGGCGCACGAGCTGCTGTACGCGGTCGGCTGGAGCGACGAGGAGGCCATGGCCGACGGATGGCGGCGCTTCAAGGAGGACCCGGCCTGGGAGCGGGCACGGGAGACACCCCGGTACTCCGGATTGCGCCCGGACATCACCTCGACCACCTGGACGCCCGCCGAATTCCTCGGGACCCGGCCATGACCTGACCGTTCCGGGATCCCCGGCCGGTTCGCGGCCTTCCCGGCCGGAGCCACCTCCCGGCCGCGTGATTCCCGTACCGGAAAGGGAGACGCGGAGAGACGGTGCGGGGGAGCGGAAACCGGAAAACGCCGTCCGCTCCTGTCCTTCATGTGAATCCGGGCCGGGAACTTCCACCGAAACGACGAGGGCCGTCCCGGCCGCACCCGACTTACAGTGTGCCAACCCCCCAACCTCATACCTCGACAAAGGAGACGGAAAATGAACCTGCGAGCATCGGCGAAACGTTTCTTCCCGCGTAACCCGCGGATGATCGGCTCCGCCCTCGCGGCCCTGGCCGTCCTTACCACGACGGCCACGGCCTGCGGCGGTTCGGACACAGGCGGGCACGAGAGCGACGGCGTCCCTTTCAAGACCGCGGAGAAGGGGCATCTGACCGTCACCTATTCCGAGAGCTACCTCCCGAAGATCGCCACGGGAGAGGAGGGCCAACTCATAGGGTACGAGGGATTCCTGCTGACGAAGGTCGCCGAGAAGTACGGTCTGAAACTGAAGCTGAAGCCCACCGAGTTCGCCTCCCAGGTTCTCTTCGTGTCCCAGGGGAAGGCCGATGTCGGCACCGGGACCTACTACACGGACAAGCGGGCCAAGCAGGTTTTTTACAGCCGGCCCAACGTCAATGACCGGCTGGGCGCGCTGATGCTCAAGAACGCGTCGTGGTCGGGCGTCGACTCCCTGAAGGGAAAGCCGATCGCCTCGGTGACGGGCTACTCGTACAACGACTACCTCATCAAGGCGTACGGCGAATCGAACGTGAAGCTGTTCCCCTCCTACGCCGAAGCCGCCAAGGCCACGCTGAACAAGCAGGTGAGCGCCTTCATGGGCTCCACCGGGACCGCCCCCGGCATCATCAAGCAGAACCCCCAGCTCACCCTGCACGCTCTCGCCGACGGTGATCTGGACCTGCCGGCGAACATCCTCGTCTCGCCCACCTACGACTACGTCCGCTGCGACAACGCGGGTCTCGCGGACGCCGTCGACGAGGTCCTGGACGAGCTGATCGAGTCGGGTGAGTGGCAGAAGCAGCTCGACTCCTGGGGTGTCGGAGGCGAGGAGTACCTGCCGTCCAGGAACCGTCCCGACCAGCTGTGTGCATGACCATCGGCACCGGTTCCCACACCGGGACATGAGGGAAAGGAGGCGGCAGTGGAGACAAGCTGGATCAGCTTCCTGATCCGTGGGTTCGAGACGACCGTCATGCTCGTGGTCATCAGCTCGGTGATCACCGTCGTCGCCGCGGCGGTCGTCGCCCTGGGCCGGATCAGCACCAGACGCTCGGTACGGCTGCTGACCAGGGTCTATGTCGAGGTGTTCCGCAGCATCCCGCTGCCGGTGCTCCTTGCCGGACTGTACTTCGGTTTCGGGCCGCAGTTCGAGAACATCGGCGTCACCGCCTTCGGGCTCGCGGTACTCGGACTCGTCCTGAACGAGACCGCCTACCTCGCCGAGGTCTACCGGGGCCTGATCTCATCGGTCAGGATCGGCCAGTGGCGCGCGGCGGCCAGCCTAGGTCTCACCCGGTGGCAGACCCTGCGTCACGTGCTCATCCCGCAGGTGACGACCGCCGCGGGCCCCCAGACGGCCAACGGGATCATCTACCTCGTCAAGGGCAGCGCCCTGGCCTCCCTGATCACCGTGCCGGAACTGACCATGTACGGGACCCGGCTGGTCGTCGACACCTTCCGACCGCTGGAGGTGTACCTGCTCATCGCAGTGTTCTACCTGCTCCTCACCGTCCCGGTGGCGTACGTGACCCGTGCGATGACCGGACGCCGGGGGCGCGTCCGCCCGAAGCGGGGGCCGCACACCCGCCCGGACGCCCCCCGGGACAGCGCAGGATCGTCACCGCAGCACACGGAGAAGGCATGGACATCTACCTCGACCTGATCTCGAAGGCACTGCCGGTCACCCTCTCGGTGAGCGCCTGCGCCTGGCTGGTGGCCGCCGTACTCGGTCTGGGCCTCGGCCTCCTCGGCGGCTCACGACACCGTGCCGTACGTGAGGGCCAGTTCTTCGTGAGCACGGTGCTGCGCGGCATGCCCGAGGTCCTGGCCATCTACCTGCTGTTCTTCGGCCTCACCGACTACGGCATGGACTTCTCCCCGTTCAGCGCCACGGTCGTCGCCCTCGGCCTGACCCAGGCCGGATTCTGGTCCGAGGCGGTACGCGGCACGCTCGATCTCGTACCGCTCCGCCAGCGCGAAGCGGGCCAGTCGCTCGGGTTGTCCGCCCTCCAGGTCCACCGCCATGTGGTGCTGCCGCAGATCGTCCAGCCGCTGCTCGCACCCGCGTTGAACATGTTCGTCGCCCTGATGAAGCTCACCGCCATCGCCGCGGCGGTCGGACTGCCCGAACTCCTCCACTCGGGCCGCGCGGAGATGGACCGCACCTATCAGGTCATCCCCGTCGTCATCGCCCTCGCCGTGATCTACGTCGTGGTGACCCTGCCGCTGACCCACCTGGTGGGTGCCGTCGAGCGGCGCAGCCGCAGCCGGTCGACACAGGAGTCGATGCCGGTCTTCTCCTGAGCGGGGGCGTCGTCAGGGCGCCGGGCCGCCGCGACGGCCGGCGCTCGGTGGCAGTGGCCCGGCTGCAGGCTTCGGGCTCCACGCGGGCGCGCGCCGAGGCCGACTCCTCGTACACCGGCGCCGTTCACCACACGGTGCCGTTCACTCCGGGGCATCCCGCATGGCCTGCACGACGTCGGGAGTGCCGTTCCAGTGCACTCCCGAAGGCGCGACCATGCGTTTCACTTCCGAGCGGCGCCTCGACGACGGCGTCCTCGAACGCGAATTCATCCTCGATGGGATTCCCGGCATCCTGTGGACGCCCGCGTCCGCGTCCGCGCCGGACCCGCTGGTCCTGCTCGGCCACCCTCCGCTCGGGTTGCGCGCGATGTACCCCCGGCTGGTGGCGCGGGCCCGGGACTCCTCGTCCTTCCCCTGGTCGACCAAGCAGTCCCGGAATGGCAGGCCGCCTTGGACGCCCTCCTCCCGCTGCCCTGTATCGGCGGCCCGGTCGGGTACTCGGGGGGACTGATCTCCATCGGCATCCGGCTGGCGGTGGTCGAGCCCCGCGTCTCGGCCGCCGTCCTGTTCGCCGGGGTCGAATGTACCGGCGTACCGGCTGACCGGTTACCGATGGTCCGGGCGTACGTGGCCCACTGCCGCCGGCGGAAGCTCTTCGGACCGCGACCGCCGATGGCCCGGACGGCGCTCGGTCAGCGGGGCGGTGCCACCAGTCGTCCCTGGTAGACGAGTGAGGCGGCCTGTTTGAGGGTGCGGAGCCGGACGCTGATCGTGTAGCCGGTGATGCCGGGAACCGTCGAGAGCCGGCGGCTGAGCCAGTCGTAGAAGTCGGCGGTGTCCGTGCACATGACGATCGCCATGAGGTTCTGGGCGCTGGTCGTGGCGGCGGCGAAGACGACCCGGGGGAGCGCGGCGACGGCCGTGCCCGTCTCGTGCAGCAGGGCGGGGGAGGTGCTCAGCCACAGTGCGGCGCTGAAGGGGTAGCCCAGCTCCTCCAGGGCCAGGTCCACGTCGTAGAAGAGGGTGCCCGAGCGTTCCAGGACCTCCAGGCGCCGGGCGACCCGCCCCGTGGTCCAGCCGGTGCGCCCGGCAAGGGTGGCCTGACTCGCCCGGCCGTCCTCGGCGAGCGCGGCGAGCAGGGCCGCGTCCTCCTCCTGCGGTTCGACCTGCGGGCCCCGCGGCGTGATAAGCGGGCCGTGCGCGCGCAGGGATTCCACCGCCTCCTCGGGGAGCGAGGGGCCGAGCCGCCCCCAGTCGGCGCCGGGCGGGGAGTAGGTGTGCAGGATCATGCGGGTGTCCGTCGCCAGGACGCCCGGGGTACGGGCGAGCTGGCGCAGCACCTCCGGCATCCGTCCGTCATGGGGAGCCGCCATCGAGCAGACGATTTCCGAGCCGCCGAAGGAGATGGTGGCGAAGGAGACTTCGGGGAGCCGGGTCAGCGCCTCCGCGCAGGCGTCGGTCCGGTCGGGGCGCAGCGAGATCCGGACCACGCTCGCCACCAGACCCTGCACCGCGGGATTGACGAGCCCCACCACCCGTACCGTGCCGGCGCGGCGCATCGTCCGGTAGCGACGGGCGACGGTCTGCTCCGAGGCGCCCACCACCTCCCCGACCAGCCGGAACGGCGCCCGGGGTGCGACATGGAGGGCGTGGAGGATATGGCTGTCCAGGGTGTCGAGCATGGGGCAAGTATGGCGCTCAGGGTCTTCTGGCGGCGGTTTCCACCGGATACGCCAGCTCGGTTTGATGGAAAGACCGCTTTCGGTGGAGACTCGGGGAGGCTCGACGGTCGTGACTGCGGTCCCCGGTCGACGGCGCCCGGAGCGGCCCGCCCGGTACGCCGTCGAGGCCCCCGCGAAGGGACGCGCCCTCACGGCCGCCCCGCCACTCGTCTGCTGTTCCCCGCGCCGGGTACCCGGCGCCCCGAAGGAGTTGTGTTGTCCCAGTCACCGCCCTCAGCCGTGCCCCACCGCGGGGCGACCATCGTCATGGCCTGCCTCGGGGTCTTCGTCGCCTACCTGCCGGTGACCAGCGTCTCGGTGAGCCTGACCGCCATCCAGCAGGCGCTGTCCACGACGACCTCGGAACTGGCCTGGGTGTCGGACGCCTTCGTACTGCCCATGGCGGCCTTCATCCTGACCGCCGGGGTCTTCGGCGACGTGCACGGCCGGCGCAAGGTCTTCGTCGCCGGGCTGCTGCTCTCCGCCGCCGGCGCGGCCACCTCGCTCACCGCGCACTCGATCGGCCAGCTCTGGACCGGGCAGGCGCTGTCCGGACTCGGTGCCGCCGCGCTGCTGCCCACCACGCTGGCCCTGATCAGCCACGCCGTGCCCGACCACCGGGAACGCGGGAAGTTCATCGGCATCTGGGCGATGTGCCTGCTCGGCTCGCTCGCCGTCGGCGGCGTGCTGGCCGGGACCATCCTCAGCCACGCCGACTGGCGCTGGATCTTCCTCGTACCGCTCCCCGTCGCGCTCGTCGCCGTCGTCATATCCCTGCGGGCGCTGCCCGAGTCGCGGGCGCCGCGCGCCGGGCGGCTCGACTGGCCCGGACAGATCACCGCCGCGCTCGCCATCATCGCGCTCGTCTACGGCGTCATCGAGGGCGGCGCCGGGTCCTTCGGCGACACCCAGGTCGTCGTCGCGCTCGCCGTCGCCGTCGTCAGCGGCGTTCTCTTCGTCATGACCGAGCGGCGCTCCGCCCACCCGATGCTCGACCTCACGCTGTTCCGCAGCCCCGGTTTCACCGCCACGACCCTCGTCGCGATGATCATGTTCCTGGGCATGATCGGCTTCTTCTTCGTGCTGAGCCTCTACTTCGGCATGGTCCAGCGGCTCGACACCCTCGGTACCGCCTGGCGGCTGCTCGTGATCACCGGAGCCGCCCTGATCGTCAGCGGCATCGCCGGACGCGTCATGCACAGGCTCTCGCCCCGCCTCATGATCACCACGGGCCTGCTCATGGTGACGGCGGCCCTGCTCACCCTGCTCGGCGCCGACGCCGGTACGTCCTTCGGCTCGCTGTCCTGGCGGCTGCTCCTCCTCGGGCTGGGCATGGGGCTGGTGACGACGCCGATGACGGCCACCGCCGTCGCGTCCGTACCGCACCCGCTCGCCGGTATGGCCGCCGCCGGGAACAACGCCTTCCGCCAGGTCGGCGGCGCGCTCGGACCGGCCGTGCTCGGCGCCCTGCTCACTAGCCGCGCCGTCTCCTCCCTGCCCGGCCACCTCTCCGACGCGGGCGTGGACGGCGCGCTGGCCGACCAGGTCACCGCCGCGACACGGGACGGCGGCCTCGGGGCGGTCGGCTCGATGGCCCTCGGCCCGGGTGCCGGACAGGTCTGGGGCGCGGTCGGTGACGCGTTCCTGGAGGGCATGCGGCTGTGCCTGATCGTGTCGGCGGGCCTGACGTTCCTGGCGGCGGTCCTCGCCTTCGTCCTCCTCCACCCCCGTCTGGGGCGCGAGCGCACGGTGAGCGTCGCGGGCGATTCCGCGACGCGGGTGCCCGGCGGCACGGAACGGCGCGCCGTCGAGACGGGCACGCCCGCCTGACGGACTCTTTCCCGCGGTGTGAACGGCGGCACCGGTCCGGCGGCGGCCACAGGCCCCGGACCGGCGCGTCGCCGAGGGCGCTGGGCGGGACCGCCGGGGCGTCGTCCGGGCACGGCGGTCCACGGCAGTCGGGCCGTCGTCCGGGCACGGCGGTCCCCGGAGGCCGGGGCGCTGCCTGGCCACACGGCCGTCTCCGGCGGCCGTTCGTACGGGCGCGGCGGCACCGGGACACGACCATGATCCGTCAGAGGGCATCATGGGGGCGTGAGGTACGACGCGACGCTGAACGGCGACACCCTGGCGCTGGACGACCCGGTGGGTCAGTCCCTCAGCGGCGGCCATGCCCATCTGGGCCGCCGGCTCGGCCGGGCCGCCACCTATCTGCCGGAGGTGGCCACCTTCTCCGTGGTGCCCCCGGACGCGGACGAGGCCCAGTGGGCGGAGCTGGCCCGGCTGCTGGGCCCGGGGCAGTTCGCGGACATGTTCAGCTGCCCCGCCGTCCCGCCGCCGGACTGGGAGCCCGTGTTCGTCCTGGAAGGCCGCCAGATGATCTGGCGGGGCGAGAGCCGTTCCGGTGGGGCACCGGCCGAGACCGGTGTGGTCGAACTGGGCCCGGACCAGGTGCCGGAGATGCTCGACCTCGTGGCACGGACCAGGCCGGGGCCGTTCTGGCCGCGCACCCATGAACTCGGTACGTATCTCGGCGTCCGCGACCGGGGTGTGCTGGTGGCCATGGCGGGCGAACGGCTGCGACCGCCGGGCTGGACCGAGATCAGCGCCGTCTGCACCGCCCCCGAGGCACGCGGCCGGGGCCACGCCGCCCGCCTGGTCGGCGCGCTGGCCGCGCGCGTCACGGCCCGCGGCGAACGCCCGTTCCTGCACGTGGCGGAGGCGAACACACGGGCGACGGCGCTCTACGAACGGCTCGGGTTCACGACCCGCAGGCCTGTGACGTTCCGGGGGTTCCGCACGCCGTGACGGGTGGGGCGGAAAGGCGCCGCCCCACCCCTCCGCGCCCCGTGTACGCGGGGCGGCAGGGGCGGGGCGGCAGGGGCGGGCCCCCGTCAGGCCAGCCACCCGCGCAGGGCCGCCACCCGGGCCGCGCCCGCGTCGAACGCCGCCCCGTTCAGGGTGCCCGCCGTCAGGGCGTCGCTCAGCGCCGTCACCGCCTGGTCCCCCTGAGCGGCGTCGCGGCCCGAGCACAGGATCAGGTCCATGCCCGCCCCGGCCGCCAGGACCGCCCGCTGTGCGGTGCTGCCGTAGGACTTCAGCGCCCCGGCCTCCAGCGCGTCCGTGACCGTCACGCCCTGGAAGCCGAGCCGGTCGCGGAGTTGGCCCACCACCGTCGGGGACAGCCCCGCCGGGCGGTCGGCGTCCAGGGACGGGTAGACCGCCCAGGACAGCATGACCAGCTTCGTCCCGGCCGCTATCGCCTGGCTGTACGGCACTTCGTCGACGCCTCGCAGGGTGGCCGCGGACGTGGTGAGGGTGACCGGGCCCAGGTCGGTGTTCTGGTTCGCGGCGGCGGGGCCGAGGCCGGGGTAGTGCTTGGCGGTGGCCGCCACCCCCGCGTCCTGCTGGGCGGTGACGAAGGCCGCGCCGCACCTGCCGACCGCCGCCGGGTCCTTGCCGTACGACCGCTTGTACTGGTCGGTGAAGTCGCCCGCCTTCCGGTACACGTCCAGCACCGGGGCCAGGTTGACGTTCATACCGACGCCCGCGAGGTTCATGCCCGCGCCGCCGCCGGTGAACTCCGCCTGGGCGGCCGGGTCGGCCGAAGCGCCGACCTCCTTCGCGGACAGCACCGGTTCGCCGGGCAGACGGCGTACCAGACCGCCTTCCTGATCAGTCATCAGCAGCAGGGGGGTCTTGACGGGGGAGGAGGCGTGCGCCGCGTTCATCTGCTGGACGACGCCCTCGATCTGGGTCAGGTTCTCGATGTTCTCGCCGAAGAAGATCACTCCGGCGGTGCGGCCCTCCCTGATCGCGTCCATCAGCCGGGCCGGCGGGGTGAGCCCCGGGTAGGAGTGGATCACGCACTGCCCGGCGCGCTGGGCCGGGGTCAGGGCGGCCGAGGAGGCGTGTGCCCGGGAGGGGGCGGGGGACTTCCCGACGGCGCGTGGGGCCGCGTCCGTACGGCCCGCCAGCCCGAGTCCGCCCGCCAGGGCGGCCGTTGTGGCGAGCAGGGCGCCGCGCCTGCTGAGGACGTGGGGCCGCGGTGTCGCGCTCATGGACTTCTCCTTCGCGGACTGCGAGGTGGGGGGAGGAGGAGGCGCCGTGTGCCGGAGCGGATCAGTCGTCCGCTCCGGCCCACGGCGCGAGGGCCCGGCGTACGCACGTGGCTGCCGTGCGCCCCGGGCCCGCCGTCACGGGGTGTTGTTCGCGAGGGCCAGCAGCCGGGAGCGGTCGCCGCCGAAGCGGTCACGGTCGACGTTGCCGGAGACGCCGCTCACCGAGCCGGTCGAGGTGTACTGCCACACGGTCCAGAACGGGAAGCCGTTCGGGATGCTCGGGTTGGCGGCCGAGGTCCAGTGCGCCACCCACAGCGGGCTGCGGGCGGACATGCCGGTCCAGCCGCCCGTGCAGGAGTTCCACCAGCTGGGGCTGGTGTAGATCACCACGTCGCGGCCGGTGCGGGCCTTGTACGTGTTGTAGAAGTCGAGGATCCAGGTCTGCATGGCCGCGGCCGACTTGCCGTAGCAGCTGCCCTCGATGTCCAGCACGCCCGGGAGGGTCAGGTTGTCACGCGACCAGGCTCCGCCGTTGCTCGCGAAGAAGTCCGCCTGTGCCGCGCCGCCGGAGAGGTCGGGGCGCGCGAAGTGGTACGCGCCCCGGATCACGCCCGCGTTGTAGGCGCCCAGGTAGTTGGTGCTGAACGTGGGGTCCTTGTAGGACGTGCCCTCGGTCGCCTTCATCCAGGCGAACTCGATGCCCGCCGCGCGTACCGAGCCCCAGTTGATGCTGCCCTGGTAGTGGGAGATGTCCACGCCGGCCGGGTTCGCCAGGAGGTCCGTGGTGGGGGCCTTGTCGAGGTTCAGCTGCCGGGTGTCGGGCTTGAAGTCCTTGCTGTCCTGGACATAGCCGACGCCCATGTAGCCCTGGCCCGGCGGCACGGCGCTGTCGGACGGCAGCGGCGCGGAGGAGGCGCTGCCCGACATCAGGCTGAGCGTGAGAGCGGCGCTCATGCCGAGCACGCCGGCCGCGGTGAGTCTCTTCTGCGTGGACGTACGGGAAAGGCTCCGGGGGAACATGGTGTGTCCTCCTGCTTGGTGGGGGGCGAGATGCGATGGTGCCGAGCGGTGGTGCCGCGGTGCGGTGGATCTCGGACGCGCCCGAGGGGAGGCGGCAGACAGAAAGAGGGATCTACGCGCGGAGCGAGGGGATCTACGCGCGTCTACCTGACGCGAACACGTCATAGTGAGCCACAGTCGGGTGGGTGCGGTAAACAGTTTTCCGATTCATTAGTGGTCTAGACCTCAATCCGCTTCGATGAGCTGGGCAAAAGGCCCGCGTCGGCGGAAACTTTCTTCAGTCGGCGAGCCGGTCCGTCCCGCCCGCCCCGGTTCCCCGCCTCTGCGGGGTCATGTGACGGCGCGTCATATCGGTTGGGGTGTGGTGCGCGGCGATCCGCCCGCGTCCGTGGCGCGGGAGGCGTCCCCGCGATGACCGTGCCGGTCCCCGGCCCGGGGACTGTGAACGCGCCCATGCGGCTGGCGCGGTGATGACGGCTGCTGCCGCCGGATCAGCAACAGCCCCTGTCGCGACGCCTGTTGGCGCACCTGGTCCTGCGTCAGCCGTTGCCGCGCCTGGTGGCCCGCCGGCTTCAGCCCGTCGTCGCGACGGCCTCGGTGTGACCGGGGGCCCGGTCGGTCACACGGCTGTACCGCGGCGCGCTCGGAGCGGCGACGGGCGTTCGGGCGCGACCGCGTCGCCCGGACGCCCCGCTCGTCGTCCGCCACCGCGAGGTTCCTCACGGCCCGGCGGCCCCAGGTCTCGCGCCGGGTGCGCGGGTCCAGGTGGTGGCCGGTCGATGGCGCGCCCGTGGCCGTGATGAGGCTGAAAACAGTCTCACGGCAGTCTTATAAGTTACTGGTGAGTCTTGATTGACCCGCCCGACCCGACTCCTTAGTGTTCCGTTCAATCGAACGGCGTACCTGTCAATGGAACGCCGCTGAGTGCCGGCCCTCGGATAGGGGGGATCATAGGTGACAAGCGCGGACATCAGCACTCTGCTTTCCCCGGTCAGTCTCGGCTCAGTCCATCTGCGGAACCGGGTGTTCGTCCCCGGGCACACCACCAATTTCGGCCATGCCAACAGCCCTACCGGGCGACTCGCGGCTTACCACGGCGAGCGCGCTCGCGGCGGCGTGGGGCTGATCGTCACCGAGGGCATCCGGGTCCACCCGACCAGCGCGGGCCGGCACATCAGTCTCGGCAGCTTCGACGACGCGTCCGTACCGGCCTACGAGGCCGTCGTCCGGGCCGTACAGACCCATGGCACCAAGCTCTTCGCCCAGCTTCTGCACACCGGACGCCAGGCCAACGGCGACGCCACCCGCACCGCGGCGTGGTCGCCGGGCACCACCCCGTGGGCGGCCGGCACGCACATTCCGCACGCCATGGGCCCGACGGACATCGCCACCGTCGTGCGTGCCTTCGGAGCCGCGGCCCGGCGTATGAGACAGGCCGGGTTCGACGGCGTGGAGATCCACCTCGGGCACGGCCACCTGATCGAGCAGTTCCTCTCGCCCTTCACCAACACCCGTACCGACGCCTACGGAGGCAGTCCGGACGGACGGCTCCGGTTCGCCCGCGAGGTGCTGACCGAGGTGTTCACCCAGGCACCCGGACTGCCCACGGGCATCCGCGTCAGCGCGGACGAGTTCCTCCCGGGCGGGCTCACACCCCCCGACATGGTCGGCATCGTGGACCTGCTGAGGCGGGAGTTCCCCCTGCTGTACGTCCACGTGAGCCACGCCGCCTACCACGGCAGCTATTCACTGGGCACGCAGATGGCGGACATGAGCTTCCGGCACGCGCAGTTCCGCCACCACGCGGCCCTGTTCAAGAAGGAGATACCCGGCCTCCCGGTCCTGGCCGTCTGCCGGCTGGACAGCCTGCCGGAGGCCGCCGAACTCATCGCCGCCGGCGAGGCGGACCTGGTCGGACTGGCCCGCCCGCACATCGCCGACCCGTATCTGGTCCGCCGCGCCGAGGAAGGGCGCCCGCACGACGTCCGCTCGTGCCTCGCCTGCAACCAGGGGTGCGTCGGACGGCTGGAGGCGAACCTGCCGATCGCCTGCGTGGTCAACCCGGAGGTCGGCGCGGAACGGGAGTGGGCGGCCCTGCGGGAGGCACCGCGCGCCCCGGTCCGGCGTGTTCTGGTCGTCGGGGGCGGCCCCGCCGGGATGGAAGCCGCTCTCGCCGCGCACCGTGCCGGCTACGAGGTCACCCTCGCCGAGGCCCGACCGGCCCTCGGCGGGCGGATATCCGTCGCGGCCACGGTCCCGGGCCGTGAACGGCTCGGGCTGATGGTCACCGACCTGGCCCGCGAACTCGCCGGTCGTGCCGTAGCCGTACGGCTGGGCGAGCGGGTGACGGCGGACGACCTGCTGCCCGGGGGACGGCTGGACGGTTTCGACGACGTCGTCGTGGCGACCGGCGCCCGGCCCGGCCGCCGCGAACTGCCCGGCGGGCCACCGGTGTTCGACGTCCTGGAGGCGATCGCCGCCCTCCGGGGCCCCCACTCCCCGCTGCGCGGCACGGTCCTCGTCCGCGACGACCAGGGCACCTGGGCGGCGGCCTCCGTCGCCGAGGCCCTGGCCCGTGAGGGCGTGCGGGTGCACATGGTGTCGCCCACCGCCTCCTTCGCCTCGAAGATCACCACCTACTCCAAGCTGGCGCTGACCAGCCGGATGGGAGAGCTGGGCATCAGGTCGCACCTCATGCGGGACGTGGCGGCGGCGGACGGGGACACGGTCGTCCTGCGTGACACCCTCTGCGGCCACACCGAAGAACTCACCGGCGTCACGGCCGTCGTGGACGTGGGACTGCCGGTGGCCGACGACGCGCTGTACCGGGAACTCGACGCCCGCGCCGACGCCCCACGTGTCCACGTCGTCGGCGACGCCAACGCCCCGCGCACCGCGCTGGAGGCCGGATATGAAGGCCGGCTCGCCGGAACCTTCCTCACCGACGCCGTCACCGGCGCCGGACTCCTCGCCCACACCCTCTGACTCCCCGTATCCGCGGAGCGCCCCACCCGGGCACGTACGACAGCCGGCCACCGCACCCCTGGCGGCCGGCACCGCGACCGACACCGCGACGGGCGGCCGGTTCCGCCCCCGGCGACCGCCCGCCGGTGTGCGGGCGGCGAGCCGGAACGACCCCTCCGGCCTGCCGGGCGCCGGCGCGTCCCGCTCCCGCTCACCGCGCCTCACGTCCCGCCAGGGCGGCCTTCCCCCCCGCCCGGACGCCCCGCGAGCCGTACCCCCGTCCCTCACCACCCGGCCGGCCCCCGTGGCCCCGTCCGGTCCCGCCTGCTCCGAAGGCCCCGCCTGAACAGGAGAGACACATGATCGACATCGAGAACCAGCTCACCCTGGACGAACGCTCCTCCGTCGACTTCATCCTGGCGCTGCGCAAGCGCTGGTCCGACACCGTCTACCCGGCCCTCGCCGAGGAGTACCGGGCGACCGGCCCGGTGGCCGGCAGCGTGGACGACGCCACCGGCCGCCTGCGGGAACTCACGCTGTACCCCTGGTACAGCCACCTGGAGCGCGTACAGCAGAAGATGCTGTGGAAGACCGTCGGCGAGGCCGTCGTCAACCGGGCCGGGGAACTGCGCGAACAGCTCGACGAGCTCCCCGACACGCCCCGGGGCACGCTCGAACTCGACTCCGGCGTCGAACTCCCCGACTGGTACACGGACTACGACATCCACATCCAGCCCGGCAGCTTCTACTCCGACGACCTCAGCGCCTACGTGTACGAACTCGGCGCCCGCATCGTGATGCTCCGCGACAACGACGGCTACAAGTTCCACCGCCTGTTCACCGAGACCGCGCTGCCCGACCTTCCCGCCGCCGCCCGGGTCGTGGACATCGGCTGCGGCTTCGGCAAGAGCACCCGCCCGCTGGCGCTCCGCTACCCCGCCGCCGAGGTCATCGGCATCGACTTCGCCGCTCCCGGTCTGCGCCTGGCCCACGCCGAGGCGGAGGCCGAGGGAGCCGCCATCACCTACCGGCAGGGGGACGGCCGCAACACCGGTATCGACGACGCCTCCTGCGACGTCGTCACCGGCACCATGGTGCTGCACGAGATGCCCGCCGAGGCGGTCCGCGAGACCGTCCGGGAGGCGGCCAGGCTGCTCAGGCCCGGCGGCACCATGAGCTTCCTGGAGTTCCACCCCACCGGCGACCCCTTCCGCGACGCCACGATCCACGAGCACGCCGAGCGCAACAACGAGCCCTTCTTCCGCGACCTGTTCGCGACCGACCTCCTCGGCGTCTGCGCCCAGGCCGGACTGACCGGCGCCGACTGGACGCCCTTCGACGAGCGCCGGGAGGGCAAGAGCCCCGAGGGCTGGGGGGACCGCCGCGAATGGCACTTCCCCTGGGCCGTCCTGACCGCGACCAAGCCGGAGAACTGAGGCGACCATGACCGAGGAATTCGACTACTTCCGCGACCGCAACGTGGGCAAGCTGTTCGACCTGCTGCTCCAGCTCACCACGGACCTGCACGTCACCACCCAGCGCCTGCACGCCATGGAGGCGCTGCTGGTCCGCCGCGGCGTGCTCACCGGCGGCGAACTCGACGCCCTGCGACCCACCGAGGACGAGCAGCGGGTGCTGGACGGCCGGCGTGAGGCCGCCGTCGCCGGGCTCATGCGGATCATCACCGAGAGCGGCCCCGCCGAGCGCCCCCTGCGCGACCAGTGGGAATCGACCCTGCGACGGAAGGCCGGCTGATGGGCGCCGGACCGCTCACCCCCGCCGAGACCGTCGACCGGTACCTCCAGCTCTGCGAGGACCGCGAACTGGACGAGGCCGGCACACTGCTCGCCCCCAGACCGCGCATCGTCTTCCCGGGAGGAGCTTGCTACGGCTCGCTGTCCGAGATGGCCGCCGACCAGCGCGGCCGCTACCGGTGGGTGCGCAAGCACCGTGACCGGTACTTCACGGGCAGCGCCCCGGACGGCCTGGTGACCGTCACCTCGCTCGGCACCCTCTACGGCGAGGACCTGGGAGGCCGGCCCTTCGAAGGCGTCCGCTACGTCGACGTCTTCGTCCTCCGCGACGGCCTCATCGCCGAACAGCACGTCTACAACGACCTCTCCGACACCGGGATCAGCGCTCCGGTCCGCGGTTGACCGTCCCCCTCACCGAACAGCAGAGGTACCGAACATGAAGCAAGCTCTGAGAGCCGGCGTCGGCGCGCTCACCGTGTCCGCCCTGGCCGCCCTCACCGCCTGTGGCGGTGGCGCGTCCTCCGAGTCCTCGTCCGCGGGCTCCGGCAAGGGGACCGCGACCGTTCAACTGGCCATCGCCTCGGCCGTCATCGGGCCGAAGGAGGAGGTCGCGACCTACGCGGTCGCCAAGGAGGAGGGCTTCCTCGCCGAGGAGAAGCTCGACGTCAAGACGATCAACACCGACGGTTCGGTCGCCGCGGTCCAGGCGGTCGCCTCCGGCAGCGCCGACATCAGCCCCGCCGACGCGAGCGCCATCCTGGCCGCGCGGGAGAAGGGCGTCCCCGTCGTGGCGGTCGGAGGCCTGGTGCAGAACTGGCCCTGGCGCATAGCCACCCTGCCTGGCAAGGGGATCAAGAGCGCGTCGGACCTCAAGGGCAAGAAGATCGGTGTGATCAGCCTCGCGTCCGGGTCCGCCCCGTACGCGCGGGCCTTCGCGGAGGACGCCGGACTCGACCCGCAGAAGGACGTCGACCTGCTGCCCGTCGGCGTCGGGAGCCAGGCCCTGTCCGCCCTGGAGAGCGGCAAGGTGGACGCGCTGGCCCTGTACACGCAGGCGTACACCACCCTCGAACTCACCGGGAAGAAGTTCGACTACCTGGAGAACGGCGAACGCTTCGACGGGATCCGCTCGCTGACCTTCGCGGTGCACGAGGACACCCTGCGCTCCAAGAAGGACGAGATCACCCGGTTCCTGCGGGCCTCGTACAAGAGCCTGCTCTTCTCCGCCGTCAACCCCGAGGCGGCCATGAAGGACGGCTACAAGGTGTTCCCGGCGATCCTCTCCGGCCAGAAGGCCGGCACCCGGATCGAGAACGACACCGCCATCCTCGAATCCTGGGTGAAGACGGCCGTTCCGGCCGAGGGGGAACCGGAGTCCTTCACGGACTGGGGCGTCGTCAGCGACGAGGCGTGGACCAGGACGGCCGACTACATGAAGTCCTCCGGAACCATCACCAAGGACCCCGACCTCGCCGCCCTGTGGGACGACAGCCTGCTGAAGGACGCGGGCGCCTTCGACACGGCAGCCGTCATCAGCAAGGCGGAGAGCGCCACCAAGTAACCGGCGGCGACGCCAGGACCAGGAAGCCAAGGAGGTCACCATGGCCATCAAGACCCTCGGTCGCCGCCCGCGCGCGGCCGCCGCCGCGGAAGCCGACGACGACAGCTGGATCGAGCTGAGCGGGCTGCACAAGATCTACCGCCCTCGCAAGTCCGAGCCGACCCACGCGCTGTCCGACATCGATCTCAAGGTCAGGCGTGGTGAGTTCATCTCGATCGTCGGTCCCTCGGGCTGCGGCAAGACGACCCTGCTGAAGATCCTCGCCGGGCTCATTCCCCGGACCGAGGGCGCCGTGCGCGTGGCCGGACGCGATGTGGACGGTCCGCTGCCGGAGGTGGGGATGGTCTTCCAGGCGGCGACGCTGCTGCCCTGGCGCACCATCCTCCAGAACGTGATGGTCCCGGTGGAGATCCAGCGACTGGACCGGACCGCCTACCGGGAACGGGCCGGCCGGCTGCTGGAGATGGTCGGGCTCAGCGGGTTCGCGGACAAGTACCCCGACGAACTGAGCGGCGGGATGCAGCAGCGGGCCGGTATCTGCCGGGCCCTGGTGCACGACCCGTCGGTCCTGCTCATGGACGAGCCGTTCGGTGCCCTGGACGCCATGACGCGCGAGTACATGAACGTCGAACTGCTGCGCATCTGGCGCGAGAGCGGCAAGACCGTCGTCCTCGTCACCCACTCCATCCCGGAGGCGGTGTTCCTCTCCGACCGGGTCGTCGTCCTCAGCCCCCGGCCCGGCCGGATCGCCGAGGTCATCGACATCGACCTCGAACGCCCGCGGGACCTGGGCGTCATGGCCTCCGACCGGGCCGGCGTCTACGTCCAGCGGATCCGTACCTACTTCAACGCCCAAGGCGTGATCGACTGATGAGGCCGCCCATGACGACAACCGAGAAGGCCGCGGGCAACGACGGCGCCGGACCGGACCGCGCCGGGTCCGGCGTGGCGCCGGCCACCACCGTCCCGGACAAGCCACCCCGCCGCCGCGACCTGCGCGACCACCCGGAATGGGTCCTGGTCCCCGGTGTCTTCGTGACGGTCGTCCTGCTCTGGGAGTTCCTGCTGCCGGTGCTCGGGGTCGACGCGTACGTACTGCCGAGGCCCAGCCAGATCGCCGACGCGCTGGTGACCCAGTTGTCCGACGCCCTGTTCTGGACACACCTGAAGATCACCATGCTGGAGTCCCTGTACGGCTTCCTGCTCGGAGTGGGCGCCGCGCTGTTCCTCGGCACCGCGATATCCCAGGTCAGACTGGTCGAGAAGACGCTGATGCCCTACATCGTGGCCTTCCAGACGGTCCCGAAGGTGGCACTCGCGCCGCTGTTCGTGGTCTGGTTCGGCTTCGGCATGACCAGCAAGGTCGTGATGGCGGCGGTCATCTCGTTCTTCCCCATGCTGGTCAACGTCGTCGAGGGGCTGCGCTCGGCGGACGCCGACCGGGTGCAGATGCTGACCGTGTTCGGGGCCGGCAAGTTCGACGTCTTCCGCCGGGTACGGCTGCCCAGCGCCCTTCCCTTCATCTTCGCCGGCCTCGACATCGGCATCGTCTTCGCCATCCTCGGCGCGGTCGTCGGTGAGTTCATCGGAGCCAAGGAGGGCCTGGGATACCTGCTGCTCCAGACCAACTACAACTTCGACATCGCGGGGATGTTCGCGGTCCTGGTCGTCCTCTCGCTGATGGGCCTGATCGCCCACTTCATCATCCGCACCGCCCAGAAACGCTTCGCCTTCTGGGCCGAGGACAACACGGTGATCGGCGCATGAGCATCAGAGTGAACGACCCCGTACGGTTCGACGGAAGGGTGGCCCTGGTGACCGGGGCCGCCCGGGGGATCGGGGCGGCCGTCGCGACCCGCCTGGCCGAACTGGGCGCCACCGTGGCGGCGGCCGACATCCTGCCCGAGGACCAGTGGCAGGACGCCCTCCCCGCCGACGGCCCGCACACCCGCCACCACCTCGACATCACGTCCGCGCGTTCCTGCCGCCGCACCGTCGACGAGGTCGTGGCGGCCCACGGAAAGCTGAACCACCTCGTCAACAACGCCGGGATCGTCAGGAGGGGAGCGGCGGCCACGACCAGCGAGGAGGACTTCGGCCTGGTCATCGACGTCAACCTCACCGGCACCTTCAGGATGTCGCGGGCCGCCTACCCCGCGCTGCGCGCGGCCGACGAGGCCAGCGTCGTCAACATGGGCTCGACCAACGGCCACATCGCGGTGCTCGACACCCTCGCCTACTGCGTCAGCAAGGCCGGTGTGATGCACATGGCCCGGGTCCTGGCCCTGGAATGGGCCCCCGACGGCATCCGCGTCAACGCGGTCGGCCCGACCATCGTGCCGACCGCCATGACCGAGGACGTCCGGGCCGACGGCGCCTACATGGCGGACAAGCTGGCCGGTATCCCGCTCGGCCGGATGGCCGAAGCCCGCGACGTCGCCCTCGCCGTCGCCCATCTCCTCAGCCCCGCAGCGGCCATGACCACAGGTCAGACCGTCTTCGTCGATGGCGGAGTCGTCATCCACTAGCACCCCGGTCCGCCCGGAAATCGGAGAACCACCATGCCCCAGTTCGATCTGGAAGCGGCCCTCGCGGCCGTCGACGAACACTTCGACACCTTCGTCACCGAGCTCCAGGAGCTGTGCCGCCTGCGCAGCAGGCGCCAGGAGCCCGAGCAGATGTCGGCCACGGCCGACTTCCTCAAGGCCTCCGTGGAACGCTGGGGAGGCACCGCCGAGGTCATCGCCTGGGAGAAGTCCCACCCCTACGTCCTGGCCGAGGTCGGCGGCGGCGAACGCCGCCTCCTGCACTTCAACCACTACGACGTCGAGGTGGAGCCCACCGGCGACGCGTCCGAGTGGATCAGCCCCCCGTACGCCGCCGAGATCCACGACGGCCGGCTGTACGCCCGAGGGGTCGCCGACGACAAGGGCGCCCTCATGTCGCGGGTGCACGCCGCGGCCGCCTGGCTGCTCTCCGGCCAGGAACCCCCGGTCACCAGCCGGTACATCTTTGAGGGCAAGCAGTGGCTGCACAGCCCCGGGCTCGGCTCCTTCGTCGCGGCGCACGCCGACCGGCTGGCCGCCGACGCCGCGCTGTGGGAGAACTCCTGGTGCGACGGAGAGGGGCGGCCGCTGCTGAAACTCGGAGAGAAGGGCGTCCTCTACCTGCGGCTCACCTCGACCACCCTCACGCGCGAACTGACCAGCCAGAACACCGTGTTGCTGCCCTCCGCCACCACCCGGCTGACCGCCGCCCTGGCCACTGTGCTGAACCCGGACGGCAGCTGTGCCGTCACGGGTTTCGCGGACGACGCCCGCGTCCCCACCGACGCCGAACGCGCGCTCCTGGAGAAGATGCCGTTCGACGGCGCGTTCCTGAAGAAGCGCGCCGGAATCGGCGCCTTCAGGGGAGACCTGGACGACACCGAGGCCGCCGTGGCGATCCGCACCGTCCCGACGCTCACCGTCACCGGCGTCGAGGGCGGCGACCTCGCGGACGACGTCACCCTCGGCGTCCCCGCCACCGCCACCGCCAAGATCGAGATCCGTCTCGTGCCCGGCCAGGACCCCGAACGGGTACTGGCGGCCGTCCGCGACCACCTGGCGACGGCCGGCTTCGAGGACGTCGCCGTCGAGGTGATGGCCGTCAGCCACCCCCACCACACCGACCACACCGACCCGTTCGTCGCCCTCGTCGCCGACACCGCGCGCACCGCCTACGGTGCCGAGCCCCTCGTCGAGCCCTACACCCAGTGGATCGGCAACCAGGGCGTCCTGTCCGGCCTGCCCATCGTCGGCGTGGGCGTCTCCCGCGCGGACGCGGGCATCGACGGCCCCAACGAGCACATACGCCTGGAGGACTACCGCACGGGCATCAAGCACGTGGTCGCGATCATGGCCGCGATGGCGGTGACGGCATGAGCACCCACGCCACCCACCTGAGAGGCACCTCGCACCGCGGGTACCTCGAACTCCCCTGGGGACAGGTCCACTTCCGCCGGTCCGGCGACACCGCCGGACCCTCGCTCCTCCTCGTCCACCAGTCGCCGCTCTCCTCGGCCACCTACGAACCGGCCATGGCGGAACTCGCCGCACACGGACTGGACACCGTGGCCGTCGACATCCCCGGCTTCGGGATGTCGGACGCCGCCCCGGAACCATGGTCCATCCCGCGGTACGCCTCGGCACTGTGGCAGATCGCCGACGCGCTCGGACTGGGCGAGGTACACCTCCTCGGCCAGCACACCGGCGCCGTCCTCGCCGCCGAGGCCACCCTCCAGCAGCGCGACCGGGTACGGAGCCTGGTCTTCCAGGGCATCCCGCTCTACAGCGACGAGGAACGCGCCGAGAAGGCCGCCCGGTACGCTCCCGGGTACACCCCCGCCCTCGACGGCAGCCATCTGCGGGTCGTGTGGGACCGGATCCGATGGCTCTACCCCACCATCTCGGCCGAGTCCGCCAGCCGCCAGGTCGCCGAGTACCTCAGCGTCGGCCCCGACTACGGCGTCGCCTACCGCGCGGTCTTCGCCCACACGACGGACACCGCCGCGCTCGCGGGTGTGCCGACCCTGCTGCTGCACGGCGGCGACGACGTCCTCGACCGGATGAACGACGTCGTCACGGCGGCGTTCCCCGACGCGCCCCTGGTCCGTATCGACGGGGGCACCGACTTCGTCGCCGAGGAGAAGCCCGGAGAGTTCGCGGACGCCGTCGCCGCCCACGTACTGGCCCACACCGGCGGCCGCGCCGACGAGCCCGGGTTCAGCCCCCTCTACACGGCCACCGTCGAGGTGACGGGCGGTCGCGCGGGGCGCGCCCGGTCCGCCACCGGCTCACTGGACGTGCCGCTGTCCCGGCCGGCCGAGCGGGGGAAGGACAGCGCCGGGACCGACCCGGAGGAACTCTTCGCCGCCGGTTACGCGGCCTGTTTCGGCAGCGCGCTGGGGGTCGCCGCGCGGCGCCGCCGGGTCAGCGCCGGACCGGTCACCGTCACCGCCGCGGTCACTCTCGGCACGCTGCCGGGCGGGGCGTACGGCATCGCGGTCCGGCTGAGCGTCAGCGCGCCCGAATGCCCGCAGGACACGCTGGAGGAACTGGTGCGGCTCACCCACTCCCTCTGCCCCTACTCCCACGCGGTACGGGGCAACATCGAGGTCGTCACGGAGACCCACGGCGGCGGTTGACGCCGCCGGGCCCCCATGAGCGACCCATCCACGTCGGCCCGGAAGCCGGGCCGGCCAACTGACCGAGGTTCCCATGATCATCGACGAAACCACCGAGCACACCAGCCCCAGCCGCTCCGGGATCTCCCGGGCGCTCGCGGTGATCGACGTCATCGCGCGTACCCCCCACGCCCAGGGCGTCTCGGTGATCGCACGGGAGACGGGGCTGTCCAAGGCGGTGGCCTACCGGATCCTGCGCGAACTCGTGGCCGGTAACTTCCTCTCCTTCGACGAGGACACCAAGGTCTACCGGATGGGCCCCGGCGCCCTGAACATCGGCCTCGCGGCGATGCGGGAACTCGACGTCCCCTCCATCGCCCACCGGCATCTCGTGGCCCTGTCCGAACTCACCGGCCAGACCGCGACCCTCTCCCTGCGGCAGGGCTGGGCACGGGTGTACGTGGACCAGGTCCTCTCCCGCCAGGAGATCCGGATGTCGGTCGCGCTCGGTACCAGTCACCCGCTGCACGCGGGCTCCTCCTCCAAGGCGATCCTCGCCGCCCTGCCCGACTCGGAGGTGGAGGACTACATCGACCACCACCGCCTGGACAGCGTGACCGACGCCACCATCACCTCGGCCACGACCCTGCGCGACGAGATCTCCCTGATCCGCGCCGCGGGCTACGCGGTCAGCGTGGGGGAGCGGCAGGCGGAGGCGGCGAGCGTGGCGGCCTGCCTGCACGGACCCATCGGGCAGGTCGTCGGTTCGGTCTCCGTCTGCGGAACCAGGGCGATGTTCGGTGAGACCAGCAGCCGTCAGCTCGGCGAACGGGTGGCCAGGGCGGCCGCCGACATCTCCGCCGACCTCGGCGCCGTGCGGGAGACCGCAGGGGAACGAAAGGACACACCATGACGACACCGGAACAGCGGGCCCCGGACGGCGGTGCGGGGCCTCTGCGGGGCATCCGCGTCATCGACGCCTCCACCATCCTGGCCGGACCGCTCTGCGCCCAACTGCTCGGCGACTTCGGCGCGGACGTGGTCAAGATCGAGCATCCCGTCGCCGGGGACGGGATGCGTGGCCACGGCGAGTCCAAGGACGGCGTCCCGCTCTGGTGGAAGGAGATATCCCGCAACAAGCGCACCGTCGGCCTGAGCCTCTCCGACCCGGACGGCGCCGCGCTCTTCCGCCGGCTCGCCGGGACCGCCGACATCCTGGTGGAGAACTTCCGCCCCGGGACCCTGGAGCGCTGGGGCCTGGGCCCCGACGTCCTGCACGGGATCAACCCCGGTCTGGTGATCGTGCGCATCACCGGCTTCGGCCAGAGCGGCCCGTACGCCTCCCGGGCCGGCTTCGGCACCCTCGCCGAGGCGATGAGCGGTTTCGCCCACCTGACCGGGGAGGCCGACGGCCCGCCGACGCTCCCGGCGTTCGGGCTCGCCGACACCATCTGCGGGATCGCCGCCTCCTCGGCCGCCACCATGGCGCTCTACCACCGGGACCGCGACCCGCTGCGCCGGGGACAGGTCGTGGACATGAGCCTGATCGAGCCCATCATGGCCGCCGTCGGCCCCTCGCCGACGGTCTACGACCAGCTCGGGATCGTCAGCCGGCGCCACGGCAACCGGTCCACCAACAACGCCCCGCGCAACACCTACCGCACCCGGGACGGCCACTGGGTGGCCGTCTCCACCAGCGCCCAGCGGATCGCGGAACGGGTCATGGAGCTGATCGGCCATCAGGAAGTCGTCGGCGAGGAGTGGTTCGCCACCGGTGCGGGGCGGGCCGAGCACGCCGACCTCCTCGACGACCTGGTCGGCGGCTGGATCGCCGAACGCACCCGGGAGGGTGTCATCGCCGAGTTCACCGCGGCCGGGGCGGCGGTGGCCCCCGTCTACGACGCACGGGACCTGGTCGAGGACCCCCACATCCGGGACACCGGCATGCTCACCACGGTCGAGGACGACGACTTCGGCCCGCTGCTCATGCACAACGTCATGTGGCGGATGTCCGGCACACCGGGACGGATCCGCTTCACCGGACGCCACCTGGGAGCCGACACAGACGAGGTCCTCACCGGTGAACTCGGGGTGAGTGAGGAGGAGCTGACGGACCTTCGGCAACGCAGGGTCGTCTTCTGACCGTCAACGGGCGGACCACAGAGCACAGAACCACCGAAAGAAGGACGGGACGTACATGAGCAGCACGGCATCGATCACCGGACCCGCGCCCACGAAGCCGCGGGACCCCCTCCTCGCGGCGGTGCGCGAAGGGGTGCGCGTCCTCGATCTGGGCCGCCGGCTCTACATCGGCATGCCCCAGTCGCCCAACCACCCCGCCTACTGGCACACCCTGCCGCGTCGCCACGGGGACCGGGTGCGCGAGGACGGCGGCTCCGCGGCCAACGACATGCTCGTCATGGGCACCCACGTCGGTACCCACATCGACGCCCTCGCCCACGTCTCGCACCGGGGGAAGCTGTTCGGGGGCGCGGACGCCCGGACCGCCGGCGAGGGAGGTGTCTACCCCGACCACGGAGTACACACCATCGCCCCGATGATGTGCCGGGGCGTCCTGCTCGACGTGCCCGCCACCCTCGGCGCCGAGGTCTGCGAGCCCGGCTACGAGATCACCGTCGCCGACCTGGAGGCCACCGAGCGCCTTCAGGGGACCCCCGTGGAACCCGGCGACGTGGTCCTGGTCCGCAGCGGCTGGGGGCGTCAGTTCGACGCACCCGGCCGCGACGCCTTCATCGGCCACGACTCCGGCGTCCCCGGGGTCGGCGAGAGCGGCGCGCGGTGGCTCGTCGAACGCCGGGCGCACGCGGTGGGCGCCGACTCCATCGCCTTCGAGCGGCTGGCCCCCGGCGCCGGCCACAGCAGCCTGCCCGCCCACCGGGTGCTGCTCGTGGAGGCGGGCGTCTACATCATCGAGACGCTGGACCTGGAGGAGATCGCCGCCGAGGGCATCCACGAGTTCACCTTCGTCCTGTCCCCGCTGCCGCTGTTCGGCGCCACCGGATCGCCCGTCCGCCCGCTGGCCGTGATCAGCGAACCGGTCACGGGAGGCGGCCGTGGCTGAACGCACCCTCGCCCAGCGGCTCGCCGAGTTCGCCGCCGCCACCACGTACGAGAACCTGCCGCGGGAGGTCACCGACAGCGTCCGCAAGCGGGTCGTCGACGTCCTGGGGCTGTGCGTGGCCGCCCACCGGCTGCCCACGTCCACGGCGATCGTGGAGCACGTACGGGAACAGGGCGGCCGGCCCCAGGCCACCGTCGTCGGCGGCGGACACACCCTGCTGCCCGCGCCCCTGGCGGCCCTCGCCAACGGGGTGCTGGCCCACTCCCTCGACTACGACGACACCCACCTGCCGTCCGTGCTGCACCCCAGCGCCTCGGTCGTCCCCGCGGCACTCGCGGCGGCCGAGACCTCGGGCGCGGACGGCCGCGGCACCGTCCGGGCCATCGCCGTGGGCCTGGAGGTGTGCGTGCGGCTGGGCATGGCCGGATACGACCGGGCCTCCGGCAACTCCACCTTCTTCGAGCACGGCCAGCACGCCACGTCGATCTGCGGCGCGCTCGGCGGGGCCGTGGCCGCCGGGCTGCTGCTGGACCTCCCCGAGGACGGCCTCGTGGACGTCCTCGGGGTCACCGCCTCCATGGCCGCCGGCATCATCGAGGCCAACCGGACCGGCGGCACCGTCAAACGCCTGCACTGCGGACTGGCGGCCCAGTCCGCCGTCACCGCCGCCCAGTTGGTGCGGCGCGGGTTCAGCGGGCCGCCCACCGTCCTGGAGGGGCGCTTCGGGTTCTTCGAGGCGTTCCTGCACGGCGTCTACGATCCGACCGCCGTCACCGCGAACCTCGGCACCGCGTGGGCCGTACCGGGCATCTTCTTCAAGCCCTACCCGGCCAACCACTTCACCCACACCGCCGCCGACGCCGCGATGGCCCTGCGCGCGCGGGGTCTTGACCCGGCCAAGGTGGAACGGCTGGTGCTCGGCGTACCGGCGCCGGTGATCCGCACCATCGGGCAGCCCATCGAGCGCAAGCGCGCCCCCGAGACGGGCTACCAGGCCCAGTTCTCCGGCCCCTACATGGTCGCGGCCGGGCTTCTGGGCGGAGGCGGCGGACTCGGCCTCGGCCTGGACGACTTCACCGACGAACTGGCCCGGGACCCGGTCCGCCGGGCCCTCATGGCCAAGGTCGAGGTCGTCGCCGACGACACGGCCACCGGCATCTTCCCGGAGCAGTTCCCGGCGGTGCTCACCGCCCACGACAGCGACGGCCGCACCTGGCGGCAGGAGGAGCTGAACAACCGGGGCGGCCCGCACCGCCCCCTGTCGGACGCCGAACTCGCCCTGAAGTTCCGTGACAACGCCGCCGGCCGGCTGTCCGGGACCGCCATGGACACCGTCATGGACCGAGGCGCGCGCCTCGCCGATCTGGACCGCATCCAAGACCTGCTCAGCCCCGTGGCCGAGCTGAAGACAGTGGCAGGAGACCATCATGACTGAGTACGACCTCGTGGTGACCGGCGTCCGTGTCGTCACCGACGAACAGGACGAGGCGCGGGCCGCCGACATCGCCGTACGCGACGGGAAGATCGTGGAGGTGGCACCCGGCCTGGACACCGCCGGCGCCCGCGAGGTCGTCGACGGCGGCGGGAAGCTGGCCTTCCCCGGAGTGGTCGACGCCCACCAGCACTGGGGCATCTACAACCCGCTCGACGAGGACGCCTCCGTCGAGAGCAGGGCCTGCGCCCAGGGCGGTGTCACCTCCGCGCTGACGTACATGCGGACCGGCCAGTACTACCTGAACAAGGGCGGAGCCTACGCGGACTTCTTCCCCGAGGTGCTGGAGCGGACGGCGAACCGCGCCCACGTCGACTACGCCTACCACCTGGCCCCCATGTCCAAGGGCCACATCGCCGAGATACCCGACCTGGTGCGCGAGCACGGTGTCACCTCGTTCAAGGTGTTCATGTTCTACGGCGGCCACGGCCTGCACGGACGCTCCGCCGACCAGAGCTCCTTCCTGATGACTCCGGAGGGGGAGCGGTACGACTACGCCCACTTCGAGTTCGTGATGCGGGGCGTCCAGGAAGCCCGGGAGCGGTTCCCCGACATCGCCGACCAGATCTCGCTGTCCCTGCACTGCGAGACGGCCGAGATCATGACGGCGTACACCCAACTGGTCGAGGAGGCCGGTGAGCTGACCGGCCTGGCCGCCTACAGCGCCTCCCGCCCGCCGCACTCCGAGGGCTTGGCCGTCTCCATCGCCTCCTACCTGGCCCACGAGACCGGCCTTCCCACGATCAACCTGCTGCACCTGTCCTCGCGCAAGGCGGTGGACGCCGCCGTACGCATGGGCAGGGCCTTCCCGCACATCGACTTCCGCCGCGAGGTCACGGTCGGACACCTGCTCGCCGACCTCACCACCGCACACGGACCGGGCGGCAAGGTCAACCCGCCGCTGCGGCCCCGCGAGGACGTCGAGGCGCTGTGGGAGTACGTCCTGGACGGCACCGTCGACTGGGTCGTCTCCGACCACGCCTGCTGCCGCGAGGAGGCGAAGTTCGGCGAGCCGAAGGACGACGTCTTCCTCGCCAAGTCCGGTTTCGGCGGGGCCGAATACCTGCTGCCGGGCATGGTCACCGAAGGCACCCGGCGCGGTCTGTCCCTCGGCCGGATCGCCGCCCTGACCGCCTGGAACCCGGCCCGGCGCTACGGCCTGCCCACCAAGGGACGGCTCGCGGCCGGCTTCGACGCGGACATCGCGCTGGTCGACCCGGACCACACCTGGACCGTCCGCGCGGCCGACTCGGAATCCGCCCAGGAGTACACGCCCTTCGAGGGCTTCGAGCTGACCGCCCGGGTCACCGACACCTTCCTGCGCGGCACCCGCGTCCTGACCGACGGCAAGGTCGGCGGCGAACCCACCGGCCGCTACCTGCACCGCCCCACGGGCCGCTGAGCGGACCGGACCCGAAGCGCGGTGGCGGACGGAGCCGCTCCGCCACCGCGCCCCACCGAGCGGCCATGAAGGAGGACGAAGCGTGAGATCCGCCCTGTACGTGCCGGGGGACCGTCCGGACATGCTGGCGAAGGCCCTCGGGAGAGGCGCCGACGCCGTGATCGTGGACCTGGAGGACGGGGTCGCCCCCGCCGCGAAGGCGTACGCGCGGAACACCGCCGCCCGATGGCTGGAGGAGCTGCCGCCGGCCGGGTCCCGGCCGGGCACGGAGATCTGGGTCCGGATCAATCCCGGCGGCCCGGGACTCGCCGACGCCCGCGCGGTGGCCCTTCCCGCCGTCGCCGGGATGGTGGTGGCCAAGGCCGAGCAGGCCGACGACCTCGCCGCCGTGGCCGGCGCACTGGCCTCGGCCCCGTGGATCGCGCTCTGCCCCCTCCTGGAGAGCGCGGCCGCCCTGCTGGCCGCGCCACTGATGGCCCGAGCGCCACGGGTGACGAGAATGCAGCTCGGTGAGGCGGACTTCTGCGCCGACACGGGCATCGTCCCCGGGCCGGACGAGCGGGAACTGCTGTGGCCGAGGACGCAGCTCACCCTGGTGAGCGCGGCCGCCCGGCTGGCACCGCCGCTCGGCCCGGTCAGCACCGACTTCCGTGACCTCGGCGCCCTGCGCCGCTCCACCACCGCCCTCAAGCGCCTCGGTTTCGGCGGCCGGACCTGCATCCACCCGGCCCAACTCGCCGTTGTCAACGAGGTGTTCACCCCGTCCTCCGCCGAACTCGACCGGGCCCGCGCGCTGGTCGAGCGATTCGAGAGGGCGGGCTCGGGCGTGGCCCAGGACGAGTCCGGCCGCATGATCGACGAAGCGGTGGTGCGCGGCGCCCGACGCGTCCTGGCGGCGGCGCGGCCGCCCGGCGGGCACTGAGCCCGCGCGCCCCCACACGGGGACGCGCGTGTGAGACTGCGCACATGAACGGACAGCAGCGCCGGATCCTCGTCATCGGTATCGGAGCGGGCGACCCGGACCACCTGACCCTCGCCGCGGTGAAGGCCATGCGGCGCACCGACGTCTTCTTCGTCGTCGGGAAGGGGCCCGAGAAGTCGTCGCTCACGGACCTGCGGCTCCGCATGCTGGACGAGCACGCGCGGATGCCCTACCGCGTCGTGGAGACGGACGACCCGAGCCGGGACAGGCGCCCGATGGGGCGCGGTGACTACACCCTGGCCGTCGACGACTGGCGTACCCGTCGCGCGGACCTCTTCGAGGCCATGCTGCGCGACGAGATGACGGCCGGCGAGACCGGTGCCTTCCTCGTGTGGGGCGACCCGTCGCTGTACGACAGCACGCTCGGCATCCTGGCCGACATCGAGGCACGTGGCACCGTCTCGCCGGACGTCGAGGTCGTTCCCGGCATCAGCAGCGTCTCCTCGCTCGCCGCCCGGCACCGCATTCCCCTCAACCAGGTCGGCCGGCCGGTGCACATCACTCCCGCCCGGCGGCTGTTCGACGTCGGCCAGAACGACGACGGCGACATCGTCGTCATGCTCGACGCACACGAGTCGTTCTCCCGGATCGAGGGGGAGGGCGTCTGGATCTACTGGGGGGCCTACCTCGGTACGCCCGACGAACTGCTGGTCGCGGGACCGCTGCGGGACGTGGCGGACCGGATCAGGCGGTTGCGGGCCGAGGCGCGGAGCCGGCACGGCTGGATCATGGACACGTATCTGCTGCGGCTCGCGGACGCGGGGACCGGGCCGACGGCACCGGTGACACCCGAGGAGCCGAACGGCGACGCGTAGGCCACGCTCACGCCCGCCGCGGTGCGGCCCCGGCTGACCTGACGGACCCTGACACGGGTGCTGGATTTACTAGGACGTCCAACTATAGAGTGGCGGGTACAAGGCCCGCGGTGCAGGGAAGCCGGTGTGATTCCGGCACGGTCCCGCCACTGTGACCGGGGAGTACGCCGTCGAGCAGGACGCCACTGACGAGCAGGATGTCGGGAAGGCGGACGGCGCACGCTGATCCGGGAGTCAGGATACCGGCCGCGGGACGTTCCGTGTTGTCCACGAGGATGGAGCTGACACGCATGGCACAGGTGTGCATCCACGACCCTGGTGAGCCCGCCGTCTGACGGGACTCGGCCCTCTGCGATCTCGCGCCCCGGCGCGCCCGTACGCCACCGCGTGCGTGCGCCGGCTCGGCGCGCCGTCCCCGGATCCTTCCTGACGAGAGCAGGCAGTCATGGTCCGCGAGCACGAACGCGCCTCCGTGCGCGAGTTGACGCACTTCATCGGCGGCACGCACACCCCGGGAACCTCGGGGTCCCACGGTGAGGTGTACGACCCGAACACCGGCGAGGTCCAGGCCCTCGTGCCCCTCGCCAACCGCACCGAGACCAGGGCGGCCGTCGCCGACGCCGTCCACGCCCAACGCGAATGGGGCGGCTGGAACCCGCAGCGGCGTGCCCGCGTCCTGACGCGGTTCCTCCAGCTCGTCGAGGGGGAGAAGGACGCGCTGGCCCGGCTGCTGTCCGCCGAGCACGGCAAGACGGTCGCCGACGCGCACGGTGACATCCAGCGTGGTCTGGAGGTCGTCGAGTTCGCGGCGGGGATCCCGCACCTGCTCAAGGGCGAGTTCACCGACAACGCCGGCACCGGCATCGACGTCCACTCGCTCCGCGCCCCGCTCGGCGTGGTCGCCGGCATCACCCCGTTCAACTTCCCGGCGATGATCCCCCTGTGGAAGGCCGCCCCCGCACTCGCCTGCGGCAACGCCTTCATCCTCAAGCCGTCCGAGCGCGACCCTTCGGTTCCGCTGCGGCTCGCCGAACTCTTCCTGGAGGCGGGCCTGCCGCCCGGTGTCCTGAACGTCGTCAACGGAGCCCGCGAGGCAGTCGACACCCTCCTGGAGGACCCGCGTGTGGCGGCCCTCGGCTTCGTCGGCTCGACACCGGTCGCGGCGCACGTCTACGCCACGGCCGCCGCCCACGGCAAGCGCGCCCAGTGTTTCGGCGGGGCGAAGAACCACATGATCGTGATGCCGGACGCCGACCTGGACCAGGCGGTGGACGCCCTGATCGGCGCCGGGTACGGCTCGGCCGGAGAGCGCTGCATGGCGATCTCCGTCGCGGTCCCGGTCGGCGAGGACACCGCCGACGCCCTCGTGGCCCGGCTCAAGGAGCGCATCGGCACGCTGCGCATCGGGCGCGGCGACGACCCCGACGCCGACTTCGGCCCCCTGATCGGCCAGGACGCCGTCGACCGGGTCCGCTCCTACGTCGGCCTCTGAGTCGAAGAGGCCGCCGAACTCGTCGTGGACGGAAGGGACTTCGTCCTGCCGGGTCATGAGAACGGGTTCTTCGCCGGAGCCTCCCTCTTCGACCGGGTGACCCCTTCCATGCGGATCTACCAGGAGGAGATCTTCGGCCCGGTGCTCTCCGTCGTACGCGCCGCCGACTACGAGGAGGCCCTGCGCCTGCCCAGCGAGCACGTCTACGGCAACGGCGTCGCGATCTTCACCCGCGACGGGGACACCGCCCGGGACTTCACCCGGCGGGTGGACACCGGCATGGTCGGCGTCAACGTGCCCATCCCGGTGCCGGTGGCCTACCACACCTTCGGCGGCTGGAAGCGCTCCGGCTTCGGCGACCTGAACCAGCACGGGCCGGACGCGATCCGTTTCTACACCCGGACGAAGACGGTCACCTCCCGCTGGCCCGCGGGTCTGCGGGAGGGCGCCAGTTTCACGATCCCCACGATGGGCTGAGCGGCCATGACCAGCACCCTGCTCACCGAGGACCAGCAGGCCCTCGTGGAGACCACCCTCGACTTCGCCCAGGACCATCTCGCCCCGCACGCCCTCGACTGGGACCGCGACAAGCACTTCCCGGTCGACGTCCTGCGTAAGGCGGCCGGGCTCGGTCTCGGTGGCGTCCACGTCCGCGAGGAGTCCGGCGGTCAGGGCCTCACCCGGGCTGACGGCGTCCTCGTGTTCGAGTCCCTCGCCTCCGGCTGCCCGTCCATCGCCGGGTACCTCTCCATCCACAACATGGTCGCCTGGATGGTCGACCACTACGGCGACGACGCCCAGCGCGAGCGGTGGCTGCCGCGTCTGTGCGCCATGGAGGACCTCGCCAGCTACTGCCTGACCGAGCCGGGCGCGGGCTCGGACGCGGCGGCCCTGACGAGCCGCGCCGTCCGGGACGGCGACGGCTGGGAGCTCACCGGGGTCAAGCAGTTCATCTCCGGCGCCGGGGCCGCCCAGGTGTACGTCGTGATGGCCCGCACCGGCGGCGAGGGCGCCGCCGGGGTGTCCGCGTTCGTCGTCGACAAGGACGATCCCGGCGTCACCTTCGGGCCGAACGAGCGGAAGATGGGCTGGAACGCCCAGCCCACGCGCCAAGTGGTCCTGGACGGGGTCCGCCTGCCCGCCGACCGGCTCCTCGGCCGCGAGGGCGAGGGCTTCCGGATGGCCATGAGCGGCCTCAACGGCGGGCGCCTCGGCATCGCCGCCTGCTCCCTGGGCGGTGCCCGCAGCAGCCTCGACCGCAGCCTGACCCACCTGGCCGACCGCGAGGCGTTCGGCATGCGGCTCCTCGACGCCCAGGCGCTGCGCTTCCGCCTCGCCGACATGGCGACCGAACTCGCCGCGGCCCGCGCACTGGTCCAGCAAAGCGCGCACGCGCTCGACCGGGGCGATCCGCAGGCGCCGTACCTGTGCGCGATGGCGAAGCGGTTCGCCACCGACACCGGCTACTCGGTCGCCGACCGCGCCCTCCAGCTCCACGGCGGGTACGGCTGTCTCAGCGAGTACGGCATCGAGAAGATCGTCCGCGACCTGCGTGTCCATCAGATCCTGGAAGGAACCAACGAGATCATGCGCGTCATCGTGGCCCGCGGTCTGACGGAGGCGTTCGGATGAGCGACGTCCTGGTCCGTACGAGCGGCCGTCTCGGCCACATCCGCCTGAACCGGCCCAAGGCCCTGAACGCACTCACCCACGCGATGGTGCTCCGCGTCGACGAGGCGCTCACCCGGTGGGCGCACGACCCCGCCGTCGAGACCGTCGTCATCACCGGCGAGGGGGGACGAGGTCTGTGCGCGGGCGGCGACATCCGGGCCGTCCACGACGACGCCCGCGACGGCGACGGCACCGCCTCGGCCGCCTTCTGGCGTGACGAGTACCGCCTCAACGCGCGGATCGCCCGCTACCCCAAGCCCTACGTCGCCGTCATGGACGGCATCGTGATGGGCGGCGGTGTCGGCGTCTCGGCGCACGGCAGCGTCCGCGTCGTCACCGAGCGGTCCAGGATCGCCATGCCCGAGACCGGGATCGGCTTCGTCCCCGACGTCGGCGGCACCTACCTGCTCGCCCTCGCCCCCGGAGAGCTGGGTACCCACCTCGCCCTGACGGGCGCGCCGATCGGTGCCGCGGACGCCCTGCTGTGCGGGCTCGCCGACCACTACATGCCCTCGGCCTCGCTCCCGTCCTTCCTCGGCGACCTCGCCGGGCTGCCGGTACGCGAGGCCCTCGGACGCCATGTGCAGGACCCGCCACCAGGCGAACTGCCCGGCCGGAGGGACTGGATCGACGCCTGTTTCCCGGCCGGCACCGTCGAGGAGATCGTCCGGCGGCTCCTCGACCACGGCGGCCGGGACGCCGAGGAGACCGCCGGGATCCTGCTCACCAAGTCTCCGACCGCGCTCAAGGTCACCCTGGCGGCTCTCCGCCGTGCCCGCGGGCTCGGGCCACTGGAACGCGTGCTGGAGCAGGAGTACCGGGTGTCCTGCGCGATGCTGAGCGCCCCGGACCTGGTGGAGGGCATCCGCGCCCAGGTCATCGACAAGGACCGCGACCCCCGTTGGTCCCCGGCGACCCTCGTCGAGGTCACCGACGCGGATGTCGAGCGCTTCTTCACCCCTCCCGACGGGCGCGGACCCGCCGTCGCGGCCGACACCACCGAGGAGGTGGCCTGGTGAGCCGGACCGTCGCGTTCATCGGACTCGGACACATGGGCGGCCCGATGGCCGTCAACCTCGCCAAGGCCGGCCACCGGGTGCTCGGACACGACCTGGTGCCCGCGGCGGTGGAGGCCGCCGCCGGTTGTGGCGTGGAGCCCGCCACGTCAGCGGCCGAGGCCGTCGCCGCCGCCGACGTGGTCGTCAGCATGCTGCCCGCCGGGCGCCACGTGCTGGCCCTCTACGACGGCATCCTGACCGCCGCCCGCCCCGGAACTCTCTTCGTCGACTGCTCCACCATCGACGTGGCCGACGCGCGCACGGCCCACGAGCGGGCCCTCGCCGCCGGGGCGCGCGCCCTGGACGCCCCCGTCTCCGGAGGGGTGGTCGGCGCGGAGGCCGCCACGCTCACCTTCATGGCCGGTGGGGGAGAGGCCGAGTTCGCCGAGGCGGGCCCCCTGCTGGACGTCATGGGCAAGAGGGCCGTGCACTGCGGCGGACCGGGTGCCGGACAGGCCGCCAAGATCTGCAACAACATGATCCTCGGCGTCTCCATGATCGCGGTCAGCGAGGCGTTCGTCCTCGGTGAGAGCCTCGGGCTGTCGCACCAGGCGTTGTACGACGTGGCCTCCACGGCGTCCGGACAGTGCTGGTCACTCAGCGTCAACTGCCCCGTCCCCGGGCCCGTCCCGACGAGCCCCGCCAACCGCGCGTACCGGCCGGGCTTCGCCGCCTCGCTGATGGCCAAGGACCTGGGCCTGGCCGCCAACGCCGCCCGTGAGGGCGGTGTGCGCGCCGAACTCGGACTGCGAGCGGCCGAGTTGTACGCCAGCTACGCCGAACACGTCGGTGACACGGAGGACTTCTCCGGCATCGTGCGAACCGTCAGGGACCGGAGCGGAGCAGAGGGATGACCACCGAATCCACCGTCGCGTACGAGACCGTCCTCGTCGAACGCAGGGGCCGCACCGCCCTGCTCACCCTCAACCGGCCCAAGGCGCTCAACGCGCTGAACCTCCAGGTGATGAACGACGTCGTGGCCGCGACCGAGGCCCTCGACCGGGACCCGGACTGCGGCTGCGTCGTGATCACCGGCTCCGCGAAGGCGTTCGCGGCCGGCGCCGACATCAAGGAGATGCGGCCGCGGGGGTACATGGACATGTACCTCACCGACTGGTTCGCCGCCTGGGACCGGCTCGGACAGCTGCGGACCCCGACCGTCGCCGCCGTCGCCGGATACGCCCTCGGCGGCGGCTGCGAGCTGGCCATGCTCTGCGACATCCTGCTCGCCGCCGACACCGCCGTCTTCGGCCAGCCGGAGATCAGGCTCGGGGTGATCCCCGGCATCGGCGGCTCCCAGCGGCTGACCCGCGCGGTGGGCAAGGCCAAGGCCATGGAGCTGTGCCTGACCGGGCGCACCATGGACGCCGCCGAGGCGGAGCGGGCCGGGCTCGTCTCCCGGGTCGTGCCCGCCGACGAGCTGGTCGCGGAGGCACTGGCGGTCGCCGGGACCGTGGCGGGCATGTCGCTGCCGGTGGCCATGATGGCGAAGGAGGCGGTCAACCGGGCCTTCGAGACGACCCTGGCCGAAGGCGTCCGCTTCGAACGCCGGCTCTTCCACGCGGTGTTCGCCACCGCGGACCAGAAAGAGGGCATGGCCGCCTTCACCGACAAGCGGCCCCCCGCCTTCCGGCACCGCTGACCCGTACGGGCCAGGAGCCCGTCACGCCCCGGTGCTCTCCACGGGATAGGGCACATAGGCCCGCCGGTCGGGATCGACGGCCAGCCGCCCGCCCGCCGGCGGGCGGGCCCGCTGCGCGCAGTCACGGCGCTCGCAGATCCGGCAGCCGAGCCCGATCGGCGTGGCGGCGCGGGAGTCGTCGAGGGCGACGCCCTCGGCATAGACCAGGCGAGGGGCGTGACGCAGCTCGCAGCCGAGGGCGACGGCGAACTCGGCGCGCGGGGCGTGGTGGCCGAAGCCTCCTCGCGTGATGGTCCGGGCCACCCAGAAGTGCCTTTTGCCGTCCGGCATTTCGGCGACCTGGGTCAGTATCCTGCCCGGCGCCGAGAACGCCCCGTACACCGTCCACAGGGGGCAGGTGCCGCCGAGGCGGGAGAAGTGGAAGTCGGTCGCGGACTGCCGCTTCGAGATGTTCCCGGCCCGGTCGACGCGCAGGAAGGAGAACGGCACGCCTCTGCGCCCGGTGCGCTGGAGGGTGCTCAGACGGTGGCAGACCGTCTCGAAGCCGACGCCGAAGCGCGCGGAGAGCAACTCGATGTCGTAACGCACCTCCTCGGCCACCGTGTGGAAGGCGGTGTACGGCATGAGCAGGGCGCCCGCGAAGTAGTTCGCCAGGCCGATCCGGGCCAGCGCCGGCGACTGCGGCGAGGTGAGCCCCGTGGCGCCGGACACCAGCTGGTCGAGGAGCGGGCCGTGCTCCAGCAGGGCGAGCTGCGTGGCGAGCTGGAAGGCACGCTGGCCGTCACTGAGCCAGGGGGAGAGGAACAGCAGCCCGGACCCGGGGGCGAAGCGCCGCGCGTCGCCGGCCCGGTCCGGTGCGGCCTGGACGACGCGGACGTGGTGGCGTTCGGTGAGCAGCGCCGTGAGAGGGTCGGCCGCCTTGCCCGGACGCAGGTCCAGCGCGGCGGCGGTCCGTTCGGCCTCGGTGTCGAGCGATCCGAAGTGGTTGTGGTGCGTGTAGAAGAAGTCCCGCACCTCGTCGTGCGGCTCGGCGGGAGGCAGCAGATCGCCGGCCGGCCCCGGAGAGCCCAGGGCGGCGGCCTGTTCGACCGTGTCACGGTAGCGGCGGTGCAGGGCGATCAGGGCGCGCGCCACCTCGGGATGGTCGCGGACGGCCTCGGTGATCTCCTCGGGGTCGGGCGGCGACACCCCGCAGGCCTCGTCGGCGAGTGCGGCCCGCAGATCGGCGGCGAGCCGGTCCCCCTCGGCCTCCGAGAAGAACTCCGCGTCGACGCCGAAGACCTCGGCGATCCGCAGGAGCACGGACGCGGTCAGCGGACGCTGGTTCTGCTCGATCTGGTTGGCGTAACTGGTGGAGATCCCCAGAGCACGGGCCATCTCGACCTGGTTCATTCCGTGCTCACGGCGGAGCCGCCGCAGCTTCGCGTGGGCGTAGACCTTGCGGCCGGCCGGTCCTCGTGGCATGGGCACCTCCTCGTCGCACGCCGGAAGAGGGGACGTTCCGGCAGGCGCTGCTTGCGAACATAGCATCCGCGTTCTTCGCAGAATTCGCGGATCCGCACCTGCCGGATGGAGGAAATCCGCAGATTGGAGAGGTAGCCGGACCGCCGCGGAACGGGCACCGTCGATCACGTCAGCACCGGCAAGGATCGTCCGCACCCGCGAGGAGTCCCGTGATCGAGCACCACGTCCGAGTCCACCCCAGCGCCGACCGGCTCCCGCGCGAGGACCAGCTCGCCTGGAAGCTGGCCTCCGTGGCCACCGGCACCGAGGAGCTGGACGCCGACAGCACCGCGATGGCCGTCAACCGGGTGATCGACAACGCCTCGGTGGCCGTCGCCTCCCTGCTGCGCCGCCCCGTCGCCGTCGCCCGCGCCCAGGCCACCGCCCACCGCATGGCCGCCCCCGGCGCCTCCGTCTTCGGCAGCCGCTCCCGGGTCTCCCCGGAATGGGCCGCCTGGGCCAACGGCACCGCCGTCCGCGAGCTCGACTTCCACGACACCTACCTGGCCGCGGACTACTCCCACCCCGGCGACAACATCCCGCCCCTGCTCGCGGTCGCCCAGCACACCGGCCGCACCGGCGCCGACCTGCTGCGCGGGATCGTCGCCGCGTACGAGATCCACGTCGCCCTGGTCAAGGGCATCTGCCTGCACGAGCACCGCGTCGACCATGTGGCCCACCTCAGCGCCGCCACCGCGGGCGGACTGGGCGCCCTGCTGCGGCTGCCGACCGAGACGGTGTACCAGGCCGTCCAGCAGGCCGTGCACACCACCACCGCCACCCGGCAGTCCCGCAAGGGCGAGATCTCCAGCTGGAAGGCGTACGCGCCCGCCTTCGCCGGCAAGGCGGCCATCGAGGCGGTGGACCGGGCGATGCGCGGGGAGACCTCCCCGTCACCGGTCTACGAGGGCGAGGACGGCTTCCTCGCCTGGATGCTCGACGGACCGGACTCCGACTACACGGTCCTGCTGCCCGAGCCCGGCGAACCGCGCCGCGCGATCCTCGACACGTACACCAAGGAGCACTCCGCCGAGTACCAGGCCCAGGCGATCATCGACCTGGCCCGGCGCCTGCGGGAGAAGGCGGGGCCGCTGGACCAGGTGCGCTCGATCGTCCTGCACACCAGCCATCACACCCACCACGTGATCGGCTCCGGTGCGAACGACCCGCAGAAGTACGACCCCACCGCCAGCCGCGAGACCCTCGACCACTCGGTGCCCTACATCTTCGCGGTGGCCCTGGAGGACGGGACGTGGCACCACGAGCGTTCCTACGCGCCCGACCGTGCCCGGCGCCCCGGGACGGTGGAGCTGTGGCAGAAGATCACCACGGTCGAGGACCCGGCCTGGACCCGCCGCTACCACGATCCCGACCCGGAGCGCCGCGCCTTCGGCGGGCGCGCGGTGATCACCCTCACGGACGGCACGGTGATCGAGGACGAACTCGCCCTGGCCGACGCCCACCCGGCCGGCGCCCGGCCCTTCGACCGCCCCGCGTACACGGGCAAGTTCCGCACGCTCGCCGAGGGCGTCGTCACCCGCTCCGCGCAGGACGCCTTCCTGGACTCGGCGGCCCGCCTCGCGGAACTGTCGGCGGCCGACCTCGGCGGCCTGTTCCCGGCCGTCGACACCGAGGCCGTCGCCGCCTTCGACGCGAGCCTGCCGAAGGGCCTGTTCTGATGCTGCTGCACACCGCCACCACGGCCGCCGAACGCCGTCGGACCTTCCGCGAGCAGCTCGCCTCCGGCCGGCTGCTGCGCATGCCCGGCGCCATCAACCCGCTCTCCGCCCGCCTCATCCAGGAAACCGGCTTCGACGCCGTCTACCTGTCGGGCGCGGTCCTCGCCGCGGACCTCGGCCTGCCCGACATCGGTCTGACCACGTCGACCGAGATCGCCGCCCGCGCCCAGCAGACCACCCGCGTCACCGACCTCCCCGTCCTCATCGACGCCGACACCGGATTCGGCGAACCGATGAACGCGGCCCGCACCGTCCAGCTGCTGGAGGACGCCGGCCTGGCCGGGCTGCACCTGGAAGACCAGGTCAACCCCAAGCGCTGCGGCCACCTGGACGGCAAGACCGTCACGCCCTGCGAGGAGATGGCCCGTCGGATCCGGGCAGCCGCCGACGCCCGCCGGGACCCGGACTTCCTCCTGATGGCCCGTACCGACGCCCGCTCGGTCGAGGGACTGGACGCGGCGATCGACCGGGCGAAGGCGTACGTCGACGCCGGCGCGGACGCCGTCTTCCCCGAGGCACTCCTCGGCCCCGCGGAGTACGAGGCGTTCCGCGAGGCGGTCGACGTGCCGCTGCTCGCGAACCTCACCGAGTTCGGCAAGACCCCCCTGCTCGACACGGCCACCCTGGAGAGTCTCGGCTACAACATCGCCCTCTACCCGGTGACGCTGCTGCGCATCGCCATGGGCGCGGTCGAGGACGGACTGCGCACCATCGCCGCCGAGGGCACCCAGGAGTCCCTGCTGCCGCGCATGCAGACCCGCTCACGGCTGTACGAGCTCCTCGGCTACGACGCGTACGCGGCCTTCGACTCGTCCGTCTTCGACTTCACCCTCCCGCCCGGCACCTGACCCCCGAAGGCAGGCATTCCCATGACCACCACCGCGCCCGAGATCCACCGCGGCCTCGCCGGTGTCGTCGTCGACACCACCGAGGTCTCCACCGTCATCCAGGAGACCAACTCCCTCACCTACCGCGGCTACCCGGTCCAGGACCTCGCCGCCCGCCGCTCCTTCGAGGAGGTCGCCCACCTCCTCTGGCACGGCGAACTCCCCGACACCGCGCAGCTCCAGGACTTCACGGCCCGCGAGCGCGCCCTGCGGCCCCTGGACCGCACCTCGCTGGAGCTGCTGACCCGGCTGCCCGAGACCTGCCACCCGATGGACGTGCTGCGGACGGCCGTCAGCTTCTTCGGCGCCGAGGACCCCACGGAGGACGACGGCTCGCTCGCCGCCAACCGTGCCAAGTCCCTCACCCTGCTGGCCAAGCTGCCCACCGTGGTGGCGGCCGACCAGCGGCGGCGCCGCGGACTGGACCCCATCCCCCCGGACCCCGCCCTCGGGTACGCGGAGAACTTCTTCCACATGTGTTCCGGCAGCGTCCCCGACCCGGACGTCGTCCGCTGCTTCGAGATCTCCCTCACGCTGTACGCGGAACACAGCTTCAACGCCTCGACGTTCACCGCCCGGGTGGTCACCTCCACCCTCTCCGACCTGTACAGCGCGGTCACCGCGGCGATCGGCGCCCTCAAGGGCCCCCTGCACGGTGGCGCCAACGAGGCCGTGATGCACATGCTGCTGGAGATCGGCGACCCGCGGCGCGCCGAGGAGTGGCTGGACGAGGCACTGGCGTCCAAACGCAAGATCATGGGCTTCGGCCACCGCGTCTACAAGCACGGCGACTCCCGCGTACCGATCATGCAGGAGGCCCTCGACCGGCTGGTGGCGCGTGCCGCCGACCCCGAGGTGACCCGGCTGGCCACCCTGCACGCGGCCCTGCGGCACGCGATGCTCACCCGCAAGGGCATCCACCCGAACCTGGACTACCCGGCCGGCCTCGCCTACCACCTGATGGGCTTCGACATCCCCGCCTTCACACCGATCTTCGTGATGAGCCGGATCACCGGATGGACCGCGCACATCACCGAGCAGCTGGCCCACAACGCGTTGATCCGCCCGCTGGCCTCGTACGACGGTCCGGGCCAGCGGGCGGTGCCGGGCGCCGCGTAGCCCCGGTCAGGCGGGTGCCGGGCAGCGGACGCCCGCGGCGTGACGAGGCGCGGGCAGGCCGGGTGTGTCGGGCACGCGGGGTGTGTCGGACATCGTCGGCCTCTCAGAAGTCCCAGTCGTCGTCGGCGGTGTCCTCCGCCTTGCCCATGACGTAGGAGGAGCCGGAGCCGGAGAAGAAGTCGTGGTTCTCGTCCGCGCCCGGGGACAGCGCGGCCAGGATCTCCGGGTTCACCTCGGTCTCCTCCGCGGAGAAGCGCGCCGGGTAGCCGAGGTTCATCAGCGCCTTGTCGGCGTTGTAGCGGACGAAGACGGCTACGTCGTCCATGAGCCCCAGGGGCTCGTACAGCTCGCCCGAGTACCGGAGTTCCAGCCGGTACAGCTCCTCCAGCAGGTCGTACGTGAACTCCCGCATCTCCTCCCGCTCGGCCGCCGTCCGCTTCTCCAGGCCGCGCTGGTACTTGTAGCCCGAGTAGTAGCCGTGCACCGCCTTGTCGCGCAGGATCAGCCGGATCATGTCGGCCGTGTTGGTGAGCAGGGCGTGGGTGGAGAAGTGCAGCGGCAGGTAGAAGCCCGCGTACAGCAGCAGCGACGACAGCAGGGTGGAGGCGACCTTCCGCTTCAGCGGGTCGTTGCCGTAGTAGTGCTTCAGGACCGTCTTGCAGCGCTGCTGGAGGACGTCGTTGTCCACCGCCCAGCGGTACGCGTCGTCGATCTCCGGGGTGTTGGAGAGCGTGGAGAACACCGAGGAGTAACTGCGGGCGTGCACGGCCTGCATGAAGGCGATGTTGGTGTACACGGCCTCCTCGTGCTCGGTGCGGGCGTCCTGGATCTGGACGATCTCGCCGACGGTGGCCTGCACGGTGTCGAGCATGGTCAGACCGGTGAACACCCGCATGGTCAGGGTGCGTTCCTCGGCGGTGAGCCGCTGCTGCCAGGCGTTCACGTCGTTGGAGAGCGGGACCTTCTCGGGCAGCCAGAAGTTGGCGGTGAGCCGGTTCCACACCTCCAGGTCCTTCTCGTCGGTGACCCGGTTCCAGTTGACCGGACGCAACCGGGCGGCCGGGTCGTGGCGGTAGGAGGGAGGGGTGACCGAGATCTCGGTCAGGGGGGTGGTGCTGGTGGTCATCGCTGGTGCCTCGGTGAGTCGCGTACGGGGTGGTCACAGGGTGCAGGACAGGCAGTTCTCGATCTCGGTGCCTTCCAGGGCCTCCTGGCGCAGCCGGATGTAGTAGAGGGTCTTGATGCCCTTGCGCCAGGCGTGGATCTGCGCCTTGTTCAGGTCGCGGGTGGTCGCCGTGTCGCGGAAGAAGAGCGTGCAGCTCAGGCCCTGGTCGACGTGCTGGGTGGCGGCCGCGTAGGTGTCGATGATCTTCTCGTAGCCGATCTCGTACGCGTCCTGGAAGTACTCCAGGTTGTCGTTGTCCATGTGCGGCGCCGGGTAGTAGACGCGGCCGAGCTTGCCCTCCTTGCGGATCTCCACCTTGGAGGCGATCGGGTGGATGGAGGCGGTGGAGTCGTTGATGTAGCTGATGGACCCGGTCGGCGGCACGGCCTGGAGGTACTGGTTGTAGATGCCGTGTTCCCGCACGGAACGCTTCAGCTCACGCCAGTCGTCCCGCGTGGGCAGGACGGTCCCCGCCTCGGCGAAGAGGGCGCGTACCCGCTCGGTGGCCGGCCGCCACACCCGCTCGGTGTACCTGTCGAAGTACGAGCCGTCGGCGTACGCGGACTTCTCGAAGCCGTCGAAGGCCGTGCCGCGCTCGATCGCGATCCTGTTGGAGGCGCGCAGCGCGTGGTAGGCGACGGCGTAGAAGTACATGTTCGTGAAGTCGACACCCTCCTCGCTGCCGTAGTGGATGCGCCGCGAGGCGAGGTAGCCGTGCAGGTTCATCTGGCCGAGGCCGACGGAGTGGGAGAGGTCGTTGCCGTGGGCCACGGACGGCACGGCGTCGATGTGCGACTGGTCGGAGACCGAGGTCAGGCCGCGCACCGCCGTCTCCACGGTGGCGCCGAGGTCCGGGGAGGCCATCGCCGCGGCGATGTTCAGCGAACCCAGGTTGCAGGAGATGTCCCGGCCGACCGTCTCGTAGCCGAGCGAGGCGTCGTAGGTGCTGGGGGTGTTGACCTGGAGGATCTCCGAGCACAGGTTGGACATGTTGATCCAGCCCGGGATCGGGTTCGCCCGGTTCACTGTGTCCTCGAAGAGCAGGTACGGGTAGCCGGACTCGAACTGCAGCTCCGCGATCGTCTTGAAGAACTCGCGGGCGCTCAGGGTCGTCCTGCGCACACGCGGGTTGGCGACCAGGTCGTCGTAGTGCTCGCTCACCGACAGGTCGGACAGCGGCCTGCCGTACTCCCGCTCGACGTCGTACGGCGAGAACAGGTGCATGTCCTCGTTGCGCTTGGCGAGTTCGAAGGTGATGTCGGGGACGACGACCCCGAGGGAGAGCGTCTTGATGCGGATCTTCTCGTCCGCGTTCTCCCGCTTGGTGTCCAGGAACCGCATGATGTCGGGGTGGTGCGCGTGCAGGTACACCGCCCCCGCGCCCTGCCGGGCGCCCAGCTGGTTGGCGTAGGAGAAGGAGTCCTCCAGGAGCTTCATCACCGGGACGACACCGGACGACTGGTTCTCGATCTTCTTGATCGGGGCGCCCTGCTCGCGCAGGTTCGTGAGCAGCAGCGCCACCCCGCCGCCGCGCTTGGACAGCTGGAGCGCGGAGTTGACGCCGCGTCCGATGGACTCCAGGTTGTCCTCGACCCGCAGCAGGAAGCAGGAGACCAGCTCGCCGCGCTGGGCCTTGCCCGCGTTGAGGAAGGTCGGGGTGGCCGGCTGGAAGCGGCCGGTCATCATCTCGTCCACCAGCCGGGCCGCGAGCGCCTCGTCACCGGCGCCGAGGAACAGGGCGGTGGCGACGATCCGGTCCTCGTACCGCTCCAGGTAGCGGGAGCCGTCGAAGGTCTTCAGCGTGTACGAGGTGTAGTACTTGAACGCGCCGAGGAAGGTACGGAAGCGGTGCTCGTGGGCGTACGCCTGCCGGTACAGGTCCTCCAGGAACTCCCACCGGTAGCGACGGAGGGGCGCCTCCTCGTAGTAGTCGTTCTCGACGAGGTGGTCGATCTTCTCCTTCAGCGACCCGAACACCACCGTGTTCGGGTTGACGTGCTGGAGGAAGTACTGGCGGACGGCCTCGCGGTCCTTGTCCAACTGGATGGCGCCGTCGCAGTCGTACATGTTCAGCATGGCGTTCAGCGCGTGGTAGTCCTTGCGCGTGCCGACCGGCTCGCGCCGGCCCGTGGCGGCCGAGGGGAGGGCGTTCATGCCGCCGGCCGCCCCGCCGTCGATGAGTGTCGTGTCCAAAACTCTCGTAGCCCTTCCCTCACGGCGCGGACGTCTCGGTCCGTGCCCAGCAGTTCGAATCGGTACAGCTCCGGGACCCCGCACTTCGCCGAGATCACCCGGCCGGCCAGGCAGTAGTCCGCGCCGAAGTTGGTGTTGCCGGAGGCGATGACCCCCCGCAGCAGCACCCGGTTGGCCTCGACGTTCAGAAAGCGGATCACCTGTTTGGGGACCGCGCCCGCGCGCTCGCCCCCGCCGTAGGTCGGCACGACGAGCACATACGGCTCGGTGACCAGGGGCATGCCGTCGCGACGCGGATACAGGGGGATCCGGGTGGCGGGCAGGCCCAGCTTCTCCACGAAGCGCCTGGTGTTCTCCGAGACGCTGGAGAAATACACGAGACCGCTCATCGGCGCCGTCTCCTCTCACTCGTTCCCGTGTCCGTCCGAAGACCGGCAGGGGAGGAGCGGGCGGCGCGTACGGCTGGGGACCGGGCGGTGAAGAACCGACAAGTCTCACCCGGGGCCGCGCGTCTGCCACCTGGCCCTCCCTCGGGGCCTCGGAGCGCGCACACCACGGTCCGGCGTGCGCACCGGTGGCAGGTCTTCGGACTCGCGGGCCCGTCGCGCCGGACAACGCCGTACGCGACTCCTACTGGCCGTCGCTTCCCGGGCCCGGTCTCCGGACCCAGTGCGTGTGACGGCGGTCGTTCCCACTCACCGCTGCGGGGCAGTCCCGGTCTCTCACCGGGTTCCCTCTTGCGACGCCAGGCACAGACGTACCCGGCGAACCACCAGCACCAGCAACACTACATCTAGAAGCTGGCGCGTAGTGAACACCCCAGATGTTGTGCCACAGGCAATAGTTAGGTATACCTAAGCATTGCTTCGGCCGACGGCGGAGCGGTCCTGCGGCATGCGTGAGGTGTGCGGCGTGCGTGAGGTGCGCGGGTGCGTCGTGTCCCGATGACGGAGCGCGCAGCCAGGTGCCCCCTCCCTGACAGCACGGCGTACGAGGTGGAAGGATGGCCGGAGCAACAAGGCGACGGCGGTCCGAGGAAGCCGGTGGAAATCCGGCGGGGTCCCGCCACTGTGATCGGCGAGCGAGCCCCGCACACGCCCACTGCCCGCGAGGGCGGGAAGGCGCGGCGCGAGCTGTGACCCGAGAGCCAGGAGACTCACGCGGTCGCCTCCTCGACGGACCACCGGGGCGGATCTCCCCGGAAGAGAGGAACGATGCGGCGTGCCCGCCGACACCGTCCCGTCCGGCCGCGAACCGGTGCCCTGCCGGGTCGTCGTGTGCCGTGACTGCTGCTGCGGCACCCCGAAGGTGACGGGCGTCGACCACTCCGCCCAGACCGCGCGTCTGCGCGCCGAGGTGCCGGTGCGGGTCTCCGCCTGCCTGGACGTCTGCGAGCAGGCCAACGTCATCGTCGTCCAGCCCTCCGCCGAGGGCCGCGCCGCCGGTGCCCGGCCCGTCTGGCTGGGACTGGTCAACGATCCGGACGCCACCGAGGACATCGTCGCCTGGGCACGCGCCGGCGGACCGGGTGTCGTACCCCGGCCGGACATCCTCGACCTGTACGCCATCACCCCACCGCGACGTCCTACGGCCCGCTGACCCTGGCGTACGGGCCCGTCGGCCCCGTCGTACGGCCTTCCTGACCGTGCCGTACGGCCCCTCACCCTACGGAGAGACAGAACGTGCACGACGCCCGCGCCTCGGCCGCGTCCGTCACGGCCGCCCTGCGCGACGTGGCGGATCTCGGCGGCTTCTTCGTCCTGCGCACCGGGGGCGAGGACGACGGCTGGCATCCGCTCGCCCGTTCCTACGCGGACGGTTTCACCGATCTCGCCGATGCCGTCGCGCGCCGCCACCACACCGCGGAACCGCGCATCGACGTCTCCATCGCCCAGCTCGGACACGCGGCCCGCCTCTGGTCCCCGGCCCTGGCCTGCGTCGTCCTGCACGGGATCGTCCTCGACCTGGACGGACTGCACAGGGCCGACGACGGACCGGCCCTCCGGGTGCCCCGTCCAGGAGGCTGGCACGTCGAGCGGCTGGACGACGAGCCCGCCCACGCCCTGTACACGCAGGTGACGAGCCAGCTCTCGGCGCTGGCCGACGGACTCCGCGTCAAGATCGCCCCGCGCCTGCTCGACGGGAACTCCGCCTCGGCGCTGGTGGGAGCCGCCCATGCCCTGCTCGCGGCCCGTCCCGGCACACGCGTGGCGCTCAGCCGCCTCACCGCCACCCTGCTGGGAACCGGACGCCTGGCGAACACCGGAGTGATCACCGGCCCCGACCTCGGCTTTCGCCGGCGAAGCTGCTGTCTCTACTACCGCGCGCCGAACGGTTCGAAGTGCGGTGACTGCGGACTTGCCGACCGCGAGTCCTGACGAGCCCTGGAACCAGGCGGCTTCCGGAGGGCCGGCCCGGACCACATTCTGACCGCAGGCCGTATATCACCCACCGCATAGACGGCAAATCGCCCGTTGCCGAGGGTGAAACCCCAGACAGCGGGCTCACCCTGAGCCTCTTCTCCGTCTGCGGTGCGTATGCGGAATTTGGCTGGAACAGGTCAGTTCCGACTCAGAAGCGCCTTGTACTGACGTCGCATCAGCCACAAGGATTACGCCGTCTCGCACAAGGTCAACACAACTTCCTTCGAAAGGAACGATCTGTGAAGCACTATGGGCGAATAGTGGGCATCGTTACGGCTGTGGCGGTAACCGGCGCAGCGGCGTTCACGACCATCGGCAGCGCGAACGCGGCACCCACGAACGTGAACACCCAGGCCGTCACCACCGCTTCGGCGGGGACGGAGAGATCCAAGCCCTCGGCCGCCGAGGACGGCCACCAGCTGTTCGCCGGACTCTTCTTCGGCCAGGGACCGGTCGCCGCGAAGCTCGCGGCCGACGGGAATCTCAACGGCATCGAGCCGGGTGTGAACGACAACGCCGAGGCCGTCCGTGCCGTGGCGGAGCTGATCAAGAAGATCGAGCTGAAGTCACCGGGCATCTTCGCCGACTTCTCGGCCAAGGCACGCAGCGGCGACCCCAGACTCGTGGACCAGGCCATGACCGCCGTCTCCCAGGTCCTGGTCGACGTCTCCGACTCGAACGGATCCGTCCCCAGCGAATCGGGAGCCTGCGTGGTCCTGGTCGTGTCCGTGGCGGTGGCCGCCGTGGCCGTCGCCGTGGCGACCGGAGGCTTCTTCATCAACGCCGCCGCCGTCATCAACGTGGTGGTCAACAACCCGGCACCGATGGAGAACCTGTCGAGGGACGAGCTCGTGGCGGGCCTGACCAAGGTACTGAGCACCGTCTGACCCAGAGCACCACGTCCACCAGCACGTGCTGGCTCCGGGTACCGGCGCACCACCGGCCGGACCCGGGGCCGGCACGTACGTCCGGAACCCATGGAGAGACGAACAGAATGTGGTGGAAGGATTCCCCGCACAGGGGGAGCGGCCGGGTCACCGTGTCCGCCCGGCACACGGTGGAGGTGCCCCGGGCATGGATCACCGGGACCGCCGTGCTGTGCGCCGTCGTCGTCCTGTACGTGGCTCAGACGCAGTTGCCGAAGAACGTGCTGTCCCTGCCCGGCCAGAAGTCCGTCAAGCCCGTAGCGGTCACCGTCACACCGCAGGGCTGGGCCTTCTTCACGAAATCGGCGCGCAGCCCGGAGTTCGAGCCCTTCCGCTGGGACGGTTCCACCTGGACGAGCGCCTCGCTCGGCCGCCACTCCGAGCACGGATTCGACCGGGTCTCGCGCTCCCAGGGCATCGAGACCGCGCTGCTGCTCCATGAGGCTGGCAAGGCCACCCGTACCGCATGCGAACTGAGCCCGGTTCAGGAGTGCCTGAGGAAGACCCGGGTGGCCACCGCGGTCACCAACAGGACACCGGACCCGACTCTGTGCGGGCGGATAGCGGTGATGGAGCAGAAGCCCACGCCGTTCGCCTGGCGCGACCTTCTGCCCGACGCCCGCACCCCGGAGAACGCCGTCCTGCTGGACGTCGCATGCTGAGGCCGGTACCGGTGCCCTGGACCAACGTGTACGGGCTGGCCCGCACGCTCCTCGCGCTGGGCACGCTGGGCACCTTGGCGTTCAGCGGCACGGGGACCCTGTTCCGTCCCGTGGCGACCCAGGGCGACTACCCCATCTGTACGGGGCCGATGCGGGCAGGTGTGTTCTGTCTGGCGCCCGAGAACGGTCTGACAGCGACCCGGTGGCTGTGTGTCCTCGTCCTCCTCGTCGTGGCCTCCGGATGGCGCCCCAGATGGACCGCGCTTCCGCACGCCTGGGTGTCCTTCAGCGTCTTCTCCGGAATCGCCATCGCCGACGGCGGCGACCAGGTCACCGTGGTCCTGTCGTCGCTGCTCGCCCTCACCGCGCTCGGCGACCCCCGGCGCTGGCACTGGCAGACGCTTGCGGAGGGAGCCGCGCCGAGCCGTCGCCGGGCCGTGCTCCTGGGGGCGACGGGCCTGGTGCTCGTACGCGTCCAGATGTCGTTCCTCTACTTCCAGTCCTGTGTCGCCAAGCTGCCCCACGCGGAATGGGCCGACGGCACCGCGATGTGGTACTGGGGGCACAGCCTCGCGTTCGGCGCCCCCGGCCCGCTCCAGCCCCTGGTCAACCCGGTGCTCGCGTCCCCCCTGGGTGTCGCTCTGCTCACCTGGGTCCCCCTGGTCATCGAAATCGGCCTCGCCGCGAGCCTGTTGCTCGCGCAGCGCTGGCGCTGGCGCCTGTTCGCCGCGGGAGTCCTCTTCCATCTCTCCATCGCGGTGATGATGGGGCTGTGGAGTTTCGCCCTCGCCATGATCGGCGGTCTGGTGGTGCTCTGCTTCCCCCTCGGCTCGCATCTGGACGTCACTCTGCCCGAGGCCGTCCGCGGAATGCTCGGGCGGGGCACCGCCGTTCCGGATCTCCCGGCGGGAAAGGACGACGGCGCGAAGCGGGAAGGGGAGGACGCGAAGGACGCGGAGTACGAGCGGGAGCCCGTGCGACACGCCTCCTCCGCAGGGCCTTCGGGGCGCTCGGCACCCCCCGGCACCGAGCGGTAGAGGTCCAGGGGCCCCGCACGCGCGCGAACCCGCCGTCGGCCGGCCGACGGCGGGTTCGCCGAACCGGACGACCGGCGGCGGACAGGACCACGCCCTCGCGCTCGGCGGTCAGGAAGGCTGGACCTCGTCGAAGACGGCGAGGGCTCGGGAGGGGTCCGGGCTCACGAGGCGTTCCAGACCGGCCATCGTGATCGTCGCCCACCTGCCGGCCCGTGCCCACATCTGTTCCTCGAAGGCGCGGACGGCCTCGTCCAGTTCTTCAGGGCCGGTGGCGGCGGCGACGGACTCGGCGAGTTCGGCGCCTTCCAGCATCGCGAGGTTCGCGCCCGCCCCCAGCGGGGGCATCAGATGGGCGGCGTCGCCCAGGAGCGTCACCCCGGGCACGTGGGCCCAGGTGTGGGACTCGGGCAGGACATGGAGCGGACGGTGGGCGAACGCCGTGCCGTGGCGGAAGAGGTCGAGAACGGGAGAGGCCCAGCCGTCGAACAGGGCCAGCACGCGTGAGCGCACGGCCTCGACGTCGTCCGTGCCCAGGTCCGCCCTCGTGTGCGGGCCGGTATGCCGGTCCGAGGCCGTGTGCGGATCCAGCGGCGCGCGGTACTGGGCGTACACCTTGACGTGCCCGCCGCTGTTGCGCTGGGCGACGATCGCGCGGTTCACGCCGTACACGGCCACGGAACCGTCGCCGATCAGCCGGGCGAGGCCGGGGTGGCGGGTGTCGACGTCGTCCAGGGAGGTCTCGACCAGGGTGACGCCGGTGTACTGCGGCGTCGCGGGCGAAACCGCCGGGCGGACCCGCGACCAGGCACCGTCCGCACCGACCACGAGGTCGAACGTCTCCTGCCGCCCGTCCGCGCAACGGACCAGCACGCCGTCCCGGCTCCCGGGCACCACCTCCGTCACGCCCCGCCCCCACTGGACGTCCAGGGGCCCGAGCAGCAGGTCACGGAGTTGCCCCCGGTCGATCTCGGGATTGGCCCGCTCATCGGGACGGGGCCGCCAGTCGCGGAGGACGGTCCCGTCCGTGTCGAGGATGCGCATGGCCTGCCCCTCGGGACGGGACAGTGCCTGGAACTCCGCCAGTAACCCCGCCTTCTCCAGCGCCCGCTGACCCAGTCCGTCCTGCAGGTCCAACGTGCCGCCCGCCGGACGGGCATCGCGGGCGGGATCGCGTTCGAGGACGGTGACAGGGTGACCATGACGGTGCAGGACACGGGCGAAGGTAAGGCCGGCGGGGCCGCTGCCGACTACAGCGATACGGGGTCTCATGCCGATACAACGTACAACCCTGGCCACGTGTGCCCCGCACCGTCACCGAACGAAACCACACGAGGTGTGAGCCGGCGGATGGATGATCAGTCGCGGGGCAGCGGAGCGCATGGCCGTACAGGGCGCCATCGGCGGGGCCACCCGTAACACCCCGTTCGCGGCCTCCAGGCCGAAGGTTTCCTCCTTGGCCGGCGGCCTGATCCGAAATACTCCGGAGCTGCGCGGCGGAACGGAACCGGAGGCCGCCGAGCTGCGTGTCAGGACACGTGCACATGGGTGTGACAGGAGGGCTTGACTGATGTCCGCACCAGGTCGGCGCATGGCGAAGCGGATCGTGATCCCCCTGGGCGCCGTCGGGTTGGCCTTCGGGACTTGGTATGGGTTTCACGTGCTGTCCGCCGTCAACGGCACCTTGGGCGCGCCCTGCGACGAGGCTGCGCGGTTCGTCCGGGCTGCGGGACTACCCGCCGGAACACACGAGCGGCAGTGCACCAGAGGCCAATGGATGAGCACCTCGTACGAGTTGGACTTTCACGCGCCCCGGGAAGCGACGGACGCGTGGCTGCGGACCTCGTACCCGGACATGGAGCTCACGCACGATTGCGAGGCGGCTGACGCGTGTGCCACCCCCCGGCCGAGCCCCGTGCCGTACACGGACAAGGACGGCCACCGACTCGCAGACGTGGTGGATGTCGAACTCAGCTACGAGGGCGAGGGCGTCACGCGCGTGCGGATCTCCGGAGCGACCATGTGACGGCTCATCGATCCTTCCCGCATGAGGTTCAGGGGCTGCGGTTCTCCACGCGTCCCGGCGAAACCAGGAAGTCACCCCCACGCGTTGATGGCCGCTCCGAGAGCCCATGGCGGACGGCAGGCTCGTCTGCGCGTGGCGACCGCGTGGTCTCTCGTGGCGATTGATCCCGCACTCGCTCGCAGGCTCACGGTAGTCGGCGGGCTCGAAGCGGGGCCTCGTCCGTGAGGTCTCCGCCCCGTGAACCGTGACCATGTACAGCGCAAGACCTGCTTCCGATACACGCTAGGTGTATTGACCCGCAGGGTTGTTGACGCGGGTGATGGGTGGGTGGCCGCCGAGTGCGGTGTGGCTGCGGTGGTGGTTGTAGGTGTGGAGGAAGTC
>JOAZ01000034.1 GCA_000720535.1 Streptomyces halstedii
CGCCGCACCGAACTCCACGACGCCTTCGTCTCCCTCGCCTGCAGCCTCATCTGCTACCGACGCCTCACGAACACCCGACCATGATCGTGTTACGAGCTCGTAGGGACACAGGGATGCCGGCCGATTCCTGGTCCGGCGCTTCGACCAGGAACAGGCGGCGGAGCGCTGCATCCGGGACGGCTCGGGAGATGAGGTGCTGGGCAGTGAGGAAGGCCGCAAGCGACGAATGCCGAAAGGCGAACCTGTGGTTGCCGCTCGCGGTGAACAGCCCTGAGGAGAGCACTTCATCGACGACGGTCGGGGTCACCTCGAAGGTCTGACAGCCTGACGTCTGTTCGCTGCCTCCGGAGACGGTGGACACATCCAGGTCGGTGGTCCGTGGCCGACCCTCGCGAGGACTCCCCCGCCACAGGGTGCGCCGGCCCGAAAGCACCATTCGTGCGGCGATACGGCCCGCGACTTCCAGCCGCTGCGGCCAGGTCGTCGCCGGTGTCGCCACGATGAGGCGGTCGGGGTCGTACTCCTGCGATAGCAGTCGAACACTGTCCTCGAACAGCTCCTTGGCGCCGCCCCTCAGGCAGCCGCGTGCCTGGTACTCACGCACGATGAGTTCGAGGGTGAGCGGCACACTGGCGAGAGCTCCCGCGCGGAGGGCGACCACCTTGGAGATCAGCTGCTCCCCGCCTACACCAGCGCTGTCCACAAGCGCCACGGCATCGGACCGCGACAACGGGGCGAGGTCCACGAGGGAACAACCGCCGAATGCCTTATGGAAAACCGATGTCAGACCGGACGGGTAGTCGCCCGTCCGGCAAGCGAGCAGCAGCCTGAGCCCCCGCACGTCTTTATTCTTCAGGCCACGCTTCAGGTAGGAGGGAAGATGACGAAGGATCTCGCTCTCGTCGGCCTGGTCGATCACCATCGTCAGGTTCCCACTCGGCGAAAGCCCCTGGCCCGCTGCCAGGCTCGGTAGCCCCCTGAGATGACTCCCCAAGACCTCGTCCCAGGTGGCAGCTGTCAGATCGGGGCCATCGACCCACACACAACGGTCCGCCCCGTCGGGGACGAAGGGGTCGTCCCACATCGGTAATCCCTGCACCAACGACCTGAACACCGAGGTCTTCCCAGCCCCCGGCTCACCCAGCAACACGGTTGCCCCCTCACGGGCGACATCACCCGGAGCAACGAGCAGACCCGCAGTCGCCACGGATCCAAGCGGCGCCATGATGTGCTCGCTGCCCAGGAATCCGTCGTCGTCCAACGGGAAGAAGTCCCCGTCGGGAGTACTGTCAGCACGGACGCGGCACCAACGCGGGGCCTGTACGGTGAAAAATTCAGTCGTCATGACAACAACCTGCTCAGCCCTTCGAGGGCTCCGTCGTCAGGCCGAGCGTACTCAAGCGCAGAGTAGAGGGCCCTGCGTGCGGCAGGAGGATCCCGGTAGGCGTTCATCCGACGGACGATCTCCCGCACATGATCACGCGCCATCGGCGATTCCGCCGCCATGAAGGCACGAGGCAGGCCAAGTGTGCGCCCCATGTCGGTAAGAAGACTATGCCGGAAATCCCCCCTGCCCATGTCGTCAAAGGCCATCAGGGCCCTCACCCACTCGGCCTCCGGGGCTAACGCCTCGCCAATGGCTCCCGCGGAGCGTACAGCGCGGCTCGATCCGATCGGTCCAGCCGTCTTCGACAACAGTTCACACGCGAGGGCTGCCGCCGCGGCGGCAGCGTACACGGACGCCCGATACTGCGAACCCGACGCATCGGCCTCGCCTTTGCTGGCATCAGCGTGGTCACTGATGCCTCGAAGCGTGAGGACCCGAAGGTCCTCCGACAGGTCAGCGACGCGGGCAACGCCGGCGGACTCCATCTCGATGGCCAGGGCGTCACCGTAATGGAACGTGATCTGGTCACGCAGAGGAGTGACTGGGGAATTCAGGACGACCTCACCAGCGATGATGGGCTGGAAGTGAACGTACGGACCGGCTTCCTGCCAGGTCACTCGCACCTCATCAGGAACCCACTTATGCCAGCTTTCCGAGCACAGGGCGATTCCTGCCGCCTGCTCCAACCTGTGCGACACAGCGCCTGGCACCGGTCGAGCACGGAAGCCTTCGGGTGCCTCCTTGCCCGGATGCAAGTGGTACACCTTCGTCGACACGACGATGTCACCGAGTCGGGCCTCTGGCTTCAGTCCACCCGCAACGCCGACGAACAGCAACGCCTGTGGACGCAGCCACTGGCGGACACGCTCAGCGATGGCGGCCGATGTCAGATTGCCGGCTCCGATTCGTGCGACGGCAACGGTCCCTCCGAGTCCGGGAAGTGTCCCCTTTACGAGGCTCGTGCCTTGCGGATGAACGAGCGTCGACTGGTTGCGCAACAAGTGCAACACGGCCCGGAACTCAACTGGTAGTGCGGTGAGAACTACTACGTCTGCGCTCGGCTCCACGTACCCTGCCCTTGGCCTCAGCCGACAATCTCACGCAACACTAGCGCGGACGGGGCATGTGCTGTGAAGCGAATGCCCGTGAGACATGGTGCATGGGCAATGCCGTCTACAGGGTCTCGCCGACCGGACAGGAAGGGCCGACGTGTACACCTGCCAGTGCACCAGCGTTCGCGTTGGTCCTCGGATCCCGGAAGTAGCAGTACGTACTCCCACCACTCCCACCACCGGCTCGTACCAGTAGTGGGGAGCGCACCGGTGCGCCACCATCCCACTCACCGGCGCGTACTCCGGATATCGTTGAAGCAATCGTCGGCATGAAGTCCCTGAAAAGTCCCTACCGTGACGCCAGTCGGATCTGCCCATGTCAAACTCACAGGTCACGCCCTTGACCAAAAGTGGCCCACATGTCCGTCAGTACAAGAAGACAGCGGGGAAGCTCGCGGTGAACATCATCGAGTGCTAGGCGCTCGGGCTGGTTCCGTGTCGCCGCTGAGGCCACCGGTGACGGCGGCGTCCCGCTGAGACCAGCCGGATCGGGCGTGTCCTCGCCGACCGGACCGGCGGCTGGCCAGGACAGCGGTCAGGAAGCGCTGCTGCCCTCGACGTTGGCGATCATCCTGCGCAGCACCTTGAGCGCGGCCACGTACTCCTCGTCGCTGATGCCCTCGTGGACCACGCCGCGCAGCTCGGTCACCAGCTCACGCAGTCGCACCCTGGCGGCCTCTCCGGCGTCCGTGAGCCGCAGGCGCTGTCCGGGGTCGGTCCTGAGCCAGCCGCGGTGGAGCAGCTGGTCGATGACGCGCGCGATCTCGTGCGGCCCGTCCGCGAGCGGCGTCAGCTGGGTGACGACCTCCTCGTGGCTCGGTGCCGCAGGCCCCGCGTTGACCCGGTTGCGCACCCAGTACTGCGGCTGCGTGACGTCGATCGTGGCCATGGCGTCACGCAGTTGGCAGGTGACGGCCGCATAGGCGAGGCCACTCCAGTATCCGATGGGCTGAGTGGCCAGCATGTCGTCGGTGGCGGCGGGATCAGCCGGTGCCTGGTCGGTGGTGATGTCGGTCAACGGCGCCATGATCGCGATGCTACCGCGCGGATGCGGGCGCATACCGGCCGACGGCTTTCTTGTCCTCGCCACCCGCCACGGCAAGGGGGCCGCTCTTCCAGGGTGCCGGCACCGCCACCGCCGTCGCTCACGGCCCCGCCGGTGATCCGTCGGACGGGCCTCAGGGGCGCATGACGATCTTGCCCACGTGCCCCCTGCGGGAGAGTTCTTCCTGCGCCCGCGCGGCCTGGTCCAGGGGGAAGACCGCGGCGACGACAGGCTGGACCTCCGCCCGGCGAGCCAGGTCCATGAGGAGGCCGAAGTGTGTGGGCGTGTGCATCGCGGATCCGATGACCTGGGCGTTGTGCAGGTAGAGGCGGCGCACGTCGAAGGACACGTCGTAGCCACCGAGCGCTCCGGCGATGACCCAGCGGCCCCCTTCGCGCAGCAGCGGCAGCCCCTCACTCACCAACTCCCCGGCCACGACGTCGAGCGCGACGTCGATGCCCTCCGGGGCGGCGGCGCGGATCTGCTCGGCGAGGTCTCCCGCGCGGTCCACGACTTCGTGCGCGCCCGCTTCGCGCACCGCGTCGATCTTGGGTCCGCTGCTGACGGCGATCACCCTCGCGCCGCGCGCACGGGCGATCTGCACCAGGGCGAGGCCGACACCGCCGGACGCTCCCGAGACCAGGACGGTCTCCCCCGTCCGCAGCCGGCCTCGCTCGATCATGCCCAGCGCCGTGCCGTAGGCGGTCGGCAACGTCGCGAGCTGGTCGTCCGTGAGCGGGGACTCCGACACGTCGTGCACACGCTCCGCCGGTGCCGTCACGTACTCGGCGTATCCGCCGTCGCGCTCGCTCCCCATCAGGCCCACCGGGTTGGCGTCCGGCCCTTCGGTGTCGTAGATCGCGGGATCCACGACCACTCGGCGTCCGACCAGGCCCTCCTCCACTCCGGCCCCCACGGCCACGACCCGGCCGGCCACGTCGGCGCCCTGGATCCGCGGGAAGTCGATCGGGCCCCGCCAGCCCGAGGTCGCCTTCGGGTCTCCCGGGCGGCCGTAGGCGCCCTCCCGGGTCCACAGGTCGGTGTTGTTCAGCGCCACCGCGCCGACCTGGACCAACACCTCTCCTGCCTGCGGGTCGGGGACGGCGACCTCTGTCAGCTCCAGGACCTCCGGCCCTCCGTGCTCCGTGATTCGCACCGCTCGCATCAACCGGGACGTGCCCATCGTCTGAACCTCCTGCCAGGTATACTGATCTGTGTACATCTCCCACCGTACACCGATCGGTAAAGAGGTCCCCTCATGCAGGAAGCGCGGCCCATGACGCCGGCCGGCCGCCGCATCGTGGCGGCCGCGGAGGAGTTGTTCTACAACCGGGGGATAACGGCGGTCGGCGTGGATCTGATCGCCGAGCACTCGGGGGTGACCAAGCGGACCCTGTACAACCAGTTCGGTTCGAAGGACCACCTCGTCGCCGTCTACCTCAGGGAACGCGACCAGCGCTGGCGGGCACTCGTCCGGGCCGCCGTCGACGCCGCCGGTACTCCGGCCGAGGCCGTCACCGCCCCCTTCGAGGCCTTGCGGACCTGGAGCGAGACCAACACCCGGGGGTGCGCCTTCATCAACGCGCTGGCGGAGCTCCCGGACCCCTCGCACCCCGCCCACCGCATCGCCGCGGACCAGAAGCTCTGGCTGCTGAACCTGTTCGAGGAACTCGCCACCGCGGTGGGCTGCTCGCAGCCGGCCACCCTCGCCACCCAGCTCCTCGTGCTGCACGAGGGCGCCGTCGCCACGCGGCCCCTCCCGCTCGACAGCCTTCCGGCGAGCGCCGGCCTGGCGCGAGCCCTGGTCCGGGCCGCCGCGTCGCCCCGCGGGTAGAGCGTCACCGACAAGGCGCTGCCGTACGGCCGGGCCGACGGCGGGGCACGCCCACCAGTCGTCGCGACCGGTGGTCCCGGCCACGCTCCGCCGACGCCCGTTCCCGGCGGGCGTCCCCGCGCGGGGCTGGTCGCGAGGCGCTCGAATGGCGTGCCGGTCCCGGACGGCGCATTCTGTGAAGACGTCTGGTACGTCGGGTGACGGGGCTCACCGCAACCGCGGCAGCGTGCCGCTGACGGTCCCTGGTCAGGTAGCCGAGATGACCAGGAGGATGCATGGTCCCGTCCGCCGTCCCCCCGCCGTCGCGACCGGTCCCCCGGGGTCCGCGCGGCTCTCCGTGGTGGTGTTCCCGGAGGCCGGCCACGCCCCGCCCGCTCGCGGTCGGAGACATCGGTCCCCTCGGCGCAGAACCTCCGCCGAGGACGAGGCCGGATCCCGCCGACCCGTCCACGTGCCCTCGCGCCGTCCGCCCCAGGGCCGTGGCTGTGCCCGTGAGGAGTGACGCGCGTGGTCCGGACGAGACAGCCGTGCGCGTTCCGGCGGACGGCCTGGAGCCCGGGAAGGACGTCGAGGCGTCCCGTCGGGAGGGACGGCGGCGAGCCCGTACGGAGACCGGGGCATCCCGCGCCCGGGCCGGTGTCACGGGAAGCGACCCCGATGCCTGAGGACCGGTCCGGCGGAGCGAGGAGCCTGGTCCTGGTGCGTCATGGGCAGAGCACCGCCAACGTGGAAGGCCGCTTCACCGGCTGGGCGGACGTGCCCCTGACCGCACGGGGGCGTGAAGAGGCCCTGTCGACAGGCGAACTGCTCTGCCGTGACGGTCTGTTGCCGGACGCCGTCCACACCTCGGTCCTGGCCCGCTCGATCAGCAGCGCCGATCTCGTGCTCGCCGCGCTCGACCGGCAGTGGATCCCGGTCCGGCGGACCTGGCGGCTCAACGAGCGCCAGTACGGGGCGCTGGCCGGCCGGCGGAAGAGCGAGGTCCTCGCCGAGGTCGGCCCGCGTCGATTCGACCGGTTGCGGCGGTCGCCGCACGGCCGGCCCGGCCCCCTCTCCGCGCACGAGCTGGCCCGGCTCCGGGCCGACCCCCGCTACGCGCCCCTGCCGCCCGAGGTCGTGCCCGCCGTGGAGAGCTTCGCCGACATGATCGCCCGGGTCGCTCCGTACTGGGCGGACGTGCTCGCTCCCCAACTGCGCGCCTCGGCCGTGGTGCTGGTCGTCGCGCACGGCAACTCCCTGCGTGCTCTGGCGGCCGTTCTCGACGTCCTGTCCGGGCAGGAGATCGAAGAGCTGAACATTCCCACGGCCGCCCCCCTTCGGTACGACTTCGACGCCGACGCCCTGCGCCCACTCGTACGCGGCGGCGTCTACCTCGACGCCCCCACCGCCCTGGCGGGCGCCGAACGGGTCGCGGCCGAGGGCCGCGACTGAGGCATCACCCATAAGCCCCACGAGGTAAGGAAGAACGCCATGTCCTTGCACATCACCGGCCTGCACGCCGTCGAGATCCTCGACTCCCGCGCCCGCCCCACCCTCGCCGTCACCCTCACCACGTCCGAAGGCGGGCAGATCCACTCCTCTGTGCCCTCGGGTGCATCCACCGGCTCCATGGAAGCGGTCGAGCTGCGTGACACAGGCCGGTCCCGCTACGGCGGCCAGGGGGTGCGGACCGCGGTCGGCAACGTCAACGGCGAGATCGCCCAAGCCCTCACCGGCCGGACCTTCGCGTCCGCGGCCGCCGTCGACCGGGCGCTGATCGCGCTGGACGGCACCGACAACAAGGCCCGGCTCGGTGCCAACGCGCTCACCGGTGTGTCACTGGCCGCCACCCGCGCCGAGGCGGCGAGCGGCGGTACGGCGCTCTGGCAGCACATCGCCCGGCTCGCGGGCACCACACCACGCCTGCCGGTGCCGCACTTCAACGTCGTCAACGGTGGCGCCCACGCCGCCAACGGCCTCGACTTCCAGGAGTTCATGCTCGCCCCGCTCGGTGCTCCGGGCCTCGCGGAGGCCGTACGCGCGGGCGCCGAGATCTACGGCCGGCTCAAGGCCCGCCTGGCGGCGGAGGGGCAGCCGACGGGACTGGGCGACGAGGGTGGCTTCGCCCCGGACATCGACCGCCCCGAGGACGTGCTGAGGGTCCTGGTGAGCGCCATCGAGGACGCCGGTTACACCGCAGGACGCGAGGGCGTCGCCCTCGCGCTCGATCCGGCCGCCAGTGAATTCCGCGAAGACGGCGACTACCGGATCGCCGGCGAGAGTTTCACCTCCGACCAGCTCATCGACCGGTACGAGGAGATGATCGAGGACTTCCCGGTATGGAGCATCGAGGACGGTCTCGCCGAGGACGACTGGGACGGCTGGACCCGTCTCACCGCGCGTCTGGGCAGCCGCGTGCAACTGATGGGCGATGACATCTTCGTCACCGACCCCGCGACCATCAGCCAGGCCGTCACGCACAAGGTCGGCAACTCCTCGCTGATCAAGGTCAACCAGATCGGAACCGTTACCGAGACGCTGGAAGCCATGCGGATCTGCCGTGAGGCCGGATACACCCAGATGATCTCCCACCGGTCCGGTGAGACCCCGGACACCTTCATCGCCGACCTGGCGGTGGGCACCGGATGCGGGCAGATCAAGTCGGGCGCCCCGGCGCGTGGTGAGCGGGTGGCCAAGTACAACCGCCTGCTCGAAATCGCCGACTCGCACCCCGTGGATCTCCGCTTCGGGGCGATCGCTCCCTGAACGTCACCCACGAGGGCCGGACCGGCTCCCGGCCGTCGCGTCCTCTCCTGTCGCCGCGTCCTCACCGGTCGTCGGCGCGCGCCCGTCCTCCGCAGCGCATATGGTCGATTCGTCTGGTCGATTCGTCGCGGGTGCTGCGAGTGCCCACCGCGTTCCGAACTCAGAGTGCGACCACCGGTCGCCGTACCAAGCCCGGGAGGACGCGATGCCCATACGGCGGTTGGTCATGGACGTGGACAAGACCGTGGACGAGCCCGACCTCCTCAGCCTGGCCCGAACCATCGAGAAGGTGGACGGGGTCCTCGCCGTCAACATCACCGTCGACGCCATCGACATCGAGACGGTCGGAACGGACATCACCGTGGAGGGGGACGACATCGATGTCGCGGCGGTGGTGCGCAGCATCGAACACGCGGGTGCGGTCGTGCACAGCGTCGATCAAGTAGTCGCCGGCGCCTACGTGTTGGAACGCGTCCCCCGGGCGCGATGAAGACCGGGGAGGCCGGCCTGGCAAGCCTCCTGCGGCGCGTGGCCGAGGGGAGCGCCAGAATGCGACTGCCTCTGGTGCTGGGCCTGACGGACGGCCTGTTGAACGCCCTCACCCTGGCGGGTTCGGCTCTGCTCGGCTCCTCCGCGCGTCCGGCCCTGACGCTGGGGGCGCGGGTGGGTACGGCGGCCCTCGTGACGACCGCGTTCACGGTCTTCGTGGCGGACTACGCCGAGCGGCGGGCCCACCTGGTCCACGCGTCCAAGGAACTGAACCTGACCGAGAGCGGACGGCTGGCCGCCGGGCGGCTGGGCCGCCGTGCGCTCACCGCTTCCTTCGCCTCCATGGCGGTGGCATGCGCGGCGAGCTTTCTGGGAGCGGCGCTCCCCCTGTTCGCCGGAGTGGTCCTGCCCGGTCCCGTGTGGATCGTGCCGGCTCTGGCCGTGGCCGCGCTGGCTGGGCTCGGAGGCGTACTGGCCCGTGTGATCGGCGGACGTGTCGGACGCTGGACCCTCACCATGGCTGTCGGCGGATTCTGCGTCCTCCTCATCGGTGTGCGGCTGGACATCGCGTGACCGGCCGCGTGACCGGCCGCGTGACCTGCTGCGTGACCTGCTGTCAGTGGCCGCTGATAGAACGGAACGCACAGTCACAGCACGCAGTGTCGGGAGACCAGCCTTGTCGCATGTGCACCACGTCCAGCGCTTCCACGGACTGCCCGTATACACCTTTCCGCCGTACGCCCACCCCGAGGACCTGCCCGACGCCGGGGCCGTGGCCTGGCGGCTGAGCTGTGGGCCGTACCCGACCGACGAGGGCTCCGAGGCGTGCTGGGGGCGTTTCACCGGGATGGTCGAGCTGGAGAAGGTGCGGGCGCTGATCCTGGGCCACCCCTGGTACGACTCCTTCGGCGGGTCCGACGACGCCGTGATCGGGCTGCGCGACCGGTTCACCGGACTCGAAGCGGTCTTCCTCGGTGATCTGGAGTACGAGGAGTCGATGATCTCCCTGATCGGACTGCACGATCTGGGGCCGCTCCTGGAGGCGTTCCCCGGGCTCCAGGAGCTGGTGGTGCGTGGTGGGGACAACCTCGACTTCCCGGTGGCCGGGCACCGGAATCTGCGTTCTCTGCGGGTCGAGTCCGGGGGGATACCGCCCGAGGCGGCGGAGCACATAGCCGCTGCCGATCTGCCGTCGCTGGAGCGGCTGGAGCTGTGGCTGGGCACCGAGGAGTACGGAGGCGGTACGACGGTCGAGCAGCTCGCCCCGCTGCTGGCCGGTGACGGCAAGCCCGCGCTGCGCCACCTCGGCCTCCAGAACAGCCCCGACCAGGACGAGCTGGCCGCCGCGCTGGCCTCGGCCCCGGTGGTGGCCCGGCTGCGTTCACTGAGCCTGTCGATGGGTGCCCTCTCCGACACCGGTGGAGAGGCGCTGCTCTCGGGGCAACCGCTCACCCACCTGGAAGAGCTGGACCTCTCCCACCACTTCCTCAGCCACGCCATGATGCTGCGCCTCTGGTCGGCTCTGGAGCCCTCGGGGGTCCGGGTGAACCTGACCGGGAAGTCCGAGGAGGACGAGCAGGACCTGGAGGACGGCATGGAACACGGCCGTTACATCGCGGTGGCCGAATGACCGCCCCCGCCCGCCCCGCAGTCACAGCCACGCACCGGAAGGCAGCACGATGACCGACGCACCCCACGCCCCCGTCTCCGGGGACCCGGACGACCGCCGGATCGCCGGGCGCCTGCTGAGGGACAGCCCGCCCTGGCTGGACCCGGGCAAGCCCGTGCCGTACGGGCATCTGCTCGCCTCCGCCGCCCTGCTGCGGTGCGCACCCGCCGCCGTGGTGTCGCGGCTGGCCGCCCTGGGGTACCACGAGGTGGAGCGCCCCGAGGGTCCGCTGCCCGAAGCCGTGGGCCCCGAGGACACCGTCCTGCTCAGGCCGCTGGGGAAGGAGTACGACTTCGACTGGCTCGACGTCACCGCGCCGGTGCCGTTGCGGCAGACGGTCGTCCTGGCGGAACAGCTGGGCGTGGCCCCGGCCGAGGTCGCACGGCGGCTGACCGCTCTCGGATACCACTACCCGGCCGTCGCCGGACCGCTGCCCGAGACCCACGACGCCCGGGACGTGCTGCTGATCCGCACCGACGCCAAGGGCGACGGCGAGTGGCTCGACCACGGCGAGCAGGCCAGGGCGCGCCATGTGCTCGACATCGCCACGCGGCTGAAGTGCGGCCCGCACGCCGCCGCCCTGCGGCTGGTCGCGCTCGGCGTCCGCCTGCCCTACACCCCGCACCCCGACGACGACCGCCTCCTCGGCCTCACCGGTCGCCCCGGCGACGGCCTGGACTTCGCGAGGGCCGCTGAGAGCCCCGGCCATGTCCTCGACGCCGCCCGCGCGACGGGGCGTCGCCCGGCGGACGTCGTCGCCCGTCTCGCCGAGCTGGGCTGCTGGGGGACCGGCGAAGTCCTCGTCCCCGACGTCCCGGAGCCGGACGACCTCGTCGTCCTGAGCGAGCGACTGGACGGGCGGGCCCCCTGGCTGCGGGTGAACGGCGTGGTCGGGGTGGCGTTGCGGCACGTCCTGCGCGCGGCGCTCGTCACCGGCCGCGGCCCCGCCGCGACGGCGGAGCGACTGGCCGCGCTGGGACACCGGCTGCACAAGAACGCGATACCGCCCGCCGTCGCGGACGAGGAGGACATCCGGTTGCTGGGGACGGTGGACCGCTCGTTCCTGGACGGCGTCCACCTGGAACACGTACTGCGCAGCGCGGGTCTGACGGGCCGGAGCCCCGCCGGCGTCGCGGCGCGGCTGACCGCCCTCGGCTACCGGCTGCCCGACGAGGTGGTCTACCCGGAGACACGGGCGGTACCGCGCGGGTGAGCCGGGCGGGTGCCACCGTGACGCGCCGGGGGAAGCCGCCGTCAGGAGGCCGCGATCACGGGGTGGCCGTCAGCACGACGGTTCTTCTCCCCAGGCTGTCGGTGGGCGGGAGCGGCGGGCCGCGCGCGGCGCCACCCCGTACCGGGCGGCACGGCTCAGGCGAACATGCCCGTACGGAGCTTGCCGAGGGTGCGGGTCAGCAGGCGGGAGACATGCATCTGGGAGATGCCCAGTTCGGCGCCGATCTGCGCCTGGGTCATCTCCTGGCCGAACCGCATCTCGATGATGCGCCGTTCGCGGTCGTCCAGCTCTTCGAGGAGCGGGGCGAGCGCGTGCAGGTTCTCCACGGTCTCCATGGCGGCGTCCGGTTCGCCGAGGACGTCGGCGAACGTCCGCGTGGCGGTGGCCGAGGCCTCGTTGGAGTCGGTCGGCAGGTCGAGGGAGCCCGCGGTGTAGCCGTTGGAGGCGACGATGCCCTCGACGACCTCGTCCTCGGTGAGATCCAGGTGCGCGGCGAGTTCCTTCACCGTGGGGTCGCGGTCGAGGCGTACGGCGAGCTCCTCCTTGGCCTTGGCGAGTTCCACCCGGAGTTCCTGGAGCCGGCGGGGCACATGGACGGCCCAGGTGGTGTCACGGAAGAACCGCTTGATCTCGCCGACGATGTAGGGGACGGCGAAGGTGGCGAACTCGACGTTCCGGGAGAGCTCGAACCGGTCGATGGCCTTGATGAGGCCGACGATGCCGACCTGGGTGATGTCCTCCATGTCGCCGCTGCCACGGTTACGGAAGCGGCGCGCGGCGAACCGCACCAGGGAGATGTTCATCTCGATGAGGACGTTACGGGCGTACTGGTACTCGTGCGTGCCCTCCTCCAGCACCTGGAGCTGCGCGAAGAAGAGCGCCGAGAGCTCGCGGGCGTCCTTCGGGGCGATCTTTCCGGCGTCCTCGATCCAGGGCAGCTCCCCGACAGATGCCGCCCGGCCGTCCGGAGCCGACACCCCGTCACCCGTGGTGGTTGCGGCGGTCCGTTCGGAGATCAGTGACATGTGCCTACCCTCCCTGGTGATGAAAGCTTCCTGAGGGGCCCCTGCCCCGGCATTCCCGGGGCATGCGCACCGAGCCGATTTTTTCTTGCTGTGTGGAAACTGTTGTCTCTGTACATCGTAAGATGAGCCCAGGTGTCCGGCCCCCGCCAGTCACTCACCCACACCTGACGGCCCCAGCCACCGGAGCGACCTTTCGGGCGCGCCGCGCTTGATTGGGGCCAGGCCCCGTACGCTGAACGCCGACGGCCCGGGGCTCGCGGTCGGCCCGGGTTCGGCGCGGCCCGAACGAGAAACAGGATCACGTGGACAGAATCGCTGCCGTCGAGCGGGCGTTGCGCAGTGCCGCACCCCATCTGCTCCTCGATGTCGTCACGGCGGCTCTGCGGGAGCAGTACGACGTGCGGAGCGTGGAGTTGCGGCTCGCCGACTACGGGGTGACCACCCTCCAGGTGGTCGGGGAGGCCCCGGCCGCCGAGCCGGTACCCATCCATGACAGCCCGCAGGGGCGGGCGTTCGGCTCGCAGGAGCCCTTCGTGGAGCCCAGGCCGGGCGACGGCCCCGTGACGGTGCACCTGCCGGTGTCGGTCAGGGGCGACCGGATGGGTGTGCTCACCGTCACCACCACCGACGACCGCACCCGGGCGGATCTGCTGGAGATGCAGGGGATCTGCGAGGCCCTGGGCCACGAGATCCTGATCGCCGAGCGGGACACCGATCTCTATCTCCTCGCCCGCCGCGCCACCCGTCTGACGCTGGCCGCCGAGATGCAGTGGCAACTGCTGCCGGGCCGCTCGGTGACGCGCCCCGAGTTCTCGCTGGGGGCGCATCTGGAGCCGGCGTACGCGATCTTCGGTGACAACTTCGACTGGTCGGTCTCGGCCCGCCACCTCACGCTCACCGTCACCAACGGCATGGGCAAGGGGATGGAGGCCGCGCTGCTCACCAACCTGGTCGTCAACGCCCTGCGCAACGCCCGTCGCGCCGGGCTCGACCTGCCCGGCCAGGCGAGCCTCGCCGACCAGGCGGTGTACGCGCAGTACCGGGGCGCGCTGCACGCCTCGGTGCTGCTGCTGCGGTTCGACCTGGCCACCGGTGAGGTGGAGGCCGTGGACGCCGGGTCGCCCCGGATGTGGCGGCTGCGGGGGCGCTCCGTCGAGTCCGTCGCCTTCGACGCGCAGCTTCCGCTCGGGATGTTCGAGGAGACGGCCTACGTCGCCGAGCACCTCCACGTGGAGCCGGGCGACCGGCTGCTGGTGAGCAGCGACGGGGTCTACGAGAGCGCCTCGGCGGCCGGTGAGCGGTACGGGGAGCGCGCGCTGGCCCGGTCGCTGTCCGCGCACCGCTTCCTGCCGTCCGCGCAGGTGCCGCTGGCGGTTCTGCGTGATCTGAAGGACTACCGGGGCCCGGCCCCGCTGGACGACGACGCCCTGGTGGTCTGCCTCGACTGGTTCGGGCGGCAGCCCCCGGCCGGTGACACGCCGGTGTGAGCGGAGTTTCGCTACCCGGTGGATCTCAGAGGTCTGGCCGTGCCGCCCTCCTGTCCGGCGGCGGCCGCGCCGCGGAAGCTCCGGAGCCCTTCGAGCAGCGCCCGCCGGGCCTTGGGCGGCATGGCGTCGATGGTCGACATCAGGACCTGCTCGCGGCGCATGCGCAGGTCGACGAGGTAGGCCTTGCCGTGGCTGGTCAGCCGGAGCTCCAGCTCGCGCCGGCTGACCGGGCTGGGGGCCCGCTCCACGAAGCCGGTGGCCTGGAGCCGGTCGCACAGTCTGCTGACCGAGGGAGAGGCCGAGCCCAGGGCTTCCGCGAGCATCCGCAGGTTGATTCCCTCGTCGCGGTCCAGGGTGTACAGCACGCGGAGCTGGGAGGGGGACACCGGGCCGGTCGGTACTGCCTCGCGCCCTTGTTCCCACAGGACTTCGAGCAGTTCGATGACCTCGGAACCCTCGTGAGCCGCGTCCCGGGACCGGTGGTCTGGTTCGGGGTTCAGGCCCATATAGATGACACTCCGATCCGGCATGGTCGTACTCGTCTGTCTGGCTCCGTCCGGCCACCGGACCGAGCAAGCGTGCCGGCGTCCGATGCACTCGTACGGAAAGTCAGGACCGAGCCTCGCCTCAGGGGCACACGCGTATGGCCCCAGCATCTTACCTCTGCCGACCGCAGGCTTCGACGGCCACGTTCCGGACAGTGACGCACCCCGGGGACAACAGTTGCCGTGGGGTACGCTTCCGCAGTCCGGATTCGATGAGCGACATTCTGGCGGCCACCCATCGGATCGGTCGGAGGGTGCGCCTGGGGGCGGCGCGTCACCTGCGGGTGGCGCCTGTGGCCGTACGCGCCGACTCGCTCCCACGGGTCCGGCCTCAGTCGTCCGCCCCTGCCAGGAGCAATGACGTCATGACTCACAGCACCACTCTCGTTCTCACCGTCCGGCACCCGGCCGACTCGCTCGCGGTCGTCACCGTCTCGGGCGAGCTCGACGTGGAGACCGCACCGGCCCTGCGCGTCAAGGCCGTGGACCTGATCGGACAGGGTTACGCCCATGTGGTCCTCGACATGGGGCCCGTGGAGTTCTGCGACTCCTCCGGACTCAACGCGCTGATCGCCATAGTCCACCACGCGAAGGACCACGGCGGGTCCCTGTCCGTCGCCGCCGCGCCCGATCAGCTCACCAGACTGCTGGACATGACGGGAGTCGGCGGCCTCATGCCCGTGCACGCCGACGTGGCCGGGGCCGTCGCCCACTTCACGCGGGGGTCCGCGGCCGAGGAGGACACGTCCGGCGCGTGAGGCCGCGTCGGGCCGGGCGGGTGGCACCGCCCGTCCCGCCCCCACGGTGCGGACAGCCCGCTCCCCCCCTACCGAGGACCGGTCGCTCACACGCGGCCGGTCCTTCGTCATGTCCGCGCCCCGGCGGCCGACGGGCGCTCCCTCCGCCTCGTACACCCCGCCCCGGGCGTCCGTTCCGGCCGGGCGGGGCTTGACACGCTCCGCGCGCGATGACAATGATTCCATTAATTGATTCATGGAATTGAGGGGAAAGCGTGGCACAGACGAGTACGCCGACCGGGTCCGGGGGCGCGTGGGCCGTCGAGGCCCGCGGCCTGGGCAAGCGCTACCGCCGCGGCTGGGCGCTGCGGGACTGTTCCTTTCGGCTGCCGGCCGGACGGATCTGCGGCCTGGTGGGGCCCAACGGCGCCGGGAAGAGCACCCTGCTGGGCATGGCCACCCGGCAGGTGAACCCCACCGAGGGCGAACTCAGCCTCTTCGGGGTGCCGGTGAGTGATCCGAAGGTGATGCCGAGGTTCGCCTTCCTCGGCCAGGACAAGCCGATGTACAAGCGGTTCAGCGTCGCCGAGACACTGCGGATGGGCGCCGAGCTCAACCCCGGCTGGGACATGGCGGCGGCGGAACGGATCGTCCGGGCGGGCGACGTACCGCCGCACGCCGCCGTCGGCACGCTCTCCGGCGGCCAGCGGACCCGGGTGGCCTTCGCCCTCGCGTTCGGCAAGCGGCCCGATCTGCTCCTGCTCGACGAGCCGATGTCCGACCTCGACCCGCTGGCCCGGGACGAGATGAGCACCCTCCTGATGGCGGAGGCCGTCGAACGCGGCACCACCGTGGTGATGTCCTCGCACATGCTCACCGAGCTGGAGGACATGTGCGACTACCTCCTCGTCCTCGCCCAGGGCAAGGTGCGGATGGCCGGTGACGCCGACGCGCTCGTCCCCGCGCACGCCCTGGTGACCGGAGTCACCGAGGACGGGGCACCGCCCGCCGCCCTCACCCGGCACACGGTGATCGAGAGCCGGGTGCAGGGCCGGCAGTTCCAGGCGATGGTGCGGCCCTCGGGTCCGCTGTCCGACGCGTGGCAGGTCTCGGAACCGAGCCTGGAGGAAGTGCTGCTCGCCCACCTCCGCTCACCCGACGCCCCCGCGCTCTACACGCCCGGAACCGGTATCGAGTCCGAGGAGGCCAGGACCGTATGAGCACCACCCTGACCGAGGCGTCCACCGGACGCGCCACGCCCCGCCGGAGGATGGTGCGCGGCCTGAACTGGCTGGTCCTGCGCCAGCACCGGGCCACCCTGCTCTGCCTGCTGGCCCTGACGGTGCTCTGCTCGATCTGGATCGTGTACCAGCGCGCCCAGCTGATCGATCTGCTGGACGCGGCGGGCTGGCCCGGGAAGGACGCGCCGCCGCAGGTCGTCGGCCGCCAGTACAGCAGCCTGACGACACTGCTGAGCGCGCTGCCCGTCGTCCTCGCCGTCTTCCTCGGTGCCCCGCTGATCGCGGCCGACAGCGAGCAGGGGACCGCCCAGCTCGCCGCCACCCAGTCCGTGACGCGCCGCCGCTGGCTGGTCGCGAAGCTCGGCTGGTGCTTCGCGGCCACCCTGGTGTCGTGCGTGGTGCTCTCCGCCCTCTTCACCTGGTGGTGGACGCCGTACCGTTCGCTGCTCTCGTTCTCCTGGATGGAGGCCGAGTCCTTCGACAACACCGGCCCCGTGCTCCCGGCCCTCGCGCTGTTCCTGACCGCCGCCGGGGTGACCATCGGCGTCCTGGTACGCCGGGTGCTCCCCGCCATGGTCGTCACCTTCGTGTTCGCCGTGGCCGTGGAGACCGCCTGGGGCCTGATGCGGACGCACCTCGCCCCGTCGCACGTCTTCACCTACCCCCTGGACGGCGAACTCCCCGCCCGTTTCGCCGAGTCGTACGAGCTGGACCGCTGGATCGGCAGCGCCGACGGAACCCTGTACGGGTGGGGGACGTGCACCGAGGCGACGGAGAAGGCCCAGAACGCGTGCCTCTCCGAGAGGGGCATCGTCAACAGCGTCATGGAGTACCTCGACTACGACCAGATGGCGGCCATGCAGTGGACGGGGGCAGGCGTCCTGCTGGCCGGCACCGCCGTGCTCACCGCGTTCGTGGTGTGGCGCTCGGCCCGGCGCCCGCTGTAGGCGCGTCGCGGCCGTGTACATAAAGTATCGGTACCCGAGCGGAAGGTGATGCCGGTGGTCGTGTTCCGCATCGACCGGCGCAGTGGAGTGGCGACGTACCTCCAGATCGTGCGCCAGGTCGAACAGGCCCTGCGGATGGGCGCGTTGGAGGAGGGGGACCGGCTGCCCACGGCCGCGCAGGTCGCCGCCACCACCAAGGTCAACCCGAACACCACGCTCAAGGCCTACCGCGAGCTGGAGCGCGCGGGGCTGGCCGAGGTCCGCCAGGGTGCGGGCACGTTCGTCACCCGCACCCTGGCGCGGCCAGGATCGGATCCCGACTGGCCGTTGCGGTCGGCGCTGACCGAGTGGATGCACCAGGCGCGGGCCGAAGGACTGGAGGGCGCGGAGGTCGAGGAGCTGTTCCGCGCCACCTACGGGACGGTGTTCGGGGTGCCCGGGGACTGAGCCCGGCGCCGCGCCCCACCGTGCTCAGAGATGAGCACGTGTTCACCGCGATGACGCGGTTTCGGCCACCTACGGCTTCCCTCCCTCACCCACACGGGGTTCACTGGTCGTGACGCATGGTGACGCGAGCGGCTCCCGCCGTTCGGCGCACCCGGCCGGACCGACCGGCCCCCGGCGGTGGAAGGAGACCCACGATGGCAGCCCCACCTCGGACGGTGACCCTTTGGCCAGAGCCAGCGGGTCACCGGCCGCGCCCCGTCGGGCCGGTCCCGGTGCGTCACGTCGATCGGTTCACCGATCCCGGCGTCCATCCGCACCAATTCGACGAGGGGCACCAATGAGCCAGATTGTTTTACCGGCGTTTCATATGCCGTTCCGGAGCGCGGGATGCAATCCGGGAATGGAGAACACGAAGGCGGCGGCCTGGCGGTGGGCCGAGGAGAACGATCTGAGCCTCTCCCCGGTGGCCCGGAAGAAGATGCTCCGCACCCGCCCGGAACTCTGGATATCGCTCATCTTCCCGCAGGCCTCACAGCCGCACCTCGACCTCTTCTGCCAGTGGCTCTTCTGGGCGTTCCTGGTGGACGACGAGTTCGACGACGGGCCGGCCGGCCGCGATCCACGGATGTGCGAGGAAGCCATCTCCCGGCTCGTGGGCGTCCTGGACGGGGAGAAGCCACTGGTCCCGATGGAACACGCGCTCGAAGGACTGCGCGAGCGCACCTGCCGCGACCGGTCCCCCGCCTGGACACGGCAGTTCCGGCGCGACACCGCCGCCTGGCTCTGGACGTACTACGCGGAGGCGGTGGAACGGGCCGCCGGACAGGTGCCCGGCCGGGCCGACTTCACCCGGCACCGCCGGGACTCCGTGGCGATGCAGCCCTTCCTCGACCTCCATGAGATCACCGCGGGAATCGATCTCCCGGAATCCGCCCGGAGCCTGCCCGCGTATATCGCGCTGCGCAATGCGGTCACCGATCACTCCGGGCTGTGCAACGACATCTGCTCCTTCGAGAAGGAGGCCGTTCTCGGATACGAGCACAACGCGGTCCGGCTGATTCAGCGTGACCGCCGGTCCACACTCCAAGAGGCCGTGGACGAGGCCGGAATTCAACTGGCACGTATCGCCGAGCGGGTACAGCGGGCCGAGAGGGAACTCGTCGAGGAAATGGCGGCCGCCGGAACCGAGGGCCCCACCCGGGCGGCGCTGGAGCGCTGTGTACGGGACTACCGGGGCCTGGTACGCGGCGACTTCGACTACCACGCGCGGGCCGAGCGCTACACCCGCCCGGACCTGGTCGAGATCGACCGGAGGGACGCGCTCTCGCCGCACTTCGCCGTCTGAGGCACCGCACGCGCACCGAGGGCGACAGGGCCCGGGGACCCGGCAACGGGCCCCCGGGCCCTGTGGATTGTGACCATCTCGATCCCGTGGAACGCCGAAAAGATGTGAAGGATCGGCAACCATTGTGTGGAGGGCCGTTCGAGTATCGGCCAGTCTTTGTCGAAACTGCCGCCACGGCGGTCGTCATCCTCGGGAACCTCGTGCGAGTCAAGCGAAGAATACGGGTCACGGCCGCCGTCGCCAGCACGGCGGTGGTCGCGGGCGTCCTGGTGGGCGAAGGAGTGACCGGGAACCCCGTCCCCGGCGACGCGCGCGCCACGTCCGGCGCGGTCCGGGCCGATGTGCACAGGACGGCGCTGAAGGTCTCCGGTGACGGTGCCTCGGCTTCCCTGGAGCAGCGTGAGAGCAAGCCGTTCAGCATGCTGGGCGTCACCTGGACCGATCCCTCGGCCACGGTGCCGGGCACCGTCGAGGCGCGTACGCGCTCCGGAGCGACGGGCACCTGGACCTCCTGGCTGCCGCTGGACACCGAGATCGACGGCCGCACCGAGGCCGGGCAGGCCGGGGTCCGGGGCAGCACCGAGCCGCGCTGGGTCGGCCCGTCCGACGGTGTGGAGGTGCGGGTGAGGGCCGGCTCCGGCAGCACGGCCGGACTCCCCGCCGGGCTGCGGCTGGACACCGTCGATCCCGGCAGGGGCTCCGGAGCCGCCGAGCCCGCCGCGTACGCGCTGGACGCCGAGGACGGACCGTCCGAGGAGCCGTCCTCCCCCGCCCCGGACGACGGGCCCGTCTCCGAGCCCCCGGCGGCGCAGACGGACCCCGCCACCGAACCGGCGACCGAGGAACCCGTCCCCGGCACCACGACGGACGCGCCCCCGAGCACGGAACCCGGGCCGGACCCCACGGCGTCGCCGTCGGCCCCGGCCACCAGCCCCTCCGCCGGACCGTCCGGGACCCCGCCGCCGTCCACCGCGCCCCGGCCGCCGATCGTCTCCCGGGCCGGCTGGAACGCCGACGAGTCGCTCAACGACGAGTCGCCGGACTACATGGACCGGGTCAAGGCCGTCTTCGTCCACCACACCGCGCAGACCAACTCCTACTCCTGCGCGGACTCGGCGGCGATCGTGCGCGGGCTGCACGCCTACCACGTGAAGTCCAACGGGTGGAAGGACCTCGGCTACAACTTCCTGGTCGACAAGTGCGGCACGGTCTTCGAGGGCCGCAAGGGCGGCGTGGACCGTGCCGTCCAGGGCGCGCACACCTACGGCTTCAACCGGGAGACCGCGGGCATCGCCGTCATCGGCATGTACACCGACACCGCGGCGGCGAGCGCGGCGACGGCCTCGGTCGCCAGGGTCGCCGCGTGGAAGCTCGGCCAGTACAAGGGCGATCCGGCCGGCACCACCACCCTCACCGCGGGCGCCGCCGGGAACAACTACGCGGGCAAGGTGTTCACCGCGGGCAAGACGTACACGTTCCAGCAGGTCTCCGGGCACCGCGACGGCTTCAACACCCAGTGCCCCGGCTCCCGGCTCTACGCCCAGCTCCCGCTGATCCGGGGATACGCCGCGGGCCCCGTCACCGGACTGGCCGTCACGTCCGTGACCGGTGCCGCGCTCTCCGGCGCCGTGTACCACACCAAGGCGGACATCACCGTGGGCTGGTCCGCGACCACCCCGGCCGCCTTCGTCACCTCTTACGAGCTGCTGGTGGACGGCAGGTCCACCGCCACCGTGAAGGGCACCGCCACCTCCGCCAGGGCCCAGCCGGCCGTGGGCAGCCACACGGTCCAGGTGCGGGCCACCCACCTGTCCGGGAAGACCTCGGTGTCGGCGGCGGTGACCGTGGTCGCCGACCGGACCGCCCCCTCCTTCACCACCAGGCCGGGTCTCTCGCTGCGCACCGGTACGGTGAACGCGGCCGCCGTCCCCCTCACGCTGAAGTGGAAGGCCACCGACGCCGTACAACTGCGTGACGTACGTCTGACGGCCCCGGTGGCCAAGACCTACGGCCCCACCACCACCAGCGCCTCCCACACGGCGAAGCCGGGCGTGGCGACGACCTGGAAGATGTCGGCCTACGACCGGGCGGGCAACACCGCGGCCGCCTCGGTCGCCGGTACGCCCGTCATCCTCCAGGAGTCCGCGGCGAAGAAGAGCGGCACCTGGACGACCCGGTCCTCCACCTCCTACCTGGGCGGCAAGTCGTACGCGAGCGGCACCAAGAACGCCTCGCTGACGTGGACGTTCACCGGGCGCTCGGTCGCCTGGGTGGCGTCGCGGGCCTCGACGTCCGGACAGGTGCACATCTACGTGGACGGGAAGAAGACGGCCACGGTGGACGTGAAGTCCTCCACCACCGCCTACCGGCAGGCCGTCTGGACGACGTCCTGGTCGTCCTCCGCCAAGCACACCGTCAAGGTCGTGGTGGTCGGCACGAAGGGCCGGCCGACCGTGACAACGGACGGTCTGGTCTACCTCAAGTGACGGTCGCCGGCCCCGGAGCCGCGGGCGTCAGCTCAGCAGCTCCGTGGCCGTCACCGCGCGCAGCCCGCGCCGGGTGATCTCGGTGAGGAGGAGGGGCAGCGCGGCGACGGTGTCCGGCCGGCCCAGGTGCAGGCTGACCACCGCCCCGTCGCGGAGTTCACCGGCGACCTTGCGGGTGACGGCCGCGACACCCGTGGCGGTGGCGTCCAGGGAGTCCACGTCGTGGGCCAGCACGTGCGGGTAGCCGGCCCGGCGGGCGAGGTCCTGGACGAGCGGGGTGGCGTACCGGCTGCGGGAAGGCCGGAACCAGGTGCCGATGGAGCCGGTGAGGCGGCGCAGGCGCTCGGCGCAGCCGGTGATCTCCGCGTACGCCTGGTCCTCGCCCAGCGCGTTGATGTCCAGGTGGTTCTGGGTGTGGTTGCCGAGGTCGTGGCCGCCGTCGAGGATCCGGCGGGCCATCCGGGGGTGGGCGTCGAGCCAGGTGCCGACGGCCAGGACGGTGATCCGGGCGCCCGTCCGTTCGGCGTCGGCCAGGATCCGGCCGGCCAGGGCGGGGTCGCCCTCGCCGTGGAAGGTGAGGGCGACCTGGGGCCGGTTGCGGGGGCCGTGGTCGATCTGGACGGGCTGCCCCGGGAAGCGCCGGGGGCCGGGGGCGGGGGCCGGACGGTCGGCGCCCCCGGCCCGCCCCGCGCCGGACGGACTGCCCGCGGGACCGGGCCTCTCCGGGGCGTGGGTGATCCGTCCGGCGTCCGCACAGCCGGCGGGACCGGCGGCCAGCAGGGCCGCCCCGGTGGCCGCGCGCAGGATCGTGCGGCGGCCCGTCGCCGTCCCGCGACCGTTCATGGCCCTCCCTCTGGGTCCGGACCGGGAGACCGTGCCCGGAATCCGGGACAGAGTAGGGCGGAACGGGTGTGGCACACGGGTGCCGCCGCACGGAGAGCGTCGAGGAATCACTCTTCCGGGCGCCCCGACGTACGGGAATTACCAGGCCAGTGACCCATCACACCATGGATTCACAAGGGGATTGCCCTGGTATGCCCAATTCTGCACCATGTGGGGTTTTGGCACCGACGTCCCCCATCTGCCATAGTCGGTGACACGGCCCCTCCGACCCGAGCCGGCCCCACAAGCGGCCATGGAGACACCCCCCATTCCATGGCCCCCCACAGAAGCCCCCGAAAGTGCCGCACCACGGCCGACGGGGGCTTCTGGCGTTCCGGACCGCACCCCCGGAACACGGGCGCGGCCGGTGGTTCAGCGGTCGGAGGCGCGCATCTCGAACCAGGTGGTCTTGCCGCGCGGCAGCAGATCGACACCCCACCGGTCGGAGAGCTTGTCGACGAGGAAGAGACCGCGCCCGCTGACGTCCATCTCCCGGACGGGCATCAGGCACGGCAGGCCGCGCGAGGGGTCGCGCACCTCGACGCGGACCCAGCCCCGGCGCCGCAGCATCCGCAGCCCGAAGACCCGCGCACCGGTGTGCCGCACCGCGTTGCCGACGAGTTCGGAGACGAGCAGCACCCCGTGCTCGGCGGTCTGCGGCGGGAGTTGCCACTGCCGCAGCATCACACACGAGGTGATCCGCCGGGCGGTGGCCGCGGACTCCGGACGCGAGGGCAACCGGACCTCACCCTCCGTCGGATTTCCGTACAACTCCACGGCTTTGAACGCCTGTTCGTCCTCCGTGGCCGTATTCCAGCGTCCCGCACTCGCGCTGCTGCGCTGTCGCGGCTGCTCCACACCCTCCAGGCCCGCCATGCCCACCATCATGGACGTCCCGGGGGAACTCCGTGGCCGTTCCCGGGGAATCGCCCCCGTGGCCGGCGCCGCCCCGAGGAGTGTTCCTGGCATATGTCAGGGGCATGACTGCACGCCGGGAACCGCTGCCAACTGGGGCGACCGATACCGGTGGGGTCTTCGCGCGAGCGGAAGGGGAGCGGGACCTTAAGACTGCCTTGAGGTCCCGCTCATCCGCCCGCAGGGATGAACCCGGTCACCGCGTCCCCACACGGACGGGCGAAGAGGTCGGAGGAAGCGGGCCTTGCCCACGCCAGAGGGAGCGGGCCCTGCCCGCGTCAGAGGAAGCGGGCCTTGCCCGGCCCCTCCTCCACGAAGCTGCGCATCCCGCGCTCGCGGTCCTCGGTCGCGAACAGACCGGCGAACCAGGTCCGCTCGATCGTCAGTCCGGTGTCGATGTCCGTCTCCAGTCCCCCGTCCACGGACTCCTTGGCCGCCCGCAGGGCCAGCGCGGGCCCCTTGGCGAGCCGGGCGGCCCACGCGTGCGCCTGCTCGTACACCTCGGCGGCGGGCACCACCCGGTCCACCAGGCCGAGGGCGAGTGCCTCCTCGGCCTTCACCTGACGGCCCGTGAAGATCAGGTCCTTGGCCTTGGACGGACCGACGAGCCGGGCGAGCCGCTGGGTGCCGCCGGCGCCCGGGATGAGGCCGAGCAGGATCTCCGGCTGTCCGAGCCTGGCGTTGTCGGCGGCGATCCGGAAGTCGGCGCAGAGCGCGAGTTCACAGCCGCCGCCCAGCGCGTAGCCGGTCACGGCGGCGACCACGGGCTTGGGGATCCGGGCCACGGCGGTGAAGGAGTCCTGGAGTTCCTTGGAGCGCTTGACCATCGCCGGGTGGTCCATCGCCCGCATCTCCTTGATGTCCGCGCCCGCGGCGAACACCTTCTCTCCGCCGTAGAGGATCACGGCCCGTACGTCGTCGCGCCCCGCCGCCTCCTCGGCCAGCTCGCGCAGCCGGTCCTGGACGGCACTGTCCAGGGCGTTCATCGGCGGGCGGTCCAGCCTGATCGTGCCGACGTCGTCGCGTACTTCGAGGGTTACGGTCATGGAAGGCAGGTTAACCGCCGCTAACACCGGCGGGCCCGGTGCCGTTGGTCACAGCACCGGGCCCGTCGTGTGCGGGGGACCTACTTCGTCCACTCCGCCCAGTCCATGTTCCAGCCGTTGAGGCCGTTGTCCGGCTGGATCACCTTGTCGTTCGAGTTCTTCACCACGACCACGTCACCGATCAGCGAGTTGTCGAAGAACCAGGCGGCCGGGGTCTTGCCGTCCCAGCCGCCGCGCACGTCCCGCAGGCCGACGCAGCCGTGGCTGGTGTTGCTCGCGCCGAAGATGCCCGAACCGCCCCAGTAGTTGCCGTGGATGAAGGTGCCCGAGGTGGACAGCCGCATCGCGTGGGGGACGTCCTTGATGTCGTACTCGCCGCCGAAGCCGACCGTGTCACCGTTCATCCGGGTCACCTTGAGCTTCTCGCTGATGACCATCTGACCGTTGTACGTGGTCGTCGACGGGGCGCCCGCCGAGATCGGGATGTCCTTGATCTGCTTGCCGTCGCGGACCACCTTCATCCGGTGCGACCGGGCGTCGACGGTGGAGACCTGGCTGCGGCCGACGGTGAACGAGACGGTCTTGGCCTGCTTGCCGTAGACACCGGGGCGCCCCTCGACACCGTCGAGGTCCAGGCGCAGCGTCACCTTCGTGCCCGCCGCCCAGTACTTCTCCGGACGGAAGTCGAGGCGGTCGTTGCCGAACCAGTGGGGCTCGATCTCCACGGCCGGCTCGGCCGTCACCCGGATCGCCTTCTCGACGGCCACGGGATCGGTGATGCCCCGGGTGAAGTGGATGGAGACCGGCATGCCGACCCCGACCGTCGAACCGTCCTCGGGCGTGTACTGCCCGATGAACGTGTTCTGCGGGACGAGGGTCGTGAAGGCGGTGTCCTTGGCCGACTCGCGGCCCTTGTCGTCCTTGGCGACCGCGTGCACGGTGTACTTGGTCGCGGCGGCCAGGTGCCGCTCCGGCGCCCAGCTCAGTCCGTCGGCGGCGATCGCGCCCTCGACCTCGTTGCCCTTGGGGTCGGCGACCTTCACCGTGCTCAGCTTGCCCCGCTCGGCCGTGATCTTCAGCGCCCCGCTGGTCGCCACGTCGTCGGCGCCGTCCTTCGGCGCGATGGTCACCACCGCCCGCGAGGCGCTGGTGTCGGCGGTCTTGCCCCCCGTGCCCTTGGCGTCCCCGTCCCTCTCGGCGGCCGCGCCGCTCCCCCCGCACCCCGTCACCAGCAGCAGCAACGCACCGAGTACCAGTGCGAGAAGTCCATGGGCGCCGCGCCCGTGCCGTCCCCTGCTCGCCCCGGCCGATGCCCCCGATATCGGCAGCCCGTTCACTGTGGTCGTCTCCCCTCGCACGGCCTGGCCTCGCCATGGCCCGCACTCCGCACGCTGTACGTGCACGCTCGGCGCAAGACAATCACACCGGACGTGAGGAGAACTCCCCCGGACTGTCACCGTTGTGTCCCAACTCGTCCCGGCGCCCCGGGTGGAGCCGGTCGGCGGTCCCGGGGACGGTGTCCCCGGGACCTGTGCAGGTCGGGCCGGTGATCAGCGCAGCGCGGAACCCGCCTTCCACTGCGGCCACCCGAGGTTCCAGCCGCCGAGGCCGTTGTCCGGGGCGACCGTCTTGTCGGTGGAGTTGACCACCTCGACCACGTCCCCGACGAGGGTCCGCTCGAAGAACCATCCGGCCGGGGTGTCCGAGCCGCCGCCCTTCACGTCGCGCAGCCCGATGCACCCGTGGCTGGTGTTCTCGGAACCGAAGATGTCGGGGGACTCCCAGTAGTTGCCGTGCAGGAAGGTGCCGGACTTGGTCAGCCGGATGGCGTGCGGGACGTCCTTGATGTCGTACTCACCGCCGAACCCGACGGTGCGGCCGTCCATCCGGGTCACCTCGTGCAGCTCGGAGACCACCATCTTGCCGTTGTACGTGGTGGTCTTCTCGGTGCCCGCGGTGACGGGCACCGTGCTGACCACCTCGCCGTCACGGCGCACCTCCATGGTGTGCGCGACGGCGTCGACCACGGACGTCTGCGAGCGGCCGACCCGGAAGGCCACCTTCTTGCGCTGGCTTCCGTAGACCCCGGGCGCGCCCTCCACGTCGCGCAGTCCGACGTCGACGGTGACCTCGGTGCCCGGTTCCCAGTACTCCTCGGGGCGGAAGTCCAGCCGCTCCGCGCCGAACCAGTGGCCCGCCACCTCGACGCGGGGCTCGGTGGTGATCCGGATCGCCTTCTCGACGGCGGCACGGTTCGTGACCGGGCGGTTGAACTCGAAGGAGATGATCATCCCGGTGCCCACGGTCGACCGGTTCTCCGGTTTGAAGTAGCCGATGAAACGGTCCTTGGGGACCAGGGTGGTGAAGGTGGTGCTCCGGGCCGAGCGGTGGCCGCCGCCGTCGACCGCGACGGCCTCGACGCTGTACTTCCCGGCGAGCCCGAGCCGGTACCCCTTCTCCTGGGGCGCCCACGACCGGCCGTCGCCGGCGATCGTGCCGGGCACCTCCTCCTGCTCCGCGTCCTCGATCCGGGTCACCTTCACCCGTTCGAGCTTGCCGTTGGGGACGGTCACCTCGATCCGGTCGTCGGCGCCCACGTTCTCGGCGCCGTCCTTCGGGACGATCCGGATGGCGTCCCCGGGTGCGCGGTCGTCCCCGAAGAACGACGTCGCCTCGGTGCAGCCCGTCAGTAGGACCAGCACGGTGAACAGTCCTGCCCATGTCAGCACGGCGGCCGAACCCGCCCGTGCTCTCTTCGCTTCGTGGTTCACGCTCCGCCCAACGACGGGCGCCCCCGGGGGAAACGTGGGCGGGGGGTGCACCGTGGGCAGAACATCGGCGGGGGGCCGGACAGACCACCCGTATGGCCGGGCGCCCCGCCGCCGGGCCGGGGCCGTGACAGCACCGGGAACCGTGACCGGTACGGGGGCGAGGGCCGGGGGCAGGAGTGGGGGCGTGGGCAGGGGCGGGGCGGGTCTTCCGGCCGTCAGCCCAGGATGCCGCGCTGGTAGCCGAGGGCGACGGCCGCCGCCCGGTCCTTGGCGCCCAGCTTGGCAAAGACATGGGTGAGGTGGGTCTTCACGGTCGCCTCGCTGATGAACAGCTCGGCCGCGATCTCCCGGTTCGAGGTGCCCTTGGCGACGAGGGCCAGCACCTCGCGCTCCCGGGCGGACAGCGACTCGCCGCCCGGCACCGCCGGAGCGCGTACCCGTGAGACCAGCCGGGAGGCGACGGCCGGGGAGAGCACGGTCCGTCCGTCGGCCGCCGCCCGTACGGCGGTGAGCAGTTCGTCGCGGGGCGCGTCCTTGAGCAGGTAGCCGGTGGCGCCCGCCTCGATCGCGGGCAGGGTGTCGGAGTCGGTGTCGTACGTGGTCAGCACGAGCACCCTGGACCGGGCGCCGAGCCTGGTCAGCTCGGCGATGGCGGCCACTCCCCCACCGCCCGGCATCCGCAGGTCCATCAGGACCACGTCGGGGTCCAGCCGGGCCACCAGTGCCACGGCGGCCGGTCCGTCCGCAGCCTCCCCCAGCACCTCGAAGCCGGGCGCGGACGTGAACATGCCGCGCAGGCCGTCCCGTACGACCGGGTGGTCGTCGACGACGACCAGGGTGATCACGCGTGCGGTGCCAGGTGCCTCGGTCATATCGGCCTCACCGTAACGCCCGTCAGGCGGGACGGACCAGGGGGACCCTCGCGCTGACGGCGGTGCCGAGGCCGGGTTCCGTCTCCACGGTGACCGTGCCCGCGATGCGTTCGGCGCGCGCCCGCATCCCGCCGAGCCCGAAACCCCCGCCGCCGCCCTGTTCCGGGAGGGCGGCCGGGTCGAAGCCCCGGCCGTCGTCGCGTACGTCGAGGGTGATCTCGTCGCCCATGTAGGAGAGGGTGACCCCGGCGCGGGTCGCCGAGGCGTGCCGGGCCGCGTTGGCGAGGGACTCCTCGGCGATGCGCAGCAGGGTGGCGCCGACCTCGTCGTGCAGGGGTTCGACGGTGCCGGTGACGGTGAATCCGGCGCGTATGCCGTGCCGTTCGGACCATTCCCCGACCGTCTTCTTCAGCGCTCCGGGCAGGTCGTCCTCCTCCAGCGCGGCGGGCACCAGGTTGTGCACGGAGCGGCGGGCCTCCCCGAGGCTGTGCCGGGCGAGGCCCGCGGCACGGTCGAGGTGCTGCCGGGCGAGCGCGGGGTCGTCGGCGGTGGAGGCGGCGGCCTGGAGCTGGGCGATGATTCCGGCCAGGCCCTGGGCGAGGGTGTCGTGGATCTCGGCGGCGAGGCGTCGCCGCTCGTCCGCGATGCCGGCCTCCCGGGCCTGGAGGAGGAGTTGGGTGTGGAGGGCGGCGTTCTCGGCGAGGGCCTGCTCCAGGCGGGTGTTGGCGCGTTCCAGCTCGGTGATGGTCGCGGTCTGGCGCCTGTCCTTCTCGGCCTCGCGGGCGCCGATGTTGCCGAAGAGGAGGGCGAGGGCGGCATGCAGGACGAACAGCGCCCCGAAGGCCGCCCAGTTGGTGAGGGAGGCGGGCGGCATACCGCTGCCGGACTGCGCGCCCGCCATGGTGACGGCGGTGCACAGCAGGCCGGCACGGACGTACCGGTTCGGCAGGAGGGCACCGACGTCGAAGTAGCCGGTGATCGCGTAGATGGAGAAGAACGGGTTGAACCAGCAGAGGGCGAAGGCGATCACGGTCCGCAGGACGTAGTAGACCTGGGCGGCCCGTCCGTACGGGGGCGTCCCGGGCCGGGCCCGGCCCCACCACAACTGGAGCGCGCCGGCCCCCGAGGCCAGGACCGCCGCCGCGTACATGTCCGTGCCGGTCATCCCGACGAGGCCCGAGGACAGGGCGGACATCAGGACGGCGAGGCCCAGGAGCGTGTACGGGCCGTACCGGTAGAACTGCCGCCAGCGGTGCTCGGCCGTCGTACGGTCGTCGTCCTTCACGGTCCCTCCCCCGGTCGTGCCCGAACGGTCCGCACCTTACGCGGGGCCCTGGTCACTCCCAGCGGAAGAGCCGGGTGGACGCCGCACCCAGCACCGCCGTCCACACCACCACGACCGCGAGGTGCGACCAGCCGGGCCAGTCCCCCCGGGCCGCCTGGTCGAGCGCCTGGGAGGCGGCGCCGAGGGGCGTGCACTCGACGATCCGGCGCAGCAGGCCGGGCATCGTCTGCACGGGCACCCAGACCCCGGCCGTGAACATCATCACCAGGTACGCGACCGACCCCACGGCGGTCGCGATCCTGGAGGTCCGGGACAGCGCGCAGACGGTGGCGCCGAGCGCGAGGACGCAGGCGACCGCCAGCACGAGGGAGAGCGCGTAGCCGGGGATCTGTCCGGGCAGCCGCACTCCGAAGGCGCCGCGGCCGACGGCCAGGACGAGCGCCGCGGAGCACAGCGAGGCCGCGCCGTGCAGCACGATCTGCGCGGTGAGCAGGGCCGAGGGGCGGACCGGGGTGGTGGACATCCGGCGCAGGATGCCGCGTTCGCGGTAGGCGGTGAGGACGGGGGGCATGGCCTGGAGCCCGGCCATGATCATGGCGAGGAGCACGGCCACGGGGACGTAGAGGTCGATCACGCTACGTCCGCCGAGGTCCTCCTGGTCCTCCCGGAAGGAGGGGATGAGGCCGAGGACGGTCAGGAGGACGGTCGGGAAGACCATGACCCAGAAGAGGGCCCCGGGTTCACGCAGGAAGAGGCGGATCTCCGTCCGGAGGACGGCGGCGGCGGGTCTCCGGGCCTGGCCGGTGGCGCTGAGGGTGGCGGTCATGTCAGGCGTCCTGCTCCGTGAGGTCGAGGAAGGCGTCGTCCAGGGTCGTCTCCAGGACACGCAGGTGGCGGGCGGTGACGCGGCGGGCGGCCAGCAGCGAGATCACGGCGTCGGCGGTGTCGTCGTCGCCGTGGACGGTGACCCGCCCGTCCCGCTCGTCGACCGAGACGGAAACGGCACCCGGCAGCCGGGCGAGTGCGCCGGTGTCCTGGAGCGGCTCCGACGGGGTGAAGGAGATGACGGTGGAGCCGCTGGAGCGGCCGATCAGTCCGGCCGGGGTGTCGAGGGCGACGACCCGGCCCTTGTCGATGACCGCGACACGGTCGCAGAGCCTCTGGGCCTCCTCCATGAAGTGGGTGACCAGCAGGACGGTCACCCCGCTCGCCCGGACCTCCTCGATCAGCCGCCAGGTGTCCCGGCGGGCGCGGGGGTCGAGACCGGTGGTGAGTTCGTCGAGCACGACCACCCGCGGGTTCCCGATGAGGGCGAGTGCGATGGAGAGCCGTTGTTTCTGGCCGCCGGACAGCTTGGCGAAGCGGCGGGTGAGATGGGTGTCGAGGCCGAGCCGTTCGGCGAGCCGCCGCCAGTCGGCGGGCTCCGGGTAGAAGGCGCTGTACAGCTCCAGCGCCTCGCGCACGGTCAGCTTGGGCTGGAGCTCGCTCTCCTGGAGCTGCGCGCCGAGCAGACGGGTGACCCGGTGGCGGTCGGCCACGGGGTCGAGCCCGGCGACCCGGACGGTCCCGGAGTCGGGGACGCGCAGCCCCTCGACGCATTCGACGGTGGTGGTCTTTCCGGCCCCGTTGGGGCCCAGGATGCCGAAGATCTCCCCTTCCTCCACGCCGAAGCCCACCTCGTCCACGACGAGGCGCCCCCCGTAACTCTTGCGTAGCGCGTTCACTTCGATGATGGGCATGGACCCAAGGGTTCCGGCGGGCGGGCCGCGGCGGTATCCGCCGTCCCGCTCGAACAGGCATCAGCCGATCGGTTGACGGGGCACCGCGATCGGCCGATGCGTGCGGGGTGACCGGTGGGCGCGGACGACGGGCTCGGTGGACGTGAAGACGGGACCTGGGCGGTCGCGGAAGGGCCCTGGTGGAAGACACCGGCCGGAAAACCACATGAGGGATGTCAGTGGTGAACCTTAGGCTCGGTCCTGATGCCCGAAACACTTGCAGAGCCCACGGACCGGTCCGCCGTGCGCTCCCTTCTGCGTCTGTGGCCCTATGTCCGACCGGTGCGGGCGCGGTGGTTCGCCGCCGCGTTCGTCGCGGTGCTCGCGTCCTGCCTCGGCCTGGTGATCCCCCTCATTCTGAAGTGGATGGTGGACGGGCCGGTCGCGGACCGGGACCCGGGCGGGGTGTGGCTGGGCGCGCTCTACCTGCTGCTGCTCGGGCTCGTGGAGGCGGGGCTCTTCGGGCTGCGGCGGTGGCTGGTGGCGCGGCCGCTGGCCGGGGTGGAGGCGTCACTGCGCGCCGACCTCTACCGCCACCTCCAGCGGCTGCCGGTGGCCTTCCACGACCGCTGGCCCTCCGGCCAGCTGCTGTCGCGCGGCACCACGGACCTGATGCTGCTGCGCATGTTCCTGGCGTTCCCGCTGACCTTCCTGCTGGTCAACGCGACGACGATCCTGGTCGGCTTCGTCATCCTGTTCGCTCAGCAATGGACGCTCGGCCTCGTCCTGTTGGCGCCCGCGGTGCCCCTCATGGTCCTGTGCTCCCTTTTCGAGACGAAGTACTCGCTGGTGGCGCGGAAGGCACAGGACCAGGTCGGTGACCTCACGACGGTCGTCGAGGAGAGCGTGCTGGGCATCCGCATCGTCAAGGGCTTCGGCCGCAACCGCAGTCAGGCGCAGGCCTTCCGGGCGCTCGCCCAGCGGTTGCGCGGCACGGAGCTGCACAAGGCCCGGCTGCTGGCGTGGATCTGGGCGCTGATCACCGTCATCCCGGAGCTGGCCATCGGCGCCGCGCTGGTGCTGGGGACGATCGAGGTCGCGGACGGCGGGCTGTCGGCGGGCACGCTGGTGGCGTTCCTGTCGACGGCGCTGGCGCTGCGCTGGCCGGTCGAGTCGATCGGCTTCCTGCTGGCGATGAGCCAGGAGTCCGCGACGGCCGCCGACCGCTACTTCGAGGTCATGGACGTCGCGGAGGAACCGTCCACGGCGAAGGACGGGACGCGGGACGGGGCACCGGACGGGGCGCCGGACGACGCGTCGGACGGCGCACGGGACGGGGCGAAGGACGGCGCGCGGGCGGGCGGGGACGCGGAGGCGGGCCTCGTCTTCGACGGGGTCGAGTTCCGCTACCCGGACGCCGCTCCCGGGTCCGTGCCCGTCCTCGCCCGGATCGATCTGCGCGTCCGCCCCGGAGAGACGATGGCCCTGGTGGGGGCCACCGGTTCGGGGAAGACCACGCTGACCGCGCTCGTGCCCCGGCTGCACGACCTCACCGGGGGCCGCATCCTGCTGGACGGCGAGGACATCGCGGACCTGGAGCGCTCCCGGCTGCGCGAGCTGGTGTCGGTGGCCTTCGAGGAACCGACGCTCTTCTCCGCGACCGTCGGGGAGAACGTCCTGATGGGAGCGGAGGGAGCCGGCGAGGAGGAGCTGCGCCGGGCCCTGTCCGTCGCCCAGGCCGACTTCGTGGACGACCTGCCGCACGGCGTCGACACCCAGGTCGGCGAGCAGGGGCTCAGCCTGTCGGGCGGCCAGCGCCAGCGCCTCGCGCTGGCCCGCGCGGTCGTCGGCCGGCCCCGCTTCCTGATCCTGGACGACCCCCTCTCCGCGCTGGACGTACACACGGAGGCCCTGGTCGAGGCGGCGCTGCGGCGGGTACTGGAGGGCACCACGGCCCTGGTGGTCGCGCACCGGCCGTCCACGGTGATGCTGGCGGACCGGGTGGCACTGCTGTCCGGCGGCCGGATCAGCGCCGTGGGCACCCACCAGGAACTCCTGCGCACCCATACCGAGTACGCCTGGCTGATGTCCGGCGCCCAGAGCCCCCGGTCCGCCGACGGGCGCACCGCTGTCGCCACTGCCGAGGAGGGCAGCACCCGATGACCAGTACCACCGCGGACGGCCCCGCCCTGGCCGACGACGACCTGCCCGGCGGCGAGCCCGGCACACCGTCGGACGCCGCCGCCCCCGACTCCTTCGACAAGGACGACCTGCCCACCCCGCCCGGGGCGACCTGGGCGCTGCTCATGTCGCTGCTCGGGCCGCTGCGCGCCAGGGTGGTGGTGGCGTCGCTCCTGCTGGTCGTCCAGCAGGCCGCCGTACAGGCCGGGCCGCTGCTCGTCGCGTACGCCATCGACCGCGGGGTGCCCGCCTTCCGGGACCACGACTACGGACCGCTGATCGCCGTCGGTGCGGGATACGCCGTCTGCGCGGTCGGCGCCGGGCTGCTCCAGTACGCGTTCATCAAGGCCGCCGCCCGGATCAACCAGGACGTGCTGCTCGACCTGCGCGGGCGCATCTTCCGCCATGCCCAGGTGCTGAGCGTGGACTTCCACGAGCGGTACACCTCGGGCCGGCTGATCTCGCGGTCCACCACGGACGTGGAGTCGCTGCGCGAGCTGCTGAGCGAGGGCCTTCAGGAACTCCTCGGTGTGGTCCTGTCGTTCGTGTCGATCTCGCTGATGCTGCTCTGGCTGGACCTGGGGATCGGCGCGATCGCCGTGGCCTCCTTCGGCCCGCTGTACGTCCTGGTGCGGATCTACCAGCGCCGGGCGGGGAAGGCGTACTCGGGCCGTTCGACGGCCATCGCGGCCGTGATCGTGAAGTTCGCGGAGACGATGAACGGCATCCGCCCGGTCCAGGCCTTCCGCAGGGAGCGCGCCAACGACGCCGACTTCGCGGAGCTCAACCACCGCCACGAGCGGCGGAACGGCGACGCGCTGCTGGAGATGGCCCGGTACGTCGTCGGGTCCAGGCTCGTCGCGAACACGGCGGTGGCCGGGATGGTGCTCTGGGGCGCCTACCGGGTGGCGTCGGGCACCCTGGAGCTGGGGGTGCTGGCCGCGGCGGTGCTGTATCTGCGGCGGCTGTACGACCCGATAGACCGGCTCGCGATGTTCCTCAACTCCTACCAGTCGGCGGCGGCCTCGCTGGAGAAGATCGCCGGCCTGCTGGCGCAGGTGCCCACGGTCCCGGAGCCGGTCGCCCCGAAGGCGCTGCCCGCCCCGAGCGGTGGACTCCCGGGCCGCGAAGTACGGTTCGAGGAGGTGGGGTTCGCCTACCGTACGGGCGGCGAGGTCCTGCCGCGCTTCGACCTGACCCTCCCGGCGGGCCAGACCGTGGCCGTGGTCGGCTCGACGGGCGCGGGGAAGTCCACGCTCGCCAAGCTGCTCGCCCGCTTCTACGACCCGACCGACGGCCGGGTCCTGCTGGACGGCACCGACCTGCGGGACCTGCCGACACCCGAACTCCGCCGGGGCGTGGTGATGGTGACCCAGGAGGCGTTCCTCTTCTCCGGGACGATCGCGGAGAACATCGCGATCGGCCGCCCGGACGCCACCCCCGAGGAGATCGAGCACGCGGCCAAGGCGATCGGCGCGCACGACTTCATCAGCGGCCTGCCCGACGGCTACGACACGGACGTACGCAAACGGGGCGGCCGTATCTCCGCCGGTCAGCGCCAACTCGTCGCGTTCGCCCGCGCGTTGCTCGCGGACCCGGCCGTCCTCATCCTGGACGAGGCGACCAGCTCGCTCGACATCCCCGGGGAGCGGGCGGTGCAGCAGGCGATGGACACGGTGCTGCACGGCCGCACGGCGGTGGTCGTGGCGCACCGGCTCTCGACGGTGGAGATCGCGGACCGGGTGCTGGTGATGGAACACGGCCGCATCGTGGAGGACGGCACCCCGTCCGACCTCGTCGCGGGCACGGGCCGCTTCGCGGGACTGCACCGGGCCTGGCGGGAGAGCCTGGCCTGAGGCGGGCCGGCCGGCTGCCGAGAGGTAGCCGGCCGCACCGGGCCCCTGCCACGGGTACCGGCCCCACGGCGCGGAACCGGCCACCTTTCCCCGCCGTCTCAGCCTGTGGTCCTCCGTCACTCGGGCCCCTCGCGTTCGAAGACCGGCCGTTTCGATGGAGCCCCCGTACACCCTGCGCGTTCAGGTCCCAGGCGGTCAGTACCCGCCGGTAGGCCATCGGGACGACACACGGGGAAACGTCCGCTTAACGAACACGTACCTTCCGGCAACGGACGAGATCCGGCCAACATGTTGACGCGGTCCTGACATGCACGGGGTTCTGCTGACACTCTTCCTCCGTTCCGCGCTTCGCCTGCTCTGCCCGTCGGCTCACCCAGCCGGCCGTAACCCCCCTCGCAGAAGGAGTTCCGCGTGAGATCCACGCCCAGCCGTCGTGCCACCGCGACCGGCGCTCTGATAACCGCCGCAGCCCTCCTCGCCGTCGGAGTACAGACCAACGGCGCGACGGCCGCGCCCGTGAGCGGCACCGCCGCCCCGGCCGCCGCGGTGAAGGGCGCCGACCCCGGCGCGCTCCCCGCCCAGCTCTCCCCCTCCCAGCGGGCCGAACTGATCCGCCAGGCCGGCGCCACCACGGCGGCCACCGCCGAGGAACTCGGCCTCGGGGCCAAGGAGAAGCTGGTCGTCCGTGATGTCGTCCAGGACGTCGACGGCACCACGCACACCCGCTACGAGCGCACCCTCGACGGCCTGCCGGTCCTCGGCGGCGACCTGGTCGTGGCCGAGTCCAAGGCCGGGAAGACCGAGGGCGTGACCAAGGCGTCCAAGGCGACCACCGCGCAGCTCAAGGCCGTCAGCACGGCCGCGGACATCGCTCCCGCCGCCGCCGAGAAGCAGGCGCTGACCGCCGCCAAGGCGGACGGTTCCAAGAGCACCGAGGCGAGCAAGGCCCCGCGCAAGGTCGTCTGGCTGGCGAGCGGCACCCCGCAGCTGGCGTACGAGACGGTCGTCGGCGGCCTCCAGCACGACGGCACCCCGAACGAGCTGCACGTGATCACCGACGCCTCCTCCGGCGCCAAGCTCTACGAGTGGCAGGCCATCGAGAACGGCACCGGTAACACCCAGTACAGCGGCACGGTCACCCTGGGAACCTCGGGCTCCGGCAGCTCGTACAACCTCACCGACACCGGCCGCGGCAACCACAAGACGTACAACCTGAACAACGGGACGTCCTCGGGTACCGGCACCCTCTTCAGCGGCCCCGACGACATCTGGGGCAACGGCAACCCGACGAACGTCGAGACCGCGGCCGCCGACGCGCACTACGGGGCGGCGGAGACCTGGGACTTCTACAAGAACGTCATGGGCCGCACCGGCATCCGGGGCGACGGTGTCGGGGCGTACTCCCGCGTCCACTACGGCAACAGCTACGTCAACGCCTTCTGGTCCGACAGCTGCTTCTGCATGACCTACGGCGACGGCAGCGGCAACAAGGCCCCCCTGACCTCCCTGGACGTGGCGGCCCACGAGATGACGCACGGCGTCACCTCCAACACCGCGGGCCTCAACTACAGCGGTGAGTCGGGCGGCCTCAACGAGGCGACCTCGGACATCTTCGCGACGGGCGTGGAGTTCTACTCCAACACCGCCACGGACCCGGGTGACTACCTCATCGGCGAGAAGATCGACATCAACGGCAACGGCACCCCGCTGCGTTACATGGACAAGCCGAGCAAGGACGGCGCGTCCAAGGACTCCTGGTACTCGGGGCTCGGCTCGATCGACGTCCACTACTCCTCGGGCCCGGCGAACCACTTCTTCTACCTGCTCTCCGAGGGCAGCGGCGCCAAGACCGTCAACGGGGTGGCCTACAACTCCCCCACCTCCGACGGCCTCCCGGTGACCGGCATCGGCCGCGACAAGGCGCTGCAGATCTGGTACAAGGCGCTCACCACGAAGTTCACCTCCACCACCAACTACGCGGCTGCCCGCACCGGGACGCTCGCCGTGGCCGGTGAGCTGTACGGCACCGGCAGCACCGAGTACGCCGGCGTCGCCAACGCCTGGGCCGCCATCAACGTGGGCAGCCGCCCCGGCGGCAGCACCGACCCGGAGCCGGGCGGCACGGTCTTCCAGAACACCACCAAGAAGGCCCTGGTCGACCGCGGCACCACCACCATCCCCGTGGTCGTGTCCGGCGTCACCGGCAATGCCCCCAGCAACCTCTCGGTCGCGGTCGACATCAGCCACACCTGGCGCGGTGACCTGGTCCTGGACCTGGTCGCCCCGGACGGTACGGCCTTCCGGCTGAAGAACTCCTCGCTGTCCGACTCGGCGGACAACGTGGTGGAGACCTACACGGTCAACGCCTCCGCCAAGGCCGCCAACGGCACCTGGAACCTGCGGATCCAGGACGTCTACTCCGGCGACACCGGCACCTTCAACAGCGTCAAGCTCACCTTCTGAACCACGCCCCGCGCACACGGAACCACCCCCCACACACGGCGCGGCCCGGGAGACAGCCTCTCCCGGGCCGCGCCCGTGCGCGGTTCCCCGCTCAGGCAGGGCCTTCGGGGATGTTCTGCTCGGCCCAGACGACCTTGCCCTCCGCCGTGCGGCACGAACCCCACCTGCGGCACAGCAGGTTGATGAGCTGGAGCCCCCGCCCGCCCTCGTCGCTGACGTCGGCGTGCTGGATCTGCGGAAGGTCCGGGCCGGTGTCCGACACCTCGACCCGGAGGCGGCCGTCGCGCAGCATCCGGAGCTGGCCGGGCCCGGTGCCGTAGCGCATGGCGTTGCCGACCAGTTCGCTGACGACCAGTTCGGTGACGTCCGCGAGTTCGGCGAGGTCCCACCGGGCGAGCTGTTCGGTGACGAGCGTACGGGCGGTGGAGGCGGGGTTGCCGTCGGTGGGCAGCTCCCACGTCCGCAGCCCGACGTCCGGCGGCAGCGCGCAGGACTCGGCGACCAGCAGCACCGCCTCGTCGAACCGCGCGTCGCCCGTCCGCAGCGCGGTGAGCAGCCCGCCGTCGTCCAGTTCGTCGCTCTGCATCTCCCCGACGGTGGACCGCAGTCCGGCCAGTTGGACGTCCACGTCGTCGGTACGGGTCTTGATCAGGCCGTCGGTGTAGAGCACCAGCCGCCCGCCCTCGGGAACGCACAGCCGTAGCGGGTCGTACGGGATGACTCCGGCGCCCAGCGGCGCCCCGACCGGCACGTCCAGGAAGCGCGGAGTGCCGTCGGCGCCGATCAGCAGCGGCGGGGGGTGTCCGGCGCTGGCGAAGGTGTAGCTGCGGTCGGCCGGGTCGTAGACCGCGCAGAGACACGTCGCGACCTGGTCGTCCTCCAGGTCGCGGGTGGCGAGGTCGAGCCGGGCCAGCACCCGGTCGGGCGCGATGTCGAGCGTCATGAGCGTACGGGCGACCGTGCGCAGCCGGCCCATGGTGGCGGCGGCCGGCAGCCCGTGCCCCGTGACGTCCCCGACCACCAGGGCGGTACGCCCGCCGGGCAGCGGCACCACGTCGTACCAGTCGCCCCCGACACCTTGGGCGTCCGTCGCGGGGGCGTAGTGCGAGCGCACGCGCAGCCCGGGGGTGTGCGGGGTGGCGCGCGGCAGCAGGCTGCGCTGGAGCGAGACGACGTGCTCGCGCTCACGCCCGTAGAGCCGGGCGTTGTCCATGAACACGGCGGCCATGGCGGCCAGTTGGCCCGCCAGCTGCACATCGGACCGGTTGAACGGCGGGCTGTCGCCGGCGCGTACGAAGTCGGCGGAGCCCAACAGGACACCCCGGGCGGTCAGCGGCACGGCCATGTAACTGTGCACGCCCTGGCGGCGCATCGCGTCGGCGGCGCTGTCGGTGGGGGCGACCCGTCCGTAGTCCTCGTCGGTCATCCGGCTGACCAGCACCGGCTCCCCGTTGCGCAGGCAGTGGAGGGTCAGCAGGGTCTCGCGGCGCCGGCTGCGGTCGACCACCTCACCGACCGGCGAGGGCTCCAGGCCCGCCAGCGAGTCGAGGGACTTGACGGCGATGGCCCGGGTGACGGGGACGGCCGATCCGGTGACCCGTTCGCCCTCCTCGCCGAGCAGGACCGACTCCAGCAGGTCCACGGCGGCGCCGTCCGCGAGTCGCGGGACGCTGAACTCGGCCAGCTCCCGGGCGGTCCGTTCCAGGTCGAGGGTGGTGCCGATCCGGGTGCTCGCGGTGTGCAGCCAGCGCAGCCGGGCGGCGGTGGTGAAGCGGTCGGCCCGCAGCGGGGCCCCGGCCTCGGGGTGGCGGACGCGCAGTTTGCGGGAGGCGCCCCGCTGGGCGGCCAGCCGACGGGTCAGGCGTCTCGCTCGGCTTCCGCCGCCGTTCACCGTGCCGACCTCCACTCGCGCCCACCGGACGCCTCGCTGTCCTGTCACATCGGTGGGACCAGGCCACACCGGCACCGGCTGTCATGTTAGCCAGGTCACGGTGAAATCACTCCCGCCGGTGGCGCGTCGATCCCACGGTACGGACACCGGTGGGCCCGGCACCGTACGGGACGGCGCCGGGCCCACCGGTTCGGACGGGGGGCGGACCGGACGGGTCTCAGCGCAGCAGCACACCCGCGTCCCCGGCGGTGTCCGCGCCGGTGGTCTCGCCGGGCACCGCCACCAGGCCGAGTTCCGCGCCGGAGGCGAGCAGCGGGTGCGAGGGCAGCACCCGCACGGTGTAGCCGTAGGGGCCGGTGCGGTCCAGGGCGAGCGGACCCTCGTACAGCCGGCGGTCCTCCAGGCCGTGGCCGCCGGCCGGCTTCAGCGGATACGTCTGGGCCTCGGCGATCGCGTCGCTGGTGTCCACCCGCCCGGCGACGGCCTGCACCTCCACGTCGTCGGGGTCCAGGCCGCCGAGGGCGATCCTGACCCGCAGCGCCAGGGTGGAGCCCAGCTCGGCCGAGCCGCCGACGACCGTGTCGGCCGAGGCCTCCACATGCCCCACGGCGACCTGCGGCCAGGCCGCCCGGACCTTCGCCTTCCAGTCGGCCAGCTCGCGGGCCGCCGCCGGGGTGAGCTGCCTGCGGGCCAGGGCGGCGGGGGCGTAGAGCCGCTCCACGTACTCGCGGACCATGCGGCCGGCGAGGACCTTGGGGCCGAGAGTGACCAGGGTGCGGCGGACCATCTCGATCCAGCGTTCGGGCAGGCCCTCGGCGCCTCGGTCGTAGAAGCGGGGGGCGACCCGGTCCTCCAGCAGCGCGTAGAGGGCGCCCGCCTCCAGTTCGTCGCGCCGCTCCTCGTCGGTGGCCGAGCCGTCGGCGGTGGGGATCGCCCAGCCGAAGTCGGGTTCGAACCACTCGTCCCACCAGCCGTCGCGCACCGACAGGTTGAGGCAGCCGTTGAGCGCGGCCTTCATCCCGCTGGTGCCGCACGCCTCCAGGGGGCGCAGCGGGTTGTTGAGCCAGACGTCGCAGCCCGGGTAGAGCTTCTGCGCCATGCCCATGCCGTAGTCCGGGAGGAAGACGACGCGGTGGCGCACCCGGGGGTCGTCGGCGAAGCGCACCAGCTCCTGGATGAGCCGCTTCCCGCCGTCGTCGGCGGGGTGGGCCTTGCCCGCGACGACGATCTGGACGGGTCGGGTGGGGTGGAGCAGCAGTGCCCGCAGCCGGTCCGGGTCGTGCAGCATCAGCGTGAGGCGCTTGTAGGAGGGCACCCGGCGGGCGAAGCCGATGGTCAGGACGTCCGGGTCGAGCACCCCGTCGATCCAGCCGAGCTCGGCGGTGCCCGCGCCGCGCCGCCGCCAGGAGGCGTAGAGCCGCTTGCGCACCTCGGTGACCAGTTGTCCGCGCAGGGCGCGGCGCAGGTCCCAGATCTCCCGGTCCGGGACGGTGGTGACGGCGTCCCAGCGCCTCGGGGTGCCGGGACGGGCGAGGTCGGCACCGGCCGCACCACCCGCCTCGGCACCGCCCGCCTCGGCACCGCCCGCCTCAGCCACCTCGGCGCCGGCCAGGGCCTTGTCGGCGCGTTCGGCGCCGAACATCCTGGCGCCGAGCCCGAGGACCTCGGGGGCGACCCAGGTGGGGGCGTGCACCCCGTTGGTGACGGAGGTGATCGGGACCTCGGTGGCGTCGAAGCCGGGCCACAGCCCGGAGAACATCTCCCGGCTGACCGCCCCGTGCAGGGTGGAGACCCCGTTGGCCCGCTGGGCGAGCCGCAGGCCCATGACGGCCATGTTGAAGAGGCCGGGCTCACCGCCGGGGTAGGTCTCCGTGCCGAGGTCCAGGATCCGCTCGACGTCCACGCCGGGCAGCTCGCCGTCGTCGGCGAAGTGCCGGGCCACGAGCTGGCTCTCGAACCGGTCCATCCCGGCGGGGACCGGGGTGTGGGTGGTGAACACCGCCCCGGCCCGCACCGTCTCCAGGGCGGCGTCGAAGCCGAGGCCGGTCTCGGTGAGTTCCCGGATGCGCTCCAGGCCGAGGAATCCGGCGTGCCCCTCGTTGGTGTGGAAGACCTCGGGGGCGGGGTGCCCGGTGAGCCGGCAGTAGGTGCGTACGGCGCGGACCCCGCCGATGCCGAGCAGCATCTCCTGGAGCAGCCGGTGGTCGCTCCCGCCCCCGTAGAGCCGGTCGGTGACCTCGCGTTCGCCGGGGGCGTTCTCCTCGACGTCGGAGTCGAGCAGGAGCAGGGGGACGCGGCCGACCTGGGCCTGCCAGACCGCGGCGTACAGCGAGCGCCCGCCGGGCAGGGCGAGCACCACCCGGCTGGGGGTGCCGTCCGTCTCGCGCAGGAGGGTGAGCGGCAGCTCGTGGGGGTCGAGCACGGGGTAGTGCTCCTGCTGCCAGCCGTCGCGGGACAGGCTCTGGCGGAAGTAGCCGTGGCGGTAGAGCAGGCCGACCCCGATGAGCGGCACGCCGAGGTCGCTGGCGGCCTTGAGGTGGTCTCCGGCGAGGATGCCGAGGCCGCCGGAGTACTGGGGCAGGGCGGCGGTGACCCCGAACTCGGGTGAGAAGTAGGCGACGGCGGCGGGGAGTTCCGTGCCCTTGGCCAGCTGGTCCTGGTACCACCTCGGGCCGTCGAGGTACGCCCGCAGGTCCTCGGACACCTCGGTCAGCCGGCGCAGGAAGTGCTGGTCGGCGGCCAGCTCGGCCAGGCGCCCGGCGGAGACGGCGCCGAGCAGGCGCACGGGGTCGGCGTCCGCGGGCCGCCAGCCCTCCGGGTCGGCCGCCTGGAAGAGCCGCTGGGTCTCGGTGTGCCAGGACCAGCGCAGGTTGCGGGCGAGGTCGCTGAGCGGTTGCAGGGGTTCGGGGAGGACGGGACGCACGGTGAACCGACGAATGGCCTTCACGGGTCCCACCTTTACAGGGGACGTACGGATCCGAGGGGACGCACGGCGGTGCGCGTCCCGGCCGTCACCCTCGACGGTACCGGGGTGCGGCCGTCCGTGGCCACGGCGTGCGACCGGCTCGGTGGGCCGGGAGACCGGCGCGCGGCGCTCGACGCGTGCGCCGGGTTCACCCAGGAGTTGACACGGCGGCAGGTTGGGCGCCCGGGAGCGATGGGAAGACTTTCCCGGTACCGGACCGTCGCGTTCCAGGTAGCCGGCCCGGCACGAATTCTCCTTCGCACCTGCCATTCGAGTGCCATTCGAGTGAACGCGGACAGGAGCGGCCATGCACACCACCCGCCAGCCGACGTCCGAGCGGCTACAAAGGACGCAACCCCACCATCGCGGCGCGCGCGGTCAGCCCCCCACACCCGCACCGCGCCCCGCGCATGCCGAGCTCCAGCCCCCAGGTGATTCCATGATCGGTCGCATTCCCGTCCTGGACGTCCGTCCCCTCGTCGACTGCGGGAGACGGCCGGCCAAAGCCGTCGTGGGCGAGACCTTCCAGGTCAGCGCCACCGTCTTCCGTGAGGGACACGACGCGGTGGCCGCCGACGTGGTGCTGTGCGATCCGAGCGGACGGCCCGGCCCCTGGACGCCGATGCGCGAGCTGGCACCGGGGACGGACCGCTGGGGCGCCGAGGTGACCCCGGACTCCGAGGGCCACTGGACGTTCACCGTCGAGGCGTGGAGCGATCCGGTCACCACCTGGCGGGCGCACGCGCGGATCAAGGTTCCGGCGGGTATCGACACGGACCTGGTCTTCGCGGAGGGCGCCGAGCTCTACGAGCGGGCCGCCTCCGGCGTACCGAAGCGGGAGGGGCGTGAGGCGGTGCTGGCCGCGGTCGACGCCCTGCGCGACCAGGGCCGCCCGGCCGGGGCGCGGCTCGCGGCGGCGCTCACCGCCGAGGTCGACGCGGCCCTGGGCCGCCATCCCCTGCGGGAGCTGGTCACCGCGTCGCGTCCGCACCCCTTGGTGGTGGAGCGCCGGCGTGCTCTGTACGGCTCCTGGTACGAGTTGTTCCCCCGTTCGGAGGGCGCGCGGTGGTCACAGGACGCGCGGTGGGAGGAGCCGGCGCCCGCGAAGCCGGCCCGCAAGCCCCGGGCGGCGAAGACGGCCGCCGCCGCCACCTCCGCGAAGAAGCGCGCGGCGGTCCGCGCCGAGGTCCCGCCGCCCGCGCCCCGTCTCGTCAGCGGCACGTTCCGGACGGCGGCCGAGCGGCTCCCGGCGGTCGCCGCCATGGGGTTCGACGTGGTCTACCTGCCGCCGGTCCACCCCATCGGCACCGCCCACCGCAAGGGCCCGAACAACAGCCTCACCCCGGGGCCGGACGACCCGGGGGTGCCCTGGGCGATCGGCTCGGCCGAGGGCGGCCACGACGCGGTCCATCCGGATCTCGGCACGCTGGAGGACTTCGACCACTTCGTCGGCACGGCCCGCACCCTGCGGATGGAGGTCGCGCTGGACTTCGCCCTCCAGTGCTCCCCGGACCACCCCTGGGTGAAGGAGCACCCCGAGTGGTTCCACCACCGGCCGGACGGTTCGATCGCCTACGCGGAGAACCCCCCGAAGAAGTACCAGGACATCTATCCGATCGCCTTCGACAAGGACCTCCCCGGGATCGTCGCGGAGACCGTGCGTGTCCTGCGGTTCTGGATGGACCACGGCGTACGGATCTTCCGGGTGGACAATCCGCACACCAAGCCGGTGGTCTTCTGGGAGAAGGTCATCGCCGACGTCAACCGCACCGACCCGGACGTGATCTTCCTGGCCGAGGCGTTCACCCGCCCGGCGATGATGCGCACGCTGGCCTCGGTCGGCTTCCAGCAGTCGTACACCTACTTCACCTGGCGTAACACGAAGCGGGAACTCATCGAGTACGTCACGGAGCTTTCGGGCGACTGTGCCTCGTACATGCGTCCCAACTTCTTCGTGAACACGCCCGACATCCTTCCCGGTTACCTCCAGGACGGAGGCCGTCCGGCCTTCGAGGCGCGGGCCGTGCTGGCCGCGACGCTCTCCCCCTCCTGGGGCGTGTACGCGGGCTTCGAGCTGTGCGAGAACACCCCGGTGCATCCCGGGAGCGAGGAGTACCAGGACTCGGAGAAGTACCAACTCAGGCCCAGGGACTGGGAGTCGGCGGAACGTGAGGGCCGCTCACTGGCACCCCTGATCACCTGTCTCAACCGGATCCGTCGTCGCCATCCGGCACTCCAGCAACTGCGCGACGTGCACTTCCACCCGGTCGACAACGAGGCGCTGATCGCGTACAGCAAGCGGTCCGGTTCGAACATCGTTCTGGTGGTCGTCAACCTCGACCCTCACCACACCCAGGAGGCCACGGTCTCGTTGGACATGCCGCCTCTCGGCCTCGACCGGCACGAGAGCGTGCCGGTGCGCGACGAGCTCACCGGCGACACCTATCACTGGGGCAGGACCTTCTATGTGCGCCTGGAGCCGGGTGCGACACCGGCGCACATCGCGGTCCTGCGACCGTCCCCGCCGACCGGAGGGTCACCCACACCATGATCGTCAATGAGCCTGTCCACGACCTGTTCGCGGACACTCCCGCCAAGGACCGCGATCCCGACTGGTTCAAGCGCGCCGTCTTCTACGAGGTACTCGTACGGTCCTTCCAGGACTCCAACGGCGACGGCGTCGGCGACCTCAAAGGTCTCACCGCCAAGCTGGACTACCTCCAGTGGCTCGGCGTCGACTGCCTCTGGCTGCCACCGTTCTTCAAGTCCCCTCTGAGGGACGGTGGTTACGACGTCTCGGACTACACCGCCGTGCTGCCGGAGTTCGGCGACCTCGCCGACTTCGTGGAGTTCGTGGACGCCGCGCACCAGCGCGGCATGCGCGTGATCATCGACTTCGTCATGAATCACACGAGCGACCAGCACGACTGGTTCCAGCAGTCCCGCACCGACCCGGACGGTCCGTACGGCGACTACTACGTCTGGGCCGACGACGACAAGCAGTTCCCGGACGCCCGGATCATCTTCGTCGACACCGAGACGTCCAACTGGACCTTCGACCCGGTGCGCAAGCAGTACTACTGGCACCGCTTCTTCTCGCACCAGCCCGATCTCAACTACGAGAACCCGGCGGTGCAGGAGGAGATCATCTCGGCGCTCCGCTTCTGGCTGGACCTCGGCATCGACGGCTTCCGGGTGGACGCCGTGCCGTACCTCTACCAGCGCGAGGCCACCAACTGCGAGAACCTCCCGGAGACCCACGACTTCCTCAAGCGGGTCCGCAAGGAGATCGACGCGGACTACCCGGACACGGTGCTGCTGGCCGAGGCCAACCAGTGGCCGGAGGACGTCGTCGACTACTTCGGCGACTACGCGGCCGGCGGCGACGAGTGCCACATGGCGTTCCACTTCCCCGTGATGCCGCGGATCTTCATGGCGGTACGCCGGGAGAGCCGCTACCCGGTCTCCGAGATCCTGGCGAAGACCCCGGCGATCCCGTCCGGCTGCCAGTGGGGCATCTTCCTGCGCAACCACGACGAGCTGACGCTCGAAATGGTCACGGACGAAGAGCGCGACTACATGTACGCGGAGTACGCCAAGGATCCCCGGATGCGGGCCAACATCGGCATCCGCCGCCGTCTCGCCCCGCTCCTGGACAACGACCGCAACCAGATCGAGCTGTTCACGGCGCTGCTGCTGTCGCTGCCGGGCTCCCCGATCCTCTACTACGGGGACGAGATCGGGATGGGCGACAACATCTGGCTGGGTGACCGCGACGCGGTGCGCACCCCGATGCAGTGGACACCGGACCGCAACGCCGGATTCTCCTCCAGCGATCCGGGGCGGCTCTACCTCCCCACGATCATGGACCCGGTCTACGGCTACCAGGTCACCAACGTGGAGGCGGCGATGGCGTCACCGTCCTCGCTGCTGCACTGGACGCGGCGGATGATCGAGATCCGCAAGCAGAACCCGGCGTTCGGCCTCGGCACGTACACCGAACTGCCCTCGTCGAACCCGGCCGTGATCGCGTTCACCCGTGAGTACGGGGACGACCTGGTGATGTGCGTCCACAACTTCTCACGGTTCGCGCAGCCCACGGAGCTGGACCTGCGGGACTTCGACGGGCGCCATCCGGTGGAGCTGATCGGCGGGGTGCGCTTCCCGGCCGTGGGCCAGTGGCCCTACCTGCTGACCCTGGCGGGGCACGGCTTCTACTGGTTCCGGATGCGCAAGGAGGCGGCGGCCGCGCTGCCGCCGAGGGCCAAGAACACCGGGAACTGACGGGACGTCAGCTTCGCGGTGTCACCCGCGGGGCGGTTCCCGCCGCCCCGCTCGGGCGCCCGGACGCCGCATCGAGCCGCTCCCGGCTCCTTCGGGCTCCCGGTGCCCTCCGATCGACCGAGTCCGTACGGACCATCCTGACCCGACACGTCCCGCACAGCCGGACAGCCATTGCCGCAATCCGGGACACTCTTCGCATCCTGTGCTTGCCCGGAAAAAGGACGCGATGCCATGTCGGAGGCTGCATCCACTAGAGTCGCCCTGGCGAAGAGCACGACCACGAGAACGACCCGGAGACGAAGTCCGGCGGGTCCCGCGGGTCAGCCGGGGACTGTGGATCCGGCGGGGACTGTGGATTCGGCGGGTCAGCCGGGGCCCGCGGTTCAGCCGGGCCTCGCGGGTCCGGCGCGTCCGGCGGGTCCCGCGTTTCCGGTGGGCCCGACTGGCCCGTCCGGACCTGAGGGCCCGTCCGGACCCGCTGGTCCCTCGGGCGGTGCGGGCGGTGCGGGCTCGACTGCTCTGCTGCCGTCGCTCGCCCCGCTGCTCCACGAGTGGCTGCCCCGGCAGCGGTGGTTCGCCGGCAAGGGCCGGCCGGTCACCGGCTTCTCACTCGTCGCCGCGACGGAGATACTGCCGCTGGATCCGGCCGTCGCGGGCCCCGGACTGCTGCACCTGCTCGTCCGGGCCCACCAGCCGAACCGCCCGGCGACGTCCCACGGCGACTGCTACCAGTTGCTGCTCGGGGTGCGCTCCTCGCTGCCCCCGCCGCTGGCGGCGGCGCGAATCGGCCAGATGGCGGACGGCCCGCTGGCCGGCCTCACGCTGTACGAGGGGCTGCACGACCCGCGCGTCGCCGATCTGCTGCTGGAACGATTCCGTAACCCTGGGTCACTCGGTCCGCTGCGCTTCGCACGGGCGGCGCCGATCGAGGCGGGGCTCGCCCCCCGGGTCCTGGACACCGAACAGTCCAACTCCTCGCTGGTCTACGGCGACGCGTACATCCTGAAGATCTTCCGCCGGGTCTTCCCCGGCACCAACCCCGACCTGGAACTGCCGCTGGCGCTCGGCCGCGAGGGGTGCGGCCGGGTGCCGTCCCCGGTCGCCTGGTTCGAGGCGGCCACCACCCCGGAGCCGCTGACGCTCGGTGTGCTCCAGCCGTTCCTGCGGGGCGCGCGTGACGGCTGGCAGCTCGCGCTGGCCGCGCTCGACGCGGGAGGCGACTTCGTGCCGGAGGCGCGTGCGCTGGGGCGGGCCACGGCGGAGGTGCACACGGCGCTGGCCGTGGCCCTTCCCACACCCGCCCTGCTCCGGTCGCAGACCCGGGACCTGGTGACGGGGATGGTCGGGCGGCTGGAAGCCGCGGCGCAGGCGGTCCCGGCGCTCGTCCCGTACGTACCGGGGCTGCGCGCCGCCTTCGACGCCGTGACCGCACTGGGCCACGAGGGCCGGGGCTGGGCCGCCCAGCGCGTGCACGGAGACCTGCACCTGGGGCAGACCCTGCGCGGTGAGGACGGGTTCTGGTCGCTGATCGACTTCGAGGGCGAGCCGTCCAAACCCCTGCCCGAGCGCCGGGGTCCGCAGCCACCGGTGCGTGATGTGGCCGGGATGCTCCGTTCCTTCGACTACGCGGCGCGGACCCACCGCCCGTGGAGCCCCGAATGGGCGGCCCGCTGCCGTACCGCGTACTGCGAGGGCTACGCCGCCGCGTCCGGCGCGGACCCGCGCGGCGAACCCGAGCTGCTGCGCGCCCATGAGACCGACAAGGCGGTGTACGAGGTGCTGTACGAGGCCCGGCACCGCCCCGACTGGCTGCCGGTCCCGATGGCGGCGATCCACCGCCTGGCCACCGCGACCGTGTGACACCGCCTTCCTCCCCCGCTTCCCCGCTTCCCCACTCCCCCTTTTCCCCTCCCCCTCACCTGCTCTCCCCTCTCCTCCCTCCTGCTCTCCCCTCCCCTCTCCCTTCCTAGGAGGCCGTCCTCGTGACCGCCCGTAAGCCGTCCCGCAGAACGCCCGCGCCTGCCCCCGAGCCCGTCGTGGTCCCGCCCTCCGCGCAGCCGGTCACCACCGAGATCACGAAGGACGCGGCAGCCACCCGGTCCACCGAGGCCGCCGCGCCCGCCTCCGACACCCCGCCGCCGGTGAAGCGCGCGCGGACCAAGCGCGACACGACCGCCACGTCCGCCACGCCTGCCACGCCTGCTACGGCAGCGGGTGCGAAGCCCGCCGGAGCCAAGGAAGGGGCGGCGGAGACCAAGGCCGCAGGCCCCAAGCCCGTACGGACCAAGGCGGTACGGGCCAAGGCCACGGAGGCCACGGCGGTGCGGACCGATGTGGCGGGGACGGAGTCCGCGCGTGCCGAGGCGGCGGACGCCGGATCCACGGGCACCGGATCCACCGGCGCCAGATCAACGGGCGCCGGTTCCTCCCGTGCCGAGGCTCCCGCGCCCCTCCAGGCAGCCAACGTCTCGGAAGCGGCCGGTTCGGGTCCAGGCGGCGACGGACCGGTCCCCGGGGCCGCCGCCCCCGCTCCGGGCGCCGCGTCCGCGGTGGACCGCGACCCGAGCCCCGCCGACGCCACCGCCAACGGCGCACCGCCCCGGCCCCGGCGCGGCGGCGGCAGCAAGGACGCGCTGCCGGCCACGGCCCTGGACGACGCGGACCGGTGGCGGCTGCTCGCCGGTGAGCACCACGCCCCGCACGACGTGCTGGGCGCCCACCCGGCCTCGGGCGGCGTGGCCGTCCGCGTGCTGCGCCCCTTCGCCCACGCCGTCACCGTACTGACGGAGGGTCTGCGGGCCGAACTCCAGAGCGACGGCGACGGACTCTTCTCCGGTGTACTGCCGATGCCGGAGGTCCCGGACGCCTACCGCCTGCTGATCACCTACGACGACGGCGAGAGCGAGGCGGAGGACCCCTACCGCTTCCTGCCCACGCTCGGAGAGCTCGATCTGCACCTCATCGGTGAGGGCCGGCACGAGGAGCTGTGGAAGGCGCTCGGCGCGCAGCCGATGGAGCGGCAGGGCGTCGCGGGGACCCGCTTCACCGTCTGGGCGCCGGACGCACGCGGGGTGCGTGTCGCCGGGGACTTCAACTTCTGGGACGGCACGGGCTTTCCCATGCGCTCGCTGGGCTCCACCGGTGTGTGGGAGCTGTTCCTCCCCGGTGTCGGTGAGGGGGCGCGGTACAAGTACGACATCTGCCGCCCCGACGGTTCGCACACCCTCCGCGCGGACCCGATGGCCCGGCAGGCGGAGGTGCCGCCCGCGACCGCCTCGGTGGTCACCGCCTCGCACCACGTCTGGCAGGACGCCGACTGGATGGCGCACCGGGGCGACCGGCCCGTCCACGAGGCCCCCTTCTCCGTCTACGAAGTGCACCTCCCGTCCTGGCGGCCGGGGCTCGGCTACCGCCAACTGGCGACCCAGCTCCCGGCCTATGTGAGCGAACTGGGCTTCACGCACGTCGAGTTGATGCCCGTCTCGGAGCACCCTTTCGGCGGCTCGTGGGGCTACCAGGTCACCGGCTTCTACGCCCCGACGTCGAGACTGGGCAGCCCGGACGACTTCCGGTTCCTGGTGGACTCGCTGCACGCGGCGGGTATCGGCGTCCTGATGGACTGGGTGCCGGCGCACTTCCCGCGCGACGAGTGGGCGCTCGCCGAGTTCGACGGCCGGCCGCTGTACGAGCACCCTGACCCGAGCCGGGCCGCTCACCCGGACTGGGGGACGCTGGAGTTCGACTACGGCCGCACGGAGGTGCGTAACTTCCTGGTCGCCAACGCCACCTATTGGTGCGAGGAGTTCCACATCGACGGCCTGCGCGTGGACGCGGTGGCCTCGATGCTCTACCTCGACTACTCGCGTGAGGACGGGCAGTGGTCCCCGAACGAGTTCGGCGGCCGGGAGAACCTGGACGCGGTCGCGTTCCTCCAGGAGATGAACGCGACGGTCTACCGCCGCAACCCGGGCGTCGTCACGATCGCGGAGGAGTCCACCGCTTGGGACGGCGTCACGCGCCCCACGGACCAGGGCGGTCTGGGCTTCGGCCTGAAGTGGAACATGGGCTGGATGCACGACTCACTGGTGTACGTCTCCAAGGAGCCGATCCACCGCAAGTACCACCACCACGAGATGACGTTCTCCATGGTGTACGCCTACAGCGAGAACTACGTGCTGCCGATCTCGCACGACGAAGTGGTGCACGGCAAGCAGGCCCTGGTCAGCAAGATGCCGGGCGACTGGTGGCAGCGACGAGCGAACCACCGGGCGTACCTGGGTTTCATGTGGGCGCACCCCGGCAAGCAACTGCTCTTCATGGGCCAGGAGTTCGCGCAGGGGGCCGAGTGGTCCGAGGGCCACGGCCCGGACTGGTGGCTGCTGGACGAGACGTACGAGGCCTCCGGCGACCACCGGGGCGTCCGCTCCCTGGTCACGGACCTGAACGGGGTGTACAACGCCCTGCCCGCGCTCTGGCAGCGTGACACGGATCCGGGTGGCTTCTCCTGGATCGACGGGGGCGCGGCGGAGGACAACGCGTTCTCGTTCGTCCGCTACGACGCGGACGGCTCCCCGCTGATCGCGGTCTCCCACTTCTCCCCGGTCGTCCGTCACGACTACCGCATCGGGGTACCGGACGGCGCCGAGGCCTGGGTGGAGGTCCTCAACACGGACGCGGCCCGGTACGGCGGCGGCGACATCCGCAACGAGGAGCCGCTGAAGCCGGAGGTGGTGCCGGCGCACGGCAGGGACACCAGCATCGCGCTGACTCTGCCACCCCTGGCGACGGTCTGGCTGCGACCCGCCTGACGGGACGACGAGCGGGGGCGGCGCACCCGGCACCTCGGGTGCGCCGCCTCGAAGCACCGGTCCCGGCGCGGCCCTCCTACTTGAGCTTGTACGAACAGGGCTTGCCCGAGTCGTCCTTGCTCTCGGCGACCGTCTCGCCGTCCACGGTGATCGAGCACCGCCCCGCGACGATCTTGCCGCCGACCGCGGTCATGTTGCCGGGCGTGACGATCACCAGTCGGCCGACCTCGCGCTCCGCACCGCGTGCGGCGATGGTGGCCGTCTTCTTCCACGGCAGGTCCACCTCCGCGAAGTCCGAGTCGTCCAGGGTGTACATGACGTTGCTCTTGCCCGTCCCCTCGACCGCGATCGTCACCTCGTGCGAGGAACCCTTCTCCACCGTGTCCCCGCCGGTCTCCTTCGGCTCGGCGGTCGCCTCGGCGGTCTTCCCGGCGGCGGGCGTCTTCGCCTTGCTCTCGTCGGCGGACTTCTCCTCGCCGCCACCGCAGCCCGTCAACAGGGCGGCCGCCAGAACGAAGGCCGTCGCGGTGAGTGTCTTGCGCATTGCTTCCCCCATGGTCGGATCCCCCGCATGCTCGACACGTCCGAGTCCTGGAAGAGCGTAGTCAGGGGCACCGACAGCCGCCGCACAGGGTCTGGGAGCCGGGCGACGGGGAAGCTCATGGTGCCCGCATCAGATTGCGCATGCCGCCCACCAGAGCGTGGACGTCGCGCTCGACGGGCACCTCGGCACTCGCGACACCGGCGGTCGCGGCCTCTGCCTGGACGGTGGTGCGACAGGGGCGGCAGAGGCCGTCCGGCAGCGCTTCGGCCGGGCCGGGGCGGCCGCATTCGGCGCACTCCACCAGAAGGGGCCGCGCGTGCGACGGGTCGGGTCCCGGGGCGGGGGCGGCGGGCAACCGTGGCGGACGCTTGTCGTTGAGGCGGCGGCGTACGAAGCCGACGGGCGAGCCGACCTGAGCCGGAAGCCCGGAGGCCATGGCCTGGGTGAGGTAGTCGGCGTCCACCCCGCGTGCGAACCACTCAGCGGCGAGCCCTTCCAGGGTGGCGCAGTCCCCGGCGGAGAGGGCCAGCCGGGGTTCGAGGCGGCCGAGCCGGGCCAGGGCGAGGTAGGCGGGCGAGGGGGCGGTGTCCGGTGCCGGGCCGACCGGTGTCCGCTGCCGTGGTACGGCGGGGGTGTCCGTCGCCTCCGGGGCTCCGGGTGCGGCGGGCATCGGAGGCGCCGACGCCTCCCTCGCGGGCGAGCCACCGCCTTCGGTCGCCTCCCCCGCGAGGTGTGTGGTCCACCAGGTGTGGTCGCGGGCGGTGCGGGACCAGTAGGTGCGGGTGACCCAGCGGTTCTGGCCGAGGGATTCGACGCGGCAGCG
>JOAZ01000035.1 GCA_000720535.1 Streptomyces halstedii
GGAAACGCTCCCGAAGCCCCGCAAGATCACGCTCAACGCCCACGGTCCTCGCAACTCCCACAGATCGCGGGTGTTGCGAGGACCGTTAGAACCCAAGAGCGGTGGGGCCCTTCGACGTATTGCCCGGTGAGAGCAATGGCGGAGGATACGAGATTCGAACTCGTGAGGGGTTGCCCCCAACACGCTTTCCAAATGTTCGTACGGGAGTCCGGCGGGGGCCGTAGGTGTCCTGACCTGCGGCGGAGCGTTCAGGGCGCCCCTGTCCGGACGGGCTCGGACGGAGGCGAATGAGACCAAGACTGAGACCAAACCCTGGTCGGTCATCGCAGTCGGCGTGGGCCTCGTGGTCACAGCTGCGAGCTGAATTGGGCCGCAGGTCGGAGAACGAGTGAGTGGCCTGATGGGTATCTAGCTGGGGTCCGTCGAGTCGGCAGACTCGACGGCGGGGTGTCCCGCGTCCTCCTCTGTGTCCTTCACAGCGCGGCCAAGCCCTGCCTTGCGGCGCGGTTCTGCCTCGACGGGCTGGGCTACGGGCGGCTGGCCGGTGCGCCAGGCCGTGTACAAGCTGGCCAGAGCGATGGTGACGGCAGCTAGGGATTCTGGCGACAGCCCCAGGGCCACCAGCGTGACCCCCGTCGCGAGAACCATGACGAAGGCGATGAGGTCCAGAACGCGGGAGCGCTGGAGCAAGGAGGGACGGCGCATTGGTACGGAATCCTCTCGTGACGGGCTGTGGTGATCAGCCTTCCCTTCTGGTCCCGTCGCGCGCTATGATTTCTTAGTTCTACCTGAGAAAATACGGCATCTGTCGAGAGATTGAATGGGGTCAGTATGGCGTCCCAGGCCCGAGGCGGCCGTCCTGCTGGACCTCCTTCGACAGGCTCGGAAGCCGTGGACGCGGTGGTGCTGCTCCTGCTGGACATACGCAAGCAGGCGGGGCTCTCAGTTGAGGACCTCCATGAACTGCTCCGAACCGGTGGGCAGCTGGGTGAGCAGTTGCCTGCCAGGTCGACGCTCTATCGCAAGCTGAGCGGTACCGGACTAACGAATGAGCGCCGTCTGGTTGAGGCAGTGATTGAGGTCTGCGTCCCGGATGAACAGCGTGCCGTCGCTCTGCGGGAACGTGCCGTCGGCCTGTTGCGCCAAGCCTGGTCGAAGGATGTCGAGCCGGTTCCGCCACGGCCTGAGGTGCCCGCGATTGACAACGGCTCGATGGCCGAACTGATCAAAGTCCAGCGCGAGTTGATCGGCGTCCAGGCTCAACTTGCTTCCGCGCTCCACACGGCTGCAGAGGCCGAGCGGGAAGCGGCCCGATCGCGCGCGTTGGTGACCACGCTGCTGGTTCTCGGGGCTGTCAGGGCCACCGCACTCGGGGATGCTTCTGCTCCCAATACTGCCCCCGGGCTGCGGTCTCGCCTCGCGGATGTCGTGGCCGAACGGGACGAGGCGAGGCAAGCTCTGCGCGCTGCACAACTCCGCCTGGCTGAGGCTGAGGAGCTGCTTGCTGCCAGCACCATGGGCCCAGTAGATACCGCCCAGGCCGGTCGTCAAGAGTGGCCGACGATCCGTAGGGACGCCGTCAACGGGTCCACTCCCGCTGCTACCCCTGGCCGGGCAGCCGGTCGGGTTGCGCTGGATACAAGTGCCTCACCCGTCGAGCCTGACACTGAGCGGGGAGTGGTGTCCCTGTCGGAGCAGCAGGTCCAGGCACTGGAGCACGACCCCGGATTGGCCGAGGTCCTCGCGGAGATGCTGCGCCTCGACCCGGACGGCAGCCGAATGGGGGCCGTGATCGACGGAGCGGGACGGCATCTACTTGATCCCGCGCACACCGGTCGCTATCTCTGGTCCCAGCTCACCAAGGGCGAGAAGACTGGCTTGGGTGTCGCCGTGGGGCATCGCATCCAGCGTGAGTTGGGCCTCGCCGATGGATTGCATCTGGACTTCAGAGTGGTCGGGCACGAGGTCGACATGAGGTTCACGACGGGTGGCAACTGGATGTTCCCGCCCGAACTCCAGGGCGGTCTATGCCTGCTTGTCCGGGCCGACGATGCGAGCGGCCAATGGAGCCTTGGCCTGCTGCGGGTGAGGCCCGAACTGATGCGAACTGGCGCTAATCGGGATGGCAAACGTGGACTGAGTGCGCAGGGACGGAGCGCGATCCACTGGATCCACCGCGACCTTCCCCTGCCCGAGCATGCCCTGCGGCAGCTGCCTGCCGATGTGGTGGCCGCGATCTTCGCCAAGTCCTCGGGGCAGGCTCGCACTGAGGAGCTGTTTCAGCAGGCCCAACTGACTGCGATCACCACAGCAGACCTTTCCGCTGTCACCATGCAGCTCGACGGCGTAAAGCGGGCACGGGAGGCACGACGTAGGCTTGCCAGCCGGGGTGTGCTCATACTGAATGGCACCCATTCTCGCGATTGCGAGTGGGCTTCGGCCCTTGACCTGCCCGTTCTCGCGCCGAGTATCTGGATGAGCGTTCGGCTCACTCCGGCACCCCAGCACGACGACAGCCCCACAATTACGCTTAACGGCATCCCATGGCGCGTGGCCCGCCCAGGCGACCCCGAGACCCCGCTGCCTACGGCTGTCCTCAGATGATCGGCGTTGTCCCCTCACAGGCGTGAGGAAGTACGGCGGTATCGTCACCCTTTGAGTAAGCCCCCGTAGGTGGATGAGGGGAGCGCCGTTTGCCAGCCATTGGCTGATCAGCGCCCTTACGCTTCAGCGCCGCCTCCTTGATCCTGCTGTGCCGGACCAAAGGAGGGCCATGGCGGCGGCACGGAAGCGGCGGGTATCGGCTGCGCGTAAGCGTCGCCAGCGGCGACTCAAGATCGGCGCCATCGCTGGGGGCGTGAGCGTTGTTGCGCTGGTGGTCTTCTGGAGCGTGATCTGGCCCTATCTCGTCGGTGCACTTGCTCTCAGTAGCGTCGGCGGTGGCGGGTGGTGGCTGTGGCGCACCGATCGTTTCGTCAGAGGAAGCGATCGGCAGTGGCGGCATGACGAGGCCGTGAAGGCAGGGCACCGGACGCTCGCTGAGGTCGACGCGATGATGGGGACGGAGTTCGAGGACTTCGTTGCGGAGCTGTGCCGGCGCGACGGGTGCACCAACGTGCGGAGGGTAGGGGGCTCGCACGATAACGGGGCTGACGTGCTGGGGTGCCTTCCCGATGGGCGGAGCATGGTGATCCAGTGCAAGCGGTATACGCCCAAGAGCAAGATCCCCAGCCGGGAGATGCGGGACCTGCTCGGAGCGAAGGTGCACTTCAAGGTCGACGTGGCGATCTTCGTGGCCACGACGTACTTCAGCGGGCCGGCTGAGGAGTTCGCCACTGAGAACGACATCCTCGCCGTCCACCGTGATCACCTCGGACTCTGGAACAACGGGGCCTCGCTGCTGTCGCTCGGCGCGGTGAACGGCCTGGGGCAGGGAGACCGGAGGCATCGGGAACGCTGGAAGGAGACGTACGGGTAAGAGAGTCTCTCGGCGGACGTAGTGGCTGGCTTGTGGCTATCTATTGGGTAGGTCGCTGAAGGTCAGGTGCCACTCGTTGATGGGCGGGCAGAAGGCGGAGGTCGGCGAAGTGCCAGGGCGTCTTCGCGGCGGTGGTGAAGGCGGCGGGTCCTTCTGGGAGGTGGGTGAGGACGCCCAGCAGGAGGGTGTGGGAGACGGCCAGGAGTGGGCCGTGGCGCCCAGAGGTGTGGTGGAGGAAGGCGGCGCAGTGGCGGGCGCGGGTATGGAGGTCGGTGAGGCTTTCGCCGTCTTCGCAGCGCAGAGAGGGATTGGCGAGGCGGCGGGCTCGCCAGGCGCGGTAGGCCGGCGGGTAGGTCTCCGCCGTGCGGCCGAGAACGATGCTCGGGGCGCGCCATTCGGCAAGGAGGCCGGAGGCGGCCACGATCGGCAGGCCCGAGAGGTGCGAGATGAGGGTGGCGGTCTGACGGGCGCGGGGGATCGGGCTGGTGACGATCGCGGTGACGCCCTCAGGGAGGGGCAGGGAGCGGCGTACCTGCTCGCGGCCCTCCTGCGTGAGGGCGGCTTCATGCGGGGCGTGGTAGCCGGGGCGGTGACCTTCGTAGGCGCCGTGGCGCATGAGCCAGATGTCAGCCAAGGATCCAGCCTCCGTCGACACGCAGGGTCTGGCCGGTGATGAAGCCGGCGTCGTCGGTTGCGAGGAAGGCGACGGCCGAGGCGATGTCCTCCGGGCGGCCCCGGCGCGGGACGCACTGGCGGGCGAGCTGCCGGGCGGTCATGGCTTCCGGGTCGTCGACGACGGTGTCCTCAGCGGGGACGCGGATGGAACCGGGGGCGACACAGTTCACGGTGATGCCGACGGGACCGAGTTCGCGTGCGAGGGCACGGGTGAGTCCTTCGAGGCCGGCCTTGGCACTGATGTAGCCGGCGAGGTCGTGACGGCCCGCCGTGGCGAGGACTGAGCCGATGGTGATGATCCGGCCCCAGCCGACGGCCGTCATGGCAGGGGTCAGCTCGTGGGCCAGGAGGTAGTGGCTGGTCAGGTTAGAGGCCAGAGCCTCGTCCCAGTGAGCCGGCGTTGTCTCCGTCCACGTGCGGCGGGGGTAGGCGCCGGCGTTGCTGACCAGGATGTCGATTGGGCCGAGCTGGTCGTGGGCCTGGTGGCACAGGGCGCGCACGGCCTCGGCGTCTCGGAGGTCGGCTGCCAGGGAGATTGTGGCGCCGCCACTGCCGGTGATGTGGGCGGTGAGCTCGGCTGCGGCCAGACCGTCGTCGAGGTGCGCGAGGGCGACGGTGGCGCCGTCGGCGGCGAGACGGCGGGCGATGGCCGAGCCGAGGCCGCCGGTGGCTCCGCTGACCAGGGCGGTGCGGCCGTTCATGGGGCCGGGCATGGCGACTCCAGCGGGCAGAAGTAGGTGGTGGGGTCGAAGGTGGGGCTCATGGCCTCGGCGAGCCGGGCGAGGAGGACAAGCCGGTCCTCGGGGGCCAGGTCGGCCAGGTTGTAGACGCCGAGGATGCGCGTGGCGAGGTAGGGGCGGAGCAGGTTCGCCAGGTCCTCGCCGGGCCAGAGACGGTCCGCGACCGGTCGTACGAGTTTGTTCCAGTACGCGGTCACGGCGGCTCGCCGGGGTGCAGAGAGGTGCGGCGTGTAGTCGATGTGGATGGTGCTGGTGGTGTGGTCGATCGCCGCTCGTCGGATCTCAGGGGTGTTGGCCGGGATGTGGGTGAAGGCGGCGGGGTGGTCGGCGAAGGCGGTCGGGTTGTACGTGGGTACGAGCCAGCCGCCGAGAGCGGAGGCGTACCAGAGGAAGTTGGCGAACTCGCCGGGGATGCTGTTCATTCCCGCGGTGTCGTAGTCGAACCAGGCGAGCGGGTGGGCGAGGTTGACGTCGGTGGGGTCGCCTTGGGTGAGGGCCGCCCAGACCGGCTCTGCCGTGGCGAAGTGCGCGCGCAGCCAACGGAGGGTGGCGGCCCAATCCAGGTGGTGTCGGCGGCCGTTGATCTTCAGGGCGTAGGTGTTGAGGCGGGATACCGGGATGTCGACGAGGCCGTCGGCGATCAGGAAGTCCTTGCCGGCGTAGTACGCGTCGAGTCGGCCGCCGGGTGCCGCGCGGTCCCAGTACAGCTTGCGGACGACGTGCGCCGGATCGGCCGGCCATGCCGTTGTGAGGATGACCTCCTGGTACGCGGCCGTGAGCTGGTCCATGTAGGTGTGGAGGTGGCTGGTCGGCCCGTCTGTGTTGAGGAGGTCGAGCAGAAGTCCCTGGTCGGTGCCGCCGGGCAGGCGTTCGTACGCGAGGAGGTGTCCGCCCGGTACACGCAGGTGGGTGTGGAGGGCGGGAACGCGGTAGTGCCGGGCCAGGCGGGCATGGCCGCGGATCTCCTCGCGAGCCTCGGCCGGGTTGCGGGTGTACTTCAGGAGTAGCGAGTGGCCGAAGAGGTCGACCGGGCAGAGCAGGTTGCGGGTGAAGCGCCGCACCGGTCCGACCCGAAAGAGAGGCTGGAAGGTCATCGCCCCACCTCGTTGAGTAGTTCGAGGCTGAACTGGGCCAGCATGGCGGGCGGGATGGCGTCCATGTGCACGTCCGTGTCCGGGGCGATGGCGTCGCGGACGGGGCAGAGGTCGCCCTGGTGCATGCGGTCGGACAGGTTGGTGGCGACGGCGTGGTGGTGCGGCAGGCCGGTGCGCCACTTGCTGTGGCTGTGGCGTGCGTTCAGGCCGATGACCGGCGGGCCACCGGCATCCCGGCCGCCGCGCGCCATCGCGGCGAGGTGGGTGAGGCCGGTGTCGTTGCCGACGATCAGGTGGCAGTGCGGGAAGAGGTCGGCGAGGTGGTCGGCCGGCATCCCGTCGATGTGGAGGGCCTGCACGTGGCGACGGGGAGCCTCCGTCGTGACGCGGAGGCCGCCGCCCGGGTTGCCGCCGATGAGCAGCAGCCGGGCCTGGGCCTGTTGTGCCTCGGCAATGTGCTCGGCAAGGGCGATGTAGCGCTGGGAGGTGTAGTCCTTGCGCTCCGGCCAACTGGTGGCGGTGATGGCGGCGAGGGTCACACCGCCCAGCCAGCCCACCGAGCGCAGCTCCTCCACGAGCTTGTTCGGCCCGGTCGCGAGGGTGGGAGCGAACGGAGCCGTGCCGGGCAGGCGGATGCCGAGGCGACGCTCCAGAGCCAGGTAGTGGCGGGCGGGCAGGTCCGGGTGGGCGCGGCCGTCGCTCGACCAGCACGGCGGGGCGGCTGGGTCGAGCACCAGGCTCACCGCCGCCTCCGAGCCGTATGCCTCGATGCCCGTACGGTCGCCGATCACGGCCCGCCAGCCGTTGGGAGCGGTGGCCTGGGGCTGCGTGATCAGCCCAGTGCGGGCGATCAGTCCCGCGTATGGACCCACCGCCCGTACGGCCACGCGTACCGACCGCAGCCGCAGCCAGTCGAGGACCGCGCGGACCCCCGACAGTGCGAGGAGCGTGTCACCGAGCTTCCCCTCGAAGGCCACGACGACCTCGCCGCACCCGCTCAGGCGGTGGACGAGCTCGGCGGAGGCGGCCAGCGGGAGCGGTGCGCCGATGGGAACGCTGTCCCGGTCGTACCCGAGCGGGGTGGTGTGGACGGCCCCGGCGGGGATGACCAGGGAACCGTGGTGGAACCGGATCCCCGCCGGGGCCACAGCTGTCATTCCGCGCCCTCGATCGTGGTGAGCGAGACGAGCGGGAGACCGAGGTCGGTGAGCAGGTCGCGGGCTCCGCGGGTCGTGTCCTCCACCAGGCAGGCCGCCGCCAGCGGGACGGCGCCGACCTCGCGGAGGCGGCGGGTGAGATCGGCCAAGGTCCGGCCGGTGGTGATCTCGTCGTCCACGATGACGATGCGCTGCCCGGGAGTGATGCCGTACGCGAAGACGTCCGTGCGCATCGCGTGGGGCTCGCTGAAGCGGACCGCGCCGTCGAGGGGCAGGTGCAGCTTCCAAGCGATCTTGTACGGGAGCTGAGCGGCGCCGGCGAGGGAGACGGTCGGCAGGATGCCGCCGGCGTCCAGGCCGAGGAGGAAGTCCACGGAGCCGAGCCCGTCCGGCACCTGCTCCTGGAGCAGACGCCACAGGTCGGCTCCGCTGTTGGCGAGGGTCTCGGGGTGGACCGGGTGCTCCAGGCCGTCCAGGGAATGGATGACGCGCTCGCGGCGGCTCGTGGCTCCGACGCTGAGCCGTTCGACGATCCGGGCGGTGAAGGACGGCACGGCGATGGTTTCGGGCATGGCGAAGCTCCTGTCGGACGGAGAACGAGGGAGGGGAGGGAGACTGTTCAGGCGGCGAGCTGGGCGGCGTACCAGGTGAGGAGCTGGTCGACGGCCACGGTGACGGGCTTGAGGACGAGCTCGGCCTCGCCGTCGCGCCAAGCGCTGGAGATCTCGGCCAGGGAGGGTGTCGCGAGGGCCGTCAGGCCCGGCATGCGGGAGGCTGCGGCGAGGATCCGATCGGGGCCGGACTCCCACTGGTTGTGCTCGCGCAGGAGCAGGCGGCAGGCGAGCACGAGGTGCTTGTAGAGCTGCCGCAGTGCGGTCGGCCCCGCGTCGGCGCGCAGACGGCGCATGGTCAGGATGACCTGGGGGAGTTCCCGGACAGCGGCGAACGCCAGCTCGCCTCGGCTGATCGTCGGCAGTTCGAGGCTGGGTGCGGCATGCAGAACAGGGCTGCCCTGCTGGAGCTGGTGGAGGACGAACGCCAGGCGCGGGGTGAGGCGCCGGGCGGTCAGTTCGCCGGGGGTGACGAGGGTGGGGCCGAGGGAGGCCGCACCGCCGAGGGCGGTCCGGTACTGCTCCAGGGCCTCGTGTACCCGGCCGATGGCCTCGTGCTCGGCGATCACGAGGAGGTCCAGGTCGGACCAGCCGACGATCCAGCTGCACTCGCCGGGACTGCCGGTCAGTGCGGCGAGCCGTACGTCGGGGCCGTAGGCCCGCACCGCGTCGGTGAAGTCGGCCGTCGCCGAGGCTATGGCGGCAGGCAGTCCCAGCCCGTACGGAGTGGCCGCGCGCAGCGCCGTGGATGCTGGCGGGGCGGCGATGCGCCGGAGCCGGGCGCGGAGGGCGGCGATGCTGCCGGTGTTGTCGATGACGTGGTCGGCGAGCGCGGCGACCTGATGGGCGCCACGGCTCATCTTGATCTCGTCCTTAGCGGCTACGGCCTGGGCCGGAGTGCCGGACCGTTCGACGCGAACGGCGAAGGAGGCGTCCAGGTAGACGATCTGGAGTGCGTCGCCCATGAGTCGCTTGAGCTCGGCGATCGAGGCGTCGTCGTGGACGGACTCGATGGTGAACAGCTCCGTGTCGACGTGCGCGTCCGCGAAACGGTTCAGCTCACCGAGCAGCAGCTCGGCCTGCCGACGGGGAGACAGGGCGTACGGGTCTGCGAGACCCTTGCGATGGGCCGCCTGCCGCAACAGGAAGCCGATCTTGAAGCGTTGCGCACCGCAGGTGCGCTGGACGAACTCGGCGCTGGTGCTCTTGCCGCACTCGCTCAGTCCACCGAAGGCGAGGACCCGGCGCAGCCGCCGACTCGGCTTGATCTCTGCGGGGGCGGCGTCGTCCCGGCCGTACAGCTTGAAGCGAGCCGGTACGGGAAGCCGGCGGCGGCCTGCGACGACGTCGGAGACCAGCGCGTCGAGGGCGGCGCACAGTTCCTCCCGTTGGCCGTGGAGGGCGGGGACACGTCGTCGGGCCAACTCGTCCCGGGCAGCTGCCCGTTCGCTGTGCCAGATCCTCAGTGTCAGCACCGAGAGGCGGTCGACGACGGAGGCGAGCGTCTCGGTGTGCAGTGGTGCGTCGGCTCGGCCCGCGTCGGCCAGCGAACCGAGGACCTCGTCAGCCCGCTCGGCGAGCAAGTTCCGTTCGGCGTTGAGCTGGTCGATCTCCCGCTTGCAGTCGGCGACCTGGGCGGCGGAGAGTAAGGCGCCACGCACCCGGTCCTCGGTGTCCCACAGGCGCCCGTTGACGGTGTGGAGCCGGGTGATGGTGTCGTCCAGGCGGTTCCGGTCCTTGTCCGGGAGCGCTGCCACGGTGCGGGACAGCCTGGGTGGTAACACCAGGGGCGGGGAGTTCTGCGTCATCGGGGAATCCCGTCGGTGAGTCGGCTGAGGCCGAGGCGATCGAGCACGTCGCTGTGCACGGCGTCCAAGGAGCGGTTCTCGCAGTCGACGACGGCGGTGAACGCACCGTGGTCGACCTGGTGGAGCAGGACCGCGTGCAGCGTCTTCTGGTAGTCCGGGTAGATCCCGGTCCAGGGGCGGCCCTCGCGGGCGCTGGTGATGGCGTAGCTGCGTTCGGCGTCGGATGACGGGAGCAGGAGGATGGACGTCTCGGGTGTGGCGGCCCGCGGACCGGCGATTCCCGTCACGGTCCTGAACGCCTCGCCGACGGTCAGCCCGTCCTTGACCACGCAGGTCGCAGCGGCCACGGCGAGAAGCATGGGCAGGCCCCGGTCCAGCAGACCCGTTCGCCCGGTCTCGCGTGCGGCGGCCCGCTTGGCATGACCGGCGAGCAGCATCTCGGTCAGCTCGACGGTCGTGGACGTCTCGAACCACCACCGGGCGTAGTCGCCGGCGGCCACCCGTGCCCAGGGCTCGGGATCGTGCTCGTGGACCGCGCCCAGCGGCTGGAAGGCGTTCCACCGTTCGGCCAGTCGCACCAAGTGGGTCGTCTTGCCCACGTTGTCAGGGCCGTTGAGGCTGACGAAGTCCGGGGCTCGCGTCATCGCTCACGCCTCGCGGATCGGGGTGATGAGGACGGAGGTGATCGCGTACGTGTTGGCGGCGATGAACTCGGCGAGCTCCGGGGGCATCAGGTTCAGTTCGCGGACCGCCTCGCCGGTGAACGGGACGCGTACCACCTCGTACTCACCCCGTTCCGGCTTCGCGAACTCCGTTCCTGTACGCGCGGCCAGGTCCATCGACTCCAGGCGCGCGGCGAAGATGTGCTGGACGCCGACGCCGCCCTCCAACTGGTCGGTGATCAGGTGGACCAGTTCGGCGCGCGCCAGCTTGCCGCCGAGCTCCTCGAACACCTCGCGGTGCAGAGCCGACTCGATGGTCGCGTCGTCCGCCTCGACCCCTCCGCCGACCGTCACCCAGTACGGCTCCCTGCCCGGCTTGGTGCGCTTGATCAGGACCAGTTCGTCGCCGTCGAGGAGGATGGCGCGGGCGTTGCGCTTGACGATGTCGGTCATGCCGGTGCTCCTTCTGGTGGTGGTACAGGAGAGAACGGTGGAGAGGCCGCCTGGCAGTGGCCGGCCCCGACGCGGTGGATTCAGCATGGAGCAAGACGGTTACGAAGTGTGATGTACGGGCGCTGCAGCAATGCCGCAGCACTGCTGAACAAGGCTGGCTACGCTGGTCGTTCGGTCGTTCCACCGGGTGACGGACAGGGGGTGCCACGGTGGTCACGGTGCAGAGATGGTCCGGCCGGGAAGCCCGGCTGCTACGCGACGCCCTGCGCATGAGCCTGCGGGACTTCGCCGCGTACCTGGGGGTCAGCGACCGCACCGTGTCGAACTGGGAGGCAGGCGGCGCCGGCTACCAGCCTCGCGCCGAGTCTCAGGGCATTCTCGACACCGCGCTCGGTCGCGCACCCGACGACGCGAGAACCCGGTTCGCGGAAGCGCTGGGAACGAGTGACGTGGCTGCACCTGTGCCAGGGCGGATAGAAGTCGACTCCCACAAGTTCCTGCCGGTCTTCATCGGTGTCGAGCACGCCGGCCGGCTCCGGGAGCATCTGACACCGAGCGAGGGCGCTCAGTGGCTGGAGTCCTCCTCGGCCCGACTGGACCACCCCGAGGCGCAGAGCTGTGTCCTGCACGTCTTCGCATGCGGGGTAGCCGTCTTCCACCTTGTCCAGCCGCACGAACCTGCCGCGCTGACCGACCTGGCCGTCTGGCGCTACCGCTCCTACGCGTCCGACCTTCCCTGGGCCCGGGACAAGATCCGCGAACTCCTCGAAGGGGACCACACCGGGGCCCCCAACCCCGAATACGTCCTTTCCCTCTACTGCCTCACCTCCGGCCCGTGGTCCGGAGACGCTTACGACACCGCGCTGCGCCTGCTCTCCACTCCCTCGGTTCTCGTCGATCGCGGGGCACCGGGTGGTCCCGCGCCCCTGGCCTGCACGGTCGAGGAGTCGCTTCTTGCCACCGGCTTCGACCACCCGGACATCGTTTCCTTCGGTGTACGGGGAGTGTCCACCGCCTACGCCGGCTGGTCCGGCGTCGCCTACGCCTCCCACTCCAGCGAGCGCAGCCTCACCACCGACGAGCTGGTCGCCTGCGAGCTGACCGTCCAGGCCCTGTGGTGTTTCACCCGCCACATCCAGCAGATGGTCGAGGACGGCCAGGACCCCTCCATGCCGGAGCGGTACGGCTGGCGATTCCTGCGCGCCGCCGCCTCCCGGCTCACCACCGCCCGTGCTCAGGAGACCGCGCAACACGTCCTGATGCGGGAGGCCATCATGAAGACCAGCGGATTGGCCGAACGGCTGCGCACCGCGCAGGAGGCTCTGCGCGAGAGCGCCGGCTGAGAACGGGCAGGAGTGAGAGCCGATGGACATCAGCAGCGCCGCACTGGTCGTGATCGACATGCAGAACGGCTTCGTGAACCACCACAGTCGCCACGTCGTGCCCACAGTCGCCGACCTTGTCGCCAGATGGTCCGCCGCCGGGCGCCCTGTCGTCTTCACCCGGTACTTCAACTATCCCGACAGCCCTTACGAGCGCTTCTTCCAATGGAGCCGGCTCCAGGAACCACCCGAGACCGACATCGTTCCCGAGCTCGCCGAGGCGGCGCGCCACGCGCACGCAGGCGTCGACAAGACCGGATACACGCTCTTCACACCCGAGGCCACGGAACTGATTCGCCGGGCCGGCTGGACCGACCTGGTCTTCTGCGGAATCGCCACCGAGAGTTGCGTTCTGAAGTCCGCCGCCGACGCCTTCGAGCACGGATACGCACCCTGGATCGTCACGGACGCCTGCGCCAGCGACGCCGGCCCGGCCGTCCACGACGCCGGTCTGCTCGTAGCTCGGCGCCTGATCGGAACAGGCCAACTCGTCAACGCCGAGCATGTGATGGGGCAACTCGATACGCGTGTGGCCGACCCGGTGCTGGAATAGCCTCATGGCCGACACACCGCTCGACACCGACCTGATCATCATCGGCGGAGGGCCGGCCGGCTGCGCCGCCGCCCGTATGGCCGCCGGCGTGGGCATGCGCTCGGTCCTGGTCGAGCCGGACCGGCTGTGCCGCAATCTCTACCGGATCCCGGCCCTGAACAACGTCCTCGGCGGCCACACCAACGGCCCCGACCTGGCCGACGCCATCGTGGCGGAGCTGAAGGGCACCGAGCTGTGCCGCCTCGAACTCGGCAGGCGTGTCACTGAACTCCGGGCCGATGACGACCGGGTGACCGTCACGGTCGACACCGGTGCGCGTCTCACGGCTCCGTACGCTGTCGTCGCCACCGGCGTCGGCCCCCTCCAGCCCCACGACGTCACCTGGATCACCGCCCCCAGCGGCCGTGTCCTGCCCCCGCTCTGGGAGGCCGAAGCCGACGACGCTCAGGGGCGCACCCTCCTCGTCCTGGGCGGCGACCGCCCGATCGGCACGTTCCTGCGCGCCCACCCGACCACAGACACCCGCCTGCTCGTGGTGTACCCGGCAGCCGACGCGTACAAGATCGAGGAGATCCGGGACGATCCCCGCGTCGCCCTCGTTCCCGTCGAACACCTGACGCTGCAGGCCGAAGAGGGCACCCCGGTGTCGGCGGAGGCAGTGGGCCAGGACGGCACGCGGCGGACGATCACAGCGGATTCGGCCTACCTCAGCATCGGCAACGCCCCGACCGCCCCGCCCGGCGATCTGACCCGGGGTTCGGACGGATACTGCCCGCCGACCGACCAGCACCCCCGCGTCATCGTGGCCGGCGACCTCCGCTCCGCCCGCTTCCAACGGATCATGACCGCCCTGGGATCAGGCAGCGAGGCCGCACTGCACGCCTACTACGCGGCCAGGGACGTGCCCACCAAGGGCTGAGACCACAGCGGTGGGATACGCGCGACGACCTACGCACTCGGGAAGGAATCTCATGACCACTGAGGTCAAGCCGGCGGTCGCCGCCGCCGTCGTCGTGCAGGACGGGCGGGTGCTGCTTGTGCGACGGCGCGTGTCGGAGGGCGCGCTTTCGTGGCAGTTCCCGGCAGGGAAGATCGAATCCGGCGAGAGTGCGGGGGAGGCGGCGGCGCGCGAGGCCCGGGAGGAGACCGGGCTGCTGGTGACTCCCCAGATCGTGCTCGGGCAACGGGTTCACCCCATGACCGGCTGGGAGATCCACTACATCGCGTGTAGACGCTCTGGCGGCGAAGCGGGCATCGCGAGTCCGGACGAGGTAGCAGGTCTGGCTTGGGTCGCGCACGGCGAGATCCCGCACTACGTGCCCTCCGGACTGTTCAAGCCGGTACGGGACTATCTCGATGAGGCTCTACTCTCGTGATCCGGGCCAAGCCGGACACCGTCCCTTCGGGGTATATCCAGCTCGGGATCGCTGAGGCCAGCGCATTCCGTGCCGGCACCCAAGGGGCTGAGGCGTGTCAAGCCTGGTGATCAAGGCTTGCGCAAGGGAGCGTGCTTCTGGTCCGAGCCGTCGAGAACGTCGCGGGCATAGGGGGTGTCGGGTCGGGCGGCGAGATCCTGGACAGCGGCCCACTTCTCGGCGATGAGGTGTAAGAGAACGGTGCTCGAATCTGAGTCCTGGCACACTGCGTTCCGGGCGGACAGCTCAGTTCCCCGGCACAGACGGCCAGATCGCTTCGATCACCCAAGGCCGCACCACGTTCTCCAAGTCCTGCGCGAACCGATCACCGCCGCCCACCGCCAAGTGAGCCGCCCACTGCCGCACCGCGCCGGCTGCCCAGTCCGCCAACTGAAGTTGCGGATGGGCCTTGCTGTCCGCGAATTCGATCTGAGTGGCAGCAGGCCGACTGAGGCGCCCCGGACGTGCCGGGTCCGGGAGAAGGTGCGCGTCACGCAGCGTCGTTGCGTGACGGTCGATCACCTTCGACACATCGTGGACGAGGCGGAACTGGCCGAGGGACTCGCGGTAGCTGACGCACAGGCAGTAGATCGAGGTCACAGCCGGATCGAGTAGATCGCGCTGCCCGCCGGCCGCCAGGTCAACTGCGGTCTCATCGGCCACGCTCCGGCAGTACTCCAGCAGCTCTATCTGCTCGGCGAAGTCGCTGTACTGAACCGGGATCGACTTCTTGTACGCGGCCACAGCCGCAAACAGGCCGTCGGTCGAGAGACGCTGACGTACCCAGTCAACGAAAGCCTGCTGCATCTGGCGATAAGCCACAGCACCCCCGAGAACGGGCCCACACGTGTGCAGGAGTTGCGCCAGAGCCAATGCCTGCTTGTCCTCGTACAGGTTGAATCCATCCGCGTACGCCAGCGGCTCGACGAGAACGTCGACCAGCTTGGTCATCACCATGAACGGCTTGTGTACCAGTGAGCTGCGGATGCTCCCCTCAGGTAGTTGCTCGAAGGCTCGCATCAGCGCCTTCCGCCCCCGTGACGAGCGGGCGAGGGAGCCGTACTTGGGCTCTCCCTGGGTCGGTGGAAGTTGGGCACGGACCTCGTCCACGATGGACATGGCCAGCTCGTCGGGAAGGTGGACCCCAGCCACCGTGAACACGGGCTGATCAGGGTCAAGGAGGTTCTGCCCTGAATTCGAGGACTCGTCCGCGTAGACGACAGGGGGCGAGGCGAGGGGGGCATTCATTTCTGGAGCATGCCGGGAGGCAACCGAGAAGGCCACCGGTTTCGAGTCAACGCCCGCCTGGACCTGCGCCACGATCTCTCCAGCCTGCTGGGCGCGGTCGGCGTGAACGAGCGGATCGTGCTCGCCGAGGACTCCGACCGGACCATCCGCATGTGGTCCGCCTGGAGTCCCGCCCGGCCAACCAGGAAGGCGCGGGCCGCTGACGTTACGCGACCTCGTGCGGCAGGCGCTGCGCATGAGACCCGACCGGCTGGTGGTCGGCGAGGTGCGCGGAGCTGAAGTCACCGAGCTGCTGGCCGCTTTGAACACCGGACGCGAAGGCGGGTGCCTGGCTAAACATACATGCGTCCACCTCGTTGTAAGCGAAGTCGCACGCGATGGGGCCGTGCGCTCCTATCCTCCAACGATGGAGTGGAGTTCAGTCGTCAGCACGGTGACAGGCGCGGTGATCGGCGTGGGGGCCACGTGGCTAGCCGACCGGTCCAGGTGGAGCCGAGAACAGGGTGTCAATCGCACCAATGTCAGGCGCGAGCTGTACGCCGCCTACCTTGCAGCGGTGGCGCAGACGTGGAACGAGATACACGCCGCAACGATCAACAGCACGGAGCCTTGGCCGGAGCGTGCCAGTCAGGCAGCGCACGCCTATAGGAACGGCGGCATGTACGAACTGCGATACCAAGTGTCCATCACCGCTCCACCTGAGATTGTCGCGCTATCTGACACGGTGCTGCGTGGCATGCGCGATCTCGTAGAAAGCTTGGTTGCTGGACAGACTTATGACAGCTGGGCCGAGCTCAAAGAGGCCAACCGTGCATGGTTCGAAGCCTTCGACACGATGTGGGGCAAGATGCGCCTTGACCTTGACCCCGCGTCGCTGCCCCTCCCTCCTTCCGCTCCGTAGTGTTGGTCCGATGCGCTGAGCGCGGTGCTTTCCGCTCCGCTCGGAATCTCACCAACGGATGCGTTCCGCGTCTCCGCCAACACACATCGAGCAGGGACGCTTAAAAGGCTTGTCTTGACCGCTGGATAGCTTCCCGTCTCTTCTGTGTGCTCCATGTCCGTACGACTGCAAGGAGTTCAGCGCGTACGTCGCTGCTGGTCTGTGCGGGCGGGTCCGTAGGGGGCCGACTGAGGTGCTGCCGGGCCACGGCTGGTGGTCCGTTGGTTCAGGTTGGCGATACGGTGCAGCCGCCAGGCGAGAACCTCGGTGACGCTCATGGCGGTGTCCAGGTCTCGCCTTTCGGCGGCTTGGGTGAGGAGGGCGGCGGAGTCGAGGCCGACGCTGCTGGCCTGGGCGAGGGTGGCTGCCAGGGCGGGCCAGCCGGTCGCGGTGAGGATCTTCTCGGCCTGCTCGGGGAGGGCTCGGCGCACGGCGGCCGCTTGTTGGTGGTGAAGCCATTCGGGCAGTTGGGTTCCTCGCTGGTGGATCATGGCCAGCGGCCCGGCTGCAGCGGCCTGGTAAGCGGTGCGGAGGTGCTCGGCGGCCTGTGATGCGGCCTCGGCCTGTTGGGTGTGGCCGCGAGTACGGTGCCAGTGCTGCGCGGCCACGGCGGCCAAGAGGACGGCGTCGAGAAGGACTGCGAGGAGGACTCCGTCCTTCGGGGCGGGTGCACGGAGGATCGATTTCACTGCTCGGCGGGTGGTGTGGGCCTGTCGGTGCTCTGCGCGGATTCGGGAGCGACTTGCCCGCTCGAACGCGGTTGCTGCTTGCAGGAGATCGGACCGCAGGCTCGCGGGCGCGGTGAGGGGCAGGACGTCGAGGGCTTCGGCGAGGACGGTGATGTGGGCCTGCCCGGCTTCGGTGCCACCGTTGCTGAGGTGGTCGGGTGTCCGATCGATGGCGACGGTGAGGCGCCGCCAAGCTGTGGAGCCAGTGGGTTCCCTCGGTGTCGTCTCGGTGGCCGTGAGGCGTTCGGCGATCCTGGGATAGGAGAGGTCCGGGGCGAGGGTGGAGCCGGAGAACCACACCGGTTGGCCTTGGGCGTTTGTGTCGCCGTCGAGGGCGAGCTTGTAGCCGCGGACGTCCCCGGACGGGAAGTACTGGACGTCGATGAGGGCTCCGGCACCTTCGACGAGCCGGAAGAACTCCTCGGTGTCCGTGGCAGCTGAGAGCGCCGTGCGGGCGACGGTACGAAGGCGCTCACGTGAGGTTCGGGTGTTCCCCGCGCGGCGGGCTTTCTCCTGCTCGGCGCGGGTGGGGCGCTTGGCGGCGGTGCGGTCGCCCCGTTGGACCTGTCGGAGCCCGTACTCCTTCTCGATCGCTTCGAGTTCCTTGTCGGCGCGCAGGAAGTCGTTCCAGTTGCGGGGCGGACGGAGGTCACCTCGTACCTTGGTGGCGACGATGTGGATGTGGTCGTCGGCGTGGCGGACGGCGACCCAGCGGCAGGCGTCGGGATCACCGGCGGGTGCGATGCCGGTGGCGTCGAGGACGCGGCGGGCGATGGTTGCCCACTCGTCGTCGGACAGGTGGCGGTCCTCGGGGGCGGAGCGGATCGAGCAGTGCCAGACGTGGTTCTCCGGCGCCTTGTGGTCGGCCTGCTTGACCCTCAGGTCGAGGACGGTGGCGAGCTGGGCGAGTGTCGCGTCTGGGTCGCGGCCGGGGTCGGGGGCGAAACCGTCGAACGAGGCCACGAGGTGGGGGTCGGTGTGTTCGTTGGCGCGGCCGGGACCGTAGAGGTAGTTCAGGACGCCCCGGGTCTTGTGCCCCGGCTTGACGATGTTCGCGATCAACTAGGCCGCCTGGTGCTTTGTGGCCGCCGCGTCGGCGGCGGTGTCGACCGCGGTGGCCGCCCGCTTGACCGTGACCAGGACCCGTCCGGCCTCCGCGAGCACGGCAGCGTCAACCGGGTGGGTATGACCACCGGAGTTGAGGCGGTGGGCAACCTGGTTCACGTTCGTACCGATCTTGGCAACCTGCGCGCGCAAAGCGGCGAGCTCGTCGATCAGGTCATCGGTTGCGGTCCGATTGCCAGGCAGGACGAAGTCGTTGTCCAGGTGAGCCATGACGATCGCACCGACCAGGTGTGCACCGGCCAGACCTAGCCGACGGGCTTCGGCCAGGATCGCTTCCTTCTCGTCAACGCTGTAGCGGACATCGACACGCTCCTTGCGCTGCATGTCCTGGCGGGCGCGACGGTGGGCGACACGACGCAGCGCGGCCTCGTCGGCGGCACGCCCGCCTGCTGTCCCCGGTGCGCCCTCGCGCCGGGGGCCCGTCTCCGCCACCCCCGGGGCGGAGGCTTCTGCGTTGGACCGGCCCTTGGACGGTCCAACGCCATACCTTGCTCCGCCCGGGGCTGGGTGGGTGGTCGACTGAAGCTGGGGCGTGGTGGGTTCGTGAAGGGGGTGGGGCATGGGTCTCCTTGTCGGTCTGGAGGGGGCAGATGGCCGTCAGCCGTGGCGAGAGGCGTGTCGTTCGGCTTTGACCGCCCGAACCATGGCCCCGGCGTGGTCGCTAGCGACGCTGTATCCGTCATCGCGTACGGCCTGCTCCAGGAGGTCGCGAGACAGCCGGCCGTGCGCATCGAAGAGCCTTTGGGCGTAGCCGCGAAGAATCTCGTCGGTAGCACGGAGCTTCTGGCCGGGCCGTTTCGGCTTCGGTGTGGAGTACTTGCCCGTGGTGGTTTCTGAGCGGCTGCCCGTGGGAGGAGAAGCCGCCATTCGCGGGCGGGCAGGATCCGGGCTGAAGCGGGCGGTGAGACCCGGGCGAGCGCCGGGGCCGGGTGCCTCGTCGCCCGGCTCTGAAGGGTGTGGGCAGGGCTGCTTCTGCACCCGCTCACCGCCAACATTCGCCCGCTCGACGGCCTCCGCCCGAGACCGGTCGGGCTGTGCTGCGGGCGGGCTGGCGGGCTGCCCGGAGGGCGGGGTCCAACGTCCGGGCAGGTCGATGGTGGCCAGATCAGCTGCCTGACGGCGGGTGGCGAGCTGGCGGAGCAGCCTCTCATTGCGGAGCGGGTCGGCATCGACACCCGAGCGGGCGAGGGCCTTTGACAGACGACGCACGGTGCGACGGCCCCTCCACCCGGTGCGTTGCGCGGGCGGCATCTCGGCGAGACGGGCGGCCAGTGCGACGGCCCGGCGCGTGGCTCGGTCGTGAATGATCTGGGCGGCGCCTTGGTCTCGCTCGGCGATCCCGAGGCGGGCGAGCAGCCGCTCGCGGGCTTGCCGGCTGAGGACGGCTGCGAGCCCGCGGGAGGCGGAGTCGGGTGTGTGCTGGCGCAGCTCGATGCCCATGGCTAGGTGCCACAGCACTGCGGCCATTACGGGGCCTGTGAAGGCGCGCACGGTGCCCCCGACCGGGCCGGACTCGGCGTACGCGGGGATGGCCTGCACCGTGGTGATGACCCAGACCAGGACTCCGGGCAGGCCGGCCGCGTTCCTCGGCCCGTGCAGGTTCTGGCGGGCCATCAGTGCCATCGAGAACAGGGCGAGCTCAGCGGCTGCGAACATCACGGCGCGTTCGGCGGTATCGCGCATGTCGAGGTGGTGGGCGGCGAACCGCCAGCTCGTGTCGGCACTGTAGGCAGTGCACACGAATGCCGCCACGGCAGCTGTGACGACTGCTGCCGAAGGCGTCCGCTTCGGATCACGGGCGGGACGACGGCTGCGCCGGGTTTTCATGCACGCAAGAAGCGCCGAGGCGGCGACGGCCAAGACGATCACGGCGAGGAGCGGGCTGTCGGCGTTCGGGAGCGAGATGGTGGCGAGCGTTTCGGGTATTGCGGGGCGCATGTGCGGGGCTACTCCGTGACAGGGCAGGGAAGACGATCACGGCGTTCACGGAGGGGGCTTACACGCGGGCCCCCTTCTAAAGAGGGGCCCGCGCGTGATCGCTCGGGCGTGTGAGCGTCGTGAACGCTCGCGTGAACGCTTGACCTGCGGTTTTTCCGTGAGCGTGTGCGCTGTGAGCGGTCCATAACGGTCTGCGGCTGTGGGGGCCGCGTGTACGGTCGCGTGAACGCTCCGGCAGGGCCGGGGCGGGAATCAGCCCACGGAGATGAGGTGGCGAGCGGAGGCGTAGTAGCGGGCCTGCTGGCCGCCTCCGGCCCCTCCGGCGATGCCGTCGGTCTTGGTGGCAAGGCTGCTGTCGACGAGGCGGCTGAGATGGCGTCGCGCCTTCTCGACATCGGCTCGCTCGGGATCGCCACCGACGAGGATGGTGGCCAGTTCGCGTGCGGTCAGCCCGCCCAGGGCGTTCCGCAGCAGGACGGCGGGGTCCTTGGTGGGGTCGACGGTGGTGGTCCCACGTACATGGTCGTGGGTGACATCCAGGGGGCCGACTTCGCCGGTGGGCGTCTTGAGGTGATGCAGAGTCACCGCAGGGTCGCCCGCCCTGCCGGTGACGAACAGGACGCTGCCCGCGCCGGCGGTGAACCAGGTGGACCCGTAGACCTGGTCCAGGCCGGGGCGCTGGCCGCGTGGCGCGTCGGCGGTCGCCTTGCGCTGGTGGTGCAGTTCCAGGATCTCCACCCCGTTGCGCAGAGCGCGCATACGGGCGTTATGGAAGGCGACCGCGAGGCTGTCGTCGACCATCGTGCTGACCGCGTCCTTGAGGCTGTCGATCACGATGGTGTCGGCTTGGTGGGCGGCGGCGAGGTCGGCGAGGAGGTCGGGTTCCTTGTCGAGGGTGGTGGGCAGCGGGCCCTCCCAGACCACGAGCCGCTCGCGGAGGATCTTCTCGTCCGTGGGGAAGACGCGGCGGGCCATGGCCTTGGCGATCTGTTTGGGGCGATCCATCGCCAGGTAGAGCACGCGCCTGCTGGGAGCGACAGGCATCTCCAGGACGGTTTCCGTCAGGCCGAGGCGGGCGAAGATCACCTGATGGGCCAGCGTCGTCTTGCCGACGCCCGGAGCGCCGACGATCATCAGGCTCTCGCCTGGGGCCCAGACGGTCTTCTCGCCCGTGCCCCACAAGGGCTGGGCGTTTGCGCCGCTCTCTTTGACGAACGACCATCCGTCGGTGGCGAAGCGGGACAGCCGCCCCTGTCCCGATGCGAGCGCGCGTTCGCGTTCGGCGCGTACTTCCGTCTCGACCTCGCTGCGGATCGCCTCGGGATCGGCGCCGGGCTCCCGGACCCGCTGGAGTGTGCGCACGGCTGAGGCTCCAAGCGGCGCAGGTCCGCCTTGGCGCGGACGATCTCCGCGTGGTACTCCGCGCTGCTGGTGCCGTAGGGGGCATCGGCGAGCTGGGACACGTAGACGGGGCCGCCCACGCGCTGCAGCTCGCCCTGCTGCTGGAGCAGCTCGGTGAGGACGATCGGGTCGGTCGGCTTGTCCTCGCGATGCTGCGCGAGGAGCGCGCGCCAGATGGTCTCGTGCGCGGGCCGGTAGAAGGCGTCATCGCCGAGGATGGGCCTGACCGCGGCGATGATGCCGGGTTTGTGCATGCAGGCGCCGAGGACCGCGCACTCGGCGTCCAGGTTAAACGGTTGCTCCGTCGGGGTGGAGCCTTCGTCGAAGCGGGATGGCATCTGGGAGGGCAGGGTCGTACCCTGGTTCACGGAGCTCCTCACCCGGCAGGCCATACGGGGCGGCAACCCCGGCCTCCGGTTTCGATCGTTCAGGGATGGATGGTTGTGCGGTGGAGCCTCTACTTCGGCCCCGGTGTTCGTAGCACCGGGGCCGCTTGCGTGTGCGGTTCCGTCCGTCGCTGTACGGCGGAGTACGACCATAGCCGAGATTTTCGGCAACGCAATGCCTTGCATTTCAATCCGCAACGATGTTTAGTTGCGGATGCTGGTTCGATCGGAACTGTCGTCGTGGGAAGGGAGGCGCGAGTGAGTGGTGAGGAAGGCGCGGAGCGCGCCGGCCCAGGCCGACCGGTGCCGGAAGACCACGTCGCCGCACGCGTCAAGCTGGAACGCGAGGTCCGCGGTTGGAGCACGGTGAAGCTCGCCGAGGAGATGGCCGCTGTCGGTCATCCGATCAACCAATCCGCGATCTGGCGCATCGAGAGCGGCAAGCCGCGCCGCAGGGTCAACCTTGACGAGGCGCTCGGCTTCTGCAAGGTCTTCGACCTCACCATGCAGGACCTGACCGGGCCGCCGGACGAGCTGGCCACGCCCCGCATCCGCCAGCTGGCACACGAGTACGTGCAGATGACGTTGGAGTACCGCCAACTGCGGGCGGCGATCGACCGGAACCAGATGCACCTGCATGAGATCGATGTCGAACTCAACGCCTACGGTGACAAGGGTCCTGAGCAGAGAGGGCAGGTCGACGAGCTTCTCCGGCTCGAAGAACGGACCCAGCAGAGGAATCTGCACCCGTCCCGAGCGCATCTGAGAAACCAGAACCCGCCACCAGCCGGCGAGTAGCCGACCACTGTCCTTTCTGCGGCGCTACGAACGCCGAGTAGCCCCACGCACGGCGAACTGCCTGCCACCGCCCCATCCATCCCTGAACGACGCCACCGGCCAGGCCGACGGGAGTTGCCGCTCCCGCGACGCCGCACGGCCGACGCGAGGAGTACCCCCATGCCGCAGCCCGGCCTGCCCATTTCCCAGATAGCCCAGCTTTTGGATGTCCCCGAAGACGCCCTGCGTACTCTGATGGCCGAGCGCCGCCCCAGTGGTGACACGACTCTCGTCGCTCTCACCGTCACCGAGGCCGCCCGTCGAATCGGCATCGGCCGTACCAAGCTCTACGAGTACGTCTCCTCCGGTGAGATCGCCTCCGTCAAGATCGGTAGCCTGCGCCGCATCCCAGCAGAAGCGGTGAACGACTTCCTGGCCCGCCGGCTGTCGGCGACCGATTTCGGGGCCGCCGCGTGACTCGCGCCTCCGAATCGCAGTCCCGCCAGCCCAATGGAGCCTCGTCCATCTACCTCGGCAAGGACGGCCGCTGGCACGGCCGAGTCACCGTCGGCGTCAAGGACGACGGCACCCCTGACCGTCGCCACGTCAGCCGGAAGACCCGACCCGAGGTCACCAAGGCCGTCCGCGAGCTGGAGCGCCAGCGCGACAAGGGCGCGGTGCGCAAGGCCGGCCAGAGCTGGACGCTCGCGACCTGGCTCACCCACTGGGTCGAGAACATCGCAGCGCCGAACGTCTCCGAGAACACCATCGACGGCTACCGGGTCGCGGTGAACCATCACCTCGTCCCCGGCCTCGGCGCCCACCGCCTGGAGAAGCTGGAGCCGGAGCACCTGGAGCGCTTCTACAGGAAGATGCAGGAGACCGGCAGCGCCGCCGGCACTGCCCACCAGGTGCACCGCACCCTCCGTGCCGCGCTCAACGAAGCCGTGCGCCGTGGGCACGCCGTCCGGAACCCGGCGACGATCGCGAAAGCCCCGCGCCTCGAAGAGGACGAAGTCGAGCCGTACTCGGTTGAGGAGGTCCAACGCCTCCTGGCGGAGACGGGGAAGCGCCGCAACGAGGCCCGCTGGGTCATCGCCTTGGCGCTCGGACTCCGTCAGGGCGAGGTCCTCGGCATGCAGTGGACCGACATCGACTTCGAGCTCGGAGTCATCCGTGTCCGACGAGGCCGCCTACGGCCCCGCTACGAGCACGGCTGCGGTAACCGCTGCGGGCGCAAGCCCGGCTACTGCCCGCAGAAGATCAACGTTCGGCGCGAGACCAAGAGCGTGAAGTCACGAGCCGGTCAGCGGCCCATCGGCGTTCCGGACGAGCTGATGGCTCTGCTCCGACGGCACAAGGAGCAGCAGGGCCGAGAGTGCGCTCTCGCTCGTGACCTCTGGACGGAGAAGGGGTATGTCTTCACCTCGCCGGTCGGTGAACCCCTGAACCCGAACACCGACTTCCACCGGTGGAAGGACCTGCTGAAGGCTGCGGGGGTTCGCGACGGCCGCCTTCACGACGCCCGACACACGGCGGCCACGGTCCTGCTCATCCTCGGGATCTCCGACGCCGTCGTCGACGGCATCATGGGCTGGGAGCCCGGCAAGTCCGCACGGATGCGCCGCCGCTACCAGCACATGACCGGCCCCGTCCTGAAGCAGACCGCCGCCAAGGTCGGAGCGCTGCTCTGGACCGTGCCCGCGGACGTGTCGGTGGAGGCCGGCTCCAGTGCCGCCGTGCGCTCCGCCTCTGCCTCGGTCGACTCAGCTCTCTACCTCGCCAAGCTCGGCGGCCGACGCCTGGCCTTCGCCGCCCGTGAGCACGCGGAGCGAGTGGTTGCCCAGTGGAGCGAGGATCGGCCAGGCCAAGCTGCTCAGGTTGAGGAGATAGGGCGGGCGCAGTGGGAGGCCGAGGCAGGCGGCGGAGCCCAGCCCATCCGTCACGAGGTTCCCGACCGCCGGATGGTGCACCACGCTCATGCCGTGTTTCTGACGGGAGGAAAACGGCTCAACGTCGGGAGTCCTGCCCGATGGTCGACATGGGCCTGGGACTTCGAGCCCGATCTGTACACGGACCTGCCAGTCCGCTGGCACACTTCTCGTCGGCCGGGCCAGGAGATCGAGGCCCATGTGCGTGGCACGGACGAGAACGCGGTCTCGTCGGCCTACGGGGAGGCGTGCGCACAGGCTGTGGACCGGGCGCGTAATCCCACCACGTACGGCGATGGGCAGAGTTAGCGGCCCGCAGCGCGGAAGAACGCGTTGCGAAGGAGAGCGATGGAGGCCCCACGGCATGAAGTACAAGAACGAAGCCGAGATCATGCGCGCGCTCGGGATCGACACCTGGAGGCATCTCTCCAAGGAGAAAGCGGTCAAGTTCGCGGCCATGATGCCTGACATGGACACCGAAGTGGCCATGAAGATTGTCGAACAGTTCCCCGAGTTCAGGAAGTTCGCCACGGATGCCTTCGGAGCCATCGAGAAGGCCCACGAGGCCACTCTCGCCGACGGCAGGCATAGCCTGGATCAGGTCTACCAGACCCTCCGGGAGAACCGGGTGATCTTCGAGCGAGAACTCCACAGAGGCGACCTGACCTGGGAGCAGAGGAAGCACATCCTCGAACTCATTCAGGAAACGGCAAGACTTGCTTCTCAGAAGGACACTGAGCACAAGCGCCACGTCGATGGTCTGCTGAAGAAGACCATGATCGGTGTCGGATCCGCGCTCGCTCTGGGTGTGGTCTTCGTCGGAGGCCGGATCCTGGCGCAGGGCAAGGAAGAACCCGATGACTCCGGGGAGTCGTGACCCGGTGGGCGGCGCCGGCCCGTGTTCTCGGTGACCGTCTCATCGACTGGGCCGCGCTGGGCTGTGCCCTTGCTGTGCGCCGAGGCATTGTCAGTGGTGTGCGTCAGACTCGGAACACGGCGCACACCCGTGTTGGCCGTCCGTCCACGCCTCTCACTCCTCTGCACCCGCAAGGAACGGTCATGGCACATCTGCACAAGCAGTTCGACGACCTGCTCACCCTGATCAACGTAGAACCCGACATCCTCGCGGCGACGCGCGAACGTCTCGTGTTGGCCCGCACGTTGGCTGAGAAGCACCCCGAGGGCCGTACGTCCTACAGCTCGGGTTCGATCCCCGTTGGCACCCACGTTCAGCCGCACGGGGGAGCCGTCAGCGACGGGGACGGCGGGATCATCTTGGACCGTGTCCGGCACCCGGAGCTTGGTCCTGACGGCGAAGGGGAGGCCCCGCACGCCGTCACCGACGCACTCGTCGCGTTCATCGGTCCGAAGCTCCGCGACCCGGAGCGCACCCCGTCTTACCCCAAAGCGCGAGTTTGCAAGTCCCGGCGTGGCCTCAAGATTCATTTCGGTGCTCCGGTTAACGGCACGGATGTCACGGTTGATCTCATCGTGGCGCTGCGCCGCCGCGGTGGGCGCGGACTATGGATCCCCGACCTGGAGCAGGTCCAGGGCTCCAAGAAGGCATGGAGTGCCAGCGACCCCCAAGGCCACGTAGAGCTGTTGACTTCCGGCGCCGACGCCCTGCGGCGCACCCGGCGCCGCGCCATCCGCATCCTCAAGGCGTGGAATGCACAGGCTGCGAAGCCAGGCTTTTCCTCGCACCAACTCTCCGTGTGGGCATATGAGTTCGTTGAGCCGCGAATGGGCCTCGTCGGCGCGGTGTACGCGGTGCTCCGGGAGGCCGCCCTGCGCCTCCAGCGTGGCGAGCCGACCGAGGATCCGCGCTCCGTTTCGCCCGACCTCAAGCCGCTGATCCCAGACGCGGATGCGGAGCGGCGGCTGCGGGTCGCCGCTGACAAGCTCGCGAAGGCCATAGCCGATCCCGACGACATCGACACGGTGGCGGAGGTCTTGCAGCAGCTCTTCCCCAAGACGATGCGTGAACGAGAGCGTTCCTTCTCCGCCGCCTCCGCTCCCCTGAGCACCACCGCCAGCCTCGGTCTCGCCGGCGCGAGTCTGCTCCTTCCGAAGACGCGTTCGTGGAGGGAAGACGTGTCCGGTGGGCGGTGACCGGCGTGCCGCGCGCCGTCCTTGGTTCGCCCGTCCCGTGGCCCGCGACAAGCTGTTGACCGAGATGCGCTCAACGGGGCTCGACGCGCGCGAGGTGGACAGGCCCACCGACTTCGCGTCCGGTTTCACTGTCCAGGTCTACCCGCACGTGCAGATCCTGCCCTTGCATAGTCTCCGCATCGTCTTCGCTCCCGGCGATCCAGCATTCCCCCGCGTCCACGCACGTGGACCCGACTGCCCGGCCCACCGCAACCCCGATGGTTCCCTTTGCCTTTGGTACCCGAAGGACGCGTCCTCGCGCCGGTGGTCGCCCGGCGACGGTGGGCGACTCCTCGTCGCGATCATCGTCCGCCATCTGCGCTGGGAGTCTGCCTATCGCTCCACCGGCGTCTGGCCGGGCTTCGAAGCACCCCACGGCCTCGGTTCACCGGGCCTCGACGAACAGGACCAAATAATTGGCTGACGCGATCAAGGCCCTCGGCCCCTACGCTGCTGTTTTTGCCGCACTAGTGACCGGCCTCGTCCTCGGCGTCCAGGCGCGTATCGGCCGTCGCGCTCAGCTGCAGGAGCGGAAGCAGGAATTGTTCGCGAGCGCGTACGAGGTGAGTATTCAGTACGCGGAGATGGCTTACGCCGTGCGGCGCCGCCGCGCGGATGCTGCCGCCGAGGAGCGGGTTCGCCTGTCGGAGCAGCTGCGGGAGATCCAGTCCAGACTGACTTGGCACGAGGCGTGGGTCCGCTTCGAGGCTCCGGAGGTGGGCGCCGCGTACGACGAACTCGTAGCCCGCACCCGGACAGTGGCGGGGCAGAGCATGAAGGAGGCGTGGCGCTCGCCCCCAGCGGGGGACGATCCGGCGATGGTGATCTCGACTTCGGTCGTTGACCTGCGGGTGCTGGCGGATGTCCGCGAGCGATACATGGCCGCGGTGGAAGCGCACCTTCGCCCCGGGGGCCGCGCCCTCCGCCTCATCCCGCGGCCGCGCCGCGCCTTGCCGCCTTCTCCCGTGCCCGCTCCACCGCCCGGTACTGGCCCTGGGCCCACGTGATCACCGACGCTCTCGAACGGATCGATTCACAGTGTCAATTCGTCGAATACATCGTCCGGCAGCGTCTTGATGTACGCGATGCGTGCACGGATGGCTGCCTCGAGATTGGCCAACGACAAGCTCACCGAAGGCTCGATGAAGTGTTCGCTGCCCGCCTCGGCGGTGAGTAGCGCGGCAGCGTCGTAGTTGCCCTCTTTGACCATGCGTTCGAAGAAGATCTTGTACCGTCCTATGTACGACGCTCCCTCGAAGATTGGGTCCGGCGGAAACGGCATGTTCTTGGGCAACTCGACCTTTGTCAATGACTTCGGCGCGCGTTCTACGAGCATGATGAAACCGAACCAGGGCTTCAACTTGCCGAATAGGCCGCGCTCTGCGGCCATCTTGGAGTCGGCCGCGAGCCCGAGGGCTTCCTCCGTCCGGTTGTTGAAGTTGTTGCTGAACGAGGGGCCTCGCTGGGACTTGAACTCCAGCGCCGCGATGAGGGAGCCGCGGTAGAGCACCAGGAGATCCCAGTTCTTCGCCGGTCGAAAGTACGCCGGCAGATGGTTGTGACCGGTCGTGCGCACCTCAAGGGTGATGTCAGGATCGGCGCGCCAGATCTTCGCCACGACTTCCTGCATAGCGTCCATCTGCTTGCCGCCGGTGACAGCTGCGCGATTGCCGGTGTCCTTCACCCCGGTCGCTTGGCCCTGCTTCGCGGCCTGTAGGTCCAGGCCCTTCCAGTAGCCGAGAACAGCGGCGCGCCAGGTCTCGACAGGTGTCAGGTCGCTCATGGCCCCCTCTTCTTCTATCTGGATCTTCAGATGCTGCCGACGGGCAGCCCGTATGCTTCTTCGGCCGCACGCGTTGCAGCCGCCCTGTCGCCGGCGCGGAATGCGTCACGGAGCCTGGAGGCGATGTCGTCAGGGATCGTCTCGGGGCGCGGAACGGCGATCTTCCGCAGGTATTGCGCCTGGAATCGCAGCGTGCCGCCACGCATCTTCACCCCGTAGGCGCTCACGAAAGCCTCTGCGATCCGAGACAGCAGCAGCCCGCCGAGTACTTCCATGTCCCACGTCGACGAGACGATGTAGTACAGGTTGTGGTGCGGGTAGTAGCCGCCTGGCTCCAGTACCGGCGTGATCTGGGCTTTCATGTCCTGGAGAAGCAGCTTCGGCCGTTCGGCGAGGCCGGGGTAGACCTTGTCGATGGTGCGGTGCCAGGTGCTCGGGTTCTTCCTCGCGACGAAGCGCTGCTTGACGTTCGGGTGTGATGCGAGGGCGGCCACGAACTTCGGGTAGTCCCCGGGATCCACGAGCCTGCCCTCGTCGTCCCACGGGTTCAGCAGCATCTTCGATGGCGTCGTGAGGCGACCTGTACGGATGTCGTCGGCCATGACGATGGGCGTCAGCCGATCTTGCTCGACACCGATGCCGGCTTCTGGGCTGATGATGTAAGCCTTGTCGGCTCCGGTCGCGACCCCGATGCTGATCCTCGTCGAGCCGTCTGCTTCGAGCGTCGGGAACGTATCCTGTAGGTGCTCGAGCAGCTTGATGGTGCGAGGGGGTCCTGCGGGCCAGAAGTCGTCGGTCTCGAACCAGCTGGGGAGGCGCGCGCCTTCCCAGCCCTTGCCTGAAGCCTCCTCCGCCTCGCCCCGCACGAACGACAGGGCTTCGCTAGCGGAGGCCGCTCCGAACGCGGCAGTGGTGTCGATGAACGTGGCGCTACCCTGCTCGGAGTTGGTCAGGATCGTGATCGCCGGATAGGCGGATACCTCTGCTTCAAATGCGTCCACATCGTGCATCTGCCACACCGACTCGACCGCGTAGTGTGAGGTCACAAGGCCCCGTAGGTGCTTCCCGTAGGCGTTTCGCATCCAACGGTCCGCGCAGATGAACCCAACCTTCCCTCCGCTTGCGAGGATGGACAGCGAACGCTCGTAGAACCCGACGTAGATGTCCGCTCGTCCACGCATCGTCCGCCATGTCTTGCGGTAGGTAGCCTCGGTCTCGTCATCGAGATCCTCGGTGCGGATGTAGGGCGGGTTGCCGATCACGAAGTCGGCATCGGTCGGTACCGCGTCGAGAAGGAAGTCGCCGTGATGCAGCCAGCCAGCGGACAGGGTTCGGGCTTCTGTCGGTCTTGCCCCAGCGGCTTGGAGCATGTCCTCTGACTTCTTCCGGCAGGTCGCGACATGATCGTGCTGGAGATCGAGGCCGTACAGGCAGTCAGCCAGTGCCGGTGGTTCGGCGCCATGGATCTTTGCAGACTCGAGCAGTCGCTCCAACGTTGGGACGAAAAACGCTCCGGACCCGAGCGATGGTTCAACGACCCTCATCTGGGTTAGGTCCTTGTTTGGCGTATAGCCGACCAGATCAAGAATCGTCTCGACGACCCATCGTCGGGTGAAGACCTCGCCGTACTCGATCTCGTCTGGGGCAGCTGCAGCCATGGGTTCCTCTCGTCACGGCTCACTGCACGAGCCCTCGCTCCAAGGCTATCGGTGGGTGCGACCGCCAGAGCACTTCTCGCACCTCGCTACTCGGATTCGTCGCCGCGGCGGCTCGTCGAAGCTCTCTTTCGTGATGAGCGAAGTTCCCGTGTGCCTCCGGCAGCAGGCACGTGTCGCAGCAGGGCCCCGAAGCCCCCCCACTCCAGCAAGCTCCTTGGGAGGTTCGCTCAGCTTCCGCCCGCCACTGCATGCGCGCTGCGCCTCAACTCTCGCCCGTTCCTCTGGAGCCGCCGCAGGAGACCTGCGGCCTGTACGTCGTGGTCGCAGATGGCTTGGCGACGGCCCGGAGTGTGACACGTGCGGTCAGGCGCTGAGCGAAGCTCTCGCTCGTTGCGGATGGCGCCCACTCTCGGTCGCGCCAACTGAGACCAGAACTGAGACCAGCAACGTCGAAGGGCCCCACCGCAAGCGGTGGGGCCCTTCGACGTATTGCCCGGTGAGAGCAATGGCGGAGGATACGAGATTCGAACTCGTGAGGGGTTGCCCCCAACACGCTTTCCAAGCGTGCGCCCTAGGCCACTAGGCGAATCCTCCGCCGCAAACAATACAAGACGTTTGAGGGTGCTCGCGAACACGTTCCCCGTAGAACGTTCCCGGGAGGGTCCGCGGGGGTCCGAGGGAGGGTCCGGAGGCGGGTGGGGTGTTCGTCCGCCGTGATCGTCTCCGGGGGCGGGGCCGGTTGTCGGTGCGCCCCGATAACCTCGTAGATGTGTCGTCCCTTGCGCTGTACCGCCGCTATCGCCCCGAGTCCTTCGCCGAGGTCATCGGTCAGGAGCATGTCACTGACCCCTTGCAGCAGGCCCTGCGGAACAACCGGGTCAACCACGCGTACCTGTTCAGCGGGCCGCGCGGGTGTGGAAAGACGACCAGCGCCCGCATCCTCGCGCGCTGTCTGAACTGCGAGCAGGGACCGACGCCGACGCCGTGCGGGGAGTGCCAGTCCTGCCGTGACCTGGCGCGCAACGGGCCGGGTTCGATCGATGTGATCGAGATCGACGCCGCCTCGCACGGTGGTGTGGACGACGCCCGTGACCTGCGGGAGAAGGCGTTCTTCGGGCCCGCGTCGAGCCGGTACAAGATCTACATCATCGACGAGGCGCACATGGTCACCCCGGCGGGGTTCAACGCCCTGCTGAAGGTGGTCGAGGAGCCGCCGGAGCATCTGAAGTTCATCTTCGCGACCACCGAGCCCGAGAAGGTCATCGGCACGATCCGGTCGCGTACGCACCACTACCCGTTCCGGCTGGTGCCCCCCGGGACGCTGCGGAGTTACCTCGCCGAGGTGTGCGGCAAGGAGAACAGCCCCGTCGAGGACGGTGTGCTGCCGCTCGTCGTGCGGGCCGGTGCGGGTTCCGTCCGTGACTCGATGTCCGTGATGGACCAGCTGCTGGCCGGGGCGGGCGAGGACGGTGTGACCTATGCCATGGCGACCTCGCTCCTCGGGTACACGGACGGGTCCCTGCTGGACTCGGTCGTGGACGCCTTCGCGGCCGGCGACGGGGCGGCGGCCTTCGAGGTCGTGGACCGGGTGGTCGAGGGCGGTAACGACCCCCGTCGCTTCGTGGCCGATCTGCTGGAGCGGCTGCGCGATCTGGTGATCCTCGCCGCGGTGCCGGACGCCGGGGACAAGGGGCTCATCGACGCCCCCGCCGACGTGGTCGAGCGGATGCAGGCGCAGGCCGCCGTCTTCGGCGCCGCCGAGCTGAGCCGTGCCGCCGACCTGGTCAACGAGGGCCTTACGGAGATGCGTGGGGCGACCTCGCCGCGGCTTCAGGTCGAGCTGATCTGCGCCCGTGTGCTGCTGCCCGCCGCGTTCGACGACGAGCGTTCGCTCCAGGCCCGGCTGGACCGGCTGGAGCGCGGCGCCTCCTTCGCGACGGCCGGGGCCGGTCCCGCCGTGGGGTACGTACCCGGCCCGGAGGCCCACGCGCCCGGTGCGGCGCTGCCCGGCGGGGGGCCCGCCGCCGCGCGGGCCGCGGTGCGGGGAGAGGCGCCCGGCACCGCCCCCGCCCCCGCCGTAGCCCCCCCGGTGCCCCAGACAGCCGGTCAGGGCGCTCCCCCCGCCGCGGAGCCTTCGCCCGGCATGTCTCCGCCTGCCGCGCCCGCCGTGCCGACGGCTCAGCAGACGCCGCCGGTCCAGCACTCCCAGGCCCAGCAGCCCCAAGCCCAGCACTCCCAGGCCCAGCAGGCTCCCGCCGGGCCCGGTGGCGCGCGGCCCGGTGCCTGGCCGACCGCCGCTCCGGCCGGTGGCGGCCCAGGTGGTGCCGAGACCACGCGCCGGCCCGGCGGCTGGCCCACCGCGGCGGCTCCCGGCCGGGCCGCGCCTCCGCAGCCCCCGGCGCAGCCTCACGCCCCGGCCGCCCCGGCGCCCGGTCCCGCCGCGCCCCCGGCCGGCGGCCCGGACATGGCCCAAGGCGCGGCCCAGGTACGGAACATGTGGCCCGACATCCTGGAGGCGGTGAAGAACCGCCGCCGTTTCACGTGGATCCTGCTCAGCCAGAACGCCCAGGTGAGCGGGTTCGACGGCAGCACCCTCCAGCTCGCCTTCCTCAACGCCGGAGCGCGGGACACCTTCGCGAGCAGTGGCAGCGAGGACGTACTGAAGCAGGCGCTGGCCGAGCAGTTCAACGCCACCTGGCGCGTCGACGCCGTCGTCGACCCGTCGGGCGGTGGCGGCGCGCCCCCGCAGTCGGGCGGCGGTGGCGGCCGGCCTCCGGCCTCCGGCCCGTACCAGGGCGCCGCGCCCACCGGGGGCGCGTACCAGGCCGCACCGCCCGCCCCGCAGACGCCGTCGTACGAGTCCCGGCCCGCCCCCGCCCAGCAGCCCCCGGCACCGGCTCCGCAGTCCTCGCCTCCGCCCCAGCACTCCGGGCGGCCCGAGCCGTCGGGGTACGACCGTGCCCCGGCCCCCGAGCCGCCGCACGCGGTCGCGCCCGAGGACGACACCGCCGAGGCGGACGACCCGGACCTGGTCGACTCCGCGCTGTCCGGGCACGACCTGATCGTCCGTGAGCTCGGCGCCACGGTCATCGAGGAGTTCACCAACGAGCAGTGAGCGGGCTGTCCGCCACCACCCGGCCTGAGGCGACGCACCGAACGCCCTTGACGGCCCCGTCCGTCCCACGGTGCCGGGTCCGTCCAGCCTCACGGGGCGGAGTCCGTCAGGTCCTGCGGTGCCGGTCCGTTCAGCCTCACGGGGCGGAGTCCGTCAGGCCTTACGGTGCCGGGCCGTTCAGCCCCATGGCCGGAGTTCGTCCAGCCCCACGGGCCGGGTCCGTCAAGTCCCAGGGCCGAGCCCGTCCAGCCCCACGGCCCGGAGCACCCGCGAGTCCCACGGACTGGAGGCCGTCAAGGGCGTTCGGTCCCGGCGACTAGGCTGCTCCCCGTGAAGGTCCTCGTCATCGGCGGCGGCGCCCGCGAACACGCCCTGTGCCGCTCTCTCTCCCTCGACCCCGTCGTCACCGATCTGTACTGCGCTCCCGGCAACGCCGGTATCGCCGAGGTGGCCGAACTGCACCCGGTCGACGCGCTCGACGGCGACGCCGTCGCGCGTCTCGCCACCGAACTGGGCGCCGGACTGGTGGTCGTCGGCCCGGAGGCGCCCCTTGTCGCCGGTGTCGCCGACGCCGTGCGCGCGGCCGGCATCTCCTGCTTCGGCCCCTCGCGCGAGGCGGCACTGCTGGAGGGCTCCAAGGCGTTCGCCAAGGACGTCATGGCCGGCGCCAACGTGCCCACCGCCCGTAGTTACGTCTGCGCGACGCCCGCGGAGATCGACGAGGCGCTCGACGCCTTCGGCGCCCCCTACGTCGTCAAGGACGACGGGCTCGCGGCGGGCAAGGGCGTCGTCGTCACCGACGACGTCGGTGCCGCCCGCGCCCACGCGCTGGCCTGCGACCGGGTGGTCATCGAGGAGTTCCTCGACGGCCCGGAGGTGAGCCTCTTCGCGATCACCGACGGTACGACGGTGCTGCCCCTCCAGCCCGCCCAGGACTTCAAGCGGGCCCTGGACGGCGACGAGGGCCCGAACACCGGGGGCATGGGCGCGTACTCCCCGCTGCCGTGGGCCGACCCGAAGCTGGTCGACGAGGTTCTGCGGACCGTGCTCCAGCCGACCGTCGACGAGCTGCGCCGCCGGGGCACCCCCTTCTCCGGGCTGCTGTACGCGGGCCTGGCGATCACCTCGCGCGGCGTCCGGGTCATCGAGTTCAACGCCCGCTTCGGCGACCCGGAGACCCAGGTGGTCCTGGCCCGGCTGAAGACCCCGCTGGCCGGCGTCCTGCTCGGGGCCGCCGACGGCACCCTGGACACCGTGCCCCCGCTGACCTGGCACGACGACGCCGCCGTCACCGTCGTCATCGCCTCGCACAACTACCCCGGCACCCCGCGCACCGGAGACCCGATCAAGGGGCTGGACGAGGTGGCGGCACAGGATGCCCCGCACGCGTTCGTCCTGCACGCGGGGACCCGGAAGGACGGGGACGCGGTGCTCAGCGCCGGAGGGCGCGTGCTGTCGGTCACCGCGACCGGCAAGGACCTCTCCCAGGCCCGTGAGCGCGCCTACGCCGCCGTGGGCCGGGTCCGGCTCGACGGCTCCCAGCACCGCACGGACATCGCCCGCAAGGCCGCCCAGGAGGCCTGAGCGGGCGCCCCGGAGGCCGGCCGGTCAGACCGGCCTTCGCTCCCGTGGCCTCGCCCGCACGACACCGGGTGCCGCCCGGCCCGTACCGGGTGCCGCGTGGCCGTGTCCTGTGCCCGGCGCCCCGTGCCGGGTGCCCCCGTACCCGAGCGTGTGTCCCGTGCCCGGCGCCTCCTTCGGAGGGGTCGGGCACAGGCGTGTCCGGAGTCGGGCGGGCGGGCCGTGCGCAGGGGGCGCTCGTATCACCGGAGCGCTGTACGCTCGCGCGTCAGCAGCTTTGCCCAAAGCCATTCCATCGGGTGACGGCTCGGCCATCCGGATGACGGCCGCCGAGGCCCCAACTAGGGTGCGGCGCAAGCTTTCCGGCACTTGGCCCACCGGCATTGCGATGTCGGTGGGCGGTGCCACAGTGGGGGAGTGACCAACACCGTCGCGGGGGCAGAGGGGGTGACGTCCGGCCGTGTCCGCTACCGGTTCGGTTGAAGAGCTGGGCACGCGGTCCGCGCGCGCCCGTGCCCTCGCCCTGCTGCGCGTCCGCAGCAGAGCGACGGCCCTGGCGGTCCTGCCCGCCGCGGCAGCCGTCGTGCTGTTCGTCGTGGGTGCCCAGGGGTACATCGGCGGCGCGGCGTGGGAGACGGTGCGCTGGGTGGTGACGGGCTGCGCCGTGGTGGTGCTGCTGGCCGCGGCCGGGGTCGCCGTCGCGGTGGCCCGTGCCAGGCCCGCGGTCAGCCCGACCGTGGCCCTCACCGAAGCCGCCGCCCCCGACCTCTACCGGCTCGTCCGGGAGCTCGCGGACCGGCTGGAGGTCCCCGCGCCGTCCGCCGTGGCGCTGACCCCGGACTGCGACAGCTGGCTGGAGGACCGTACGCACCCGGCCGCCCGGCCCAAGGCGCTGGGCGGGCGCCGGGTCCGACGTGCCCCGGACGCCCCCGTGCTGGTCATCGGCTCGCCGTTCCTGTGGTGGATGCGGGTCGCCGAGCTGCGCGCGGTGCTCGCCCCGGTCGTCGCGGGCACGGGGCCCTCGGCGCACCCGGACATAGCCGCCGCCCGGCGCTTCGTACGAGGGCTGGACGCGGCGGTCGCCGACGCCGCCGCGCCGGGCCGGGGAGCGTTCCGCAGGATCCCGGCGGCGTTCGTCGGACGGATCGCCACCCTGCTGCTGCGCGGCTGCCGGTCCCACGCCGCCGAGATGGAGCGCTCCGTGGCGGCCGCCGCGTCGGTCCGCGCACAGGGGGTGGACTACGGCCTCCGGATCGTCGCGCAGGAACAGGTCGGTCTCGCCTACGCGGGCTGGGACCGGCTGCTGACGCGGGTCGCGCTGCCGGCCTGGCGGATGGGCCGCTGGCCCTCACGGCTGGACGCCGGGGTCGTCTCCGCGCTCACCGAGCTTTCCCGCCGCGACCGGCTGGCCGAGGGCTTCACCTCCCGGCTCGGGGAGCGCCCCGCCTGCGACCTCATCGAGGAGCCGGGTACGGCCGACGAGGCGGCCTCGCTGCTGGCCGCCCGGCTCTTCCACGGGGGCCCGGCCCAGAGCGGGCCCGGCTGGTCGCCCGTCGACTGGCAGCAGTACCCGGACGAGGTCGTCGACCGGAAGTGGCGTACCGAGGCGGCCCGTCTGCACCGTGTGCTCGACTCCCTGGGGGTGGCCGCGAGCGTCTCCGTGGGGGCACCCGGTACGCCGGCGGTCGGCGGGAGTGCCGGGCACACGCTGGCCCGCGTCATCGACCACCTCGCGCTGCCCGGACGGAACGCCGAGGAGCTCGCGGCCCGCATCGGCGCCGCCGTCGCCCGTGACGAGGCGGCGGAGGTCCACGGCGTCCAGGGCGGCGCGCAGAGCGCCCCGGGGACCCGGCCCGGTGAACAGGGCTCCGGCCCGTCCGGCACACCCGCGCCGTCCGGCCAGAAGAACGGCACCGCGGCCGCCGACCCCCTGGAGCTGTGGGGCTCCGTCCCGCTGCCGCTCTTCCCGCTCCAGCCGCCACGTACGGGTACGGAGCTGCTGGCCGACCACGTCGTGGCGATGGTCTGCTGCGCGGCCGTGGACACCGCGGGCGCGGCCCCGGGCCTGGACTGGCTCGACGGGCCCGCGCTGCTGGTCGACGGCAGGCGCGGGTCGGACGTGGGCGGGCCCGTCCTCAGCCTGGTCGAGGACGGCGACGCGGAACCGCTGCGGTCCTGGCTCTCCGCCGTGGGGGTCCGCGCCGACAAGCCGGTACGCCTCGTCTGAGCGGCGGGCCACCTCGTCCGAACGACGAGCCGCCTCGTCCGAGCGGCGGGCCGGACGGCGGCCGGCGGCCACCGAGCCGCCCGTACGCCTCGTGCCCCTCGCGTCCACCGTGAACGCCACCGAGCCGCCCGTACGCCTCGTGCCCCCGTCATCCCCCTCGCGCCCACGGTGAACACCGCCGCGTCCCCCGTACGCCTCGGCCGAGCCGCACACGCCCCCACAACGGCGCGCGGGGCGCCCGTGGCGGCGTGAGGGCACGCCCGCGCGTCGTCCCTGGCATCGCGCACGCTCCCGGCGCACCGGAGGCCCCGACGGCGGCCCGTAACACCCACTTCGCACGGCCGTGCGTGCACAAAAGACGCGAGATGTCATACATACGCCCCCCATACGCGGAAGAATGCGCTCCGCACGCGTCAATTCGCGACGAACGGTGACGGAGTGCATGCGGGATGTGATGTGCTGGAGTCGGCACCCGGCATCCGGGGCGACAGAGTGGTCGGGGGACGAGGGAGGGGAGCGGCATGGGGGCTGAGCACATCCGGCGGTGGGAATCGGGGGCGCTGGCGCATGCCGTGAGCGATCCCTTCGGGCAGGGTCCGCTGCCCTGGCTGCGCGGCAGCGAGAACTACTTCGACGACACCGGCCACGTCGTCCCCTGGTACGCGGACCCCGACCTCGGCCGCGCGGGCAGCGGGGGCGGTACGCGTACCGCCGACGACGTGCACCAGCAGATCAAGGGGTTCGCCTCGCCGGGCGCGGCCGCCCCCGGCGAGGCCATCGACTTCCACATCACGGTGGACCCGCCGCAGCAGTTCTCCGTGGACGTCTACCGCATCGGCCACTACGCGGGCGACGGCGCCTCCAAGATCACCACCAGTCCCCGGCTCCCCGGCATCGTCCAGCCGGCCCCGCTCGCCGCCGAGCGGACGGTCTCCTGCCACCACTGGTGGCTCTCCTGGCGGCTCCAGATCCCCGGCTACTGGTCGGTCGGCGCGTACGTCGCCGTGCTCACCACCGCCGACGGGCACCGCTCGCACGTCCCGTTCACGGTCCGCGACGACCACCCGGCCGACCTGCTGCTCCTGCTGCCGGACATCACCTGGCAGGCGTACAACCTCTACCCCGAGGACGGCCGTACGGGCGCCAGCCTCTACCACGCCTGGGACGAGCGGGGCAGGCTGCTGGGTGAGGAGGACGCGGCCGTCACCATCTCCTTCGACCGCCCCTACGCGGGCGCCGGACTGCCCCTGCACGTGGGCCACGCCTACGACTTCATCCGCTGGGCCGAGCGCTACGGCTACGACCTCGCGTACGCGGACGCCCGCGACCTGCACGCCGGCCGGGTCGATCCCGGCCGGTACCGCGGGCTGATCTTCCCCGGGCACGACGAGTACTGGTCGGTTCCCATGCGCCGTACCGCCGAGCTGGCCCGGGACACCGGCACCTCGCTCGTCTTCCTGTCCGCCAACACCATGTACTGGCAGGTCGGCCTCTCGCCGTCCGCCTCCGGGGTGCCGGACCGGCTCCTGACCTGCCGCAAGCGCCGCGGGCCGGGGAAGTCCGCGCTCTGGCGCGAGGTGGACCGCCCCGAGCAGCAGTTGCTCGGCATCCAGTACGCGGGCCGGGTCCCCGACCCGCACCCCCTGGTCGTACGGAACGCCGGGCACTGGCTCTGGGAGGCCACCGGGGCGGGCGAGGGCGACGAGATCGACGGGCTGGTGGCGGGCGAGGCCGACCGCTACTTCCCGCGTACGACCCTGCCCGAGCACGAGAACCGCATACTGCTGGCCCACTCCCCCTACCAGGACAGCGAGGGGGCCACCCGGCACCAGGAGACCTCGCTGTACCGGGCCCCCTCGGGCGCGCTCGTCTTCGCCTCCGGCACCTTCGCCTGGTCCCCGGCCCTGGACCGCCCAGGCCACGTGGACTCCCGGATCCAGCGGGCCACGGCCAATCTGCTCGACCGGATCTGCAAGCGCGACTGAACGCCCGCGTCCGCCCGCCGGAGAGACGGGAAGGGGGGCTCGCAGGAGAGAGGGCTCGCAGGAGAGACGGGAAGGCGGGAAGGTGTCCCGCGTCCTCCCCGGTCCCGGCGGGGACCCCTGGCGGCGGGCAGCCGGTCCATGCGGGACAATCGGAACCACTCCTGGATCAACCTACGCGGAGGCAGCGTGTCCGGTTTCGTAGAAAAGCCCGAGCCCGTGCGGGTGCCGGGGCTCACCCATCTGCACACCGGCAAGGTGCGCGACCTGTACCGGAACGAGGCGGGCGACCTCGTCATGGTCGCCAGCGACCGCATCTCCGCGTACGACTGGGTCCTGCCCACCGAGATCCCGGACAAGGGGCGGGTGCTCACCCAGCTGTCGCTGTGGTGGTTCGACCAGCTCGCCGACATCGTCCCCAACCACGTGCTGTCCACCGAGCTCCCGCCCGGCGCGCCCGCCGACTGGGCCGGGCGGACGATGATCTGCCGGTCGCTGCGGATGGTGCCCGTCGAGTGCGTGGCGCGCGGCTACCTCACCGGCTCCGGGCTCACCGAGTACAACGCGACGCAGACCGTCTGCGGCCTCGGCCTGCCCGCGGGCCTGGTCGACGGGTCCGAGCTGCCGGGACCGATCTTCACCCCGGCCACCAAGGCCGCCGTCGGTGACCACGACGAGAACGTGAGTTACGAGACGGTCGCCCACGAGGTCGGCACCGAGACGGCGGCGACGCTGCGGCAGACCACGCTGGCCGTCTACAGCCGGGCCCGCGACATCGCCCACGGGCGCGGCATCATCCTCGCGGACACGAAGTTCGAGTTCGGCTTCGCGCCCACCGAGGACGGCGGCGAGGAACTGGTCATCGCCGACGAGGTGCTGACGCCCGACTCCTCGCGCTTCTGGCCCGCGGCGAGCTGGAAGCCCGGCACGGCGCAGCCCTCGTACGACAAGCAGTTCGTGCGCGACTGGCTGACCTCGCCGGCCTCCGGCTGGGACCGGCACGGCGAGCAGCCGCCCCCGGCACTGCCCCAGGAGATCGTGGACGCGACCCGGGCCAAGTACCTGGACGCCTACGAGCACCTGACCGGTCTCAGCTGGTCGGACCGCCGGCGGTGACAGCAGAAGGCCCCGGTCACCAGGACCGGGGCCTTCTTGTGCGGAGCGGACGACCAGGTTCGAACTGGCGACCTCAACCTTGGCAAGGTTGCGCTCTACCAACTGAGCTACGTCCGCATGCGCCGTGGCGCGGAGACCACTATACCCAACCCCGCTCCCGGGCGAGACGCGCGGCCGCGTGACGGTTCTCCGCACCCGTCTTGGAGACCGCCGAGGAGAGGTAGTTGCGGACCGTGCCCTGCGACAGCGAGGCGCGTTCGGCGATCTCCGCGACGGGCGCCCCGTCCGACGCCAGCTCCAGCACCTCGGCCTCCCGGGCGGTCAGCGGCGAGTCCCCGGCGGAGATCGCGTCGGCGGCCAACTCCGGGTCCACATAGCGGTTTCCGGCGTGGACGGTCCGGACGATCTCGGCCAGGCGGCGGGCGCTGACCGTCTTGGGCACGAAGGCCCGCACGCCCGCCGCCAGCGCCCGCTTGAGATGGCCGGGGCGACCGTGGCTCGTCACGATCATGGTCCGGCAGCCGGGCAGCGCGGTGCGCAGCGATGTGGCGACGCTCACACCGTCCGCCCCGGGCATCTCCAGGTCCAGGACCGCCACGTCGGGCCGGTGGGCCAGGGCCATCGCGAGCGCCTCCGGGCCGGTGGCCGCCTCGGCGACCAGGACGATGTCGTCCTCCAGGGCGAGCAGGGCGGCCAGCGCGCCCCGGATCAGGTGCTCGTCGTCGGCCAGCAGGACCCGGACGGGCCGTGGCGCGGATGTCATCGTCGTTCCTCCAGCGGGCGCGGATGTCGTCGTCGATCCTCCACCGGGCGCGGATGTCGTCGATCCTCCAGCGGCGACGGTACGGCGGTCCGGGGCGAGGGCAGGGGGACGGTCGCCCTCAGCCGGAAGAGGCCGTCGCCCGCCGGGCCCGCCTCCAGCCGGCCGTCCAGCGCGCCCAGCCGTTCGCGGAGCCCGCGCAGCCCCGAGCCCGCGCCGGGGGACGCCCCGGCCGCGTCCTGCGGTACGCCGTCGTTCTCCACCACCAGCCGTACGGAGTCCCGGTCCGTGTCGAGGTGGATGGAGCACCGCCGGGGGTCGCCGTGCCGCAGCACGTTGGTGGCGGCTTCCCGGACGACCCAGCCGAGCGCCGACCGGACGTCGGCGGGGAGGTGTTCGCCGGGGCGGAGCCCGCTGTCCCGTACCGCGCAGGTGATGCCGGCGGCCTCCAGCACACCCTGGGCGCCCGCGAGTTCCGTGGGCAGATCGATCTCCCGGTAGCCGCGGACCACATCGCGGAACTCCTGCTGGGAGTCGCGGGCGATCCGCTGCACCTCGGTCATCTGGTCCACGGCCGCGGGCTTCCCGCGCTGCGCCAGCTCCACGGCCAGTTCGCTCTTCAGCGCGATCACCGCCAGGTTCCGGCCCAGTACGTCGTGCATGTCCCGGCCGAACCGCAGCCGCTCCTCGGCGACCGCCAGCCGGGTCTCCACGTCCTTGGCCTCGCGGAGCTTGAGCATCACCCCCAGCGACCAGGCGGAGACCCGCACCGTGGCGGAGACCAGGGCGTTGCCGAGGGCCACCGAGACGAACGTGGCCAGGGCGAAGAGGGCGTTGCCCCCGGCCGCCCACACGCCGCCGCCCACACCGGCCGCCACGGCCACCAGGCACGCCGTGGACGTCCACACCGGCACCACGAGGACGAGGGAGGTCATGAACGGCAGCACCACGGCCGCCAGCGCCATCTGGATCTCGGGGAACTCGTCGGGGCCGGCGTACGCGCCGAGCGTCAGCACCCCCGCCGCGTTGGCCGCCATCAGGACGGCCGCCAGGACCACCAGCCGCGGTTCGGTGGTCCGCCGGCCGACGTAGCTGTCGAGCGTCCGGCCGACCAGCCGTGCCGCGCAGACGCCCTGGGCGACGGCGGTCAGGACCGTACCCGCGATCAGGACGGCGGGCGCGTCCGAGTGCCGCACGGGGCGGGTCACCGACAGGAGGCCCTCGCAGAGGATCGCCCCCCAGACCAGCGAGTGCAGGGTGCCCCGCGTGTAGAGGTCGATCTTGTCGAAGCCGTCGCGCCTCTGCCATCGGCGTACGCGCGTCCGTACCCACACGGTTCCGCTTCCTCTCGCTCTCCCGGGGCCTCGGCCTCGCGGGTTCGTACCCCGGGTCCCGGACCGGGGCCTCAGCGTCGCGGGTCCCACCGGAACCAGCGCTGCCCAGCAAACACCGCGAGCGCCGTCCAGGCCAGCGCCGTGAGCGCCGCCCCGAGCACGTCATGGCCCGGCACGCCGCCCAGCCAGCCGGCCCGGACGAGGGTCAGCACCCCGGTCAGCGGCAGCAGTTCGCACACGGACGCGGCTGCATCCGGGAGGAGGTCCAGCGGTACGAAGAGCCCGGAGCCCAGCATCGAGACGAGGAACAGCGGCAGCGTGGTGAGCTGGGAGGTCTGCACCGTGCGGGTCAGGGCGGAGGTGGCCGCGGCCAGCGCGGTCAGCAGGACGCACCCGAGCAGCACGCCCAGCACCAGCAGTCCGGGCCGCCGTGGTGCCGAGAGGTCGAAGGCGAGGGTGCCGACGGACACGATCAGCGCGCTCTGGAGGAGTGCCAGGAGCACCGCCGGGAGAGCCGTCCCGACGAGGATCTCGCGGTCGGAGACCTCCCCGGTGCGCAGCCGCTTCAGGACGAGTTCCTCGCGCCGGGCCACGTAGGCCGAGACCAGGTTCATGTAGACGACCTGGAGCAGCACCATGCCGATGCCGCCGCTGAGGGACGCCCCGGCGACGGTCAGCCCGGACTCCTCCAGGCCGATCTCCTGGAGCGTGGACCTCATGACGAGGATCAGCAGCACCGGCATCATCAGGACGAGGAAGACCGTCGTCCGGTTGCGTAGGAGGAGGGTCAGTTCGGCCCGGCCGAGCGCGTTCAGCCGGCCCGCCACCGTGGTGCTCCGGCCCGCTTTCACGGCGTCCCGGCCCGCCGTCGTGGTCTCCCGGTCCGCCGTCGTGGTGCCCGTCATGCCGCCACCTTCTCCCGCTCCGTGTGCGTCTTCGCGATGTCGAGGAACGCCTCTTCCAGCGAGGCGGAACGGGCGTCGAGCCCGCGCAGCTCCACGCCCGACTCCCGGGCCCAGGACAGCAGGGTGTGGAGGGACTCCTGGAGCGTGTGCGTACGGATGTCGACGCGCCTGCCGTCCGCCGCCGCGCGCAGCGCCAGCGGGAGCCGGGCCGGTGCCACGCCCGCCGGGAGCTCGAAGCGGATCCGGGAGGGGCGTTCGGCCGTCACGTCGGCGATGGTGCCCGAGGTGACGATCCGGCCCCGGTGCATGATCGCCAGCCGGTCGGCGAGCGACTCGGCCTCCTCCAGGTAGTGCGTGGTCAGCAGGACGGTCGTACCGGCCTCGCGCAGCTCCCGCACCAGCCGCCAGGTCTCGCGCCGCCCCTCGGCGTCGAGTCCGGTCGTCGGCTCGTCCAGGAACAGCACCTCGGGCCGGCCGAGCAGGGCCAGGGCCAGGTCGAGGCGGCGGCGCTCGCCGCCGGAGAGCTGCTTGACCCGCACCCCGGCGCGGGCGCCCAGGCCCACCAGCTCCAGGACCTCTCCGGGCGGTCTGGCACCACTGGTGCACCCCGCCCACATGCGCAGGGTCTCGGTGACGGTCAGGTCGGACGGGAAGCCGCCCTCCTGGAGCATCACGCCGACCCGGGGGCGGACGGCGGCGCGCTCGCGGTACGGATCGTGGCCGAGCACCCGCACTCTCCCGCCGTCCGGGCGGGCCAGGCCCTCCAGCAGCTCGACCGTCGAGGTCTTGCCCGCGCCGTTGGTCCCGAGCAGGGCGAAGAGTTCGCCGCGTGCCACGGAGAACGAGATACCGGTCACTGCCTCGAAGCCGCCCGCGTATCGCCGCCGGACCTCGTGCGCCTCGATGGCGGGGCTGTCGGGGGGAAAGTCGTCGCTGGTCATGGTCCAAGACTTCCGTCCGGCCGGGGCCGTGAGCAGTGCGTGCTGTCATCACTGCTCATGACAAACGTCATGGGCGGGCCGGGCGGCGGAAGCGACCGGGAGTGCCGGAACACGAAAATGACAAAGGCCCCGGTCGATAATCGACCAGAGCCTTTGAACAAGAGCGGACGACCAGGTTCGAACTGGCGACCTCAACCTTGGCAAGGTTGCGCTCTACCAACTGAGCTACGTCCGCGTGGCAACCACTCGGCTTTCACCGGTGGTGCTTCCACCACTCTACCTGATCCACGAAGTGGCCCGGTAAGGCGGTGCAGAGCGGGTGACAGGAATTGCACACTGCGCCTTCCCCCTGGAAGGGGGATGTTCTACTACTGAACTACACCCGCACGCTGCTTGGGGCCCGGCTTTTCGGCCTTGCCCTTCGGCGTGCTCCAGACTCTAGCCGACCTGCGGGGGTGTTGTGCAAGTCGGCTCCCCGGGGCGCCGCCGAGGGCCCCCTCCCGGACCGGAAGCGGATGGGAACATTCCGGTCACAGGGGTCAACTGGCGGCCTGGAACGCCTCGTAGACCTTCTTGGGGATCCGGCCGCGGGCCGGCACCTCCATCCGGTGCGAGCGCGCCCAGGCACGCACGGCCGCGGGATCGGGGGCGACGGCCGTGTGGTGGTACGTGACCGGGGGCTTGCCGCGCTTGCCGGTATTTGTCTGCTTTCGGCCGGCCGCCACGTACGGGGCCAGGGCGTTGCGCAGTTTCTTCGCGTTGGCGGGATTGAGGTCGATCTCGTACGACTTCCCGTCCAGGGCGAAGGCGACCGTTTCCGCCGCTTCTCCCCCGTCGATGTCGTCGGAGAGTGTGACCACGACGCGCTGAGCCACGGATATCGTTCCTTTCCTGCGGCACCCTCGCGTCTGACATGCGCTGATGCCGGCCTTCCGGCGGCTGGGCGGATACGTATCGACGGCTGTCGACTGTTCCGGGGGTAATCCTGCTTTCCCCGGTAATCATTTGTACAGCGGTGGGAGCCGCATGGTGAAGCCCAGCCAATTGCGTCCGCGTGTCCGCATGCAATCCGGGTGAAGATTCTTTCCCGAGACTTTCCCTGCGTGTTGTCGCCTCCGATATCTCGGCATGATCCGGTACGCCCGATATCTACCCGCGTAGAATTTTGGGCCAGGTACGCTGAGTGGACCCGTGGGGATGGGGAACCCCTCGGAGACTCAGCCGCACCACACCACCGGGAGTGCCAGTGGCACGCGTCGTAGTCGACGTCATGCTCAAGCCCGAGATCCTCGACCCGCAGGGACAGGCCGTGCAGCGCGCGCTGCCCCGTCTCGGCTTCGACGGAATCGCGGACGTCCGCCAGGGAAAGCGTTTCGAACTCGAAGTCGAGGGGCCGGTCGACGACGCCGCCCTCGCCCGCATCCACGAGATGGCGGAGACCTTCCTCGCCAACACCGTGATCGAGGACTTCGTCGTCAAGGTGGAGGAGAAGTGACCTCCCGTATCGGCGTCGTCACTTTCCCCGGGACCCTGGACGACCAGGACGCCCTGCGGGCCGTCCGGGTGGCGGGCGCCGAGCCCGTCCCGCTCTGGCACCGCGACAAGGACCTGCACCAGGTCGACGCGGTCGTGCTGGCCGGCGGCTTCTCGTACGGGGACTACCTCCGCGCCGGAGCCATCTCCCGCTTCTCGCCGGTGATGGAGACGCTCATCGAGCAGGCGAGGGCGGGCATGCCGGTCCTCGGCATCTGCAACGGCTTCCAGATCCTCACCGAGGCGCACCTGCTGCCCGGCGCGATGCTCCGCAACAACCACCTGCACTTCGTCTGCCGCGACCAGAAGCTGCGGGTGGAGAACGCTCGGACCGCCTGGACCTCGGACTACGCACCGGGCCAGGAGATCTCCGTACCGCTGAAGAACATGGACGGCCGGTACACCGCGGACGAGCGCACGCTCGACGAGCTGGAGGCCGAGGGGCGCGTCGCGTTCCGCTACCTCGACGGCAACCCCAACGGCTCGCTGCGCGACATCGCCGGCATCACGAACGCCGCCGGGAACGTCGTCGGCCTGATGCCGCACCCGGAGCACGCCGTGGAGCCGCTCATCGGCACCGGCCGCACCGACGGCCTCGGGTTCTTCACCTCGATCATCAAGAAGCTGGTCAACGCATGAGCCTGGACACGGTCGAGCACGCGGCCGAAACCCCGGACACCGAGCAGCCCTGGAAGGAACTCGGCCTCAAGGAGGACGAGTACGCGCGGATCCGCGAGATCCTGGGCCGCCGTCCCACCGGCGCCGAGCTCGCCATGTACTCCGTGATGTGGTCCGAGCACTGCTCCTACAAGAGCAGCAAGGTCCACCTCAAGCAGTTCGGCGAGAAGGTCCCCGCCAACGACGCGATGCTCGTCGGCATCGGTGAGAACGCCGGTGTGGTCGACGTCGGCCAGGGGTACGCGGTCACCTTCAAGGTCGAGTCGCACAACCACCCCTCGTACATCGAGCCCTACCAGGGCGCGGCCACCGGCGTCGGCGGCATCGTCCGTGACATCCTCGCCATGGGCGCCCGCCCGGTCGCGGTCGTGGACCCGCTGCGCTTCGGCGCGGCCGACCACCCCGACACCCGGCGCGTGCTGCCCGGCGTGGTCGCGGGCATCGGCGGCTACGGCAACTGCCTGGGCCTGCCGAACATCGGCGGCGAGGTCGTCTTCGACGCCTGCTACCAGGGCAACCCGCTCGTCAACGCCGGCTGCATCGGTGTGATGAAGCACGAGGACATCCACCTGGCCAAGGCCTCCGGGCCGGGCAACAAGGTCATCCTGTACGGCGCCCGCACGGGCGGCGACGGCATCGGCGGGGTCTCCGTCCTGGCCTCCGAGACCTTCGAGTCCACCGGTCCGGCCAAGCGCCCGGCCGTCCAGGTCGGCGACCCGTTCCAGGAGAAGCTCCTCATCGAGTGCACCCTGGAGATCTTCCGGGAGAAGCTGGTCGCGGGCATCCAGGACCTCGGCGGTGCCGGGCTCTCCTGCGCCACCAGCGAGCTGGCGAGCGCCGGCTCCGGCGGGATGCGCGTCGAGCTGGACACCGTGCCCCTGCGCGACTCCTCGCTCTCGCCCGAGGAGATCCTCATGAGCGAGTCGCAGGAGCGCATGTGCGCGATCGTCGAGCCGCGGCACGTGGACCGCTTCCTGGAGATCTGCGAGAAGTGGGACGTCATCGCCACCGTCATCGGTGAGGTGACCGAGGGCTCCCAGCTGGAGATCTTCTGGCACGGCGAGCAGATCGTGGACGTGCCGCCGCGGTCCGTCGCGCACGAGGGCCCGACCTACCACCGGCCGTTCGCGCGGCCGTCCTGGCAGGACGCGCTCCAGGCCGACGACGCCGGGAAGCTGGCCCGCCCGGCGAACGGCGCCGAGCTGCGCGAGCAGGTCCTCAAGCTGGTCGCCTCCCCGAACCAGGCGTCCAAGTCCTGGATCACCGACCAGTACGACCGCTTCGTCCAGGGCAACACCGTGCTGGCGATGCCCGAGGACGCCGGCATGGTCCGGATCGACGAGAAGTCGAACCTGGGCGTGGCCATGGCGACCGACGGCAACGGCCGGTATGCCAAGCTCGACCCGTACACCGGGGCGCAGTTGGCGCTGGCGGAGTCCTACCGCAACGTGGCCGCCTCCGGTGCCAAGCCGCTCGCGATCTCGGACTGCCTGAACTTCGGTTCGCCCGAGGACCCGGACGTCATGTGGCAGTTCGCCGAGGCCACCCGCGGTCTGGCGGACGGCTGCCTGGAGCTGGGCACCCCGGTCACCGGCGGCAACGTCTCGCTGTACAACCAGACCGGCGAGACGGCGATCCACCCGACGCCGGTCGTGGCCGTGCTCGGGGTGATCGACGACGTCACCCGGCGTACGCCGGTCGCGTTCGCCGAGGAGGGCCAGCTGCTCTACCTGCTGGGCGACACCCGCGAGGAGTTCGGCGGCTCGGCCTGGTCCGAGGTCGTCCACCAGCACCTCGGCGGAATGCCGCCCGCGGTGGACCTGGGCCGCGAGAAGCTGCTCGGCGAGATCCTGATCTCGGGCTCCCGCGACGGCATGATCGACGCGGCCCACGACCTCTCCGACGGCGGTCTGATCCAGGCGGTCACCGAGTCCTGCCTGCGGGGCGGGAAGGGTGCCCGGCTGGTGGTGCCGGACGGTCTGGACGCGTTCACCTTCCTGTTCTCGGAGTCGGCCGGCCGCGCGGTCGTGTCGGTCCCGCGCAGCGAGGAGCTCCGCTTCACCGACATGTGCGGTGCGCGGGGTCTGCCCGCCACCCGCGTCGGTGTCGTGGACGGCGACGAGATCGAGGTCCAGGGCGAGTTCGGCATCCCGCTGGGCGAGCTGCGTACGGCCCACGAGGGGACCCTGAGGGACCTGTTCGCCTGATCCTTTTCCCGATCCATCCGAAGCCCCCGTCCGGGCCGACCGGTCGGGGGCTTCGGCGTTCCCTGTTGATTGAGATTACGTAATTACGTAAGGTTGTGGACATGGAGCTTGAGGAACGCGTCGCCGAGCTGGAGCGCCGCATCGCGGTGCTGGAGCAGGCGGCGGAGGGCGCGCCGCCGGTTCTGGACGACGGTGACTTCTGGGCGCTGGACGGGCTCAAGGACCAGTTCGACCGGCTCGGGGACGCCGCGGCGGACGGCGGGGTGCTGTTCACCGGCACGGTCCGGCTGCCCGCCGGGGAGCGGTACGAGTGGCAGTACGGCGCGCTCACGATCGGGCTCCTGGGCTCCGAGGAGTACCGCCCCGACTGGGCGGAGGCCGCCGAACCGCTGGCGGCGCTGGGCCACCCGGTGCGGCTGCGGCTCCTCCGCGAGATCCTCGCGGGCCGGCGCACCGCGGCCGAACTGGCCGAGCTGGACGCGACCGGGACGACCGGTCAGATCTACCACCACCTGCGCCTGCTGACCGGCGCGGGCTGGCTGCACACCACCGGCCGCGGGCGGTACGAGGTGCCCGGCACCCGGGTCGTGCCGCTGCTGGTGGTCCTCACGGCCGCCCGGCCCTGAGGGACCCGTGACGAGGGGGAGGACCATGTCCGTACGCAAAGCCGCGATGATCCTGAGCCGTTGCTGCTGGATCGTCTTCGTCGCTCTCGTGCTGGTCGGGGTGTTCGCCCACCCGGTCCTCCCCTTCGGGCTGACGTTCGTGCCCGCGGCGGTCGCGGTCGCCGTCACCGTGGTGCTGGGCCGCCTCAGCGGGCGTGAGGTGGCGAAGGCCCGGCCCGCCGTCGAGGTCGGCCCGCCGGTGTCCGGGCGGTGGCGGGCGCTCAACAGCCCGGCCGACCGGGTGCCCAGCCACGGCGTCCACGCCTACGGGCAGTCGTACGCGATCGACGTGGTCGCCGAACCGGAGGTGGAGGGAAGCCGCCCGCCCTTCCGGTGGCTGTGGCCTGTGGTCCGCCGCAACACGGACTTCCCGGCCTTCGGTGCCCCGCTGCTCGCGGTGGCGGACGGCACCGTCGTGCACGCGAGCGACGGCAGGCGCGACCACCTCAGCCGGAACTCGGGCCCGGCCCTGGCGTATCTGATGCTGATCGAGGCGTCCGTGCGCGACATGGCGGGGGCGCACCGGATCGTCGGCAACCACCTGGTGCTCGACCTCGGCGGCGGGACGTACGCCCTGTACGCGCACCTGCGGCGCGGCTCGCTCCGGGTGAAGGCGGGGGACACCGTGCGGGCCGGGGAGCAGCTCGCCCGGTGCGGCAACTCGGGCAACTCCACCGAGCCGCACGTGCACTTCCAGCTCATGGACCACCCGGACCTGGACGTGGCCCGGGGAGTGCCCTTCACCTGGCGGGGCATCGGCGTCCCGGCGAACGGCGAGACGTTCGTGGCCGGGGCGGGCGTCGCCGGGGTGGACGTCCGCATCGGCTGACGGCCCGGGGCCGTTGTCGTAGGGGCCGGTTAGTCTCGCCCCATGCCCCCGGCCAAGAAGCGCCCCCGTGCGTACGACCTCTCCCGGACCCGGACCGCCGTCCTCGCCCAGTTCGGCCACCTGAGCCAGGCCGTGCGCACCCTGACGGCCGAGCGGCTCGCCCGGCCGTCGGGGCTCGGGGAGTGGACCGTGCGGGAGCTGGCCGTCCATGTCACCGCCGCGCTCGAACGCGTCAGCCGCGAACTGGAACTGCCGGAGCCGGCCGGCCGCGAGCCCCGCCTCGGACTGCTGGAGTGGGCCTCGACCACCGCACCCCGGGGGGCGGGCATCGCACAGGACGCCCGGTCCCTGGCCGCCGCCCACCCGGACCTCGGCGCGCTGTACGACGAGACAGCCGACCGGTTCGCGCGGCTGGTCCCCGGCGCTCCGGCGGACCGGCTGCTGACGACCCGGGCGGGCACCATGCGGCTGGGCGACTTCCTCGTCACCCGTACCGTCGAACTCGTCGTGCACACCGACGACCTCAACCGCGCGGCGGGCCTCGACATCCCGTACGACCGGCAGGCGCTCGGGGCCTGCGTGCGTCTGCTGGCGGACACCCTCGCCGACCGGGTGCCGGGCGGCTCGGTCGAGGTGCGGATCCCGCCCTTCGCCGTCGTCCAGTGCGTCGGCGGCCCGAAACACACCCGGGGCACCCCGCCCAACGTCGTGGAGACCGATCCGCTCACCTGGATCCGCCTGGCCACCGGGCGTACGGCGTGGGAGCGGGCGCTCGAAGCGGCGGAGGTCCGGGCGAGCGGCGAGCGGGCCGACCTGTCGGAGCCGCTGCCGCTCCTGGGCTGAGGGAACCCGATCGACCGGTCGGCCCGTCCCATGGCCATGCGCGGACCTCGTACGCTCGTCGGAATCCTGACCCTTCTCACGCTCGCCGCCTGCGGTACGGAACCAGGGCCCGGAGGTGGCAGCGGCTCCGTACGGGAGGGGCCGGCCGTCACCGGTGTCCACTGGAGCGTGACCTCCCTGACCGTGGGCGGCAAGAGAACGGCCGCCCCCGCCGGGGCCCATGTGGAGTTCGGCCCCTCGGGCACGGCCGAGGGGAGTTTCGGCTGCAACCGCTTCACCGCCGACGCCCGGATCGGCGCGGACAGCGTCACCCTGGGCCCGGCCACCACCACCGCCATGGGCTGCGAGCAGGACGTCCAGCGGTTCGAGACGGCCCTGGCCCGCGCGCTCGACGGCGAGCTGAAGACCTCGGTCACCGGGCGGGGCGGCGGGCGGACCCTGACCCTGACCACGGCCGGCGGCGACCGGATCGCCCTCACCGCCCAGCCGCCGGCCCCACTGACCGGCACCACCTGGAAGGTCACCTCGCTGATCTCGGGAGACACCGCCACCAGCCTCCCCACCGGCGCGGAGGGCCGGGCCGTGCTCACCTTCGGCGAGGACGGCTCGGTGGAGGGGAACCTCGGCTGCAACTCCTTCCACGGCGAGGCGGCCGTCTCCGGCTCCACGATCACCTTCGGCGCGCTCGCCTCCACCCGGAAGATGTGCCCGCCCGAGCGGATGGAGGTGGAGCGCGCGCTGCTGGAGGTGCTGGACGGCAGGACGACGTACGAGCTGCGCCACCGCGACCTGTCCCTCACGGCGCCGAGCGGCAGGGGACTGGCGGCGACGGCTCAGGAGGTGCCGGGCTGACGGTGGCACGGGCCGGCGGGGGTGCCGGGGCGCGGGGCAGGGACCGGCGGGAGGTGCCCCATGGCCCCGCCCCGTCCCGAAGTGCGGACATCCACCGGCTCCACGGCGTCCGATCCCGGTCCCCGCAGTGTGAGGCTCGCCACGAAACGAGCGTTCGGCCAGCGTCCGCCGCGCCCGGTGCCCCGGTTCACCGAGCGCCACGAGCGACCGGCCCGCGCCGCCGCTCCCCGTACGGCCCGACCGGCCGGTAACCGCCCTTCATTCCGGGCGACGAAAGACCTCCGGGCGCTGACGGGCGCCGACCACCGCCCGGCGGTGGTCACTCCCGGTGACCGTCACGGGTGCCGTCGAACGCGTACGGGAATCCCCTCGTGGCCTTCCCCCACGCACCTTCCGAGGGCCGATGTGGGGGCCACCCAATTCGGACCGGTGGTCGATCTCCCCTACACTCGGTGCCGTGCCTCGTGGTGATGGACGACTCAACCACGACCTGCTCCCCGGAGAGAAAGGCCCCCAGGACGCTTGCGGCGTCTTCGGTGTCTGGGCTCCGGGCGAAGAGGTCGCCAAGCTCACCTATTTCGGACTGTATGCCCTGCAGCACCGTGGACAGGAGTCCGCGGGCATCGCAGTGAGCAACGGGTCCCAGATCCTCGTCTTCAAGGACATGGGACTGGTCTCGCAGGTCTTCGACGAAACGTCCCTGGGATCGCTCCAGGGCCATATCGCGGTCGGTCATGCCCGCTACTCCACCACCGGTGCCTCGGTGTGGGAGAACGCCCAGCCGACGTTCCGTGCCACCGCGCACGGCTCGATCGCCCTGGGCCACAACGGCAACCTGGTCAACACGGCCCAGCTCGCCGAGATGGTCGCCGACCTCCCGCGCAAGGACGGCCGCGCGACGCAGGTCGCGGCGACCAACGACACCGATCTGGTGACCGCCCTGCTCGCCGGACAGCGGGACGCCGACGACAAGCCGCTGACCGTCGAGGAGGCCGCCGCGACGGTCCTCCCCGAGGTCAAGGGGGCCTTCTCGCTCGTCTTCATGGACGAGCACACCCTCTACGCGGCCCGCGACCCGCAGGGCATCCGCCCGCTGGTCCTCGGCCGGCTGGAGCGCGGCTGGGTGGTGGCCTCCGAGTCCGCCGCCCTGGACATCTGCGGCGCCAGCTTCGTCCGTGAGATCGAACCGGGTGAGCTCGTCGCGATCGACGAGAACGGTCTGCGGACCTCTCGATTCGCGGAAGCGAAGCCCAAGGGCTGTGTCTTCGAGTACGTCTACCTGGCCCGGCCCGACACCGACATCGCGGGCCGGAACGTCTACCTCTCCCGCGTCGAGATGGGCCGCAGGCTGGCGGCGGAAGCCCCCGCCGAGGCTGACCTCGTCATAGCGACGCCGGAATCCGGGACCCCCGCGGCCATCGGCTACGCCGAGGCGAGCGGTATCCCGTTCGGTGCCGGACTGGTCAAGAACGCCTACGTCGGCCGGACCTTCATCCAGCCGTCGCAGACCATCCGCCAGCTCGGCATCCGCCTCAAGCTGAACCCGCTCAAGGAAGTCATCAAGGGCAAGCGCCTGGTGGTCGTGGACGACTCGATCGTCCGCGGCAACACCCAGCGCGCGCTGGTCCGGATGCTCCGGGAGGCCGGCGCCGCCGAGATCCACATCCGGATCTCCTCCCCGCCGGTGAAATGGCCCTGCTTCTTCGGCATCGACTTCGCGACCCGCGCCGAGCTGATCGCCAACGGCATGTCCGTCGACGAGATCGCCACCTCCATGGGCGCCGACTCGCTCGCCTACATCTCGATCGACTCGATGATCGAGGCGACGACGATCGACAAGCCGGACCTGTGCCGCGCCTGCTTCGACGGCGAATACCCGATGGAGCTCCCGGACCCGGAGCTGCTCGGCAAGCAGCTGCTGGAGACCGAGCTGGCGGCCGGCCCCGCCGCCACAGCGGCGGCCGACGCGCTGCGTCGTCCGTGACCCGGACCGACCGGCGTCCTCCCCACCAGCCCCGTATTCCGAAACGAAAGATCCCGGGCAATGTCTGAGACAACAGGTGCTTCCTACGCGGCGGCCGGCGTCGACATCGAAGCCGGTGACCGCGCCGTCGAGCTGATGAAGGAGTGGGTGAAGAGGACCAGGCGTCCCGAGGTCGAGGGCCTCGGCGGCCTCGGCGGGTTCGCCGGGCTCTTCGACGCCTCGGCCCTCAAGCGCTACGAGCGCCCGCTGCTCGCCTCCGCCACCGACGGCGTCGGTACGAAGGTCGATCTGGCCCGCCGCATGGGGGTCTACGACACCATCGGCCGCGACCTCGTCGGCATGGTCGTCGACGACCTCGTCGTCTGCGGTGCCGAGCCGCTGTTCATGACCGACTACATCTGCGTCGGCAAGGTCCACCCCGAGCGCGTCGCGGCCCTCGTCAAGGGCATCGCCGAGGGCTGCGTCCTGGCCGGCTGCGCCCTCGTCGGCGGCGAGACCGCCGAGCACCCGGGGCTGCTGGGCCCCGACGACTTCGACGTCGCCGGTGCCGGGACGGGCGTGGTCGAGGCCGACCTGATGCTCGGCCCGGACCGTATCCGCAAGGGTGACGTGGTGATCGCGATGGCGTCGTCCGGTCTTCACTCGAACGGGTACTCGCTCGTGCGCCACGTGGTCTTCGACCGGGCCGGCTGGTCCCTGGACCGGCAGGTCGAGGAGTTCGGCAGGACCCTGGGCGAAGAGCTCCTGGAGCCCACCAGGATCTACTCCCTGGACTGCCTCGCCCTCACCCGCACCACCGAGGTCCACGGCTTCAGCCATGTCACGGGCGGCGGCCTGGCCAACAACCTGGCCCGGGTCGTGCCGGACTCCCTGCACGCCACGGTTGACCGGTCCACCTGGACGCCGGGCGCCGTCTTCGACGTGGTCGGCACGGCCGGCAAGGTCGAGCGCCTGGAGCTGGAGAAGACCCTCAACATGGGCGTCGGCATGATCGCGATCGTGCCGGCCGACTCGGTGGGCGCGGCACTCACGACGCTGGCGGACCGGGGCGTGGAGGCCTGGGTCGCCGGTGAGATCACCGACCGCGGTGCCCACACCACCGGTGCGGCACTGACGGGCGACTACGCACGGTAGAGGCCCCACGACGGCATGTCGACGGGCCCGGCGCACCGCCGCCGGGTCCGTGGGCGCCGGGGCGCCCCGGACACGACGAAGCGGTTTCGGGCATGACGAAACCGCGCCGTGCCGGACGGGTCGGAGATCGTCCGCCCGGCCGGGACAGCACAGAACCCGGTCCGGGCGGACCCGGACCGGGTTGATGTGTCAGCGCGAGGTCAAGCGCCGCGACGCTGTGACGACGGACCGGACTGTTCGTCCTCGTCCGCGTCGTCGTTATACAGATCCGCGTACTGTGCGTACGGGTCATCTTCCTCGTCGTCGTCCTCGAACGGCTCGGCGTTCGGTGGTTGACTAGAAGTCGATGCGCCCAGCTCATTGGCCAGACGCGACAGGTCAGTCCCGCCGGTGCTGTACTTCAGCTGGCGGGCGACCTTTGTCTGCTTGGCCTTTGCCCGGCCGCGCCCCATGGCTCGACCCCCTCGGTGACGGGGCTCGACGGCCCCAGAGTCTTGACACGCGTTCATGTTTCGGGACGGACTCTCGGCTGAGAGACCGCGCCCGTGGCTTTAACCGTACCTGCTTCGTCGGGCATACGGTACGCCGCCCGCCTCACGCGCCTGTTCACGTGACCTTCGAGGAGCCTGTCCTCGCTGGTCAACGGCGATTTTAACCTCTTCCGGACGGCCGACCCGCCGACCGGAGTGAGTCTTGTCTCCCCGCCCGGCCGCCGGCCCCGCCACCCCGCCCGAGGCGGCCCGGTGACGGGGCGGCGGCCGGTGCGGACCGGTTCAGCGGCGGGCGGCCTCCGCCATCCGCTGCTCGGCGATCCGGTCGGCCGCGGCGGCCGGCGGAATCCCGTCCGCCTTCGCACGTGCGAATATGGCCAGCGTGGTGTCGAAGATCTTCGCGGCCTTCGCCTTGCACCGGTCGAAGTCGAAGCCCTGGAGCTCGTCGGCGACCTGGATCACCCCGCCGGCGTTGACCACGTAGTCCGGGGCGTACAGAACCGAACGGTCGGCAAGGTCCTTCTCCACCCCCGGGTGGGCGAGCTGGTTGTTGGCGGCCCCGCAGACCACCCGCGCGGTGAGCGCGGCGACGCTGGCGTCGTCGAGCGCGCCACCGAGCGCGCACGGAGCGTAGATGTCGAGGCCCTCGGTACGGATCAGCGCGTCGGTGTCCACGGCCACGGTGACCTCGGGGTGCGGGTCCGTGACACGGCGTACGGACTCCTCGCGGACGTCCGTCACGATCACCTCGGCCCCGTCGCTGAGCAGGTGCTCGACCAGGTGGTGACCCACCTTGCCGACACCCGCCACGCCGACCTTGCGGCCGCGCAGCGTGGGGTCGCCCCACAGGTGCTGGGCGCTGGCGCGCATGCCCTGGAAGACGCCGTACGCGGTGAGCACCGAGGAGTCGCCGGCGCCGCCGTTCTCGGGGGAGCGGCCGGTGGTCCAGCGGCACTCGCGGGCGACGACGTCCATGTCGGCGACGTAGGTCCCGACGTCGCAGGCGGTCACGTAGCGGCCGCCGAGCGAGGCCACGAACCGGCCGTAGGCCAGCAGCAGTTCCTCGGACTTGATCAGCGCGGGGTCCCCGATGATCACGGCCTTGCCGCCGCCGTGGCCGAGCCCGGCCATGGCGTTCTTGTACGACATGCCGCGGGACAGGTTCAGCGCGTCCGCGACGGCCTCCTCCTCGGAGGCGTACGGGTAGAAGCGGGTGCCGCCGAGGGCCGGGCCCAGGGCGGTGGAGTGGAGGGCGATGACGGCCTTGAGGCCGCTGGCACGGTCCTGGCAGACCACGACCTGCTCGTGGCCTCCCTGATCCGAGTGGAACAGGGTGTGCAGGACGCCGTCGGTCACATCGGTCACTGTGGTGACTCCCAAGTACGAAGCGGCGGAAGGCCCTCCTGGAGGTGGGGAGGACCCCGGGCCGACCGCTGCGGCCGGCCCGACTGGGCACGAGCGTAAGTCCTCCGGACACGCGGGTCCGTGCCGGTGCCCGGGATCACCCCCTGGCGGAGTACCGGCGTGACACGATCTGCTGCATGTCGGTGGTGTCTTCGGTGCTCGTCCCCTACGCGTCCTACCTGCGGGTGTACGAGCCGCTCGTCGCCTTCCAGGAGCCCGAGCGGAGCCACTGGGCACGCTACGCCGGGCGTCCCGGCCGGCCCACGGCGCAGGACGAACTGCGCCGTTCGCTGGCGGACTTGGTGCCCACCCCGCCGGTGGCGGTCCCGGAGCGCGAGAGCGGGGACGCCTTCGTCGCGGAGATCGACGGGGTGGTGTGCGTCTGCCCGTGGCGGACCCGGATGCGCGGATGGCTGGCGATGGAGGAACTAGAGGGTCTGTTTCCGGCCAATGTGCTGGACGTGGTCCTGCCTCCGGTGGTGCGTGCGCAGGCCGCCGCGGACCACGAACGCTGGGCGGAGCGGAACCCGGACGCCCGTCCCTGGATCCGCACCACGGTGTGGCACGTGCCGGTCCGCTGGTTCGTGCTCTTCACGGACGAGGAGCGGGAGTACGTGGCGGCCGGCGACGGCGACGGCCGCCCGCTGCTGCGGTACCGCACGCCGATGGTGCAGGCGCGGCGCCGGCTGGCGCGGGCGCTCAGGACGCTGCGGGAGACGGTCGACGAAGGGCCGCTGACCGAGGGACTGGTGGACGTGGGCCGCTGGCTGGAGGAGTTCCACCCGAAGGCCCTGGTCGAGCTGGACTACGGCGGCCTGGTGCACGCGCTGAGCGGCGAGCTGCTGGCCGCGGACCGCTCGGCGGCGGACGTGGCCGAGGGCATCGCGGCGCTGCGGGACGGCGACGGCGACGCGGCGGGGGTGGCGTACGGGCGTCTCGTGGAGCGCTGGAGCGCGGTGCGGGAGCGGCGGTCCGCGAACTGAGGGGCAGGGGCCGGTTTACGTCACAAGTGGCCACAACCACCGCATAGAGCTGTGATCGGGAGGGAAGAGACAACCTGTGAGGTGTCCGGCATCGAGGACACCGTGAGCCCCCGGGAGCGCCCGGCGGACCGGTGGAGGTGGGCGGAGATGACCTGACGGGACCAGACGGGAACTGACGGGCCGTGAACCTGTGTCCTGTGTGACGCGTGTGAAGTGTGTGACGACGGGACGCCGGTGGTGGTCCGGGACCTACGTCCCGAACCGGGCCTTTGCCTCAAGCGTGACGGATAGCACTAACGGGGCCCTTGCGCCGTTCCCTACTCCTCATGCCAAAATAGGACAAGGAGTCCGGGGGGGGCTCTGTCCGTCCAAGTATGGGCGGAATGCTCTGCATTGCTCGCTATGGGGGGTCTGATGACTTCTGGCGACTCCTGTTCGTCCCTGTGACTGATCGTTACTGGGGTGTGACTGTCCGCTATGGCATGGTCCATCGGCTTCCGTCGCTGATGAACACCTGGGAGGGCAATTCCATCGGTTTGGCCGACGTGGCTGGACGGATGGTGTAGTTGTAGTGCCGAGGACAAGCCGTTCGTCCTATAACCGACTCGGCCCGCGTCCGCCATTTCGGGCAACGCGGGTCAAGGTGCAGAATTTAGAGGAAAGAACCGAGATGGTTCGGTTCTCCCGAGGAGGCCGCTCATGACCGCTCGCACCCCTGATGCCGAGCCGCTGCTGACCCCGGCTGAGGTTGCCACGATGTTCCGCGTGGACCCGAAGACGGTCACCCGTTGGGCGAAGGCTGGCAAGCTCACGTCCATCCGCACGCTCGGTGGACATCGCCGGTACCGCGAGGCAGAGGTCCGCGCACTGCTTGCGGGTATTCCGCAGCAGCGCAGCGAGGCCTGACACACCCCTGTCGCCGCACAGCCACACCGCTCCATCCAGGGCGCCGAACGGGTCCCCCAACCCGCTGGTGCCCCACTCATAGCTCCACACGACGGACGCCTGCCCCAACAGGCGTCATACCTGTGAGACGCAGGACACGTCGTTCGATCGCGCTGGACTCCGCCGGGTCCAGCGCGATCTTTTTTGTGCCCACGGGCCCTTGTCCCCGCCCTTGTCCCCGCGCTTGTCCCCGTGGGCCTTCCGCCCCCGCGGGCCCCGCGGCCCCGGTCCCGGGTGTCCCGCGACCCCGGTGCCCCGTCGCTTCGCGCGGTCGGGCGGTCGCGCTGCGCGGTGGCGGCGAACAGGCCGACGGGTCGGTTTCCCCAGGGGCCGTGTGCGACTCGGAGCGAGCCTGTTCGGGACTGTTCGTGTGGGTCCCGGGCGGCGTGGGCCGGCTCCGACCGAACGGTCCGGGATGTGCCTGAAAGGGGAGTGCAATTGCACATATTAAATTCGCCACTTGTAGGAAGTGAGTAAGGTCCCTCACGTCCAAAACTGTTTGAGTGACTCGCGTCACACCTGTGAGGTCCCGCTCACCTACGAGCCTGCCACTGTCCGCGGGCGGATCGCGGCGGCCTTCGGTCATGTCGCGCCGGGACTTTCGTCACCACCCGGCCCCTCGCGGACCGTTCCGCCCGGCTCCGGCCCCCGAGGCGCCCCGGCGGGCCTCTGCGGGGCTGCGGGGCTCCGGGGGGCACTGTCGGACTCCCGTGCGCCGTACGGCGCCTGTGGGGCCGTCAGGGGCTCCATGGCGAGGCGTAACAGGCGATGGCAGACCGGGCAGCGCCCGGTGAGGTGGCGGTAGCCGGACGCGGCCGCCAGATGGGCGCGCAGCAGCGCGCGGGTCTCGTGCCGTGCCGTGGACGCAGCCATGTGCGCGACCTCCCGGTCCCACCGGCCGCCCCGCGCCGAGGGAAACAGGGGCGGCCTCCGTCCTACGGAAGTACCCGTGAAGGGCGGCGGCGTCAAGACGCGCGAAAGCCCGGATCCGAGGGATCCGGGCTTTCGTCTACTGCGGTCCTGACGGGATTTGAACCCGCGGCCTCCACCTTGACAGGGTGGCGAGCACTCCAAACTGCTCCACAGGACCAGGCTGTTCCGCTGCCTTCCTCGCGTCCGGCTGCGAAGACAGACTCTACAGGAGGTCCCGGGGCCAGGTCGAACTCACCCACGGTCGCGACCCGGTCACGCCCCGTACGGCCGGCGCGGATCACGGCGCCGCCGCGTCGATCGCCTTGACGATCCGCTTGTCCGAGACCGGCTGGGCCGTGCCCAGCGCGTGGGCGAAGTAGCTCACCCGCAGCTCCTCGATCATCCAGCGGATGTCCAGGACCTCCTGCGGCACGGGACGCCCCCGCGGCAGTTGTTCGAGCAGCCAGGCGTACTCGTCCTGCATCTCGTGGACCTTCTCCATGCGCGTGGTGTCGCGCTGGACGTTCGTCGGCATCTGCTGGAGCCGGCGGTCCTCGGCGACCAGGTAGCGCATCAGGTCGGGCAGCCTGCGCAGCCCGGTCGCGGTGACGAACCCGGGCGGTACGAGACGGGCCAGGTGCTCCCGTACGTCCGTGACGTTGTTGATCAGCACCAGGCTGCTGGTCGTCTTCAGCCGGCGTTCGCAGGCCTGCCAGGCGGCCAGGATCTGCTGCACCTGGCCGATCGTGCGCACCGTCAGGTCCACCAGGTCGGCGCGCACCTTCTCGTACAGCGCCCGGAAGGACGCCTCGTCCCAGGCCGGGCCGCCGTGGGCGGCGATCAGCCGGTCGGCCGCCGCCGTCGCGCAGTCGTCGAACAAGGCCTGGACGGAGCCGTGCGGATTACGGGACAGCGCCAGCTTCTGCTGGTTGGAGAGCGTGTCCGAGGCGAACTTGGAGGGGTTCACCGGGATGTTGAGCAGGATCAGCCTCCGGGTGCCCCGCCACATCGCCTGCTGCTGCTCGGCCTGCGTGTCGAAGAGCCGTACGGCCACGCTCTCGCCCTGGTCGACGAGGGCCGGGTACGCCTTGACCGGCTGGCCGGCCCTGCGGGTCTCGAAGACGCGGTCCAGGGTGCCGATCGTCCAGTCGGTCAGCCCCGACCGCTCGACGGACTCGCCGGACGGCCCGGCGGTGGCCGCCGCGGCCTTGGAGAGCGCCTGCCGGGCCTTGGGGCGCAGCGTGAGCTTCAGCGCCTCCAGGTCCTTGTCCTCGGCGACCTTGCGGCGCCGTTCGTCGACGATCCGGAAGGTGATCTTCAGGTGGTCCGGGACGCGTGACAGGTCGAAGTCGTCGGCCGTCACGGGGACGCCGACCATCCGCTGGAGCTCACGGGCGAGCGTGAGCGGCAGCGGCTCCTGGAGCGGGACCGCGCGGTCCAGGAACTTCGTCGCGTAGTTCGGGGCCGGGACGTAGTGGCGGCGGACCGGCTTGGGCAGCGAGCGGATCAGCTCGGTGACGACCTCCTCGCGCAGGCCCGGGATCTGCCAGTCGAAGCCCTCGGGAGTGACCTGGTTGAGCACCTGGAGCGGGATGTGGACGGTCACGCCGTCCGCGTCCGCGCCCGGCTCGAACTGGTAGGTCACCCGGAACTTGAGCCTGCCCTGCCGCCAGGAGTCCGGGTAGTCGTCCTTGGTGACGGCCGAGGCCTTCTCGTTGATGAGCATGGACCGCTCGAAGTCGAGCGCGTCCGGCTCCTCACGGCGCTTGTGCTTCCACCAGGAGTCGAAGTGCGCCCCGGAGACCACGTGCTCCGGGATCCGCCGGTCGTAGAAGTCGAAGAGCGTCTCGTCGTCCACGAGGATGTCGCGGCGCCGGGCGCGGTGCTCCAACTCCTCGACCTCGCCGAGCAGTTTGCGGTTGTCGTGGAAGAACTGGTGGTGGGTGCGCCAGTCGCCCTCGACCAGGGCGTTGCGGATGAACAGGTCGCGGGAGGCCTCCTGGTCGATCCGGCCGAAATTGATCTTGCGCTGGGCGACGATCGGCACCCCGTAGAGCGTGACCCGCTCGTACGCCATGACCGCTGCCTGGTCCTTCTCCCAGTGCGGCTCGCTGTACGTGCGCTTCAGGAGGTGCTGGGCGAGCGGCTCGATCCACTCGGGTTCGACCTTGGCGTTGACCCGCGCCCAGAGCCGTGAGGTCTCGACCAGCTCGGCCGACATCACGAAGCGCGGCTGCTTCTTGAACAGCGCGGACCCGGGGAAGATCGCGAACTTGGCGCTGCGGGCGCCCAGGTACTCGTTCTTCTCGGTGTCCTTCAGCCCGATGTGGGACAGCAGTCCCGCCAGCAGCGAGGTGTGCACCGACTGCTCCGGCGCGTCCTCGTCGTTGAGCTCGATGCCCATCTGCTTGGCCACCGTGCGCAACTGCGCGTAGATGTCCTGCCACTCACGGATCCGCAGGAAGTTGAGGTACTCCTGCTTGCACATCCGGCGGAAGCTGGAGGACCCGCGCTCCTTCTGCTGCTCCCGCACATGGCGCCACAGGTTCAGATACGCCAGGAAGTCGGACGTCTCGTCCTTGAAGCGGGCGTGGTGCTGGTCGGCCTGGGTCTGCTTCTCCGCGGGCCGCTCGCGCGGGTCCTGGATGGAGAGCGCGGCGGCGATCACCATGACCTCGCGGACGCAGCCGTTGCGGTCGGCCTCCACGACCATCCGGGCCAGGCGCGGGTCCACCGGCAGCTGGGAGAGCTTGCGGCCCAGCGGGGTGAGCCGCTTCTTCGGGTCCTTCTCGGCCGGATCGAGCGCGCCGAGCTCCTGGAGCAGCTGGACGCCGTCGCGGATGTTGCGGTGGTCCGGCGGGTCGATGAAGGGGAACTTCTCGATGTCGCCGAGGCCGGCCGCGGTCATCTGGAGGATGACGGAGGCGAGGTTGGTCCGCAGGATCTCGGGGTCGGTGAACTCCGGGCGGGTCACGAAGTCGTCCTCGGAGTACAGCCGGACACAGATGCCGTCCGACGTACGTCCGCAGCGGCCCTTGCGCTGGTTGGCGCTGGCCTGCGAGATCCGCTCGATCGGCAGCCGCTGGACCTTGGTGCGGTGGCTGTAGCGGGAGATACGGGCGGTGCCCGGGTCGATGACGTACTTGATGCCGGGGACGGTCAGCGAGGTCTCCGCGACGTTGGTCGCCAGAACGATCCTGCGGACGATGCCGTGGGGGGTCCGCTGGAACACCCGGTGCTGTTCGGCGTGCGAGAGGCGGGCGTAGAGGGGGAGCACCTCCGTGTGCCGGAGGTTCCGCTTGTTCAGCGCGTCCGCCGTGTCGCGGATCTCCCGCTCGCCGGAGAGGAAGACCAGGATGTCGCCCGGCGCCTCGTGGCCCAGCTCGTCGACGGCGTCGCAGATCGCGGTGATCTGGTCGCGGTCGGAGTCCTCGCCCTCCTCCTCCAGGAGGGGGCGGTAGCGCACCTCGACCGGATAGGTACGCCCGCTGACCTCGACGATCGGCGCGTCGCCGAAGTGCTTGGCGAAGCGCTCGGGGTCGATGGTCGCCGAGGTGACGACGACCTTCAGGTCGGGGCGTTCGGGCAGCAGCCGGGCCAGGTAGCCCAGCAGGAAGTCGATGTTCAGCGACCGCTCGTGGGCCTCGTCGATGATGATCGTGTCGTAGGCGAGCAGTTCGCGGTCCGTCTGGATCTCGGCCAGCAGGATGCCGTCCGTCATCAGCTTCACGAACGTCGCGTCCTGGTTCACCTGGTCGGTGAAGCGCACCTTCCAGCCGACGGCCTCGCCGAGCGGCGTCTTCAGCTCGTCCGCGATCCGCTCGGCGACCGTGCGGGCCGCGATCCGGCGGGGCTGGGTGTGCCCGATCATCCCCCGGACCCCGCGCCCGAGCTCCATGCAGATCTTGGGGATCTGCGTGGTCTTGCCGGACCCGGTCTCCCCGGCGACGATCACGACCTGGTGGTCGCGTATCGCCTCCAGGATCTCGTCCTTCTTCTGGCTGACCGGGAGCTGGTCCGGGTACGACAGAGCGGGCACCCGCGCGGCGCGTGCGGCGACCCGCGCGGCCGCCTTCCCCGCCTGGGCGGAGATCTCGTCCAGCACGGACTGGCGGGCCTCGGGCTTACGGATGCGCCGGGCACCTTCGAGACGCCGGCCGAGCCGGTGCGCGTCGCGGAGCGAGAGCTGCCCGAGCTGGGACTGGAGATCGGCAAAGGAAGTAGACATACGGACCCCAGGATCTCACCCGGGCGCGAGGAGTGGCGAACCCATTTCACGCGGAGTGCGTCACTCGGCCGGATCGGGGGGGCGGTCGGGGGCGGTCGGGGTGCGGTTCCGGCGTGGCCCGGCGGGGTTGGGGGTGTGGTCCGGGCGAGGTTCGGCGTGGGTCCCGGACCGTCTCCGGCCCGGCCCTCTCCGGGCCCCGGACCGTCCCCGAACCCTCCGGCCGACGAGGACGCGCGGGCCGGGCCGGCGACCGGACGGGCGCGCGGAATCACAGCACGTACCATTTCGGGCAGCTGATCACCCGTCCGTACGTCCCTGTCCGTGGAAGGCGGCGCTCGTGTCCCGTACGCAGTGGTGCTGCCTGGCGGCGGTACTGGCGGTCGTACTGGGACTCTTCGCCGCGCCGGTGACGGCGGGGGCCGGACGCGCCGTCGCCCGCGTCCCCGCTCCGGCCCCGGCCGTGGCGGGCCCCGTACCGGTAGCGGGCTCCCCTGCCGGGCCGGGCGTGGCCGGCCCGGCCCCGGACGCGCGGCAGGCCGACCCCGCGCCGGGCCGGACGGACTCCGCTTCCGCCACGGCCAAGGCGCCGGCGGGGGCCGTCCCCGTCCGGGCCGGGGCCGACGACGGTTCCCGGGATCCCGGCGTGCCCGGTTGCGACCGCGACCGGGGTCATCCCGGGGCCGGGCCCGTCCTGCCCGCCCGCAACCGCGTCCCGCACGACCAGGCACCCGGCTGCGCCGTGTCCGGCCCGGTCGCCGCCACCGGACGCGGTCTGCTCCCGGCCCCGGTCCGTATCGCCATACGCGCGACCCGCCCGGCCGCGCCCACTCCCGTCGAACTCTCCGTGCTGAGGGTGTAGAGGCGGACCCTCCGCTCTCTCCTCCCTCCTTCCGATTCCCGCACCAGCACGGAGCGCCCGCATGCCCACGTCCACCCGCACCAAGTCCCGCAAACCGCTCGCCTTCGGTACCGCCGTCGTCCTCGCCGCCGGACTCCTCGGCTTCGTCTCCTACCGGGCGACCGCCCCCGACTCGTCCGGCTCCGACTCCCCGGCGGCGGTCAGCACCGCCACCGGCCAGGACGCCGGGGTCTACCCCGAACTCGCCGGACTCGCCCGCCGCGACACCGCCGACGAGCTGGCCCTGGGCCGCACCGACGCCCCCGTCGTGCTCATCGAGTACGCCGACTTCAAGTGCGGTTACTGCGCCAAGTTCGCCCGCGACACCGAACCCGAACTGATCAAGAAGTACGTGGACGACGGCACCCTGCGCATCGAGTGGCGCAACTTCCCGATCTTCGGCAAGGAGTCCGAGGCGGCCGCCCGCGCCTCCTGGGCGGCCGGACAGCAGGGCCGCTTCTGGGAGTTCCACCGGGCCGCGTACGCCGAGGGCGCCAAGGAGAAGGGGTTCGGCAAGGACCGCCTCAAGGCCCTCGCCGAACAGGCCGGGGTCGAGGACCTGGACCGCTTCGCCCGCGACACCGAGAGCACGGCCGCGACCGACGCGGTCGCCCGCGACCAGGAGCAGGCCTACGGGATCGGCGCCACCTCCACCCCGTCCTTCCTCATCAACGGCCGTCCCGTCGCCGGGGCCCAGCCCATGTCGGTGTTCACCCAGGCCATCGAGGCGGCGGCCGACGCCGCGCACGTGGGAAGCGCCGGTGAGGACGCCGAAGGCACCAGGGACACCGGCCGAGGCGAAGACGCCGGTACCGCCGAAGGAGCCGGTGCCGCCGAAGGAGCCGGGGAGAAGGCCAAGTGACCTCCGGAATCGGTTACTTCGCAGCCCTGCTCGGCGGGCTGCTCGCCCTGGTCAGCCCGTGCAGCGCCCTGCTGCTCCCGGCGTTCTTCGCGTACTCGGTCGACACCACGTCCCGGCTGCTGGCCCGCACCGGCATCTTCTACGCCGGTCTCGCCACCACCCTCGTCCCGCTCGGCGCCGCCGGTTCCTTCGCCGGGCGGCTCTTCTACGGGCACCGCGACGCCCTCGTCCTCGGCGCGGGCTGGCTGATCATCGGGCTCGGTGTAGCCCAGATCGTCGGCCTGGGCTTCGCCTCCCGGAGGATCGCCGAGCTGAGCGGGCGGATCCGTCCCACCACCGCGCTCTCCGTCTACGCCCTGGGCGCGGTCTACGGGCTCGCCGGGTTCTGCGCGGGCCCGATCCTCGGCAGCGTCCTGACCGTCGCCGCCGTCAGCGGCAGCCCGGTCTACGGCGGGCTGCTGCTCGCCGTCTACGCCCTGGGCATGGCCGTACCGCTCTTCGTGCTCGCCCTGCTCTGGGAACGCTTCGACCTGGGGCGCCGTCGCTGGCTGCGCGGCCGGACCCTGAGCCTCGGCCGGTTCCGGCTGCACACCACCTCCCTGCTGTCCGGCCTCTTCTTCATCGCGCTGGGAACCCTCTTCCTGGTGTACGACGGCACCACCGCGCTGCCCGGACTGCTCGACGTGGACGACTCGTTCGCCGTCGAGCGGTGGGCCCAGAACCTCGGCGAACGCGTGCCCGACGCCGTGGCCCTGGGCGCCGTGGTGGCGCTGGTCCTGCTCGTCCTCGCCGTGCGGGCGTGGCGGCGGCGCGGTGCGCGGGAGGAGGGTGTGCGGGAGGAGGAAGAGGTGGCCTGACACGGCGAAGGCCCCGTCCATCGGACGGGGCCTTCGGGTGGTGGCTGGGGCCGGGATCGAACCGGCGACCTATCGCTTTTCAGGCGATCGCTCGTACCAACTGAGCTACCCAGCCACGCGGCGCATCAGCGCCGCAGCGGTCCTGACGGGATTTGAACCCGCGGCCTCCACCTTGACAGGGTGGCGAGCACTCCAAACTGCTCCACAGGACCAAGCTCATGTGCGAGACGAGTCTCGCACACGGTTGAACGTGCCCCCAACGGGATTCGAACCCGTGCTACCGCCTTGAAAGGGCGGCGTCCTGGGCCACTAGACGATGAGGGCTAAGGGCCCACCTGCGCACCTTCCGGCGCGTCGGGGACGTGAGAAGCATATGGGATGCGGGGAGCTATCGCCAAAACCGTTTAAGGGGACGGCGTGGGGGCGCTCGGGGAGGGCGTGGATTTCACCAGGTTCTCCTCCGGCAGGTGGCGGCTCACCTCGGCCGTGGTCAGACCGAGGCCGCCCAGGGTGATCTCGTCCCAGGCCTGGAGATGCCGCGTGGAGCGGTCCATGTAGAGGACCGAGGCGCGGACCTTCTCGGGCTTCTCGTTCTGTACGGCGCGCAGCCCGCCGCCGCCCGTGGAGCCCTCGACCTTCAGCCGGGTGCCCTGCGGCAGCAGTTCGTTCACCCGGTGGTGGACGTGGCCGGCGAGCACCAGCGGTACCGCCCCGTCCGTCTCCCGGGCCGCGGTCGGGTCGTGGGTCACCGCGATGTCCACCGGGGTGCCCGCCCGTTGCTGGGCACGCAGCGCCGAGGCCAGCTCCCGGCCCGCCCGCCGCTCGGCCGCCTCGCCGCCTCGGGGGCGTACGCGGTCCGGGGTGAACTGGGGGTCGCCGGTGCCGGCCACCCGCAGCCCGGCGACGTCCACCGCGCTCCCCTCGTCGAGGACGTGCACGTTCTTGAGCTTCTTCAGATAGTCCTGGGTGGCCTGGGAGTCGTGGTTGCCCCGCACCCACACATAGGGGGCGCCGAGGTCGCGGGCCGGGTCCAGGAAGCCGTTCTCGGCGGCCGTGCCGTGGTCCATGGTGTCCCCGGAGTCGATGATCACGTCGATCTCGTACTGCTCCACCAGCGAGTGGACGATGTGCCAGGCGGCCGGGTTGAGGTGGATGTCGGAGACGTGCAGGACCCGGATCGTCGCCGGGTCGGGCTGGTAGACGGGGAGCGTGGAGGTGGCGTCGTACAGCTTGGTCACGTTGGTGACGAGGCGGGCGAGCTCCTGCTGGTAGACGTCGAAATCGGTGACGATCGAGCGGGCGTCACCGACGACCGAGGGGGCGCTGGAGAGCAGTCCGGAGAACTTGGGCTCCAGGACGGACTTCGGGTTCCAGGTGGCGTACGCGCTGACGCCGGACGCCGCCAGCAGCGCCAGGGCGAGGCCCCCGGCGGCCAGGGCGCGGCGCGGCCGGCGGTAGACGACGAGGCCGAGCGCGGTGGCGCCGGTGACGACCGCCACGCAGGAGCGGACGGCCAGTTCACGGGTCCCGGCGGCGACGTCGCCGGTGACCTCGTCCTGGAGACCGGAGAGGCGTTCGGGGTGTTTCACCAGGGCCTGGGAGCGTTCCGGGTCCAACTGGTCGACGTCCACGTCGAGACGGACCGGGGCGTGGTGGGAGTCCAGGCGCAGGGCGCCGAGCGGGGACACGTTGATCTTGGTGCCGCCGCTCACCGAGGGCCGCAGGGTCATGGTCGTGTCCATGGGCCCCACCGGCGCCCGCACACTGCCGACCGCCAGCAGTCCGAGCCACGCCCCCAGCACCACGACCGCGAGCAGACCGAGCGCGCGCATCCAGGGGCGCGGAGCGGCGCCGAGCGTGGCCAGGGGTGCGCGGGGGCGGCGGGGCCGCAGTCGGGCGGCTGCTGCACGGAACAAAGGGCGGGCCATTGGGCGCGTATGCCCCACCCGGCGGGCGAACATGCGGCCGGACGCGGGCGGTATGGGCCGGGCGGGTGGCCGCCCCGGAGGAGCCGGGGAGCCGGGCCCGCCCCGTCCGGGCGCGCGTACGGGACAATGGCCGGGTGCTGGAGATGACGCGCGAGGAGTTCGAAGAGCTGGTGAGCCTGGCTCTTGACCGGGTCCCGCCGGAGCTGATGCGGCTGATGGACAACGTCGCGGTGTTCGTGGAGGACGAGCCGGAGGACCCGGAGGACCGGGAACTGCTCGGACTGTACGAGGGAACGCCGCTCACCGACCGGGGTGAGTGGTACGCGGGGGTGCTGCCGGACCGGATCACCATCTACCGCGGACCGACGCTGCGCATGTGCGAGACGCGGGAGGACGTCGTCGCCGAGACGGAGATCACCGTGGTCCACGAGATCGCCCACCACTTCGGCATCGACGACGAGCGGCTGCACGAGCTCGGATACGGGTGAGCGGGCGGGTGCGTGCGGCGGCTGAGTACGTGAGCGGCTGAACGCCTGAGCGGCTGAACGCCCAGGAGCCGGTGGCCCGGTACGGGTCGGGGCCGCTCCGGACCGGGCGGGGGACGACCGGGCCCCGGGAGGAACGGCGGGGGCCTCGGCGTCCGAGGGGCGGCCCGCCGTGCGGCGGTGGCGTGCGGTGACGTGTGGGGGAGTTGTGTCCGGGCGTGTCCCCGGCGGGGGCGGGGGAGTTGGACAGGTCGCCCATCCGGCTCGGCGTGGCTCCTTCCCGCCGGCGCCCCGCCGTCCCCTGTTCCGGAGGTGCCTCGTGCGCCAGTTGTCCGCCCGCGTCCGCCGGGCAGCCGTCACCGCGCTGACGATCGCCGCGTCCACCGCCTGCATGAGCGTCGGTGAGGACTCCGCGGAACCGGCGCCGGCGCACCCGTCCGGCCGGAAGGAGCAGTCGGCCCACCAGCCGGACGGTGGGACGGTGAGTGGCAGCGGGCGGTCCGGCCACGCCGGCGGCCGCGCCCACGCGCAGAACGAGCCGGCCGGATCCTCGCGGGCACCGGAACCGGGTGCCTCCGCCCCCACCCCGTCGCCCACCCCGGACAGGGCCGCCCGTCCCGCACCGCGTCCCGGCACGCCGGAGCCGGACCCCGGAGGTGCTCTGCCCACGCCCGAGCCCAGCACGCCGGCCCCCGACCAGCCGTCGCCCCCGGAGGCCACCCCGGAACCCACCCCGCCCGCCCCGGAACCGGAGCCCTCGCAGCCGCCGGAAGAGCCCTCCGCGTCCCCGGCCGCGCAGTTCCGCAGCCGCGCGGCGCAGGCTCCCGGCTGGGCGGAGGCGATGGGGACGCCGATGGCATCACCGCAGGTCGCGCCGGTGTGAGCCGGGTCGCGAGGACGGCGGTTTGCGCGAAGTGGGGGAGAGTGCGTATGGTAGTAGATCGTTTGATCCATTGCCCGGCGCCGACACAGAAGAGCGCCGTGTGGCGCGTACTCTCCCTTGCCGTGGCTGGACCGCATTGAGGCGGTCGAAATTGCGAATCACGGAGTTACGGGCGCGTGCCGAGACTCCGGAAGGTTTCGCATTTCGCATGTCAATTTCCAGTTCTGACCGTACCGCCATGCCCGAGAACGACGCGATCGTCGAAGGCGCCCACGAGGTCGTCGAGATCGCCGAGGCCGTAGTGGCCGCCGAGACCCCCGTCGACACCGCTCCCACCGCGACGGCCGACGCCGCCGGTGAAGCCGTCGCCGAGGACGTCTCCGCCGAGGACCTCACCGACGAGGCCGCCTCCGACGAGGCCGCCTCCGCCGAGGACGCCGAGCCGACCGTCACGTTCGCCTCGCTCGGACTGCCCGAGGGCATCGTCCGCAAGCTCGCGCAGAACGGCGTGACCGCCCCCTTCCCGATCCAGGCCGCGACCATCCCGGACGCCCTGGCCGGCAAGGACATCCTGGGCCGCGGCCGTACCGGCTCCGGCAAGACGCTCTCCTTCGGCCTGCCGACCCTGTCCGCACTGGCGGGCGGCCGCACCGAGAAGAAGAAGCCCCGCGCGATCATCCTCACGCCGACCCGTGAGCTCGCGATGCAGGTCGCGGACGCGCTCCAGCCCTACGGCGACGTGCTCGGCCTGAAGATGAAGGTCGTCTGCGGCGGTACGTCGATGGGCAACCAGATCTACGCCCTGGAGCGCGGTGTCGACATCCTCGTCGCCACGCCGGGCCGTCTGCGCGACATCATCAACCGCGGCGCCTGCTCCCTGGAGGACGTCCAGGTCGCGGTCCTCGACGAGGCCGACCAGATGTCCGACCTGGGCTTCCTGCCCGAGGTCACCGAGCTGCTCGACCAGATCCCCGGCGGCGGCCAGCGCATGCTCTTCTCCGCCACCATGGAGAACGAGATCGGCACGCTGGTCAAGCGCTACCTGAGCAACCCGGTCACCCACGAGGTGGACAGCGCCCAGGGCAACGTCTCGACCATGTCGCACCACGTCCTCGTCGTGAAGCCGAAGGACAAGGCGCCCGTCACGGCCGCGATCGCCGCCCGCAAGGGCCGCACGATCATCTTCGTCCGCACCCAGCTGGGCGCCGACCGCATCGCCGAGCAGCTCATCGAGTCCGGCGTGAAGGCCGACGCGCTGCACGGCGGCATGACCCAGGGCGCCCGTACGCGGGTCCTGGAGGACTTCAAGAAGGGTTACGTCAACGCCCTCGTCGCGACCGACGTCGCCGCCCGCGGTATCCACGTGGACGGCATCGACCTGGTCCTGAACGTGGACCCGGCCGGTGACCACAAGGACTACCTGCACCGTTCGGGCCGTACCGCCCGAGCCGGCAAGTCCGGTGTCGTCGTCTCGCTGGCGCTGCCGCACCAGCGCCGCCAGATCTTCCGCCTCATGGAGGACGCGGGCGTCGACGCCTCGCGCCACATCGTGCAGGGCGCGGGCGTCTTCGAGCCGGAGGTCGCCGAGATCACCGGTGCCCGCTCGCTCACCGAGGTCCAGGCCGACTCCGCGAACAACGCGGCCAAGCAGGCCGAGCGCGAGGCCGCCGACCTGACCAAGCAGCTGGAGCGCGTCCAGCGCCGTGCCGTCGAGCTGCGCGAGGAGGCCGACCGCCTGGTCGCCCGTGCCGCCCGCGAGCGGGGCGAGGACCCGGAGGCGGCGGTGGCCGAGGTGGCCGCCGAGGCCGAGGCCGCGCTCGTGGCCGCCGTGTCCGTCCCGGAGCAGCCGGCCGCGCGCGACGACCGCCGCGACGACCGGGGCAACTTCAACCGCCGTGACGACCGCGGTGGTTACCGTGGCGGCAACGACCGCGGTGGCCGCTCCTCCGAGCGTCGTGACGACCGTGGTGGCCGTTCGTTCGAGCGTCGTGACAACGACCGTCCGGCGTTCCGCGAGCGCCGTGACGACCGTCCCTCGGGCGGGTTCCGCTCCGGTGGCGGTGACCGTCGTGACGACCGTGGTGGTCGTTCCTTCGAGCGTCGTGACAACGACCGTCCGGCGTTCAACCGCGACCGCCGCGACGACCGTCCCTCGGGCGGGTTCCGCTCCGGTGGCGGTGACCGTCGTGACGACCGTGGTGGCCGTTCCTTCGAGCGTCGTGACAACGACCGTCCGGCGTTCAACCGCGACCGCCGCGACGACCGCCCCTCCGGCGGCTTCCGCTCCGGTGGCAGCGACCGCCCCTTCAACCGCGACCGTCGTGACGACCGTCCCTCGGGCGGCTTCCGCTCCGGCGGCAACGACCGCCCGACCGGCCGCCGTGACGACCACCGCGGGGGCACCGGCACCGGCACGAGCACCGGTTCCTTCGGCCGCCGCGACGACAAGCCCCGCTGGAAGCGCAACGGCTGACCGTCGCCGCCGCTGAACTGATCGACGCGCAGGGCCCGTACAGCACTCCGGTGCCGTACGGGCCCTGCGTCGTGAACGGGCTCGTGAACGGGACGGACACGGAAGGCCCGGACGGCCCGGACGGCCCGGGACCGGCGGCCGCGCCCCGACCGGGGCCGTGCGGGGCGCCACGGCGCTGCGGGAGGCCCCCTGACGGGAGCCACGACGCGGGCGGTGGCTTCCGGAACCGTCCGGCCCCACGCCCGCCTCCACGCCCCGGCACCGGATACCCGATCGGCTGCCGAGCCGTGTGCCGCTATGCTTCGGGGGGTGATCCATCAGGGGCCGTTAGCTCAATTGGTCAGAGCAGCGGACTTTTAATCCGTTGGTTGTGGGTTCGAGTCCCACACGGCCTACCGACAGCAGGGCGGGGGAAACTTCTCTGACCTGCTACTTGGCGCCTCGACCGGCCTCGGCCGGACGGGGCGCTTTCGTCTTTCCCGGACTCTTGCGTGAGCGATGCGCGTGAGCGGCCCTGCCCAAACCAGTACAGCATTCGCCCGTGCACCACGGTCGCAGATCCGGCCGAGGACCGTGCCGCCCACGCCCTGCGGACCGCGACATCGCACATACCGCCACCGGCCCCGGCTGACCCGCCCTCGCCACCGTCCTCGCCGACGCCGAAGCCGGCGGACACCAGCGCTCTTCCTCCACCGGCCAGCCGTCGAAGCCGGCCGCGACTCCCACGAGCCGTCCGACCCGCCCACACCTCTGATCCGGACGAGGCACGAACAGCTTGGCCAGTGTGGTCAGTCTCGGGAACGGATTGGGCTGGTGGATGGCGCACAGTCCGCCCGGCTCCGGCAGGTCAGGAAGAGATGAGACGGCTGGTGAAGCCGTCGCGGATGAGGGATTCGTATGCTGCATGCACGTCCTCCGGGACCTCCTGCGCGATGGCGAATCCGAGCTTCGGATACTCGATGACCCGCTGGAGATCGCCGACGAGCATGTCCAGGACGAGTTTCTCGTCGCCGATGGACTTCACGTAGTCGTCGAACTCCAGCGGCTCCGACGCGCAGAGGATCTCGACGTCGGGCCACAGTTTGCGGGCGGTCGCGAACGACCGTCGTTCCATGTAGGGCTTGGAGACCAGCAGCACCGTCGTCGGGGTGATGCCGGCGGCGGCGAGGACCTCTCGGGAGAAGGCGACGTTCTGCCCGGTGTTGCCGGCCTCCGGTTCAAGCAGGATCGCCTCGGCGGGGACGCCGAGGTCGATGGCGTGCTCGCGGAAGTGGACGGCCTCGCCGCGCGGGAAGACCTTGGCGGTGGTGGGGCTGTTGCCGCCGGTGAAGACCAGGGTCGGGAACAGCCCGGCGCGGTACAGCTCGACGGAGTGGGTGGCGACACCGAGGTCGTGGCTGCCCAGCCCGATCGCCACATCGACGGGCCGCAGCTGGTGGTGCATCTGGTGGTAGTCCCAGAGCAGCGCGGCCCGGTGCCACTGGTCCTCGGTAATGGCCTGCTGGTTGTCGCTCACGCGTTTCTCCCTGGTCACCGTCGCCGAGGGCCGGTCGTCGACCGAGGGTTTCGTATGGGCGGGCGGCACCCTCTAGCTTGCCGGACGTTTTTTCCGTGACCACCGCGAGGGAGAGGTCGAGCTGGGGGACACGTCGCGGAATGTCGAGCTGGACGAAGATCGCGCGAGCCTCGGCGTAGGAGTGGTGGGCGGAGAGGGGGCCGAGCACAGAGCCTTGGTCGCGCTTGAGGTCACCGAGCAGCGTGGTCGAGCGGACGAAAAGGTACAGGCCCTTTTCGTCCAGTTCCCGGGCGTTGAACCGCACCAACCAGCGGCTGAGCAGGCTGTCGGCGAAGGCGAAGTTCTGACGGGAGAGCGCGACCACGACGCGGTCCAGGTCGTCCGCCCACGATTTGTATTCCCAGGCTCGGGGGCCGGCGGGGGTGACGTGCCGTCCGGCGCCTTGCACGATGCCGGCCATCTCCGACAGGAGCGTCTCGAAGCGCAGGTGGGCGGCGGCGTCCGCGCGTCCGAGGGCGGTTACGGGCACCTGCGTGAGCGGCCCGCCGTGAGCGGGCCCCGTCGGGAGATCGTCCGGCCCCCTCACCCCGCCCACCGCCCCGTGAGGAACGCCAGGGCCACCAGCGCGCTCAGCGGTGCCGTCACGCACAGGTACGCCGTCCTGAACCACGGGCGGCGCAGGCTCAGTGCCGCGAGGGCCGTCCACAGCGGCCACCACAGCAGGGTCGCGCGGGGGACGGACGTGTACCAGTACGAGGTTCCCAAGGCCCACAGGCTCAGCGTGACGTACACCGTCTCCGGCCAGCGGCGGTGTCGTACCAGCAGCCCGACCAGGGCCAGGCCCACCAGCATCGCCGCCAGTTCCGCCTGGAACATCGCCGCGTAGCCCGTCGTGTGCAGGCCGTCGAACGCCGCGTGCCACGTGTTGGTCCACGCCTCCCACGGGGTGTGGAACTCGCGGTACCAGCCGCGCTCCTGTGCGTGCTTCCACGCCATCCAGTCATCCGTGTGCGCGTGCAGGTACCAGCTGTACGCGGCCGGCGGCAGCGCGGGCAGTGCCGGCCAGCCCCACCCGCGCCAGTCCCGTCGGGTCCTCGCGGAGAGCGCGAAGAGTACGGCGATCGCGGCGGCCAGGAACAGGCCGCTCACCCGTACCGTCGTCGCCAGCGCGGTCAGCGCGCACGCCCACGCCCAGCGGTGGCGCTGGGCGGCCAGCCAGGCCGGGAGCGCGAACGCCAGGAACAGCGCCTCCGTGTAGCCGGCCGCCAGGAACACCGCGCACGGGGAGAGCAGGAAGAACAGGGCCGTGCGCCGGCCGTCGGTGTCCTCGGGGACGTGGGAGCGGGCTATGCGGGAGAGGGCCACCACCGCCACGGCTCCCGCGATCAGTGAGATCAGCAGGCCCGCCGCCGTCCAGCTCGGGACGACGGTGTGCACGGCCCTCAGGAGCAGTGGGAAGCCCGGGAAGAAGGCCTCCCTGTTGTCCCAACTCACCGTCCAGGGGCCCGCGTCGGCCGGGAAGTAGCCGTCTCGCGCTATGTGCACGTAGTGGTTCGCGTCCCAGTGCTGGAACGGCGCCAGGACGGACCCCGCCTCCCGTACGTCGGAGCCCTGGGGAAACAGCCACCGCGCACCGTGGGCCGTGATCCACACGGACACGCGCGTCAGGAGGTAGAGCCACAGCACTCTGCGGTCCGCGGGAGTGAGCCAGGCCACCGCCCCGTCGAACCGGGCCGCCCAGGACGGGCGCGGCACGGACTCGGGCTCGGGGCTCTCGGGCTGGGGCGGGGCGGGCCGCAGCCCGGGGGACAACGTGGACACTCAGGAGCCTTTCGGGCACGTCGGGGCGTGCCGGATCGCCCGGTGGAGCCGCCGGGTCACAGGAGTGAGGGGGGAAGGGTGCGGGGCAGGTGGACGAGGGTGCGGCAGGCGGCGGTTACGGCGCCGACGTCGCCTGACGCGTCGATGTCGGTGACAACGAAGTCGTCGGCGCATCCGTCGTCGGCAAGCTCCCCGGGGACGACGACCTGGTGACGGAATCCGGCGTCCCGGGCAACGTGCTGCTGGGTGACGGCGGCCGCGTCGGCGCTTCGAGCGGCGGTGGCGCGGGAGACAGGGAACCGGGTGACGGGCTCGTCGCCGGGGGCGCGGAAGCCGGTGCGACCGGGAACAGGCCGACCGCCGCCGCGCCGCCCCCGCCGACGACCAGACACACCCCTACCGCGAGCGTGGCCATTCGGCGTCGCCGGGCCCGCAGGCCGCGTACGGTGATGTGCGCGGCCGGGCCCGCCACGGATCGGCCCTGCCCGAAGTCCCCGGCCTGCCGGAACAAGGACCGCAACGGATCGCGCGCGCCCTCCGGTCTCCCCGGCCCCAAGGAATCCCGTGGTTCATACATCAGGAGCCTCCTTCATGCGGGGGTCCAGCAGACGGTGCGCGAGTGCCGCCCGTCCGCGGACCAGATGCGTCTTGATCGTGCTGGCGGAAAGCCCGGTCTCACCGGCGATCTGCTCGACCGTGAGGTCGCACAGGTAGTGCAGCGTCAGGGTCCGCCGCTGCTGGGCGGGCAACTCCCTGAGCGCGCCGACCAGCACGACGTGGTCCGGGTCCGGCGGCGCCACGTGCCCGGCCGTGTCGCTCCCCCGGTGCCAGGCGTCCGCCGAGCGACGCCGGAAACGCCAGCGGCTCACCGCCAGGCGCCACGCGACCGTACGGATCCACGCCTCGGGCTGCCCGTCACGTTCCAGCCGCCCGCGTCGGACCCATGCCTTGACGAACGCCTCCTGTACGACGTCCTGCGCCTCCTGGAGGTCCCCCGTCATCACGTACAACTGGCCTGTGAGACGCGCGACCGCCTGGACGTAGAACGCTTCGAACTCCTCGACGGTCAACAGTCACTCCCGGATCTTTCGCTTCACCGGGTATACGCCCGCCGCCGGGCATCCGGTCGACATCACCCATGGGGAAAGGGCAGTGGCGGTCGTCACAGAAGCCAACAGGGCGATGCGGCCGCGTGGTTCCACGCCCGGTGCCCGGCGTCGCCCATCTCACCGCCTCGAACGGCGGGCCCGACGTGTTCGCGGCCGATCGGCCTCGGGCGGGACGCGGCGGTGGAAGACCCGAGCCGCCCGGCGTCGGTTCCCCCTTCCAAGGGGGGAGACGGTGTCGGTCAAGCAGGGCCCGATCACCTTCGACGGCGCGGAGCCCGAGCGCGTCGCTCAGTGCTCGTACGAGGTCTGGGAGTACGTCGTGCCACCGCCGGTGGAGGGGTGCGCCCCGTGGGCCGAGGGGCGAGCCGCGTCGGTGTGCGGGTACGACTGTGTACGCGTAGGGCTACGGGGTCAGTCCAGCCCCTCTGCCCGCAGTTCGTACATCAGGAGGAACGTGCGGTACGTCTCCGCCGAGACGTCCCGGCAGACGTCGGGACGGTTCTCGGCGGTCGAGGTGTTGTCGAGGGCACGTCGGCAGGCCGCTTCCGTCTCGGCCTGGGACGGAATGTTCGAGACGAACGCGGCGAGCAACAGGACCACGGCCAGGACGACCACGCCGATACGGGTGCGCATGGCCTCTCAACGACCGTACGCCCCGCCGGTCACTGGGAACGCGTCTGCCCCGGCCGGTCACCGGGAAGGCGTCTGCCCCTGGCCGGTCACCGGGAACGCGCCCCCGGCCGGTCACCGGGCGCACGTCACCTGGTCGGTCACCGGGTGCGTATCACCCGGCCGGTCACCGGGTGCGTGTCACCGGCCGTTTCCTTCCTCGCGCCGGCCGTCCGGCTGTCAATCCGTGTCGTCGACCGGGAGCGGCGGCAGATCGGGCTCCACGAACAGGCCCGCGTACTGCGGGGTGGGCAGCGGGGCCGGCGCGCCCGGGTCCGTGGCCGCGGCCTGGCTGTCGGGGTGCCGCTGCGTGGAGCGTGCGGGCATGTCGGTCATCGAGTGTCCTGTAGGTAGGTGTGCGGTGGGAGCCCCGTGACCCTGCCTGGCGGTGAGAACGGCTCGGCTGGTCGCGACCGGGGCGGCGACGAAGCGCCGCTCCCCGGTGCCGCACCGCTCCGGGGGCGTCCGGATCAACACGCGGTGTATGCAGACTGTAGCCCTCTCGGCACGGCTTCCCTCTGAATTTGGGCTGTCCGGCACGACGTTCGGTGCGAGATGGCGAGGGAGAGGCCCGCTCGGCGGCGCGGAGCGGGGCAGGGGCGTGCTCGTGCGACACGCCCGGGGCACACTCGCCGGTCAGGCGCTCCGGGAGACCTCCGCTCCGGTCCCCGCTGCGCTCTCGGGCGCCGTGGGGGCGGCGGCCACCGTGGCCGACGTCTTACGGATGTGGATCAGCAGGCCGATGAACCCGGCGATGAAGCCGCTGACCAGGCCGGAGACGCCGTGGTTCAGCGCGTTGATCCCGGGGCTGTCCGGCATGCCGACGGCCAGGTAATTGACGAGGGCGCTCATCACCGCCCCCGCCACCCCGCCGAAGATTCCACTGATGACCGAGGCGCGGAGCGGCGACGGTGCGGTGGAAGGGACGTGGCCGGGTCTGAGCGGTGTGGACATCGTCGAGGGCCCTCCAGACAGGCTGTCGCGCGAGATCGGGGGTGCGCCCACATCCTTGGTCACAGGGCCACGCGTGGCAACTACTCGGTAGCGAAGGGTGGTTGAAGCGTGATGCCGGTTCCGTGGACCTCCCGGTCGCCGGGTGGCACGGGCGGTCGGCGGCGGCGTGGTCATGAGGGCCCCGCGGATGGCGTAGAGTTGGCATCACAACGGCGCGGGGTGGAGCAGCTCGGTAGCTCGCTGGGCTCATAACCCAGAGGTCGCAGGTTCAAATCCTGTCCCCGCTACTGAAGACGGTGGCCCGGATCCTTCCAAGGATCCGGGCCACCGTCGTATGCCCTCGTCCGGGCCCCCACCGGCCCCCGTCGCCCCCGGCCGGCCCTCCTGCGGACCGGCGCCGGAACGGCTTGACCTTGACGCGACGTAAAGATCTAGCGTTTCCGGCATGGAGTGGTCCATCCAGGAAATCGCCCGCCGCGCGGGTACCACGAGCCGCACGCTCCGGTACTACGGCGACATCGGCCTTCTGGCGCCCAGCCGGACCGGTGCCAACGGCTACCGCTACTACGACCAGGCCGCCCTCGTCCGGTTGCAGCGGATTCTGCTGCTGCGGGAGCTGGGGCTCTCGCTGTCCGCCGTCAAGGACGTACTGGAAGGGCAGCGGGACACCTCGGCGGCCCTGCGGGCGCACCTGGGCCTGCTGGAGCGGGAGCGGGAGCGGATCGGGCGGCAGATCGCCTCGGTGCGGACCACCCTCCACCGGACCGAGAAGGGACAGGAACTCATGGCCGAGGACATGTTCGACGGCTTCGATCACACCGTCTACGAGGAGGAGGTCACCGAGCGCTGGGGGCCGGAGGCATACGAGAAGGGCGACCGGTGGTGGCGCGGACTGGGACCGGAGGAGCGTACGGCGTTCCTGGCCGAGCACGACACCCTCGCCCGGGACTACGGGCAGGCACGGGCCGGTGGTCTGGAGGCGGGCGGCGACGTGGTGCAGGACATCGCGCGTCGGCACTGCGCGTGGCTCTCGACGACCGCGCCGGCCACCCGTTCGTACGTGATCGGTCTCGGCGCCATGTATGTCGCCGATCCGCGCTTCGCGAAGAACTACGATCGGTACGGGGACGGCACCGCCGCCCTCGTACGGGATGCACTGACGATCTACGCGCGGCACCGGCTCTCCGACTGACCCCGGGGCCGGGGCCCCGGCGCGCTCCCCCTTCCGGCCCATGCCGAGCCGCCGCACGGCGCGGCTCCGGGCGGTGCGGGCGGGGCGCGGTACCGTCCGCAGCCGTGGGCGGACCGGGCAGGAGTACACAGGTGGGGAAGCGGGACGGACAGCGCGGCGGGCTCATGGAGGGCTCCCGGACACGGCGGTTCGTGTGGGCTCTGCCCGCCCTGATGATCGTGGCCGGCGCGGCGGTCGACCTGACGACCTCGCCCAACTTCTCCGCCATCCCGCTCTTCGCCGCGGCGCCGCTGATCGCCGCTCCCTTCTTCTCGCTGGCCAGCACCGTCCGTACGGCGGGGGCCGCCTTTCTCGTCGTCCTCGCCATCCGGGCCGCGCACGGCACGCTCGGCCACGTCGTGCCGCTCACCGAACTGCTCACCCTGGTCACCGTCTCCGCGCTCGCCCTCGTCATCAACAGCGTCGTGCGGCACAGCAACGAGCAGTTGGCCTCGGCCCGGGTCATCGCGGAGACGGCGATGCGCGCGGTGCTGCCCACACCGGACGACCGGATCGGCGGTCTGATGGTCGCGGCCCGCTACGAGGCGGCGCAGGCGGACGAGTTCGTCGGCGGCGACCTCTTCGCCATCGTGGACACGCCGCACGGGGTGCGGCTGGTCGTCGGGGACGTGCGGGGCAAGGGGCTGGAGGCCGTGGGGGCGGTGGCCGTGGTGATCGGGGCCTTCCGGGAGGCGGCCGAGCAGGAGTCCTCCCTGGAGGGGGTGGCGCAGCGGCTGGAACGGGCGCTGGCCCGTGACGGGGTGCGGCGGGGCGGTCTGGACTCCGTGGAGGGGTTCGTCACCGCCGTCCTCGCCGAGATCCCGGCCGGGTCGGACGTCCTGCGGATCGTCAACCGGGGGCACCCCGAGCCGATCCTGCTGCACGGCGAGGGACGGCTCCAGGTGCTGGCACCGGGTGTGCCCGCGCTGCCGATCGGTATGGGCCTGGACATGTGGCCGGACCGGTCCGACGAGTGGCCGATGCCCGCCGGAGCGACACTGCTCGTCTACACGGACGGGCTGTCGGAGGCGCGGGACGCGCGCGGTGTCTTCTACGACCCGGCGGAACGGCTGCGCGGCCGGACCTTCCCGGGGCCCGAGGAGCTGCTCTCCGCACTGACCGACGACGTCCGGCTGCACACCGGGGGCCGGACGACGGACGACATGGCGCTGCTCGCCGTCGAACGGCCCGAACCGGGCCGGCAGAGCCCGCGGAGACCGTGAGGACCGTGGGGCGGGACGGCGGATGAGCGGTCGCGACCGTCCGTGATCACGAGAACCCGCTCCGCATAACATTTGACGAACCGTCAGAAACTGACGGCCGGGCACGACACGCTCCGGGCACCCGTTTGAAGCTGATTCCTGCTGATAAGTCCAGGCCGAAGTCGCGAACGATCAGTGGGAACGGCTTGGAATCGGACCCCGGTGTCTATTAACGTTCGATAACGCAGCGCGGTCGTCCCAGTCGTCGCAAGAGGCGGCACCGTGCGCGAGCGCCGAATTCCGCAAGGGAACCGGGGAACCACCTACATGGGGTGAATCGGACACCTGTGTCTCGTGAGAGGCGTCAGGGGTCCGTAGGAGACCTTCCTGCTCCGAACCCGTCAGCTAACCCGGTAGGCGAGAAGGAAGGAAAGGAGTGCGCCCACGTGGCGTCGAATCAGCCTGCCCCCGAGACCTCGTTCTCTTTCAGGCCCGCGGCCTTCGGTGACGAGGACACGACGCGGGGGGAATGGAACCCCACCGAGGATTCCCTCCGGCCCGTTCGCGGCAGGCATCGCGTGGCCAAGCAGCGCGGTCTCGCCCGTAGCTCCACCGTCCTCGGTGTCGGCGTCATCGCGGCCGTCGGCGCGGGGGGCATGGCCACCGCGCAGGGCAAGCCGCCGGTCTCCATCTCCCTTCCCGATTCCGTCAAGGACAATCTTCCCGATCCCTCATCCCTTCCCGGTGTGGGTGCGTTCATGTCCGGCGGTTCCGACGCGGACGACACGACAGCCGTCACCGCGTCCGCCCCGCTGACCAGCGCCGGTATCACCGCCACGGAGGCCGAGCAGGGCGCCACCGACGCCGGTGAGGCGCTGCGCGCCCGCATCCTCCAGCAGGCCGAGCAGCAGCAGGCCGGCGCCGAGGCCGAGGCCAGGGCCGCGCAGGAGTCGGCGGCGGCCGAACAGGCCGCGAAGGAAGCCGCGAAGCAGCAGAGCGAGGCCGAGGCCAAGGCCGCGGCGGAGAAGAAGGCGGCGGAGGAGGCGGCGAAGAAGAAGGCCGAGGCCGAGCGCCTCGCCAAGCTGGCCGCCAGCTACGCCCTCCCCACCTCCTCGTACACGATCACCTCGACCTTCGGTCAGGCCGGATCGCTGTGGTCCTCCGGCCAGCACACCGGGCTCGACTTCGCCGCTCCCACCGGCACCCCGGTCAAGGCCGTGCACGGCGGGACGGTCAAGTCGGCCGGCTGGTCCGGTTCGTACGGCTACCGCACGGTGCTGGAGCTCGACGACGGCACCGAGATCTGGTACTGCCACCAGTCCTCGATGGACGTGACGGCGGGCCAGCGGGTCAACACCGGCGACACCATCGGCCGGGTCGGCGCCACCGGCAACGTGACGGGCCCTCATCTCCACCTGGAGGTCCACACCGCGGACGGCTCCGGCATCGACCCGATGAGCTGGCTGCGCAGCAAGGGCCTGACGGTCTGAGCCCCGACGCCGGTCCACCGGCGCGCGCCGCCGAGCCGCGACCGTGCACCGGCGTACCCCGGGCACCTCTCCGGTGCTCCCGAAACCCCGGCAGCCCTGACGCTCACCCCCCGACGTCAGGGCTGCCGGTCCGCGTCGGCTCCCCTCCGCCGTGCCCCGGTACGGTCCGGCCCGCCTGACACGGCCCGCCTGACACGGAGGTCCGACACGATCGGCGGTACGAGCGGAATACCGACTTTCGACGGCCTGTTGATCTCGGACATGACGCCCTATCGCGCACTCGGCGCTTCGAGTCTCCAGGTCTTCCCGCTCGCCCTCGGCGGCAACGTCTTCGGCTGGACCGCCGACGAGGCCGCCTCCTTCGCCGTCCTCGACGCGTACACCGCGGCCGGCGGCAACTTCGTCGACACCGCCGACTCGTACTCGTCCTGGATCCCGGGCAACGAGGGCGGCGAGTCGGAGACCCTCATCGGCGCGTGGCTGAAGTCGCGCGGCCGCCGCGACGACGTCGTCGTCGCCACCAAGGTCGGGGGCCACCCCGCGTACAAGGGGCTCTCGCCCGACAACGTCAAGAAGGCGGCCGAGGCGTCGCTGCGGCGGCTGGGCACCGACCACATCGACCTCTACTACACGCACTTCGACGATGAGAGCGTCCCGGTCGAGGACATCGTCACCGCCCTCGACGAGCTGGTGAAGGCGGGACACGTCCGGGAGATCGCCGCTTCCAACATCAGCCCCGAGCGGCTGAAGGCCTCCCTGGACTTCTCCGAGCGCGAGGGCCTGGCCCGCTACGTGGCGCTCCAGCCGCACTACAACCTCGTCTCCCGCGACACCTACGAGGGCGCGCTGCTGGACACCGCGGCCGACGCCGGGCTCGCCGCCGTCCCGTACTTCGCCCTCGCCTCCGGCTTCCTGACCGGCAAGTACCGTCCGGGCACCGAGGTGGAGAGCGCGCGGGCGGGCAGTGCCGCCGCCCACCTGGAGACGGAGCGCGGGCGCGAGGTCCTCGCGGCGCTGGACGCGGTGGCACGGGAGCAGGAGGCCGAGATCGCCACCGTCGCGCTGGCCTGGCTCGCCGCCCGCCCCACGGTCGTCGCCCCGATCGCCTCCGCCCGTACGGTCGAGCAGCTGCCCGCGCTGCTGGCGGTCGCGGACCTGCGGCTGACGGACGACCAGATGGCCCGGCTGACCGAGGCCTCCGCCTGAGACACCCGGGGCGGACCCGCGTCACGAACGCGGGCCCCGCCCCGGCCACGCGGCACGGGCCAACGGGGACCTGTCCCGCCACGGGGTACGGGCCTAGGGCGTGTTTCGAAAGTAGCGCCGTCCGCCCGGAGGGCGGGGCCCGCGGCGTCCGGTGCGTGCGATCGCAAGGCGGAGGGTCGCCCTCGTACTGGACGTACTCGGGCGACTCCGACAACGCGGCGAGCGTGCGTGCCGGGCGTCGCGGGCCAGGCGGGACTTTCGAAACACGCCCTAGCGGCGCGGGGACGGGCCCGCCGGGCCGCACCGGCGCGGTGTGGCCGTAGGGGAACTGCCGGGGCAGGTGCGGGGGTACGGGCGGTGGCACCGGCGGTATGGGGCGGCGGATCCGGCCCGTCACCTGGGCCGCGTACGTCAGGGCGGGGCCCGCGACGTCCCGGCGCTGCCACAGATGGTGCAGCAACTCCCGCTCCCGCGCGGCGAAGTCCCCTTCCGCCCCGCCGTGGCGGGCCCGGCGGCGCAGCACGGCCAGCGAGGTCGCGAACGACTCGTACTCGGCGACGGCGCGTGCCGCCCAGGCGCCCCGGGCCGGGTCCTGGTGGCCGTTCCAGCGCCGGGCCACGTCGCGGGCGGTGCTCCGTGCCCGCATGGACGCCAGGGCGAGCGGTTCCGCCGGAGTCAGCCAGCCGGCCGCCGCGTACACCGGGAGTTCGGCGGCGAGCGTACGCAGCTCGCGCTGCCGGGACCAGATCGCCAGCCAGGTCACCAGGGCGAAGCACGGCACCATGAACGCCCCGTACACCGCGTAGAAGCCGAGGCCGCCGAGCGCCGACGCGCCGTTCCACGCGGCGTGCATGCCCATGGCGAGCACCAGGCCGAGCAGCGGGAGCAGGACCCGGCGCACCCGGTGCCGCCGCCCGCCGAGCGCGGCGAGACCGAAACCGATCCCGGTGAGCACCGTGAACAGCGGGTGGGCGAACGGGGACACCACGGCCCGTACGAAGAACGTCCCGGCGGTCGCTGACGCGAGGCCCGTCGTCCCCAACTGCTGGTCCTCGCCGAAGGCGTTGCCCAGGTAGAGGATGTTCTCGGTGAAGGCGAAGCCGGTGGCGGTGAACCCGGCGACCACGACACCGTGGACGAGGGAGCCGAACTCCCTCCCGCGGAACAGGAAGATCAGCAGGACGGCGGCGGCCTTCGCGCTCTCCTCGACGACCGGGGCGATCACCGTGGCCCCCAGGGTGTCGGCGCTCGCCGCGTCCGCGGTGGCCGTGGCTATCCAGCGGGTCGCGAAGGTGTTGGCGACGATCGCCACCAGCGCGGCGGCGCACGCGCCCCAGGCGAACGCGAACAGCAGATTCCGCCAGGGGCCCGGATCGACCCGGTCGAGCCAGCGGAACGCCGCCATCAGCAGCGGCACCGGCAGCACGGCCAGGCCCAGCCCCACCAGGAAACCCTCGGTGCCGGTCTGTTCGCGCACCAGGGCCAGGATCACCAGACCGCAGAGCGCGAGAGCGGTGACGACCGCGCCGGCCCGGAAGGCCTTGCTGCGCCAGACCATGCCGAGGCCCCGGGGCCGGTAACGCCAGTGGCCCTGCCCGGGGACGGCGCCCAGGAACTCGTCGAGCCGCTGCTCCCCGAGGACCGGGACGGCCGGCTGCTGGTGTTGCGCGGACGCCTCGTACACCCGACGACCCTAGCGAGAGGGACCGACAACGGGCCACGGCGCGACGGCGGAAACGGCGGTCAGTGGCCGGTCGGCGACGGTCCGGGTCCGTCCTCGGCGCGGGTGAACAGCACGTCGTGGACGACATGCCCCTTGTCCAGTCCCTGCCCCTCGAAGCGGGTCAGCGGCCGGAAGGCGGGCCGCGGCGCGAAGCCGCCGTCCGGGCGGGTGTTCTCGAAGAGGGGGTGCGCGGTGAGGACGTCCAGCATCTGTTCCGCGTAGGGCTCCCAGTCCGTGGCGCAGTGGACCGTCGCGCCGGGCTTCAGCCGCCGCGCCACCAGGTCGAGGAACTCGGGCTGGATCAGCCGCCGCTTGTGGTGCCGGGTCTTGGGCCACGGGTCGGGGAAGTACACCCGGAGCCCGTCCAGCGCCGCGGGCTCCAGCATCTCGCGGAGCAGGATGATCGCGTCGCCGTTGGCCACCCGGACGTTGGTCACGCCCGCGCGCTCCGCGAGGGCGAGGAGGTTGCCCTGACCGGGGGTGTGCACGTCGACGGCGAGGATGCCGGTGGACGGGTCGTCGGCCGCCATCCGCGCGGTGGCCTCACCCATGCCGAAGCCGATCTCCAGGACCACCGGGAGGCCGTCGAAGAGCGTGGGGAGGTCGAGGACGCGGCGGCCGTCGATGTCCAGGCCCCAGACGGGCCAGAGCCGCTGGAGTGCCTCCTCCTGCCCGGTGGTCACCCGGCTGCGGCGCGGCTGGAAGCTGCGGATGCGGCGCTCGTGGTGCGAGCCCGCCGGGTCGGCGGCCGGTCCGCCCGGGAAGCGCGGCTCCTGGCGGAGCCTGCGCTGCCGCTCGAAGGAGGCCTCGCGGCGGGCCTCCTCGTCCGAGCGGAGCGCGGCGTCGGCGGCGGCGGTGACGTCGAGGGCCGGTCCGGCACCGGCTGCCGGCGCCCGCCCGGCGGCGAGGCCGGTCACCGGGCCGGTCGGGGCATTGGGCGTCGTGGGGGTGGGGTTCACAGGCTCAGACACAATGACCCGATTCTACGGCCGGCGGCTTCCACCCCGTCGCGTGTGCCCGCAGCAGGGCCCGCCGTGCCACCTCCCTCCCGAGGGGCAGCGAGGCGGTGGCGGCGGTCGGCGGGGCGTGCAGCACATGGACGGCGTGCGGGGCGTCCCGCAGCAGGAAGTCGTCCACCGGGGTGCCGTCCCGCAGGAGCGCCTGGGTCCGGGCACCGGAGGGGGCCGGACGCAGGTCGTCCTCGCTCACCCCGGGCAGCAGCCGCGCGACCGCCCGCGCGACGGCCCGCCGGGACAGCGAACCGTGCGCCTCGTCCGCGTCGTGCCGCCGGTGCCGCAGGGCGGTCCGCCAGGAGCCGGGGCCGCCCAGGACGGAGGCCGGCTCGCGCAGGCGTGCGGCCGGGCGGGCGTATCCCGTGTCGGCCCGTGCGGGCACCGTGGCCGGGCCGACCCGGACGGTGCCGTCGAGGCCCCGGGTGAGCCGCGCCCCGGGATGGCGCCAGGCCGGGTCCGGGACCTGGTGGACCAGGGCGCGCACCGGGCCGGGGGCGGCCAGCTCGTAGGACGCCTCGCGCAGCAGCACGGTCCGCACGCCCGGGGTGTCCCCGGTGAGGCGGGCGATCCGGTCGCTGGACGGCCCCGCGCAGTTCACCAGGGTGCGGGCCCGCACCACCCGGCCGTCGGACGTCCGCACCGCCACGCCCCAGGGGCGCCGGTCGACGGCGACGACCTCCGCGCCGTACCGGACGCGACCGCCGGCGGCGGTCACCTCGGCGGTGAGACGGGCGGCCACCGAGGCGAAGTCGCACACCCCGCCCGTACCGACGCGGATCGCGGCCAGGCCGCGCACCCCCGGCTCGTACTCCGCGATCTGGGCGGGCCCCAGCTCCCGCACCGGCAGCCCGTGGGCCCGGCCGCGCTGCACCAGGCCGTGCAGCCGGGGCAGCTCGCCGCCGGCCGTCGCCACGATCAGCTTGCCGGTGACCCGGTGCGCGATGCCGTGCTCCGCGCAGAACGCGGCCAGCTCGGCGGCGCCCCGCACCGTCCAGCGCGCCTGGAGCGAGCCCGGGGCGTGCTGGATACCGGTGTGGACCACCCCGCCGCCGGGCCCGGTCCGGGCCGCCGGGCCGGCCTCCTTCTCCAGCAACGTGACCCGGGTGCCGGGCGCGGTGCGCGTGAGCGCGTACGCGCTCGACAGTCCGACGATCCCACCCCCGACCACCAGCACGTCGCAGTCGTACGCCGCGTGCGTCACCATCACGCCACCTCCCACCCCGATACTGCACCGACCCACTGACAACGCCCCCGCACCAGGGGCGCGCGGACGTGTGACGGTGGTGCGCCCGGCGCGCGGTCGGGACTGCCGCGCGCCCTTCCCCGGGCCACATCTTCCCCAGCGACGGCCCGGTTACTCCGGGCCACCGCGCACCGGCCCGTCAGGCCGGGGCCACCAGTAGCGGACGGGCCCTCTCACGCAGCTCGGCGACGCGCGGCTCGTCCCCGTACGGTTCGAGGCGGTGCAGGAGATCGCGTACGTACTCCGTGGTGCGCGCCGAGGAGATACGTCCCGCCACCTCGACCGCCCGGGTGCCGGCGGCGCAGGCCGCGTCCAGGTTGCCCGACTCCAGTTCGGCGACCGCCGACACCACCAGCCGCAGTCCGTGCGACCGGACGAACTCCTCCGTCGGCCTGGACAGGGCCTGCTCCGTGAAGCGCCGCACCTGCCGGGGCGCCTTCAGGTCGCGATAGCACTCGGCGGCGTCGGCGGCGAACCTGTCGTAGGAGTAGAAGCCGAGCCAGGAGGGGTCGCAGTCGCCGGCCCGGGAGCGCTCCAGCCAGCCCTCGGCGGCCCTGAGCGCCGCCCCCGCGGCCGGTGCGTCGCCCGCCTTGGCGTGGGCGCGCGCCTCCACCAGCCGGAAGAAGCTCATGGTCCGGGCGGTGGCCAGGCCCCGGTTGCGCTCGACGGCGGCCTGGGCCAGGTCCACGCCCTCGTCGGCGAAGCCCCGGTAGGTCGCCTGGAGGGACATCGACGCCAGGACGTATCCCCCCAGGGGCACGTCGGCGGCGGCCCGTGCGAGGCGCAGGGCCTGGATGTAGTACCGCTGGGCGGCCTCCTGCTGCCCGGTGTCGAAGGCCATCCACCCGGCCAGCCGCGTCAGTTCGGCGGACGCGCCGAACAGGGCACGGCCCACCTCGTCGCTGTACGAACCCAGCAGCAGTGGCGCGGCGTCGACGCGTAAGCACTCCGGGACCATGGAGGAACGCCAGTCCCCTCCGCCGTACTTGGAGTCCCAGCGGCGGGCGTCCTGGGCGGCCTCGCGCAGCTTGGCCACATCGCTGTGGCCGACCCGCAGCAGCGAGGCGGAGGCGTCGGGCGCCGTGTCGGGTCCGGGCTGCGCGGGAACCCCCGCGGACAGTCCGGCGGACGCCGCCGCGCCGTGCGCCCCGGATGCGCCCTGGGTGCCCAGGAGCGCGTCCCGGGCGGCGGTCGGATCCCGCGCGACCGAGGGGTCGGCGGGCGTGATGAGCCACCGGGACGCCGGCGTCGCGTAGGCGCTCACCGCGAACGAGCCCGCCAGCGACTGCCAGATCCCGCCACCCCGGCGCCCGGCCGGATCCAGCCGGTACAGATCGGTCGCCGAACGCACCGCCTCACCCACGTCACGCGGGAAGGCCAGCCCGATCTCCGGGGCCGGATCGGCGTCGGCGAGCCCGATCTCGTGCAGCGGCACCGGTCGGCCGAGTTTGGCCCCTATCGCCGCCGCGATGAGATGGGGCGCGGCACCCTGCGGCACCATCCCCTTGGCGACCCACCGGGCCACCGAGGTCTTGTCGTAACGAAGTGTCAGTCCGCGCTGCGCTCCGAGGTCGTTGACCCGCCGGGCGAGCCCGGCGTTGCTGATTCCCGCGAGGGCGAGAACTGTGCCGAGCTTCTCGTTCGGCCCGCGTTGCTCCCTGGACATGCGCCACCCCTCGACACACAGACGGCCGCCGCGTCACCCGCCGGGCGCGCGGCATTCGTACCGTGTTCTCCCCAGGTGCGGCCCCGGACACTCCGGCGCACAGGCATTTGGCCGAGCCCCGTGGAATATGCCGCCCTGCCGAGAACATCAGTAAACACAGCGTAGTTCGCCGCATCCCTACCGTTAAGGGGCAGTCGTCCGGATGGCGGGAAAGTTGCCCGCGCGCGTCGAGTGGCGCGTCCTGGACTCCGTGCGCCGGTCCTCCGCGCGGCGCCGTGCGTCCCGCGCCGGGCGCCAAGGGCCGTGGCAGGGCCCCGGACGTCGTGCTCCTGGTGTGTGGCCGTGCGCCCGGCCGTGCGCTCTGGCCCGGCCAGGACGCAAGCGCTTCGCTGGTCCTGCGTGGGTCGGCCCGCTGCACTGGACTCAGCGGGCTGGGGGAGACCGCCGCTCCAATCCCCGCGGGCGGCGAACCGGCCCGGGAGGTGACGCACACCTCCCGGGCCGTGCCGTGAGCGGTTCGACGGGGGACGAGTGGGCCGGCCGGCGCACCGGGGGGATGCGCCGGCCGGTACGCCGCAGGGCGTCCGGCGGCCTCCCGGGCCGTGCCCGCCCGTGGCGCCCCGCCGCGAAACGCGCGGTTGCCGCGCGAACAGAGAATGGCCGGATTCCGATGGTCGGTCGGGGCGGTGAGGGGCGGCCCGAATCTGGCCGGATCGCATCTGTTCCCGAGGGTGCCGTGACTCGGTCCACGGAGGGCCGCGCACCACAACTGCCGGAGGAGCCGGTTCCGTTAACGCCGGACCGAACGGGTCCCGGTCGGCCCTTGCCAGGGGCGCATGCGCATGCGGTGTGCGCTGCCCGTACCCCCTCTCCGCCGCCGTTGTCGTGGCAGCATGTCCCGCAGCGGCGTTCCCCCGGGTCCCGGTGCGCCGCTTTGTCCACAGCCTGTGGAGGCGGCGGTGCGTTGGTTGGTGGGGTGGAGCAGTATCGCCGCGAGCTTCGGCACCGTGGGCGCGGTCGGCGGCCGGGGTGAGGGACGCACGGTCCACCCCGTGGGCTCCCAACTCCTGTGGGGCGACCCGGATCCGCTGTGGGCCGTCGGCGACTGGCGGCCCGACGAGGTCCGTGTGATCACGGTCACGGCCCCGGAGGGCACCCCCGCCACCCGCCTTGCCGTACTGGGCTGTTGCGGCGCCACCGACGAGCAGTTGCGGACGGGCCTGCTGGCCGCCCGGGGCGGCGCCCTGCGCCATCTCACCGCCTGGCCGGGCAGTTACACCGCCGTCGTCCAGATCGGCCGCCGCGTCACCGTCGCCGGAGACCTCGCCGGGGCCCGGCCCGTCTTCCACACCCCCTGGGCCAACGGCACCGCGTACGCCACCGCGGCCCTCCCGCTCGCGGACCTCATCGAGGCACAGCTCGACATCGGCCACCTGGCCGCGCTGCTCGCCTGCCCCGAGTCCCCCGAGGCGCTGGGCGACGGCACACCGTACGAAGGCGTGAAGCGGGTCCCGCCGGGCCACGCGCTGATCCTGCGTGAGGGCTCGCGCGAGGTCACCGGGTACGAGGCGGTGGCCTCGCTCGCCGTCGCCGCCCCCCAGACCGACCCGGTGCGCGCGGTCGAGGGCGTACGGGACGCGCTGGTCGAAGCCGTACGGGCCCGGCTCACCGCCCCCCGCCACGCCCCCGGCACCCTGCCGCCGGACCCGGGGCCCGTCCCGGGGATGGGGCCCGCCGACCGCCGCGCGGCCCGGGGCGCGCCGGTCCCCGGCATCGGCGCGGACCTGTCCGGCGGCAGCGCCTCGGCCACCCTCGCCCTGCTCGCCGCCGGACTCCCCGGGCTGCCGGGAACCGTCCTCGGCCACGGCACGGGCGCGGGCGAACGGCTGCTCGCCGTCACGTTCAACGACCTGTCCGCCCGGGGCCGCGAGGACGAGCTGGAGCGCGCCCGTGCCATCGCGGCCAACCCGCGGCTGCACCACGTCGTCGTCGCGGCGGGCGAGGAGGCGCTGCCGTACGCCGCCCTGGAGAGCGGGCCGCTCACCGACGAACCCGCCCCCTCCCTCGTCGTCGCCGAACGCCACCGCAGACGGCTGTCCGCGGGCAGCGCGGACCACTTCGTCGGACACGGCGCCCGGCAGGTCCTCGACGCCCACCCGGCCCGGCTGGCCGATCTGCTCATCGACCGGCGCAGACGCCATCTGATGAGACCGGTCGCCGCCCTGGCCAAGGCCGAAGGCCCCTGGCCGCACTCCCTCTTCGTCCCGCTGTCCGTCTACCGCGCCGCCCGCAGACTGGCCCGCACCTCCTACCGCACCGGGCTGGAGGAGGCGGCCGGCCTGCTGCCCGACGCCAACCGCTTCGCCCCGGACCTCGAAACCCCCGCCGACGCCTCACTGGCCTCCCTCGCCTGGTCCCGTCCGGGCCCGGCCGCCCGCTGGCTCACCGGGGAGGCGCTCGCGGAAGTATCGGTTCGGCTCCAGGCCGCGGCGATCCGCCCCGCCTCGGTGCAGCGCCCCGGAGAGGCCAGGGCCCGCGCGGTCCTCGCCCGCGCCGCCGCCGACCAGCGGATCCTGGAACAGGCCGCGGAGGTCCGCAGCCAGCGGCTGCACGCCCCCTTCCTGGACAACCAGGTCGTACGGGCGTCCCGCGCGCTGCCCGAGTCGCTGCGCGTCCAGCCGGGCGCGCGGGCCGCGATCCTGCGCCGGGTGCTCGCGGGGGCGGGCATCCACGACCTGCCGCCCGGCTGGGGCGCTCCCTCCCACGCCACGGCGAACGCGGCGGGCCACATCGGACTGCGCACCGCCCTGCCGGAACTGATCGCCCTCTTCGACGCCCCGCTGCTGGCGGACGCGGGCCTGATCGAGGCCCGCGTCGTGCGCAAGGCCCTGCGTGCCGCCGCCGAGGGCGAACCGGTCCCCCTGGACGGCCTGGCCGACCTGGTCTCCACGGAGCTGTGGCTCCGCCGCCTGGTGACCCGGCGGGGCACCTGCTGGACGGGCACGGCGGCGCCGCGCCGCCGTGCGGTGGCCGGCGGAGTGGTCCCGGCCCGCCGGACGCTCCAGCCGTGACGGACGCTCCAGCCGTGACGGCGCGGCGCCGGTTCGGGCGCCGGGTTCCCGCGCCGGTTCCGGTTGCGGATCCGCGTCCTTGGGACCGGCGGCGGAGGCTTCCTTTCCGGGGCCGCCCCCAGTGGGTGGCGCTCCGTCCCCAGGACCGTCCCCAGCAGCGGTTCCAGGGCCGTTTCCGGGCTCTCCGTACCCAGGACACAATGGCCGTGTGCGGTACCTGATCCTGGGCGTCACCGAGGCGCGAGACGAGTGCGGCGGCCCGCTGCCCGTCGGCGGCCCCCGGCTGCGCGCCCTCCTGGCCGCACTGGCGCTCAGGGCCGGCCGCCCCGCCGACACCGCCGCGCTCATCGAGGACGTGTGGGACGGCGACCGGCCGTACGACGCCCCCGCCGCACTCCAGGCACTCGTGGGCCGACTGCGACGCGCCCTCGGCAAGGAGGCGGTGGCGGGCGCACCCGGCGGCTACCGGCTGGACGCCGGACCGGACGACATCGACCTGTACGTCTTCGAGCGCCTCGCGCGCCAGGGCGCGGCCGAACTCGCGGAGGGCGACGCCGAGTCCGCCGCCGGCACCCTGCGTACCGCCCTCGGCCTGTGGCGCGGCCCGGCACTCGCCGACCTTCCCGGGAGCGAGCGGAGCGAGGCGGTACGGGCCCGCGCCCACCGGCTCACCGCGCTCGGGCTACGCGTCGAGGCCGACCTCCGGCGCGGTGAGCGTACGGGCCTCGTACCGGAGCTCAGAGAACTCACCGCGGCGCACCCGTACCACGAGCCCCTCCGCGCCCAACTCGTCCGGGCCCTGCGCGCGGACGGCAGACAGGCCGACGCCCTGGTGGCGTACGAGGAGGCCCGCCGGGTTCTCTCCCAGGGCCTGGGGACCGGTCCGGGCCCGGAACTCACCGCACTCCACCGGGAACTCCTCGCCCCGGCCCCGCCGCCGCGCCCACCGCGGGCCCACGAGGCCCCGGACCGCCGGGACGCCTCCCTACCCCTGGACTCCCGCCCGTCGCGCATGGGCCCGGCCATGGGACCAGCCACGGGACAGGCCGTGGCGGACGACCCTGCTCCGGAACCGTCGCGGCCTGGACCTGATTTTGGTCCTGGTTCCGGGCCCGGTTGTGGTTCCGGCCTCGGCCCCGCGCCCGGTCCCGGTCCTGGTTTCGGTGGGCCGCCGTCGCCGTCGCGCACCGGAGCGTCGCACCCGGGCGGCGACGCGACGGCCGCCACCCCCGGTCCCGCCGGACCGGGAGGCCCGGTCCGCGGCGATCAGTCGGGGGCTCCCGGGGCATCACGCCCGGAGGGCGCCGGCCGTGGTCCCGGGGCGCCACCGCCGGGCGGCGCGCGTACAGCCCCCGGGGCGTCACCTCCGGACGGCTCGTCCCCGGTCCTGGGAACATCACGTCCGGGCAGCCCGGGTCGCGGCTCGGCCGCCGGCCCGTACCCCGCCGCCGTACCTCACCTCCCCGAGGGCAACATCCGCCCACGGCTCACCTCCTTCGTCGGGCGGGCCGCCGAACTCCGCGACATCCGGGACGACCTGACCCGGGCCCGGCTGGTCACGCTCACCGGCCCCGGCGGATCCGGGAAGACCCGGCTGGCCGAGGAGGCCGCGGCGGGCAAGGGCGCCTGGATCGCCGAACTCGCCCCGCTCGACGACCCCGCCGACGTACCCGGAGCCGTACTCTCCGCGCTCGGGCTGCGCGAGACGGCTCTGCTGCGCGACACCGCCCGCGACGGTCCCGCCCCGGCCGCCGACCCCACCGGCAGACTGGTCGAGCACCTCTCCCACCGTTCCCGTGGCCGGCCGTTCCTCCTCGTGCTCGACAACTGCGAGCACGTCATCGGCGCCGCCGCGGCCCTCGCGGAGACCCTGCTCACGTACTGCCCGGGGCTGCGCGTCCTCGCCACCAGCCGCGAACCGCTCGGCGTCCCGGGCGAGGCCGTGCGTCCCGTGGACCCGCTGGCGCCCGACCCGGCCCACCGCCTCTTCGCCGAGCGCGCCCGCGCCGTACGGCCGGACTTCGCCCAGGAGACGGAAGCCGACGGGACCGGGCTGGCCGTGGCCGAGATCTGCCGCCGCCTCGACGGGCTGCCCCTCGCCATCGAACTGGCCGCAGCCCGGCTCCGGTCGCTCACGCCGCACCAGATCGCCGCCCGCCTCGACGACCGTTTTCGGCTGCTGACCGGCGGCAGTCGCACCGCGCTGCCCCGCCAGCAGACCCTCCGGGCCGTCGTGGACTGGTCCTGGGACCTGCTGGAGGAGGACGAACGGACCTTCCTGCGCCAGGTGTCCGTCTTCGCGGGCGGCTGGGACCTCGCCGCCGCCGAAGCGGTGACCACCGGCCCCGACGCCGCCGCCCTGCTCGGCGCCCTCGTCGACAAATCACTCGTCGTCGCGACCCCGGCCGCCACCGGCGAGATGCGCTACCGCCTGCTGGAGACCATCCACGAATACGCCGTCGAACGCGCCACCGCGACCCCGGACGTCCTCGCGGACGCGGCCACCGCCCACACCGCCCACTTCACCGCCCTCGTGGAGAAGGCGGACCCGCTGCTCCGTTCCGAGGCCCAACTCGCCTGGATCGGACGGCTGGAGACGGATCTCGACAACATACGGGCGGCTCTGCACCGCACCGTCGCCACCGCCGCCCCCGACGAGCCGTCGGCGATGCGCCTGGTGCTCGGCATGGGCTGGTTCTGGTGGCTGCGCAACCTGCGTGCCGAGGGCCTGAACTGGGCGGACCGTACGGCCGCGCTGGGTGACGACCCCGAGGACCCCGACGATCCCCGCCACTGGCCACGGATGCATCTGCACATGGTGCGGTTCTTCCTGGGCGCGGAGAGCCGGCCGATCGACAGCTTCCACGGCGACGAGGAGTTCCGGGCGCTGGTGGGGCGGGTGACCGACGCATTCCGCCGCCGAAGCGGCCCGGTGACCGCCCGGTTCCCCGGGCTGCTCTGGCCCATGACCGCCTACTTCCGCCACGAGCACGTCCCCGACCTGCGCCGCGACTTCGACGCGGCGGTCGCCAACGCCCGGACGTACGGCGGTGACTGGGAGTACGGCACCATCCTGGTGTTCCGCGTCCACATGCTGGTGGACCTGCCGCGAGGCGCGGACGGCGCCGCGGTCGACGAGGACCTCGCCGAACTACGGGTGCTCAGCAGCCGGGTCGGTGACCGCTACCTGCGCGCCCAGGTGGCGAGCGCGGCCGCCGAGGCGGGGATGACGCGCGGACGGTACGACGAGGCCCGGTCCGCCTACCAGGAGGCGCTGCAACTCGCCCGGGAGGTCGGCGCCCACGCGGAGGAGCCGTTCCTGCTGGGACGCCTCGCGGAACTCCACTACCAGGCCGGCGACCTGGAGGCGGCGGACGCGGGCCTGGACGAGGCGGAGGCGGCTGCCGAGCACCGGCACGTGCTGGACGCCCACGCCTACGTCGGCTTCCTCCGGGCCGCCGTCGCCCTCGCCGCCGGGGACATCCCCCGGGCCCGGCACTTCACCGACAGGGCACGCCGCACCCAGTTGTACGGCAGTCCGCCCCCGCAGTTCGCCTCGGCACTGGACGGACTGTCGGCGCGGATCGCCGTGTTCGAACCGTCCGGCGGTCCGGTGGCCGGGCTGCGCGGGATGACCGACGCCCTGAACACGGCGGTGGCCGCCGACTGCGCGGAGATCTTCACCGCACAACTGGCGGAGGCGGCGGGTGTGACCCTGCCCAGGGTGGGGCGGTACGAGGCCGCTGCCCGGGTCCTCGCGGCGGCCGACGCCTGGCGGGTGCACGGCTCCAGGGCAGCGGTCGAGGAGCGCTCGGTGGCGGCCGCGCTGGAACTCGTCCGGAACCGCCTCGACCCGGAGTCGTACGAGGCGGAGGCGGCCGAAGGACGGGCCATGACCCCCGAGGACACCGTGGCCTTCCTGGCGGCCGTGACCGGAGAGCTCAGCGACAGCTGATCCGCGACTGTGCCCAGTCGGCCAGCGCCACCCCGCCGAACGGCCCGGCCGGCTCCACGACGAGCCGGATCGACTTCTGGCCGTCGACGGCGACACCCATCGGTACGGCGGCGTCACCGCCCCGCATCACCGGGGACTCCCACAGCCGCGCCCCGTCGCCGCCCCATACGGAGAACCGCACCGGGAAGCGCACGGGGAAGTGCGCGGAGTCGTTCCCCTTCGTCAGGTCGTCGACACCGACCAGCGCCTCGTACCGCGTGCAGGGGCGGTTGAGCCGGATGACGACCGACGAGTGCGGGTGGACGGTCACCCCGTGCGCGTACGTCGTGCCGCCGATGGACAGGCCGGTGCGCTGCCAGACCGCGCCCCGTGTCTCGCCCAGCGAGATCTCCGGCGCGGTGTGGTCCCCGGCGACGGAGTACGCCAACTCGTTGACCTGGTAGACCTCGGGTTCCGGGGCCGGAGGAGGCGTCGGGGCGGGGGTCGGCGTGGGGGGGGGGGGGGGCGGCGTGGGGGTGGGCGTGGGTTTCGCGGCCGGGGGTTCGGGTGCCGGGGTGGGCGTGGGGGTGGGGGTGGGCTTCGGCTCCCGCGTCGGCGCGGGTGCGGGCGCCGCGGGGGGTGCTGGAGGCGCCGGAGGGGCCGGGGTCGGCTCGGGTGCCGCCGGGGGAGGGGGCGACGGTGCGGCGGGGACGGCCACCGGAGGCTTCGCCACCGGCTCGGGCTCCCGGGCCGGGCCGTCTCCTCCGACCAGCGCCCATACGAGCCCGGCGGCGGCCGCCACGGCCACCGCTGCCGCGATCCCGGCCTTCGCCGGGGCACCGAGGCCTTCGGCGGCGGCCCCGCCCGCGGCGCCCCCCGAGGAGGTGCCACCGCCCGTCGCCGCCGCTGCCGCGCCGGCGCCCGCGGCGCCGACCGCCCCGCCCGCGACGACGCCCGCCGCCTTGACCGCGTAGCCCGCGGCGAACCAGCCGATGACCGCGACCGGAAGCAGCGCCGGGATACCGGCGTTCACGCTCTCCAGCTCACCTGCGGCGACCCGGCACTTCGCGCACTCCTCCAGATGCTTGCTCAGCCCGCGTTCCGCCCGGACCCGCAGACCGCCCCGGGCATGGGCGCCGAGCCGGTCGGCGTACCGGGCGCAGTCGCCTCCGGCCGTCAGCGCCTGGCTCACATGTGCCTGGAGATAGGCCTGCTTCAGCCCTTCGCGCGCCCGGACCGCCAGCACCGCCGTGGCGTTGGCCGTCAGACCGAACAGCGGGGCGACCTCGCTCGGTGACTCCTCCTCCACCGTGGTGTGCCAGAGCACCGCCTGCCAGCGCTCGGGCAGACTGCGGAAGGCCTGCATCGCCATCGACCGGTCCGCCTCGTGCATCGCCCGCACATCGGCGCCCAGATCGACGGTGTCGGTCTCCGACAGCTCGGCCGAGCGCGTGGCCTGGGCCGCGAACACCGCGAAGTCGTCGACCAGTTGTTCCCGCTTGGCGCTCTTCGTCCAGGCCGCGGCGACATGACGGACCGCCGTCATGAGGTAGGCCCGGACCGCTTGCTCGGGCCCCTTGCCGCCGCGTACCGCCTGGAGTGTCCGCGCGAACACCTCGGCCGTCAGGTCGTCGGCGGTGTGCGCGTCACGGCAGCAGGTCCGGGCGTAGCGGTGCACCGCTTCCGAGTGGCGCCGGAACAGCTCCTCGTACGCCCGGTCGTCACCCGCACGCATTCTCTGGAGCAACTGCGCGTCGGACACCCCGACATCGGGAGAACTGCCCCGGCCCTCACGCTGGAGGGGGACGGCGAACGCGACCCCGCCGTCCGCCGCGGGTCCGGGCGGCTGGGCGGCAGGGGGCGGGGCGGCCTCGACGGGGGCCGACCAGGGCCCTGGCAGGACCGTGCCGCCCTCCGCGCTGTCGCCCGCCCTGGGCTGGCTTCCCGTGGGCCCGCTTCCCGTGGTGCCACGCCCCGTGTGACCGCCGTCGGCAGGACCGCCCGAGGGAGGACCGCTCGACGGTGCCGGTCCGGCCCGACCGGGCACCGGGCCGGTGGACGGCCCGCCGGTCTCCGCGTCCCCGCCCGTGTCAGCGACGGACGGCTCGTCCCTCTGCGCGTCACCGCTCATGGCGGAAACCCCCGTCTGCACCCTTGGACCCGTACTACCGGGCAAGCGTGCCACAGGCCCTCACCGCCACCGGCCCCCGGCCGGGGCAACCACTCGTCCGGGGTCACTTACCGCACACAGGCGCGACATCACTCCATCGGGGAGCGGTCCCGCACCCGGTCCGGGCGCGGCCGGTGACGTACTGCGTGGGGCGCACCACGCGGACGCACTACGCGGGCCGGGAGCGCAGTCCCTCCAGCAGGATGTCCAGCAACCGGGCGGAGGCGGCGGCCTGGTGGGCGGGATCCGGCAGCGCCGGAGCCGCCGTGGCGATGACCAGCAGCACATCCGCCACCGTCACATCACCCCGCAGCTCACCCGACTCACGCGCTCGGGCGACCAGCCGGCCCACGACCTCCAGCAACTCGGCCGCACCGGCGTCGTGAACGGGCTCCTCCTCGGCGGGCCCCGGCGGAATCACCCGGGGCTCGGACTGCTCCGCGCCCTGACGCTGATACGGGACCCGCTGCTCCCCGTCGGCCGGAGCCGGTATCGCGGAGGCCTCGTCCTGGTCGGCACCCACCCGCAGCACATGCGGCGGCAGCAGCCGGCCCGCACCGGAGTCCACGGACGTCCGCAGGAACCTGGAGAGCGCCGACCACGGCTCCTCCTCCTGCCCCAGGGCGGAACGCGCCTGGTCGGTCAGCCGGGCGGTCTCCTCCTGCGCTATGCGGCGCACCAGCACTTCCTTGCTGGGGAACCGCCGGTAGACCGTGCCGACCCCGACCCTGGCGCGGCGCGCCACGTCCTCCATCGGCGCGCCGTACCCCAGCTCGCCGAACACCTCGCGTGCGGCGCGCAGGACGTGCTCCAGATTGCGCTGCGCGTCCACGCGGAGCGGCGTCGAACGGGCACCTCCTCCGCCGCCCGTGGCCACGGCCGCCGATCCGACCACCGCCACCGCGCTCAGCCGCCCGTGACCCTCCGCAGAGGAGGTGACAACACTCTGCCCATGCAAATCCTGAATGTGCATACTTCCCCCGGATATGACGTCTCCCCCCGGAGACTTCCCCGCCCTGTCAGTCGTGGTGCGGGTCCTGGTCCGAACCGACACCCCGACGGGGTACGAACATAGTTGAGCCCGAGTCAATTCAGAAGAGGCCAGTTCCGCACGGTGCGCCCCCCGATCGGAGCAAAGGCCCGGCGAACCCCGGTCCGGCCCCGCTCGCGGGTCCCCTCCGCCGCCCTTGACCTGCGTCGCACGGGAAGCCAGGAGCGGATACGCACCACCGCGGGAGCGAAGAGCTCCGGTCACACAAATTGCCGGGCCTGTGGACAAACACCGGACTCCGTTGCGTCATGGGATGGTGATGGCTCCAGATTCCCGGGGAACGGCCCCCGGCACCCGGCCGGCCGTACGTGTTCTCGTCGTCGGCGGCGGCTACGTCGGGATGTACACGGCGCTGCGTCTCCAGCACAGGCTGCGCCGGAGACTGCGGAGCGGCGAGGCCGAGATCGTGGTGGTCACGCCCGAGCCCTACATGACCTACCAGCCGTTCCTCCCGGAGGCGGCGGCCGGTTCGATCTCGCCGCGCCACGTCGTCGTGCCCCTCCGCCGGGTCCTGCGCGACTGCCGCATCGTCATCGGCGAGGCGCGGCGGATCGACCACACCAAGCGCACCGCGACCGTCGTCACCCTCGCCACCGGGGAGGACGGCACCGGCGCCGTCGAGATCCCGTACGACGACCTGGTCCTCGCCCCCGGATCGGTAGCCCGCACCCTTCCGGTACCGGGGCTGGCCGACTTCGGTATCGGTTTCAAGACCGTCGAGGAGGCCATCGGCCTCCGCAACCACGTGATCGAGCAGATGGACATCGCGTCCGCCACCCGCGACCCCGCCGTCCGGGACGCCGCCCTCACGTTCGTCTTCGTCGGCGGCGGCTACGCGGGCGTCGAGGCGCTCGCCGAACTGGAGGACATGGCCCGCTACACCTCGCGGTACTACCACAACATCACCCCCGACGACCTGCGGTGGATCCTCGTCGAGGCCACCGGCCGCATCCTCCCCGAGGTCGGCGAGGAACTGGGCCGGTACGCCGTCCGGGAGCTGCGCGGCCGCAACGTCGACGTACGGCTCGACACCCGGCTGGACAGCTGCGAGGACCGGATCGCGGTCCTCAGCGACGGCTCCCGGTTCCCGACCCGCACACTCGTGTGGACCGCGGGGGTCAAGCCCGCACCGGTCCTCGCCGAGACCGACCTGCCGCTCACCGAGCACGGCCGGCTGCGGTGCACCGCCGCGCTGGCCGTCGAGGGCGTCGAGCACGCCTGGGCCGCCGGTGACGCGGCGGCCGTACCCGACCTCACCTCGCCCCACCAGGGCACCGTGACCGCGCCGAACGCCCAGCACGCGGTGCGCCAGGCCAAGGTCCTCGCCGAGAACGTGCTGGCCACACTCGCCGGACGGCCCCCCACGGACTACCGGCACTCCTCCGCCGGGTCGGTCGCCTCCCTGGGACTGCACAAGGGCGTCGCCCAGGTGTACGGGCGCAGGCTCAAGGGCTATCCGGCCTGGCTCATCCACCGCGCCTACCACCTCAACCGGGTGCCGACGTTCAACCGGAAGGCACGGGTGCTCGCCGAATGGACACTGGCCGGGCTCTTCAAACGCGAGATCGTCTCCCTCGGCTCACTCGAACACCCGCGCGCCGAATTCGCGCTCGCGGCCGGTGGTCACCCCTTCCCGGAACAGCCCCGGGACGACGGGAACCACCGGCGCCCCGGGAACGGCACGCCCCGGGGCGACACCCCCGAGGACGACGGCCCACCCGCGCCGGCCGGCTGACCCGGGTGACCCGACGGCACGCCGTACTCCCGCACACCGATGAGCGGGAAAGGGCCGCAGCTCAGCCGCCCGAACGGCGGTCACAGGGCAACTGTCAGTACGGTCGGTCACACTTGGCGTGTGACCATAGGTGCGCCCACACCTGCGCAGAGTGACCCGGGCGACAGTCACCTACAGTGACCGACGCAGAAGACCGACCACACGAAGGGGCCTGGCAGGCACCCTTCCGAGAGAGCCGGCACCGGAGCCCCGGCCCGGTGAGACACCGGCCAGGGACCGGCACAGGCACCAGCAGAGAAGCAGCTCGCCCGAGCGGACCAGACCGACACACGAGGCCAGAAATTCCGTGAACTTCACGCGCTGGAGCGCCCGCCTCCCCGGAACACAGCGTCGAGCCGCCGTGCGGGACGAGCAGGGTTCCGTCCCCGCCGCCCGCGCCGAGTCGACCCGGCCGGCATCCGGCCCCACCCCGCAGGGAGACGCCCCGGTTCCGCCCGGCGCCCCTCTCGAAGCGCTCTCCGCGAGCGAGATCCTCGACAGCCTCCCCGCCCCGGTCGCCCTGCTCCACGGCCCCGACCTGCGCATCACCTACGTCAACGACGCCTACACGGCGGCCTTCGGCGAACGGCCCCTCGGCGCTCCGGCCGCCGAGGCGATGCCGGAGCTCACCGAACTCAGCCTGCTGCCCCTGGTGGGCCAGGTCCTGCGCAGCGGCACACCGCGCACGGTCAAGTCCCGGAAGGTCCTCGACGGCCACTCGTACACCGTGACCTGCACCCCGGTGGCCGTCCACGGCCCGGAAGGAGCCGACGAGGAGGGCGTGCTCGTCTACGCCACCGACGTCACCGACCACGCCGAAGCGGCGGAGCGCCTCCGCACCAGCGAGCGCCGCCACCGGGACACGGCCGTCACCCTCCAGCGTTCCCTGCTGCCCCAGGACCTCGAACAGCCCGACGACCTCCGGATCGCGGCGACGTACCAGCCGGGCGGCACGGACGCCGCGGTCGGCGGCGACTGGTACGACGTGATCACCCTGGGGGCCGGACGCACCGCGCTCGTCATCGGCGACGTCATGGGACGGGGGGTGCGCGCCGCCGCCGTCATGGGCCAGCTGCGCACCGCGGTCCGGGCGTACGCGCGCCTGGACCTGCCGCCCCACGAGGTGCTCCAGCTCCTGGACGTCCTCGCCGCCGAGATCGACGCCAGCCAGATCGCGACCTGCGTGTACGCCGTCCACGACCCCAACGAGGGCCAGCTCGTCTACGCCTCCGCCGGGCATCTCCCGGTCCTCGTCCGCCACGAGGACGGCACGGTCCACCGCGCGGAGGAACCACCCGGACCGCCCCTGGGCACCGGCGGTACCGGCGGCTGGACCCACACCTCCGGGACGATCCCCCTGCCGCCCGGTTCGACGGCCGTGCTGTACACCGACGGCCTGGTCGAGCGCCGCAGCGAGGACATCGACGAAGGGGTCGCCTCCCTGGAGCGCGCCCTGTCCGGGGCGGTGGGCTCGCCCCAGGTGGTCTGCGACCGGCTCATCCGCTCCCTGGGAGTGACCGCGGACCACGACGACGACGTGGCGGTGCTCGTCGTCCAGCACCCCTCCCGTACGGGAGCGAGCGCCGAGCTCTTCCACAACGCCTCGCTCGACCTCCTCGGCGGTGTCGAGGCGGCCCCCAGGGCGCGCGCGTTCGCCACCGGGGTCCTGGCGTCCTGGCGGTTCCCCGTGGAACTCCGCGACCTGGGGGTGCTCGCCGCGAGCGAACTCGTGGCGAACTCCCTCCAGCACGGCACCCCGCCCATGCGGCTCGGCCTGAGACGCACCGACCGCAGGCTGATCATCGAGGTCACCGACGGCGACGAACACCTCCCGCGCAGGCGGCAGGCCGAACCGGCGGACGAGGCGGGGCGCGGCATCTCCATCATCGCGACGGTCGCGTCGTCCTGGGGCAGCCGCCGCACCCCCGGCGGGGGCAAGGCGGTGTGGTGCGAATTCGCCCTGCCCGGCTGATCCGGGTGGCCCGTACCTCAGTGAGCGGTGGCGGGAGCCGTGGCCGGCTCGCTCTCCGGCAGGGAGACCGCCACCACCCGGGAGGGCACCGAGGCGAGTGACGGATTGTCCTGGACGGCGGTGAGCCGCCGGCCCAGCTTCAGCGCCAGCACGCTGATGCCCAGGGAGAACAGCACGAACGTCACGATGTACGGGCCGTGCAGCGACGCCCCCATGGGGCCGCCCACGGCCGGACCGACGGCCAGCGCCAACTGCTTCACCAGGGCGAACGCCGAGTTGTACTGGCCGACCATGGCCTCCGGAGCGAGGTCGGCGACGAGCGGGGCCACGGTCGGCGACAGCATCGCCTCACCGAGCCCGAACAGGGCGTACGTCGAGATCATCGCGGCCGTCGCCATGGTCTGGCTGCCGTGCCCGAGACCCGCGTACCCGGCGACGATCCAGGCGAACGCCCAGATCAGACCGACCCACGCGATGACGCGGCTGCGCCGCCGGCGCTCCACGAGCCGCAGCACGACGAACTGCGCCAGCACGATGACCGCCGTGTTGGCGGCCAGCGCGACACCCAGGGTCGAGGGGGCGATCCCGGCGGCCTCGGTGCCGTAGGCGGCCAGGCCTGACTCGAACTGTCCGTAGCAGGCGAAGAAGATCACGAAGCCCAGGACGCACAGCTGCACCATCGCCCGGTGCGAGAGCAGCACCCGCAGACCGCTCCGGGGAGCGGCGGTGCCGGTGGCGAGGGCGGAGGGCGCGTGCGGCATGCGAACGGTGGCGGCGACGACACCGAGAACGACGAACATGGCCGCCTCGATGAGGAAGAGCACCGTGAAACTCGACGGCTGGCCCACGTCGACCAGCTGCCCTCCGACCAGCCCGCCGACGCCGAGCCCGAGGTTCTGCAGGAAGAACTGCATGGCGAAGACACGGGTGCGGGTCGAGGCGTCCGAGCACCGCACCAGCATCGTCGCGAGCGCCGGCTGCATCACGGCGGTACCCGCTCCGAGGACCGCCGCGGAGAGCACCGACGAGGTCACCCCGCTCGACAGCCCCAGCGCGACGGCGCCGACGGACGCGGTCCCCGAGGCCACCACCAGCACGGACAGCGGGCCGCGCCGGTCGATCACCCGCCCGGTGAACGGCAGGACGGCCAGAGCCGCCATGGCGAAGACAGCCAGCACGACACCCGCCGTACCGGCCCCCAGATCCCGTACCTGCGCCACATAGACGTACAGATACGGAACGGTGAACCCGAGTCCGAACGCGCTCAGCGCGCTTCCCACCTGGATCCGCCGCAGCGCCGCACCCATCTCCCTGGTCACACTCACCTACCTCAGAACATCGAAGAACCTTGAAGAACACAGACCAATAGACTTTACCACTAAAGTTTGAAGCTCAACACTTCAGGCTGAAGGACTTAGATGGGATCGGCGGGCGTGCAATACTCCCGCCATGTCTGACAACCCCGAGCAGCCCGGACCCCACGAGCCGAGCCTCGACGAGCAGATCGCCGCCTACCAGCGAGAGTTCCGGGACCTCGACCCCCAGGTCGAGCAGATCGTCTCCGCCCTCGGCCGGCTGAACCGCCGGATGAACGTCGCGTACGGCAGACAGCTCGCCGACCTCGGCATCAGCAACGCCGAGTGGGAGGTCCTCAAGACCCTGGTGCTGGCCGGTGCGCCGTACCGCCTGGGCCCCGGCGAACTCGCCAAGCGCCTCGGACTCACCCCGGCGGCGATGACACACCGCATCGACCGCATGGCGGGCGAGGGGCTGGTGACCCGGGACAGGGACGAGAACAACCGGGTACGGGTCATCGTCGAGGTGACCGACGAGGGCCGTACGAAGTGGCTTGAGGCGATGCGGATGGCCACCACCTTCGAGGAGGACCTCCTTCAGGACCTCTCGGATGAGGAGCGCGGATCCCTGGGCGAGATCCTGATCCGCCTGTTGCGCCGGGTGGAGCACGAGCAGCCCGACGCGGGCGGCCGGCTCACCGACCTGGACTGACCGGGGCGGGAGCCGCGGATCGGGGTTGACACGCCGTTGTCCGGTCCGTAAGGTTCTTCGAGTTGTCACAGAGCCGGTACGGCTTCATGATGACCGATCCCGCCGCTCACGCGACAAACAAACTCAGCACGATCTCCCATCGGGGAGAATTTCGGCATGCCGGAATTCAATACGAAGGCTCGATTATGAGCCGCCGAGAGAATCCGCTAGAGTTTGAGCGTCAGAACGGCCCAACGGCCGGGACGGCGAAGCCCGCTGACTGGGAATCAGGCCCGAAAGGATCTGATAGAGTCGGACTCGCCGGAAAGGGAAACGCGAAAGC
>JOAZ01000036.1 GCA_000720535.1 Streptomyces halstedii
GGTCTGTACCACGCTGCGCGTGGTACAACCGGTGATCGGCTTCGCCGATCCCTTGACAGCGTTTCACGCTGTCTGCTATGGGCCCGCTTCGCGGGCCCTGTGATCCGCTTCGCGGATCACAGCCTTTGTCTGCCGGTCGAGGGATGGATCTTGGTTACAAACCGCCAAACGGTGCACCCCTGTGGACAACATCATTCCCGCAGGTCAACCGCCGTTTTTCGATCATTCCTGCCCTCGAACCCCTTCCGAAGTGATCACCGTAACCGCCAAAACGTGCACCCCTTTTCCACACTTCGGAAATCGAACAGAAGGGGGGAGGTGCACCACTTGGCGGTTTCGGCCCTGACCAGCGGAAACGGCTACTTCGGCCACCCTCTTATTGAAAACCGTTTCCATCGGACTGTTCGAGTAAGGAGCGCCACCAAAGTTTGAACCCTTACCGACCTCCGTGCACCCCGTGGCGGTTTCGGTCACGTGGGGAGCGTTCCCCCTGGTCAACGCCGAAACCGCCATGTGATGCACCCCTTTTCCACAAGTCGGACCCGGTGGCGAAACCCGCTGTGCGCCCCGTAGCGACGTCGGGGCGCGAGTGCGGACTCTACGCCGCGCGCAGCCGTTCGGCGCGGCAGACGGCCGTACGGGGCGCACAGCGGCCCCCTTGCGAGTGATCGCCACGGGTGCGATCGGACGCCGAGCGCGGGCCGGTCCGGGGTGCCTGGAGTGCACCCGTGGCGGTTTCGGCCGAGGCCCGGAAGTGCCGGCCGCCGCGCGGGATGCGACTCGCAGACTAACTTGTAACTCAACTTGTAGTTGTGCTGAAAGTTGGCTAGTGTGGGGACCGCACCAACCGCCGGGGGAACAGCCCGGCGGGCCCAACCCGGAAGGAATCGCGCATGACCACGAACGCACTCCCGATGCCCGTTGCCGAGGCACTGGCGAATGGCGCGCCCCGGAACCTGGGAGCGCTCGCCACCACCGCCACCCGTCGAGGTTGGGGCGCCATGGTCGAGCGGGACCAGGAGCGCGACGCGTGGACGCTGATCCTCGCCACCCCGTCCGACCGTCGGGCACTCCGGTACACGTGGCGCGCGGGCAAGTGGTCGGCCTCGAACGCGCACGGCTACCGCGAGACGCTCGCGTTCCACCGGTCCGAGGCCGCGGGCACCCCGGACGCCGAGGCCGCGCCGGTCAAGGTTCCGGCCGGTGACACCGAGGCCGCTACGGTCGCCGAGGCCGAGGCCGGTGTCATGGCTGCGGGTGCTGCCCTCGATGCAGTCAAGGCCGGTCGTAAGGCCGAGGACGCACTCGCCGAGGCACGGAAGCACAAGGATGCGGCCGAGGGATTCCGGCACTCGGCCGAGGTGGCGCAGGAAGCGGCCGAGGCCGCGCGCACGTGGGCCGAGGCCGAGGCCGAGGCGGACCAGGCCGAGGCGGACGCGAAGGGAGCGGCCGAGGCGGTCGCCGAGTGCAAGCGCGCTTTCCAGCGGGCACAGCGTGCGGTCACTGAGTGCCGGAAGAGTGCCGAGGCCGCTACCGGCGCCCTGTACGAAACCGAGGCGGACCGCGCTTACGAGCTCGCGAAGGATGCGCGCGAGACTGCGCGGGAAACGCTCGGCACTGCCGAGGAGGCGGCCGAGGCTGCGAAGGAGGCGGCCGAGACTGCGCGCGCCACGGCTGACGACGAGTGCATGAAGTGCGGCGAGTGGCTGTGTGCCTGCCGAGAGATCATGTGCGCGATGCTCGCGCGGTGCGGCTCCGGTGTGGCGCGCACGGTCGACGCCGAGGCGGTCCGGATTGGCGAACTGATCATGTCGGACGACGAGGAGTTCCGCGCGGCCGGTCAAATGATGCTCGGTGGCGATTGGGCCGAGGCCGAGGAGACGCTCGCGCGTGCCGAGGAGGGACCGGCCGAGGCCGAGGCACGGCGCGCGGCAGTTCGCACGGCCGAGGCCGAGGCCGAGGCGGCGGCGGCCGAGCGTCCGGCGCCGGACGCCGAGCCGACTTGCGAGGGTCGCACCGCGCGTCAGTGGGCCGATGTGGCAGACGCTCACGCGCAGCGCGCGGCCGAGGCGTACGAGCTCACGGAAACGGCCGTGCGGTACCGCAGCAACATCTACGACGCGCGGCCCGTTGACCGGCTGGACGAGGCCGAGGGCAAGCGTGTGCGGGAAGCGTTCGCCCGGATTGACCGCCGCTCGCGGACCGCGTACGACTGTGAGCTTTCCGCGCGGCGTGACTGGTGGGACGGCGCAGAGATCACGGACCCTGCCCGTGCGCGTGACTGCGCCGAGCGTGCGCGGGTGCTGGCCGACGCGTGCGAGGCGGACGCGCGCATGGTTGCCGAGGCTTTCGCGTGGGCCGAGGCCGAGGCGGCGGCGGCGGCCGAGTTGCAGCGCGCGGAATGGTCGCTCGCGGACGCCGAGGAGCGCTACGAGGCTGCGCGCCGTCCGAACGCGTGGATCGGGGCGCAGGGTGTTGACCGGCGCATCGGAGAGACGAACGCGCTTCGTCTCGTGTGGATCGCGCGGCAGGCTCTTGCGGCGGTCAACGGCGCGCCGTTCGTCGCGTACCCGACCCTGACCGACCGAGGGACCGTCAAGGGTTGGAACGTCGGTCACTGCACCGTGAGTCGGTACGCGGGTACGGCTGTGCGCATCGTCGACACGTCCACGGACCAGTACCGGGCCGAGGCAATCGCCGAGGACAAGAACCGTGAGCACGCCGCGCGGGTGCTGTGTGAGCGCATGGCCGGTGAACTGGTCATCATGCGGGCCCTGATGGACGACGCACGGCACGAGAACACGAAGGTTCCGGGCGGTCGATACCGGCAGGCACGCGCGGCACTGGAGGCGGCCGAGGAGCTGCACGACCGTGCCGCGCGGGAGCGCGGGACCGGCGCGGCCGATCGCATCGCCCCCGTGGCTGACAAGGTGAGCGCGCTCGGTGCCACGGTGGCCGAGTACGCGCGGGACCGCGCGGTATGGGCGCAGCGTCAGGAGGCGGCCGAGGCCGCGCGGGTGGAGTCCGCTCCGGTGCCGGCCGAAACTGCGGTCGAGGAGGCGCCCCGGTATCAGTTCGGCCGCCGGGACGCCGAGGGACGCTATCCGGTGTCGGTCGACGGCGCGCCGGTCGGGCACGTCTACCGGACGCGCCGGACGTGGTGGGCCCGCGGCCTCGACGAGCGGCAGGCGACCGACCACACGAGCCGCGCGGCGGCGGCGGTCCGACTCGTTGGGTTGGTCGACGTCCGGGCCGCAGCCGAGGCGGACCGCACGCGCAGGATGCGGGCCCGCACGGTGGCGCCCGTCGGGTGGCGCTTCACCACGTGGGACGCCGTCGAGTCGGGGGACGTTGTCCGCACTCCGCGGCGGTGCGTGCCGGTATCCGCGGACGGCGGTCCCCTGTCCCCCGAAACGTGGGGCGCCCCGGTGACCTTGACCGGTGTCGAGCGTCTCGAAAACGGGTCGGTCGTGGCGCGCGGACAGGAGGGGGACGCGCCCGGATGGCTCGGCATGGGTGTTCTGTTGTCCACCCCCCGCTACGCCGAGGTTGGCCTCTTGGTGCCGGACGTCGAGCGTCCGGCCGAGGCGGCGGCCGAGGGGTGCCCGGCGGCGGCCGAGCGTCCGGCGGCGGCCGAGGCGGCGGTCGGTCGGCCCCTGTCGCGTCGGGCGCAGGCGGGGGGATCTCGGGGTGTTCGCGCAGGTCACAGCACGCGACAGGGCGCCGCGCGACAGGCCACGCGACAGGGCGCGCGACAGGCGTCCGGGGAGAATGGGAGGCGTCGGGAGCGGGGGCCGCCCCCTCCCCCGGCCCTGGGGGGCGGGTGCCGGCGCTTTCCTGAAACTTGACAGGGTCGCGTCAAAAGGGCATCACCCCCCGGGGCGGGAGGGGTCGAGATTCCCTGAAACTTGACAGGGACGCGCCAAGTGCGCGACGCCGTCGAGGGCCTCGCCCGGGGCGGCGTTCCCCGTTCGTGGGCGCCCTGTCGGTGGGGTGTGCCACGGTGCCGACATGAACCGCGCAGACCTCACCGCGGATGACCTCCCGATCCGCGTCCCGCTGATCCAGGGCGAGACCCTCGCCTCGTTCCTGATCCGCACCTCGACCGCCAACGGCCTACCGGTCGAGACCCTCCTCGGGGCACTCGTCGAGCGTGCCCCCGAGCTCCCCGACGATGGCCTCATGCCGCAGCGCGAGGAGCTCCGCCTCCCCGCCGAGGGCCTCGCGCAGCTCGCCGCCCTGGTGGGCCGAGAGCCCGAGCAACTCGCACGGGCGTTGCCCGGCGTACGGCCCGGCGGCCTCGTTGACGCACCGAGCGTCGAGCCGTGGCCGAGGGACTTCGGCGCCCCTCCCCTGCCTGCCTGCCCGCTCTGCATGGAGCCCGGGGCATGGCTCGCCGCCGAGGGCCACCGGTGGCGCCCCTGCGGCTGCGGCCGTCGGTGGATGGCCGGGGATGACGGCGGGTACCTCGTCGACACCGGCCCCGTCCCGGACCTCGGTCGGGCCCTGGCCCGACACCGCGCGATGGTGCACCGCTTGGGCCCCGCCGCCGATGCGCTCGTGACGGACGCTCATCAGGTCACCCTTTGGTGGTGGGCGTCCGGACTCGTCGCCGAGGCATGGCGGGAGCGCGAGGACTCCCTCGACATGGCGCGGCACCGCCGCCGGGCGGCGCCCGTCGCTGTCTACCCCGAGGCCGTCGCCCTGGCCGAGCTCATGTGGAAGTGGGAGGAGCGGCGCAGGCGTCCGGGTGCCTCGCCCGAGCGGTGGCTCGACTCCGTCGCGCAGCTCGCCCCCGCCGGCACTCTCACCCGCCGGGAACGTGCCCCGCTGACCTACTGGCTAGAGCAGCACCGGCCCGAACCGCCGGGGAAGCCCTCGGGGCGCGGCGTCGCCGAACGGCGCTGGAACCGCCTCCCCGCGCTGCACCACCGACCCCGCCCGGAGGAACACGGACCGCTGCGGGCACCCTCCTGCCTGATGTGGGTCTACGGCCTCCCGCTCACCTCGACCACGGGCGTATGCCCGCGCTGCAATGGGCGCGCGCCGAGCTGCCGATGGGTGCCCTACTCGGGGTGCACCGGCCTACCCCGGAAGTAGGGCGCCGCCTCCGTTCGCCCTCGACTGTCGGTGCCCTCCGCTACGGTTCTCCCGAGGGCGGGACCGCCGCCCATACCGCCGCCCGTGCGCCCACGCCGTGCCAGGGCACCGACGGTAGAAGGTCCCTCGGGAAACCGGTCCGCAGGCAGTGAGCTGACGATCCGTTCCGTACCGGGCGGGTGGCGTGGGGACTGAGGCCCGGCACTGGGAGGGCATCGCCATGCCGAAGCGTGACGCCGCACAGAAGCGGGCGCGAGAGATCCAAGACACCGAGGGCATCGGGTATCACGACGCGCTGAACCGGGCGCGGGCCGAGCTCGCCGAAACCGCCACCGAGGGGGCGCCGGTACCCGCCCCGGCCGCCGTGGCGTACATCCTCGAACCGACCGCTGCCGAGGCCGAGCTCGGCATCACCGCCGAGGAGCTCGGCATCCGTGCACTGCCTGCCGACGCCTCCCCCGAGCGGCGGGCCCGCGCCGAGGCGGTATGGCGGCCCGAGCCGGACCCGGCCCGGCCGTGCCGGTGCTCCGGGCAGTGCCACCACGGCGACGACTGCGCCGAGGAGTTCACCACCGAAACGGGCGCCGCCGTCGACTGCGAGGGGCGCCTCGTCCACGTCGACCGCTTCCCCGGTTCGCTCTGGGGCATCACGTCATGGTGGGACACCTACCAGTGCGCCGAGTGCGGCGAGAGGGCCGAGGCGTCGGTCGAGCTCCCCGAGATCCCATGGGGAGAACAGCGCCCGAACCCCAACGGTGGCGACGGCTTCACGACGCTCGTCTACGACGGCGTACGGCATCCGAACTTCCCCGGGTTCGACGCCGACGAGGACGAGGAGGAGCTCGACCCCGCCGACTACCCCACGCCCGAGGATGACTACTACGGCGACGAGGACCAGGAGGACGAGGAGCCGCTCGCCGAGGAGGACCAGGAGCCCGAGCCCGACTATCTCGACGACGGCCCCGAGGGCGACGTCGACCCGCCCGAGGACTACGACGACCAGCCCGGCGAGGACGAGCTCGGCCCGCCCTCGGAAGTGCCGGCCGTCGAGCTGCGGACCACGGCCGCCGACTGGTCCCCGGCTTTCGACCTCGACAACGCGCCGCCCTCCCAATGGTGAGGCGCGGCCCCCTCGACCACGACGAGGAGTGCGAGCTCCTCATGTACGAGGGCGGGATCTGCACGTGTCCGGACGAGGACGAACCGCCCCGGTGGGACACGTACGACGTCCCGGTGTACGGCGAGGAGCCGAGCACGCACGACGGCCGCCTCGCCGGTCCGGCGATTGATTGGTGAGCCGCGCATAGGCGAGGGCCCCGACGGGTGCGACCCGTCGGGGCCCTCTGCGTGGGCCTCGAAAGACCTTGACTGCCGAACACGTCCGGCAGTGGTGCGCGTGCACGCCTTGCGCGGTTACCGATTTTAGCGTTCTGCCCCTATCCGGGGTGTGCGTTTCGGCGGTCGCGCTACACCCCTGCGGACAACTGCAAGTTGAGCTGCAACTCGGATTGAGCGTGGGGCCCGGCGGGACGGTTCGCGCGTGGCGGGTGGGCCGTATGTCCCCAGCTCACAGAACATGCGCACTCGTCATAACTCCTGTTGGGAAGGGGGTGCATCGTTTGGCGGTTTCGGTTCCGAGGGGGTGCACCACTTGGCGGTTTCGGGGGTGACCTGCGGTTTCTCGGCGTCCCGGCAGGTTGGCGCGCGGCCTATCCGCACCCGGTGGCGGTTTCGGTGGCGGTTTCGGCGCCGGGAGCTTTATCGGCCGCCCGCAACTTGTAACCACACTTGCAATTCACCTACAACTCGTGCCAAGGTGGGGGCCCGCAGTAAACGAGGAGGGAACCGCTATGGCCGACGCCGCAGACGTCGAGGCGCAGAACACGGCCCGCAAGGTCATCAGTGAGGAGCGGTACGCCTCGGTCGTCGAGTCGACCCGCGACAGCCTCGGCAAATGGGCGCAAGCCATGGGCGAGGAAAAGGTCGAGGAGTTCGTGACGACCGTCCTTGCGGGTGTCGGCTTCCTGCCGCCGCCGCCGGACCCCGAGCCGGGGCAGTGCAGTGCGATGTACCCCGACGAGGTCGGCGACTGGTGGCAGTGCCAGGAGGAGCCGGGCCACGACCCGGCCGACGGCCACGACTCGGGCGAATGGGGCTGGCCCAACGACCACCCGGAAGCGGTACCGCCTCGCGCGTGAGACATGCCGGCAGACGCACCGCGGCCCCGGAGCTCCTCGGAGCTCCGGGGCCGTCGCGGTTCCTGCGGTCTCTCCAATTGGAGAGAAACGGGCGGGGTCAGTCCCGCCAGATGCCGGGCGGGGTGTCCTCGGCCGGTAGGTGGTTGTCGCAGTAGAACGACGTCCCGCGCTTCTCGTCGTCAACCTTCCAGATCACGAGCTCGTCGCACGGCGGTGCGCTCGCACTCTCGGCCGGGGCCGTGCAGCGAGGCGCCCACCTCTTCGTGGCCGGGTGCCCCTTGAGACGCCGCTCGGCCGTCCGGACAGACTTGGAGCGGGGCGAGGGCCGCCATTCGAACCGGTCCACGCCCCGGCTTATGTGTTCCGCGTGCTGCGCCTCGATCCGCTCCGAAAGGAGCTGGAGCGACGGCCCGCCGTTGCTCACGGCGAGCTCGACGGCGACGGCGAGCACGGCCGAGGAGTCGAGCGGCACCCGGTGCCCGAGTGAGAGGTATCCGGCCCACTCTTCGAGCGTCGCCGCCACCGAGGCCGGGACGAGTGCCGAGACGCGGACGGGCGGCGGGTTGCTCGACTCGGAACCCTCGCCGCTCTGCTCCTGGTCCTCGTCGGCGCCCTCGGTCTTCTCTCCATTTGGAGAGGAATCCGCGGATGCCGGCGCCTTGGTCATGACGCGGCGTGCGGCCTCGCGCACAACGGCGACGGCCTCCTCGGCGTTCTCGGGGAGCTCGGCCGGGAGCTCCTTCCGGATCTCGACGAGCACGGCCCCGGTGACCTTCCGGCCGCCCTCCCCGGATGCTTTGTCCGCGCTGCGGTAGAGCTCGATCGCGGGACGCGTCCCGATCTCCTTCTCGATCTTCCGCAGGGGCCGGACGTGACCCTCGGGCGGTGTGCTCGACGTCGCGGCGGCCACCGCCAGGGCGAGGGGCGCGCCGTCCATCCATCGCCGGGCGTGCGCGGGCGACTTCCCGGTTTCAGCCCGTGCGTACTCGTCGAACGTCATGCCCTGGTCCCGGTGAAACTTGCCCTTGGCCGCCACCGTCAGGGCCTTGCCGATCACCCAGATTGCAGCGTCACCGGCCGCGAGGGCGGCGTGAATGACCCTCTCGGTTACGGCCCGCTGCCGGGCCTCGGTCTCGTCGAGCGGGGAACGGTCGTCCTCGGAGACCTCCCGGACGTCGTCGAGGTCGGGGAGCTGGTCGGCGAGCTCTGCCACGCCGGACACGGCCGACGTCAGGTCGGGCAGATGCGCGGCGGTGTTCTTGACTGCCCGGTTCCCCTTGCGGGCCCGGTTGAGGAGCTCGGCGCGGTTCGTCGTCTGCGCCGTCACGCGGCTGCCTCCTTGGCGAGCTCGACGGCGAGGAGGTCCATCGGTGAACCGGCGACGAGCCGGGGTTCGAGGCCGTACGACTGCCCGTAGCCGTCCTGCGCGTCCACGCGTGGAATGCGGGTCTTGAGCACAGTGAAACCGCCGCCGGTCAGGTCCCGGTACGTGTCCTCAGCGGCCTTGGCCGAGGCGTTCGTCAGCGTCAGGCAGATGACGAGGCGGGGGAAGTGCGCGCCGACCTCTTCAAGGTGGTCGATAGCGCCGAGGACGGAACCGGCGCGGTTCATCTCCATGCGGGTCGGGGGGAGCGTCAACACGGCGAGGTCGACGCCGCTCAACACGGCGAAGTGCATGTTCCCGGCCCTGCGGTTCCACGCTCCGGTGTCGACGGCCAGGAGGCCGCCCTCCGGGGTGTACTTCACGAGCTGGTCGCGGACCTTGGAGCGGTTCGGGGCCGGGTACACCGGTCCGCCGAGGTCGGCCTCGTCCGACCACTCCAGGAGGCTGCCCTTTTCCTCGTCGCCGGGCTCGTCGGCGTCCATGGCCGAGGCCGGGATACCGGCCGCGTTCCAGTGCTTGAGCATGTGGGCGATGATCGTGCTTTTGCCGGTGCCGCCCTTGCCGACGAACGCGATCCTGCGCCCCTGTTCGGGGATCACCACGGGGGGTGTGAGAGTCGTCATGCGATGACGTTAGCCCGTGATCAAGCCAGGGCGGCACGGGTTAACCGAGCGCGTCGGCGATCGGGCCGACCGGCAGGACTCCCCCGGCCTCAACCGCCGTACGTGTCACGGCACAACGCCGCGAGGCTCGGGTCGGTGACACCCTGCGCGGCCCGGCATACGTCCCTCATGCCGTACTCGGCCGAGCTCGGCGCCCGGTCCGGGGTGCGCGGCGCGGGGTGCGCAGGCCGCCGGACTGGCGCCGGGCGTTCCCGGCGAGGAGGTGCCGGCGGGCGGAACGCCCGGGGGACGGCGGGCCGGTGCTCGATCCGGGCCGAGGGCGGACCGGCGGGCGCACGGCGCTGCGGCCGGGGAGGGGCGGCGGACGCCGAGGAGGGCGCCGGGCCGGTCGTCACGAGCGCCTCGACGGCCGGGGCCTGCCTGACCTCGACCGCGGTGAATGCGGGCGCCGGACCGGGCGCGGCGGGCCGGTAGCGCGGGGCGGGCGCCTTGCCGTCGGCCGGGGAGACGGACACGCACCCGGCAGTGGCCAGGAGGGCGAGGGCTGCGGCGGCGAGGCCGATCACGGGGCGGTGCACCCGCCCACCGTGCCCGATCACCGGGGCCTCGTCGCCCCGCCGTGCTGCGTTCCACCAGTACGGGTGACAGGGCACCCCGCCGCCCTGTACGCCCCCCTGTCGCGCCCGCCGCAGGCTCGGGGAGACCGGGAAGTCTCCGCAGGTCACAGCACGCGACAGGGGGCCGCGCGACACGGTACGCGACACCGGCCACCCGGCCGCCCGGAAGTGCCGGCCGCGCCTCCTCGCAGGGGCCGGGGCAAGCTCGGCCGGACGCGCCAGGACCGGAGCGGCGAGGGCCTCGACCGACACCTCGGCCGGGGTGAGCTCGTCGGCCTGGTCCTCGACGAGCTGCACGACGGCGGCCTCGGCCGGAAGGCGGGCGGGATCGTAGATCGAGGCCAGACGCGCGAGCTGTTCGCCGATCCCCCGCGTACCGGCGAGCGGTGCGTCAAGGTCGGGGAACGCCTCGCGGGCGAGGTCGACGTACGCCCGGCCGCCGAGCACCGTCACGGCCGCCCCCGAGATCCCGAGCTCGTGCGCCTGCCTGCGGAGTGTCTCGCCGTCCACCGTGCCCGGGTCACCGGCCCGCAGCTCGTACGTGATGATCCACTCAGTGAGCTCGACGAGGCCGTGTTTCGCGGACAGGATCAGCACCCGCCCCGACCGGCCGCCGCGAGTGAGGACGTCGGCGGCACGCCGCGCGGCGCGGTGATAGCTCCCGACGTACATCTCACCGGCCGGGAGGACAGGAATCGGCTCGCCCTTGCGCGGGCCGTCGGTCCGCATCGCCTTGCGACCACCGCACGGAACGATCACGACGCGCTCACGCTCCTCGCGTGTCGCCCGCCGCCGCCCCGCCTCGGTGATCCGGACCGTGCCCGGGTTCGGCTTGAGCGAGTCGGCGATCCGGACGGGGCGGCCGTGGTTGTAGCGCGGTGCCCACTCGACGTATCCGGCGGCCTCAAGAGCCGCGAGCGTCCGCAGGTTGCAGCCGTTCGGGAAGTGCCCGGCGGGGTGCGCGGCGGCGGTGTGCAGCCAACGGCGCTGTACCCGGGTGAGGGGCGCCTCGACGAGCTCCTCGTCCTCCTGGTCCTCGGTGACGTCCTCGGCCGCGGCCTCCTCGACCGGCTCCTCGTCGGCGGGGAGCTCGTCGCCGTCGAGGGCGGCGAACAGGCGGGCGCGGCGCCGGGCCTGCGCGTCGTACAGCTCGCCGAGCTCGCGCTCGAACGCCACGGCGGCCGGGTCGGGCGTGCGGTCGGCGCGGGCGAGGATCTCCTCGGCCTCGGCCTGGTCGTGCATCGCGCGCAGCTCGACCGGACCCTCGGCCTTGACGACGTCGTACGCCACGGCGCGCGCCTGGTCCCACATCGGGCGGGACGGGTCCAGCGGGCGGGGCGGCAGGCCCGTAATGCCGAGGTAGTCGGCCACGGCCGCGAACGCCTCGGCGCGGAACCGTGAGGCGTAGGAGCGGCGCCCGCCGGCATCGACGTATTCGAGCGCGTCCTCGGCGGCCACGCTGCGGGCCCACCGGCCGTAGACGCGGGCGGCCTTGGTGGCGAGGGCCTCGACGCGGGCGAGGTAGCGCGGGACGGCGGACAGGAAACGGGCGAGGCGCTCGGGATCGCCGGACAGTTCGAGGCACAGCTCGTCGGGCGTCGGCGCCGGGGCGTCAGGGCTCGCCGGGTTGTAGTGCAGCGTCCGCCAGGGGTGCCGGGCCGTCACGTTGTAGATGACCGCGAGGCGGCGGGCGGCGGCGGCGCGCGGCTTGCCCTTCCCGGCCGCGCGGGGAAAGTCGAGGCGAGCCTCTCCTCGGCCGTGGTGGTCGACGGCGATCCCGGTCCGGGTGGCGTACTCGGTAGGCATTCGGTGCGGCTCCTCGTCGGTGTGCGGTCCGATCACTCTCCCATACTCGAAAGTCAACTACAAGTCATGCTGCAAGTTGTGCTTAATCTTTGGGCGTGGACAATGGGGCGGGGCCCGACGCATCGCGCCGGGCCCCGCCCCATTGTGCAGATGACTATTCGCCGTCGCGGACGGCGTCGCGGCCCTCTTTGATGAACCGGCCGGGGTTCGCCCGCTTCGCGGTCATGTCCCGGTACCACTGCATGGGCTGCACGCCCTCTTGCTTCACGAACCCGGGATTCGGGCCGAGGCGGAACGCGCCCGGGAGCGGACTCCCGTCCTCCTTGCGTGCCATCACGGCAAGGGCCGTCGGCTGCGCCGAGGGGTAGATCACGCAGTCCGCCAGGACGGCGAGCGGGACCAGGCCGAGGGCGTTCCAGACCTTGACCATCTTCCGGTGCTGTCCGACGCGGGAGGCGCTGATCACGGCCGCGCGGATATCGGGCCGCCAGGTCGGGCGCTTGAGCGCCGCCCACGGGGCGTTGCGCCCCTCGCGCTTGGTGCTGCCCTGCGGCCTCTCGCGCATCTTGCCGATGCCGCCCTTTGCCGTGGCCTTGATCGCAGACAGGAGCGCGACGGCCTCGGGATCACGGGCCTTGACCGTGGCCATAGCGTCGATGAACGCCGCCTCGTCCATGTCCTCGGTGATGCCGAGATCGGCGAGCGTGTCCATGTACGCCGCGCGCAGCCGGTTGTGCCACAGGTCGAGGTATCCGCCGGCATCCGGGCGCAGCCACGCCGCGAGCGGCCGGACCTCGATCCCGAGCTCTTGCGCGTACGCCAGGGTCGGCGTCGCGTACCAGGCCGGGCCGGACGGCGGCCGTCCGTCCGGGGTGAACGGCGAGGGGAAGTTTTCGGGGAGCTCGCGCCACTGCTTGGTGCGGAGATCCTTTGTGTGCAGCTTGGCACCGGACAGGTCGACCAGCCACGCGCCGGGGAGCTTCTTATCGAACACCGGGCCGTCGGTGTAGACCGCCTCGCCGAGTCCGACCGTGAGCCGGTTTGCTGCGGCGAGGAACGCCGTGTTCACGTCGAGGCCGACCACGTACGGGAGCGCGGCCTCCTCCTCGGTGGCCTCGCGGTACCAGTTGAGGGCCTCCTCGACGAGGACGTGAGCGGGGCTCTTGGACTCCTCGCGGGTGCGCTCGGCCGCGATCGGGTGCTCGTCGGGCGCCTCGGGCGGCGCGGGGTCCACAGCCTTGTGCAGCGAGCCGGGGACCGGGACGCGGCGCATACGGCCGGTGCCTCGGTCGAACTTGGCCACCGTCGGCGGCCGTACGGCCGTCATCAGGGACAGGCTGCATCCGGCGGTCGAGCCGGTCGGGCTGATGACCCGCTCGGCGTAGAGGCCGAGGGTGTACGCCAGGGCGCCGGGATCGGCGGCGACGAAATCCATGTCGCCCCATCGCATGTGGTCGCTGAACGCGCCCCACGGGACCACGGCGACGTGCACCTCGGTCCGGTCGCGGAACAGGAAGGACCAGCCGCCGAGGCCCGCGCGGCTGAGCGTCCACCCGGCCTCGGTCAGAGCCTTGACGGCCGGATCGTCGTCGGGCACCCGCAGGCGCTTGCGGTCGTCGAGCCGGGGCGGGAGGCCGAGAAACTCGACGGCGGACTCGGTCAGGACCAGGAGGGGCCCGGTGTCCTCGCCGTACTGCGACAGCTTGGCCGCACCGAGGCCGTACCCGAGGGCCCAATCGGCGGCCGTCGCAAGGTCGGTGACCTCGCCCGGCAGGTCGATGCGCTGCACGTTCGGGAGGTCAGCGACGAGGGCGCCGTCGGCGGCGGAGAGGACGGCCAGGGGAGCGGTGTAGGTCTGCTCGGTCATGGTCGTCATCCCCTGAAATCAAACTCGACGTAGTCGATATCGGTGAGCTCGATCCCGAGCTCGTCCTCGTTGGCGGCCGTGCCGGGGGTGTAGAAGTACGGCGACACGGCCTTAGCCGCGAGCTCGTTGAGCTTGGCCTCGTCCCCGTTGCGCATGGCCTCGAACACCTCGGGAATCAGCTCGGGCGGAACCTCCTCGGTGAGGCGCCGCATCCGCGGGTCATCCGTCGTGCCGGCGTCCGACGTGAACCCCACCGCGGCCCGGGTCTCGATGACGAGGCCGCGCTCCTGGGCTTCCTTCTGTGCCTTGGCGGTGACGCGCGGCTGGTGGTCTTTGCGCACCTCGCTTTCGAGGCGGCCGAGGGTCTCGGGCTTGCTGTTCTCGATCTTCCGCTCGCCCTTGACGAGGCGCTGAACCTGACGTCGAGAGACGCCGAGACGCTCGGCGACCTTGGCCGTGTTGCCCTTCTCCCGGCGCAACAGGGCGTTGAACCGGCCCCGAGGAGTCTTGGGAATGTCGCGGGTCTGGAACTTGGCGCGCAGCGCGTTAAAAATCTTCACTTTGCCCTCTCCTCTCAGGCCGAACGGTGCAGCGGACGGACGTCGCGGGTGTCGTGCTCGGAACCGGCCTCAAGGCAGACACCGCCGCCGCACAGCACGCGGTGACTCGCGGGCGCGGTCGTCCACGTCGTGTTGCGGCACACCGAGCACTCGGCGAGGCGCCGGTACCCCTCGCCCGTGACGGACTCCTGAGCCGGGATCAAGTAGCGCTGACCGCGCAGCTTGCCCAAGAGCTTGTGCAGGTAGCCGTTCGGGTTGAACGCGTGCCGGTCCTCGCTCGCGTCGAGGGCCTTGAGGATCGCCTCCTCGGGCCACCCGGCCCGCAGGACGAACCCGACGGCCGTCTCGGCGTTGAACCGCTCCTCGGGGGAGACGCCGACATACCAGCGGACGCGGTCGATGATCTGCGCCGCTCGCGCCGGGACGTGCGCGCGCTCCTCGTCGGTGAGAGGGCGGGCGTAGAACCCGCTCATCAGCTCGAACCGCGAGGGCTTGCGGCCCTTGAACTTCCCGGTGCCCTCGGTCGGCACGGTCGCGATGCGGAACCGGACGTAGTCCCACTCGACGAGGTGGGGCCGGTGCCGCTCGATGGACCGCACCGACACCCCGGCGGCGGCGGCGAGCTCGGCCGGGTCGATCTGGCCGCGCCAGCCGAACCCCGCCAGGGCAACGAGGCACTTGGCGCACGTGGGGTCGGGAGCGAACATCGGGTCGGACTCGACGACGCTCCGGGCCCACTCGACCGCGCCGGGGAGCTGCGGTTGAGTGACGGCGGGAATGCCGGGGATGGGGGTCCGCCGGTCGGCGTCGATGCGCCCGCGCTGGAACAGGTGGGCGAGGTGGTTTTGCGTCGCCCTCTTCTTGAGGCCGACCAGGCTCCCGAGATCCTCGGTGGTGATCGGCGCCTCGGGGTCGGCTTTCTGTCGGTCCTCAAGTGCCGCAAAGATCCTGCGGCACATGGGGCAGTTGTCCGGGCTGATCGCCCGATGTGGTGCCACGAATCGGCCTTTCCGGCCCGCTGCGGTGTGACCTCCGGGGAGGCGTGGGTACACTCGCAGAAGACCTAAGCGCGGTCATGCGGTAAGCCTCATCGGTCGGGAGCTGGTAACTCCCGAGTAGTCCGGTGGGGCTTTCCGCATTTGGTTCGGTTGTGTGTGGATTACAGGCTATGCCGGGCCCGTAGTGGCGCAGACACGGCATGTGACCAGCGGCTAAGCCACGGTGAGGACGCTCTGAGTGCCGCCGATTATGGCGGCGCGGCGAATGTGGGGGAGCTGTTCCACGGCGTGCGTCGGACCGCAAAGGAGGTCGGGCACCGGAACGCCGTAGTGCGCCGAGAGGCGGTCAATGTCGCCGAGCGACCATGCCGCCTTGCCGACCTGCTTCCGCGAGACCGCACCCTGAGTGATCCGCAGGCCACGCGCCAGCGAGGTCTGATTCTCACCCGTAGCGCGCATCAGTGCGGCCACGGTCACCCGTAGCGTCTCCTCGCTACTCATGCCCTTAGCCATATGACGGTTCCTCACTGTGTATGACCGGTGGTCATAGTGCCAGACAGAGAAGTGCGGCCACATGCGCCACACCGACGACCGACACTCTTCCATGCTTGCAGCACATCTACAAGTCTTGCTTGTAGTGGATCTGCAAACGTGTCATCCTGCCCCCATGACCACCACACCCGATCTCGAAGCACTCCGTAAGAAGGCCGACCGGTCCGCCAAGACCGCCGAGGACGATAAGGCCGCGCTCCTCGACGCTGCGGTAAGGGCTGCGATCACGTCGAGCAAGTACGGCCATCTGTCCGCCGTCGCCCGCGAGGCCGGCATCACGAGTCAGTACCTCCGTGACCTCGTCGAGGCCGCCCACCCGGGATGGCTCGCCAAGGCGGCCGAGGAGCGCGAGGCGGCCAAGGCCGGACGGAAGGCCAAGGCCGCGTGACCGTGCCCGCAGCCGCTCGCCGCCTCAACCGATAGGAACCCCTCATGAGTGCAGCCCCGGCCGAGAGGCCCGACCCTTACCGCACGCAGGCGCACGCGGGCCCGCGCACCGTCACTCAGCTACGGGCCGCCCTCACCGCGGCGAGTGCTGCGGACCGCGAGGAGTTCGAGGCACAGCTCGGCGAGCTCGACCTCGACGACCCCGAGGAGTACGCCGCCCTCGTCCGCAGTTGGCGGCACCGGCTCGTCATGCGCACCCGGCCCGAGATCCTCGCCGCCGTCGCGGCGTCCACCGACCCCGCCGCCCGGCGCTGGACCTCGTCCGAGATCCTCGACGCCGACGGCCGCCAGGAGTCCAGCCGGTGACCGCCGGCACTCCCTGGTCTGTCGTCTACTCCGACACCGGCCGCGCCGGACTGGCCACGGCCACGGCCGAGGAACGCGCCGCCATCCTTGCGTTCGAGGCGCGGCTCGCCGCCGATCCGTACACAAACGGCGAGCTCTACCCGGACCGCGTCGGGGGCCTCTACACCGCCTTGCTTACGGTCGGCGGCCGGATGGCGTGGACGTCCGTTCTGTACCGCGTCGACGAGGCCGCCCGCGAGGTCCTCGTCGTGGCCCTGATCTCCGGGCCCTGACCTCTCCATTTGGAGAGAAACGCCGAGCGCCCGACCCCTGGGGGGCCGGGCGCCTTTTGCTGTGCGCGAGCTGCGGGTCAGTCCAGCGGGGCCGCGTAGCGCAGCGTCCAGCCGGGGGCGAGCGTGTGCCGGGTGACCTCGACGACGCGCCCCTCGGCGGTCGCGCCGATGTGCGTCACGGTCAGCAGGAGGGCGCCCTCCTCGACGCCGAGCGCGGCGGCCTGGTCGGCGGTGGCCGGACGCTGGTCGACGTCCTCGACGGCCTCGGCGCCCTGGTCGAACCCGGCCTCGCGCATCCGGGAGATGATCCCGCCCGCCCCGGTGTCGACCTGCTCGATACCGGCCGCCTCGGCGACATCGACCGGAATCCACGTGTTGGCGAGCTGGACCAGGCGCCCGCCGTCGAACATCTTCCGGGCGCGGACGACGACCGGCCCCTCGGCGCCGAGGAGCTCGGCGACGTCGGCCGGGGCCTCGGCCCGGCTCACGGACACCTCGGCGCGCGGGGTGCCCCCGCTGCGGCGGGTCTCGCTCTCGTACGCGCCGTGCGCGCCGTCGGCCTCGCGCTGCGCGGTGCGGTAGCGGCTGCGGGCGTCGCGGATGATGCCGCCGGTCTCGGTGATCGTGTTCTGTGCCATGTGCAGTGGAGTCCCTTCCGTGTGGGTGGTCAGTGGGTGGGGCCGAGGGGCCAGGAGTAGGACAGGCGCCAAAGGTGGGTGGGCAGCACGTGAACGGTGACCTCGACGGCGCGGCCGTCCTCGGTCCGCCCGATGTGGGCGATCTCGAAAACGCGCTGATCCTCCGCCATGTCGAGCGCCTCGACCTCCTCGGGTGTCGGTGTCCTGACCTCGATCTCTTCCGTGATCAGGGCTTGGGCGTGGCCTAGCTCGGCGAGCCTCGACTTAGAGCCGCCGGGCCCCGTGTCGATCTCTTCGAGCCGCGTCCCTGCGGCGATCTCCAGAGGGAGGTACGACGTCGCGAGCTGTACCGGGACGTCGTCGGCGAGCATCCGCCGGACCCGGGCGAGCGTCGAGACACGGTTCGCGTCTACCCCGAGGAGGTCCGCCACCCATGCCGGCGGCTGCATGTGGTGGGTGGCGGTGACGGATGACGGGGTCAGGCCGAGTCCGCGGATCTCGGCCTCGAACGCGCCCCGGGCCTGGCCCTCCTCCCGGCGGGCGCGTACGTACCGAGAGGTCGAGTCCCGGAGGATCTTGGTCACGATCCGGTGCACGAACGCGCCCCGCCGGGACTTGTGAATCAGTCCCTCGGACGCGAGGAGGCGCAGGGCCTGCGCGGCGGTCCCCCTGTTTGTGCCGATCTGGTCGGCGAGCTCGCCCTCGGTGGGGAGCTTGGTACCAGGGGCGTAAGTGCCCCCCTTGATGCGCCCGCGCACCTCGTCGGCGACTGCGCGGAATGTCGCTCGGCGCGGCTCGTCCTCTTTCATGCGGTCACCTTATCTGCAACCCATCCGGTCGTCTTCGGCTGCCAACACAGCATGGATGGAATCCAAGACTATTGCAATGGATTCCATTCGGTGCTCTACTTCTGGTGTGCCGCACGGCACGGCAGGACCAGGGCCCACAAGGGCCCCGGAACTGCGCTGGTCCGCCACGCCTAAAACGGCGCGGCCCCGGTGCGTCTTGTCCACGCTCCGAGGCCGCTAGGCGGACACCCCGACTCTGCTCAAAGGAGTGATCCGCGTGCGCACCACCATGCCCGAAAGCGCCGGTGTCCTGCGAATCGGCACGACCGATTCCGCGGCCGGTATCGCCCCCACCCGCATGGACCTGTCCACCGAGCTCGGCCTCGACATCGACCTCGTCCTCGGCCCGATCGGCGGCGAGAGCGAGCTCGACGAGTACGCCCGGCTGTACGCCCTCGTCGACATGGCCGACTCCGGTTACATCCCGCGCGACGCGTCCCTCGACGTCATCGCCGGAATCGTCGAGGAGATCGAGCGCGAGGACGACGCGAAGGGCTACGAGCCCGAGGACGTGTTCGCCGGGGGGTGGGCCGCGTGAAGCTCGACCGCCGCACCATCGCCCGCGCCCTGCGCGACCTGACCGGCCGCGCCGACCGACTGCACCCGGCCGCCCTCCTGGCCCTGGTCCTCGTCCTGGTCGGCCTCGTCTACGCCGCCGCCCCCTTCCTGGTGACCCTCTTCACCGCCCTGGTGACCGCGCTCAAGGCCGCCGCGTTCCTCGCGGGCGCCGGCATCCTCGCCCGCCTCGCCATCCGGGCCGCCGTCACCTACCACCGCACCTCGGCCCCGACCGGACGCACGGCATGAGCGCCGCCGCCTGCGCCCTGGTCCGCGACGTCTCCCCCGAGACGCTCCGCGTCGCCAAGATCCGCACCAAGGCCGCCGCCCACCAGTCGGGCCGCTGCGCCGAGCTGTGGGCCGCCGAGCGCCGCCGCCGCGCCGACCGCGACCGCCTCGACGCCCTCGCCGACGAGGAGGCCACCCGATGACCACCGCCACCGCGCGGCGCATCCTCGCCGTCTCGACCTGCGGAATCCTCGCCGCCGTCCACCACATCGCCACCGGGGCCCTGGTCCTCTTCCTGGCCGCTGACTGGTTCGTCGTCTCGCTCATCGCCGGACACGCCGGGCAGGCCATCACCGCCGCCGCCGTCGGGACGCTCCTCGCCGCCGAGGGCATCCGCGCCGACCGGATCGGCCGCCCCTTCCCCCACTGCCCCCTTTGCCTCCTCGCCCCCCGAGGCGCCCGTAAGGAGATCGCCAAGTGAGTACGTCGTTCTACGAGGAGCGCCGCCTCGACCGGAAGACCGAGCGCGAGGAGGACCGCCGCGACCGCCTCGCCGAGGCCGAGGCCGCCCGCAAAGAGCGCCTTGCCGAGGCCGAGGCCGCCCGCATCCGGGACGAGGCCCGCGCCGAGCAGCAGCGCAAGGACGAGGAGGCCCGGCAGGAGGAGGAGCGCCGACTCCGCGCCGAGCGCAAGCGCGAGAAGGCCCGCCGCAAGGCCGAGCGGAAGAAAGCCCGCGGCGACCTGTTCGCCAAGCTCGGCACCGAGGGCGACACCGTCGGCGCCTTGCTCGTCATGGCCTGCGGCATCGTTCCCGCCCTCTATTTCCAGCTCCGCGCCCTCAACGGCGAGAGCCTCCCCAGCGTGATCTCCTTGTGCCTCGCCGTGATGCTGGAGGCCGGGGCGTGGGTGGCCACCGTGTCCGGCGAGCGGGCCAAGAAGGAGGGCCGCCCCGTCGGCCGCTTCCGGGTGGTCATGTGGGCCTGCGCGAGCTTCGCCGCCGTCATCAACTACAGCCACGCCCCCGAGTCGTCCGGCGGGTGGCTCGCATGGGTCCTCGCCGCCGCGAGCTATGCCGGCGTCTTCTTCTGGGAGGTCCGCGGTTGGGGCCGTCACGGAACCAAGTCGACCCGCACCAAGGCGCAGCGCCGGGAAGACCGCCGCCGCAAGCGCCACGACCGCAAGCGCCGCCGCCGCTTCCCCACGGTCTACAGCCGGTACACCGACATTCTCACCGCGCACCCCTTCGGCACGATCGACACCGAGGAAGCGTGGCGGACCGCATGGCGCGACGAGCACGGCGCCGAGCTCGCCACCACGGCCCGCGTCGTCGCCCGCCGGGGCCACGCCGACAAGGCACTCGCCGCAGCCCACGGCGTGGGGGTCGAAACCCTCGCCGTCGAGCAGCTCCTCGCGGACATTTTCCCGCCCGACGGGGGCGACGACGGACCGACCGCGCGCCGCTCCTCGGGCGGCCCCAACGGCGGACCGAGCAAGGGTGGTCGAACCGCGAAAACCCTTGGGCGCAAAGGGAAGCAAGCGATCGGCCGAGTCTCCGGCCGGACCGCTCCGAAGGTCCCCGACAAGCCCCTCGACGCCGCCCACATCGCGCAGGTGCGAGCCCTCGCCGACCTCCTCGGCGGCGCCGCGAACCTCTCCGTGAAGAACGTCCGGCAGACCATCGGCGGCGGTAACTACCGCTACGCGATGCGGCTCCGGGACCACGTCAAGGCCGAAAGGAAGAACGCCCGATGAGCGCCGCCTCCCACACCCCGCCCCGCGCCCTGATCCTCGCGGCCCCCGCCGGAACGTACGTGATGATCCGCCTCGTCCCCGAGAACGGATGGGGCCCCGCCGCCCTCGTCGGCGCCCTCCTCCTGGCCCTCATCCTCTGGGGCCCCGCCCTCCTCCGGGCCGGTGCAAAGTCCCTCGCCGTCCGCAACGCCACCAAGAAGGCGGCCAAGGCCACCGCGAAGGAGGCCGCGAAGTGATCACCACCGACCGCAGCGTGTACCGCCAGATCGCCGCCGAGCTCGCCGACCAGGCCGACGCCGAGGCCGCCGCACATCACCCGCAGCTCGGCCGCGCCTGCGCCGAACTCGGCCTCGTCTACCTCGCGTTCGAGACGGCCCCCATGTCGAACGCCCACGTGGCCAAGGCGTGGCAGGCCGCCGAGGACGCCCGGCAGTCCCTCACCTACGGGACGGCCGTCGGCTGCGGATCGGACACCGCCCGTGCCCGGCTTCACCTCGCGCTCGCCGAGCTCGACGAGACCGACCTCGGCCCCACCACCTGACACCGCGCTCCGCCCCACGCACCACGCCCGGCCGCCCTCCCCCGGCGGCCGGGCCCCGAGAAAGGAACACCCCGCATGTCCACCACCGAGACCGAGCGCGGTATCGAGAACGAGGCGCAGCTCGTCGACCTCGCCCCCTACCGCGACGCCGAGACCCTCACCCGCATCGAGGAGGCCGCCCGCGACGCAGCCCGCACCACCCCGGCCGGACTCCCCGACCTGACCACCGGGACCGTGCGCCTCGACAAGGTCGACGCCCCCGCCGGCACCCCGGCTGAGGACGAGGCCGGTGTCCTCGAAATCCTCGACGAGCGCGACGGCTGGAACCTGCGGACCCTCGTCCCCGAGTCCCTCACCGACCCGGGCGTATGGCGGCAGCGCCGCGCCGAGTGGGTTAACGCCGCGCAGTTCCACGCCCTGCGCTCCCCGGTCTACCTGTGGCGCGTGGCCAAGGTGAGCGCCCTCGGCGCCCGCGTGGCCTCCCGTGACGCCTGGTCGTACCTCGGGGCCACCGAGTACGGCGATATCGCGGACAAGGTCAGGCGCACCAAGGCGGGCCCGGAGCACATCGCCGACCTGCGCGCCGACCGCCGCAAGGAGGCCAAGGCCCGCCGCCGTGAGCCGCTCACCGTCTACGGCCTGACCGGCTGCACCACCTACACCGCCGCCCTCCTGGCCCTCGGTGAGACCTGGGGATGGATCATGGCCGCGCCGGTCCTCCTGCCGGTGTTCGGCGTCCTGTACGCCCTCGGCCGCCGCGAGCTGATCCGCCGCCAGCCCGACGGGACGTTCGCCCTGATGGACGCCCCCGACTTCACCGGGGCCGGGGTCCTCACCGACGAGGGCCTGAACGCCGCACTGCGCGCCCGGAACGTCGGCATCCTCAAGGACGGCGAGGAGGTCACCATTCGCGGGTTCATCGCCCGCGAGCCCGGTGATAAGGCGAGCGTCGTCCGGTTCGACCTCCCCCGGTCCGCGGGCAAGACCGCCAAGGAAGTTGCGGCCAAGCGCGAGCCCCTCGCCGCGGCCCTGGCCGTGGACGCGATTCAGCTCTCGATCCGCCAGGACGGGCACGAGGGCGGCGTATATATGCGCGTCGCCGACTCTCACCCGTTCGGCGGCGACCCGGTCCCCTCCCCGCTGGAGACCGCCGAGCGCTGGAACATCTGGGACGGCGCCCCGACGTTCGTGGACGAGACCGGCAGCATCACCGCGATCGAGCTCCTGTTCTTCGGCCTCCTGGTCGGCGCCATGCCCCGCCAGGGCAAGACCTTCACGGCCCGCGCGGCTGCGGCTGCGGCCGTCCTCGACCCGCTGTGCCGGATGATCGTCGCCGACGGCAAGGGCGGTAAGGACTGGTCCGCTACGGCCCTTCTCGCCGAGGCGTACATCCGGGGCGTCACCGAGCCCGCCGTCCGCCGCCTGACGCACGTCCTCGAAGACCTCGTAGGCGAAATGGAGGAGGGATACGACGCGCTGTTCGAGCTCCCCGACGAGGTGTGCCCCGAGGGAAAGCTCACGCCCGAGATCACCCGCGACCACAAGATTTACCCGGTCGTCCTGATCATCGACGAATTGCAGCGGTACTTGGAGGACGAGGGCAAGGAAGAGGAAGACGACAAGCTCACGTACGGAAAGCGCATCGAAAAGGCGCTCATCACCCTCGCCAAGGTTGGCCCGGCCGTCGGCCTGATTCCGATTCTCGCCTCGCAGAAGCCGACCGGCGACGCCGTCCCCTCGGCACTGCGCGACGCCATCCCGCAGCGCATCGCCCACCTGTGCGCCACGTACCAGATGAGCGACTCCGTCCTCGGCACCGGTTCGAGCGCGTCCGGCTGGAACGCAAAGGATCTCGCCCCCGCGTTCAAGGGCATGGGCATTCACGCCGACGAGACCGGCCTCCGCTTCATGCGCTCCCTGCTCATCAAGCTCCCCGGATTCCGGGCGATCTGCGAGCGCGGCCGGGCGCTGCGCATCGAGGCCGGCACTCTGGCCGGGGAAGCGGCGGGGCAGGCCGGACGGGCGGCCCGCGTCGGCGGCATCCTCGCCGACCTGATCGCCGTGTTCGAGGACCGGAAGAACCCCGAGCGCCTCGCCACGACCGAGATCCTCGACGGCCTCGCCGAGCTCGACCCGGCGACATGGGCGCCCGCCGCCCTCGGCGTCGGCGAGGAGGACCAGGCCACCTACGCCCGGACCGGCGGGACGGCCCTGCGGAAGAGGCTCGACGAGGCCCTCGACGGCACCGACCGCACCCTCGCCGTCCGGAGCTGGACGAGCGGCGGAAGGGCGAATGGCTACTACCTGGCCGACCTCCGCAAGGCCGCCGGTATGGGCTGATATGCCCCTCGGGACGGGGTCCGTACGGATCGGAACGCCGCAGGTCAGCGCCCGGTACGCCGTACGTACGGACCCCTCCCGGCCGGTACGCCAAACCGTCCCCCCGGCTCGCGTACCGGCCCCGTACGGGCCTCTGACCTGCGATAACCCGACCCAACCCGGCCCGTACTGACTTCACAAACCCACGCAAAGCGATCATGCCGAGGAGCGCCGCCGATCATGGAAAACACCGCCCGCGACTACGCCGAGGCCACCCACACGCGCGCCGAGGCCGTCACCCTCTACCGCCCCGAGCCGATGCAGGGTCACCCCGTCGCGTACCGTCCCGTCGCCGCCCCCGAGGCCATCCCGACCGTGGTTGAGGTCCGCACCCTCGACGGCCGCACGATCTACCACTACGCCGACGCTTCCGCCCCCGCCGGCACCGCGACCGCGGCCCCCGCCCCGGCCTCGACCGCCGTCCCCGCATGGGCCAAGACGACGGCGCTCCTCCTCGTCTCCGCGTCCGCCTCGTTCGCCCTGGCCGCCTACGCCCTCAAGTTCTTCGCCGAGGCCGCCGCCACCCTCGCCGCCGCCCTGGTCCTCCTCGCCAAGATCGCCGTCGTCCTCGCGTTCGTCTTCGCCCTGGTGGCCGCCGTCGCCAAGCGCGGCCGGGGCGGAAAGCAGACCGCCACCGCCACCGCCACGGCCACCGCCGGACTGTTCGGCCGCGCCAAGGCCACCGCCACCGCCACGATCAACAACCGATAGGAGCCCCGCACATGACCGCGCTCAAGATCCGCAAACTCACCGTCGGCGGCGCCCCGGTCCGGTGCCCGAGCCGGGGGGCGGGCAGCGTCCCGCGCGAGCTGACGCTCATCCCCTCGGGCGGCATCATCAACGCGACATGCGGCGAAATGCACGCCGACGCCTCGGGCAAGCGCCGCAGCCGGGCGCAGTGCTTCTTTCAGGTCGAGAACCTGACCACGGCGCAGCTCCACACGCTCTCGCAGGCCGAGGAGGGCAAGCCGTTCCGCCTGGTCCTCAAGGCCGGAACCATCGAGGGCGTCCTCGTCGCCAAGGGCCAGGGCGCCGCGCAGTCCAAGGCCGCCCGCGCCGCCGCTGCCGCCGCCGCGAAGTCCGGCAAGACCGCCCCGGCCGGGCCCGCCAAGCCCGCCGGGCGCGCGACCGGCGGAAGCCTGGCCGCAGCATTCGGCGCCGTCGCCGCCGTGGCGGGAGCCGTCGGACAGACCGCCGCCGCTGCCGGACAGGTGGCCACCGCCGGGGCCTCGGCCGTCGGGTCGGTCGCCGACCTCGGCCGCGAGGGCATCGGCGCCGCCCGCGACGGCATCCGGGAGGCCGGGGCCGCAGGCGAACGACGGCACGAGCGCAAGATGCGCGGCGCCGGGGACAACGGTGGCGCCGAGGACTGACCAGGCCGCCACCCACCCGTGCGCGCCCCCGGGAGCCGCGAGACCGGGCCCGGGGGCGCCGGCATGTCCGGCGACGCATCCGAAAACCCTCGTAAGTTTCAAGCCAACTGACAGTTCTACTTGTAGTTGTGCTGCAACCTGTGTCATCGTGAGAACGCACCGACCACCGAACCCAACAGGGGGAAGACAGATGACCGAGCAGACTCTCACCGCCACCGCCGCCGGGCCGATCCTCGCCGCCGTCCGCGCAGACATGGGCGAGGTGCTCGTCACGATCGACCCGGCCGCCACCGCCGCCCGCGTCGTCATCAGCACCGAGGACGCCGAGGGTCCGGCCGCCGACGCCGTCCGCCGCTCCCGCATCACGCAGGACGGGAACCGCCTGTCGATCACGGTCCCCGAGGTCGAGGGGTCCACCGTCGTCATGGGCAACATGAGCTTTCGCGGCGGCGGCGTGAACTTCGTCCAGAACGTGACCAGCGTCGGCCGAGGCCAGACCATGACCGGCGTGACGATCGTCAACGGGCGAGTCGTCTCCGGCGGGATCTCTGGCGGCGGCACCGTCGTGAGCGCGATCGAGGTCCGCGTCACCCTCCCCGCCGGTTCGGGCGTACAGATGAATGGGCGGAACGCCAACCTCACCGTGTCCGGTCCCCTGGCCGCCCTCGACTACAGCGGACACAACGGCAACGTCCGTACGGGAGTGGTCGGCCGGATCAAGGTCCGCACCCACAACGGAGACACCGACGTCGAGGCCGTCACCGAGTGGGCCGACGTCGAGGGCCACAACGGAGACACCGAAATCGGCTCGTACGGCGGCGGCGCCGCCCGCCTGATCACCCACAACGGGAACGTCCGCCTCGCCGCCTCGCCCGCCGCCTCGGGCCAGATCGAGGCCCGTTCCTACAACGGGAACATCCGCCTGCACGGCACGAATCGGCCCGGCCTCGACGTCCAGACCTCGACCCGCAACGGCCGCGTCACCAAGTAGCGCCCGGCCTGCCGTCCTCCCGAAAGGACCCGCGCCATGTCGCGCGCCTTGTGCCTCGTCGTGATGGTGGCCCTCCCCATCGTGACCGCCGTCCTCCTCCTGCACGGCCACGTCTGAGCCGCTCACCCTTCCCCGCTCGACCGCCGGGCCTCGCCCGAGGCCCGGCCCCGACCACCGACCAAGGAGACACCCCATGCCGCAGTTCAACGCAGGCGACGAGGTCGAGATCACCGCGTGTGCGGACGACCCCCGCGCGGTCGGCAGGACCGGCCGAATCGTGGACGAGGTCGAGCCCGGCCCGCTCACCGGGGGCCGGTGGACCGTGAACGGAATCGGCCTCCTGATCGGCCCCGTCCTGTGCCACTCGCACGAGCTGACCAAGGCCGGGCGCTGAACCCCCACCCATCCACAGCTGACCCGATCGGAAGGAACCGACCGCATGAACACGTCCACCCGAAACAACGTCGCCCACACCATCCCGGCGAACTCGGCCCGCCTCCTCCTCTTCATCGTCGGCGCTGTGCAGATGCTCGTTCCGGCCGCCGCCGCCCTCGCCGCCGCATGGTTCATCGAGCAGCAGCTCGCCGACGACGTCCGCGGGTTCGCCCGCGTCGCGTGCATCGTCGTCGCCGGGATCGTCGCCCTGGCCGCCGTCGATCGCACGGTGACCGACCTCACCGAGGGTGCGCACCGCCTCGCGTACGGACGGCTGAACGGCCCGCGCTCCTGGTCCTGCGAGGACTGCGGCCGGACGATCACCGCTCGCCTGTGGACGCCGTACGAGGCCGCCGCGTTCGAGGCCCACCTCGCGGACCCGAAGGCCCACGACTGCCCGAAGTAGTGCCGGCACTCACCGCCCGACCGACCGCCGGGGCCCCCGACCGGGGCCCCGGACCCACACCGGAAGGAACCGCCCCATGTCCGTGAACCGCGCCGCCGCCTACCCCGCCGTGTACGCCCTCCTCCGCATCGCCGCCGACGTCGCCGACCACTGGGTACAGAGCGACCACCAGGCGCAGCACAAGGCCAAGCCGGGGGCCGAGGGTCACAAGGCCCTCGCGGGACACGTCGCCTCGTACGTGGCCACGCAGGGCGCCGCGCTTCTGGTGGGGAACCGCCTCCTCGGCCTCGGCCTGCGGCCCCGCAGCATCGCCGCCGCGCTCACCCTGTCCGGCGCCACCCACTACGTGATTGATCGCCGTTGGCCGGTCCGCAAGACGGCCGAGGTCACCGGCAAAGCCAACTTCTACGAGCTCGGCGGCCCGCTCGGCGGCGCCTACCTGCTTGACCAGGCAACACACCACCTCGCCGAGGGCCTCGCCGCGTACCTCGCCGTCCGGGACTGATCCGGTGCCGCCCCGACTCACCCCGAACCGGCTCGCCGCGCTGCGCATGGCCGCCGCGCACCCCAAAGGCAGCATCGACGCCCGCAGTGTCACCAAGGCCGACGAGCTCGCCCTCGAAGAACTCGGCCTCGCCGACTCGATCGACGATTGCGGCCACGTACAGGGAGCGCCGGACCCCGAGGGCGAGCACCGCGGACACCCGCACTTCTTCCGCATCACCGAGGCAGGCCGGACCGCAGCCGCCGACGAGAGCTGAGGACCCGACGCCATGTTCCGTACCAGCAAGAGCCGCCGCGCCATACGCGCGGCGGCCGGGGGAGGACCCGAGAGCATGACCAAAGACACCGGCCTCGACACGTTCGACGCACTGCGCGAACTCGCCGAGCTACAGCGTGAGTCCGACCGGCTGCGCGTGGCCACCGCCGCCCGGATCACGTACGAGGAGGTCATCGCCCGGCATGACGAGCTCAAGGAGACGGGGCCGGGGACCAACCTGCGGGAATTCGCCGAGGTTCGCGAGGAAGCCGCCCCGTACCTCAGTGGCCGCAGGCCGGTCCCGCCGCCGGTCCCGTCGGCCGAGCTGATCGCCTACGCCCGGCGCCGGATCGAGGTGTTCGGCCGTCTCGCCGAGGCCGGGATCGAGGGCGCCGCCGAGGGTGTCACCGAGGCCGAGGCCGAGCTCGCCGAGGAGCTGCGCAAGGTTCCCGAGATCGAGCTCGTCAGCTTCGGATTCCTGCACGGCCCGGCTCCCGAGGCCGATCTCGTCGTCGACATGCGCCGGCACTTCCGCGATCCGCACGTGAACCCCGAGATGCGACAGCTCACCGCCGAGCACGAACTCGTGACGCGCGCGGTGTTCAACACCGACGGCGTTCCCGAGCTTGCCCGCGCGATCCTGGCCGCCGTCGAATCCTTCCGTGCCGGGCCCTCGGCGGGAACGGTGCGCGTCGCCGTCGGATGCGCAGGAGGCCGCCACCGCTCGGCCGCGATGGTCAACTACCTCGCCATGCAGTACGGCGCCGAGGTCAAGGTGACCGCCGAGCACCGCGACATTCACCGGCCCGTCGTCGAGCGGTAGGACCGGCCTACAGCGGACAGACACACGAGCGCCCGGCCCCTCAACAGGGGCCGGGCGCTCGCGCATGGACGGGGGAGGGAGCGCTACGAAGGCCCCCCGCCGCCGCGTGTGCCCCGTTCCTGTGCGATGGCCCGCCGTGTGGCCCGTACGGTGTCGACCGCTATCCGGAGCCGCTCGGCGCGCGCCCATAGCCGCTGTTGCTGGTCGCTGGTCACTGCCACGCCCCCGGCTCCGCCTTGACGTAGTCCCACCGGGCCCGCCGGTAGAAGTCGTGACCCGTGTCCCGGGTGTGCTCGGCGATCCACCGCTCGACGGCGGCCTCGGTCTCCTGGTGGTCCGAGTCGGCGCCGCAGTCGGCGTCTTCGCCGGTCACGCACACCGCCTGATAGGTGGCAGGCGTGACCGGGTCGGCCGTGATCGTGTAGTCCCGCATCCGGTAGCGGGCGCGTACGGCCATGCCGTCACCGCCGCCGGTCGGTGTGATGTGTGGAACCCCCGTACTCGCCGGTTGCCGGATCGCGCGAGCTGACGGTCATGGTGAGGTGCCACTCCCACATGCCCTCGACAGGCCCCGGCATCTTCGCCAGGGCGAGGGAGTGAGGTTCGAGGTTGGGTGCCTGCCGTGCTACCTCGGCGGCGGCTTGCAGGGCGTCGGCCGGGGTCGAGCCGGTGCACACGAGTGCGGTGAGCGCGCTCACCGAGACGTCGGCGGACGGACCGAGGGCAGGCAGTGCGCCGACGGCCGTACGCGCCTCGTCGAGGCTGCGGACGAGGTCATGGGCGAACGCCGGGCCCTCGACTCGTACGGCCTCGGCCCGAAGTGCCGGCCGAAGGGTGGGCAGATGCTCGGGGCCCTGATCAGGGGGCGGGGAAGTGTGTTCAGAGTGCGCCATGTCCGGCACCGTATGAGCGGATCGGCGCGCCTTGGGCGCACAGTGTGTACGCCTTGTGCGGGTGACCCCGTATGCCCCCAGCTCACAAACAATGATTGTTCGTCATAACCCCTGTTCGCGCCCCCGGTTGGGCGATGAATGACGTAAGTGATACTTGCAGCTCAACTTGTAGTTGAGTTGCAAGTGTGTAAGGGTGTGAGTGCGGCAGGAAGCCGCAAGAACACCCAAGGAAGGGACCGAAGAATGCCGGTCATCGCTCCGTACCTCGCCGAGAACCTCCTCGCGAAGCCGTGGAACCAGAAGCGCAACGAGGAGAGCGCCGAGCGCGCGTTCGCCCGCCTCGCGGAAACCGCGTGGACGCCCCTCGCCGGATACCCCGGCAGTGACGTGCACTGGCTCGTTCGCTGCGAGCTCTGCGGCTGGGAAGGGCAGATGTTCTACAGCCACATGCGCCGGGACCGCGTCCGTCACCGCGGCTGCCTGCCCGCCGCGCAGCGCCCCGAGGCCATCGCCGCATGGGTGACCCGCCAGGGCCAGGAAGCCGGAGAGGCGGCGGACGCGCAGCGCACCGAGGCGGCGGCCGTCGAGGGCGAGGCCCGCGCCGCCGAGGTCGACGTCGAGACCCGCCCGCCCAAGGCGGCGTGAAAACGGCCGAGGTCCCCGGCGCTGGAATCGCCGGGGACCTCGGCCCACATCATCGCAGGGCGCCCGCTCCCACCCGGAGCGGGCGCCCTGCGGCATGAGAGGGCCCCCGGAGCAAGGCGCGAGCTCCGGGGGCCCTCGGTGGCCGTGCGCAGCCCCCACGGGGGGGGAGGGCCGCACACGGGGTCAACAGGCGCGGGAGTGCTCCGCGCGTTCCGCCTCGGCGACGAGCACCGCATCGCGCAACGCGGCCGGGTCAACGTACCGCGCCATGCCCGCAGTTGGACGGCTCAGCCATGCGGCGTGATAGGCGCCCTGCGGCCCGAACGGGACGAGGAGGAACGTCGTTCCCGCCCGGAGTGCGCGCACGCCCTGGAGCTCGCCGAGCGGCCCGGCGGCGCCCGCCTCAACCAACACGATCAGCTCGCTTCGGCTGTGGTCGGCGATCACCGGGAATCCAGCGTCGAGCGGCACGCCGAGGCAGTCGAGCGCGGCGAGGCCCCGCGCGAGCGGCGCAATGGCGAGGGCCTCCCACCCTTCGGACACGGTGTCCCACGCCTGACCGACCGCCACCAGATCCGTAGCGGAGCGGCCGGCATATCGCAGGCGTTCGTACGTGTCGGCGTCGAGGTCGAGGAGCGCGGCCCAACCCGGTTGGGCGGTGTTTTGGGACTTGGCCATATCCGGACGGTAGGGCGCGTACAACGGAACGTAGGCGCACAGTCTGTGCGCCTTGTTCGCTCGGCCCGGAGTAGAGCCCATGGACGCTCGGAAGGTCGGCCGCCGCATCGCGTATTGGCGAGAGCGCCGCCGGATCACACAAGTTGACTTCGCTGCCCTCATGGGCAAAACCCGCCGATGGGTGCAGCAACTCGAAAGCGGTGAGCGGCAGGCAGACCCCCGCCTCTCTGTGCTGGAGTCCGCCGTTCGAATCCTCGGGATCGACCTCGCCGACCTCCTCACCGACCGGCCCACTGTCGACTGTGTCGACGCGGTCGAGCTGGAACAGATCCGGGCCGCTCTCCAACGGCACGACGTGATCACGGGGACCGCCGACGCCGACGGCGCCGACCCCCTCGACGTCGAGACACTGCGCCGCCGCGTCGTCTACGGCTGGACCTCCTTCCAGTCCTCGGCGTTCGCCAGCCTCGGCCGCCTGGTCCCCGAGCTCCTCACCGAGGCCAACCGCGCCGCCGCCCGGCACACGGGGGAGGACCAACTCGCCGCGTACCGCGCCCTGTCCATGGCCTTACAGCTCACCGAGGCCGCCGCGATCAAGTTCGGGTCCGGGGACCTCGCGCACATCGCCGGGCACCGCGCAGTGATCGCCGCCGAACGGTCCGGCGATCCGGTCATCATGGCGAGCGCCGCCCGGCACCTGGCCGACGCCATGACCAACCACGGACAGCCGCACGCCGCCGCCGACTTCGCCACGGCCGCCGCCGACCGCCTCGGCCCCGAGCTGATCCGCTCCGGAGCGTCCGGCTTGTCCACGCTCGGGATGCTCTACCTCAAAGCCGCCATGGCCAAGGCGACGGCCGCCGACCGTGACGACGCCCGCGCCGCGCAGGCCGCCCGCACCGTCCCCGATCTCCTCGACCAGGCCGAGGAGCACGCCGACGAGCTCGGCGACGACGGCGACGGCAACGCACTGTGGACCGCATTCGGCCGGACGAACGTCGCGCTGTACCGCGTCGCCGCACACGTCCAGCTCGCCGAGGGCGCCGAGGCCGTCGCCGTCGCGCTGCGCATCCCCGAACCCGCCCGCGCAGACCTCCCGCGCGAGCGCCGCGCGCACCACCTCGCCGACCTCGCCCGCGCCTACACACAAGCCGGGAAGCGCGAGGAAGCCGTCGGGGTGCTCCTCGACGCCGAGCGAGAGGCCGAGGAAGAGGTTCACTGCCGACCGCGGACCCGCCAACTCGTCGACGACCTGCGCCTACTGGGGACCGGCAACGCCGAAGGGAGGTTGCGGGCGCTCGCCGCGCGCTGTGGACTGCCCGGGTGAAAACCCTGTATCTGATCACCTGCGCCGCCCCGCCCGCCCGCCACGTCCGTACCGGCATCCGTGCCGCGCAGGCCCGAGGCTGGGACGTCTGCCTCATCCTGACCCCCTCGGCGTACCGGTGGGCCACCGAGGACGCCGAGGGCGAGCTCAACGAGCTGCGCGAGGCCACCGGCCACCCGGTGCGCCACACGTACAAGCTCCCGAGTCAGGCCGACGCACTCCCGGCCGCCGACGCCCTCCTCGTCGCCCCCGCCACCTTCAACACCCTCAACAAGTGGGCCGCCGGCATAAGCGACACGCTCGCCCTCGGCCTGGTCACCGAGGCAATCGGCCTCGACCTTCCCCTCGTCGCCCTCCCGTACCTCAACGCCGCGCAGGCCCGACACCCCGCGCTCGCCCGCAGCGTCGCGTTCCTGCGCGAGGCAGGGGTGAGGGTCCTCCTCGACGACGGCCAGGGCGGCGGCGAGGGCGGGTTCCGTCCCCACCGTCCGAAACACGGCAACGTCGAGGCGTATCCGTGGGAGCTCGCCCTCGACAACCTCCCGGCGCCTGACCCTTCCTGACTCGCCCGCAGCCCTGCGCCCGGTCCCCGAGGGGCCGGGCGCGCGTTGTGCCAGAGAACAGGGCGGCGCCCTGACACACCCGTGAGCGAGGATCAGTACGGCACGTCTGTACGACCGACGTGCGAGACAGAGAGAGGGGGAGGAGTGCAAACCGCTCTACCGGAGCTCCCGGACGCCCGCGAGCTCCTCGACCACATCCCCGGCGGCGCGCTCGGCCTCGGCAGCGGCGGACTGTTCGCCGTAATGGTCGTCGTCGCCGTGCTCGCCAACCAAGGGACACCGGCCGAACGCGCCGAGTTCAACCGGTCCATTGAACGGTTCTTCGGCAACGCCGCCGCAGGTATAGGCCGGTACGTGTCCGGCCGCGAGCTCAACGGAACCCCGCGCAGCGAGGCCACATGGTGGCGTGCCGGCGCCCCGCTCCCCGACGACGAGAAGACCGAGACGCCCGTCGCCGAGCTCGGCGCCGCGTTGCGCAGCTCCTCGCCGACCGTGTCCCTCGGCAAGACCAGCCCGGCCCGGCGGACGGCCCGCGCGCTCACGGCTCCCGTCCGGGTGCTGTGGGGCGCCCTGCGGGGCGTGGGGCGAGTCCTCGCCGCATGGCACCGATGGCCGCGCGCTGCGCGCTCAGCGGCCCGCCTGGCGCCATTCCTGACGCTATACGGATGGTGGCGAGCGCCCCTCGTCACCGAGTGGGCCCTAATCGCCGTCGCGGGGGCGGCGATTGTCGCCGCTATCACCAGTCCGGCCGGACTCGGATGGTGGCGCGTAACGCCTGTGTGGACGGATCGACAAATCTACGGCCCCGGCGTGTGGGTGGCGGTCCGTCAGATCCTCCGCATGGAGGAGACCGAACCCCGGGAACGGTGGCTCTCGGTGCCTGACGACATGACCGCCGACGGCGCCCGAATTGTGCTGCGCCTGCCCGCAAAATGGATGGGAGGCCCCGAGGCCGTCACCGCCATTGAGCGCGTGATCGAGGAGCGCGTCCCCGGGGAATGGGTCTCCCGGTGGGAACGCACGACGAAAGAGCATTTCGCCGAGTGGACCCCCAAGCCGAAGCCCACACCGAAACCCGTACTCCCCGACTATGTCCCGTGGAAGTCGACCGGAGACCCGTTCCGGGTATTCGTCGGTCTGGCGATCGAAGGGGATTCGATCGTTGACGCCGTAATCCAGACGCAGACCGCCACCCCGCATTGGGGTGTGGCCGGTGACACGGGTTCCGGAAAATCGACCGTCCTCTACATCCCTGTTGTGCATGGTCGGCAGAATGGCGAGCTTATCGACATTCTCGATACCAAGCGGAACAGTCTCAAAGAAGCCGAAGGGTTTTCAGGCGTACGCGTCCACAAAACGACGCGAGAGTGCATCTCGGCTTTCGCTGAATTCCTCGCCTCAATGATGGCGGCCGAGGCGGCGGCGGAAAAGGGAGCCGATCCGGCATTGCGGAGTCAGCTCGTATCCCGGACGCTAGTCGTCGACGAGTTGCCGACGCTCATCAAGCTCGCATATAGCTGGTGGCGATACGGAATAAAGGGAAAGGGGACGCCGCCCTTCCTTGACTGGCTCGCGATTATCCTCCTGCAAGGACGCTCCTCGAATCATCGCGTTGTCGTCGGCACGCAGCAATTCGCGAACGCTTTCTTTGGTGGCACCATGGAGCGCGCGCAGATCGGAACGCGTATCGCGGTCGGTCAACAGGACCGCGTTTCCTGGAGCGTGGCATTCGGGCAGAGCACGCCCGTTCTTGGATTCGACTCGAAGATCAAGGGGCGCGGCGCCTACACGGACAAGCAAAAGGACCCCGACGCCGATTACCTGTATGTCCGAGAGATTCAGCCGAGTTACATCACGCCAGAAGTCGGGGCCCTCCTCGCGCAATGCCCGCCCGCGCCGGAATGGTTCGACCGTGGGGAAATGGCGCCGTGGATCACGCCCGAGATCCTCGTCGAGGTGAACGCGACCGCGGCCACCGCGAAGTTCCTCCCCGGGGGCGAACACGGCCCCGTCGCGTTCGCCGGTGTCGCCTCCTCGGCACGGAAGGGGATCACGGGTAGTTCCCCCAGCTCACAGGGCACGACAGGGGCCCTCGCGACAGCAGGCGCGACAGGGGGCGCGACAGGTGCCGGCACCGGCCCGGCTCCCGAGCTCATTGAGGACCAGGAGGAGAAGCTCCCCGACACGTACAGCCTCGCCGAAGCCTACGAAAAGGGATTTCTCCCGTGGAAGGCGTCCACGGCCAGGACGTATTTCAAGCGAGGCGCCACGCGAGGGATTACACCCCCCGAAGGAATCACAGACGGGCAGACCTCCTACTACTCCGAGGAGGAGCTCGCGAAGTGGCTCGGCGAATGGAAAAAGTGGCAGGAAGAGAACAGCAAGAGTCCCCGAAAGGGAGCCGCAGAGGCGCAGCCGGAAGGGGCCAAGAATGGGTGACCTGACCGCGATGGAGTTCCGTACGAAAACCCTCGCCGAGGGCGGTAAAGACCTCTCCGAAGGTAATGCCGCGTTCTTCTCCGTCGACCTACTACACGGGACCGCGCGAATGTATGCGACGGAAGAATACGCCGAGACCGCGCCCGTACTGGTCGGCGCAGGATGGCACTACCGGGTTCCCGTTCCGCCCGTCGATAACGGGCAAGCTAATGCGCTCCTGCGAGACCTGGCCCCGCACGCTGAAAGCCTGTTCAAAATGACAGCTATCCGAGAGGACCCGCTCGGGGTCATCTACTACGGCGGCGCCGGAACTGCGATGGATGCAATTCAGCGAAGGTGCGCCGCAGCGTGGCGCACTTATTGCGCGCCTAAGCGGTAGCGGAAGGGTTCAACCCGAGCAAGGAAAGCGGCGGCGGTGCGGAATCAACTACCCGCACCGCCGCCGCTTGCTTTATGGGAGTTAGGAGACAGACCTCGTACCAGACTCAAAGGGACCGCGAAAGCACTTGCGATGATAGGAACCCACCGGCCGGGTAGGTTTCGCCTGCCGGTTTCGACGTCACAGTATGTCGAGGTAAGGACGCCGAGCATATCGGCGATATCGCATTGACGCATACCGGCAACGGACCGCATAACTCTTAGGTCGAGGAAATCGACCTCGACAAGGTCGAATGCGGTGACGCCGAGAAGATCGGCGAGCGCGCGCAAGGTTGCCGGTCTAGGGGGGTGTCCGGTGGTTTCCCAAGTTGAAACCGTCGCCCGTGAACAGCCGAGGAACTCGGCCACATCCATTTGCGTCATCTGGCGCCGAGCGCGCAATTCGCGCAGCCGCTCGCGACGTATGCGCACCCGTCATGCCCCCCCGATCGTTCTCAACATGGGGCCGCACTCTAGCGGCCCGTGATCACTCCCGCTGGCCACATGTCACAGGACTGCCACAGCCGGGGCATGTGCCATGCGAATTTCTTTGACGCTTTGATCACCCTCGGCATAGGGTCGATCACCAATGCGCTCAATGCGCCCTGACTTGGGGGAGGTTGCGGGGATGCCGTCGCTTGGGACCATGCTCCGGAAGGCCGCAGGGCTACCGGAGCCCACGCCGGACCAGAGCAAGAAAGCGCCGGCACCCGTGCCCTCGCAGACACAGCAAGCCCGGCCCTCGAACCCGTGGGAGAGTGCCGGCGCCGAGCTCGCCGCGCAGCACAAGAGCACCACCTCGGCCCCGGCCGCCGAGCCCGCCGGGAGGGCCGGGCCCCGCACGCCGTGGGTTCCTCAAGAGGAGCGCAGCGGGACCGTGTTCGCCCGCCGTCTCGGCCGCGGCCTCGTGTGGGGAGTGCTGATCCTCGCCGCCGTGACTGGCGTCCGCGCGTGGTTCATCCCGCCCAAGGTCGACGTTCCGCCCGCGCCCAAGGTGACGGCCGGGCCGACCTACCCGAACGCCGAGGCGCAGGCCGTCGCCGCCCGATTCAGCCGGGCCTACCTCGCGTGGGACCAGGACAAGCCCGAGGACCGCGCCGCGCTCCTGGCCGCCGTGATGCCCGAGAACTCGGATACCTCGATCGGATGGGACGGGCGCGGCCGTCAGGACGTGCTAGCCGTCCAGCCGGGCGCCGTCACGACTGGCAGTCAGCACCAGGCCCGCGTACGGGTGGACGTCCTGATCAAGACCGAGGCGCCCGCGCCGACCGGCAAGGACAAAAAGAAGACGGCGGCGCCCGAGTCGCCCGCCCGATGGGTGGGCCTCGACGTGCCGGTTGTGGAGACGTCCGGGCGGGTCATCGTCACCGGGGAGCCGGGCCTCGTCGGTATCCCGGCCAAGGGCCCCAAGGCCCCCGACCTCAACACCACCAAGACCGATCAGGAGCTCGCGGCGTCGACCGAGGGCACCGTCGAACAGTTCTTCCGCGCCTACGCGGGCGGCGACACAGACGCCGTCACCGCCCCCGGCGCGAGCGTCCCGCCGCTCCCCGAGGGCGTCGAGTACAAGGGCCTCGTTACGTGGTCCATCGACGAGGGGACCGGCGACGACAGGACCGGTACCGCTCGCGTCTCTTGGACGCTCGGCGAGGGCACGGTCGAGCAGACCTACCGCGTAGAGCTCACCCGGGTGTCGAGCGCCGACGCCGCGCGGTGGCAAGTCGCCGACGTGCACGGCGGCACTCTCTGACGGGTGCTATGTCCCCAGATCACAAAACATGACCACCCGTCATAACTCCTGGTCAGCCTGCCAATTACTCAAGGGGGAACACCCGTGGCACACCGCATCCCACCCGTAGCGCACGAAATCTTGGCGGCCCCGCTCACGACGGGCGCCGAACTCAAAGACTGGATCTTGATTGTCGTCGGGAACCTGTTCGCGGCGTTCCTCGCGATCCGGGCCGTCGGCTTCTTCATCAAAGACGAGTGGGGGAAGATGATCACTCTCGCCGTCGGCGCCGTATTCGTCGGCGCGATCATCTGGGCACCCGACGCCGTACAGGGCTTCCTGACTGGCGTATGGGGCAAGGTCAGCGGGACCGCCTGATGCGGCGAGGCCACACCTACACCGACCATTTCAGCCTCGACACCCGGCAACACGAACTCCTCGGGATGGACCTCGGCGAGGGCATCCCGCGCCGCGCCCTCCTCCTCGGCCTGTCCCTCTACATCGTGTGGACCGGCGCCCTGTTGCTCGTGTTCGGCCTGCCCTCGCGGATCACGTTCACGGTGTACTTTCTGCCGCCGCTCCTGACCGTGGTCTACGGCACGCAGCGCAGCCGCCGCACCGACCGGCGATGGAACATCACCAACTGGTCGATCTCGATTCGGTACCTCGTCCTCGGACACCGGCCGATCATCTGCGGCGGGCGCCGGGCCGCCACCCGAAGCGAGTGGATCAGCCGCCGGGCCCGATGGGGCGGGAAGGTCGACACCCTCGCCGCCTCCTCGGTACTCGGCGGCGCCGTCGAGCGGTGGCTCGGTGACGACGACGTTCCGCAAGGTGCCGGCGGGCCGCTGCGCCTCAACGCGAGGCCGCGCCTGTACGGCCCCGATGCCGTGGTGAAAGCCCACGGCCGCAAAGCACTACAGCACAAGGGGGAAGCATGAAGATCGCGCAGAGGATCGGGACGTTCCTCGGCGTAGGCGGCGACCGCTCGGCCGCCCCGCCGCAATACGTCGCCCTCGCCGACGGCCTGGTCGTGACCGACAGCCACGCCGAAGCCTGGTACGTCCTGGCGAGCTCGAACACCGACCTCATGTCGAGCGTGGCCCGTGACGGCGAGCTCGACCAGGCCGACAGTGCCCTCGCGCGGACCCTTGCCGGGTACGACTGCCACCTCCGCGTGATGTGGTCCCCGCTGCACGCCGAGGACTACGCCGCCGAGGCCGAGGAGATGTTCACCGCGGGTAACTGGCGCGCGTGGGCAGACCTGCGAGTGCAGCGCCTCGACCAAATCGGGCTGGACTCCCGTCACCTCCTCCTCGGCGTCCGGATCACCGACCGCACCGGACAGGCCGCCAAACTCAGCCGCCGAGGCGTGCAGGAAGGTCTAGGGATCGCCTCCTCGGCCGTCAGCTCCAAGGAGCTCGCCAAGCTCGACGCGACGATGCGCCGCCTCGGCCGCCGCCTCGAATCGAGCCCGTGGAAAGCGCAGCCCGCATCGGTCGAAATGCTCGCGTGGATGATCTCGCGCGAGCAGCACCGCGCCGCACCCCTGCCCGCAGCGAACGCCGGCATCATCAGCGGCGCCAAGCTCGCCGCTCTGACGAGGGGCCGCATCCTCCCGTTCCCCGATCACCTGCGCGTGGTCGACGCAACCGGCGACGTCACGGCGTGGGTGTCCGTCCTGTCCATGTCCGGATTCCCGGCCGTCATGGAGAGCCCCGGCAGTGGGGAATGGTTGCGCGTCCTCTCCGAGATCAACTACGTGCCCGACCTCGACGACGAGGAACTCGGTGACCTCGACGCCTCGTCGCTGATACTCCCTGTCTCTCCCGAGGCAAGCGTCCGGTTCAAAGTGCTGCCCAAGCGGGAGGCCCTCAAGAAAGTCGACGACGCGCGCAAGCTCGCCAAGGAACAGCGCCGGTCGGCGGCCAACGCCAGCGCCGAGGAACCCGGCCTCGATATCGAGACGACCGAAGGCGCCATGGCCGAACTCAAGTTCGCCATGGGCCGCGAGGACGTGACCCTCGTCGAGGATCACCCCCGCCTCGTCATCACCAGTACCAAGGGCCTCGACGATCTGCGGGCCCGCGTGGACGCCGTCGTTGCCCACTACGGCGGGTTCGGGATCGAGGTCACCGTCGGCGAGGAGGAACAGCGCGAACTCTGGCTCGAAACGCAGCCGGGCGACCAACTCCGCGTGCCGGACCTCGGCCACACCCGCGACGTCACCGCCCTGTCCGGCTCCTGGTTCTGGGGTGGCGCGCACGTCGGCGACGACTCCGGCCCCATCGTCGGGTACCTGACCGGCTCGACGCCCGGAGTCTTCCGGAATGACGTCACCGCTGGATCGGACCGCGGCGACGCGACGACGACCGCCTACATCGGGCGCTCGGGCCGAGGCAAGACAACGGCGATGATGCTCTCGATGCTCGACGCGGGATTCCGCGGCGGGTACTGCCTCGCGCTCGACTTCAAGGGCGATCTAGGCGGCGTCGTCTCGGCGGCCAAGGCGTTCGGACTGAACGCGCACCTCGTCGAGACCGGCCCGAGGTTCGCCGGGTTCGCCGACCTGTTCAAGCTCCTCGCCAAGGAGGGCGCCGAGGTCGCACAGGTCGAGGTGCCGGCGCAGCTCAGCATTGCCGTACCGCCGCACCTGCGGGCCCGGGGCGCCGAGACGCCGATCACCCGCGCCACAAACGAGGTGATCGCCAAAGGCGACCCCGCCACGTGGAAGGTGATCGAGTACCTCCGCCAGGACGAGGACGAGCTCGCCCGGGAGACCGGCGAGGCCCTCTACGAGCTCAGCCGGAACGCGATCGGCGCCCCGTTCATGGGCCGCCCGACCGGCGAGACGGAACCGCTGACCCCCTCGGCCGGAATCTGGGTGGTGCAGATGCCGGGCCTGTCGCTGCCCGGCGCCGAGTCGCCGCGCGAGGAGTGGAACCCACTCCAGCGGCTCTCTGTCGCCCTCATGCATTCGATGTTGGCCTACGGAGTCACCACCGCAGGCCGCCGGGACCTGCGCGGCCTGCGCAAGGCCGTGTGCGTCCCCGAGGTGCACGTCCTCACCGCCACCCGGCAAGGCGCCTCGTTCCTGTCCTACATCGCCCGAGTGGGCCGCGCCCTTGCGACGTCGCTCCTCCTGGACACACAGGACCCCGAGAGCCTCGTTCAACTCGTCGGCGTAGTCGAGCAGTTGACCACGGTTGCGGGTTTCCAGCTCACCACCAAAGACCAGCAAGACGCGTTGGCCGAGCTCCTCGGCCTCCCGAAGAACGACCACACCCGGGCCCTGATTCAGTCCGTCGGCCTCCTGCCCGACGGCGAGATCCGGCACGGTCACTGCATCATCCGAGACCGCCGTTTCTCCTGCGCAACCGTCCAATGGGACGTGCCGAGCCTCGAACTCCTCAAGCTCCTCGACACCTCGCCCAAGGCCACCGCACAGGACGGCGTCGACATGGAGAAGGGGGCCGCATGAAGCGGGCCGCGGCGGTACTGATGACGGCCGGTGTTCTGGCGCTCGCCGGGTGCTCCTCGGACGGCGGTAAGGACGAGGGAGGGAACAAGACGCCGGCAGACCCGACGGACGCCGTCCTCAAGGTGGCCCGCTCCTACCAGGAGGCCAAGAACCGGCAGGACTGGCGCCCCTGGTGTGAGATGAGCTCGGCACGGCTGCGCGGCGGCACCGTCGCCGAGTGCGTCGCCGAGAACACCCCGAGCTCGCCCTCGCCGACGCCCGAGGAGTCGAGCCCCTCGCCCGACTACTCCCCGCCCACCTACGCCGACGGCTCGACGCCGACGCCACGGGCGAGGCCCTCGTCGAGCGGACCCGAGCGGGCCGACACCGGCCCCGTGTCCGCCTCGGACGTCGTCGAGGTACCGGCCGCCGAGGATCACCCGGCGGGGTACGGCGTCCTGATCACCTACACCGTGAAGTGGCCCGGCAAGGAGGCCACCACAACGCGCCGCGCGCTGCGCCTGGTCCGCGAGGGCGGTTCCTGGCTGGTCGACCAGCACGAGGACGTACAAGCGGGGGATATGGGCCACGGTTCACCGGTCCGTACCGCCCTGTCGGGGGGGTAAATGCTCGTCACCGTTCCGCGTATGCGGACCGTACTCATTCCATTGATGTTCGCTTTCACCACACTCATGGTGTTCGCCGGGCACGCGCACGCCGCCGATATTGACCCTGTCGGAATCGGCGATCTCATGCCGTCGCCAGATTCCAAAGTCCCCAAGGGTGAAGGGACGTTGTACGAGACGTACAGCAATCCCAACCTGTGGCAACTCGACTCCGATTTCGGGAAGTGGGACATCCTCGATCCGATGGCCGAGGCCATCGCGGATATCTGCATGGCCCTAATCGCCGTGATCGGCACGGCGTGCGTCGTCATCGTGCAGTGGATTTTCCAACTGACCTCGATCCCGCCGCTTCAGGACGCCATTACCAAGAGCATCGGCGGCGCCGCTAAGGGCATGACGGAGACGCTCCTCCCGAGCGCGCTCGCCGTCGGGGCCCTCGTCGCGTTCGCCAAGAACCGCCAAGGGGGCGGCGAGGGCGGCCTCTCCCAAATCGCATGGGTGATGATTTCCGGAGTCGTCTCGATCTCCCTCCTGACCAGCCCTGGCACATGGGTGAGCGGCATCGACACCGCCCGCACCGTCGGCGCGAGCGTCACCATGGATGCCGCATCCGCCGGCATCGGGGACGGCTCGGCCGACTTCCCGTTCGAGCTGGACCACGAGCCGAAGTTCACCGGCAACGGCCGTGATGACATGCTCCGAAAGAGCTCGGATGCCGTGTGGCGCTCATATGTCGCCACGCCGTGGTGTGTGGCGAACTTCGGCTCGTTCGAGGTGTGCGAGAAGTACGGCGACGAGCTCCTCAAGCAAGGCGCCGACAAGGACAAGCGGAAAGAGTGGCTGCAAGACAACGTCGATGACGAGGCAGTCGGCGGCGACTCGGTGACCTGGCGTCAGGGTCATTCACCAGTGGGCCGAATCATGGTGACGCTGCCCGCGCTCATTTCCGTGATCCTGTTCGCGGCCCTGGTCCTCATGCTTGCCTTTACCTCACTGGCGAGCCTCCTCGGGGCCCTAATGCTCCTGCTAACCGGGGTGTTCTTCGCCTGCCTCTGGGTGATCCCCGGACGCCCCCGGCAATGGGGCCTCGCCTGGTTCGATCAGGTCCTCGCGCGAACCCTCGAAAGCATCATCGCGACCCTTGTCCTCGGCGCGGTGCTATCCGTGCAAGCGGCGTGCACCGCCATGTTCAACGAATACGGATGGCTCCCGACCTCGGGCCTCTCGATCGCCGCCGCCATCGTTGCGATGAAGTTCCGCGCCGTCATTGCGCAGATCGTCGGCGTGAGCGGAACCAGCGGCGGCGCCATGGCCGGGTTCCTCGCCGCGAAGGCACTCGGCGGCGGGAACAGCAGCCGAGGCCGCCGACGCGGCAGTGATTTCGACCATCAGCCCGTCACCACCCGCCGCCGCCCGAGCGGCAGTGGAGGCGGCGGCGGTGGGGGCGGTGGTGGTGGCGGCGGCGGCCCCGCGCTCCCGCCCGGCGGCGGTGGGACAGCAGACGACTACGGCGTGATCCTCACTCGCGTACCGCGGCGCCCACCCGCTCCCCGGCCGCTCCCGGCCGACCCGGGCCCGGCCCTTCCCGCCGGCACCGGCCGGACCGACACCGGCCCCGTGATCACCCTCGACCGGGACCAGCCCGCGCCGTCCGGCAAGGGTGCCGCCGCTATCCCGCCCTCGCCCGCCTCCCGGCCCCGTCCGGCCCTTCCGGCAGGCACGGGGGGAACCGGCGGCACGGCGGCAGGCACGGCGGGAGGCAGGGCGCCGAGCGCCGTCCTGCGGCCCGAGACGGGCACTGCGCCCACTCCCGGGAGCTTCCGGCAGGCCCTCCCGCCGTCGGCGCCCTCGGCATCCGGCGACGGCCCGAAGGTGATTCAGGCGACCGTCATCCGCAGCACGCCCAACGGGCCACCCCCAAGGCCCGCGGCGGCCCGGCCCGCCAGGAGCACGACAGCGCCGCCCAAGGCCGTAGCGCCCCCTCGGCGCCCGGCGGTTCCCGCCCCACGAACCCCGAAGGGGTGACGCATGACCAAGAACGACGACCGCACCCCCCAGGAGTGGCGCGAGATTCTGCGCTCGTGGGACTACCCCGAGGAGGCCGAGACCGGCCGCCGCCGTGAACGCCGCCGTGCCAGGAAGGCCCACCGCACCGCCGCCCGCCGCCGCACCACACAGTGGGTGCGCGAGGAACGCCGCCGAGACCCGATCAAGCCGACGGCCGCCCTGGTGATCGTCGCCCTGATCCTCGGACTCGGCGCGGGCGCCCGGTGGTTGTGGCCCGGCCTGACCGGTGGGGGAGACCGGCCCGCCGCCTCGGTGAGCGCGAGCCCCACCCCGGCCGTGCAGGACGACAAGCCGGGCACGGACGAGACGACGAGCTCGCCGAGCTCCTCGCCGAGCCCGTCCTCGGCCGTCGACCTGGCCGACGCCGACCACGTCGCCGAGGAGGCGATCCGCCGATACCTCACCCGCAACCCACCGGCCGACGGAGACCACACCGCCCCCGTCCTGCGGGCCGCCCCCTACATGACGCCGGCACTCGTCGAGAACCTCGCCTCGTCGAGCGATCCGGCATGGGACAAGCTCGTCAGCCGGGGCGGGGTGGCCACCGTGACCACGATCAAGGCCGTCCCGAGCCCTGAAAAGGAGGGCCTCCCCGTAGACACCCCGCTCAGGGTGTGGCGGCAGGTCACCGCGAAAGTCCACGTCGAGGGATACACCAACTACGACGAACAGCGCGTTCTACAGGTCGAGTTGACCAGCCCCGGCGGCACCGAGTGGCGCGTCTCCCGGATTCTGGGGCTGTAGTGGACGGACGCGACGCGCTCGGCGCCCTGGCCAAGGTGGCGGGCCGCGGCTTCGCCCTCAAGGCCGGGGCCGTCGGCGCCGTGGGGTTCCTCATCTTCCTTCTGCTCGTCGGCATCTTCGGCGCCGGCATCGGAGGGAAGGCATACGCCGACAGTTGCGGCGGCCGTGGAACCCCCGGCGTCGACCTCGGCGACGACGGCGAGGGAACCGCACAGAACCCCGGCAGCGCCAACTACCGCAAAGATCAAATAGCCAACGCCAAGATCATTGATCAGGTGGCCGCAGACGGCGGCCTGTCCGGACGCGCAACCCTTATCGCTCTGATGACGGCGCTACAGGAGTCGACGCTCCTCAACTTGGATCACGGCCACCTCGACTCGGTCGGCCTGTTCCAGCAACGCCCCTCGCAGGGGTGGGGCACAAAGACGCAGATCATGCAGCCGAAGTACGCGGCCGGCATGTTCCTCTTCGGCGACGACCCCAAGTCAACCCGTGGAATCCACGGCCTGACGGACATACAGGGGTGGCAGACCATGGACCTCGGCACCGCCGCCCAGAAGGTCCAGCGGTCAGCACACCCCGACCTCTACGCGGGACAGGAGGACGCCGCCCGCGAGATCGCCGAAAAGGCCGACATCGACCTCGACCGCAAGGGCGAGGCAGGCGCCAACGACGGGGACCAGGACCAGGGCCAGGACGACGCCGCCAACGGCGACGACCAGGCCGACGGGCCCGAGGAGTGCTACACCGACAACGAGGGAGCCGGGAAGCCCGGCGAGCCGGGCGAACCGTTCCATGACGGAGACGCTCCCTGGCCCCACCAAGTGAAGAACCCCCGCAGCACCGAGGCGGCGATCAAGTGGGCCAGGAACGAGGCAGAGAACGGTTCCGGTGAGTGGTACCGCGCTTGCCTCGCGTTCGTTGCCAAGGTGTACGGCTGGAACTTCTCCGGAGTCCCGTACGCGATTGACCACTACAAGGAAATGCCACCCGCCCTCAAGCATGACAAGGACAGGAACCCACCCCCCGGCGCCCTGATGTATTGGGACACCGGATCTCGGGCGGGGCATGTCGCCGTATATCTCGGTGGCGGGAAAATCGCCAGTAACGATATTGTGCGTCCCGGCTATATCGACGTGGTCGACGCAACAGATATCGAAACCAAGTGGGGCGCTACCTATCTCGGATGGGCCCCGCCCTATTTCCCCAAGGGTGGATAGGCGGAGAAAGAAGACCATGAGTACCGACCCCGACCAGATCCCTCCGACCCCGGTTTACACGATCATGCTCAGCTCGTCCGGCACGGCCACAGTCGACGGCGAGGAGATCACCAGCGGTGGCGGTGACGTCAACGCCGCGCGCCTCGCCGCCCTCGCCGAGGTACGCATCAAGGCTGCGCTACACGGCCGCCCGGTCCGCGCCGTGGCCAAGGAACAGGACGGGTCGGCCTGGCCCCTCATCGTGGCCGTAGATGGCACCGTGACGACTCTCGACCGCCCGCACCCCACACCGGCACCGATGCCCGCCTCGGTGCCGGTACAGGCACCCCCAGCGCCCCCCACCGTGCCCCCGGCCCCCGCCGTCCAGCGGGCGCAGCAAACCGCCGCCACCCGGCCCGCCACCGCGGCCGAGGCAACCGGCGCAGCCGCGGCGCGCCCCGACATGTCTCCGGAGTGGGCCGCCCTCCTGCCGGCCGAATACTCCGGTGCGTGGAGTGAGCTCGTCGCGTACGAAAAGGCCGGCAGGTTGGCCGAGGCCATCATCACCGCCGACCGCATCGAGACCGCGCTCACCGGGCAGTACGGCCCGCTGCACCCGTACACCGTCAACGTGCTGACCGTCCGGGCCGCGCTCACCGTGCGGCAGTCGCCGCAGTCCGGAGAGTGGGCCGAGGTGACCGAGCTCCTCCTCGACACCGCCGAGCGCCGCCAGGAGGCCAAGGCGCAGCCCGAGACGGACAACGAGCGAGCGATCCGCAACGCTCACGCCGCATGGCGCTACCTGCGGAGCGAGGACGCCGAGACCGCCCTCGAACTCTCCGAGCGTCTCCTCGGCCTCCTCGACGGCGACGAGCTGCGCGCCCGCGACGTCGTCCAGTGGGTGGCGAGCGGCGCAGCACGGCACGGCGCGGCGTAGCACCGCAGAACACCCGAGGACCCCCCTCCCGTAGGCCGGGAGGGGGGTCCTCGCATGTTCGGGGCGCAGCACGGCGGGGGCGGGCGCAGCAGGGCGCAGCGAGGCCCTTGAGCGGCCCTACGGGCCCTTTTCTTCCGTGGCGGTGCCCAGGCTGCCACACGGCGCCCCGAGGGCCGCCCTCCGGGCCCTAGCGGGCCCTGCGGGTGAATCGCGGGCGCCTTCGGCGCGTTCACCGCGATTCAGTCCGCGCAAGCGCGGACCGCTTTTCCGGGCGCCTTCGGCGCGTTCACCGGAAAAGTTTTTGGCCCTGCGCCTACGGCGCGCACCGGGCCAAAAAGCACACGGGGCGCCGCGTGGCTTCCTGGTCACCGCCACGGAAGATCAACCCCGAAAGGTGACCCCATGGTGACAATCATCTGTGCCTCATGCGCAGAATCCCCGTTCGGCATTCAGGCCGACGGAATGTTCAAGTGCATTGGATGCGGTGAACTCCTCGCCGTCTCCGATATCGACCTCGACGGCACCGACGTATGGGCCGTGGGAGCCGACGGAACCCTCGGCTACGTCTCGGACCCCGCCGCCGCCCTCGCGGACCTTATGGAGGCGGTAGAGGAATTCCTCACCTCCGACCAGTGCCCGAACGCCGAATACGCCCGGATCATTTCGCAGATCAGCGCGACGGAAGCCCTCGGCCGGTACATCGACGCACGCCGCGCAGGAATTGCCATCCCGCATTTCGGTTTCACCGAGGAGCAAATCCGCACCGCTGTAAATCAGGGTGCTGACATGGTCCTCGGATCAATCAGCATCGGCGAGCCCGAAGAGGACGCAATCAACCTCGTCGTAAACGCGGCGCTTACATGCCTCGCAAAGCCCGGCGCCTCGTTCGCGGAAATGGTCGAGGAGAACTACGGCGAGACCGTCGAGGAAATCGGCTCTTGGTGGGGGTGGAACAAGTGACCAGCATCTACGACGACGGCCCCGAAGAGGCCAACCGCACCCGCGCCCATTGGGCGCTGATGGCCCTTGAAGCCTTCGGGAAGGAGACAGGACAGAACTACTTCGACGGCACTCTCAACGTCGGCGAGGACGAGCTCAGGGAGGTTGGCGGGGACCTCCTCGCGGACCTGTTCCACCTCGCCCGGATCAACGACGTCGAGCCGGAACTCCTCGTCGCAGCCGGATACATGCACTACGAGGCCGAAGTCGCCGAGGAGGGCGAGGAGTGACCGACCGCGCCGAGATCATCGCCGAGGCGGCCGAGCACGGGATCGAGCTCACGCCGCAGGACATCGGCCCCGAGGGAACGCTCGACGGCATGGAAGCGGCCGAATGGCTCGCCGCTATGACCATGGACTAACGCAAGGAGAGACGGCCTAGATAACAACTAGGCAACAGAAAAAGGGTGGCGCTGGAATCGCCACCCTTTTTCCATGCCCAAAATGCGCGGCCAATCGACAGCCCTTCGGGCTGGTCCGCCCCTAAAGTGCCCTTCGGGCACGGGCGGACGTGTCCCCGCTTCGCGGGTCCATAGGGGAAGCCCGCCCCCCTATGTGGCCTTCGGCCACGGGGCGGAAAAGACCCTGCCCTAAAGGGCAGCCGCTAGCGCGGTGGGCCCCTCTAAAAGGCGCTTCGCGCCTTGGGGCCCGCCCCTGCGGGGCAAATGGAATCGACCTTTGGTCGATAAGAATAACCCCTCTTTGGGTTATTCGAATAAGCCTCGATAAAGGCACCCATAAAGAGGCGACCACCCCCCTTGCTAAACAATGCAAGATAGGCTATGTTGGGGCAACAACAGAAAAGCGAGAGAGGAAAGCGGGTTTATCGGTTGCCAGTTCGAGCCGAAACGGAACGGCAGACCCCCACCCGCCCCCTCGCTGCCAGCCTCGCCGCGAAGCGGCGGCGCTTAGCCGCGAAGCGGCAAAAGCGCAGGTCAGAGGCCGTGAAACGGCCTCTCGGGCGTCTTCCCGCCCTCGTGAAACGAGGGCCGGGCTCCGCGAAGCGGAGCCCGCAGACGGCGTGAAACGCCGTCGAGTGATCGGCGAAGCCGATCACCGGTTGTAGCACGCGCAGCGTGCTACAGAC
>JOAZ01000037.1 GCA_000720535.1 Streptomyces halstedii
GTCTCCTCCGGAGACATGACGCGCCGTCACTACGTGACGGAGCGTTGCGCGTCGCTCCGCGACGCAATATGTAACGCCGCTCCGCGGCGTTACATTGGCTGACTAGGAGGGATCGGGCCGGCCTCTCGCTTCGCCGTTACAAAAATCTGCAGGGCGCCTGCCTTTGACCTGCGAATTTATCTTTAGAAGGTCTCCATTCTGGGCTGAAGTCGACTGAAGCTCCCCTCCGGGGCACACTCCTCCCCCTCTAAATGTGTACCCATTTTGTAACGCTCGCTTGTTCGGTACATAATTTACGTAACGGCTACTCTCTGTAACTTGAGTAGTGGTCTGAACCTCTCGCGAAATATTCGGCGCCCATAAAAGGGGCCAAATGAGGAACCCCTGCCACTTGCTAGGGGAACTCTGTAATTCACAGAAAAGGTAGCTGCATTCCTTGGTGCACCCGCTCGCGTTACAACCTTATCTATTTTCTGGTGAGGTGTTGAGGATTCCGTGACCAAGGTAGTCAGTGCGGGAATTACATAACCATTCGGCAGCGATGCCACCAACAAGTAGGTGTCCATCGGGCAGTTCCAACAGTCAGATAGTCGCGCCTGCTCGCCTGACGCCCAGACGACGACGTTCAACCAACACTTCCTTGCAAACATCACATCTCGCAGAGCACGGAGTGGCGTTGTCTTTTGGGGCCCGGCAACCGTGCCCCCGCACGGTGCAGTGTCGTTAGCCTCGATCTTGCATGACGGTCCGCTGACGGAGTCGGTGGACTGTTTCGCTTTCGGTGGCTGATGGCGGGCATTCAGAGGGCCCGAGTGTCGCCTCGGGTGGACGCCGGGTCCCACTGCTCCGGGCTGGTTCCTCTTCTTGTAGGGACAGGGGAATCCGCTGGTCACAGCCGGGGTTCGGCAGGAGCGCAAGCCGTTCAAGGACGGCGGATATCTCGCCGGTCCAGGGCCAGTGGCGGGCAAGGCGGAGGATGCGGCGTCGGCCGGTGGTGACGAGCTGGGCGGCCGCAGAGAACAGGCGGAACCGCAGTCGGCGGGGCTCCCAGAGACGGGCCTGGTCGGTCAGGGGCGACCATGGGCATCCAGGCCAGCAGGTCAAGCGCGATCTGGACAATCTCCAGCCAGACCTTGTTCTGCGCGGTGTGGTGCAGGGGCAGGTTGCGTAGGCCGGTGGACCGGGCGGCGCAGATGCGGTCCTCGGCCCGGGCCCGCAGCCGGTGACGGAGTTCGAGCTCGGCGGTCGGCCGGTCAGGAGTGTTGGTGGCGAAGCTGGTGATTCGCATGCCGTCCGCGTCCGTGATCCTCAACTGGGCACCGGGGTGCGGCCGTTCCTTGCGGAGGATCAGCCGCATCCCCTTCGGCCAGCCGTCCAGCAGGCTGCCGGTGAGCTCGGGGACCTTCAGCACATGTTCGTGGATCACTTCGGTGACCGTCATGCCGACCGAGTAGGACAGCCAGCGTCCTCGCCTGGCGAGCCTGCAGCAGCACGCCCAGCCGTTCCACCGCGCCCGGACACCGCACGTCCGCCGCCCGGGCCAATTCCTCTGACTGAGCGAGCATCGCGTTCCACCAGGCGTCACCCAGGACCGCCCGGGCATCCTGACCGGCTCCCACAACCTGTTCCCCTGCCCGTACTGCCTGCTCAAGCTCCCCGGTGGACCCGGTGGCGTGAGAATGGCATGGCGTGGCCTTTCGTCACGCATGCGACGACAACGGCACGTACTCTCACGGGCGCGCAGCCGTGTCCCGTTTCGCCCGAGATACTGAACGTCTTGGCCGCGGCGAACGCTTCGTTACAGGTCGTTGGAGTGGAGGACCTGGTTCGCCACCGCGAGGAACGTGATCTGGGTGGCGTTGACCGATTCCAGGGCCCTCAGCCAGTCGGTTCGTTCTTCGTCCGTATGGTTGGCCACGCTGTAGTTCAGGCGGGTCCGGAACGCTGCCTCGACTGCCAAGGTAATGGCCTCAACGGCCGGCTGCATCGCTGGCCTTGGACCGACCAGGTCTCGATGCGTCGCATAGCCAGCGCCAAGCTTTCGCGGCTCTCGTGCAGCCTCCCTGTGGCTTGGGCTATCTCCCTGCTCGGCGGATCGTTGTCGTCGATGAACGGATCTTCTTGCGCGGTTATCAGGTCTTGCAGCCGCTTCTTGACGCCGTCGTATGCGGCCAACAGTTCTGTGTAGGCGGCCAGACGCTGGTCGAGCAGCCAGTTGCGTTGTTGTTCGCGGCCTTCGGTGAGTGCCTGGTTCACCGCCGAGCGGGCTGTAATCCATCCGCCTAGCAGTCCGCCGATGGCAGCCGCGATGCCCGCGAGGACGGCCCCCCATGCTTCATTCATGGGAGCATCTTGGTCCCGTCCTCTGAGGTTGGGGAGAGGGCGGTCATCCCTTATGCCTCCGAGTGCTTTTCGGCGGGCGGCATGTCGTATGGCCGCGACAGACGCGTGCGACTCGCAGCCTCGACCAGGTCACCGCACCTGCGTCACCGACGCCCGGACGACGAGGTCCTGACACTCCCCCGAAGACTGTCTCTGGCTGGGTCGGGCCTGCAGCAGAGTCGGCCCGGCTCCATCCGCGGCACCCGAATGCGTTCGAGAAGGAGCGTGCGCATGTGCCCCGGCGCTCGCCTCCCTCGTCGTTACGACCGGCCGCGCCGTCCGCGAGCCCGCTACAGCAACCCACACGAGCTGCCGCTCGGCGCTGTTCTGCAGGACGGACAGATCGAGCTCGATGACGAGACCGTGAGATGTCAGGTCCAGCGGAATCTGAGCAATGATCATCTCCGGCCCCCTGCTTGATCGCTAAACCAACCCCTTCCTCCTTTGGGAGCCGGTAGCTTGGTCCCTCGAAGTTCTTCCGAGGGGGTAGTACGTGCTGGATGTTGCTCTGCTGTCAGTCGGCTGCACGTGGCTCTTCAAGAAGGCGAGGCGGGTCGCAGCGCGTGCCGACCAGCACATCGACGAGACGTTGGATGCGGCGGTGGACCGGCTTTTTCAGCTGGTCTCGGCGAAACCAGAGGCGGCCCCTCTTCTGGCCCGGATTGAGCAGGAGGCCGAGGACGGTCTCACGGAGCCGAGCCCGCGGACGCGGCGTCGGCTGGAGGACGCACTCGCCCAGGATGCGGAAGACGACACCGACTTCGCGACCGACTTGGAACGGGCTATCAAGGCCATCCGCGACGCGGAGAACGGATCCGCAGCGGGCGTGCAGGCGAACAGCGGCGGGGCGGCAGCTCAGCAGATGAACATCCAGGCTGACAACAGCGGCGTGGCGGCTGCCGTGATCAACGGCGGAGTACGCATGACCGTAAACCCTTCCCAGCCGGGCGCAGCCCAGGGCTGACCGCGTCCGGTTTGCAGCACCCAACTCCTTCGCCGCCGCCTGCGGAGGGCACCAACAGTGCTGCCGCAAGCCAGAACCCCTCGTATTCGTATGGCGGGGTCTCAGTCGGAAGTCTTCACGGCGACTTCAACATATTCCCCGCAGAGAGTCGGCAGCCCGTAGCGGTGGCCCGAAGGGTGTCCTCCTGGACGGCAGAACAGCTTCGGGTTCACCCTTCGGTCGGCGCCGGCACCCCTCCGTACGTGGTGCGCGAACACGACCTTCTTCTGCAGGCGCACCTGAACGGAGTCGGCCAGCAAAGCAGCGGTCTCGTCCTGCTCCTGGGCGCCTCCTGCTCAGGCAAGACGCGCGCCGCGTTCGAGGCGGTGAACGCGTGCCTGCCGGACTGGCCGCTGATCTGTCCGAGATCGGTCAACGACCTGACGGCGTTGCCGGACGGGCCCGCTGTTGTGTGGCTGGACGACTTGCACTCCGCGCTGGGGGACGACCAAGACCATGCCGGCGAGGGCATGGCGCGGGCCCTTTTGACGCTCCTGGACTCAAGTCCGCACGTCCTGATCCTGGTCGCCATGATCTGGACTCATCGCTACACCGCGCTCACCACGCAGCCCAAGGGCAACGAGCCCGACAAGCACCCCCACGCCCGCGCTCTGCTGGCAGGAGCGACCGAGATCCCGGTGACGGACGTCTTCACCCCCGAAGCGCTGGCGAGGTTCTCGGCAGCGGCGGCAGACGATCCGGACTGGCTGCTGGCCGCCTGCAGCGCCCGCGCGGATGGCGACCTGACTCAGACGCTTGCCGGCGCTGTCGATCTCTCACGTCGTTACGACCGCGCCGACCACACCGGTGATCCGGCGGGACCGTTCGGCAAGGCCCTCGTGACCGCTGCTGTCGACGCCCGCCGGCTTGGCTACCGAGGCGCCTTGCCGGTGTCCTTCTTGCAGGCAGCCGTGCCCGCGTACCTCACACCGAGGCAGCGCCGCGACGCGACGGGGCAGTGGGAGGACGACGCCCTTGAGTGGGCCGATCATAAAGTCAAGAACGTCGCCAGTGCCCTCACCCCTGTCCTCAACCTCCGCGGCATGGGCGCCGCTCCGGATCTCCGAAACGTGCACGACTTTTTGGAGCAGCGCCTCAGCGAGGGTCGCGCGGGTGTCTTCCCGCCGGCCAGTTTCTGGTCCGCTCTGGACGAAGACGTGGTTCCGGGCGCCGCGCTGGTCGCGATGGCCACAGCCGCGATGAACTGCGGCCGGTTTCAGACAGCGGCTCAGCTGCTCCACAGGGCGGTTGTCCTCGGTCCCGCTACCGAAGCATTCGAGTCGCTCTGCAACCTGTACGTCGAGATCGGCCGCATCGACACACGCACCGGACTCGACGAGCTCCTAGGGGCGCTCAGCAACATCAGCGACGACCACGCCAGCGCGGGCCACCTCGGGTGGCTTCTCACGAACATGGAGACCTCGCGTGTTGCTGTGGAGTACGAAGCCGACCGCGCTGTTCTCGCTGAGCGCCTGCTGAGGAGCGCCTGCGAGTCGGGGCAGGAGTACGCGGCACACTTTCTCTACGAGCTGCTCGAGCATCAGGGCCGCGCGGCGGAGATTGCAGCAGCCCCTGCGAGAGCGGAGAAGGAGACTCCGCAAGAACCGGAGCGGCACCCGGCCGAAGCCGTGTTGCGAGCGATTGGTCACGAGCCAGGAGCGCTGGAGGCACTGGAGGCGCTCGTGACTCGTGGCGGGCCAGAACTAGATGTCGTGATCGCGGGGCTGCAGCGGTTCGACGTCCAGGTCAAGGCGTGGCCCACAGCATTGGCTGAACTTGGTGCCGAGAGCCTCGCGCTCAGCCTGCTCCGCGCAGGGGTATCCGCTGGCGCCCAAATGGCCGACCGCAACTTGATCATGTTCCTGGAGAGGTATGGCAGCCCTGCTGAGGTGAGCGCCACACACGCAGAACTTGCGGCATCCAGTGACCGCGGGTTCTTCGACTACTTTCACCATTTCTGGTCAGGCGGGCAGCATCGTAAAGCTGTCGCCCTGCTGAATCGGGCCCGGCGCGAGAACCGGATTGCTGCCGTACGCCTCGTCGTCAAATCTCTGCTGAAGCGCCACGGAACGGCGCGGCGGACGGCAGAAGACGTCTTGCGCAGGCTGATCGCAGACGGTCACGCGGCAGTCGCGTACGATCTCGCTGTCGCGATCGCAGACAGACATGATCCGGATGAACTGCCCGCCGAGGTCGAGTCCCTGTTGGACATCGCAGAGCCCTATCACCCGGACGCATCACGTCTCCTCGGCCAGCTGGCGATGAACAGGAACAATTTCCCGCGAGCACAGCGCTGCTTCCTGACCGCGGCTGATCGAGGCGACAGCAGCGTACTCACAGACGGTTGGCTCGGTTCGGCACTGTTCCCCCATGACTCCACGCAAGCCGCTGCCGTGGGCCGTTTCGGCATCACGCTCGCAGGGGAGCCGGGTCAGCCTTGGTGAGCAGAAGGCGGGTTCTCGGTCGCGTGAGCTGACGGCCTGGGGTAGCGACCGGTCACCGCTCGGTCTGCTGTTGCCCCCTTGGGGCCGATGCGTCACAGCCCAGACGACTTCGTCAACGCGCACGTTGCCTTGGGTAGTACTCTTCGGCGTGAGGTCGAGGTAATGGTCGCCATGAGAATGCCATGGCGCTTCGTCACTAATGCCGGCAACGGGTGAGCACCACCCGTCAGCAATAACGACGAGGGCACCGCACCTACGCCACTGACTCCCAGGACGAGACGATCCGACTGGCACTCCCCCGCAGACCGTCACTTGTCGTGTCAGGCACCGATGCCGATGTAGGAGACGTAGGTGTAGGCGCCCCAGTCGGAGTCGAGTTCGGCGATGATGTCGTCCCAGAGGTCTTCCATGGTGTTCAGGTCGCTGGCGACGAGGGCGTCGACGGCGTCGTCCCAGATGTAGCGGACCTGCCGGTGCTGGATTCGCAGGTTGTCGCGGCGGCGTGGCTCGTCGACGGTGGTCTGATTAACGGGGTGGATCTCGAGGCGGGTGCCGCGGCCGCCTCGGTTGAGGTGTTGCTTGAGGGCGCCGGGGTTGGTGAGCACATTGTGGGCGCGGAGGTTCCAGTAGGCGGTGTCGATCGCTTCGAGGTTGGCGGGGCGCGGGTGTTGGGTGCCGCGGGTCCAGGCTCGGATCGTTGTGGGGGTGGCGTGGATGCCGGCGTCGGCCAGGGCCTGGGGGCCGCCTTTGGTGGTGGTGAGGTAGCGCATGCGGGCTTTCAGGCCACGGCGGGTGTCGACCGGGGATTTGATTCCGCCGTCGATGATCAGGCGTTCGAGGGCGTCTTCGAGGGCGCGGGCGAGGGCGATTTTTCCGTGGACGTTTCCGGGGTCGCGGTCTGCGCCGTAGTTGCCGAAGTTCTTCCATCCGTCGGTTGACATCTACTGGGCGCTCTTCCTCGGCAGGGGGTACTGGTCTTTTTGTTTCATCTGGGTGGTGAGGCGGCCTTCGGTGAATACGGTGCGCCAGTCGCCAGCGACGTGGAGTTCGTCGGTGCCGCGGACGCGAACGACGGTCAGGCCGTTGCTGTGGGCTCGGTGGGACTTATACCAGAGGTTGGCGAATGCCTGGGAGCGGATGATATGCATCCAGTCGGGGCGGCGGATGTCGCGGTTGACGCTTGATTCTCCGATGGTGGAGGTGAATTTCGAGTACATGGCTTTGATGTATTCGACGGTCACCGTGTCGTCGGCTTCGATGGCGTTGGTGCGGGTCTCGGTCAGGACGCGGCGGAATTTTTCCAGGAGGCCTTCGCTGGCGCCGGAGGTCCAGCTTTCAGTGATGTGCGGGGTCTCGCACAGGCCGAGGCGGGCGCAGCGGATGAGGAGGCGGATGGTGGCGTCGTCGAGGAGGACGGGGCCATCTTCGCGGCGGTTGCCGATCGGGTCGGGCAGGTCGGGGTGGTGCCAGGTAGGGCGGGTGGGAAGGCGGTAGATGCCGGAGCGCTTGGGGTCGAAGCCGCCGTCGAATTGGTGGATCAGGGCGCCGATAGGCAGGTGGGTCTTGAAGGCGGACAGGAAGCTGGCGTTGGTGTCGAGGGCGTTGACGGTGTTCGGAGGATGGGTTCCGTTTTGGAGGGCTTCCATGAGGTGGGTGTTGGTCCAATTGTGGCGGCCTTCCCAGATTTCGTCGGCGCCGTCTTTGGTTTTCTTCCGGAGGAATTCGAGGGTTTCCGGGTAGACGGTGTGCTCGTAATTTCCGCCGACGCGGGTTGCCTCGAACAGAACCATGGCGTTCGGTACGGCCTTTTTCACCAAGGCTTCGGTTGCGGCGGTGACGTCACCGTCGTGATCGCGGAGGGCATCGTCGACGGCACGGGTGATCATGCCGGTGAAGTAGCTGTAGTCCCGGTTTGCGTAGCCGCCTTGGGGCGGGGGTGGAGCGGTGGTGCGGCGGGGCGATGGCGATGGCCTGCGTGGGGCGGCGGTGTGGGCCGTCGGGGCGGGCTGGGTGGCCGTGGGGTCTGGGGGTGGGCTGGTGTGGGCTTGGAGGGGTGTCTGCGGGGGCTGTGCGGAGGTGTACGGGGGCACGGCCGGGGGGGTTGGGGTGACGGCGCCGGCGTCGGGGTCGGGGTCGGTGATGCGGGCGTGGGCGAGGTCGGCGTGGAGGGTGAGGGTGGCCTGCGGGCCGAGGTCGCGTTCGGTGACGGTGGCGTGGATCTGGTCGGCGTCGCGGGTCAGGGTGATGGTGATGTCGAGGCTGAGCGCGGCGATCAGCTGGGGGGCGTCGGTGTCGACGGCGGCGAGGACGGGGAGTTCGTGGGTGCGGGCCAGGTGGGCGAGGGCCTGGGCGGCGTCGGTGATCTGGGCCGGGCCGGACAGCGGCAGCCGGGGGTCCTCGGTGGTCTGGAGGCGGTCGACCACGACGAGGGCCAGGCCGGGCAGGTCCGGGACGCTCTCGGCGATCGCGTCGGTGGTCAGGTCGGTGCCGTCGTCGATGTAGAGCGGGGCTTGGGCCAAGTGGTGGTGGAGGGCCGCGGTGTCGTCCTGTTCGGTGGGGGTGAGGCGGCCGGCTCGCAGGCGGCGGTAGTCGACGGGCAGGTGCGCGGCGACGATGCGTGCGGCGATGTCGGCGCGGGTGAGTCCGGAGGCGGCGTACAGGACGGGTTGGTGCTGGTCGAGGGCGCTGGTGCGGGCGGCGGCGGTGGCGATCAGGCTGGATCCGGCGCCCGGGGCGGCGGCGACGAGGTAGAAGCGGCCGGGCTGGAGTCCGCCGAGGACGTCGTCCAGGGGGCGGATGCCGGTCGACAGGCCCATCAGGGGTGTGGGTGTGGTGGTTTCACCGGTGGGGGCGGTAGTCGGGAGGACGGTGTCGAGGGCTTGGGCGAGCGCGGCCAGGCGTCGCGGGGTGCGCGGCGCAGCGATGGTTGGTGTGCCGCCGGCCGGGAGGGCGGGCTCGTGGCCGGTGCCGGGCATCGCGGGAGCGGGGGCCGGCGGGCTCGGCTCGGGCGGGGTCGAGGGCGGTGCTGGGAGGGCGGTCGGCGGTGTGACCGGGTGCTGGAGTGCGGGAGCGGCGGGGCTGGGGTCGGCAGCGGCTGGCGGGCCCGTGGGGGCGGTCGGTGGGGCTGGGGTGGTGCCGGGTGAGGCGGGGGACGTATCGGCAGGTGCAGGCGTGTCGTGGGCTGCCGGTTCCGGCTGGAGTTCCGAGGACGTGGTGGGGGCAATGGCCGCTTCGGCAGAGGGAGTTGCCGACGCGGGTGCGAGGTCTTTGGCGGCTTCGTCTGCTGGTGTGGCCGGAAGGGGGTTCTGGACTGTCTGCAGGCCCTCGGGGGGTGGGGTGGAGTCCGGGGCTGATGTTGCCGCCGGGGCCGCTGTGTCAGGCGCGGGCTCGGCGTGAGGTGCGGGCGGGGCGGGGGTGCCGTCCGCGGCCGCGGCGATCAGTACGGCGACGGGGGTCTTGTGGCGGTACAGCACCTGGGGGTGGCCCTCGGCGCCGTACTGGACCAGATCCCCGAGCTGTCTGCGGGCGTCCGCGATGCTGTGGGTGGGGGCTTGGATGAGGGCCCAGCCCAGTTCGGTTGCGTGGGCGGGGGTGGTGAGCAGCGCGTGGTGCGTGCCGCGCGTCAAGGGGGTGGGGTGCCCTTGGATGGCGGCGTCGATCAGCTGCTTGAGTGCGTTGCGGGCCCCGTGCAGCGTCGCAGGGCGGGTGGGCGCCAGGGTGTGTGGTGTTCCCGCGTCAGGGGTGGTGGAGGTTGTTCTCCGCTCGTCCAACGGGCCCTCAGCTGACTCGGGTTGAGTGTCCTCGTCGTGTCGGCGGCCGGTGTTTTCAGGGAAACTCAGGGGCCAGTGGCCTGCCCAGCGCGGAGCCGGGTCGGACGGCTCCGTCGAGGTTGCGGGCGGGGCAGTGGGGGCGGAGTTGTCCGGCAGGGCAGCGCCGGAAGACGCCTCACCGGCAGTGCGGGATGAACGCGAGGAGGACACCCAGGGACTCCAAGAGCAGAAGCGGTAAGCGGGTTGCGAGGGACAGGTCGGGCAGTGGGCCGCCGAGGGGGTGCGGAGCGACCGTGCCGTCAAAAATGTAACGCCGCCACCCAGTCTAGCTGACGGTACATAATATTCGCCCGAAGTTATGTAACGCTCGCCGCTGAATTATGCAACGCTGCGGTCGGGGTCTCGTGTGATCGCGGGGCCTGGTCCGGGCTCCGGAGGGTGACGGTGCGGCAGGCCCTCAGCCCGGGGGCCCGTCAGGCGTGAGCGGCGGCCCGCTCCATGGGTGACAGGTTCCGTCATGGCCTTCAGTCGAGCGCGGAGAGCGGCCCGCTCGACGGTCTGCGTTTTGTCTATCGGTCTCGTCTCGGGCTCATCGTCAGGAGCACACGATGGAGACTCGGTCGCCCTCGAGCCGATGTGCTCGGGCTGGGCCTTGGCGGCCGCGCATGGCTACTCCCCCGTGAGCCATCACAGCGGCGGGGCCCCACGGTGCTGCTCTAGCGGAAGGACAACGTCGGGGATCCGGCGACAGGTTCTGCCCGCTCGCCCCCGCGATGACGCTCAACTCCCGCTGATCGAAATGGAGTACGGAGCACACAGCTATTGCGCTAAGCTCGCCGTTCATCGCTCCCCGTACGGGCACGGTTCGGGATCGCCAGGTCCGGCCAAGGCCGGAATCGCACCCTGATGCCTCCGTACGCGGCCGGCCCAGGCGCAGGCCCGGCTACGGCCGGGATCCGATCTGGCCGGGCGCACAGGAAAACCCTGTGCGCCCTTCCACGTCACGGACCGGGTGGCACGTGCTGCTCCGGTCCTGCCGACCGAAGGCAGAAACTCCGATGGACAGCACGGCCAACATGGTCCTCCCACGATCCCCGAGCGGGCCCCCACGGACGCCACTGAGCACCTGCAGAAGAACATCCGCGGTTGTCCCGCCGTCTTTCAGGCGGACTGGATTCCAGACAACGACGGCAGCGCGATCTTCGCTCGAGCATGTGTGGAACCGGGCGCCGTACGCCCGCTGTTCCCCGCGGACTTCGCCGGCACCGGGGAGGAACTGGGCTTCCTCAACGGCGGCGTACTGGCCGGTGTCCGGCAGGTCCTCGTCCCCAGTACCCGGCTCTATACTCTCGATCTCCTGCTCGTCTCCAACATCCGGGACCTGGAGCAGAGCGACTACAGCGGCGCCGAGGAGATCCTCGGCGCGCGGCCCTTCCCTGCTGCGAACGCACCGGACAAGACTGCGGTCCTGGAGCTCCTGGCCTCCGGGCCGCAGGCGCTGGACTGGACTGCGGCACGGCAGCGGTGGGCGCTCGAGCAGGTACGGCTCAGCATGGCGGGCCGCTCCATCGCGACGGTCACCACCGAAGGCCAGCGCCGACCAGCAGACGTAGCCCTGGCCCGCGTCGTGGACAGTTCCGGAAAGATCTTGGCAAGGGGCCTGCTGGTGATCGACGGCCACGGCCGGGTCGCCGCCAAGCTGGACGCCCTGTGCCGGTTCTGCCAGGAAACCGGTCTCCCCTATGACGTCCTGGCATTCACGACCCTGCCCGCCCAGGAGCAGATCCTCGTTCTGGACCACCTCGGCGCGGCGGTACGCGCCGCGCGGGCCGCGCTGAACGAGACGGATACGTCGTCCGGCACTGTCGATTTCACCGTCCGGCACAAGGGCCGGGACCGGGAGGTCAGCATCCCGGCCAGGCTCGCTCTGGAGGCGGTGAACAGCTGGACCACCACGGCCTCCGTGGTGGTCGCCGGTTACCGGGAGCAGGAGCGCACAAACTTCTCCGCGTCCATCACCCGGCGCTACGAGTCCATCCACAACGACGCCACCTCGCTGCCGGGCGGGACCGGGGCGGCGCGGCTCGCCGAGCAGGCCGTGGACCAACTCGCCGACGCCGGAGTCCTGGATGCCGTCCCCGGTTACGGCCGGACGATCGCGCGGTACCTCAAGCTTCCCTCCGGCCGCCCTGCCGGACTGGAGCTGGAGTACCTGGCCCTGCTCGCGGTGTGGGCGTTCAGCCGGAGGACGGCCGCCGCCCAGCGTGTCTACGAGGCTCTCGGCCTGAACGGTGGCGCCGGCAGCCCGCAGGTGCACAACAGGGGTGAGGTCGTCGCACACCTTGTGCGGCGTTGCCTGCCCCGCGCGAAGGCCGAGTATCACGCGGCCGCGGCACAGTCCCTGCTGGTTGGTTCGAACAGCCTGCCCACGGAGCCCGTGCAGCGATCGTTCCGCGAAGTCATCGACGACATCACCGGCAATCCGACGCCGCGGCTGCGGACGGCGGCTCTGGCCGAGGCGCGCGTCCGCACGCTGATCGCGGCAACCGCCAGCGGGATTCTGCAGGCCGCCTACGGCTCCCAGGCCAGCACCCGGCCGCGCGGCCAGGCCAGTGCCTTCGTCAACCGCATGCTCACCGACGGCGCCGCTCCGCGAGCCGCATGGGGCCGACGCCAGGCCGAAGCCATCGTCGCCACCTACTGGCAGTCCCAGGGCGCTGTCATCCCGCCCCAGGTCGTCCAGGACAGCCCGCCGCCGAACGGCACCCGCTACGAGCCGGTCACCAAGAACGGCGAACCGGTGCCCGCCACCGACAAGTGGCTGCGTCATGCCTGGCACAACCGGCGCCCTGAGAAGATCATCACGAATGATCAGCACGAGACGAACGTCTCGGAGCAGCTGACCCTCGCTGATACGGCGCTGACCGCCTACGCACTCCATCTCGGCCCGACCGGCACCGTGACCCAGCAGTGGCTCGATGGCACCCGCAACCAGCTCTTCGACCTCACCGGCACCGTGAGCCGCCTGCGCGCCACCTGATCTCTGGCCACACCTCACCTCCGGTCCGGGCGTCTGCTGGCCGTACCGCCTTCCTGCGGTCCATCGGCTGCGGCAGACACCCGGGCCGGACCGGGATGGATAGGTGCGTCGTCGATCTGTCTCGGCGGTGCGAGTCGGCCGTCCCCGGCGTGGAGACGGCACGCGCCATCCCGCGCTCTGCCGCGGCGGTCCGGCATGCCCCCTGGAAGACCTGCGCACACGCCCTGGCGGGTCAGATCGTGTCGTCCTCCAGGGCTGGCCAGCCGAACGGGTCCGTGTGCTCGATGTCGTCCGTCCAGTAGCCGTACCGGTCGCCGAGCACCGACAGCAGTGCCTGGGAGTCGACCCGGCCGGGGCGGATGGCGAGGCCGAGGCCGCGCGCGGTGCTGACCGCAGCCACGGACAGGTGGGAGCGCAGGGCGTGTTCGGTGAATGCCTGGGCAGGGACAGGCGGGTCGTGAGGACGTTCGGGGGCCTGCATGGCGGCGAGGATGCGAGCTCGGTGTTCGGGGGAATCACCCGGGGAGGGGCGCAGGCCCTGCTGCTGGGCGCGATGGTTTCCGGCCGCGTTGGCGATGGCGGTCAGCAGGTGCCAGTCGCGCCACCCTTCCTGCCTCAGCTGCGTGGCTGTTCGCCGGAAGCCGGGGTCTGCGGCCAGGCGGGGAAGGGTGTAGCGCACGATGGGGAGCAAGTTGGCATAGCGGTTGCGGACGGTGTCGAGGGCTGTCCGTGCTCGTGGCCGGGTCCGGGCCCGGTCCGGGCTGGCAGGGCAGCCGGTTTCGCCTGGCCGCGCGGTGTGCCTGCTCCGACGGCCGGGTCGGCGAGCGTAGCCATCGTCTGGTAGTCGTCGGCTTTCAGGAAGTCGGCCAGTTCGTCGTAGGGGCGGCCGACGAAGAGCTTGTGCCAGAAGCCGCTGGCGAGCGCCTGCTCGACGAGGTGCATGAAGGCCTCGTCGGAGAGCAGCGACTGGGAGAGCACCACCTTGACCAGGGCGGTGAGCAGACGGGACGGTTCTGTTTCCACGTCCGCGGGGGCGATTGTGGGCAGACGCAGCCTCCACCGGTTAGTATCCCGGTCGGCGCTCTGGTCGCAGACTGCGGGCTGGTCGTGGGGCAGGGTGGTGTCTGCGCGGATCGCGACGCTCAGACTGCCGGGCAGGAACAGCGGGTCTCCTACGGCGAGTTCGCCGAGGAACACCTGGAGTGCTGCGGTGTAGCGTTCCGCGGCCAGCACCGACAGCCGGTCGTTCGGGCAGGTGATCTCCCAGTCGACGCCGAGCGCGTTCCAGGCATAGCGGCGTGTGGGGCCCGCGTCACTGAAGGGCCGTCCCACACCGTGGGCGTCGGCCTCCTCGGCGTACGTCTCTTCGGCTGCTGTGAGGACGTCTGCGGTCGAGGCGAGCAGGTCGTCGATGATGGTGTCGATGCCCGCCGAGGCGGTGATCGTGCGGAGCAGGGGGACGAAGCCGGGCCTCACCGCGTCGGCTACGCGCAGGGTGAGCGCCTGATTGCCCATCATGTCCCAGACGTAAGGGTAGCGTTCGTGGTTGTACGGCTCGTCGCAGTAGGAGTTCTGCGCCATGAGGCCGATGCAGAACAGGCGGGTGGCGGAGATCCAGTTTCCGGCCTGGCGGTCGTACTGGGCGGCGAGGATGATCCCGCGGGGGACGAAGCGGTTGAGTTCCGGGGCGGGTGCGGATGTCGCGGCGGTGGCGGCTGCGAGCGCGTACTGCTTGGCCGCGATGGGCAGGCCGAGTTCGCTGTAGAGGCGCGCGCACAGCAGCAGCATGATCAGGCCGCCCTCGAGGGTGTCGCCACGCAGCCAGTTGGCCTTGGCTTCGTGGATCTCCTGGAGCGCTTGCGGGATGCGGCCGCTCTTGATCAGGGCGTGGCCCCGTGACTGGGCGCGTTCGCCGCGTGCACTCTGGCCGGTGACCCGGTCAGTGGCCTGATCGAGCAGGTCACGGACCTCCCGGTACAGGGGGTGGTCCACCAGTACGGGGGTGAGGTAGTCGAAGAGGTCGGCGGTGTGCTCGATGGGGAACAGCGGCGCGTTGTCCAGGTGGTGGCCCAGCCGGAGCAGGATGCGCATGCCGGTGTCGAGGTCCGTGAGAGGGGGCTCCGACTGCTGGGCAGGGATCGGCTCGCCGGCTTCTACCGCTTCGCGGACGGATGCGGTGACCTCTGCGACGGTCGGCAGGTCCTCGGGCACGGATTCGAGGCCGGCGGTCATGTCGGCGTGCAGGGCCAGGCGGGCCCGCATGGCCAGCAGATGGGCCATGGCGTTGGGGGGCGGGTCCGCAACCAGCAGGCGGCCGATCTTGTCTGCCAGCAGGTGCTGCCAGCCGCACAGGTCCTCTGCGGTCAGCGCGGTGAGGCGGCGCACCAACGCCCCGAATCCGTATTGGAGGAGCACAACGGCGTCCTCGAGAATTCCGGGGTCGGTGAGGGTGTCGTCGGCGGTGACCGTGTCGAAGAAGTCGCGGGCCAGTTGGTCCGTCGGGTGCATGTCGCCGAGGCCGCGCAGGGTGGCCACGACGATCTCGTAGCGGGCGCGCAGGGCGGTGTGCTCTCCCGCTGCGGCGGCCAGCAGGGCACGTGCATGGCCGATCCATTCCGGCAGATCGGCCCGGGCCTCGTCGTGGAGGGTGGCGTGGCGCAGCGGGCCCCGCAGGTCCACCAGGTCACCCAGGGTGCGGGCCGGTTCGTCGTTGGCCTGCCATCGCCGGCGGGCTTCGACATACCAGTCGGGCAGTTGGCCGGCTCCGTCCGGGCGCGGTGGAGCGAGGTCGGAGGGCAGGTGAAGGTACTGGACGGCGAGGTAGAACAGGTCGTAGTCGGCGAGGTGGAGGGCGAGGGCGGCCGCGTCCCAGATCTCGAGTTCGACCTGGTGCGTCCGGGCGGCTTCGTCGATCAGGTCGTGCCGCTTCCCGGTGGGCACGGCGGTCACCGTGAAGTAGATGACGCGGTCGACTGGGGTGCCCTGCCCGCAGATCGATGCCAGGTCCTTTCGGATCTTGCCGGGGATGTCGGTGGCCTGGATGGTGCAGGCCATCACCACCCGCTGGGTGGAGGCCAGCGACGCGAACAGGGACGTGCCGGGCAGTTCCCGGGGAATGTTGCTCCAGTGGCTTTCGGCGTCCCGGCCCTGGTCTCCGCCGCTGCTGACGGGGCCGGTCGCCGGCAGCAGATTGCTGGTGATCCTGCGGCGGGCCAGACCCAGGCACAGGGCCTCGAATTCGTGGTGGCTGTTGCTCTCGCCGAGGGTGCTCAAGGCAAAGCGGATGCGCTTCTCGAGCTGGACGGCATCGTCACTCACGTCGTTCCCCCTGGTCTGGCTGCCGCTGTCACGCACGACCAGTGTCCAGTACCCCACTGACATCCCGGGGCCATGCGCGCGTCTGCGGTGCTGAGCGGACATGGGTTCAGCCGCCGGGCGCGTGCCCATGCGCGTCACGCAGCTGGCACCCCGCGTGGGCTGAGTCTCAGCACCGCGCGGTGCGCAAGGATGGAGCAATGGCTGAGGACCCCGCTGACCCTGTTGCGCGCCCGGTACAGATCCCCGGGCGGATCCACGCAGTGGGGCGGGGCTGGCAGGGGCTGCTGGAGCGTCTGCATGAACAGATCCGCGCGGTCTTTCCCGGCTATCGTCTCCTCGATCTCAGGGAGAAGCCCGGCGGACTGCGCGTCTACGTGGAAGGGCCGCCGGGCAGCGCCGACAGGCTGAGGAGCCTGATCGCTCTTGCCGAGGTGGAGGCGGAGCGCACCTGTGAGTTCTGCGGCGCACCCGGCCGCATCCGCACCCGCGACGACTGGCCGGGAGGATGGCGCAAGAGCGTGTGCGACAGCTGCCACAGCGACTGGTCGGCACGCCGCATCATGATCGTTTGTGGTGTGGTGCGCAACCGCGGGTGAGGGCAGGCCGATGCGCACGCTGCGGGCGCGTGCCGGGGACTGCTCATCCGCGTCGGCGGCCGGGCTGGGCCCAAGCGTCAATGGTGTGGTCGGTCAGATGGGCGAGGACGGTGTGGTTGGCCTCCCAGCCGTCGGCGACATGGGAGGCGGCTCCGGGGTGTGCGGGGTCGTTGGAGGGGTGGGCGTCGAGGAGTTCGGCGATGCCGGCGCGGGCCACGACGATGCAGGCGTGGCGGTGGCGTGAGGTGAGGACGCACAGGCGGCCGGCTTCCAGGTGGAAGGCGGAGGCGTCGCCGCGGCCGGAGAGGGGGTGCAGGACGATAGTCACGCGGAATTCGCAGCCTTGGAGTTGGCGGTGTCGACGGTGACGCCGTGGAGTTGGGGGTACTGGCAGGCCAGGAGAGCGCGGATGTGGTGGGCCTGGCTGCGGTGGGCGGTGCCGATGGCGATGTCCCCCGGCTGCAGGACGTGGCCTTCGGGGTTTTCCTCGCAGGTGGTGGTGGCGCGCCGGGCCAGCAGTCGCTCGGCGATGCGGAGGACGGTCTGGAAGGCTTCGATGTCGTGCTGGCCGGTGATGCGGGCCGGTAGTTCGAACAGTGCCCATCCGGTTTGGGCGGCGTGTTCGATGACCTCGTCACCAGCCCTCGCCGCAGCAGCGGATGGATACGGCCGCCCGCGCCATCCTGGCTGTTCAGCCAGCGCAACCGAGCCAAACAACGCGCCCGAGCCGGTATGCCGCCCTCACCCCACCTGGCCGAGCTCACCGCCATCGACCTCTGGTGGAACCCGCCCTGGGACCTGTACTGGCAGCGCAACTACTACCGCACCCTCAACCACATCAAAGCCGGCGAGCCGTTCGATCCCGTCGCCCGCGTCCCCGCACCGAGCACCGTCCTGGGCATCTGGATCACCCGAGCCTGCCTCCAGTACAACCAGCTCCACCCAGATCAGCAACACCTGCTGAACGCCATCGGCATCACCGCTCAGACCGCCGGACAGTGGCCGGCAAGCCCCCGCCCCCGGCCCCACGCCGAAGCCCTCCAACACGCCCGCACCTGGGCTGGCGAACACGGCCACCTCTGCCCGCCGATCAAAACCGTCCACGACGGCTTCCCCCTCGGCGAATGGCTCAACCGCCAGCGCGAACTCGCGAAGAAACGGACCAGCCCCTCCCCCACCCAGCAGGCACTCGCCGCGATCGACCCCTGGTGGAACCCGCCCTGGCCCATCCTGTGGCAACGCACCTACCACCAAGCCCACACCCACCCCCGCCACCCAGCAGCCCGCCACTGGCTCGACCGACAACGCCGCGCCTGGCCCCTCCTCCACCCCCACCAACAACACCTCCTGGTCAGCATCGGCATCGCCCCCAACCTGATTCGCTAACGCCCGTACCCGAGCCGAGGCCTGCCCCGACAATGAACAGATGGCCGACGCGCACTTCTTCAACGACGAGCCCTTCCTCGACCACGAGGAAGGACCTGACCTTCTCGGGCACGGACAGTACGCCCAGCATGTGATCAGCCTGCTGGACCGGGTACGAGCCCAGACCGAAACCGGAGTCCTCGCGCTGATCGGCCCCTGGGGCTCAGGCAAGTCCAGCGTCCTGGGCAAGGTGACACGCCGTCTACGGGAGACAGCCAACGATGACGGCTGGCTGGTCGCGGAACTCAACCCATGGCTGTACTCCGACCTGGAGTCGTTGACGCTGGCACTGTTCAGCGAGATCCGCGAAGCCCTCCCGAATGACGGACGGTGGTCCGAGGCGCGAGAAAAGATCGGCGGATTCGGCAAGGCCATCAGTCCTCTGGGGAAGGTCACCGCTCTCTTCGGCCTGGACTCGGAGGGACTGATCCAGGAGGTCAGCAACCGCATCAGCGGCGACACGAGCGCATCCGCCGCCAAACACAAAGCCGAGGACGCCCTGCGCAAAGCGGGCCACCCTGTCCTCGTCGTCATGGACGACCTGGACCGCCTCACCCCCGAAGAGCTCCTCGTCGTCTTCAAGCTGGTACGCCTGGTAGGCCACCTCCCAGGGGTGTACTACCTGATCAGCTTCGACGAACGGACCCTGCTGGACGTCCTGCAACGCAGTGAGCTGGTCGGCAACAGCGAGCCCCGCGCACGCGACTTCATGGAAAAGATCATCCAGGTCCGAATGGACCTTCCCGCGTTCCGCGAGCGCGACGCCGACACCCTGGTCAACCGCTCCCTCTCCGCAGTCCTCGCCTCGCACAGCCTGACCCTGACACCCAACGATCAGGAAAGGCTCTCCGAGGCCTACTACCGGTACCTACAGGCCCGGTTGCGTACCCCGCGGGCCATCAAGCGCTTCTTCGGCCAGGTGGACGCCACCCTCGGCCAGCTCACCGGCAACGTCGACATCGTCGACTTCCTGCTCGTCACCTTCCTGCGCACCAGCGAGCCCCGCGCCTACCAGTTGCTGTGGCAGCACCGAGCCGAACTCACCGGCACCAGCATGGACCTGCCCTCGCACCGCGACGAGCGGCCCGAACAGGGCATCGACCGCTGGCGCATCAGGCTGCAGAGCGCCGGCGTCGCCGAACAGCACCTGGACGGCGTGATCGGCCTGATGGGCATGCTGTTCGCACCAGTCCGGCAGGCTCTCGGCCATAGCATCAACCTTCAGGCCATCGCGCTGCGGCGCGGCATCGGCAGCATCGACTACTTCGACCGGTACATGGTCTTCGGCGTCCCCGACGACGACCTTCCCGAGCACACCCTCGACACCGCCCTGCAGCAGACGACACCCAGCGCATCACCCGCCGCATCGGTTACAAACGCGCCGCCGGCACTCCCCTACCGGCGGCCGCGCTCCTCAAAGCCGCAGCCCCGCAATACGGCCACCTCACCGCCGCCCCGTAAGGGGCTCTCGGCCTGTTCACCGCAGACCGCGCCATGGACTTCCTCGCAAAAGACCTCCTGACCGACCTTGCCGAGCCCGACCGGCCCGCGATCCTCAAGACCATGGCCGAGACCCCTGACGGAGCCGTGCTGGCTGCTCGCACTCTGCAACGCGTCACCGCCCGGAACGGCTCCGACAGCCCAGACCACACACAGGCAGCAGCCACCCTCGACTGGATAGATGAGGCCCGCTCACTGATTAGCCACGAGATCGCACGGCACCTCGCCCCCTCCGCAGGCCGGTCCGTCGACGAACTCACCGAGCGGGAGATCACCCTCATCTGGGCATGGCGCCACACCAAACCCGAGGCCGCCCGGACCTGGATCAACCAGCGGCTCGACCAGGCATGGACCACGCTCGACCTCCTCGCCGTACTTCTCCCTCCCGACCGGGCATTGTTCCCCGTCATCAACCACGACACCCTGCAAAGCCTCGACGCGCTCATCGGCCTCGAAGCGCTGCACAACCGCCTCGGCCCACTCCTCGACGCCCCCGCAACCAACCCCGACAACTCCCAGGACGAACACCGGACGCGCATCCTCCAGGCACTCCGCGAACACCGCGGCAACGCCCCGAGCAACGGCTGACTACCACCCGACCCACCTCCTGCGGCAAGACGGAGCAGCAAGCCGTGACAGACAGCCCTTTCGCCCCCGCGCCCGAACAATGGCAGCGCCTCTCCTCCGCCCGCCAGGCCTACACCGACGCTGTCAGTCCGTACTACGACGAGACACTGCAAGACGTGACCCACCGTGCGTGTGTCAGCGGGGACATCGGCAAAGCCGACATCGGAGCACTGCTGATGTGGAAACGGCTCAGAGCCGATACGTCCTGGGCCGCCGAACTCATGGCGCTCGCGGACGCCGACGTACGCCGCGTAACGGCCGCAGCCACGATCGCCGCCCGGGACACCACTCTCAGCCGCAGCTCGGCAGCACAAGCCGGCAGAGCAGCCCTGGCCTCGCTACCGGGTTTCCGCACCGGCGACGCCCTCGCCTCCGCCGTCCTCACAGCAGCCGCGCCAGACCGCATGGCCGTCTACGACCGGCGAGCCCACAGCGGGCTGCGCACCCTAGGCATCACCCTCAGCCACGCACCCGGCCGCTACAGCCGCTACAGCCGCTACATAGGAGCGATCGACCAGCTCCTGGCCTACGCCCCAGCCCCGATCCGCAACTGGACCGCACGAGACATGGACACCGCCCTGTACTGGCTCAACACGACCACATAACAGCGCTCAACGAGCCTGATCATCACGCAATGAGACTGACCCCACCTGACCAACAACCCCCGAACCTGACAAACCCGCAGCCCAGCTCCCGGCCCAAGGACTCCCGCTCTTCAACCCCCTATCGTTCCACCCCGCACCACACCCCGGACCAAACTGATCAGCCCAGGCCGACCCACCACCCACTGATCAAAAAAACCGCCCCTGGACATCGCCGCACTACGGAAGCTCGGGTTGGACTGGGCCGTGTAGCGTCCGGTGCTGGTTTCAATAGCAAGTCGCTTCCGCATCGGCAGACATCACCCTCGGAGAGCATGTGCACGTGAGAGAAGTATGCAAGAGAATCATGGCCGTATCCGGAATGCTGGCGGCTGTCGTCCAGGACGGCTTCGAGTTCCCGGCAGGAGTGGGCTCTCGGTGATACCCCAGATCCGGAGGGCGTGTTCGGGTGGCCGGACATGGGTTGCCCTCCGCGTTCCCGTCGTACTGATAACTCTCATCGCCGGCGCGGTGGGAACCGCCTCCTGTGGCCAGGGCAGCCCCGGCGTGGCATCGCCACCAACGCCGAGGACAGTGGCAGCTCGTCCCGAGCCGTCCGCAACACAGACCCTGCCGCAGGCCTCCGATCTGCCCAAGCATGCGGTGACCAGCGATAAACAGGCGACGCTTAGCCCGGGCAGGACGATGGCCACGGGATACACCGGGAACGATTTCCTCACCGGACTGGCGAAGGACTGGAAAGTCCGACTCGAAAAGCCTGTCGAGCAGGAGATGCCCGACGGGAAAATGAGGACGTACGTTCACGGGCGCGGCAAGAACGGGATGACCGTGTCGGCCGGCTACGCCGATCACAAGAACATGTCCTCCCTGCTGTGCGCCGCGGGTACGAAGGAACCAGGCGATTTCGAGTTCCTGGCTTCCTGCACAGGTCTCGACGTCGCCGGGATCGACCATGCCAAGGCGTCCTCGTGGCTCGACCGGGCGAAGAAGGAGACCGACTCCCTGTACGAGAAGCAGGTGGCCAAGACAGGGATTGAACAAGAGTACGTTGTCAGCGGAGTGTTGGTCTCAGGCCCGGTGAGGATGGTTCTGCACCGCACATACGGGAGGTACTCACTGAGGATCCTCGGAGGCGCAGCGGTGTAAAGGCATCAGCAGGATTCCGGGGTCAAGGCTCCTCGTCGACCTCGCATTTGGAGTGGGCAGCGCAGGACCCGGAGCGCGCGGCGCAGCTCACCGCGATCGACCCGGACTGATACTTCCCCTGGCCGCTGGACTGACAGCGCCACCACCGCGTCCTCGCCGACCTGGCCGATGCCGACGGCCGGCTGCCCGGCGTCCTCATGGACGGCGACGACATCGGACTGTGACTGGAGCAGGGGAAGGCCGGGCACCTGGGCGCGGCTCCTGCCCGAGCAGCAGGAGTGGCAGTCCGTGCTGGGCATCAAGCCCGCCCAGTCGCCGTCTCCTGCCCCTGCGGGCGGCCTTGCGATGAAAAAAGCCCCGAGCAAGGCGCAGCAGGCGTTCCAGTGCGGGCTGACGGCACTCGCGCAGTGGGTGCACGCACAGCCATGGCATGCACCTCAGCACTTTGCTCGTTGCCCTGTTGCGTACCCAAAGACGCCCACGCAGCACTGACAATCTGCGGGTCGAACCGAGGCGCTCTGCCCTCGGTCCGTCACCGTCCCCGTCTCCCGTTCTGCGTCTGTAGCCCAGGTTTGCCCATCGTGTGCCCTGTACGGCGGATCTCGATCGTGGGTGGCCGCGTCTGTGGGAGGTATGGCAGCTCAGATAGCCATAGAGGTCAAGCACCGGGGATCAGTGACGGAATTGAGCGAGCGCTGCTGACACGCCCGGTACCTACAGGCGCCTCGGCACTACGTTTCCTTACGAGGTCCGAGAAGGGCTCCACGAGGAAGGTGGCACGCCTTCTGGGCGTTTCACGCCGCACCGTGCAGCGGTGGGTGACAAAGAAGTCCGGAGCACGTCGTCCACCAGGTCCGCAGCATGTCCAGGCGATCGAGGAAGCGGTCCTGGCTCGCTGGCAGCCCCGGGTACAGGCCCGTCGGCGTGCCCAGGCCGAGGCGGAAGGCTTCGTCTTCCACACCAGCGCGCGCACCGCCTCACCGCCCGCCGTGCGATGCGCCTCCTGACAGGGCGGTTGGGGTGATGGCGGCACGATGGACGGCGGGCGCCCTAGCCGCGCAACCCCGGCTCGGCGGGGATACCGACGAGGCGAGCGGGCGACGTCGACGAGGCGGGTCGGCACCGGTGGGCCGATCCGGCGTACGGCGCGTCATGGGCTAGCGCCGTCCGGAGGGTCCGGCTCCTTCTCCGCAGGAGCGAAGGTCCGGAAGAGGGCGGGCAGGTCACCCGCCTCAGCCTTGGCGACGGCATTGGCACGCAGCCGGTGCTCCAGGACGAGCCGCAGTGCCGAGATGGCGATCACGGCCAGGCCGAGGACGAGGCCGGGCCCCTGCACGGCACCTGTCAGGACCGTTGCGAGATCGGTCGCACCGGACAGTGCTGCCGGGATCCAATGCGTGGTCATGGCTACCCCCTGGATGCAGATGACAGGGCGAGCAGCGGGTGCTGCGCCCCTTGGGCTCGGGCCGGGTGCGGAGACAGCAGCGCCCCGCACCGGACGGACCGGGGGCGGGGCGGAATGCCGAGAGCACAGTGACGGAAGAACGAGCTAACGGCGCAAGCCTGCTCAGCATGGACATCAAAAACGCCCCATTCAACGCCTGACCTGGCCTTTCACCGGCCGAACAGGACTTGAATGGAGCGCCGGACTCGGCTACGGGCAGCCCCGCGCGAGTGCGTCCCGCTGCGTCGGCCGGCGGTCGCCGCACAGGTCAAGCAGGAGGACAAGGTCCGGGTGGTCGAGGAGTTCACCCGGGACGAGAACGTGGCCGTCACGGTGACCACCGGTTTGCTGCGGCGCCCGGACGTCGCCTTCAAGGCGATGAGCGACGACACCGTGCGCTTCCGTCGAACCGCAACCCAGTGATCGGCGGGCTCTATCCCCAGTGAGGGGTGCTCGTTAAGAACGGGCGTGGCCCGGTCCCAGGCGCAGTCGTTGCCGCCAGCAACTTGCCCTACAACTTGCTCCATAACTGGCCCTGGAACTTGCCCTGGAACTTGCCCCCAGACCGGCAGCACAGCGTCCTGACCAGCACGGTCAAGGGGTACAGCCGCGCCGGCTGCTTCCCTACAGAGGGGTCTGGAGAAGTCAGACCCGTACCGAAGAACCGAAGCGTCTGCCGCGGTCCTCTTCCAGGTCCTCTTCCGAGTCCTCCTCGGACTCTCGTTCCGAGTTCCGTACCGGGTCCCGTTCCCGGTCCCCTTGCTCCTCCACGAGACGACGGCAAAGGTGCAGCTCAACAGCCCGGACAAGGGGTCTGGGCCACGCCGACCACTTCCCTGGGAGACCCCTGCCTCCTGAGGAAGCACCGGCCCAGTTCCGCCGGGTCCCGGAGCCGGCGCACCGGCCGTGCAAATGCTGCGCCCCGCCGCTGAGGACGGCCAGGAGCACGGGCACCCGCCGGCCGGAGTCCACCGCCTCGCACGCACACGACACACGCGCACCTTGGAACCACACCGGAGCATGTGGCCGGAGCGGTGAAGAACTTCGAGCGCCCGCTCGACGGGCCGCTGCTCCTGGTGGTGGTCCCCGGACCGGAGATGAGCGGCCGCCGCCCCTACATGCGCGCGTGGAGGCGCGCATGTAGGGGCTGCGGATTCACCGAATCGCGGCGGTGATGATGAACCGGTGAACCAGGCGAGAATCGGGCCGGTGACCACCCACCGCCGCCCACTGGGCACCGGACCCGCACCCGCTTCCGCCGACAACCCCGGGTTGTCACCCGGCGAGGCCGGGGCGCCGCCGCGCGCCGGCCTCGCCGCGGAACGCCTCCCGACCACTCCCGCCGCCGACGACGAACCAGTGCCCGTCCGTCCCGCCGGGCGGCGCGTCCTGGGGCCCGGGCCCGGGGCCGCCGGACTGTGACCGGAGCCGAAACCGGGTCAACCTGTGTCGGCATGCGCAGGAGCGCGCCCCCACGCGCACGTGTGGGCGCGGCACGCCCGGAACCCGGACGACCGCTTCCAGCGCGTCGTCGAGTTTCGAGGAGCCGAAAGCGCATGAAGTCACGGTACTGGGCGTAGGAGTCGACCCCGACGCGGGCCCCGAAGCGGAAGTGGCGGCCTGAGGCCCCCGAGAACCCTCGCCGAGCCGGGGGTAATTCGAAGGCGGCCGTGGTCCGCAGCTGCCTACGCTCCCCCCATGCCAAACTCAGAGCTGCAGCGAATCAACTCCTTCCTGTCGGCCTTCGCCCGCCGCCAGGCCGCGCGCATCGTCGACCTCCCGGGCGGGTTCGCCGTATATGACGACGCCTTCGCACATTCCCACGAGAACAACCAGGTCATCATCGACACGGCCGTTGATTCCGAGGCGCTGCCCGCCATCGCGGAGGAGGCACTGGGGCATCTGCCACACCGGCTGATCTCCGTCCTTGGCAACGAAGTCGGAATGGCGTGCGCAGAGCCGCTGATCCAGGCCGGGTACGCCCACTCCACCTATCTGGTCATGCTGTACGCAGGTCCAGTGCCAGTCTGCGGGCCTGCGGAGGAGGTGGACCTCGACGCGATACGTATCCCACTCGCCCGGCGATGGCGGGGCCTCCTTCCGGATGTCGACGACGAGGTCATACGCCACCTCGTCAACCGACGCGAGGCTCGCCGCCGCGGGGCCGACATCGTTCATTTCCTCGGTGCCCGCACAGAGGAGGGCGAGGTCGCCTCATGGGCCGACCTCTATCTGGACCCGGCAACTGGCACCGCCCAGATCGAGGACCTGGTCACCTCAGAGGCCCACCTCAGGCACGGCTACGCCGACGCCGTCCTGACCACCGCCTTGCGCCTGGCGGCCGACAAGGACTGCGGTACACGGTTCCTGACCGCGGATGCGACGGACTGGCCACGACACTGGTACGAGCGTCGCGGCTTCTCCGTCATCGGCCACTCGCATTGCTTCGAACGAAGCTGATTGCAGGTAAGAACGACCTGTGCCCCGAGCTCAAGGCATGCCACGCCTTCCTGACCGAGGGCGACGCCCTCGTGGTGCCCTCCCTCGACCGCTACGGCCGCTCCCTCAAGGGCCTCGTGACCATGGTCGCCGAGCTGCGAGAACTACGCGCTCCCGGGTTCCGCGCCAGCTCGAAGGCAGTACGTCGTAGCCCACGGCGGAGCCGTTGTGGCTTTTGGCCTCACCTTGGCTGGACCCCTTTCCGCGTCGGTCAGTTTGGCGTCGGTGGTCGCGACGCTGATGATCAAGCGCGGCGGCGGTCCATCAACTCCAGGGATCGTCGCCTGGCCGGCGGGCGCGTTGTGGTCATCAGTTTCGTCGCAGGACTCACTGATGTGGACCTTGTATCCGGTCCACCAAGAGCCCTGCTTGAGGCCGTAGCGCGCGTCCGTGTCGTACGGCGAGGCCAGCCGCAAATCTGCCGGGCGGGAGATCTTTGCTCTCCCGCCGCTTCATCTCCGGCCAGGTCTCCTGGTGCCAGCGCCGGACGGCCTCCGGGCCCTGCTCGACAGCCCGCTTGTCCGGGCGCTGGAAGGACAGGCCCCACCGCCTGAGGTACTTGCCCACCCCGGTTCGGTCAGCCGCACCCGGTACAGCTTCGCGATCAGCTCGCCCACCAGGCGCCGCGTCCACAACTGCCCGCTCAAACCCACGTCACAGGGCCGGTGATCGAGGACCGCCTGCCGCACGGCGGCCTGCGCTACGCAGGTCAATTCCCAGAGTTCCAGGCGGTCTTCTGTCAGGCACGTGGTGAGCCTAACCAGGGCCTCGGACGAAGCCGGAACGGTTTAACGCCTGCTCCCAGCTCCGCGGCTCATCTCCCGCTCTGCCAGCCTTCCCCCGGTCAGAAGGGGTGACACGGCTGCGGAGAGAGCCGGTGGGTGCTCCACGGTCCAGCGACGTTCGATGTTCTGGCCGGGCGGAAAGACGGGGTACTCCAAGACGTACTGAGGAACAGAGTGCGTCTGCCCGTCCCATGGACTTGGGCTGGCCAGGGCTGCTCGGCTTCCAATACTTCCAGGGGTCGTGCTGCGGGTGGTGAATCACGAACTGGTCGGCCACGTCGTAGGCCACCTCCACGAGCGCGAAGCCGATGGCGCCCTCCGCGTGCATCAAGTGGTCCACCCACTTGCGCGGGTCGGCGGCTCGGGTAGCGGGGCCAGGCAGGAACAGGAAGCGGTGAGGGTCCAGCGGGAGCGTGACGTCGCTCAGTGTGACGGCGCGCAGCTGGTCTTCGTCGTCGGGGCGGTTCCATACGGCGATCGGGGTATCGCTGGTCAGCAGGCACATGTCGCTGAAGCCGAGCGCCCATGGACGTGCTTCCAGGGCGAGTGCCAAGGTGGCGATGTTCTCGACGATGTAAAGCAGGTGGGGGTTGTTCTGCGCGAGCGTGCGCACCTCCTGCGGAAGACCGGTGATGTCCGGTGCTTCGCCCCGCTGATGGATAAGCCGCTTCCTCTGGCGGGTGGTGCGCAGGATCTGGGCAGCCATCCACCAGGCGAGGACAGAGCGCTGATTAGGGTCCAACGGCCAGTCCGGCGTGAGCGCCCATTCCGGGTCGTGCAACAGCACCTTCAATACTGGGTCGGCACGTCCCTCAAGGGCGGTGAACAGATCCTCAGCAGCATGGTGAGGGACTCCCTCGGCACTGATCCCCCAGTAGTAACCGGTCTCGGCAGCGATGCCGGTAGGCGTCACGGGAAACGGTTCGTTGATCTTGTCAAGCCGTCGCACCTTCAGCTTGTACGTGCGGCGTCCCATGTGCTGAGCAAAGTGCTTCAGGTACATCTGCGGCACTGTGTGATCCCGGGTGCCGCCTGTCTTGGCCGCACGCTTCCCCGACGACGCCTTACCCACCGGCTGCCCTCCCCTTTGGCTTTTCACGCCAGTCATACACGCAGCCCAGCAGAAGGGTCAGGATTTACGGGCACCGCAGTCTGTCTACTGGCTGGCCTGGTGCTGTGCCTCGGCATGCTGGGCAAGCGCGCTCAGGGCGTCACCGGTCAGCGTGAGTACCTGCACGAACTGCTCATCGGGCCTCAACGCCTCCAGGCCGGCGCGCGTGAGAGTGGCGTGCCAGTCCTTTCCGCGAAGATGAGCCGGTCCGGTGGAACGGAGGCCTTGCAGGATGCGCAACGGGCGGATCAGCCTGTCGCTGTCACCTCCGCTGGAAGAGACCCACGTTTCGAGGCAGTTGATACTTTGCGCTTTGACGTCGGTCACGCTGGGAAGGCGCCGGAGGGCCTTGACGTTCAGGTAGTCGATGACCCCTTTGGCGAGCAGCAGTATGAGGGTGTCGGCTTCGTGCTGCTCGCTGCTGGTGGGCATGTGCAGGCCCTCAAAGGCGATTTGGTCGGCGGGGTGCCATGGCTTGTAGGCCACTTGTCCCAGAAGCGTTCCCAGGGCAGTGCTGAAGTGCTCTCGTGCGGCGAACAGCCCGCGTAGCGGGTCGGGCGGTCCGTCGGTCCATCGTCCGAGGATGTCGCGGTCGAAGCGACCCTCGTCGCGTTTTCCGCTGGGCGGGACGTTGAAGCTGAGCCAGTGATCGCGTTCTTCGGCTGGCAGGTCGCGTCCGAGATCTCCGAGGTAGACCTCGATGAGGCCGTCGGGGTTGGTGCCGATGGAGATGCCCCACAGTTCCAGGCAGCTCAGGCGGCCGTTCTCGATGCGGTAGCGGGACGGCTGAGACGTGTACCGATTGAGGACCTCGCGCCGGAAGTAGACCCGGGTCAAGTAGTGCGGGGTGCCGCGGTCGGTGAAGTAGTTGCTCAGCTTGTCGGGCTCGCACGTGGAGGTGATGCGCTCCCCGGTGTTGGGGTCGATGGCGACCGTGAATTCCTGGAATCGGCGTTCGGAGGTGTGAGGGCGGGCCAGGTCAGCGGGTTCTGCGTCGACGGGCAGAACAATCTGCTTTCCGACCAGCCGTACGAAGCCCGGGCGGTCCACTGAGTGGATGCCTCCGCTGTGGAAGGCGAAGTGCCGCAGGCCGGAGCGGTCACTTGCGTCGATCATCGGGTCCGGTACGTGATCGAACCTGGTGATGCGGTCATGCTGGATCACCAGCAGGCGGCTGCGCGCGGCGAGGTAGCGGCGCGGGGACAGGGCCGCGATGTCGACGCGTAGCTCGGTGTCGGTGCGTCGAGTGCGCACCAGTTCGTGATCACGGCCAGCATCGTCGAGGTAGTACCAGGAGCCATCGTTCCTGGGGATGGCGTCGAAGTACCACAGGAACGAGGGGGTGAACTCCAGGGTCGGTTCGGCGAGCCCGTGGTGAGAGCGAAGCTGTACGAAGAACTCTGCGTGCTCCTCTTCGCCTCGCAGTCCCTCTTCGAAGACCGTGCGTTGCTCCGGGTAGAAGGTGCTGATCCCCGCGGCGCCGATCGCTGCCTGGCTCCAGGTGTACTCCTGCAGGGCATGTTCCCGTGCCGCAGGAGGGACCAGGTAGCTGCTGATTCCCCAGTCGAAGCGGTCCTGGACGGGCTTTCCGAGGATCGTGACCCACTCGGTGGGCGTGGCGGTAAGTGGAGCCAGGTAACCATCCGGCCTCGCGTGTTCGGGAAGGTCGTCGCAGCTTCCGCTGCTGTAAATCATCGCCACGACTACGAGTGCAGGAAAGAGGAGAGCGACCCTGCGCACGGTTTTCGTCCGAGTGCCTTCTCACCCGGCTACCACTCGCAGCGGTGCGGCAGCTGCTGAGCGGCCCGGATGTCGTCGCGTCCGTGTTCTTGCTCTTCCCGCATGGGCGTTCACGCTACACACCATCGTCGATGTGCAGTGTCCAGCGAGACGCAAAGCCGCTGTGGGATCCGAGCCGGGTGGCAAGTCCGCGTAGCGCCGCGTAGCCGTCGTCGCGTTCATCCGTCTTGTCGGCACAGAGCATCTGTTCGCAGGGGTCGATGACGTGGATCTGGATAAGCCCAGGTCCATCGTGGTCCATCGTGCTCGCCCACCAATCGCAGCCGCGTCGCCGCACCGCACCGGGCGCGCGCCGCGACCGGGCGGGCTCCCATATCACTCACCCCCTTGACCGCGACCTGATCGCGGGCCGAAACCGGCTCTGTCCAGGGGAAACGTCGCGGTAGCAGAACTCGACAAGGGGGTGCGGCGGAACCCGACAAGGGGGTCGCGCGCCCGACCGCACCCGGGCCACGGGGCGCCGGCCGCGCGCGAACTGGTGCGGTGCGGAGCATCAGGTGCGGCGCCCCGACGCGCGCGAGAGCGCCGAACATCGCCGGGTGGTGCGGTGCCGCGCGCGGTGGCGCACCATCACGATGCGCACCACGGTGGAGTCCACCGTCGTCCGGCGCACCAGAGTGGAGTCCACTCGGTGGGCGATGCCGGGCATCGTCACCGCAGCCAGACGTTGGAGTGCCGCAACCGGGACAGGGCGCGGGCATCGCGGCGCGCGGCAGCGTTGCCGATCCGGCTCTGCCTAGAGCGAGGGCGGCGCGACTCCCCGGCTGCCAGGCGGCGCTTCCCGGCGTCCTGGAGCCGCTCCCGCTGGTCCTCCAGTTCCTTCTTCTTGGCCGCCTTCGGCTTCGGTGTCCGGGGCCGCTTCCAGATCGGCTGCCACCCCGAGGCTTCATCGAGCGCGGCGGCTATCTCCCCACTGGCTGCGACGGCTCGGGCGAGGACCTCCTCCAGTCCCGGGAGCTGAGGATTCTCCGGTGTGGTCATGCGAGTCCCCCAGAGGGTGTCCGCCCCGACGCCGACTGCACGCCGGGCGGCGAAGTGTGTGACGGCGCGGGCGTCGCCGGGGCGGGCCGCTGCCGGAGGCGGCGGGCGACGTCGCGCTCCCGGACACCGTCCTGGAGGCTGACGGCCATCAGGGCGACGGCCTCGATCGTGGAGCGGGTCTGCTCCAGCGCGGCAACATCGGTCTCCTGCTGCTGCTCCTGGTCGCGGCCGGCCTTCCGGTCCGTACGCGACAGCCGCGGGCCGGACCTCGAGGCGCCGGGCACAGCGACGGTGTGCGGACGAGCACGGGAGCCCAGGCGCTCCGAGCGGCGCACCGTGTGAACCCGGGCGGAGAGCGCGCCGGCGGCCCGGCGGGCCCGCGCGTAGAGGGGCAGCATCCGGTTACGGGTCAGCGGGCGCAGCACGGCCTGGTCGTCGGTATCGCGCGGGTACAGGGCGCGCAGATCGGCGGTCACCGCCAGACCCCGGCCGACGGGCCGGGTGAAGTCGTCGAGAACCGTCTGCACGATCCGTTCATCCAGGCCGGGCTCGTGCGGGCGACCGCGCAGAACGTAGGAGAGGTGGCGGCGGGCCTCGGCGAGCAGATGGTGGCGTTTGAACGCGCCGCGCATCACGTACACCACGGCGACGACGTCGACGGCCGCCAGGACGATGTCGACCACCGGCCGCACCCGCGCCCATACAGCCGCGGCCGCCGCCCGCGCCCGCTGCGCGAGCCGGTTTACGACGTCGGCGCCGACCGCGGCGATGGCCGACTCCCGCCACCGCTCCCGGAGTTCGGACAGTGACCGCGGCTCGGTGCGCTTGGGCGGGCGCGTCCGGTCGGCGGCCCGGCAGGCCAGACCGTAGGCGGCCCGCTCCCCCGGCTCGTGCCCGTGCTCTTCCATGTACTCGGCGGTGAAGACGAACAGCGCTTCCTCGATCTGCTGACGGCGCGTCGACTGCCAGCCGATGAGCCGCCGGTCGATGCCGGCGATCTCCATGACGGGACGGCGGCCGGGCGTCACCTCGCGTGGCTCCCACGCCCACCCGAGCCGGGCGGACACCTCCTCCATGAAGTAGAGGAGGTAGAGGGTGTCGGCCACGACGATGTGGGCAAGCAGCGAGTCCGCCGACACGTTGCCCCACGTCCCTGACCCGTCCGGGCGCCGGGCCCGGATCGACACCACGGCGTGATCGTGGAGCAGCGGTTTCGATTCGGCGGCCCTGGACTCGTGGTGCCGGAACACCGCGACGATCAGCCCGTCCTTCACCGGGGCGCGGTGCTTACCGCCGCTCCCCCAGCGGATCTGCGCGACCGATTCCTCCAGCCACTTCAGCATCTTGTCCACGGCGGTGTCCTGGCACGACTCCAGCACCAGGCGCCGTTTGTCATCCTCCGGTCGGCGTCCGGGTGCCGACCCTCCCCCAGGAGCAGCTCGGCCTGCCGCTCGGTCACCACGTCCCCGGCCGTGAGGCCGACCGCGGCCAGGCCCTCGCCCCTCCAGATCCCGGGCGGGACACCGGCCTCGTCTGGGCGGCGCGCAGCGGCCTACCCGCGGGGCGGTGGCCGTCGCCGACCATCACGCCGCGGAAGTAGTACCGCCATCCGTCACCGGGACGGACCTCCGATTTGCTGATCACCGGGTCATGAAACACCGGCCGTGACCTGGGCAAAAGGCCGATCCGGGGCCTGTCCCGCCGGTCGGGAGACCATCACCAGATCTTTACCGTGGCGCCCGCCAGGCGGGCCGTCACACCAGCCTGAGACGGTAAGCCGCCGACGTGTGCACAGTCCGCCGCATGACCAACGAACTGCTCCACGGAGACCTCTGCCCGCTGTGCTGCCGACCCCTCACGCTGCGCACGGCCACCATCGTCCACTCGAACGTGCCGTACCCGACCCGGATCGACTTGGTGCCCCACTGCACCAGCTGCGCTGGCGACATGGCCCGTGCGCAGGAGTGGGCCGACCTGATGCGCGCCCGCTACGAGAGCTGACCCCGGCCGTGCGATTACTGCGCGCCGACCACACGAGCACCACCCGCCACGAAAACGGACGGCAACTGACTCCAGCGTCATCGAGCGCACACCAGTGCCTCACATCCCCGACAACCCACCACTGCCGACCGCGCCACGTCACCGACGCCCTGCAACACGAACAGCCACCACTGCCCCCGGCCACCAGTCGGGGGCTTCGTGCTTCCCGGAGGAGTTCGCCGTGCCCACGTACGAGACCCTGCCGCGCTTCGCTGCCGACCTGGACCGCCTCACCCCGGAACAACGCCGCAAGTTCCGCCAGACCGTGGCGGCCTTCGTCGAGGACCTGCGCGCCGGAGGACGCTTCCGCGCCGGCCTTCGCGTCAAGCGTGTCCAACGGACGACCGGGGTCTACGAGCTCACCTGGTCCATGGGCACCGGGCCCGCAGAACGCGCCACCGGGCAGTACGGTCCGGCGCTCCGCCCCGGCACACCGCACGTGATCTGGCGACGCATCGGCACCCACGACATCCTCACCGGTGTCCGTGGACAGCGAAGTCAGTCGACAACGCTCCTGTGACCTGCGGCGACTAACTTCATTGTCCAAGCTGGTGGGCCTTTATGGCTGGCGATGTCAATTTGGGTGCGGTTCCTCGCTTCCCAGGTCGCGACACGCTCCTGCGGGCGTCTGCTGTCAGACGGGTGGCCAGTTTCGCAACGCCGCGTCGGCCACCTGCTGGAGTTCGGAGCGGCTGGCGCCGCCGACGGCCTGGACGGCGATGCCGTTCGCCACGGTCATGATGTAGCGGGCGAGCAGTTCCGGGTCCGCGCCCGAGGGCAGATCACCCTCGTCGACGGCCTGTTGGAACCGGTGGCGGAGGAGAGCACGGCCGTCGTCGCGCCAGGCGATCAGGGCATCCTGGGCCGCCCGTCCGGAGTCGCCGGCGGCCAGCGAGCCCTGCACGCCCAGGCATCCGGCGGGGCAGCCGGGGCGGGTGGTCGTGCTGACCGAGCCGGCGAGGAACGCCGTGGCCACCTCCCGGGCGCGCGGCTTCTCCAGCGCGCGGGCCGCATAGGCGGCGGGGCCTTCGGTGTAGCGCTCCAGGGCCTTACGGAACAGCGTCTCCTTGTTGCCGAAGGCCGCGTACATGCTCTTGCGGGTGATGCCCATGGCGCTGGTCAGGTCGGTCAGGCTGGCGCCTTCGTAGCCCTGCTGCCAGAAGACCATCATCGCCCGCTCCAGGGCCTCGTCTGCGTCGAAGCCTCTCGGCCGGCCGATCGGCGCTCTCCGGGTGATCTCCACGGGCTCATCCTACCGCCTCGATACCGATCGGTGCAGAAGTGCTACGTTTTCTTTCTGCACCGATCGGTATCTAAGTTTCGGGAGTTCAAGCAATGGGACATCTGCAAGGCAAGACCGCCGTCGTCACCGGCGGCAGCACAGGAATCGGCCTGGCCACCGCCGCGCGGCTGGCGTCCGAGGGTGCCCATGTGTTCATCACCGGTCGGCGCAAGGACGCGCTCGACAGGGCCGTCGAGTCGATCGGTTCCGCGGTCACCGCGGTGCCGGGCGACATATCGGAGCCGGCCGACCTGGACCGGCTGCACGACGCAATCCGTGACCGAGGCCGGGGTCTGGACGTGCTCTTCGCCAACGCGGGTATGGCCGCACTCGCACCGCTGGAGCAGGCCACCCAGGAACAGTTCGACCAGATCTTCGGCGTCAACGTCCGGGGCACACTGCTCACCGTGCAGAAGGCATTGCCGCTGCTCAACAACGGCGCCTCGGTGATCTTTAACGACTCCATCCGTGCCGACGACGGCAGGGAGACCTTCGGCCTGTATGCGGCGTCGAAGGCCGCGATCCGGTCCCTCGCGCGGACCTGGGCCAACGAGCTGAAAGGCAGGGGCATCCGGGTCAACACGGTCGCGCCGGGCGCGATCGACACCCCCGGAGTCGACATCGCCATCGGCGAGGAGAACGCGACCGCCGTCAAGGCGGAACTCGCGGCGGGAGTGCCGATCGGCCGCAGGGGGCGCCCGGAGGAGATCGCCGCCGCCGTGGCCTTCCTCGCCTCCGCGGACAGCAGCTTCATGATCGGCACCACCCTGCACGTCAACGGCGGCGAGAACCAGTTCTGACCCCGCCACGCGGAGCCCCGACCTGCCGCGGGCGATTTCACGCCCGCGGCATTCCGCCTGGCCCGCACGAGCATCCGCGCAGCACGCCCAGACTGGACACGGAGCGCAAGATCCACCCCGACCGGTAGGGCAACCCAGCACCCCGAGCGTCACCTCGTACGACTGGGTTCGCCGGCAAGGAAGCCGAAACGACTGGGTTCACTGTCAAACGCCTCGCTTGGATGGCAGCGGACAACCGGACCCTGATCCGAATGGCGCGGCGTGCGAATTCGCACGCGAGCGTTCGAGTCAAATAGAACAAGGGGCGCTGCGTTGAAGCACCTCGCTCCAGGCGGAGACCACACATCAGCGGCCCGCCACCGAGCGGATGGCGGGCCGCTGATGTAAGTGATGCCGTGGGTGGAGCGTCAGCCCTTGGGGGCGTGCAGTGCCTTGTCCCGGATCGCGGTGGCCTTCTTGATGATGGCCTGTCGAACCTTCTCGTACTCCGCTGCGTCGGGGAGGTCGGCGAGGAAAACCCAGCGGCCGGGTCGGACCTTCCACCAGCCACCGCTCCGCGCGGAGGAAGGTGCCGAGTCGGATGGCGGCGGGGCCCAGCAGCCGGACCGGGACGGGGCGGATCGTCGTCGCGTAGTACAGGGCGGCGGTCACCTCGTGCAGGGTGCCGACCCCGCCGCCCATGACCACGACCAGGCCGACGTCGTCGAGGTAGGCGTGCAGGCGCTCGCCCATCGTCGGCGCGTGCACGGCGTCGGTGACGTACGGGTTGAACGGCCCCCACTCCTGGTCGGCCAGGGTGATCGCGGTGACCGGTACTCCGTGGCGGGCTGCGCCCTGGGCGGCGGCTTCCATCAGGCCGTTGTAGCCGCCGTGCCGCAGCCCGTACCCGGCCGCGCCCAGGGCGTCCCCGGCGGCCAGGGCGAGGTGCTGCTCGCCGGGGCGGGCGACGACGCCGGCGAACAGCGCCGCGGTGCGCGCGGGATGGGTCATGCCTGTGCCTCCTGGCTCTGGTAGAAGCGGCAGGCGGTGATCTCGTCCGACAGGGCGGCGACCGCGTGCGGGGCGATCCACCCGGTCAGGCGCACGATCCGCTCCAGCGCCTGGTCCGCCTGGGCGACGGTGGGGACCGGCGGGCCGCTCAAAGCGTCGGTCAGTCCCGCCAGGCATTCGCGGCCGATCGTCGTACGGCCCACTTCGTCGGGCAGGTGGTACCAGCCGTGGTGACGGGAGTGCGGCACCAGGGCGGTGCGGATCACGTCCCTGCACGTTTCGTGCAGCTGGTGCAGGAGCCCGTAGGCGATGTACTCCTGCCCGCGCAGGACGCGTTTGACGGAGCATCGCGTGCAGAACCATCGCCTGCACCAGCAGTGTCGGGCAGTTGGCCGGCGCGACTGCCGTACGGGCCAGCTCCGCCGCAGTCTCCCCTTGGGCGTCCGCGTCCGCGTCCGGGTGCGGGTGCGGGTGCGGGTGCGGGTGCGGGCCGGTGTCCGGTCGGGTCTCCTGCCAGAGCAGGCCGGGGCCGATCCGGCGGCGCAGCGCGTCCACAGCGCTGTCCGGGCAGAGGTAGAGATCGAGCTGAAGCAGGTGCCCGTCGTGCGGCAGCAGGTAGACGAAGCCCGCGACGCCCAGGTCGCCGACGATGGTGTCGCGCCAGCCGGGCAGCAGCGTGCCGAACTCGGTGGACATCACCGCGTCCAGACTTCCCATCAGCGCCGGAAGTCGCTCGTCGCGCACGGCGACGACCAGGTCGACGTCGGACAACCGGTCCGCCGTCCCGGTCGCCAGGGAGCCGCGTACGAGCAGCCGCGTCACCGCCGGGATGCCGGACAGTGCCTGCACCAGGTCAGCCAGTACCGTCAGCTGCGGCGGTCGCTGGGCGTAGACCGGTTCCTCCAGCGGCGACAGCGGCGCCGGGGGTGTTGTCGTGGTCATTCGGGGTTCCTTCCTGCGAGAGAAGAAGAAGTGCGGGCGAGCAGGTGGCGCTTGGCCTCCGTCCACCGGGCGGCCTCCGTCTCCGAGCCGCGGTTCGTGTGCAGTTCGGCGATCAGGTCGTAGGCCCCGCCCTCGGGAAGCGCGTAGGCGTAGTACGCCCGCAGCAGGATCTGCTCAGCCGAAGAGACAAACCCGAGCGAGGCAAGCTGATCGGCCCGCTCCATCAACCGGTCACGGTCGGCGGCCGTCATCACCGTCAGGCGGACCCCGTCGCCCGTTCGCAGATGCGGTCGGACGGCGAGCTTCCGGTAGGCGTCGTCGGTGTGCACGTCGGCGATCAGGTGCAGCCGGTCGGGGCCGGTGGTTGCGGACCCCGTGGGCGCGGGAAGGCGTGAGCCGCCACTGCGACTTTGCGAGGCACGTGGCCAGCTCTCCACCGAACGTGTCAGGACACAGTGCTTCGTTGATTCCAATGTGGTCAGAGCGTTGACCGATAGTTGGCCCTCAGTCGCTGGATCGAGACACTGCCCTCCTTCCGTCGCGACAGGACCTGATCTCGTACGTTCAAATCAATTTGGTAACACCGGCTTTGGGCGGAGAACGCGTCCGCTAATACGGAAAGAGGACAGCAGAAGGGGAATCTTGTGGCAACTGCGATCATCGCCGTGCTGGGCACCCTGCTCGGTGCTCTTGTGGCGGGCGCTATGCAGCACCTCATCTCTCTCTCCGCCCGCCGTGATCGTGATCGGCAAGCGCTGGCTGCTGCAGTAGCCAGCGTGCTCGGTGCCGCGACCGACTATCGCCGCCACCAGTACCTGAAACATGTCGTCCGCGAGACGGGCGAGGCGGAAAGTCTGGAGCTAAAGGCGGGCCGGTTCGAGGCACTGTGCGCAGTGACCAAGGCCGTGACCGCGCTCACCCTCGCGACCGACAACGCAACGCTCCTACGCTTGGCGACTGCTCTGGTTGACGCGTCTAGTGAGATCAAGAACCACGCACACGACGATCGTCCAGCCATCAACCGCTCGGAAGACCGAGCCCGCCTGGCACACGACGCCTTCCAATCAGCAGCCGCCCAGCACTTGAGGCAGTTCCGGCGTTGAGTCCTCCTCCCTGGGCAAGGGCAACCCGCAGGGTGCGAGAAACACAGGTATCTCCGCCGTTCTGCCGAATCTCGACACTTCACGGAGGCCTCCCCTTCGAGACCGCCCTTTCGTAGTGCCCGATACGGTCGAAATCCGGGCTGGCCAACAAAAAATCAACGTGCCCCAGTACCGATCAACGGCTCAGCGGTGGGCACGAGGCAGTGCTCACCGTCGGTGCCCGGACTCTGTCCACAGGGCCGCCGCCGGAGGCTCCTCTTGAGGCCGCCGCGATCAACGGGGCGGCCCGTACGTGAGGAGCCGTCATGCCCGAGAACACCGTCACCGCGCCGCTCGCCCCGATGGAGCGGGGAGACGTCGTTGACACCTTCGCCTACATCCGGGCGTTGCAGGCCGACGACATCGACATGGCCTGCGCGGTCGCCAACGACACGGGCCCGGAGCTGCCCCAGCAG
>JOAZ01000038.1 GCA_000720535.1 Streptomyces halstedii
GTTCTCCGGCGGCACCGTGTCCTTCTCCCACGCGTCGTTCTCCGGCGGCCGCGTGGACTTCACTGGCGCGTCCGGTCCGGCTCCTCAGGCGCTTCTGGCCGTCGTCGGCACACCTGCTCCTGCAGAGGTCAACCTGCCTTCCTCTTGGCTACTCCCAAGTCCATAGGACTACGGGGGGCTTAATCGGTCGAAGGCGGCCACCATCGGGTGGGGCCGCCCTCGTTACCGATCGAGTGCGGTCTACTTCAGCAACTCCGAGGCCGTAATCAACACCGTCGACGGCGTCGTGGTCGAGACCGTCGACACGGGCTTGTCCACCTCGACCTTCTCGACACCGTGCGAGATGTAGGTGCCGAAGGTGATCACTGCGACCGCCGCAGTGAGCGCAAGGACCAGTCGCTCGCCCTTCGTCATGCCGACGGGCTGAGCCGTCGGCGTGGTGGGCAGGGTCGGCTGTGACCAGTGGTAGACGCCGACACCGGCGAGGATTCCCATGATCATCCATACGAAGGTGCTGAAGTCGAACGTGACCTGCACTGGCTGTGGCCCCTCAATCGGGGGCGCCCGCTGTACGAGCGCCCCCTTCTCCCTGGGCTCCGCCGAGCCTAGTCCCGCACCCTGTGTGCCGGTAGAAATACCAGTGGGCCGAAGCTCTCCTGTGTTAGGAGAACCCCGGCCCACGAGAGCGATTAGTTATTCCTGTGTGATTTTGGCGCCCCCTCACGAGATGCCAACAGGGACGCGGGGGCAAGCACGGCCAAAGTCATGACCGAACGATGAGCCGACCGCGTGCTTCGCGGTGCCGGCGTCACGAGCAGCAGAACTCGGTCGACCAAGTGCACGATCACGGACCAGAGCAAGATCGCGTACGAGCTAATCCACAAAAGCACGCTTGGCCTGTGGCGTTCCTTGGTCTTTTCCAATTTCATCTGTCGTTTTCTCCCTTCCGAGGCGGGTGGAGCAACCCACCCTCGGCGTGCACGGAACGCTGTCGAGACGTCCCGTGCGCCCGAGGGAACGGTTACTGCTACTCCGTCAGCGGCGAGACCCCCAGACGCGCTCGGACCGCGGGACGCTTCAGCTTCTGCCGGGCCGCCAGCAACGACTGGCGGACCGCCCCCGGCGATACCGTGCCACCCAGGGCCTCGCTGATCTCGTAGGAGTTCATGCCTTCCGCCTCCGTGAGCAGGAAGATCTTGTACTGCTGCGCGCTGAACTCCTTGCGCAGGAGCGGCAGCTTCTCCTTCAGGGACTCTTTGATCTCCTTGAGTGCCACGAGGTCCTCGGGGGTCACCGAGTCCACTGTGTCCAGGAGATGGATGTCGTCTCCGACGGGATACACGCGCTGTTGCTGCTCCGCGATCTTCTTACGGTGCGCTCCCGCCTCATTCCTGAGGATCTTGTGCATGTAAGTGAGCACGTTGCCCTCGACGGGGCCGCTGTTCTCCAGCTTGGCGAGCAAGCCCGCTGTGGCCGCCACGAAGACGGGGTTCTCGTGTTCGGCCGTCGCGTACGCCCGGGCGATCCGACGCAAGGACTTCTCGTTAGCCCTGACCTTCTCCCACTGATTCCGCTCCTTTGGTGACAGCGAGGGCGACGGCTCGCCCAGGGTGTGGAACTCCTGGTCGAGCCCTTTTCGCCAGCGCTTGGGTTCGCTCACTGCGGTTGTCCTTCACGGTCAAGGCCTCTGCCCGAGAGGCAGGAGGGCGGCAGGGCGCTCTTGCGCCAAGTACAGGTACTTGCCGCCCGAGACTGTTTGTGTGACGTGCATCACCCTTACCGCGGTCCGTTGAAGCAGGGAGGCTCAATCGGTCGTTTTAGCCCCCGGCAGCGATCCGATCCGATGAATCGCCCAAACTGGTGAAAACCGGACCTAGAACGGGCTGCGATCCATTGGAATCCGTTCCGTAGTTGCGCCCCCCCTTTTCGCCCCCCTAGGGTGTTCATCGGACGCCGACGCCACCCCGGCCCGGCCGAACCGAGGGGAACCCCATGGCCTTACCGCGCTACGTCCTCGCCCCGACGCACCTCGACGGCGACGTCTTCGGCTGGCAGCTCAACCGCGCCGGCCTCTTCCTGGACTGCCACGAGACCTTCGTCCCGGAGAACTTCGACCGCGACGTCGAGGCGGCGATGGACTGGGCCGAGCAGATCATCGGCACCCGGCAGGACTGGCGGCACACCCGCGAGGGCGGCCCGGACCGGTGGATCGCCGCCGACGACCGCGCGGCGGCCGGCACCGATGTGCTGCGCTCCCTGGAGCCCGGCACGCTCGTGGTCGCCGTCGGCCCCGGCGCCTCGGGCAAGAGCACCTTCGCCACCGAGGCCGGGATCGTCACGGTGGTCTGCCTCGACTCCCTGCGCGAGCGGATCGGGGGCGACGCGGGCGACCAGTCCGTCACCCCGGCCGCCGTCATCGAGCAGGACATCCTGCTGGAGAAGCACCTGAGCGAGGGGACCACCCTCTACCTCGACTCCACGAACGTGGAGGTCTCCGTGCGGGCCGGGCTCGTCGAGCGGGCCTGCCGCCACGGCCGCCCGGTCGTCGCCCTGCGCTTCCTGCCGCACCTCGACACCTGCCGGGCCCGTAACCGGGAGAGGCCGGCCAACCGGCAGGTGCCCGCCGACGTCCTCGCCTGGCAGCACTCCCTCGCGCTCGCCGCCACGCCCAAGGCCCTGCTCGCCGAGGGCTTCACCGCCGCGCACGACATCGTCACGCCCCTCTGACCAGCCCGCACCCTTGAGGAGTCCTCTGTGAGCACGCCCGAGTACGACCGGTGGAAGTCCCTGACGATCCGCCGCCCCGACGACGTCCCTGCGGTCACCCCGCTCGCCTGGCACGTCGAGAAGTTCACCGAGCACAACGACCGGCTGATGAACAACACGCTCCCCGCCGACTTCCCGTACGACGTCCAGCGCGGCGACGCCGGTGACGCCCTCGCCGCCATCGCCCTGCGCGAGTCCATCCACCGCCAGGTCGAGCAGGAGCGCGGCAGCCGGGTCCGGGAGGCGATCGAGCTGGGCGCCACCTGGACCGAGGTGGCCGCCGCGCTGGACGTCACCCCGGACGACGCCCGGGCCCTGTTGCGCCAGTGGGCCGACAGGCAGCAACACCTCCACCAGGGCGACGTCGAGCGCGCGCTGGACAGCCCCCTCGGGCTCAGTCCCGAGCGGCACGCCGCCATGCTCGCCTTGATCGGGCTGGGCGACGACGAGAGCGTGCGCCGTGACTGACCGCCTGTACCTGCGGCACTCGACGGACTCGCAGACCGACGCCCGGCAGCGGCACGCCCTGGCGGCGCTGCTCGCCGCCGGCGCCCCGACGTACGACGACCCCGCCACCTCCAGCCGCGTCCTGTCTCTGTACCGCGCCGGGTTCAAACGCCTTCTCGATGAGGCGGCCGTCGGCGACACCATCCGAATCGCTGACGCGGCACGGCTGTTCAGGTCGGTGGCGGACATCATCGCGCTGCGGCCAGTCCTGATCCGACGCGGGCTGCACCTGCGGGTCGAGTCGGGGCTGCTGTCCGGCATCGACCTTGCGTCCGACGACCCGGGCACCAAGATGATGGTCTCCGTGCTCGCCGCGGTGCTGGAGTTCCAGCGCGACATGATCAGCGAGAACACCAAGGAGGGCGTGGCCGCCGCCAGGGCTGCGGGCAAGACGATCGGCCGCCCGTCCGCGTTCAGCGAGAAGCAGGTCGAGGCCATCACCGAGGCGTTCCACGCGGGTGCTGCGGTGAAGGCGTTGGCCAGGGAGTACGGCGTCGACCCGAAGACGATCCGGCGCGCTCTGGACTACACCCGGGCTCGCGAGGTGCCCGAGGACCTGGACGGCGTCGGGGAGGAAGAAGCCAGCGCCCCCCGCGAGGCTTCGGTCGGCGGGCGCGTCCAGGAGGCCGACCCCGTCGTGGCGGTCGACGTGCCGGGCTTGGTGGCCGAGCACCTGGTCGAGGTCGAGACCGAGCCGGTCCGCCAGGCGCTCGCCGCCGGGCAGACGATCCGCCGAGGCCAGGGCTACTCGGTACGCGTCACCGCACCGGTCAGCGTCCACGTGGCGATGGTCGAGCACACCGCGGCCGCGCTCACGCAGTCGCCCGCCGGCCGCAAGGCCCACCGAATCCACTCCGACCGTGTGACCGGTGTCCGGATCACGCCCTGAGTGTCGGTCCCGCCCGCTACAGTCGGGTCTGCGGTCATCACGGTGACCGTGGGCCCGGCTCGCGGCCCGGTTCGTCTGGCCCAGACCCAGACGAGCACACCGAAGGTGCTTCGCGCCGAGCCGCCCCCCTTCGTACGCATCACCTCTGCTGGCCTCGCTCTTGGCGGCCGGTGAGTCTGGGACACCGCGAGCCGCGGAAACGAGAGCTTGAGATGCCGAAGAACCACGCGCGGAAGAACGCCCTGGCCGACCTCAAAGAGTCGCTGGACATCAAGCACGCCTGCGCCATCGCGCTCCTGGACCACCCCGACGCCGACGAGCGCGCGACGCTGGAGCGGTACCTCTCCGAGTACATCGACATCAACACGTACCGAGAAGCCGTCGACTACCTGACCCAGGAGAAGAACGACCCGCGCAACCAGGTCCTGTGCGAGACGTGCGGCTGGCTCATGGGCATGATCTGCCCGGAGTGCGCCAAGGGCTGCGGGTGCGAGTACGAGTGCACCGGTTGGCGGCACGAGGAGATGCGGGCGGCGACCGGCGACTACGACGAGGACGACAACGGGTACGGCTGCCAGGAGTGCGGGGCCGGCGGCGGCGGTGACCCGTACGGCGAGTGCTGCTGCTACGAGGACGAGGACCAGGCCGCGTGAGCACCGCGACCGACTTCGACGCAGCCGTACGGGCGGCGGGGCGGGGCCTGGCCCTGTTCCCGCTGCCCGCCGGCGGCAGGGTTCCGGAGCCCGGCTGGCACGAGGCGGCGACGACCGACCCGGCCGCGCTCGTGCAGCTGCTCGCCGACGGCGCGAACGTCGGCGTCGGCTGCCGGGCCTCGCAGGTGGTCGCACTCGACCTCGATGTGCACCAGGCCGACGGCCCGGCCGTCAACGGCATCGAGACCCTGCGGACCCAGCTCGACATCCGGGGCCTGGCCGACTGGCCGGAGACGTTCACCGTGATGACCCCGCACCAGGGCCTGCACCTGTACTTCCGGGTTCCGGCCACCTGCACCATCGGCAGCTTCTCCGGCGGGCGCACCCGGCTCGGGCCCGGGATCGACGTTCGCGGGCCCGGCCGTCGCCGCGGCGGGTACCTCGTGGGCCCCGGCTCCATCGTCGGCGGCCTGCCGTACCTGATCACCCGGGACGTGCCCGTGGCCCCGCTCCCTGACTGGATCGCAGCTCTGCTCACCCCCACAGAAGGGATGACCCCGTGACCACGTACGAGACCACCGCCGTGCCGGGCCAGCTCACACCGCCCGCGCCGCTGGACCCGCCCGCCGTACACCAGCTCGCCCGGCACGCCCTGGACGTCCTGATGCCCGCAGCCACCGGGCCACGGGACCAGTCCGAGGCGCTGGGGGAGGCCGCCGGGCAGCTCGCCATCGCGCTGTGCGCGTTCGCCCGCCTGGTCGAGGCCGACGCCGACGACCAGCTCGCCGAAGGCGAGAGCGTCGTGGAGCGGCTGCGCCGGGCCTCGCTCCACATCCACGAACACATGGCCGCCGCGGTGCCGGCCGCCGAGCTGGAGGCCCGCACCACCGGGCTGGTCGACAGCAACCTGGAGGAGGGCCTGCCGGTGGTCGGGTCGTTGTCGGCCGAGCTGCTGCTGGCGGGCGGCCGGTCCGCCACGGTCCGGCTCACCCACGAGGACGCGCACCAGGAGGTCGAGGTCGGCGACGGCCGCACGGCCCGGCTACCTGCCGCTGCCCACCTGATCGTCCGCGACGGGCTGCACGAGCTGGCACGGATTCTCGCCCCGCTGACCCGGAGCACCTACTGATGGCCCGCCGGGACACCCGGGAACCCAGGAGCACCCTGCCCGGCATCGCGGACATCCGGATCACCGCCGACGAGGCCACCACCGCGATCGTGCTCGACGTCCTGCGGACACAGTTCATCGCCACCAGCGTTTCCCGCAGGTACACGAGCGGCAACACCTACGTCCAGCTCGACGCGGGCTGTACCGACCCCGACCCCGACTAGTCCACCCCGTAAGCACGCGAGAGCCCCGCACCGGCCGGTGCGGGGCTCTTTGCGCTGGTGAGCGCGGTGTGCCTGCCCGCTGGCGTGCCAGCGTGCCAGCAGGCCCGCGTGTCAGCCTGTGGGCTTGCTGGCCTGCCTGCTGTCCAGCCAGGCCCGCACCGCCTGGTCCAGCCCCGCACGGACCTCGATCCCGGACATCGCGCATTCCGCGCGGAAGAGGCGCTGGAGGTCCTCGGGCAGATAGCTGGAGAACGACTTCCACCCCGGATCGGTCCTGGCCTGGCGTCGCAGGCCGACGCCGACGTTGACCCCGCCGGTATTCGGGGTCAGGGGCGGCTCGGGCACATCGTCCGGGGTCTCGAACTCGTGGCGCGGCATCAGGCGACGATCCTCTTCTGGTAGGTATCGGCGAGCAGCTCGAAGCCCCCGACCGCTTGGCTGAGCTGAGAGCCGGCGGCCAGCTCCAGCGGAACGTAGTCGTTCGCCGCGTTGGCGATGACCTCACGGCGGGCGATCAGCGGATCCCACACGAGATCGCCGAACATCCTGCGAATGCTCGCCAACTGGGCTCGCTGCCGCGGCTTGCCCTGCTCGTAGTCGTTGACGACCACACCGTCGATACTCAGCTCGTCGGCGTGCAGCGCCGCCCGCTTCTCCATGATGAAGTTCCGGCAGCGCTTGACCCCGAGGACGGAGTCCATCTCCGCTCGGGTGACCAGAAGCACCCCGTCCCCGGCCGCCATCGCCATCTGAGTCAGGTGGAACAGCGACGGCGGGCAGTCGATGAGGACGTCGTCCAGATCGTCGTCGGCACCCTGCATCGCCTTGGCCAGCCGGAGGTGCGCGCCGGCGAGCCCGGCTTCGGCGTACCGGTTCTCCAGTTCCAGCCAGGCCGGGGCCAACTTCATCCGGCTCGCGTACTCCACCTTCCAGGGGACCGGCACCCACACCTGGCGCAGCGCGCCGACCCGGTCCGCCTGGACCGCCTCGCTCACGGTCACCTGCGGCTGCGACTCGTTGTAGATCCAGCCCGCCCGGCGCGACAGGTTGCCCTGCGGGTCAAAGTCGAGGAGCCCCACCCGCCGGCCCCGCTTCGCCAAGGCCGCGCCGAGCCGAAGCGTGAGATCGCTTTTGCCGACACCACCCCTGTTGTTGAGCACGACCGTGCGCCTGGCCATCGCCTCGCCCCTCTCCATCATCGTCGGTCCCCGTAGCACGTCAGCTTGCCAGCGTCGCGGGCTCGCTCGCGTGCTGCCCCGCCAACACACCAGCCCGCCAACACACCAGCCCGCCAACACACCAGCCCGCAGACGTGCCAGCACGCCAGCATGTCAGCCAGCCAGCACACCCGAGGCTGAGGCAGCCCCATCCCGCGCGGGTCTCCCGAGGTGAAGAAACCACCGCCCCGCGGGCGCCCTGCCGCGCGAGGCGGTGCCCTATCCGCGCGCGGTGGCTTCTTCACAGCCGGACGTCCGCACGTCTCAACGACGAACGCCATTTTCCCAGCTCAGACCGGGCTGGCACGGGTGGCACGGCAGCTTGGAAACTTTCCTTCACCTATAGGGGAGCAAAGTTTCCAGAGTGCCGTGCCACCCGTGCCACCCCTTGGTCCCTTCCTGCCCCAGGAAGCACTCGACCCCCGAACGGGCAAGGCCGCCGGGGGTCGAGTGTGGAGGACAACGGGTCAGGAGGGCATGTCAGCATCCGTAGCGAACCGGACACCCATCCATGCGTGATACCGAGCTGGAGGCTCCGGCCGGGCAGCGACCCAGCCGCTCCCGATGTCACTGGCGGAAGGGCGGGACAGGCCAGCACGGCTCCTGATCAACTCTTTGCTGACCTTGCTGCTCTTGGTCTCTTCGTGGGAGCCGAACCGGTCTGCGGCCGTTTTCTGGCTCCAGCTCTGTTGCCCGATTTCACCGAGGAACTGGTTGAGGTCTTCCATCAGCTCCTTGGACATGACGTGTGAGTCGTAGTCAGCCACGAGGCGCTCACCCCAGTAGCGCATGACGATGTCGGACTCAGCTCGCCACTTCCGGGTCGCCTCGACAACGTCAGCCGGGTGCTTCGGCATGGTTCGGTCTGCCTCGTACCAGAGGCGTGCCCCCTCTGCCAGCCAGGCGAGCATGGCTTCGCGCTGCTCTCGCCCCTGAAGACGACGCTTGAGACCGCTGTCGCCCTTTCGTTCGTAGTCGCTCTCCGGCTCACCGCCCACGAAGGTGTACGGGAACGGGACAAGCGCGAGACGCCGCCAGGTGCCGTGGTCGGTCTCGCTGACGCTGGGCTTGTAGTTCGTGGTGATAACCAGGGTGTGACTCGTCACCCACTGCACCTCACGCTGGTACAGATGCCGGGCCTTCATCAGCAACGTACCCACGGCCTTCTTGAGCTGGGTCACGTTGAGCCGTCGGCCCTCGGGAAGCTCCTCTGCGAAGGCAAGCCGTGCACCTTTGAGCGCCATGCGTTCCTCTTTAGCGTCACGGTCACCGGTCAGGACACTGTCGTCAAGGAAGGTCATGGCACCGGTGTCTGTGTGGCCGCCCAGGGCTAGAGACGTGGCGTCCACGAGACTCGACTTGCCGTTCTGCCCGTCGCCATGGAGGAGGAGCATCACGTCGTCATCGGGTACGTGCCCTGTGATGCCCTGACCGAGGCGAATCTGGAGCCAGGGGTGGACCTCGGGGCTGAGGGCAGAGAGGACCATGTCGTGGTCGGGGTGGCGGGCACCCCGGACGAAGCGGGTGGGAATGTACCGGGTGAGGTACCGCTTCGGGTCATGGGGAATCAAGGCGCTGGTGCGGAGGTCCAGTACGCCGTTCTCCACGGTGATGATGTCGGGATCCGTGTCGAACTCGCCGCCATTGACGAGGAGCATCCCCCGAGAGAGGTCGGTCAGCCCCGCGATCCGGCCTTTCCCGAGAAGACGTACGAGATCCTCGGAGCCGACGCCAGCGGTGGGTTGGGCGAGCTGGCCGACGACCCATTCGGCGAGGTAGAGGCGCACATCCTCTCGGACGGTGGTGTCGTCGGCGGAGACCCAGACCTTCCCGTTCCACTGCATCCACCCGAGGTGGGGCGACCAGCAGAAGCGCCCTTCAAGCCGGTCGCTAACGATCTGTTCGACGATGAATGCGTCTGAGGCGGCAAGGGCTCCTTGCACTGTGCCCCGGCGCTTCTTCCGCTTCGGCCGGCCTTCCGGCGGTGCCGCCGGCGCGCGCTGAGCCGGGATCTCGTCAGGTTCGGGCTCCGGCTCCAGGTCCTCCGGCTCCGGGGGGGCCTCGACCACCGGAGGCGGCTGACTGTCGAGGAGGGCCAGGAGGCGGAGCCCTCGCTCCGCGTCGCTCAGCTCGGATGTGGTGCCGCTGTCGGTCGAGTGACCGTCATCGGACGGGTGGCTCACGTCTGCTCCGTTCTCGGGAGCTGAGCCTGATGCCATCTCCTCCACCTGGTCACCGTGTCGTACAGTGGTGACTAGCTAGGAAGGTACGAGGAGACGGCTTCGGCTTAGCTCGAAATCTTCCAGAGTGGGCCCGGCTTGGTGGTGAGACACCTGCCGGGCCACTCGCATTTCTGATGTGGGTTGACCCTAGCTGAGCGTTTTTATGCAGCTCAGGCCATTTGTGTCGTGGGCACCTGGACACCGGCTTCGGCGAACCCTCGGTCAACAGCACGTGCCGCGTACGACTCGGGTACACCGACGCTCGCGGCTGCCGCGATGATTTCCCCTCCGAGCGTCTCCAGGCCGCACGGACCAGGGCACTCCTGGTGCAGCGAGCCGAGGAACCGGGCCACCCCGAATGCTTGGCTCGCAGCCCCTTGCTCACGGTGACCGGTGACCATGGAGACGCCCTTGTCGAGGCCCGTCCGGACGTACCGCTCCGTGTGACGGCACCCGGATGCGACCGCCCGAGTCCACGTGGCCCGAGGCGTAGGCGACGAGGCCACCGCTCCCGCCGGCACCACGTACCGGGGAAGGGTGGTTACCGTCTCGGGCAGCCGGATCATCTCGCCCACACCAGGGCCCAGCCAGCGCGCGTACGCCATCAGCGACTTAATGTCGACGCCCGGCCGCACACCGTTCGAGGACTGCATGGTGCCCAGGTAGATCCAGTGCTCGCCCCGTGTTGTTGCCACGGTCCGAGTAGCGGGTAGCGTCTCGCGGGCCCAGGCGACTGCGTCAGTGTTGTCGAGGTCGACCACGGTCACTCCGGTGCCTCCCGGGTGATAGGCGACTGCCCCCGCCCTCCGCCAGGCCGCCGCCCAGGCCGCCGACGTCACGATGTCGGCGGACGTCGAGGCAGCGGCCCAGGCGTGGCACGGCCGCGGGCACGCGCAGGTGCCGGCGGCTTTCATATTCGGCCGCCCACCGCACTGGTTCTTGGCACATGCGGCACAGTTCCCGAACGGCCCCTTCCCCTCACGGAGCGGTAGCACAGGCACGCCGAGCGCCACCAGTTCCAGGGCCTTCCGCAGGTGCTCATTCATGGCCGCGCCTCACGCTCGCAGGGAGGTCGACCAGCGGAGGATCGTCGACCCTCCGGTCACCTTGACGGCCACCTCGACTACCCGCCCGTCCTCCAGGATCACGGTCCGGACGATCTGGGTGACGATCACGTCCCCTGCCGTCAGACCGAGCATGGCCTTCTCCGACTCCAGGGCGAACCGAGAGGTGACCTTCTCCAACACGTGGTCCTGGCCGATGCCCAGACGTTCGGCAGCCAGCTCTCGGGAGCCTCCGGTGGACACCGGCTCTGTCAGCTCGGGGGTCACGGCGATGACGTAGGCGGGGTAGTAGGAGCTGCTGAGGTGTACAGGTACACCACCCCTGCTCACGAGACGCCGCCGGACGTGGACGGGTGTTCCCGGAGAGACATCGAGCCGCGGGGCGACCAGCTCGTCCGCGCCGGTTGTGCCGATCTCCAGGATCTGAGAGGTCTCACCGCCGCCCAGAGCCTTGCCCGTGGTCGCGTGCAGGGAGACGCGGGACGCGATGTTGTTGCTGATCGGACCAGCAACAACCGTTCCGACACCCGGCTTGGCGAGCGTCAGTCCCTCCATCTTCAGCGCCCGATACGCGCGATTTGCGGTCGTCTGGGCGACGCCGAAGCGCTCGCAGACCTGACGGAGCGACGGCATGGTGTCGCCGGGCCTGAGTGTCCCGTCTTGGATCTGCTGACGATAGAGCGCAGCAATCTCCGCGTATCCGGTGTTCTCGGGCATCTCGTGGCCTCCCTTCCTTGTTTTCGCGCCGCACATGGATGTGCAGCGGTGCACCTACGAGAGTAGCTCTCGTAAGCCAGTAGCGCTACTAGTAGCGCTTAGGGGCGCTAGTGGTCTACCTTGTTGGTGCACCGACCGGAGAGGCAGCGCGTGATGGCGGCCTTGAAGGAATCGGCCGTGCCTTGAGAACTCCACAGCGTGCTTAGAGAAAACGCAGGCAACAGCGACAAGCCGTAGGCCCTGCCGCACGAGCAGCAAGCACCTTTCCAATGCCGTCCCTTCCGGGGCGGACAGCGACTTTCACGTGCGGTGAGACAAGGGCAAAGATCGCGGGCCCCGAGAAGGGATATGACCGGTTCGAGTCCGGTCCGGGGTACTGCCCGCCGCCCATGTGGCGGGACGAACACGACGAACCCCCGGGGGTGCAACCCCGGGGGTTCGTCTTCGCAGCTCACCCTCTCTCGAAGGGCAATGCGCATGCACAGGATGACATCGACCCTGGACGCCCCCCGTGCCGGGATCGCTGACGACATGACCGAGGACGACAACCGCCGCGGGTACGAGCGCGACGAGACCGACAGCGTGTTCCGCCAGCTCGTCGGCCAGCTGGTCCTCGACGGACACCCGGCCGCCGGCCCCAGGGAACCGCGACGCGTGGTGGCTTCTTCCACCCAGGAGCCGCTGCTGTTCCTCACCGGCAAGAGCGACGAGTACACGACGGGGTGGGCGGCATGAGGACCTTCCGCTGGTGGGCTCCCCTCAGGTGGACGTGCTGGATCTGCGGCGCTGACGTCCCCGGTGACCAGAAGACCTGCCCGTGTTGATGGCAGCTCTCGTCGATCTCTGATCAGCGCAACAGCCCCGGTCACGCCACGAGGGTGCCGGATCGAATCCGGCCCGGGGCACTCCCGACACATCTCGGAAGGGCACCTCATGATCCGCATCGTCCGAACCCGCACCTTGCGGGAGAACGACTCCACGGTCGTTGAGCTTTACGAGCGAGCCGAGGAGCTGGCTGTCGAGCTCACGAACCTCCACTCGCAGTTGGAGGAGGAGAAGCAGGCCGCCTGTGACTTTGGCGAGTCCCTGCTCCGCACCCAGGACTCGGAGGAGACGCTCCGCAAGGAGCTCGCCGCCGCCCGGGACGACCTGGCCCACACCAAGGGCGAGCTCACCGCCCTGACCACCAAACACCTGCTGGATGCCGAGGACCGGGTGGTGCTCCGCATGCTGCTGAAGACCGCCCGCCGGCATAACGACCGCGCCGACCGGGTCCACGTCCTCTTCCGCCACGGGCGGCTGCACGGCGTGTACGCCACCCGGGACGCGGCGGAGATCGCGGCCGAGGCCGAGGGCGCCACCCGGGACGGGTGGGCCCCGCTCACCACATCCTTCACCGCCCCGGCGCCGGACACTGAGATCCCGTGGCGCATCGAGGCGCTGCGCCTCAAGGGAGTCGAGTAAGACGGCGAACGATCATTGGCCACCGGCCCCGAGGAGCTTCGGCTGCTCCGGGGCCGGTGGCCTACACGCTTCGGATGGAGAGAGATGACGACCACGATCGAGCCGCCCCGTACGGTGCCGGCGCCCTTCAACCCCACCCCGGCTTCGGGGACTCGCGAGACGCCTTCGGGTACTCGCCCGTTCGCTTCGGCTACTCCGGCCGACGCTTCGGGTACTCACCCGGAGGTGCTGCCGACCGGCACGCCGGACGTCAGTCGGAAGGTGAAGATCGCCCTCGGAATCGCGGCCGTCATTGGTGGCTGCGTGATGGGAGCGATCGGCTTCTACCTCTCCTTCGGGAACCTCAGCAAGGCCGGACACACGGTCTTCGGGTTCTCCGAGGAGGACGCTCCGTACTTCGCGGTCGGTGTGGACGTCGCGATCATCACGTGCCTGGTCCTGGATCTGTTCATGGCGACGATCCGTACCTCGTGGCCCCTGCTGCGGGTCCTCGCGCACCTGATGACCGTGGCCAGCGTGTACTTCAACGCCGCCGCGTTCGGCGCGATCCAGGATCACGTCGACAAGGCGCTGTCCCACGGCCTGATGCCGGTCCTGTTCGTCATCGGAGTGGAGGCAGGCCGCAAGATCCTCGTCCACCAGGCCGCGCTCCCTGCCGACCACGACACGATCCCCGCCCACCGCTGGGTGCTGGCGTGCAAGACCACCTGGCGGATCTTCAAGGTCATGAAGAGCTGGGACAAGCCCTACAGCGTGGTGGTCGACATCGAGCGGAACCGGGCGATCTTCGACGCCTGGAACGAGTACAAGGCTGAGCTCGCCAAGGCGAAGCTGCAGGCGGGCAGCGAGGAGGCGCTGGCCAGGCTTCCGAAGAAGCTGCGGCCGTACGGGCTGACCGTGGATGAGGCGCTGGCCCTGCCGGACCGGATGGCCCGCGAGGAGCTGCGGCGCCAACAGGAGAAGGACAAGCAGGACCGTCTACTGCAGGCGGAGAAGGAGCGTGCGGAGCACGAGGCGGAGAAGGAGCGCCTGGCGCACCGCAAGGAGATGGCGGCGCTGACGGCCGATCTGGAGGCCACAGAGGGCGTTGTGGGCGCTCAGGCCCGGGGGGCGGTCGCAGAGGCTCAGGCGAAGGCCGAGGCCCAGGGGCTCGAAGCCGAGAGGCTGGCAGCCGAAGAAGCGGCGAGGAAGACGGCTTCCTTGGCGACGACCGAGGTCGAGAAGGCGAAGGCGCTCGAAGCCACGCAGCGAGCCGCCGAAGCCGAAGCGAAAGCTGCCGAAGCCGACAGGCGAGTAGCCGAAGAGAAGGCGAAGGCGCTCGAAGCCGACAGGCGAGTAGCCGAAGAGGCAGCCAAGAAGACGGCTTCCTTGGCGACGACCGAGACGGAGCGGGCGAAGGCGCTCGAAGCCAAGCAGCGGGTCGCCGAAGCCGAAGCCGAAGCGGCCGAAGCCGACAGGCGAGTAGCCGAAGAGAGGGCGCGAGAGGCCAAGGCCCTCGCGGAGGAGACGACGGCTCTGGCGACGACCGAGGTCGAGAAGGCGAAGGCGATGGAAGCCAAGCAGCGGGTCGCCGAAGCCGAAGCCGATGCGGCCGAAGCCGAGAAGCGAGTGGCCGAAGCCCGCGAGGCGGCGGCCCGTATCCGGCTCCGTGCGGTCGAGGCCGAAGACATCACGGACCTGAGCCAGCGCCAGCGCCGGGTTCGGATGGTTGCCCGGCTGCTCCTGGCGGCGGGCGACCGAGAGGTCACCAACCAGGAGATCGCCGACGCCATCGGCGTGAAGTCGACGGGTACCGCGTCCGAGCACCGGACCGAGGCGGTCGCGCTCATTCAGGGCGGATACCCCGAGTTCGACCCGGATGTGCCCGCTCGTACGCAGGCGTGAGAGCACGCCGGCACCACCGATGAAGGCCAGCCCGCAGGAATCGGGCTGGCCTTCGTCGCGACTGCCGGAAGCAGTCGGCGACCAGGACGTGCTTACCGCCCTGGTCACAGCCTCAACGGTAGAGGAGAAACCCCTGATGAGTACCGAGAAGTGGACCCCCGACCACCTGACGTCCCCCGCGGCCCGTGCGATCCACCTGGAGCAGCGCAGGGCCCAGCTCCTGCCGATTGTTGACGACCTGCGGCGCCTGGCCCGCGAGATGGCCGCGCTGGTCCGGGAGATGGACTCCATCGAGGGCGACTTGCCGGGCCAGGCCGCGTTGAGGGCCCGGCACGTGACGAAGCCCCTGTTCAAGGCCGCTGACGACGTCGAGTCCGCCGTCGGCGACTTGGTCAGCTTCAACCAGCGCTATCAGCGCTCCTACGAGGAGCTGCCGGAGAAGCGGGAGGCGAAGCGGGAGGCGAAGCACCGGCGGAAGCTGGAAAAGGCCGGCCACCGCCCCGAGATCGAGTCCGGGCCGACCAGCACCGCCCCCGCGAAGACCACGGACGCCAAGTTCGACGACGTCTTCGACGGTCTGCGGCGGGGTGCCTGATGGCCGCGCAGACCAAGGCGGAGCGTCAGGCGGCCAACCGGCGGGCGCACTTCGAGAAGCGCCAGGCGGAGCGCGCCGGGCGCGGCCCGCGCGGGCTGGCCGAGTCGTGGATGGAGCGGGCCCGCTCGGTCGCCGCGACGAGAGAGGAGGGCGGCGACGAGGAGGTCTGGAACGACTTGTCCCGCACCATCGCCAACTGGGTTGCCCGCTACGAGCAGTGACCGCCCGCTCAATCAATCCACCGGTCAATCCGGACTGTGACCGCCTCGCGCATGCGTAATGCGGAGGCGCGGGCACACGGGCGCACGGACACGCGCGCGCGTACGCGAGACGGTCACAGCCTGTCAACCCTTTCTGGGAAGGAATCATGAGCGACGAGACCGATGGCACTCCTGGCCAGGTGCTCCCGTTCCGGCCGACCGGTGGAGGCGCACCGCCGCCTCCACCGCCTCCCCCGCCGCCGCCGATGCCGTCGGCGCCGCCCTCCGCGCCGGTGGTGACCGACGAGCCGGACGGGCCACCCACCCTGGTCCTGCCGAGGGTGACGCTCCCCGGCCCGGCGGTGCCCCCGCCGCCGGTCCCGCCCTCACCGGCACCCAGCACGTCGAACTCCCCGGCCGCGCTGCGCTCGGAGGGCCACGACGAGAACGAAGGCGGGGGCGCCCAGGCCGGGCTCGGGGGCGTGATGGTGGCCGCGATCGGCATCGCGGTCGCCGCGCTGCGCGGCATGACGCAGTGGACGGAGGACCGCCGTCAGCGCTTCCAGGACCAGGCCCCGGTCCGTCTGGCTGCCGCGAAGGCCAAGGCGGAGCGGATCAAGGACCGTGCCGAGCACGAGGCCGCCCTGGCGGCCATCGGCAACGACGCGGCGAAGGCCCGCGCGAAGAGCAGGATCCAGTCGCCGACCGAGTTCGGCGGCGACGCCACCAAGAACAAGGGCGGCGGCGGCAAGGGCGGCAAGGGGGCGGGGACGTTCGGGGAGGGCGGCTCCGGTGGGAGCGGCCGGGGCCCGAAGTCCGGCCCGGACAAGAGCAAGGGCGGCAAGAGCGGCAGGGAGACGGCCAGCCACGGGTCGACCGGGGCGGGCGGGAAGCCCGGCCCCGGAGGCAAGGGCAAGGGCAGCGACAAGGGCCCGAAGGGTGCGGACGGGGCAGGCGGCTCGGGGGGCAAGAGCCCGAAGTCCGGGAAGTCGCCTTCGCCGCCGTCGTCGAGCCCGAGTCTGGAGCGTGCCCGGGGCCGCCAGGAGCGGGCCGCGGACAAGCAGCGGGCGAAGGACCAGCGCCGCGCGGATCGCGTGGCGGCCCAGCTGGAGGACCGGGGCAAGGACCGGAAACGTCATCACGGGTCGCAGGACGACCGGCAGGCGGTGAAGGACCGCATCCGCAACGGCCGCTTGGAGGCCAAGGAGGCCCGGAAGGACGCCGCCCGTGACGCGCGCCGGCAGGAGCGGGCCGACCGCAAGGCCAAGCGCAAGGAGGAGAAGGCCGCGCGCGACCGTACGGCGCTCGCGCAGTCGGTTGGACAGGCGGTCACGGAGGAGACGGAACGTCGGCTACGGGCACGGCGGGACGCCCTCGACCCGCCCGTGCTGAGCCGGAACCGAAAGGACACCCCGGCCGAGGACGCCGAGTCCGGGCCGAAGGTGGACTTGAAGAAGAAGCCGCGGGCGCCCAAGGGTTCCTCGACGGCCCCGCCGAAGGCCACATCGCCGAAGCCGCCGCCCGGTCCGGAGACGGAGGCCGAGCCCCCGGGGCAGGAGACCGGCGGGCCGGGGTCCGGGCCAGGGTCGAGGTCCCGCCGCAACCGCGAGCAGCAGCCGCCTCCCCGGCAGGAGCCGCAGGCGGACGGGGAATGGCTGAGGCCGCCGCCCGGGATGCGCGTGGAGTACAGCGTCACGATCGACCGGCCCGACCGGGAGGCCCAGGCCCAGGCCAGGGCGAGGGCCAAGGCCGAGGAGGAGCTCCGGCGCAGGGCCAATCTCGCCAACGTCTTCAACCCGGCCCCGGGTCTCCCGCCCGGCCCCACCACCAGGTCGGAGGCGCCGCCGGCCGCCCCGGCTCCCCCGCCGTCGTCGACACCGTCGAGCACCAGCTCGCCCGCACCGAAGAACGAGAGGAAGGCGCCGATCCCGATGCCTGGAGGACCGCTCGCACACCCCGCCCCGCCGCCGTCGTCGGTGGGGGACACACAGTTCACCGACTCCGACCTGACCGTGTACGACGTCATCGACGCAGACCAGGACATGGCGGAGGAGATCATGGCGGGCGCCGAGCACGCCCTCCTGGTCGCCGACCGGTGCCAGCGCCTCCAGGCCGCCCTGGAGGGCCTGCGCGCCTCCCTGATCGCCAAGAGCGTGCCGGGGGTGTTCGTCGGCTGGTGCACCCGGCTGATTGAGCGGGCGGGGGTCGTGGAGGACAAGGCCGTCGCGGTCGCCCGCGGCTTGCCCCGCGCCTCGGAGGCCATCGCCCACGCGGGGGCCGTCGCCGCCGAGCACGACAAGCCGGTCGCCGACGTCGTCCGGGACATGGGCCACACCGCGCCCGCCGACACCTCGTACCACCAGGAGTAGCCATGGGAATGGACCTCGCCCGAGTGGGCAGCAAGGTCGCCGAGATCTTCGTCGACGGCGTCACCTACACCGTCGCCACGGCGAAACTGGGCCTGGCGTCGATGGCGATGCTCGCGCTCAGCGAGTCCGTGCGCGGCGCCTACAACTACGTCGAGGGATGCGCCCGGCAGGTCGACACCCTCGCCGACACCGCGTCCGCGATGTGGGTCGAGGGCGTGGTCGTCGACGCGCACCGCGACGCCGCCGCCGTGATGCGCGGCGTACTCGCCGACGCCGAGTCCCTGGCGAACGAGGCCGAGGAGATGGCCGGCGACTTCAAGGCCGCGAAGGCCGGGCACGAGGCCGACTACGGGCCGGTGCACGACGCAGTCGTCTCCAAGCCAGGCCAGATGGCGACCCGGGAGTACTACAGCAACCGCTGACCCACCAACCCCCTGCGGGGCGGCCGGAGCCCGACGGGCCCGGCCGCCCCGCCCGTTTCGGAGGTATTCCTCATGCTCGCTCGCGTGCGGGCGGTGGCCAGCCGTGCCACCGCCGGTCGTACCGCGACGGTCGCCGGGGCCGCGGTCCTCACCGTGGGCCTGGCCGCCGACGCCGTCACCGTCCCTGGCGTCCTCGCCGCGGTGACGACCGCCGGGATCGGCCTGGCGACCAACATCAAAATCCTCAAGGCCCCCCGCTCCGCGCGGGACACGGCCATCGGCGTCTACCTCGCCCCGCACACGGGCGCGTGCGTCCTCCTGGTCGCCGAGCGCCTGGCGCCCGACACCGGGACGTCCCTGATCCTGCAGACGGGCGCCGTGGCCCTGTGGACCGCGGCCACCTGGTACATGCGCCCCGGCCGCCTCGCCCGCCAGCTCGTCGACGCGGCGGTCGCCCAGGAGCTCGCCGCGCTCGACGCAGCCGCCGAGGTCGCCCTGGAAGAGACGGAGGAGCCACCGGCGCCCGTCTACGACACCCCGCAGGCCCAGTGGTGGGCCGAGAACATCGCCGCCGAGGACGGCATCGCGCCCGGCACCGTGCTCCTGGAGCACCGGCAGGTGACCGAGGAGTGCCTCGCGCTCGTCATCGGGTCGGCGAAGCGCGGGAAGGCCGTGCCGCTCGGCAAGGACTTCACCTCCGACCTGTCCGCGCGCCTGGACCTGCCGGAGGACCGGATCGAGATCGGGCCCGTGCCCGGCCGCGGTGCCGGAGTCCGGCTCCTGGTCCTGGGCGTGCGCCCGCAGCCCGCCGAGCCGGAGCAGGCCGCCACCGACGAGGACCAGGCGGTGTGGGCAGCCATCGCCACCACCGCGATGCCCGGCGTCGAGCTGATCGAGACCACCACCTACACCATGCAGAAGGAGCTGACGACGTGACCGAGACCGTGGTGGAGCACCTGCTGAAAACGCCGGCGGGCGGGGTGAAGCGGTACGACCACGCCGCGCTGTGCGACCTGCTGAAGGTCGAGGACTACAGCCGGGTCATCTTCGAGCAGGGGGCCGGACGCCAGGCGATCGTGCGGATCTACCCCTCCAACCCGCTGATGAACATGCGGCCGGTCCGCCTCGACGACCTGGTCATGGACGCGCGGGGCCGCGTCGTGCTTGGCTCCTACTTCGACGGATCGCCGCTGCGCTTCCGGCTGTTCGACCCGAAGACGGGCAACGCCCAGCGCGGCGCGGTCTTCGGGACGACGGGTGCGGGCAAGTCGCGGCTGGCGCAGGCGATCCTGGTCGCCTGCAAGCGCTCCGGAATCGTCGTCCACCTCGCCGACCTCAAGGAGGGCCAGTCGGTCCCCGAGGCCGTCGGACAGGTCGCCACCCGGGTCACGACCCAGTACGAGACGATCCTCATGCTGCGCGGCCTGTTCGACGAGGCCAAGCGCCGCATGCGGTCGTACGCGGCGATGGGCCGGTCCGGGTTCGTCAAGGACAACCCCGACCCGCTCGTCTACGGCATCGTCGACGAGGCGAACCGGCTGCTGGAGAAGGACGCACCGTTCCGCGACGAGGCGGCCCGCCTCATCAAGGAGTTGGGCCGGACGGGCCGGTCGGTGGGCGTCGGCATCATCATCCTCGCCCAGGCCGGACACCTCGACGAGCTTGGCGGATCGGACACCCTCCGAGGCATGCTCAAGGAGGGTGAGGTCATCCTGCTGCGCTGGTCGTCGGCGATGATGCAGCAGCTCGTCTCCGACGGCCTCCTGCCCCAGGGCGAGGCGCTCCAGCCCATCCCGAAGATCGTCGGCCAGGTCCGCAGGATCTTGCGGTACGGCGAGACGGCGCCCGACGACGAGGACGATGCCAACTCGCAGGGGATGCTTTACCACCTGACGTCCCGCCGCCCGACCAGCATGGCCCGGACGTACGTCGTGGGCAGCGTCGAGCCGTGCACCGGCTACGACCCGCTGATCCTCGACCTGTACGGCGAGGCGCCGCCCCCCGGCAAGCCGATCGACCTGGAGGCGTACATGACCGCCAAGGAACGCAAGGCGGCCAAGGGCGGGGGTGAAGGGGGCCCCCGCGAGTACGAGCCGGACCCCGAGCCGGACCAGCCGACCCCGGCGACGATGACGACCGCCCAGCGGATCATGGCGCTGCTGCCGCCCTACGGGATGACCGAGGCCGCGCTCCAGGAAGCCCTGGACGGCGACGGAGGCCGGACGGTCCGGCGCGGCACCCTGCGCACGAACCTCAGCGCCCTCCGGAAGGAGGCCAAGGTCGCGCGCCCCGACAGCACCGGGCTCATCATCCCCGTCCCCGCGGACGACTGACCGCCCCGCCCGCCCCCACCGCAGGCCCGGAGCACCCCACCCCTGCCCGCCGTCCGCAGACCGCGGACGGCGGGCCCGCGTACGGAAGGGCATCACCATGACCACGTGGCACTACGTCCTGACCATCGAAATCCCCGAGATCGGTCGGTCCACCGCCCACGACGTGATCCACGTCGACGACGGCACCACCCGCAGCCAGGTCTACCGGATCGCGCTCAAGAGGACCGTGGACCGCCTGATGCGCGACTTCCCCGACCGCAACCACTACCCGCCGCTGACGCTCTTCTGGTCGCTCGACCCCGAGACGCTCGACTAGCGCCGGCCATGCACCAAACCGGGCCCTGGAGATCACACCTCCAGGGCCCTTCACCTTCCCCGTCACGAAGAAGGAGCCCCAAGTGGACCACATCGACCGCGCCTCCGCCGACCGCCCGCTCACCGACACCGAGGCCGCCGAGCGCGCCCGCCAGCTCATCGCCGAGGCGTACACGCCACCGACCTCGTACCGCGACGACACCCCTCTGCCCACGTATGGGCTGACGCCGCCGGTCGCGCAGGAGGGACGGCCGCCGATGTCGCAGCGCGCCACGGACGCCAGCGCGCTGATGCTCTCCGGCAGCGTCGCGGCGCTGTCCGTCGGCGGCGCCACCTCGCTCGTGCTCTACACGCTCGGGCAGGTCGACCCCATCACCCTCGCCGTCGGCGCGGCCGGGCCCGTCGCCCTGGTCCTTGCCGTCGGCTCGCTGATCCGGTCCGCCGGCCGCGCGAAGGCCGACGCGCACACCGAGCACCACCACCACTACAACGGGCCGGTCCGGCAGGAGAGCACCACAGTCGCCAGCACGACGAAGGGCCTGTTCGCCAAGAACCGCACCGACGTCCGCTGACCCAGAAGGACCCGCTCATGCCCAAGGACATCGACGCCCGCCTCGACGCCGCCACCGCCACGGTGCTCGCGGAGATCAGCCGGACCGACGCCAAGTCGGGCGTCCTGCTGGCCGCGCTCCTCACCGCCCTGATCTGACCGCCGCCGAACGGAGACCGAGATGAGCCGCACTCACGCCATTCACACCCCGGAGGCCCACGTCGTGACGAGCCACGGCGCGGACTTCTTCGGCGAGGACCGGCACCCGCTGAAGTCGTTGACGAGCCTGGCCGGGTACGCCGAGGGCTGCCTGTCGCGCGACGAGCGCGGCCCGGTCGTACTCCTGCTGACCAACCCCGGCGAGGGCGGCACGATGACGTCCTCTCAGGCCGCCGAGATCGCCGAGCCGCTGCACAAGCTCGCGCGCCACCGCTTCGTGCGGGCGAAGGAGCTTCGCCCGCCCTTTTGGGCCTTCGGCCCGGCGGCGCCAGCTCCCCATGGGCGGCGCCGGCACCGTCGGCGACAGCAGCCGACCGGTGGGAGCGGTATCAGATCTCGTCCGGCCGGGAGCCTCTGACCCACCACCAGGCGCCCGAGTCATCCGGCGCTCGCTGGAAGACGGACCCCGGGGCCGATCACGCCCTCGTCTTCGTCGTGCTCGAAGAGGCTGTCCCGGGCGCAAGCGCGTAGGAGACTCGATATCACCGTGACCGAAGGAGAGGCCGTGACTGCACAACCCGAACACGACGTCGTCCCGCCGATGCGCACGCTTGCCGAGCTGCGCGCCGCACTGCGCGTCTGGGGATTCCCGGGCGATTCCGAGAAGTTCGAGCGGGAGCTGGCGGACGCGGACCTGGACGACCTCACCCGCGTCCGCGAGATCACCCAGGCGTACCGGCACCGTGTCCTGCTTCGGTGCGACCCTCAGGCGATGGCCGCCCTGATGCGCAGCACCCATGACGTGGCCTTCGAGCTGGGCGGAAAGATGGCGGAGAGGCACGCCCGGTGACCCACGCGTTCTACAGCGATGCCGCTGAGAAGATCAGGGACGATCTCAGCGTCAGCGAGCGGACAGCCGTCATGTCGGTACGAGCCTCGCTGGAGGAGGACCCCACCCCCGACCACGCGCGCAGGCTCCCCGACGCCGACCCGCGCTCCGAGTCCTACGCCATCGACCTGCTCCCCGAGCAGACTGGCGGCCGCGGCATCAGCGTCGTCTACCGCCACGACCAGAAGCTGGACGCGGTGCTGATCCTCTGGCTCATCGCCGGGCCCTGACCCCGCACCACCGACGCGAAGCGACCCCCGGCAGGAAAAGTGCCGGGGGTCGCTTCCGTACGAGCGTACGGCCCGCCTCCAGCGCCCACGGCGAGGGCCCACGCCTCGTGGAAGTGCGGCGAGCCTCCGCGTCGCCGGACGACAACCGCGGGTTGTCGGGACCGTCCGTTCTCTGGCCGCTGTCGACTTCGTACCTGAGTGTCGTCTGCGGCGCGTATGCTCGATGACGAGTGGGGGAATCCGGTGTGAATCCGGAACTGTCCCGCAACGGTGTATCAGTGTGCGTCAGCACCTGAAGCAAGTCCGATGACCCACTCAACTCAGAAGATGTTGGCATCCGTGCCCCTTCTGAGGGGCTTCGGGACACCCACCTCGGAGTCCGACCTGATATCAGGCCGGGCTTCTTTGCTGTCTAGGACCGAATGACTCCTCCCAAGGGGCGAAGCCCGCCCAATCCGGCGCGGCTCAGCTCGCCCGCTCCAGCGGGCCCTGGTTCGAGGAGACCTCGGTGATCGTCCAGATCCACCCCGTGGCCGCATTGGTTTTTGTCGTGGTTCTCGTGGTGGGAGCGGTGGTGTTCAAGTACACGTCCGCCTCTCATGGTGGGCCGCCGGCACGCGGCGACCTGGTGGGTGCCATCGGCGCGGCAACGGGTGTGGGCACGCTGCTGTGGCTGTTCCTCACGTTCGCCCCTTCCCCTACGCCCGCCTCGCTGCCTGAAGCACCGGTCATTTCGTCGACCGGCGATCCGGCCGTACGGTGATGGCCCCCACCGACACGGACACCCGCTGTCCCGAGTCGGGACAGCCCCTCTGTCCCGACTCGGGACAGCCCCTCTGTCCCGACTCGGGACACGCATCATGACCGGTTCGGTCATGATCAAAAACAGGGGAAGCACGAAGGGGGTTCCCCTATGGGGGAACCCCGGCAAGCCGGGAAAAGCACAACCGCACAAGCGGGGACACAGCGCACGACACAGCGCGGGACACGGGGACACAGGCATGGCATGGGTGACGGCGATCCGCGACGACGAACAGGTCGAGTACCGGCTGCGGGAGCAGGCCGGGTGCTCGGTCGTGGTGTCCGAGGACGTCGTCCAGGAGCAGGCCGACCGGGCGCTGGAGTACCGGCTGCGCGAGGAGGGCGAAGCCGCTCTCGTGTGGATGGGCAGCGGTCTCGCGGCGGTCGGGCTGACCGAGGGCGCGGTCCTCGATGAGGAGGGCAAGGAGGCGGCCCGGCGGCTGATGGCCGGGTGCCACCCGCAGACCGGGGCCCGGCTGATCCGTACGCAGACCTCGGTCCGCGCGCACCCGCTCGCGAAGCTGACGACGGCCCGCCTGGTGGAGGCGGTCGAGGCGGCCGCCGAGGAGCGCGGGGTGGCGGCCGCGGATCTGCTGGAGGGCAAGCCCAAGCAACAGCGGGTGCTGGCGCAACAGCAGCGGATGGTGCACTTCAAGGGTGACCGGCACCGGATGCAGGTGGGCACCCTGCACAAGCTCGCCCGCGCCGCCGGCCTCGACCTCGCGGACGTCTACGGGGAGCAGGAGCTGGCCGAGGCCCGCGAGCACGCCGGCCTCCGCACGGACGACCGGGTGCGCGGCTGGGACCTGATGCTGGACATGCCCAAGAGCGACAGCGTCCTCGCCGGGCTGCTGCCCGACGCCGACGGCCAGGAGTACCGGGACCTGGTGCACCGGGCCAAGGTCGAGACGCTCCGCGAGGTCGAGCGGTGGGTCGGGTACGCGGTCGGCTCGGAGGACGGGCGGCCGGTCCGGCTCGCGACCGGCGGTCTCCTCGCGTGGTCGGTCGAGCACCAGTCGGCGCGGCCGATGGGTGACGGGCAGCCCGGCGACCCGCACCTTCACCTCCACATCACCATCGCCAACATGGGTCTGTGCGAAGACGGGAAGTGGCGGTCGATCTCGAATTCGGGGAAGGACCTCCACCGGCACGCGGCCGCCGCCGACGCGTTCTTCAAGGCCCGCATCCGGGCGCTGGCCCACGCGCGGTACGGCGTGCGGCGGGAGCAGGCCGAGCGGACCGGTGCGTGGGAGGTCGAGGGGATTCCGGAGGCGGTGCGGGATCTGTTCTCGCGGCGGCACGGGCGGATCGTGGAGATGGCGGGGGACGAGGCCGGGCGCCAGGAGCGCGACCGTGCGGCGGCCGAGAGCCTGCGGGCCAAGCACGGAGCCGACGCCGGCGCGATGCGGGCGAGCTGGCGGCAGCGGGCCGAGGAGGCCGGGGTCGACGCCGACGCGATGGTCGCGGCCGCCGCCCCGGGGCCGCCCGACCCGGGCGCTGGGCCCGCGCTCGACGGCCCCGGCGGACCGCGGATCCCCCCGCCGTCCGACCTCGCCGCCGTGGTGTTCCACCCGGAGACCGGCCTCACCGCGAGCAACAAGACCTTCTCCCGCGCGCAGCTGCTCGCCGCGGTCGGCAACGCGCTGCCGTACGGGCTCGACGCCGACGACGTCGGCCACCTGGACCAGCTCGTCGACGACGTCCTGGACGTGGCCGGGTACGCGGTGCGGGCACCGGACTACGGCTCCACCGTGATGACGTCGACCGCCCGGTACACCACCCAGGACATCCTCGACGCCGAGGCGTACGTACGGGACCAGGCGCTCACCCGCCACGGCGAGGGCCGCGCCGCCCTGGCCCCGGATCAGGCGGCGGCCGCCGTCGACGTCTTCCAGGTCGCGGTCGGCTTCGAGCTGTCGGAGGAGCAGCGGGCGGCGGTGACGCGGCTGCTGACCGGTGGGCACGGCATCGACACCGTCGTCGGTGTCGCCGGGGCGGGCAAGTCGACGTTGATGGAGGCGTGCCGGATCGGGTGGGACGCGACCGGCACCACGTACGCGGGTGCGTGCCTGAGCGCGGTGGCCGCCCAGCAGCTCACCCAGGCGTCCGGCATCCCGGCGCGCACGGTGGCTTCTTGGCTCCAGCAGATCCGCACCGGCACCGGACTCACCGGCGTGGACGTCCTGGTCGTGGACGAGGCCACGATGGTGGACGACCGGGCGGCCGAGGTCCTCGTGCGCGAGGCGGCCCGCACCGGCACCAAGCTCATCGGCATCGGCGACCCTCTCCAGCTCCAGGCCGTCGCCGCCGGCGGATGGTTCAAGGACATCCACGAACTGGTCGGCGGGCTCACCCTCACGGAGAACCGCCGCCAGGAGGACGCCGCCGAACGGCACGCCCTGGAGATCTGGCGCACCGGCGACCACGACCAGGCGCTCCGTCTCCTCGCCGAGCGCGGCCGCGTCCATCCCACCGAGTCCGCCGACGAGGCCCGCTCCCAGATCCTCACCGTCTGGGACGAGCTGCGCCGCGACCGCTGGCCCGACACCCACGACCTCCTGGACGAACTGGTGGTCCTCGCCGCCCGCAACGCCGACGTCGACGCGCTGAACGCCGGGGCGCAGCAGATCCGCCGCGCCGCCGGCGAACTCGGCACCGAGCGCACCTACGCCCTGCCCGGCGGAGACCGGCTCACCCTCGCCGAGGGCGACGCCGTACGGGTCCGCGCCAACGACTACCGCAGCCGCCGCGGTGAGGGGCCGGACCTCCTCAACGGGTACCGGGCCGTCGTGTCCGAGATCGCGGAGGACGGACGGGTCGAGGTCACCTGGCGCACCCGCGAGCGCGGCCAGGACGACGCCTACGTGTCCGCGTGGCTGACCCCGGACCAGATCGCGGGCGGTGCCCTGTCGCTGGGGTACGCGATGACGATCGCCGCCTCGCAGGGCATGACGTGCGACACCAGCCTGATGTACGGACACGGTGCGAACGCCTTCGCCGCGTACCCCGGACTCACCCGGGGGAAGAAGGAGAACCACCTCTGGCTGCCGCTCGCGGTGATCGAGACGGAGGAGACCCAGGCCCGGCTCGGTGCGGCCCGGACCGAGAAGGAGCGCCTGGAGCGCGCCGTCGACGCCTACGCCCGGTTCCTGGGGCAGTCCCGGCCGGACAGCATGGTGAGCGACCTGTTCCACGAACCGCCGGCGCCCGCCACGAGCCAGCTGGTGCCCGCTCCGGTCCGCAACCCGGTGGACCGGAGGGCCGCCGTCGCACGGTCGGTCTCAACCACCGTGCGCGACCTGCGGCAGGAAGAAGCCACCCCGCGCGCGTACCGGCTGACCAAGGATCAGAAGCAGCGCCTGGCCGAGATGCAGACGGAACGAGAGGCCGCCGGAGTCCAGCCGTGGAACACCCGCCCGTACGGCGGGGCCAGCGCGCGGTTGCTCGCCCAGCTCGTCGCGACCGAGCGAGACATCGAGATCGAGGAACGCGCGGCCGCCGAAGCCGAAGCCGCCGCCCGCGCCCTGGCCGCACAGCTCGCCACCGACCAGGAGACCGGAGAGAGCCGCGGAGTACGGGAGACCGCCCCGGCCTACGTGCTACTGGACAAGGCCGACGAGCACCTGGCCGTCGCCCGCGCCGCACAAGCCCGGGAGAAGGCAGCCGCCGAAGTCGCCGCGGCCGCCGACGAGCACCTGCGCCACCTGGCCCTGTCCGACGACAAGAGCCGCATCGCGCTGCGCTTGGCCGGCACCTCCCGCAAGGAGCACACCCAGCTCAAGAAGCAGGCCGAGAAGGACCGCGCAGCCGGGTGGCGGGAGGCAGCCGACGCACGGATGGACGCTGCCAGGGCGGCACACCGAGCGTGGACGATCGTCCGCGCCAGCCCCTACGCCACCGTCCTCAAGGCCACCCCTCACCAGACACCGGACGTCGATACCCTCGCAGCCCGGCTCACCGAGATGCGCCAGGTCCACCTTCCCGCCCGCGCCCAGCAGATCGACACTGGAGACCAGAAGCGCCTTTCCCGGCTCCACGGGCAGGCGGCCAAGGCCAGGGAGAACATGGCGACGTACCAGCGAATCTCCACCGAGGCCCGTACGGAACAGAACCTGCGGGCCCGGCTCGCGGACCGGCACCCGGAACTCCACCAGGCCGAGGTGAAGGCCCGCGCCGAGATCCAGCAGGCGAAGCAAGCCCGCGCCGACCGGGTCCAGCAGCAGAACCAGCCCAGCTACCAGCCGCCGGCACCGAGCCGTTCCGGGCCCTCGCTCGGGCGCTGAGCAGGTGCACAGATGGAACTCGTGAGACCGTCCCACGCGCGCGCTTACCTCAGGCGGGAACGGTGGGTCACGTCACCCCATGGACTCCTCCGAAGCGTCCGTGATGCCACCCGGCATGTGCGGGTCGAACCGACCGGCGCGCATGGCCTCGATGCACTGCAGGACGCGGCCGAAGGACGTCAGCCCGTACGTGATGTATCGCGTAGGCGAGCCCCTGAGCACGCTTTCGCGCTCGATGGGAACGCCGCCCATGATTGCCCGGTACGTGTCACGCGACTCGTGCTCGGGGTGAGTTCCGATCCACGCCATCTCGATGTCCATCGCGAACTCGTTGGCGGACGTGCAGGTGTACTGGTCCCAGTCCTCGACGGGTTTGGTCGGGTCGAGCGAGGCGATCGTGCGTACCTGCTCGATGCAGCGCTCGTAGATGCGGGACAACTCAGTGTCGAGATGTTGGCTCACCAGGGTTCCTCTCCCTCGCCGGGCCATCCGGCGACTGGTGAACACTGCCCCAGGTCACAGGGGAACAGTCACATCGCCTCGTCGTACGCGATCCAGTGGAGCACAGGGGCGGAAACGGTCGAGGCGAGCCCCCAACTAGGAAGCGTGGGTGATGGCCGCGAGGACGAGCTGCACCTGGTGGCTGTCCAGCGCGGCCAGGGCCTGCCGCAGGTTGAGGTCGTACTCCCCGACGAGCGAGGCCGCCACCGCCAAGATGGCCGTTTCGCTTCGAGACGTCGGCAGCCCCTCCCGGAGAAGTTCGCCGATCTGGTCCCAGCGCAGATGCTGGATGGGGCCGCCGTGGAACGGGGAGCGGAGGCTCGCGTCGGGAATCTCCGCCGCACGCTCGTACCGGCGCTTCGTAGCGAAGTCCTCCGGCTCCAGGAACTGCCGGAGCCAGAAGCCATCATCGTGCTGAGACAGCAGTCGGCTCGCAGCGATCATCTGCTCATTGCCGACACCACAGGTCACCTCGAAGAGGAGCCTTTCGGCGAGGAGGCTCTCGGCTGTGACGTCGGTGGTCATGGGTGGCTCCCGTGGGTGCTCGGCTCGTGGGTCCAACCACTGTTGCCCGCCTTCTTCTCCATCGCCGGACGACACGCCCCGGTCCATTGAGGCAAGAGGGCGGAAACGGTTGCCTGCGCCCCTCACGACTACCCACCCTGGCCCACTGAGCTGGCTGCAACCGCTGATCTTCCAGCCGTATCTTCAGCGTTATGACACCTAATCGAAGGACTCGATCCGCTTCGAATGATCGGGAGTTGAGGCTGTGGAAGGTCGGCTTGGCGCTGACAGTCGCCTTTGCCGCTGCGGTCTTAGTCGCCAGCAGCGTCTTCTACGGGCTGTACAGGCTCCTCGACGTCCAGGGGATCGGTACCACCGCGAAGCTCGACGCGAAGACGCTCTTCGACCTGGTGAAACTCTCCTTCGGAGTGGTCGCCGGGGCCGGTGCGCTCGTCGCCCTGGTCGTCGCCTACCGCCGCCAGCGCGTCGACGAAGCCGGCGCCCACCGAGAAGCCACCCGGCTCCACACTGAGCGCTTCTCCCAAGCCGTCGACAAACTCGGCTCCGACTCACCAGCCGTCCGGCTTGGTGGCGTCCACGCGCTGGCCGGCCTGGCCGACGACGCCCCCGACGACAGCCTGCGCCAGACCTGCATCGACGTCCTGTGCGCCTACCTCCGTCTACCCTTCTCCCCCGATCCCGGCGACTTGCCCGATACCTTTCCCGACGGGACTTCGCCCTCCGAGGAACGACGCGATACGCATCAGGACAAGAAGGACCGGTACCGCGCACTGCGCGAGGTCCGCCACACGATCTTGCGGCTTATCGGAGATCACTACCGCATCCCCAAGGGCACTCACCGCTCGTGGCAGGGCTACAACCTTGATCTCACCAAGGTCGTCATCGATGGCGACGTGGACTTCTCCGGCGCGAGGTTCTCCGGCGGCCGCGTGGACTTTGCTGGCGCGGAGTTCTCCGGCGGCGACGTGCCCTTCTCCCACGCGAGGTTCTCCGGCGGCCGCGTGCCCTTCTCCGACGCGGAGTTCTCCGGCGGCCGCGTGGACTTTGCTGGCGCGGAGTTCTCCAGCAGCCGCGTGGACTTCTCCCGCGTTGACTTCTCCCGCGCGGAGTTCTCCGGCGGCACCGTGTCCTTCTTCCGCGCGTCGTTCTCCGGCGGCGACGTGTCCTTCTTCCGCGCGAGGTTCTCCGGCGGCGACGTGGACTTCTCCGACGCGATGTTCTCCGGCGGCCGCGTGGACTTCTTCCGCGCGATGTTCTCCGGCGGCACCGTGTCCTTCTCCCGTGCGTCGTTCTCCGGCGGCGACGTGCCCTTCTCCCGCGCGAGGTTCTCCGGCGGCCGCGTGCCCTTCTCCGACGCGATGTTCTCCGGCGGCCGCGTGGACTTCTCCCGCGCGATGTTCTCCGGCGGCACCGTGTCCTTCTCCCACGCGTCGTTCTCCGGCGGCGACGTGCCCTTCTCCCACGCGAGGTTCTCCGGCGGCCGCGTGCCCTTCTCCGACGCGGAGTTCTCCGGCGGCCGCGTGGACTTCTCCGACGCGGAGTTCTCCGGCGGCACCGTGTCCTTCTCCCACGCGTCGTTCTCCGGCGGCCGCGTGGACTTCACTGGCGCGTCCGGTCCGGCTCCTCAGGCGCTTCTGGC
>JOAZ01000039.1 GCA_000720535.1 Streptomyces halstedii
GGCTCACACGGCCGCCCCGCCCCACCCCCGGCTCGCACGGCCCAGGCCCACACCGGCCCCGGCTCGCGGCCCCCGGCTCACACCACACACCGGATCGGCCCTCGCCGTACCCCGGTACCACGCGGAACCGGCTTCCGCCTCTCTCGCTCCACCCGGGTGCTGCCCCCCACCCCGGCCCTCTCCTCCTCTCGTTCCGGTGTTCTCCGGACTGTCGAAAGGTGCCACTGATGACTCGCATACCTGCCCGTTCCGGCTCCCTGGCCGCCCTGCTGGCCGTCTCGGTACTCACGCTGACCGCCTGTGGCGGCGAGTCCGGTGGCGGCGCGAAGAGCGCCTCCGACTTCGACGCCGCCTACGTGATGTCCGACAACCTCGGCGACAAGGGCTTCAACGACTCCGCCGCGGCCGGCTTCAAGAAGGCCGAGGACGAAGGCGTCGGCACCAAGCTGCTCCAGGCCTCGCCGAGCGACCCGCAGACCTGGCGGCAGAACCTCGAAGAGGTGTCGGGCAGCGGGAAGTACGACCTGATCTTCACCGGCCCCGGCATGCACGACAACCTGGCCGCCGTGGCCCCCCAGCACCCCGACCAGAAGTACGTCTTCTTCGACGACGAACTGGACGCGCCGAACGTCCTCTCGGTGCGTTACGCCCAGAACGAGGGCTCCTACCTGGCCGGCATCCTCGCCGCGACCGCCTCCAAGGACACCACGTCCTTCCCGCTCTCGAAGAACACCGACAAGGTCGGGGTCGTGGCCGGGCAGGACCTGCCGGGCATCCAGGACTTCATCGTCGGCTTCAAGCAGGGCGTGGCCCAGGTCGACCCCGCCATGAAGGTGCAGGTCTCCTTCGTCGGCAACTTCAACGACGCCCAGAAGGCGTACGACCTGACCAAGACGATGTACCAGGGCGGCACCGACGTCGTGTACAACGTCTCCGGCCCGGCCGGTCTCGGCATCCTGAAGGCCGCGGCGGACACCGGCCACTACGCGATCGGCGTCGACTCCGACCAGAACTCCCTGTACCCCAAGAACGTCCTGGCCTCGATGCTCAAGCAGATCGGCACGTCGGTGCACGCCTCGATCAACCAGGCCAAGGACGGCGAGATCGAGTACGGCAAGACCGTGATCTACGGCCTCGACAACGACGGTGTGGACCTCGTCTACAACGACGCCCTCGTGCCGGACAGCGCCAAGAAGGCTGTCAGCGACGCCCGTACGGACGTGGTCGACGGCAAGGTGAAGGTCGCCTCCGTCCTGAAGTGATCTCCCACGGCCTCCGGACGAAAGACGCCTCCAGGCGCCTGGGCGGGGCACTGCCCCGCCCAGGCCGGCCCGGCGGAAGGAACGACATGGACAGCACGACCACCGGAGCCCCTGTGCTCCGGCTGCGGGGAATCCGCAAGACGTTCGGCCCCAAGGTCGCCATCGACGCGATGGACCTGGAGGTCACGGCCGGTGAGGTGCACGCGCTGTGCGGTGAGAACGGCGCGGGCAAGTCCACCCTGATGAACATCCTCGTCGGCATCCACCAGCCCGACTCCGGCGAGATCACCGTGCGTGGCCGGCCGGAGCGGATCGACGGGCCCGCCGGGGCCTCCCGGCTCGGCATCGGCATGGTGCACCAGCACTTCACGCTGGTGCCCTCGATGACCGTCGCCGAGAACATCTACCTCGGCCGCCAGCCCCGCCGCTGGGGACTGCTGGCCGACCGCCGCGCGATGCGCCGAGCCGCCGGCGAGCTGCTGGAACGTTACGGCTTTCCGCTCGACCCCGACCAGAAGGTGGGCGAGCTGGCCGTCGGCCAGCGCCAGCGGGTCGAGATCGTCAAGGCCCTGGCCTTCGACGCGGAGATCCTGATCCTCGACGAGCCGACCGCGGTCCTCACCCCGGCCGAGGTCGACGAACTGATGGACGTCATCGCCGGACTGCGCGAACGCGGCCGCACGGTGCTGTTCATCACCCACAAACTGCGCGAGGTCAAGGCGGTCGCCGACCGGGTCACCGTCATCCGGCACGGTCTCAGCGTCGGCACCCGCGACACCGAGGGACTGGCCGAGTCGGAGATCGCCGGACTGATGGTCGGGCGCTCCGTCTTCATGGCCGACCGCCGGCAGACCACCGCGGGCGCCTTCGACGGCGCACCCGCCCTGCTCGAACTCGACGCCGTCAGCTGCGAGAACGCCGAAGGGCGCCGCACCCTGGACGAGGTCGCCCTCACCATCAGGCCCGGCGAGATCCTGGGCATCGCGGGCATCGAGGGCAACGGCCAGACGGAACTGGCCGAGGCGGTCACCGGGCTGCGCCGCGTCACCGGCGGCCGGGTCCTCCTCGACGGCCGGGACCTCACCTCGGCGACGCCCCGCGAGCGCCGCGAGGCCGGCACCGCCTTCATCCCCGAGGACCGGCTCGACCGGGGCCTGAGCCCCGAGATGTCGGTGGCCGAGAACCTCGGGGCCTCCAACTACCGCCGGGCCGGGCTCGTCCGGCGCGGCATGGTCTCGCAGAGCGCCCTGCGCGCGTACGCGAGCGGCCGGATCACGGAGTTCGACATCCGGGGCGCCCAACCGGACACCCCGGTGGGCACCCTGTCCGGCGGCAACATGCAGAAGGTCGTGGTGGCCCGGGAACTCGCCCGGGAACCCGCCCTGCTGGTGGTCGCCCAGCCCACCCGTGGCGTCGACATCGGGGCCAGCGAGTTCGTGCACCGCCAGATCCTCGCCGCCGCCGGCCGCGGTACCGCCGTCCTGCTGATCTCCTCCGAACTGAGCGAGGTGCTGGCCCTCTCGGACCGTATCGGCGTCATGCTCCAGGGCCGGCTGGTCGAGGTGATCGACACGGCGGAGGCCACCGAGACCCGCCTCGGACTCGCCATGAGCGGCGCCACCGGCGACGGCACCGGAGGGCCCGGTACGGACGATGCGGGCGGCACCACGTCCCACGCGGGCACGGGAACCGAACGGAAGGCGGCGTCATGACGACGACTCCCACCACCAGCACGACCGGCCCCGGCCTCGCGCCGAAGCCCCCCGGCCCCCAAGGCCCGGCCGGGCCCACCGAGTCCGCGCGCAGGATCCGCGAGATCTGGGTGTCGGTGCGCAAACCGCTGTTCTCCGTGGCGCTGACCCTGGTCCTCGGCTTCGGAATCGTCCTGCTCGTCTCCGACCAGCCGCTCCACGCCTACGAGCAGCTGTTCGTCGCGAACTTCTCCACCCCCGCCAACTTCGGCAACCTGCTGATGCGTTCGGCGCCCCTGCTGCTGATCGCCCTCGGAATCGTCTTCTCCTTCCGGGCCGGTGTCTTCAACGTCGGAGGCGAAGGACAGCTCTACGTCGGCGCTGTCGCCGCCGCCGCGACCGGACTGGCCCTGCCCGGCCTGCCCGGCCCCCTGCTGATCACGGCCTGCGTGGCCGCGGGCGTCGTCGCGGGCGCGCTGCTCGCCTGGATCCCCGCGATCCTCAAGGTCACCTGGGGCGTCGACGAGGTCGTCATCACCCTGATGCTGAACTTCATCGCGATCCTGTTCACCAGCTACCTCGTGGCCAACCCGCTGCGCGACCCCGAGGCGTACGGCGCCACCAGCCGCATGCTGCCCGAGCAGTCCTGGCTCCCCGCCATCCCCGGACTGCCCACCGGGAACATCGGCTTCGTGATCGCGCTCCTGCTGGTACCGGCCGCCTGGCTGCTGCTCTTCCGCACCGTGTGGGGCGCCGACCTGCGCGCCGCCGGCACCAACCTCCGGTTCGCCGAGACGGTCGGCGTCCGGGGACGCCGGGAGATCATCCTGTCGATGCTGCTCTCCGGCGCCCTGGCCGGTGTGGCCGGCGCGGTGTACGTGCTCGGCACCGGGCACCGCTTCGAGCAGAACTTCTCCCCGGAGTTCGGCCTGATCGCGCTCACCGTCGCCCTGCTCGCCCGGCTGCACCCCGTCGGCGTCCTGCTCACCAGCCTGTTCTACGCGGCCATGCTCAACGGCGCCGCCTACATGCAGATCGCCACGAACGTCCCGCGTTCGCTCGTCAGCCTGCTGACCGGCCTGCTGGTCCTGCTCATGACGGTCGAGGTACGGCGCAGGCGCCGCCGCGGCCAGGCCAAGGAGGTTTCCGCATGAGCGGCTTCACCAGTGCCGTGCTGATCCAGACCGTGCCGGTGCTCCTCGCGGCACTCGCCGCGATGTTCACCCAGCAGGCCAGGATCCTCAACGTGGCCGTCGAGGGCATGATGCTGATGGCGGCGTTCGTCGCCATCGCGGTCGGCCAGATCACCGGAAGCGTCGGTGTCGCCGTCCTGGCGGCCGTCGGAGCCGGGGTCCTGATGTCCCTGCTGTTCGGGATCTTCACCCTGCGGCTCAACGCCAACCCGCTCGTCGCCGGTCTCGGCATCAACCTGCTCGCCGGCGGTGTCACGGTCTTCCTGCTGGAACGCGTCTACGAGAACCCCGGCGGCCTGCGCCCCGACGAGTTCCCCGAACTGTGGAGCGTCTCGGGGGACTGGCTGCGGGCCATCCCCTTCGTCGGCCCCGCCCTCGACGGCCAGAGCGTGATCGTCCTGCTCGCCCTCGCCCTCGTACCGCTGTCCTGGCTGCTGCTCTACCGCACCCCGATCGGCTACGCGATGCGCGCCGCCGGAGAGGACGAGCACGCGGCCCGCGCCGCCGGGATCAGCGTGGGGAGGGCCCGGATGACCGCCGTGCTCCTGAGCGGGCTGCTGGGCGGTCTCGCCGGTGCCCAACTGTCCATGGCGGCCCTGCACTTCTTCCTGCCGGACATGACCAGCGGCCGGGGCTTCCTCGGACTGGCGGCCATGCTCTTCGGCGGCGCGACCCCGGCCGGCTCGCTCGGCGCCTCGACGCTGTTCGGGGTGGCCGGCGCCGCGGGCGACCGGCTCCAGGGCGGGGCCATCCCCAACCAACTGGTCCTCGCCGTCCCGTACATCGCGGCGATCCTGGCGCTCACCGCGGCGCGGATGGGGCTCTTCCGCAAGATCCGCAGCGCCCGCAGGAGCCGCACCGCCCAGGAGGCGGCGGACGGCGTCGCCGTCTGATCCGCCCCGCTTCCCCCAGCGGCCCACCCCGAACCCGGCGGCGCGCCGGAACCTGACCCCCGGCGCGCCGCCGCCCAGAAAGGCACCACCCGCCATGGCCCTTCCCCTCCTGTACGACTGCGATCCCGGCAACGACACCGCGCTGGCCGTCCTCGCCGCCGTCGGCCACCCCGGAATCGACCTGCTGGCCGTCACCACCCTGGCCGGCCACCTGCCCGCCGAGCGGACCGCGCACAACGCCGCGGTGGCCCTGCGCGCCGCCGGGGCCCACGGTGTCCCCGTCGCCCGGGGCAGCGAACTGCCCCTCGTCCGCGACCAGGTGCTCGCCGGCGTCCTCGACCTCGACGGCGGCCTGGACCGTCTCCGCGACGACCTTCCGGCCCTCGGCCACGACCCCCGCCACTCCGTCGAGCTGATCATCGACACGGCACGGGAGAACCCCGGACTGACCGTCGTCACCACCGGTCCGCTCACCAACCTCGCGTCCGCGCTCCGCCGGGACCCCGCCACCGGGCGGAACATCGGCCGGATCATCAGCCTGTGCGGCGCCTGGGGCCTGGGCGGCAAGACCGCGGCCGCCGAGTTCAACGTCTGGTGCGACCCGGAGGCCGCCGCCGTCGTGCTCGGCGGAGAGGCCCCCGTCACGCTGCTGCCCGTCGAGGCCACCGGAGCCGTCCCCGTGGACGACGCCCTCACCGAGCGGATCGCCGCCGGCCCCGCCGCCTGCGTACCGCTCGCCTCGGAACTGCTCGCCTCGATGCGCCGGGTCCACCGGCCCGGCCCGTTCGGACCCGTCCCCGTGCCGCTGCACGACCCCTGCGCCGTGCTCTACGCCGCCGACCCGTCGCTGGGCGAGACGCGCACCGTGCGCGTGGACGTCGAACTCGACGGCCGGCACACGTACGGCCGCACGGTCATCGACCTCGGCGGACGCTCCGCGCTCCAGGCCCGCACCGGAGTCGTCGTCCGGCTGGACACACCCCGCACGCACGCGGCCCTCGCCGACGCGCTGGCCCGGCTGCCCGCCCCGGCCGCCGCCTGAGCCACCGCACCCCCGACCACCCCGCCCCGGCCGCACCGGGGCACCCACGAAGGAGCCACCACAGTGAGCCGCAAGTCCGTACTGATCGCCGGCGAGTCCTGGACCGTCCACAGCGTCCACCACAAGGGCTTCGACAGCTTCACCACCACGGAGTACGCCGAGGGCGTCCGCTGGCTGCGCGACGCGCTGGAGGCCGCCGGCTGGGACGTCACCTACCAGCCCGCGCACGTCGCCGCCACCGACTTCCCCTCCACCACCGAGGAGCTGTCCGCGTACGACTGCGTCATCATCAGTGACGTGGGCGCGAACACGCTGCTGCTGCACCCGGAGACGTTCACCAAGTCGGTGGCCCGTCCCGACCGGCTCGCGGTGCTCCGCGACTGGGTGCACGACGGCGGCGGGCTGATCATGGTCGGCGGATACCTCACCTTCCAGGGCGTCGACGCCAAGGCCCGCTACGCGGGTACGCCGGTGGAAGACGCCCTGCCCGTCACGATGCACCCCCACGACGACCGCGCCGAACGCCCGGCGGGTGTCGTGCCCGAGGTGGACATGCCCGGCCACCCCGCCCTCGCGGGCGTCCCCGGCACCTGGCCGCACCTGCTCGGATACAACGCCGTCGTCGCCCGCCCCGAGGCCGACCTGGTGGTCTCCGTCGGCGGCGACCCGCTGGTCGCCACCTGGTCCTACGGCAAGGGCCGCTCCGTCGCCTTCACCTCCGACTGCGGCCCGCACTGGGCCCCGCCGGCCTTCACCGACTGGAAGGGGTACGGCCCGCTGTGGGACGGCATGGTCTCCTGGGCGGCGGGGGCCGGCCGATGACACCCGCCACCCCCGGGGCAGCGGCCCCCGGCCCGGGCACCGTATGGCTGAACCGGGCCTCCTGGGGCAGGCCCGGCGACCCCCTGGTCGTCTGTCTGCACGGCATCACCTCCAACGCCTCCTCCTGGACCGACGTGGGTCCCCGCCTCGCGGAGCGGGGCTTCCACGTCCTGGCACCGGAGCTGCGCGGACACGGCGAGAGCCCCCGCCCCGCGACCGGGTACGACACCGCCACCCTCCTGGCGGACCTGCGGCGGGTGCTGCCCGCGGCCATGGACGTCCTGGTCGGCCACTCCTTCGGCGGCTACCTCGCCCAGGAAGGGGTCCTGCGGGGGGTCTTCCGCCCGCGTGCCCTGCTGCTGGAGGACCCCGTCTCGCACCAGCCCGACGCGGCGACCCCCACCGCCATGCTGGAGTGGGACCGCCTGAACCTGCCCCGGACCGTCGAGGGCACGCTGGAGCTCAACCCCGGCTGGAGCCGCAAGGACGCCGCCGGGAAGATCCTCAGCCTGGAACAGGTCCACTGGGACGGGGCCCGCGCGGCCTTCGCCGGGAACGCCCCCTGGGACCAGCGCCCCGCGGCGGCCCGGATCGCCGCCCGGCAGCCCACGGCCTGGCTGCTCCCCGGCACCAGCCGCTTCGTGCCCGCCGAGGACGCGGCCGCTCTCGTCGGGGCCGTCGGACAGGACTCCGTCGTCACCGTGGAGAAGGCCGGACACAGCATCCACCGCGACGACCTCGGCGCCTTCACCGCGCTGGTCGAGCGACTGCACCGAAAGGCGGCCGGACGATGATCCGAGTCGAACCGGGCCCCGAGGACTACACCTTCACCGTCGGCGGCCGGCCCGCGTACGTGACGGTCCCGCTGGGGGAGGAGTTCGAGGTCTTCACCGAGGACTGCTTCTCCGGCCGGATCACCGCCGTCACCGACCGGCCCCGCGAGGTCGCGCCCTTTCCCCGGGTCAACCCGCTCACCGGCCCGGTGGAGCTGTCCGGGGTACGCGCCGGAGACGTCGTCGCCGTCCACCTCGCCGCGGTGGAACCGGCCCGCACCTGGGGCGTGTCCACCCTCTCCCCGGGCTTCGGAGCCCTCTCCGGCACCCGTGGCAGCCCCAACCTCCAGCCGGAGACCGGGGAACGCGTCTGGATCTGGCGGACCGACCCGGAGTCCGGCACGGTGGCGACCACCACCGAGGACGGGCGGCGGCTCCAGGTACCGCTGCGCCCCTTCCACGGCACCGTCGCCGTCGCCCCCGCCCACGGCGAGGTGCGCACCAGCACCGTGCCCGACGCCTACGGCGGCAACCTCGACATCCCCGCCGTGGCCGCCGGAGCCACCCTCTACCTGAAGGCGAACACGGACGGCGCGCTGTTCAGCATCGGCGACGGCCACTACGCCCAGGGAGACGGCGAGTTCGCCGGTACGGCGGTCGAGGGCGCGATGCGCACCCGGCTGCGGGCGGGGGTGCTCGACGCCGCGCACCCGGACGCCGAGGGCTTCGACTGGCCCCGGCTGGAGACCGACGACGAGATCATCGCCGTGGGCTGCGGCCGGCCGCTGGAGGAGGCCGTGCGGGTCGCCCTGCACACCCTGGTGCTCTGGGTCGCCTCGGCCTGCGGGCTGCCACGGGACGACGCCTACCAACTGGTGTCCCAGGGCTGTGTGACCCGCCTCGGGAACCTGGTCAACCCCTCCTACACCGTGACCGTCGCCCTGTCCAAGGCGCTGCTGCCCGGCGCACCCCGGCTGATGTCGGGACTGCACGACCGGCTGCGCCACCCGGAGGAGGACCGATGAGCGGCCCGGCCACGCGCCCCGACGCCCCGCGCACCGCCACCCCCGACGGGCTGTACGAGGTCACCGAGGCCACGGCCCGGTCCGCCCGCACCGCCCCGGTGCTGGCGGCCCTCGGGCGGACCGGCCGGAGCCGTCTGCTGGCAGCCATGGCGGACGCCCTGTGGGCCGACCGCGAACGGCTGGCCGCCACCGCCGACGAGGAGACCGCGCTCGGCGTGCCCGTGCTGCTCGCCGAGATCGCCCGCACCGCCGGCCAGCTCCGGCTGTTCGGCCGGGTCCTCGACGAGGGCTCCTACCTCGGCGTGGCCGTCGACACGCGCACCGCGGACGGCACCGCCTTCCCGCCGGTGCGCCGCCGGCTGGTGCCGCTGGGACCGGTCGCCGTCTTCGGCGCCAGCAACTTCCCCTTCGCCTACGGTGTCGCGGGCGGCGACACCGCCTCGGCGCTCGCCGCCGGGTGCCCGGTCGTCGTCAAGGAACACCCCTCCCACCCGCGGACCTGCGCCCTGGTGCTGGCCGCCCTGCGCCGCGCCGCGACCGGGGCGGGGGCGCTCGCCGACGTCGTGACCATGGTGTCCGGGTTCCGGGCCGGCACGGACCTCGTACGGTCCCCGCAGCTCACGGCCGTCGGGTTCACCGGCTCCGTCGGTGGCGGGCGCGCCCTGTTCGACCTCTGCGCCGCCCGGCCGTCCCCGATCCCCTTCTACGGCGAACTGGGCAGCGTCAACCCCGCCGTCGTCCTGCCCGCGGCGGCCCGCGACCGCCCCGCCGACCTGGCCCGCGTGCTGGCCGACTCCGTCCTGACGCGCGGCGGCCAGGTGTGCACCAAGGCCGGGCTGCTCTTCGTCCCCGAGGGCGCCGGGGGCGACGCCGTCGTGGAGGCGCTGTCGGCCCGGGTCGCCGAGACCGCCTGGCCGGTCCTCCTCAACTCCTCGATCCGCGCCGCCTACGTCTCGGGCACCGCCGAACGCGCCGCCCTCCCCGGCGTCCGGGTGCTGACCCGTCACCGGCCTGACGAGGGGGACCCCGCCGGCCCCGTACCGCCGGTGCTGCTCACCACCGGCGCCGCCACACTGCGGGAGGACCCCGGGAGCGTCCTGACCGAGGAGTGCTTCGGCCCCTGCGCGCTGGTCGTCCGCTACCGGGACACCGAGGACCTGACCGCCGCCCTCACCACCCTCGCCCCGTCCCTGGTGTGCGCCCTGCACGCCGACGACAGCGACGCGGACACCGCCCGCGCCCTGCTGCCCCTGCTCGCCGCCGGCGCCGGCCGGGTCGTGTGGAACGACGCCACCTGCGGTCTGCGCGTCGGCTGGGCCACCCAGCACGGCGGCGGCTACCCCGCCTCCACCGACTCCGCGACCACCAGCGTCGGCGCCGCCGCCATCGGCCGCTGGCTGCGCCCCGTCGCCTACCAGGGGGTCCCCGCCGCGTTCCTGCCCGAGGAGCTGCGGACGGGCGACGGGAACGACGGCGCGGGGGGACACACCGTGCCCTACCGCCTGGACGGAGTTCTGCTGCCCGGCCCCGAGAGGAGGAACCGATGAGGTACGCGATCGCCGGCGCCGGAATCGTCGGACTGGCCGTGGCCCGCCGCCTCCTGCTGGACCGGCCGGGCCGCGAGGTCATCGTCCTGGAGAAGGAGGCCGAGGTCGCCACCCACCAGACTGGGCACAACAGCGGCGTGGTGCACGCGGGCCTCTACTACACACCGGGTTCACTGAAGGCGACCCTGTGCCGACGCGGCGGGTCGCTGCTGCGCGAGTACGCCGCCGAGCACTCCATCCCGTACGAGGAGGCCGGAAAACTGGTGGTCGCCGCCGACGCGGAGGAGGAACGACGGCTGCGCCCGCTGTACGAGACCGCCCGCGCCAACCAGGTGCCCGGCCTGGCCCTGCTGGGCCCGGACGGCCTGCGCGACATCGAGCCCGAGGCCCGGGGGCGGGCGGCCCTGCACTCCCCGCACACCGCCGTGATCGACTTCCGGCGCGTGGCCCTCGCCCTCGCCCGGGACATCCGCGACCTGGGCGGCGAGGTGCGTACCGGCCGGGCCGTGACGGGCGTGCGCCAGGACGCCGACGGGGTGGTGGTGACCACCGGGCCGGGGGAAACTCCACCGGCCGGTGCCGGACCGGGCGGCACCGAACTCCGGGCCGACCGGCTCATCCTCTGCGGCGGGCTGCACAGCGACCGCCTCGCCCGCCTGGCAGGCGGATCGGCCGACCCCCGTATCGTCCCGTTCCGAGGCGAGTACTACCGGCTGCTCCCGGAGCGCGCGGGACTCGTGCGGGGCCTCATCTACCCGGTGCCCGACCCCCGTTACCCCTTCCTCGGCGTCCATCTGACCCGCCGGATCGACGGTACGGTCGACGTGGGCCCCAACGCCCTGCTCTCCCTCGCCCGGGAGGGCTACCGGCGCCGGGACCTCGTGCCGAAGGACCTCGCCGAGACCCTGTCGTGGCCCGGCACCCTGCGGATGGCCGGCCGCCACTGGAAGGCGGGCGCCCGCCAGTTGCCGGGCGCCCTGGCCCGAGGCCGGTTCGCCGCCCAGGCCCGCCGCTACGTACCCGCACTCGAAGCCGCCGACCTGCGGCGGGCACCGGCCGGGGTCCGCGCGCAGGCGGTCGGACGGGACGGCGCGCTCATCGACGACTTCCGCATCGAGACCACCGGCCGGGTCACCGCCGTACGCAACGCGCCCTCGCCCGCGGCCACATCGTGTCTGGCCATCGCCGAGCACATCACGGCCCGGCTGGCGGACCCCTCCCTCCCCTGACCGGACGGGCGGCCGCGCCCCCGCACCCGCGTCACCACCGCACCGAACCAGTGAAAGGCCCCCGACATGGCCAGGACACCGGACACCACCCTCGCGCCCCGCGCCCGCGAGGACGTCCTCGCCGCGCTGCGCCGCACCGTACGAGGGGAGGTGACGGACGAGACCGGCCGCCTCGCGCAGTACTCCGCCGACGCCTCCAACTACCGCCGCCCCCCGCTGGCCGTGGTCTTCCCCCGGGACCGCGAGGACATCGTCGCCGCCGTCGCCGCCTGCCGGGAACACGGCGTACCGATCACCAGCCGGGGAGCCGGCACCAGCACATCGGGTCAGGCGGTCGGCTCCGGAGTCGTCCTCGACTTCTCACGGCACTGCGACCGGATCCTCGACCTCGACCCCGACGCCCGCACCGCCCGGGTGGAACCCGGCCTCGTCCTGGACGACCTCCAGGCCGCGGCGGCCCCGCACGGCCTGCTGTTCGGCCCGGACCCCTCCACCCACAGCCGCTGCACCATCGGCGGCATGATCGGCAACAACGCCTGCGGCTCGCACTCCCTGGCCTGGGGTCGCACCAGCGACAACGTCGTGGAGCTGGAGGTGCTCACCTACGGCGGCACCGTGCTGACCGTCGGAGCGACGACCCGCGCCGAACTCGACGCCGCCGTCGCCGAGGGCGGTGAGCGGGGCCGGCTGCTCGGTGCCGCCCGCGACCTGGCCCTGGACAACCTCGCCCCGCTCCGCACCGAGCTGGGCCGCTTCCCGCGCCAGGTGTCCGGCTACGCGCTGGAACACCTGCTGCCCGAGAACGGTTTCAACCTCGCACGCGCCCTCGTCGGCTCCGAGGGCACCTGCGCGGTCATCCTCTCGGCCACCGTCTCGCTGGTCCGGCGTCCCGCCCACCGGGCCCTCGCCGTCCTCGGCTACCCCGACGCCTGCCAGGCCGCGGACGCCGTTCCGGCCCTGCTGGAACACGCGCCGATGACGCTGGAAGGACTGGACCGCACCCTGGCCCGGATGGTGCGCGGCGCCGACGCGAAGCAGGCCGTACGGGAGCTGCCCGCCGGTGACGCGTGGCTCTTCGCCGAGGTCGGTGCCGACACCCCCGAGGAGGCGCTGGCCCGGGCGGAGGCCCTGGCCGAAGCCGCCGCCCGCACCACGGGGTTCACCGACTCCCGCACCACGGGGGACCCGGCGCGGCAGCGCTCCCTGTGGCGGGTCAGGGAGGACGGGGCCGGTCTGGCCACCCGGCTCCCCGACGGCTCCGAGGCCTGGCCCGGCTGGGAGGACGCCGCGGTCCCTCCCGGTCAACTGGGGCCATACCTAAGGGAGTTCTACGCCCTGCTGGACAGCCACGGACTGCGCGGCGCGGTCTACGGGCACTTCGGCGAAGGCTGCCTGCACGTCCGTATCGACTTCGACTTCGCCACCCGTGAGGGGACCGGGATCTTCCGGGCCTTCCTCACCGACGCCGCCCGCCTGGTCGCCGCGCACGGCGGCTCGCCCTCGGGCGAGCACGGCGACGGCCAGGCCCGCTCCGAATTCCTGCCCCTGGTCCACAAGCCCGCCACCATGGCCCTGTTCGAGAGGTTCAAGGACACCTGGGACCCCACGGGCGGGCTGAACCCCGGCATCATCGTCCGCGCCCTGCGAGCCGACCACGACCTGCGCCAGGACCCTGACCGGCCGCTGATCCCGCTGGAGACCGTCCTGTCCTACCCCGAGGACGGCGGGGACTTCGCACGCGCCGTGGGCCGCTGCGTCGGCGTCGGCAAGTGCCGCACCACAGCGGTCGGCGGTTCGGTGATGTGCCCGAGCTACCGCGTCACCCGCGACGAACGCGACTCCACCCGGGGACGGGCCCGGCTCCTGTACGAGATGACCCAGGGCGAGGTGATCACCGACGGATGGCGTTCCACCGAGGTGCGCGACGCGCTCGACCTGTGCCTGTCCTGCAAGGGATGCAGCACCGACTGCCCGGTCGGGGTCGACATGGCCTCGTACAAGGCCGAGTTCCTGCACCACCACTACCGCCGCAGGATCCGCCCGCTGTCCCACTACTCGATGGGCTGGCTGCCGCTGTGGTCCCGGGCCGCCTCGGTGGCTCCCCGCGTGGTCAACGCCGTCACCCGGTCCCGGCTGGCACCGCTGATCAAGCGCGCGGGCGGCATCGCGCCCGAGCGGCCCGTCCCGGCCTTCGCCGAGGGGACGTTCCTGAACTGGTTCCGGGGGCGCCGGACGGCGCTGCCGGGCGGGGAACGCGGCCCGGTGATGCTCTGGGTGGACTCCTTCAACAACCACTTCAGCCCCCAGGTGCTGCGGGCGGGTGTCGCGGTGCTGGAGTCGGCGGGCTTCGAGGTCCACGTACCGCCGGGCACCCAGTGCTGCGGTCTGACCTGGATGACCACCGGCCAGCTGGGCGTGGCCCGCAAGGTCGCCGGGCGGGCCGTCGAGGCCCTGTCCGCGACACCGGACATGCCGGTCGTCGGGCTGGAGCCGAGCTGCACCTCCGCGCTGCGCTCCGACGTACCCCGCCTGCTGGACACGCCGGAGGCGCACGCCACCGCGGCGCGGGTTAGGACCTTCGCCGAGTTCCTCCTCGAACAGGCCCCGGACTACGTTCCGCCCCAGGTGGGGGCGCGGTCGCTGAGCCAGACGCACTGCCACCAGCACGCGGACGGCGGCACCGGCGCCGACGAGGAACTGCTGCGCCGCGCGGGCGTGGACAACACGCGGGTGCCGTCCTCCTGCTGCGGGCTGGCCGGCAACTTCGGCTTCGAGCGCGAGCACTACGACATCTCGGTGGCCGCCGCCGAAGAGGCCCTGCTCCCGGCGCTGCGCGCCGCCGCCCCGGACACCGTGGTCCTGGCCGACGGATTCAGCTGCCGGACCCAGATCCAGCAGCTCGGCGACCGTACCCCGGTCCACCTGGCCGAACTGCTGGCCGGATCCGGCGACCAGGCGCCGCCCGGAGGCGAGTAGCGGGGTGCCGCTGCCGAGCCGTGGGGGCCTGCCGGCGTCTGCTCCGAAGCGGGTCCCGCCGCCGGGGCACGGCCACGCGCCCGCCGGTTCCGGCCGGTTCAGTCGGTCGCCGGGTCGGGGGCGGGCGGCGGCGGGGTCTGCGCGGTGCGGGTCACGTCACCAATCACCTCGACGACATCGGGGCCGTACGCCTGCGAGTTGACCACCTTGAGCAGGAGGACGAAGGAGTTGGCGCGGTGTTTGCGTGCCAGCTTCTCGTGGTTGCGTGCCAGATAGCGGGTCGCCGCCTGGTTGGCGATGGCCCGCTGGCCGCAGAACAGGAAGACGGGACGGCTGTCCTGACTGCCCGTCAGGCGGGCCAGCAGGACGTACTCGGCGACGCCGGTCTCCAGCCGGTAGCGTTCCGGGCCCAGTTGGAAGGCCGCACGGTCTTCGCCCGGTTCGGGGTCCGTGTTGATCCGTACACCGGGCAGCAGAGTCGCCAGATGGGCGGCCGTCCGCCGGTTGGACCCGGGGCCGCCGACGCAGAACTCCGCGTGCTCGCCGTAGCCTTGCCGGCCGACGTCGTGGGAGAGGATCTGGACGTGGGCCGAGCAGTCCTTGACGATCGAGGAGAGTTCGAGCAGCGCGAAGACGTCGTGGCGGTGGACCGCGCCGTCGGTGCCGGGGTCCCGGTTCACGACGAGCAGGCACTCGGAGTTCTCCGGCAGTCCGAAGAAGGCCTGCTTGCGGCGGAGCCTGCGGCGCCAGAGGTAACTACGGGTGAACCAGCCCAGGGTGGCGCTGACACCCGCGGCTATGACACCCAGCACGATGTTGCGTACGTCGTCCGTCATGGCCGCGCATATTAGCGGTCACGGCCGCGTGCGGCCGAGGCGGTCCTGACGATCCGGGTGCGGCGGCGTTACCCTGCGCGGACGATCCTTCACTGGAGGTACGGATGCGTCGTTCCGTAGGCCGGAATGTGTCGTTCTTGAGCGTGATCGCCGTCGTCGGCTCTCTCGGCGCCGCCGCACCCGCGGCCTCCGCGCCGACCGCGCCGCCACCCAAGTCGCCGGTCGCGGTGGGATACGGGGGAGCCGTTTCGAGCGTCGACGCGGACGCGTCGGCCGCCGGTGTCGAGGTGCTCCGCAAGGGCGGCAACGCCGTCGACGCGGCCGTGGCCACCGCGGCGGCGCTCGGCGTCACCGAGCCCTACTCGGCGGGCCTCGGCGGTGGCGGCTACCTGGTCCACTACGACGCCCGGACCCGCACCGTCCAGACCATCGACGGCCGGGAGACGGCGCCCCGCAGCGCCGACTCCTCGCTCTTCCTGGAGGACGGCAAGCCGGTCCCCTTCGACGCGGCCGTCACCAGCGGACTCGCCGTCGGCACCCCCGGAACCCCGGCCACCTGGCAGAAGGCGCTCGACTCCTGGGGCAGCAAACCACTGCGGCAGGTACTGGAACCGGCCGAACGCCTCGCCCGCGACGGCTTCGTGGTGGACGAGACGTTCCGCTCCCAGACCGCCGCGAACCAGGAACGTTTCGCCGACTTCCCGGCCACCGCCGAGCTGTTCCTGCCCGGCGGACGTCCCCCGGCGGTCGGCTCCGTCCTGAAGAACCCCGACCTCGCCCGCACGTACGAGACCCTGGGCCGCAAGGGCGTCGACGAGCTGTACCGGGGCGCGCTGGCCCGGGACATCGTGAAGACCGTCCGCACACCCCCGGTCGATCCCCGGTCCACCCGGGTCGTACGGCCGGGCGACCTCACGGCCAAGGACCTGGCGTCCTACCGGGCACTGCGGCAGGCCCCGACCCGGGTCGGCTACCGGGGCCTCGACGTCTACGGCATGGCCCCCTCCTCCTCCGGCGGCACGACCGTGGGGGAGGCGCTCAACATCCTTGAGTCCACGGACCTTTCGAAGGCGAGCGAGACGCGGTACCTGCACCGCCTCATCGAGGCCGGCCGCATCGCGTTCGCCGACCGGGGCCGCTGGGTCGGGGACCCGGCGTTCGAGGACGTACCGACCCGGGAACTGCTCGGTCAGCGCTTCGCCGACTCCCGCGCCTGCCTGATCAAGGACGACGCCGTCCTCACCAGCCCGCTCGCCCCCGGCGACCCGCGCCACCCCACCCGGTGCGCCACCGGCGGCACGGCCACGCCGACGACGTACGAGGGCGAGAACACGACCCATCTGACCACCGCCGACAAGTGGGGCAACGTCGTCGCCTACACGCTGACGATCGAGCAGACGGGCGGCAGCGGCATCACCGTGCCGGGCCGCGGCTTCCTGCTCAACAACGAGCTGACCGACTTCTCCTTCGCGCCGGCCGATCCCGCCGTGCACGACCCGAACCTGCCCGGACCGGGCAAGCGGCCCCGGTCGTCGATCTCCCCGACCATCGTGCTGGAGCACGGGAAGCCGGTCCTCGCCCTGGGCTCGCCGGGCGGCGCGACCATCATCACCACCGTGCTCCAGGCGCTCACCGGTCACCTGGACCGGGGCCTGCCCCTGGTCGACGCGATCGCCGCGCCGCGCGCCAGCCAGCGCAACGCGGCGGCCACCGAGATCGAGCCCGCGCTGTGGAACAGCCCCCTGCGCGGCAGGCTGGAGGCGCTGGGCCACGTCTTCAAGGAGAACCCGGAGATCGGGGCCGCGACCGGCGTGCAACGGCTGCCGGACGGGCGCTGGCTCGCCGCGGCGGAGCCGGTACGCCGGGGCGGCGGCTCGGCGATGGTGGTGACGCCGACCGGGCGGGGCTGAACCGTGCGCGGCTGAACCGGACGGGCCGAACCGGGTGCGGCGGGCGGGCGACCGGGCTGCTGCTGACGGCTCCACGGGCGGCGGTGGCCCGGGTGGTCCTCGGTGCCGGAGTCCGTGGCGTCAGAGGGCGGGCTTCCGTCCCGTCCCCGCCGCGCCCCGGTGCCAGGGCCCGCCGGCCGTCCCGAAGGCGCCCGCCACGGCTCCCGGTCCTGCCGCCCCGTGGCTCAGAGCGCGGTGAGGATACGCGGTCCGTCCCTGGTGATCGCCACCGTGTGCTCGGCGTGGGCGGCCTGGCTGCCGTCGCTCGTGCGCAGGGTCCAGCCGTCCGGGTCGTGACGGAACTCGTCGCCTCCGCCCGCGATCAGCATCGGCTCGATGGCCAGTACCATCCCGTGCCGCAGGGGCATGCCGCGACCCGGGCGGCCCTCGTTCGGGACGGACGGGTCCTCGTGCATCGACCGGCCCACCCCGTGCCCGCCGTACCCCTCCATGATTCCGTACCCGGCGCTCCGGCAGACCGTGCCCACGGCGTGGGCGATGTCGCCGATCCGGTTGCCGACGACCGCCGCCGCGATGCCCGCCTCCAGCGCCGCGAACGCGGTGTCGATCAGCCGGGTGTCGGCGGGGCGGGCCCGGCCGACCGTGAAACTGATCGCGGAGTCACCCACCCAGCCGTTCAGCGTGGCACCCGCGTCGATGCTCACGAGGTCGCCGTCGCGCAGCCGGTGGTCGTTCGGGATGCCGTGCACGATCGCGTCGTTGACGGACGCGCAGATGACCGCCGGGAACGGGGTGGGGGCGAAGTGCGGGCGGTAGTTGAAGAACGGTGAGGTGGCGCCCGCCGCACGCAGCACCTCGCGCGCCACGCCGTCGAGCTCCCGCAGCGACACGCCGACCGCGGCCGCTTCCCGTACGGCGGTGAGTACCTGGGCCACGACCCGGCCTGCCTCGCGCATCGCCTCGATGGATGAGTCTGTCTTGAGCTGAACCATGCCAATTACTATACCGGTCCCAGCGGTATTAGAATGACGGCATGGTACGGACACCTCTGACCCCGGAAGAGCGCCGACGCGGCGAACGGCTCGGCGAACTGCTGCGCCTGGCGCGCGGTCCGCGCAGCATGGTCGCGGTCGCCGCGAGCGCGGGGATCTCCGCCGAGACCCTGCGCAAGATCGAGACGGGCCGCGCCCCGACCCCCGCCTTCTTCACCGTGGCGGCACTGGCGGGCGCCCTCGGCCTGACCATGGACGACCTGCTCGCCCGGTGCACGGCGGAGCCGGTGGACCTGGCCGGTCCGGCGGACCTGGCGGAGCCACCGGCGGAGGCCGGGGCCCTGCCGCTCATCGCGTAGGGCCGGGTAGGGTCTCGCCCGTGACCCTCCAGGACTTCGCCCGCAGCGAGTACGTCAGCCTGACCACCTACCGCAAGGACGGCACCCCCGTCGCCACGCCCGTCTGGTCCGCGGCCGACGGGGATGTGCTGTACATCTGGACCCGGTCCGACTCCTGGAAGGTCAAGCGGCTGCGCGATGACAGCCGTGTCCGGGTGACGGTCTGCGACGTACGCGGCCGGATCGCCGAGGGCGCGCCGAGCGCCGAGGGGACGGCCCGGCTGCTCGACGCGGCGGGGACGGCGGCGGTGCGCAAGGTGCTCGCCCGCAGGTACACCTGGAAGTTCTGGCTGGTGGACGTGCCCGCCATGGTCGTGCGGCTCGGCAAGCGACCGCACACCGGCATCGCGGTCACGTTCTGATCGCCTGTCACCTCCTCGGGTATGGCAGGGTTTTGATGAGCCGCTAGCCTCTGGCCCTCAGCAGGGATCGCGCCACACGTCGAGGTCGAGGCGCTTGCGCATGGACGACAGCTTCAGGGCGCGGGCCTCGGCGCAGAAGTCCTCGGTGCGTTCCTCGTACTCCACGTGGAAGACGGCCTTGCCCGCCGCCACGAACGGCTTCAGCCGCTCGCACTCCCCGTACTGCGCGCACTCCTCGTTGACCGCGAAGTCGAAGTGCCGGACCAGCTGCGGGATCTGGGCCAGATCGTTCTTCAGGCCGACGGACATCCCCCGCTCGTGGACGATGTCCGCGATCATCCGGTTGTACGCCACCTGGTCGGCCCCGCTGAGAGGGAAGCCGGTCTTGTTCGCGTACCCCTCCAGGAGGTCCGGCTCCACCGCGTCGAAGCCCTTGGTCCGGCACATGTCCACCCGGCGTTCCATGATCGGGCGCAGGACGTCCAGGCGGCGGATGTCCAGCCAGCGTTCGCCGTCCCAGCCGTTGGTCCTGCCCAGCACGGACGGCGGGAAGGACTTCTGGTCCGGCCGGAAGTCCTCCCAGGCACCCGCGTTGAGGTAGCAGATCACCTTGCGCCCGTCCGCGTGCAGGCGGGCCACGTCCGCGGCCGAGTTCTCGAAACCGTCGATGTCGTAGACCGGTACGTTCACCGACGGGTCCACCCTGCCGTCCAGCTGCCACTGCCAGGCCGTGCCCGGCCGGGGGCGCCACCGGGCCGCCTCGGGGGAGGCGGAACCGGATGAGCGGCCTTCCGTGGTGCGGCCCGGCGCGGAGGAACCGGGTGCGGGTCCACCGCTCGGCGCCCCGGTTCCGTCCGTGCCCCCGTCCCCGCTCCCGCCCTCGTGCGTGGCCCCCGGGCTCGTCGTACTCCCGGACGGGGACGGCGGCGTGCCGCCGCTCGCGCTCCCGTGTTCTTCGCCGCTCCCGGTGGTACATCCGGCCAGCACCGCGGCCACGAGGGCGGCGGCCGGCAGCAGACGCGCCCGGCCCGGACGCGCTCCCCGGGCCGTCACTGTCCACCGCCCAGTGCGGGCGTCAACCGCGCCCAGGGGTTGGGCAGTTCGCCGGTGACCGGCCCTGAAACCGCCGCGCCGCGCTCGCGGGCGGTACGGACGGCCAGGGGGATCAGCGCGGCGGGGACCCCGTAGACCAGATGGCAGAACCGGTCGGGTGGCTGCCGCACCGCCCACTCCGGCCTGCTGAAGGCCGACACATAGGTCGACCAGTGCCCCTCGAACGTCACGACGAGATCGGCCGCCCGGATGTATCCCGGCGCCGGGTGCACGCCGGGATTCAGTGCCACCAGCGGGACCCCTGACCGTCTGATCCGCCGCACGAGCCGTCGACAGGTGGGCAGTTCGGCCGCGCCGGAGGGAGTCCGGTCGAGGAAGCAGCCGTCCGCCTGGTACCAGTCCCGGTGCTTCGCGACCTCGTCCGCGACCTCGGACGGCGGACGTTCGCCGTAGTCGGTGTCCACATAGCCGAGCACATGCGCACCGGCCGACCGCAGGGCAGCGGCGGCGGAGACGTAGGCCGGATCGGGAGCCGTGCCCGGCCCGCTCGCCGGATTGAGCACCACCGCGTACGTGCGCCGCGCGGCCGCGATCAGCCGGTGCCAGGCGCCGGGGTCCTCGGCCGGATGGACGTAGAGGGGGACGAGGAGGCTCACGGGGTACGGCCGCCTTCCACCGACGCGGGCAGGAGCCGTGGGGGCGGCGGCGCGGCCCCCGCCTCCCACAGCGCGGTCAACGCCTCGTCCAGGGAGAACGACGGCCGCCACCCCAGAGCGGCACTCGCCGCTGAGTTGTCGGAGCACTGCCATGAAACCCCTCCCGAACGCACCGAACCGCCCTTCTCGCCCCGCTCCTCGATCCGCCCCGGGAACCCGGCGATCCGGGCCAGCGAGGCCACCAGCTCCCGCACCGGAACGGCGCGGCCCCCGCCGATGTTCAGCACACCCGGCAACGGCCCCGGCACGGTCGCCGCCAGGACCGCCGCACGCGCCACGTCCCGTACGTCCACGAAATCGCGGTACGCGGACAGGTCACCGAGCCGGAGCACCGCCTCCGGGTCGCGGCCCGCCGCGCGCAGCAGCCCGGCGACCCGGCCCGGCAGACCGGCGGACGGGGCTCCGGGACCCACCGGATTGCCCACCCGCAGCACCACCGCGTCGAGCCCCGACGAGGCCACCGCCACCGTGCCGGCCAGCTTGGTCGCACCGTACGGGGCCACCGGGCTGGTGGCCGCCGACTCGGTCACCGGGACGCCCTCGGCGCCCGGCCCGTACTCCGCGGCGGACCCGAGGTGCACGAGCCGCGCCCCGGGCGCCGCACGCCGCAGCGCGGCACACAGCACCGCGGGGCCCCGGGCGTTGGCCTCGGCGAGTTCCACGGCGTCACCGCCGACCGCCCCGGCGCAGTTGATCACCGCGTCGGGCGCCGCCGACTCCAGGGCCCACGCCGACGCGTCGATGCCGGCGTCGGCCAGATCGACGCGGTACCGGTCGCCGGGCGACCGGCCCGCGCGGAGGAGGACCGTGTCCGGCGTACGGTCCAGCAACGCGGCGACATGGCCGCCGAGATAGCCGGTGGCGCCGAGGACGAGAACACGCATGACGAGGTCAGGCTCCCTTGAGCAGCAGCGATTTGCGGCTGGTGAACTCCGCGTTGGCCTGGTCGTAGTCGTCGGGGCGCCCTATGTCGAGCCAGTAGCCGTCGAACTCGTAGGCGTGAGGCGGATTCTGACGCTTCAACAGATCGAGCACGAGTTCGTCGAAGCCCAGGGGCAGCCCGGGGGTGTAGGGGGCGAGGGTCTCCCGCGAGAGACCGTAGACGCCCATGGAGACGCGGTAGTCCATGCTGGGCTTCTCGGTGAAGGCGACGACCCGGCTCGCGTCGGTCGTCAGCACCCCGAAGTCGATGTGCACCTTGCGGGCGTACGTGGCGATGGTCAGCGGGGCGTTCGACTCCCGGTGCCGGCGCAGCACGTCGGCGTAGTCGAGGTCGGTGAGGATGTCGCCGTTCATCACGAGGAACGACTCCGGAAGTCTCTCGCGCAGGGTGAGCAGGGGCCCCATCGTACCGAGCGGGCTCTCCTCGGTGGCGTAGTCGATGTCCAGGCCCCACTGGGAGCCGTCGCCGACATAGGCCCGGATGATCTCTCCCAGATGTCCGATCGCGAGGGTGCAGCTGGTGAATCCGGCATTGGCGAGCTGCCGCAGCACGATTTCCAGGATCGCGTGCTGGTCACCGATCGGCACCAGGGGTTTGGGCAGTGCGGTGGTGTAGGGCCGCAGCCGGACACCCTTGCCACCCGCCAGGATCACTACGTGCATGGGTTCCTCCATCGTCGACGTGGTGCGTGGTCGTGCCGGACGGGTCAGACGTTGTAGATGCCGGTCTTGTAGCGCGCCAGGTTGGCCGGGTCCTGGAAGAACTCGGCCGTGCGCGCGAGGCCCTGCTCCAGGTCGTGCGCGGGCGCCCAGCCGGTGGTCTCGCGCAACCGGGTCGCGTCCGCGACGAGCCGCATCACCTCGGAGGCCGCCGGCCGGACGCGCTCGGCGTCCTCGCGGACGTCCACCTCGGTACCGGTCACCTTGCCGATCAGGGCGACCAGGTCGCCGACGGAGATCTCGCCGCCGGTCCCGGCGTTGAAGGTCCGGCCCACCACCCGTCCGGCGTCGGCCGTGCCCACGGCGAGGAACGCCCTTGCGGTGTCCTCGACATAGGTGAAGTCCCTGGTCGGCCGCAGATCGCCGAGGGTGATGACGCGCTCCCCGGCGGCGAGCTGGCCGATGGCGGTCGGGATCACGGCCCGCATGGACTGCCGGGGGCCGAAGGTGTTGAACGGCCGCAGCGTCACCACCGGTGTGCCGAAACTGGCGTGGTAGCTGTCGGCCAGCCGGTCCGCGCCCGCCTTCGACGCCGCGTAGGGGGACTGGGTGTGGATCGGGTGGTCCTCGGTGATCGGCACGGTCTGCGCGGTGCCGTACGTCTCACTGGTGGACGTGTGTACGAGCCGGGGGGTGCCCAGCGCGCGTACGGCCTCCAGGACGTTCAGGGTGCCGGTGACATTGGTGTCCACATAGCTGTGCGGGGCCCGGTAGCTGTACGGGATGGCGATGAGTGCCGCCAAGTGGTAGACGCAGTCGGCCCCTTCGGCGAAGCCGCGTACCGAGCCCGGGTCCCGTACATCGCCGAGGACGATCTCGACCTCGGCCAGCACCTCCTCGGACAGGGTCTCCAGCCAGCCGTACGAGGAGAAGGAGTTGTACTGCGCCATGGCCCGTACGCGGTGCCCGGCGGCCACGAGGGCTTCGACGAGGTGCGAGCCGATGAATCCCTCGGCTCCGGTGACGGCGGCGAGCGGTGCGGAGGTCAATGTGACGGTTCCTTCCGGTAGGTGAGGCGATATCAGGTGAGGCCGGGTGAGGGCGGGGACGACGGGCGAGGACGGGGACGGCGGGCCGTTGAGCCGTGCGGTACCGGGCGGTGCGGTGTGGTGCGGGGGTGGTGCGGGCGCGTGCGCCTCGGGAGGCGTGGCCTCTTCAGGCGTGGGCCGAGGGCCGTCCCAGGGTGCGCAGCGCCCACGCCCCCAGGGCGGCCGCGGCGGCCCCGTAACAGAGGGACAGGGCCAGGAGGTCGCGCTCGACACCGATCAGGGTGACGGCCCCCACCGAGGCGGCCGCCGCGAGACACACGGCGGCCGGGACCCACGCCACCCCGAACGCCTGGAGGAGCAGCGCCGTCCACAGGGCCGCCGCGATCAGCAGCAGCGGCACCGGTTCGGCGCCGGTGAGCAGCGCGGCGGGGACCAGGGGCGCGAGGTACGCGAGCAGGCAGAGCCCGAGGACCCCGGCGGAACGCAGCCGGAACGCCGCCGGGGTGGCCGCCGCCCGCAGGGCCGCCACGGACAGTCCGCGGTACCGGTGGAGCAGCCACTCGGCGAGCCCCATGCTCACCGTCAGCACGACGACCGCGTACGGCTCCCGCCGCCCCTCGACCAGCACCAGCACCCCCGCCGCCAGGCCGAACAGGCCGTACGGCAGGGAGAGCAACGGCCGGGGCCGGGTGGCGCCGGGGGCGGGCGCGGTGGTGAGCGGACCCGCGAGGGCCCGGCCGGCCGCGGCGACGGTCGCCACGACCGACAGCAGGGGCAGGGCGACCCTCGCCGGGGTCCCGGGCTCCCACCACGGCAGCACCGCCGCCACCGCGACGACCGGGGCGAGCGCGGCCAGCAGCAGCCGTTCCCGGCCCAGCACCAGCAGCACACCGGCCCCCGCCAGATACACCGACTGCCCGGCCACGAACAGCGCGGTCGGGCCCACCCCGGCCACCGCTGTCCCGGCCGCCGTGGCCAGCACGGCACCCACCGGCGCCCCCGCCAGCAGGGTCCGGCCGCACTCCCGGGGACCCGAGGCCAGCCGCAGGTAGGCGCGGTGGCCGAGCGCCTGCCCCCAGGCCCAGGAGACGAGCCCCGCCACGACCAGCGCGGCGACGCCCCGGCCGGATGCCCACAGCGGCCCGGTGAGCAGGTGCGCGAGGCCCGGAAGGGCGAACAGCGCCCCGCGCAGGGCACATCGCACATGGTCCGGGCGCCACGGATCGGCCGGGCGCGGCGGCTCGGGGAAGCTGCGCGGCACCCGCTCGTGGAGGGCCGCGGCGAGCGAGAACAGGTCCGGGTGGCCGTAGGTGTCGCGGATGACCTCCGCGGCCAGGCCCTCCGACTCCAGCACCGCGGCGACCTCGTACGGGTGCACGGCGGGGCCGATACGGTCGGTCAGCTCGGCGGCGAGCCGGTCCACCGCGTCCTCGTGCAGGCCCCGGCCGGGGAGGCGCAGGGCGACTGTCCGCTCACGGTCGTCGTCGGCCAGCCGCAGGGACAGCGTGTCGTCCGTGGAGCCGCCGGGTTCCAGCGCCAGCGGTCCGCTCATCCGGCCACGCTCCCGGCGACGGGCTCGGGCGCCGGACCGGGGTACGGCCGCGGGCCTGGGTGAGGGCTGGGGTACGGCCGCGGGCCTGGGTGGGACTGCCGTCCGGGGTACGGCTGCGGGACGGGGTGCGGCGACGGGCCTGGGTGCGGCGACGGGCCGGGGTGCCGTCGCGGGCCGCCCACGAGGGCCGGTGCGAGGACCGGATCCGCTGCGACGGCCGGGCCGGGCCCCGCCGTCGTGGCCGCGCCCGCGAGCGTGCCGGGGGACGCCGTCTCGGCGGGCTCCGTCGTCCGGTCCGCGCCGCGCTCGGACAGTTCGAGGTAGATGGAGCGGAAGGTGTCCACGGTCTGCCGGAGGGTGAACTGTTCGATCACCCGCAGCCGGGCCGCCTCACCCATCCGCCCCCTGCGTTCCGGGGCGCCCAGCAGCTCCAGCGCCGCGGCGGCCATCGCGGCCGGATCGCGCGGCGGCACGACGAGCCCGGTGTCGCCGACGGCCTCCCGTACCCCGCCGACATCCGTGGAGACGGTGGCCCGCCCGCACGACATCGCCTCGATGAGGGTGAAGGGGAAGCCCTCGCTGATGCTGGACAGCATGACGACGTTACCGGCCGCGTACGCGTCCGTGATGTCGTCCACCCGGCCCTCGAACGTGACCGCGTCCGCGTGCCCGAGCTGTTCGGCCAGCGCCTCGCACCGCTGCCGGTAGGCCTCCCCGCCGCGCGGAGTGCCGCCGAACAGCCGTAGCCGGGCGGACGGCAGTCGCTCGCGGACCAGGGCGAAGGCGCGGATCAGGGTCTCCAGGTCCTTGATCGGGTCGACGCGCCCGGCCCAGCTCAGGGTGGGCACGTCGGGCTCGGGCCCGGCCGGTGGGAAGGCGGCCGGGTCCACGCCGTTGTAGACCGTGCGGATCAGCCGGGGGTCGGCCCCACCCTGCTCCTCCCACAGCCGGTTGTAGCGGTTGCCCGGGGTGATGAGGGCGGCGCGCCGGTAGGTCTCCTCGGCCAGCAGCCGGAAGAAGCCGAGGACGACGGCCTTGACGGGCCACCGGTAGGGAGCGGTGCGGTAGCCCAGGTAACGCTCCCTCAGATACACCCCGTGTTCCGTCAACAGCAGTGGCACACCGTGCCGTTCGAGTGCGGCGAGGCCCGGAAGCACCGCGACCCCGCCGCTCACCGCGTGGGCCACACCGTCCCGGGGCGGGGTGGCGGCCAGCGGGCGCAGCGCGTGTTCGACGAGGGTGAGGGCGGTCAGGGCGTCGTGCACGGTGGGCCGGGCCTCACGGACCATCAGACCTGGCCGGTTCCACACCGAGGTGAGCACCGATATCGCCCGGTCGCTGCGGAGGAAGGGGCTCAGCGCCCCGTCACCCGCCGCGTGGGCCATCGTGTACAGGGCGGGCGCGAAGCCGTCCTCGGCGCACGGGTCGAGCAGGGCGGTGGCGAACCGCTCCCAGGCGGCGGCGAGCCGCCGCCCACGCCGGCCGCGCGGTGGCTGACCGGCCGGCGTGGGCCCCCACATGGGGACGGAACGGACGCGGGAGACGTGCGAGGGCGTGTCCCACACGACCGGTTCACGCCCGGTGCCGGTCACGGCGACGACCTCGAACTCGATGTCGGGCATGCCCTGGACGATCTGGTCGCACCAGACGCTCACCCCGCCGTGGCTATGGGGATACGTTCCTTCGGTGAGCAGCGTGACTCGCGTCGCGTGAGGCGGTCGTGAGCCGTGGAGAACGTGCATGGATGGCTCCACCATCGGGTCTGTGAGGGCATGCCGGTGCCGGCACCGGCCGGCACCGCGCGCGTGCGGGATCGGTCAGTTCTTCGGCGTGTACGGAGCGGGCTCGGTGACCCCGGCGGGGACGGGGAGCCGGGGCGCGGTGCTCGTCGGGTCGAAGACGCCGCTCGGGGCCACGGCCGGTGCGGACGCGGACGCCGGAAGGGTGAGGGTGAGCGGCTGCGTGCCGGGCACGGTCCAGCCGGACAGCCCGCCCGCGTAGGCGTCACCGAAGGAGGCGGATCCCTCGGACGTCCCAGCGGGCATCGTCGCGGGGACGGCCACCCCTTCGGGCGCCCGCACGGTCACCGTGGAGCCGACGCGGTACGCGACGACCTCGCCCGCGTCGAGGGCCGTCTGCCACTCCTGCCGCTGCCGCATCTCCGCGCCGATGTCCTCCATGCGCAGGTTCACCAGCGGGGTGTCGTCGGCGAACAGGGCCGCGTACCCGTCGGTGACACCGGTCAGCACCGGGTAGGCGATGCGGTCCTCGGCCAGGTTCGACTGGTGGATGAAGTGCGGCCGGGGGTCGTTGGCGAGGACGTGCCCCAGCGCGATCCGCGTCTCCAGCGGCACGATGTAGTCGTCGTAACCCGTGGCCGGGTCCAGCGGTTCCGGCAGGCAGGTGGAGGTAGCGGGGTTGTCCTCGCAGATGCCGCTGCCGCCCTGGGCGCGGGAGGTGTAGATCCAGTTGTACTCGTCGACCTGCTCGGCCGCGTGCCCGGCGTTGTAGAAGATGTTCATCGGGTAGCGCGACACCGTCAGCGCGGGTCCGACCTGACGCTGCCGCGGATCACGGGAGTTGTCCGATCCGATCCACTCGATGCCGTTGTCCGAGAGGGCGCCCGCCAGGTTCGGGTTGTCCTCGGGCTGCTGCGGGGTGATCTTCATGCCGGAGTGCTCGCCGGTCACCAGCTCACCGGGGCGCAACGGCAGACCGGCGGCCTCGCCCCAGGCGCGGTTGGTGGCGATCTCGTCGGAGATCTCGGCGCGCGTGACCCATTCGGTGGCGCCGCCGGGGGTGGTGGCGCACTTCCACGGCACCACGGTGGTGTCCTGGACACAGCCGAGGAAGGAGTGCGTGTACGTGTGGTTGATCCAGCGGAACGCGTCGCGGTCCGCGACGAACCGGTCGGCCAGCGCGTCCGCGCCGCCGTTCTCCGCGCGGTGGTCGACGCTGCCCACGGCGTTGTACGCCAGGTCGAGGGTCAGGCCGTGCGCGTCCTGCCAGGCGGTGGCGTGGGCGACGTCGTCCGGCTCCATGCGGATCGGGTCGGGCTCGACGCTGCTGTCGGCGCAGTCCACGTCCCCGGGGGTGCAGTTGAGGTCGGAGTTCCAGCGGTCGTCGGCGGCGAACACGTCGTCGACGTGGACGGCGAAGTAGTTGTGCGAGGCCCCCAGACGGGTGCCGCCGGTCATCCAGTCCACGATGCCGCGCGCCAGCAGCCGGAACTGCTGCTGGTACTGGTTGTAGACGAACGTGACGACCAGTTCGCGCCGCCCGTCGTGCCGGTACTCGCCCACCAGCGAGCCCCGGGCGGTCTTCCCCGGGATCGGCGCGTCGACGTACGGGGTGAAGTCCGCGCCGGCGGCCGGGGTGGAGAGGTAGGCGTAACTCTCCCCGACGGTCGGCGAGATGTCCTCGAAGGGCACGTCACCGTCGAGGTAGCCGAAGGGGCCGGCCAGACCGGCTGCCGTCACCTCGGCCCGGACACCGTCCACACTGCCCGCGTACCCGCCGTCGTCCGGGGTCTTCAGCCCGGCCGCGGGGCGCGCGTAGGTGTAGGCGTCCACCTGCGGGATCGCGTACGTCTGCTCGTACGCGGCGAGCGCCGCCATCTCGGCCGACCCGGCCGGGAAGGGGTTGTCGTTGGGCAGGACCACGGCCTGGAACTTCGCGCGCTGCCGTCCCTCCACCGTGTCCGCCAGGAAGCCGGCGTCGATGACCGGGCGGCCCGGCGCGGTGAGGTCGATCTCGGTCCAGGGCGTGCCCGCCGTGTCGAGTTCGGCGGCTATGGCACCGGTGGCCGGGCCGCCGTCGCTCACGACCAGGACCCGCAGATCGACGCGGGGCGTCGTGCCGTCCGCCTGTGCCGGGCCCGCGGACAGGCTCAGCGAGGCCAGGAGTGTGCCCACCGCGCATAAGACCGCGTGGATGTGGCGCTTCATGCTTCGGTCCCCTCCCCAGGGCGGAGTGTGCGGCGCTCCGTGGAAACGCGCACCACTCCGTGCGGGCGCCGGCGCCCCCCTCAGGTACCGGTCACTCGCATCAGTCCCTCCATATCGTGATGGGCCTATGAAGCTTTTGTGTGACTAGCGCCAAACGTGACGGAAAACCGCAGGTAGGTAATGAGCTGGGGAGTGGGGGCAAACCGGCCGGACGGGCGTTGTCCTTCCACGGCCCGATGCTGCTCCTTCCCCCGTGACCTGGGAAGACGCCGTCGTGATCGCGGGGTGGCGGCAGCGGCGGAGGGCTGTGCCGGGGGAGCGGCGGCGGTCCTGAGGTCCGGGCGTTCCGGCGCATTACGAGCGGTTTCAGGTCAACCCGGCCGTGGAACGACGGTGGCGGCCGGCCCGCGCGGGGTGCGCGGGCCGGCCGCCGATGGCGTGCCGGGGTGCGGGGCCGGGACGGCCTAGGTGTATTGCCCCGCAGGGTTGTTGACGCGGCTGATCGGGGGTTGGCCTCCGAGTGCGGTGTGGCTGCGGTGGTGGTTGTAGGTGTGGAGGAAGT
>JOAZ01000040.1 GCA_000720535.1 Streptomyces halstedii
AGCCATCCGCCCCGCGAACACCCCCGACCCACCCAACAACTCCGCAGCCATCCCCACCCACTGCGAACCCTGACCCGGAAACACCAACACCGCACGACCGTCGACCGTGCGGCCGCCGTCCCACGTTCCCGAGTCGTCGTCGGCCATCTGGCCGAGCAGGGTGGGGAGTTGGTCCCCGTTGCCGATCAGTGCCTTCCGGTACTCGAAGGCGGTACGCGTGTGCAGGGCGGACCCGATGTCGCGCGGGTCGGATACGGGGCTGCCGTCCAGGTGGCGGCGCAAGCGGTCGGCCTGGGAGCGCAGTGCCCCCGGGCTCTTCGCCGACAGCAGCCAGGGCACCGCCGGCAGGGGGGTGCGCTCGGCCGTCCGGCCGTCGTCTTCAAGGGGGGTGTGTTCGAGGATGGTGTGGACGTTGGTGCCGCTCAGGCCGAAGGAGGACACTCCGGCCCGGAAGGGGCGGCCCTGGGACGGCCAGGGCTGCTGCTCGGTCGCGAGGGCCAGCGCTCCGCGCGTCCAGTCGACGTGGCCGGAGGGCCTGCCGACGTGCAGGGTGCGGGGCACCTGCCCGTACCGCATGGACAGCACCGCCTTGATGACCCCTGCCACGCCCGATGCCGCTTGGGCGTGCCCGAGGTTGGACTTGAGGGAGCCGACCAGCAGAGGCCGGTCGGCGGGCCGGTCCTGGCCGTACGTGGCCAGCAGGGCCTGGGCCTCGATGGGGTCGCCGAGGGTGGTGCCGGTGCCGTGCGCCTCCACCACGTCCACCTCGGACGCCGACAGCCCCGCGTCGGCGAGGGCCGCCCGGATCACCCGCTGCTGGGAGGGGCCGTTGGGGGCGGAGAGGCCGTTGCTGGCACCGTCCTGGTTGACGGCGGAGCCGCGTACCACCGCCAGTACCGGGTGTCCGTTGCGGCGGGCGTCCGACAGCCGCTCCAGCAGGAGGACGCCGACGCCCTCGCCCATGCCCATGCCGTCCGCGTCGTCCGAGAACGCCTTGCAGCGACCGTCCTCGGCGAGTCCCCGCTGACGGGAGAAGCTGATGAAGGCACCGGGGGTCGCCATCACGGCGACGCCGCCGACCAGAGCGAGCGAGCAGTCGCCGCCGCGCAGCGCCCGGCCGGCGAGGTGCATGGCGACGAGTGAGGAGGAGCAGGCCGTGTCGATGGTCACGGCGGGGCCTTCGAGGCCCAGGGTGTAGGCGACCCGGCCGGATACGACGCTGGGTGCGCTGCCGGTGAGCAGGTGGCCGTCTCCTTCCTCCGACTGGGCGACGACGGCGGCGTAGTCGGCGTAGTTGACGCCGGTGAACACTCCGGTGCGGCTGCCGCGCAGGGCGGCCGGGTCGATGGCCGCGCGTTCGATCGCCTCCCAGGTGGTTTCCAGGAGCAGTCGCTGCTGCGGGTCCATGGCGAGGGCCTCGCGGGGCGAGATACCGAAGAACTCCGCGTCGAAATCGGCCGCGTCGTGGAGGAAGCCGCCCCGCCGGGTCGTCGAGGTGCCGGGGTGGTCGGGGTCGGGGTCGTAGAGGGCTTCGGTGTCCCAGCCTCGGTCGGTGGGGAAGTCGGAGACGGCGTCGCCGCCTTCGGCGAGCAGGCGCCACAGGTCTTCGGGGGTGCCGATGCCGCCGGGGAAGCGGCAGGCCATGGACACGATCGCGATCGGCTCGTCGTCGGGCGCGGGCGGATGTGCGGCGGTGTGCGGGCCGGAGGGGTCCGGGGCGGAGGGGTCCGGGGCGGAGGGGTCCGGGGCGGCGGCGCGCGGCTCGGTGGCCTGTCGGCCGAGCAGTTCGGTGCGGATCTCCTGGGCGAGCGCGGTGGACGACGGGTGGTCGAAGATCAGGGTGGACGGCAGCCGCAGTCCGGTGGCGGCGTTGAGCCGGTTGCGGAGTTCGACCGCGGTGAGAGAGGCGAAGCCCATGTCCTGGAAGGCCCTGCCGGGCCGGATCGCGTCCACCGTGGCATGGCCGAGGACGGCTGCGGCGTGGGTGCGGACCAGGTCGAGCAGCAGGCGGTGCTGTTCGGATTCGCCGAGGGCGGCGAGCCGTTGGCGCAGCAGTGCGGCCGTGGGTGCCTCCGAGTCTCCGGTCGCGGCCTCCAGGGCGCGGCGGGCTTCGGGGATGCCGGTGAGCAGCGGGCTGGGGCGGGTGGAGGTGAAGACGGCGGCGAACCGCTCCCAGTCGACGTCGGCGACGGCGAGTACGGTCTCGTCGTCGTCCAGCGCCTGGCGCAGGGCGTGGACGGCGAGGTCGGGGGCGATCCGGGGCAGGCCGTGCTGCTCCAGTTTGAACAGGTCGGCGTCCTCTTGGGCGATGCGGTCCTGCCAGGGGTTCTCGGCCTGCCAGATGCCCCAGTCGATGGTGGTGGCGGTGAGGCCGCGGGCCCGGCGGTGCTGGGCCAGGGCGTCGAGGTAGGCGTTGGCCGCGGCGTAGGCGCCGTGGTCGCCGCTGCCCCAGACTCCGGCGATCGAGGAGAACAGGACGAAGGCGTCGAGTTCGCGGTCGAGCAGGGCGTCGAGGTGTTCGGCGCCTGCGGCCTTGGCGGCGACGATCTGTTCGAACGCGGACATCGGTGTGCCGTCCAGGGGGGCGAGCGCGACGAAGGCGGCCGCGTGGACGACCGCGGTGACCGGGTCGCCCTCCGTCTCCAGGCCGGTGAGCAGCGCCTCCACCGCCTGACGCTCCGCCAGGTCGCAGACGGGCAGGGTCAGTCGTACGCCGAGGGTGGCGAGTTCCGCGGCGAGTTCGGCCGCGCCGGGTGCCTGGGGGCCGCGGCGGCCGGGCAGGACGAGGTGGGTGGCGCCGCCGCGGGCCAGCCAGCGGGCGAGGTGCGGGCCGACGGCTCCGGTGCCGCCGGTCAGCAGGACGGTGCCGCGGGGCTTCCAGTGCCGCGTGGGGTGGCCGCTCCGGGGGGCGCGGCGGAGGCGGCGGGCCAGGATGCCTGTGGGGCGCAGGGCGAGCTGGTCTTCGCGGCCGACGCCGTCCGTGCCGGGGCCGGAGCCCGTCAGTACGGCGGCGAGCCGGGTCCTGGCGCGGGCGTCGAGGTCCGGCGGCAGGTCGATGAGTCCGCCCCAGCGGGCGGGCAGTTCCAGCGCGGCCACCAGTCCGGTGCCCCAGACCAGTGCCTGGCGGGGGCGGGTGACCGGGTCGTCCGGACCCGTGGACACGGCCCCTGCGGTGGCGCACCAGAGGGGTGCCGTGAGGGCGAGGTCGCCCAGGGCCTGCACCAGGGCGACGGTGAGTGCCGTCCCGGTGGGCAGGGCCGGGTGCTCGGGGTGGGGCTGGTCGGCGGCGGCCAGCAGCGACAGCACGCCCGTCGGGACGCGGTCGCCGAGGGCGGTGGCGAGTGTGTCCGCGAGGTCCGTGCGGCGGACGGCGTCGGCCGTGAGTTCGGCCGTGACGACGGTGGCGCCCGCTTCGGTGAGGGCGAGCAGCGGGCCGCGTACCCGTGCGTCGTCGTCGTGTCCGGCGGGCAGGACGACGAGCCAGGTGCCGGCGGCGGGGGTGGCGGCCGGCGGGTCGGGCAGGGGCTGCCAGCCGACGCGGTAGCGCCAGGAGTCGATGACGCTGTCGTCGCGCCGCTGTTTACGCCAGCCGCGCAGGGCCGGCAGTACGGGGGCGAGGGCGTCCTCGTCGACGGCGAGGTGGGCGGCGATCTCGGCCGGGGCGTCGTGGTCGACCATGTGCCAGAAGGCCGTGTCGTGCGGGTCGGCGGCGGCCGGTCCGGTGTCGGGCGCCGCCTCCGGCTCCAGCCAGTAGCGCCGCAGCTGGAAGGGGTATCCGGGCAGAGCGGTCGGACGGGCGCCGGTGCCCGCGTACACCGCGGACCAGTCGACGGCCGCGCCCGCCACCCACAGTTCGGCGGCCGAGCGCAGGGCGCGGCGCGGTCCGCCGTCGTCGCGGCGCAGGGTGCCGACGACCACGGGCGGCTCGGCGGCGCCGGTGGCCTCGGCGGTGTCCTGGAGGGCCATGGTCAGCACCGGGTGCGGCGACACCTCGACGAAGACCTCGTGGCCCTGCTCGACCAGGGAGCGTACGGCCGCGTCGAAGCGGACGGTCCCGCGGAGGTTGCGGTACCAGTAGTCGGCGTCCATGGCCGTGGTGTCGAGCCGGTCGCCGGTGACGGTGGAGAACAGCGGTATCCGGGCCGGGAGCGGGCGTACGCCGGCCAGCGCGGCCAGCACCTCGGACCTGATCCGTTCGACCTGGGCCGAGTGCGAGGCGTAGTCCACGGGTACGGACCGGGCCCGTACGCCCCGTGCGGCGCAGTGGGCGAGCAGTTCGGCGAGGGCCCGGGTCTCCCCCGAGACCACCACGGCGGCGGGCCCGTTGACGGCGGCCACCGACAGCTTCTCGGCCCAGGGGGCGATCTCGGCGCGGACCTCGTCCTCGGGCAGGGGCACCGCGACCATGCCGCCGAGTCCGGCCAGCGCCCGGATGGCCCGGCTGCGCAGGGCGACGACCTTCGCCCCGTCCCGCAGGCTCAGCGCTCCCGCCACCACGGCGGCGGCGATCTCTCCCTGGCTGTGCCCGACCACGGCGTCGGGCCGGACCCCCCAGGACTCCCAGTGCGCGGCCAGTGACACCATCACCGCCCACAGCGCCGGCTGCACCACGTCCACCCGTTCCAGGGAGGGTGCCCCGGGCGCGCCCTCCAGGACGGCGGGGAGCCGCCAGTCGACATGGGCGGAGAGGGCGGCGTCGCAGGCGGCGAGACGGTCCCGGAAAACGGGGCTGGTGGCGAGCAGGTCCCGTCCCATGCCGGCCCACTGGGATCCCTGGCCGGGGAACACCAGTGCCGTCCGGCCCTCGACGACCCGGCCGGTGCCCGTGACGACGTCGGCGGGCATGGCCGGGGCGGGAGCCGGGGCCGGGCCGGTGGCCAGGTCCGTGCCCGGTCCGGACAGGGCGGCGAGCCCGTTCAGCAGGGCGTGGTGCCCGTCGCCGATCACCACGGCCCGGTGTTCGAAGGCGGACCGGGTGGTCGCCAGCGAGAACCCGATGTCGGCCGGCCGTGCGGGCGCGTCCGTGGCGAGCCGGGCGCGCAGTTGGGCCGCCTGGTCCCCGAGCGCGGACGCGGTGCGGCCGGACAGCACCCAGGCCGACGCGGCCCCGGGCGTGCCCGCCGGCTCCGCCGACGGCCCGGCCCCGGTGTCCGTTCCTTCGGTCACCGCTTCCGGTCCGTCGGCCGGTTCCGGCTCCGGTGCCTGTTCGAGGACGACGTGCGCGTTGGTGCCGCTCATGCCGAACGAGGACACCCCGGCCCGGCGCGGCCGGTCGACGGCGGGCCAGTCGCGGGCCTCGGTGAGGAGTTCGACGGCGCCCGAGGACCAGTCGGCGTGCGGAGTGGGCGCGTCCACGTGCAGGGTGCGCGGCAGGACACCGTGCCGCAGCGCGAGGACCGTCTTGATGACCCCGGCGACCCCGGCGGCGGCCTGGGTGTGCCCGATGTTCGACTTCAGCGACCCCAGCCACAGCGGGCGCCCGGCGGGCCGGTCCTGGCCGTACGTGGCCAGCAGCGCGTCGGCCTCGATCGGGTCACCGAGGGTGGTGCCGGTGCCGTGCGCCTCCACCGCGTCCACCTCGGACGCCGTCACCCCCGCGTCCGCGAGCGCCGCCCGGATCACCCGCTGCTGGGAGGGGCCGTTGGGGGCGGTCAGGCCGTTGCTGGCACCGTCTTGGTTGATAGCCGAGCCGCGCAGCACGGCCAGCACCGTACGGCCGTTGCGGCGCGCGTCCGACAGCCGCTCCAGCAGCAGCATGCCCACGCCCTCGCCCCAGCCGGTGCCGTCCGCGGCCGCCGCGAACGGCTTGCAGCGGCCGTCGGGGGACATCGCGCCCTGCCGGCTGAACTCGACGAACACCGCGGGCAGCGCCATCACGCTGACCCCGCCGGCGAGCGCGAGCGAGCACTCACCGGCCCGCAGGGCCCGCGCCGCGAGGTGCAGCGCCACCAGCGAGGCCGAACAGGCGGTGTCCACGGTGACGGCGGGGCCTTCGAGACCGAGCGCGTAGGACACCCGCCCGGACATCACGCTCATCGAGTTCCCCGTCATCAGGAACCCCTGGACGGCTTCGGCGGCGTCGGAGCCCAGCGTCGCGTACCCCTGGTCGATGGCCGAGGCGTACACCCCGGTACGGCTGCCCCGCAGGCTGAGCGGGTCGATGCCGGCCTGCTCGACGGCCTCCCAGGACGCCATCAGCAGCAGCCGCTGCTGCGGGTCCATCGCGACCGCCTCACGGGGCGAGATGCCGAAGAACTCCGGGTCGAAGTCCGCCGCGCCGTCCAGGAACGCCCCCCGTCCCGGGACCGTGCCACCGGACGGCCAGGCGGTCTCCCAGCCCCGGTCGCCGGGGACGGCCGCGACGGTGTCGCGGCCTTCGGCGAGGAGTTCCCACAGGTCTTCCGGGGTGCGGACACCGCCGGGGAAGCGGCAGGCCATGGACACGATCGCGATCGGCTCGCTCGTGCGGGCCTCGGCATCCCGGAGCCGCTGCCGGGTGTCCCGCAGGTCGATGGTCACCCGGTTGAGGTAGTCGCGCATCCTCTGGTCGCTCACTGGACACCGCTGCTTTCGTCTCGGGCTGCTCGGGTCTCGTCTCGGGGTGCGCGGGTCTCGTCGCGGGGTGCGCGGGGTGCGCGGACCGGTGTCCTGGTCATGCGGACCCCAACTGCCGGTCGATGTAGTCGAAGACCTCGTCGTCGCTGGCCGCCTCGATCAGGTCGGGGGCCAGGTCGTCGGCGTCGCCCGTGGGGCGGGCGGTGGTGGCCGGTGTCCCGCCGGGCAGGGGGCGGGTCAGCACTTCCCGTATCCGGGCGGCGAGTTCGTCGCTGACGCCGCCCGGCGGCAGGGCGTCGAGCAGGGTCTCCAGGGTGTCGAGCCCGGCCCGGACCGCCGCGTCGCCTGTCGGGCGGGCGGCGGTGGTCCGCTCGGCGAGGTGGCGTGCCAGTGCCTCCGGGGTGGGGTGGTCGAAGACGAGCGCGGCCGGCAGCCGCAGCCCGGTCGAGGACACCAGCCGGTTGCGCAGTTCGACCCCGGTGAGGGAGTCGAACCCGACGTCCTTGAACGGGCGGGCCGGGCGGATCAGGTCCGGCGAACTGTGGCCGAGCACCGCCGCGGCGTTGCCGCGCACCAGGTCGAGCAGGGTCCGGTACAGCTCGGCCTCGGGCAGCTCGGCGAGCTGCCGCGCCATAGTGCGGGCCGGTTCCGCGGCGGAGGCGGCGCCGGTACGGGCGGGGCGGACCAGGCCGCGGAGCACGGCGGGCAGCCGGTCGTCCGCCGTCAGCACGCACGGGGCGATCCTGGCCGCGAGCCGGTAGGCGTACGGGGAGTCCAGCGCCGCGTCGAACAGGGCGAGGCCCTCCGCCGAGGTCAGCGCGCCCGCCCCGGCGCCCCGGCCCGCGGTGACCGCGGCGGTCATCTCGCTGCGCTCCTCCCACAGGCCCCAGCCGATGGACAGGGCGGGCAGCCCCTCGGCCCGGCGTTCGGCGGCGAGGGCGTCGAGGACCGCGTTGGCGGCGGCGTAGTTCGCCTGCCCGGCCGCGCCGAACTGGGCGGCGCCCGAGGAGAACAGGACCAGAGCCGCCAGGTCGAGGTCCCGGGTGAGTTCGTGCAGGGCCAGCGCCGCGTCCGCCTTGGGCCGCAGGACGCGGTCGAGCCGGTCCGGGGTCAGCCCGGCGATCGTGGCGTCGTCCAGGACACCGGCCGCGTGGACGACGGCGGTCAGCGGGTGCGCGGCGGGGACCGACCCGAGCAGGGTGGCGAGCGCGGCGCGGTCGGCGACGTCGCAGGCGGCGACGGTCACCGACGCCCCGAGCCCGGTCAGTTCCCTCACCAGCTCCGGCATTCCGTCGGCGGAGCCGCCCCGGCGGCCCGCCAGCAGCAGGTGCCGGATGCCGTGCGCGACGACCAGGTGCCGGGCCAGGAGCCGTCCCAGGGTGCCGGTGGCCCCGGTGACCAGGACGGTCCCTTCGGGGTCCGGCGGAGCGGGCAGCAGCAGGACGTTCTTGCCGACCCCCCGGGCCTGGCTGAGCGAGCGCAGGGCGGCCGGCGCCTGCCGCACGTCCCAGCCGGTGACGGGCAGGGGACGCAGCACTCCCCGCCCGAACAGGTCCAGGACGTCGGCGAGCATCTCGCCGATGCGCTCCGGACCGGCCTCCATCAGGTCGAACGCCCGGTAGCGCACCCCGGGGTGCTGCCGGGCGACCGTCTCGGGGTCGCGGACGTCGGTCTTGCCCATCTCCACGAACCGGCCGCCGTTCGGCAGCAGCCGCAGACCGGCGTCGACGAACTCCCGTGCCAGGCTGTCGAGTACGACGTCGACGCCCCGCCCGCCGGTGGCCGTCAGGAACTTCTCGGCGAAGTCGGTGGTCCGGGTCGAGGCGATGTGCGCGTCGTCCAGTCCGCCGTCCCGCAGGACGTCCCACTTGGCCGGGGAGGCGGTCGCGAACACCCGCGCACCGGCGTGCCGGGCGAGCTGCGCCGCCGCCATGCCGACACCGCCGGCCGCGGCGTGGACCAGTACCGATTCCCCGCGCCGCAGTCCCCCGAGATCGAACAGGCCGTAGTAGGCGGTGAGGAACACCACCGGCACGGATGCGGCGCGGGCGAAGGACCACCCCTCCGGTATCCGGGCGACGGTACGGCGATCGGCGACGGCGGTCGGGCCGAACGCGCCCCCGAAGATCCCCATCACCCGGTCCCCGGGCACCAGGTCGTCCACCCCCGGGCCCACCTCGACGACGGTCCCGGCGCCCTCGCTGCCGAGGCCCTGCTGTTCGGGGTCGGGGTCCAGGCCGAGCGCGGCGATGACGTCATGGAAGTTCAGCCCGGCGGCGCGCACCGCGATCCGTACCTCGCCCTTGCCCAGTGGGGCTTGGGCCTCGGGAGCGGGCTCCGCCGTGATGTCCTCCGGGGAGCCCCGGCCGTCGGTGGAGAGCCGCCAGGCGGCGCCGTCCGGCAGGGACAGCGTGCCGTCCGCCCGCCCGCCGCGGACCAGTCGCGGCAGCAACGGCAGACCGGTCCGCAGCGCCAGCTCGGGCTCCCCGGCGGCGAGCGCCCCGGACAGGGCGTCCGCCGGCTCGCCGGTCCCGGCCGCGTCGATGAGGACGAAGCGGCCCGGGTGCTCGGCCCGCGCGCTGCGCACCAGGCCCCACAGGGCGGCCTGGGCGGGATCCACGGGCCGGTCGGCCGGTGCCGTACGGACCGCGTCCCTGGTGAGCAGGGCCAGCCTGGCCGCGGCGAACCGCTCGTCGGCCAGCCACCGCTGTACGAGGGCGAGGCCCTGGTGTGCGGTGGCGCGGACCCGGTCGGCGGGGTCGGGCAGGTCGGTGGTGGCGACGGCCGCCACGATCACCTCGGGAAGGGCGGCGCCCGCTCCGAGGGCGGCCCCCAGGGCGTCGAGGTCCTGCCAGGACACCGCGCCGGGGACGGCCCCGCCGAGGGCACCCCAGGTGGGCGCGGCGCTGTCGGCCGGGCCGGTGACCGGGGTCCAGTCGAGGCGGTACAGCAGGTCGGCGTGGGCGGTCGCGGAGAACGCCCCGCCCTCGGCCGGAGGCCGCAGCAGCAGGGACTCCACTCCGAGCACCTGCCGGCCGGACAGGTCGTGGGCGTGCAGGGTCACGGCGTCCGGCGCGTCGGCGGCGAGCCGTACGCGCAGCGTGGTGGCCCCGGTGATCCCGCTGCTCACACCGTTCCAGCTGAAGGGCAGCCGGGCCCGGCCGTCCTGGTCGGGCAGCAGTGCGGCGATCTGGAGGGCCGCGTCCAGCAACGCGGGGTGCAGCGCGCATCCGGCGGCGTCGGCGTGCTGCGGCTCCGGCAGCACCACCTCGGCGAACACCTCTCCGCCACGGAGCCACGCGGCACGGATGCCACGGAAGGCGGGGCCGTAGTGGTACCCGGCCTCGGCGAAGCGCTCGTAGAGGTCGCCGGTGTCCACGGGTTCGGCACCGGACGGCGGCCAGCTCAGCAGACCGGCCGCGGCTCCGGCCGGATCCCCGGCGGATCGGGGTGCGAGGGTGCCGGTGGCGTGCTCGGTCCAGGGCGCGTCGGCGTCCCGTGTCGTACGGGCGAACACGCTGAGCCTCCGCCGACCGTCGCCGTCGGGCGCGGCGACCCGGAGCTGTAGGTGGACGGCTCCCTCGTCCGGGAGTACGAGCGCCGATCCGAGGGTGAGCTCCTCGACCACCGGGCAGTCCGCCTCGGCCCCGGCGCGCAGCGCGAGTTCGAGAAAGGCCGTGCCGGGGAAGAGGACGACGCCCGACACCGCGTGGTCGGCGAGCCAGGGGTGGGTGTCCAGCGAGATCCGGCCGCTGAGCAGCAGCTCATCGGAGTCCGCGACCTGCGTCGCCGCACCGAGCAGCGGGTGCCCGGTCGTGGCGAGACCCGCCGAGGCGACGTCCCAGCTCGTGGTCGGAACGTCGAGCCAGTAGCGGCTGCGCTGGAAGGCGTACGTCGGCACCTCGACACGCCGCGCCCCCGGAAACGCCCCCGACCAGTCCACCCCCAACCCCCGCTCCCACGCACGACCCACCGCACGCAACACCTGAGCCGGACCACCCTCCCCACGCCGCAAAGTCCCCAAGCCTCCACGAAGAACCGGAAACCCTCCCCCAACAAGGTCTCCGTGGCCTTCCCGAACTCGACCGTCTCGCGCAGATTCCGGTACCAGTACCCGGCATCCAGAGACTTCGTATCCAGCCAGCCACCCGTCACCGTCGAGAAGAACGGCACCCAACGGCCCGTTCACCGCCGCCACCGACAACCGGCCACCCCACCCGGCCAGACGCCCACGCACCTCGTCCACCGGCAACGGCACCGACGCCATACCACCCCGCCCCGCCAACACCCCCACCGCACGAGAACGCAGAGCCACCACCCGCGCCCCGTCCTCCAAACTCAAACCACCCGCCACACACGCAGCAGCAACCTCACCCTGCGAATGACCCACCACCGCGTCGACCGTCACACCGAACGACCGCCACACCTCCGCCAACGACACCATCACCGCCCACAACACCGGCTGCACCACATCAACCCGCGCCAACAAACGCCTCCGCCAACGACCAATCCACAAAAGGCGCCAACGCCCGCTCACACTCAGCCATCCGCCCCGCGAACACCCCCGACCCGTCCAGCAGCCCCACAGCCATGCCCACCCACTGCGACCCCTGACCCGGAAACACCAACACCGCACGGCCGGAAACCAGCCCGCCGCCAGACTCGGCAGCACCCTGTGCCAGCGCGGTCAGGTGATCCGCGAGGTTCTCCTCCGTGCCCACCAGCACCGCGCGGTGTCCCAGCGCGCTGCGGCCCGTGGCCAGGGAGAAGGCCACGTCCGCCGCGCGGACGCCCGACCCGTCTCCGATCCGGGCCGACAGCGCCGAGGCCTGGGCGCGCAGCGCCTCCGGAGTGCGCGCCGAGAGGAGTACGGGGATGGGGGCGGGTACGGTCTCCGGTGTCCCGGGCCCGTCAACGGGCTTGTCTGCGGCAGCTTTCGGGTCGGCCGGGGCCTGTTCGAGGATGACGTGGGCGTTGGTGCCGCTGACGCCGAAGGAGGACACGCCCGCCCGGCGCGGACGGCCCGTGTCCTCCCACGTACGGGCTTCTGTCAACAGCCGTCCGGCTCCCGCCGACCAGTCCACCTCCGGCGTGGGGCCGTCCACGTGCAGCGTCTTGGGCATCACGCCGTGCCGCAGGCCGAGCACCGACTTGATGACCCCCGCCACACCGGCGGCTGCCGAGGCGTGGCCGATGTTGGACTTCAGAGAGCCGATCCACACCGGACGGTCCACCGGCCGGTCCTGCCCGTACGTCGCCAGCAGCGCCTGCGCCTCGATCGGGTCACCCAGCCTGGTGCCCGTACCGTGCGCCTCCACCACATCCACGTCCGAGGCCACCAGCCCCGCGTCCGCCAACGCCGCACGGATCACCCGCTGCTGCGACGGACCACTCGGCGCCGTCAGACCGTTGCTCGCACCGTCCTGGTTCACCGCCGAACCACGGATCACCGCCAGCACCGGATGCCCAAGACGCCGCGCGTCCGACAACCGCTCCAGCAGCAGCATCCCCACGCCCTCCCCGAAGGCGGTCCCGTCGGCCGCCGCGGCGAAGGACTTGCAGCGGCCGTCCGGGGCGAGTCCGCCCTGTCGGCTGAACTCGACGAACAGTTCGGGGCTGCACATCACGTTGACGCCGCCGGCGAGGGCCAGCGAGCATTCGCCGGACCGCAGCGCCCGTACGGCAAGGTGCAGGGACACCAGCGAGGACGAGCACGCCGTGTCCACGGTGACGGCGGGGCCTTCCAGGCCGAAGAAGTAGGCCAGGCGTCCGGAGACGATGCTTCCCGAGTTGCCGGTGCCGAGGAATCCTTCGACGTCCTCGGGGATGTAGGGCAGCAGCCGGGCGGCGTAGTCCTGCTGCATCAGGCCGACGTACGTGCCGACCGGGGCGCCGCGCAGGGTGGACGGGTCGATGGCCGCGCGCTCGAAGAGTTCCCAGGTGGTTTCCAGGAGCAGTCGTTGCTGCGGGTCCATGGCGAGGGCCTCGCGCGGCGAGATGCCGAAGAACTCCGCGTCGAAATCGGCCGCGTCGTGGAGGAAGCCGCCGTCGCGGGTGACGGAGGTGCCGATGCGGTCGGGATCGGGGTCGTAGAGCGTGTCCAGGCTCCAGCCACGGTCGGTGGGGAACCCGGAGATGCCGTCGCGGCCCTCGGCCAGCATCCGCCACAGGTCTTCGGGTGAGCGGACGCCGCCGGGGAGACGGCAGGCCGCGGAGACGATCGCGATCCGGTCGTCGTCCGCGTCCTGGTTCCGGCCGGCCGGCCTCGCGGGTACGGAGGGGATGACAGCCGTAGCCGCTTCCGTGGCCGCTTCCGTGTCCGTGAGTTCGGTGCCCAGGAAGTCCGCGAGCGCCGCCGGGGTCGGGTGGTCGAACACCAGGCCTGCGGGAAGCCGCAGGCCGGTGGCGGCGTTCAGGCGGTTGCGCAGTTCGACCGAGGCCAGCGAGTCGAATCCCAGTTCGCGGAAGGCCCGTCCGGGGTCGAGGGTGTCCGGGGAGGTGTGGCCGAGGACGGCTGCCGCGTGGGTGCGCACGAGTTCGACGAGCAGCCGGGTCCGTCCGCCGGCGTCGAGGGCAGCGAGGCGCCGCCGCAGGGCGTTGTCGTCGGCCGCCGTCTCCGCGGCCGCGGCCGCCCGGCGCGGCGGTGTGCGCACCAGGCCGCGCAGCAGCGGCGGCAGGGTGCCGTCGGCGGCCGCGGACCGCAGGGCCGCGGTGTCGAGGCGCATCGGGACCAGGGCGGCCCGGTCCACGGTGAGGGCGGTGTCGAAGAGCGCGAGTCCCCGCTCGGTGGAGAGCGGCGGCATCCCGGACCGGGCGAGGCGTCGTACGTCGTCCTCGTCCAGGTGTCCGGTGAGGGCGCTGGGCTGCTCCCACAGGGTCCAGGCCAGGGACTGGCCGGCCAGTCCCGCCGCCCGGCGCCGGGCGGCGAGGGCGTCGAGGAAGGCGTTGGCGGCGGCGTAGTTGGCCTGTCCGGGGCCGCCGAAGGTGCCCGCGGCCGAGGAGAAGAGCACGAAGTGCGTGAGGTCGAGGTCGCGGGTCAGTTCGTGCAGGTGGAGCGCGGCGTCGGCCTTGGGGCACAGTACGGCGTCCACGCGTTCGGGGGTGAGTGCGGTGACGACGCCGTCGTCGAGAGTGCCCGCGGTGTGGACCACGGCGGTCAGCGGGTGCGCGGACGGCAGGTCCGCGAGTACGGCGGCCAGGGCCGCCCGGTCGGCCACGTCGCAAGCGACGACGGCGGCGGTCTCGGCCCCCAGCGCGGCGAGTTCGGCCCGCAGTTCCTCGGCTCCGGCGGCGGCCGGGCCGCCGCGGGAGAGCAGCAGCAGGTGCCGGACGCCGTGCCCGGTGACCAGGCGGCGGGCGACGTGGGAGCCGAGCAGGCCGGTGCCGCCGGTGACGAGGACCGTGCCGTCCGGGTCGAAGGCCCGGAGGGGCCCGGCCGTGGCGTCGGAGAGGTCCGGGTCGTGCCTGAGGACCCGGACCAGCCGGGGGACGCGGACGTCGTCGCCGCGGACCGCGCACTCCGGTTCCCCCGAGGCGAGGGCCGCGGCGACGCCCGCGGAGGTGCCGTGCTCGTCGTCGGCGTCGAGGTCGAGCAGGGCGAAGCGCCCGGGGTGTTCCGACCGGGCCGAGCGGACCAGCCCCCAGAGCGCGCTGTGCGCGGGGTTGCGTACGTCCTCCCCGTCCCCGGCGCTGACCGCGCCCCGGGTGGCGAACACCAGGCGCGAGCCGGCGAAGCGGTCGTCGGCGAGCCAGGTCCGGACGTCGGTGAGGGCCTGGTGGACGGCCGCGCGGACCGCCGCGGCCGGTCCGGCGGTGTCCACGGGCTCCGCGCGGACGAGGAGGACCGTTTCGGGCACCGGGGCTCCGGCGTCGACGGCGGCCGGCAGCGTGGCCAGGTCCGTGGTGCGGTGGACGGGTGCGCCGCTGCCGCGCGGGGGTGTGGTGACCCACTCCGTCGTGTAGAGGTCCCGGTGGCGGCGGCCCTGGGGTGCGCGGTCGGCGCCGAGGCCGACGGTGCCCGCGGGCCGCAGGACCAGCGCGTCCACGGTCGCCACGGGGGCGCCGGTCGTGTCGGCGACGGCGAGCGTCACCGCGTCGGGTCCCGCCGGGGCGAGCCGGACGCGGATCGCGCCGGCGCCGGTGGCACGCAGGGTCACGCCGTTCCAGGAGAACGGCAGCCGCCCCTCGGGGTGGGCGTCCGCGCCGGGGGTGCCGGGCACGCCGGTGGCGTGCAGGGCCGCGTCCAGCAGGGCCGGGTGCAGGCCGTAGCGGGCGGCGTCGGGGGCGGGCACGACGGCCTCCGCGAACAGCTCGTCGCCGCGCCGCCAGGCTGCGCGCAGGCCCTGGAAGGCGGGACCGTAGGAGAATCCGCCCGCCGCGAAGCGGTCGTACAGTCCGTCGAGGGCGAGGGGTTCGGCGCCGGGCGGCGGCCAGGGCATCGGCTCGTCGGCCTCGGTGCCTTCCGCGCCGTCCCGGGCCAGGACGCCTTCGGCGTGCCGGGTCCACTCGTCGTCGTCGGGGTCGCCGTCGGCGGGTGTGTCCGGCCGGGAGTGCAGGCTGAGCGGGCGGTGGCCCCGGGAGTCGGGGGCGCCCACGGTGAGGCGCAGCACGGTGCCGCCGTGCTCGGGCAGCACCAGGGGTGCTTCAAGGGTGAATTCCTCGACCCGGGGGCAGCCGACGCGGGCTCCGGCCTGGAGCGCGAGTTCCAGGAAGGCGGTGCCCGGGAGCAGTACCCGGCCGCCGACGGCGTGGTCGGCGAGCCACGGGTGGGTACGGACCGACAGGCGGCCGGTGAGGAGCAGGCCGTCGCTGTCGGCGAGGACCACGACGGCGCCCAGCAGAGGATGGTCCGCGGGGGTCAGTCCGGCGGAGGTGACGTCGGCGGCGGGCGCGGCGCCGTCCTCCAGCCAGTACGGCTCGCGCTGGAAGGCGTAGGTGGGCAGTTCCACCCGTCCGGGGCGGCGGTCGGCGAAGACGGTGTCCCAGTCGGGGGACACTCCGCGCAGGTGGAGTTCGGCCAGGGACTCGGTGAAGCGGCGCGGGCCGCCGTCGTCGCGGCGCAGGGTGCCCACGGCGGTGGCGTCGGCGCCCGCGTCCTCGACGGTCTCCAGCATCCCGACGGTGAGGACCGGGTGCGGGCTGCTCTCCAGCAGGACCTGGTAGCCGTCCGCGAGCAGGGCGCGGGTCGCCTGTTCGAAGCGGACGGTCCCGCGCAGGTTCTGGTACCAGTAGTCGGCGTCCAGGACGGAGGTGTCCTCCAGCAGGGCGCCGCTGACCGTGGAGTAGAACGGGACGGCGGCCGGGCGCGGGGTCACCCCGTCCAACTGGGCGAGCAGGTCCGTACGGATGTCCTCGACGTGGGCACTGTGCGAGGCGTAGTCGACGGGGACGCGCCGGCTGCGGATGTCCAGGGCGCCCGTCCGGTCGAGGAACGCGTCGAGCGCGTCGGTGTCGCCGGAGACGACGGTGGAGGAGGGGCCGTTGACGGCGGCGACGGAGAGCCGGCCGTCCCAGGGGGCGAGGTGTTCGGCGACCTGTTCGGCGGGCAGGGCCACCGAGGCCATGCCGCCGCGGCCGGACAGGGCGCGGATCGCCCGGCTGCGCAGGGCGACGATCCGTGCGGCGTCGTCCAGGGAGAGGGCGCCGGCGACGCAGGCCGCGGCGATCTCGCCCTGGGAGTGGCCGATGACGGCGCCGGGGGTGATGCCGTGGGAGCGCCACAGTTCGGCGAGGGAGACCATGACGGCCCACAGCACCGGCTGCACCACGTCGACGCGTTCGGCCGGCGGGGTGCCGGGGGCGCCGCGCAGGACGGCTTCCAGGGACCAGTCGACGAAGGGGGCCAGGGCGCGCTCGCAGTCCGCGACGCGGGCGGCGAAGGCGGGGGCGGAGTCGAGGAGTTCGACGGCCATACCGGCCCATTGGGATCCCTGTCCGGGGAACACCAGGGCGACCTGGCCGCCGGTTCCGGCGGTGCCGCGGACCAGGCCGGGGGCGGTGCGGCCGGCCGCCAGGGCGTCGAGGCCGGCCCGGAACTCGTCAGGGTGGGCCCCGATCAGGACCGCCCGGTGTTCGTGCGCGGCGCGGGTCGTCGCGAGGGCGTGGCCGATCTCGGCCGGGCCGGGTCCGGGGTGGGAGCCGAGGTGGTCGCGGAGCCGTGCGGCCTGGGCGCGCAGCGCTTCGGCGGTGCGTCCGGAGAGCACCCAGGGCAGGACGGGTGGCGGTGTGCCGTCCGGGTCCGGGGTGTGCCGGGCCGCGTCCTGGCCGGTGGAGGTGTCGGCGTTTCCGGGGGCGGCCCGGTCGGCCGAAGCGGCCGGTTCTCCCTGCTCGGCGGGGTCTGCGGGGTCCGCTGGTTCGTCCGCCTGTTCCAGGACGACATGTCCGTTGGTGCCGCTGACGCCGAAGGAGGAGACCGCTGCCCGGCGCGGCCGTCCGGTCTCGGGCCAGGGGGTGTTCGCGGTGACCAGGCGTACCGCGCCCGCGGTCCAGTCGACCTGCGGGGACGGGTCCTGCGCGTGCAGGGTGGGCGGGACGGTGCCGTGCCGCAGGGCGAGGACGGTCTTGATGACGCCGCCGACACCGGCCGCCGCCTGGGTGTGCCCGATGTTGGACTTCAGCGAGCCGAGCAGCAGCGGCTGACCGTCCGCGCGGTCCTGCCCGTAGGTGGCCAGCAGGGCCTGGGCCTCGATCGGGTCGCCCAGCGGGGTGCCGGTGCCGTGTGCCTCGACCACGTCCACGTCGGCGGGGGTGAGTCCGGCGTTGGCCAGGGCGTGGCGGATGACGCGCTGCTGGGCGGGGCCGTTGGGGGCGGTGAGCCTGCTGCTGGCGCCGTCCTGGTTGACGGCGGTGCCGCGGATCAGGGCCAGGACCGGGTGGCCGTGGCGCCGGGCGTCGGAGAGGCGCTCCAGCAGGAGCATGCCGACTCCCTCGCCCCAGCCGGTGCCGTCGGCGGCGGCGGCGAAGGACTTGCAGCGGCCGTCCCGGGCCAGGCCGCCCTGGCGGCTCATCTCCACGAAGGGGACGGGTGTCGACATGACCATCGCGCCCCCGGCCAGGGCCAGGGCGCAGTCGCCGGCCCGCAGGGCCTGGGCGGCGAGGTGGATGGCGACCAGCGAGGAGGAGCAGGCGGTGTCGACGCTGACCGCCGGGCCCTCCAGGCCGAAGGTGTAGGCGACGCGGCCCGAGGCGACGCTGTCGGAGCTGCCGCTGCCGACGTAGCCGGCCACGTCGTCGGGGACCTGGCGCAGCCGTACCGCGTAGTCCTGGTACATCACTCCGGCGAAGACACCGGTCCTGCTGCCCCGCAGGGTCGTGGGGTCGATGCCGGCCCGTTCGAACGCCTCCCAGGTGGTTTCCAGCAGGAGTCGCTGCTGCGGGTCCATCGCGAGCGCTTCGCGCGGGGAGATCCCGAAGAATCCGGGGTCGAAGTGCCCGACGTCGTCGAGGAAGCCGCCCAGGGCGGTGTGGCTGGTGCCCTCGCGCAGCTGTTCCGGGTCGTCCAGGTGGTCGAGGTCCCAGCCCCGGTCGCGGGGGAAGCCGGTGATGGCGTCGGTGCCGTCGGTGACCAGGCGCCACAGGTCCTCGGGGGACCGTACGCCGCCGGGGTAGCGGCAGCTCATCGCGACGACCGCGAGAGGTTCACGGCCCGCTTCCTCCGCTTCGGTCAGGCGCCGGCGGGTGCGGTGCAGGTCCGCCGTCACGCGCTTGAGGTAGTCCCTCAGCTTGTCGTCGTTCACCATCGGGAGCCGCCGTCCTGGTTCGCGTGTCGGATCGGTGTCATGACAGGCCGAGCTCGTTGTCGATGAGGTCGAAGAGTTCGTCGTCGCTGGCGCCGTCCACGCGGTCCTCGATGGCCGCCGTGCCGTCGCCGTCGGCCGCGGTGGCCGCCGGGTCGAGGCGCCCCAGGAGTTCCCTGAGCCGGCCGGCGAGCCGTTCGCGGTCCGCCGGGTCGTCGACACCGCCGTCCAGGGCGCCTTCCAGGCGGTCCAGTTCGGCGAGGCCGGGGACCGGGCCGGGCCCGGCGTCGGGGACCAGTTCGGCGGCGAGGTGTCCTGCGATCGCGGCCGGGGTGGGGTGGTCGAAGAGCAGGGTGGCGGGCAGGGGGTGGCCGGTGGCGGCGCGCAGCCGGTTGCGCAGTTCCACCGCGGTCAGCGAGTCGAAGCCGACCTCCAGCAGACCGCGTCCGGGTTCGACCGCGGCCGGGCCGCTGTGCCCGAGGACCAGGGCGGCGTGGGAGCGGACCAGGTCGAGGAGGACCCGGCCGCGCCGGGTCTCGTCGAGGGAGCCGAGGCGCTGCTTCAGCGCTTCGGGCCCGTCGGGACCGGTGCCGGCGGCGGGGCCCGCGACACCGCGCCGGGCGGCGGGGCGCACCAGACCGCGCAGCAGGGCGGGGACACCGCCGGTAGCGGCCTGGGCGCGGACGGCCGCGGTGTCGAGCCGCAGCGGGAGGACGACCGGCTCGTCGAGGGTGCCGGCCGTGTCGAACAGCGCCAGTCCCTGGGCCGGGTCGAAGGCGACGATCCCGCCCCGGGCGATCCGTCGCAGGTCCGCCTCGGTGAGCCCGCCGGTCATCCCGGTGCTGTTGGCCCACAGGCCCCAGGCGAGGGAGCGGCCGGGCAGCCCGTCGGCGCGGCGCCGGTGGGCCAGTGCGTCCAGGAAGGCGTTGGCGGCGGCGTAGTTGCCCTGGCCCATGCCGCCGAAGACTCCGGCGATGGACGAGAACAGGACGAACTCGGACAGGTCCAGTCCGGCGGTGAGTTCGTGCAGGTTGACCGCCGCGTCCACCTTGGGGCGCAGGACGAGGTCCAGCTGCTCGGGCGTCATGGTGGCGACGACGCCGTCGGCCAGGACGCCCGCTGCGTGCACCACCCCGGTGAGGGGGTGTGCGGAAGGCAGGGCGTCCAGCAGGGCCGCCAGGGCGTCACGGTCGGCGGCGTCGCAGGCGATGATCTCGGCGTGCGCGCCCAGGGCGGCGAGTTCGGCGAGGAGTTCCGCCGCGCCCTCGGAGGCGGGGCCGCCGCGGCTGGTCAGCAGCAGGTGCCGGACGCCGTGTCCGGCGGCCAGATGGCGGGCGACGTGGGCGCCGATGGCGCCGGTGCCGCCGGTGATCAGGACGGTTCCCTCGCCGTCCCAGCCGGGGGTGCGGCCGGTGGCGGCCAGCGGTACGCGGGCCAGCCGGGCGATGTGGACGGCACCGGCCCGGATCGCGAGCTGGGGTTCCCCGGACGCGAGGGCTTCGGCGAGTACGGCGGGCGGGATCGCGTGGGCGTCCAGGTCCAGCAGGACGAAGCGGCCGGGGTTCTCGGTCTGCGCCGATCGGACCAGGCCCCAGAGCGCGGCCAGGGCCGGGTCCGGGACGTCGTCGCCGGTCACCGGCACCGCGCCCGCGGTGACCAGGACCAGCTTGGAGCCGGTCAGGCGCTCGTCGGCCAGCCAGTCGCGCAGCAGGGCGAGGAGCGTGCCGAGGCCGTCGTGGACCGCGTCGCGGAGGGTGGCGGGCGGCGCGGACGGGGCGGGGGCGGGCGGGCAGGCGGCCAGAACCAGCCGGGGCGGCGGGGCGCCCGCGTCGAGCTGTGCGGACAGCGCGGCGAGGTCGGTGACCGTACGGCCGGGGAGCGGCGCGGTGCCGGAGGGCAGGGGGGTCCCGGTGCCGAGCACGGTCCAGGACTCCGGGCCGGAGACGGTGCCCGCCGCCGTCCCGGCGCGCTCGGGCAGGGGCTGCCACTCGGGGCGGAACAGTTCCTCGTGGTGTCCGCCGCGAGTGGCCTGGAAGCGGGCGGGCGAGACGGGCCGCAGGACGAGGGAGCGGGCCGAGACCACGGGCCGCCCGCTGGCGTCGGTCGCCCGTACGGCGACGGCGTCGCGGCCGGTGGGGGTCAGTCTCAGCCGGAGTTCGGTGGCACCGGAGGCGTGCAGGCGCACCCCGTTCCAGGAGAACGGCAGCCAGCCCTGCGCGGGTCCCTCCAGTACGTCGAAGACCAGCGCGTGCAGGGCGGCGTCCAGCAGGGCCGGATGCAGGCCGAACCCGGCGGCGTCCGACTGCTGCTCCACCGGCAGGCTCGCGACGGCGTACACCTCGTCGCCGAGCCGCCAGGCCGCGCGCAGGCCCTGGAACGCGGGGCCGTAGGCGAATCCGCCGTCCGCGAAGCGGTCGTACACGCCTTCCGTGTCGAGGGGGACTGCTCCGGGCGGCGGCCAGGCCGCGGGGTCCGCCGCGTCGTCCGGGTCCGCCGGGCCGGGGTCTTCGGCGGAGGTGAGCAGGCCGCTCGCGTGCCGGGTCCAGGGGGCGTCGGGGCCGTCGTCGGCGGCTCGGGCGTGGACGCTCAGCGGGCGGGTGCCGGAGGCGTCCGGGCTTCCGACGGTGAGCTGGAGTGCGACGGCTCCGCCCGCCGGGAGCACCAGCGGTGCCTCCAGGGTCAGTTCCTCGACCTGGCCGCAGCCGACCTGGTCGCCCGCCCGGACCGCGAGTTCCAGGAACGCGGTGGCGGGGAACAGCACGCCCTCGTACACGCCGTGGTCGGCCAGCCAGGGGTGGCTGCGGACCGAGAACCTGCCGGTGAAGAGGAATCCGTCGGAGTCCGCGAGTTCCGTTCCGGCGCCGAGCAGCGGGTGGTCGACGGTCTGGAGTCCGGCGGCGGGCAGGTCCGCGGTGGCCGGACCGGCCTCCAGCCAGTAGCTGCCGCGCTGGAAGGCGTAGGTCGGCAGGTCGACGGCGGGGCGGGACGGGCCACCGGGGTGGACGGCGTTCCAGTCCACGGGGACGCCCGCGACGTGCAGCCGGGCCAGGGCGGCCGTCGCCGCGGGTGCTTCGGGCCGGTCCTTGCGCAGCAGGGGCAGCAGCAGGGGGCCGCCGGTGACGGCGGCGCTGTCGGTGGCGGTGGCGCCGGTCAGGCAGTCCTGGCCCATGGCGGTGAGCGCGCCGTCGGGTCCGAGCTCCAGGAACGCGGTGACGCCGTCGCGTTCCAGGTGGCGTACGCCGTCCTGGAAGCGGACGGTGCCGCGCACGTGCTCCACCCAGTGGTCCGGTGAGCCGAGTCGCCCGGAGGTGGCCGGCTCGCCCGTCAGGTCGGAGATGACGGGGACGGTGGCCTCCCCGGGGACGATCCGTGCCGCGACCTCGCGGAACCCGGCGAGCATGGGTTCCATGAGGGGCGAGTGGAAGGCGTGGGAGACGCGCAGCCGTCGGGTCTTGCGCCCGCGCGCGGCGAGCACGGCGGCGATCTCGTCCACCGCCGCCGCGTCGCCGGAGATCACGGTCGAGGCCGGGCCGTTGACCGCGGCGAGACCGACGACGTCTTCGCGGCCCGCGAGCAGCGGGAGTACCTCCTCCTCCCCGGCGGCGAGGGCGACCATCGCGCCGCCCTCCGGGAGGGCCTGCATCAACCGCCCCCGGGCGACCACCAGTTCCGCGGCGTCGGGCAGGGTGAACACACCGGCGACGTGGGCGGCGGCCAGCTCTCCCACGGAGTGGCCGAGCAGCCGGTCGGGACGCACGCCCCAGTGCTCGACGAGCCGGAACAGTGCGACGCCGAGGGCGAACAGGGCGGGCTGGGTGTACTCGGTGCGGTCCAGCAGGCCGTGGTCCCGGTCGCCGGGCCGCGCGTCGATCACCTCCCGCAGCGGGCGGTCGAGCAGCGGGTCGAGTTCCGCGCAGACGGCGTCGAAGGCATCGGCGAAGACCGGGAAGCGCGCGTACAGTCCGGCGCCCATGCCGGTGCGCTGGCTGCCCTGGCCGGGGAAGAGGAAGGCGGTCTTCGCGGCAGGGCCGGTGACGCCGCTCACCAGGTCCGCCGACGGCTCGCCCGCGGCGAGGGCGGTGAGCCCCTGGAGCAGGGTCTGCCGGTCCGTGCCGGTGAGGGCGGCCCGGTGTTCGAAGGCGCTGCGGTGCAGCGCCAGGGAGCGGCCCAGGTCCGCGACGGCGAGGGTCGGGTCGTGCTCCACGTGCCGCAGCAGCCGGGCGGCCTGCTCCCGCAGCGCGTCCGCGCCGCGGGCGGAGAGCAGCCAGGGCAGGGCGGGGGTGGTCGCCGGGGTCGGCTCAGGGTCGGGGGCCTGGGCCGGGACGGACGCGTCGGGGACGGCGGGGGCGGTGGCCTGTGCCGGTTCGGTGGGCTGTTCGAGGATGGTGTGGGCGTTGGTGCCGCTGACGCCGAACGACGACACGGCGGCCCGCCGGGGGCGCCCGGTCTCCGGCCACGGGGTGTCGTCGGTGAGCAGCCGGACCGCGCCGGCCGACCAGTCCACGTGGGGTGTCGGCGTGTCGACGTGCAGGGTGCGCGGCAGCGCCCCGTGCCGCATGGCCTGCACCATCTTGATGATGCCCGCGACTCCGGCGGCGGCCTGGCTGTGCCCGATGTTCGACTTCAGCGAACCCAGCCACAGCGGCTGCCCCTCGCCGCGTTCGCGGCCGTACGTGGCCAGGAGCGCCTGGGCCTCGATCGGGTCGCCCAGCCGGGTCCCGGTGCCGTGCGCCTCCACCGCGTCGACCTCGGAGGCCGCCAGTCCGGCGTCGGCGAGGGCCGCCCGGATGACCCGCTGCTGGGAGGGGCCGTTGGGGGCGGTCAGGCCGTTGCTGGCGCCGTCCTGGTTGACGGCGGAGCCGCGTACGAGGGCGAGTACCGGGTGGCCGTTGCGCCGGGCGTCCGAGAGGCGTTCCAGGACGAGCAGTCCGGCGCCCTCGGCCCAGGAGGTGCCGTCGGCGGCGGCGGCGAACGGTTTGCAGCGGCCGTCCTCGGCGAGCACCCGCTGGCGGCTGAACTCGACGAACGCGCCCGGTGTCGACATCACCGTCACCCCGCCGGCGAGCGCCAGCGAGCATTCGCCGGACCGCAGCGAGCGGGCCGCGAGGTGGACCGCGACCAGCGACGAGGAGCACGCCGTGTCGACGGTCACCGCGGGCCCTTCGAGCCCGAGGCTGTACGAGATCCGCCCGGACGCCACGCTGCCCGCGCTGCCGACGCCGAGGTAGCCCTCGAACTCCTCGGAGGGTTCGGTGACGCGCGACCCGTAGTCGTGGTGGCTGCATCCGACGAAGACGCCGCTCGCGCTGCCCTTGAGTGACAGCGGGTCGATCCCGGCCCGCTCGAACGCCTCCCAGGAGAGTTCCAGCAGCAGCCGCTGCTGGGGGTCGATGGTCAGCGCCTCACGCGGGGAGATCCCGAAGAAGGCCGGGTCGAAGCGGTCGGCGTCGTGGAGGAAGCCGCCTTCCCGCGCGTAGGTGCTGCCGACGCGGTCCGGGTCCGGGTCGTAGAGGCCGTCCAGGTCCCAGCCTCGTCCGGTGGGGAAGCCGGTGATGGCGTCCTGCCCGTCCGCGACGAGCTCCCACAGCTCCTCGGGGGTGCTGACGCCGCCGGGGTAGCGGCAGCTCATGGCGACCACGGCGATCGCCTCGTCCTCGGGCACGTCGACGGCCGCGGGCACCTGCCCGGGTGCGCCGGGCGTCTGGGTGGCGGGGGCCCCCGGCAGTTCGGTGCGCAGGTGTCCGGCCAGGTCCGTGGCCGTGGGGTAGTCGAAGGCCAGGGTCACCGACAGGCGCAGGCCGGTGGCCGCGGCGAGCCGGTTGCGCAGTTCGACGGCGGTCAGCGAGTCGAAGCCGATGTCCTTGAACGCCTGGTCGGGTCCCACCGCCTCGGGCCCGGGGTGGCCGAGCACGGCGGCGACCTCGCGGCGGACCAGGTCCAGCAGGGCCCGGTCCCGTTCCGCCGGGGGCAGTGCGGCCAGCCGCAGGGCCGGCGGCTCGGCGCCGTCGGCCGTGCTCCGGGGCCCGTCCGGGGCGGCGAGTACGTCCCGTACCTCGGGCAGGTCCCCGAGGGCGGGGCTGGGCCGGAGCGCGGTGAACGCCCGGGTGAAGCGGTCCCAGGCGAAGTCGGCGACGAGGACGGCCGTGTCGTCGTGGTCGAGCGCCTGGCGCAGCGCGACCGTGGCCACGGTGGGGTCCATGGCGGGCAGGCCGTCGCGGATCAGCCGTTCGGCGACCGCACCGGAGGCGAGGCTGTCGCCGCCCCACAGGCCCCAGGCCACCGAGGTGCCGGGCAGTCCGAGGTCGCGGCGCTGCCGGGCCAGGGCGTCGAGGTAGGCGTTGGCGGCGGCGTAGCTGCCCTGGCCGGTGCCGCCGAGCGTGCCGGCGAGCGAGGAGAACAGCACGAAGGCGGTGAGGTCGAGTTCTCGGGTGAGCGCGTCGAGGTTGCGTGCGCCGTCGAGCTTGGGGCGCAGGACTCCGGCCGCGCGTTCGGGGGTGATCGAGTCGATCACCCCGTCGTCGAGGACGCCCGCGGTGTGCAGCACGGCGCGCAGCGGGCGCTCTGCCGGAATGCCGGCGAGCAGGTCCGCCAGCGCGTCGCGGTCCGCGACGTCGCAGGCCACCGCGGTGGCGGCGGCGCCGAGTCCGCGCAGTTCGGCCAGCAGGGCGCCGGCCCCAGGGGCTTCGGCGCCGCGCCGGCTGGTGAGCAGCAGGTGCGCGGTGCCGGTGCGGGCGAGCCATCGGGCGATCTGGGCGCCGAGGCCGCCGGTGCCGCCGGTGATCAGGACCGTGCCCTCGGGTACCCAGTCGCGTACGGGGGTGGTGTCGCCGAGTCCGGCGTGGACGACCCTGCGGCCGTGGAGGCCGGTGGCGCGTACCGCCAGCTGGTCCTCGCCGTCGGGGCCTGTCAGCGCTTCGGCGAGCCGGGTCGCGGCCCGGTCGTCGAGCCGTCGCGGCAGGTCGACCAGACCGGCCCACCGCCGCGGGTACTCGACGCCGGCGACCCCGCCGAGGCCCCAGACCAGGGCCTGGAGCGTGCTGTCGATCCGGTCGGAGCGGCCGACCGACACCGCACCCCGGGTGGCGCACCAGAGCGGGGCGTCGGTGCCGAGGTCGCCCAGGGCCTGGAGGAGCGCGACCGTCAGGGTGAGGCCACGGGGAAGCGCGGATCCCTCGCCGTGGGGTTCTTCGGCCAGGGCGAGCAGCGACAGGATCCCGGCGGGCGGCCCGTCGGTGTGGTCGTGGGCGTCGCGGAGCAGTGCGGCGAGCCGTGTCCGGTCGGTCGCGTCGAGGCCCGCCTCGACCAGGACGGGGGTGGCGCCGTGTCCGCGCAGGGAGTCCACGGCGAACGCGACGGCCGGATCGTCGGCGGCGCCGGCCGGGGCGACGACGAGCCAGCCGCCGGTGAGCCGGGGCCGCTCGGGTGCCGGCAGGGGCTTCCAGGCGACCCGGTAGCGCCAGCTGTCGGCGGTCCGGTCGTCGGCCCGGCCGCGCGCCCACGCGGCGAGGGTGGGCACCAGGGAGGCGAGGGAGGCCCTCAGTTGCCCGTCCTCGACCCGCAGGGTGGTGGCGAGGGCGTCCAGGTCCCCGTGGTCGACCGCCTCCCAGAAGCCGGAGTCGGCCGGGCCGGTGCCGGTCATGGCGGCGGCGGGCCGGTCGGGGGCGGTGGTGTCCAGCCAGTAGCGCTGCTGCTGGAAGGCGTAGGTGGGCAGGGGCCGCTTGCGCGCGCCGGTTCCTTCGAACACCGTGTCCCAGTCCACCGGCATTCCGCGTACCTGGAGTTCGGTGAGCGCGGCGAGGAAACGGCCGGGGCCGCCCTCGGCGCGGCGCAGGGTGCCGACGACGGCTCCGTCGCCGGCCCCGGCCGCTTCGACGGCCTGCTGGAGCCAGACGGTCAGCGCGGGGTGGGTGCTGCACTCGACGAAGGTGTGGTGTCCGTCGGCGATGAGCGCGTCGACCGCCCGTCCGAACTCCACGGGCCGGCGCAGGTTCTCGTACCAGTACGCGGCGTCCAGGCCCAGGGTGTCCACCGGGCCGCCGCTGACCGTGGAGTAGAACGGGACGTCGGACGTCCGCGGCGCGGTGCCGCCGAGGAGGGTGAGCAGTTCCTCCCGGAGCTCCTCCACCTGCGGCGAGTGCCCGGCGAAGTCCACGCCGGGGACCGGCCAGGTCAGGACGCCCGCCTCGGCGTACCGCTCGCGCAGTCGTTCCAGTGCCGCCGGGTCGCCGGAGACCGTCACCGACGTCGGCCCGTTGACCGCGGCGACGTCGAGCGCCCCGTCGTGGGCGGACAGCGCATCGCGTACGGCTTCGACCGGCTGCGGCACGAACAGCATGCCGCCGCGGCCGGTCAGGGCCAGCAGGGCCCGGCTGCGCAGGGCGACGATCCGGGCCGCGTCGTCCAGCGAGAGCGCGCCGGCCACGCAGGCGGCGGCGATCTCCCCCTGGGAGTGGCCGACCACGGCGTCGGGGACGATCCCGTGCGCCCGCCACAGCTCGGCCAGCGACACCATCACGGCGAACAGCACCGGCTGCACCACGTCCACCCGGTCCAGCGGGGGCGCGTCGGGCTCCTCCCGCAGGACCGCGAGCGGCGACCAGTCCAGGTACGGGGCGAGGGCGCGTTCACAGGCCGCGATCCGGTCGGCGAAGGCCGGGGCGTGGCCGAGCAGTTCCCGGGCCATACCGGCCCACTGGGATCCCTGTCCGGGGAAGACGAAGACGGTCCTGGCCGACCGGGCGACGGTGCCCTCGACCAGACCGGGTGCGCGGTCTCCCGAGGCCAGCGCGGCCAGGCCGCCCAGCAGGGCCGCGCGGTCGTCACCGACGACGGCCGCGCGGTGCTCGAAGGCGGTCCTGGTGGTGGCCAGGGAGTAGCCGACGTCGACGGACGACAGCTCCGGATGCTCCGTCAGGTACGTGTGCAGCCGGTCCGCCTGGGCTTTCACCGCCTCGGCGGTCCGCCCGGACAGGACCCACGGGACGGCGGCCGACGGAGCGTCCGGATCCGTCGCACCGGACCCGGCGGACGACCCGGCGGTGAATACGGGTACGGCGGGCGCGTCGGACAGGACGGCGCGTTCGGACGTGTCCGGCACGGCGGGCAGCGGGAGCGCGGGCTCGGCGGGCGGCTGCTCGACGAGGACATGGGCGTTGGTCCCGCTCAGGCCGAACGAGGACACTCCGGCCCGGCGCGGCCGGCCGGTCTCCGGCCAGGGTGTGGCCTCGGTCAGCAGCGCGACGGCGCCCGCCGTCCAGTCGACGTTCGGGGACGGCCGGTCGATGTGCAGGGTCCGCGGCAGCTCGCCGTGCCCCATGGCCAGCACCATCTTGATGATGCCGCCGACGCCGGCGGCGGCCTGGGTGTGCCCGATGTTCGACTTCAGCGACCCGAGCCACACCGGCCTGCCGGCCGGCCGGTCCTGGCCGTAGGTGGCCAGCAGCGCGTCGGCCTCGATCGGGTCGCCCAGCCGGGTACCGGTGCCGTGCGCCTCGACGGCGTCCACGTCGGCGGCCGTCAGCCGGGCGTTCGCCAGCGCGTCGCGGATCACCCGCTGCTGGGCCAGGCCGCTGGGCGCGGTCAGCCCGTTGCTCGCGCCATCCTGGTTGATCGCCGAGCCGCGCAGCACCGCGAGCACCGGGTGGCCGTTGCGGCGGGCGTCCGAGAGGCGTTCCAGGACCAGCAGGCCCACGCCCTCGGCCATGCCGAAGCCGTCCGCCGAGGCGGCGAAGGACTTGCAGCGCCCGTCTTCGGCGAGCCCGCGCTGCCGGCTGAAGCCGGTGAACGACAGCGGGGTGCCCATCACCGTGGCGCCGCCCGCCAGTGCCAGCGCGCATTCGCCCGAGCGCAGCGACTGCGCGGCGAGATGGACCGCCACCAGGGACGAGGAGCAGGCCGTGTCCACGGTCACGGCGGGCCCCTGGAGGCCGAGTTGGTAGGCGACCCTCCCGGACAGGACGCTGGTGGAGATGCCCGCGATGAACAGGCCCTCCAGTTCCTCGGGGACGTCACGCAGGGTGCCGCCGTAGCCCTGGTAGGACGCACCGGCGAAGACCCCGGTCGGGGTGCCGTGCAGGGACGCCGGGTCGATTCCGGCGCGCTCGATCGCCTCCCAGGACGTTTCGAGCAGCAGTCGCTGCTGCGGGTCCATGGCCAGGGCCTCGCGCGGTGAGATCCCGAAGAATCCGGGGTCGAACCGGTCGGCGTCCTGGACGAATCCGCCCGCGGCGGCATAGCTCCTGCCGGGCCGGTCGGGGTCCGCGTCGTACAGCGCGTCGAGGTCCCAGCCCCGGTCGGACGGCAGCCCGGAGACGGCGTCGCGCCCGTCGGCGACCAGGCGCCACAGGTCCTCGGGGGTGCGTACGCCGCCGGGGTAGCGGCAGCTCATGGAGACGATCACGACGGGGTCGTCGTCCACGGCGGGTGCGGCCGCCGGGGGCTGCCGGACGGTGTCGGGCTCCTCGGCGGCGCCCAGCAGTCCGGTCTCCAGGTGCCGGGCGAGCGCGGCCGCCGATACGTAGTCGAAGACGACGGTGACCGGGAGCCGCAGGCCGGTGGCGGTGTTGAGCCGGTTGCGCATGTCCACGGCGGTCAGTGAGTCGAAGCCCAGGTCGCGGAAGGCACGGCCGGGGGCGACCGCGTCCGGCGAGCCGTGGCCGAGGACGGCGGCCGCCTGGGTCCGGACCAGGTCGACCAGCACCCGGGTCCGCTCGGCGGCGGGGAGCGGCTCCAGCCGGTCGCGCAGCGCCGAGGACGTCTGCTCGGCCCCGGTCCCGGCGGTCGCCGGTTCGGCGGCCAGCGCGGTACGCACCTCGGGGAGTTCACCGATCAGCGGGCTGGGGCGCGCCGAGGTGAACACCGTCGCGAAGCGGTCCCAGTCGATGTCGGCGACCACGACCACCGTCTCGTCGTGGTCCAGGACCTGCTGGAGTCCGGTGATCGCGACCGCGGGCGGCATGAAGAGCACGCCGTGGCCGCGCAGGGTCTCCTCCACCAGTTCGGCGGCCATCCCGGCGCCGCCCTCGGGGTCCCAGATCCCCCACACCACGGAGGTCGCGGCGAGGCCACGGCTCCTGCGGTCCTCGGCGAGGCCGTCGAGCAAGGCGTTGGCGGCGGCGTAGGCGCCGTGGACGGCGCTGCCCCACACCCCGGAGATGGAGGAGAACAGCACGAACGCGTCGAGCGTGTCCCGGTCGAAGAGCAGGTCCAGGTTCCTGGCCCCGCCGGCCTTGGCGTGGAGGGTGTCGGCGAACTCGTCCAGGTCGGTGTCGGGCAGTGGCACCAGCAGCCCGGCCCCCGCGGCGTGGAAGACGGTACTGATCTGGTGGCCGTCATGTTCGAGGCCGTCCTTCAGCGCGCGCAGGGCCTCCAGGTCGGCGACGTCGCATGAGGCCAGGGTGACCCGGGCGCCGAGGGCGGCCAGTTCCCCGGACAGCTCCGGCGCACCCGGCGCGTCCGCGCCGCGCCGGCTGACCAGCACCAGGTGCCCGGCTCCCCGCCGGGCCAGCCAGCGCGCGATCTGCGCGCCGATCCCGCCGGTACCGCCGGTGATCAGCACGGTGCCCCCGGGCCGCCAGCTCCGCCTCGGCGCGGTGCCGCCCAGAGCCGACCGGACCAGCCGCCGGCCGTGGCAGCCGGTGGCCCGTACCGCCACCTGGTCCTCGTCTCCGGCCTCGCCGGCCAGCACCCGGCACAGCCGGGAGGCGGTGTCCGTGCCCAGGACCTCCGGGAGGTCGATCAGACCGCCCCAGCGCTGCGGGAACTCCAGCGCGGCGACCCGGCCCAGCCCCCAGAGCAGACTCTGTGCGGCGCTGACCGCGCTCCCGGTGTCCGTGCCCCCGACCGACACCGCGCCCCGGGTCGCCCACCACAGGGGCGCCTCGATCCCGGCGTCGCCGAGGGACTGCACCAGGGCCAGGTTGAGTGCGGTGCCCAGCGGGACGGAGGGGTGCGCGGAGTGCGGGCGCTCGTCGAGGCCCAGCAGCGACAGCACTCCCGTCAGCGGGCCGGGCAGCGCGTCGAGGGAGGCGCGGACCCGGTCGGCCAGTACGGCACGGTCGGCCTCCGCCTCGGTGAGCCGTACGTGGACCACCGAAGCCCCGGCCCGCTCCATGACGTGGACGGTCGCCTCCGACCGGCGCGCGCCGTCCTCGGGCTGACCGTCCGACGACAGGACGAGCCAGCTGCCGCCCAGTGCGGCCGGGGGGCCCTCGGGCAGAGCCCGCCAGGTCACGCGGTAGCGCCAGGAGTCGACCACCGAACGCTCGGTGCGCTCGGCGCGCCAGGTGGTGAGCGCGGGGAGCACCACGTTCAGCGGGTCCTCGGGTGCCACCCCGAGGGTCGTGGTGAACCGGTCCAGGTCACCGCCGCCCAAGGCTTCCCAGAAGTCGTCGCCCTCCGAGGACGTACCGGAGGGACCGCCCGCCGCCGGGCCGGTGTCCTCCAGCCAGTACGGGCGGCGCTGGAAGGGGTAGGTGGGCAGGGAGACGCCGTCCGGACGGTGTCCGGCGAACACCCGGTCCCAGTCGGGCGACAGACCGCCCGCGTGGGCCTCTCCCAGGGATGTCAGGAAGCGGTCGAGGCCGCTCTCGCCGCGCCGCAGCGTGCCGACGACCACGGCCGGGCCCTGCGCGGAGCCGGCGGTGTCGGCCTTGTCGGCGGTCTGCTGGACACCGAAGGTGAGTACGGGGTGCGGGCTGGCCTCGATGAAGAACCGGAAGCCCTCCCCCAACAAGGTCTCCGTGGCCTTGCCGAACTCGACCGTCTCGCGCAGATTCCGGTACCAGTACCCGGCATCCAGAGACTTCGTATCCAGCCAGCCACCCGTCACCGTCGAGAAGAACGGCACC
>JOAZ01000041.1 GCA_000720535.1 Streptomyces halstedii
ATCCACGGTCGAGTACCCACACCCTCACGAACAGTCGAATCGTCACACCGGTTACGCCCCACCAGCCAACGTCACCAAGATCGTGTTACGAGCTCTAAGCGCCCGCTGCCCCAGCTGCGAAGAACAACCTGTTGGATGTGCAGATCCTTTGGTACCCCCTGCGCCGGTGAGGAGGACTCCACTATCAGTCACCGCGGCGCCACGTCGACGGAACTTCCCCGCGTCGGCGGGGAGAACGGCGGAGAGTTCGGACTCCTACCGAAGGAGGGCGGAACACCCCCGGCGTCGGCGGGGAGGACGGCAGCACCACTCTCATCGCAGACATCGAATTCGGAACACCCCCGCGTCGGCGGGGAGGACTGCGGGCCGGCGAGCCGGTGCCGGGTCTGCCCCGGAACACCCCCGCGTCGGCGGGGAGGACTCCAGACCGCCGTAAGCCTCCCGGCCACGCAGCGGAACACCCCCGCGTCGGCGGGGAGGACCCATGGGATGGGTTTGTGCTCGTCGCAGCGGCCGGAACACCCCCACGTCGGCGGGGAGGACGCGACGGGGGGCTGGTGGGCCGAGCAATGGTGCGGAACACCCCCGCGTCGGCGGGGAGGACGCAACCCCCTCTGCCCGGCCTGCCGGGCACAGCGGAACACCCCCGCGTCGGCGGGGAGGACGACGGAGGCCCTGGTGTGGACCTTGTAACGCCGGAACACCCCCGCGTCGGCGGGGAGGACGGCTGCGCATCCGACTCCGGTTGCAGCTCCATCGGAACACCCGCGCGTCGGCGGGGAGGACTCCCGGGAGTACCCGGCCACCGTGTCGCTCCTCGGAACACCCCCGCGTCGGCGGGGAGGACGGCTCCGCGGTACGGGCCGACACCGATCTCGGCGGAACACCCCCGCGTCGGCGGGGAGGACCCCATGGCGATTTGGGCGTTGCGGAAGGATGTCGGAACACCCCCGCGTCGGCGGGGAGGACTCCACACCCCGAGCAAACCCGGGTTGACGGGTCGGAACACCCCCGCGTCGGCGGGGAGGACTGCGCCGCGATGCGGCGGCCCAGCGTCGGCTCCGGAACACCCCCGCGTCGGCGGGGAGGACGCGTACCGGGCGTTGAAGGCCACCGCCCCGGGACGGAACACCCCCGCGTCGGCGGGGAGGACGGCAGCTGCTCTCCCAGTCCCGGACGGTCGGCCGGAACACCCCCGCGTCGGCGGGGAGGACTCCAGCTGACCATCGAACAAGCGCGCGTCCTCCGGAACACCCCCGCGTCGGCGGGGAGGACTCTGCCGATGTATGCGATCTTCATGTAAAGCACGGAACACCCCCGCGTCGGCGGGGAGGACTCGACCAGCGGGCCGCTGCCGGTCAGGGTGACCGGAACACCCCCGCGTCGGCGGGGAGGACCCCATGTGATCACCGCTTGTTCTGGTGGGCGGCGGAACACCCCCGCGTCGGCGGGGAGGACTTGCGGATGAACGCGAGGCAGATGTCGGCGCCCGGAACACCCCCGCGTCGGCGGGGAGGACGCGATCAGGTACATGAGCGAGCGCCCCAGGACCGGAACACCCCCGCGTCGGCGGGGAGGACAGGTGCGGGTACTTGCCGTTCGCGCTGTCGGACGGAACACCCCCGCGTCGGCGGGGAGGACACTTGCTGACCTGCACCTTAAAAGGGGCTTTGCATTTCCTTTGCCTTTGGTGCAGCGGTCATGCGGATCAGGGTAAGCCCGTCGAAGTCGGCGGGGACGCGGCGACGGGTGCCAGCGGTTCGGATGGCGTAGCCCTGTTCGGTGGGGGCGGGGTGGACGAGGACGGCGGCGCCGTTGCCCACGGTCTCGGTGACGGCTAGCCAGAGTTGGTCGCGGACGCGGGCGGAGACGCTCCCGACGAAGATGCCGGGGACGACCTCGCTGGTCCAGCGGCTGAGTGCTCCGCGAAGGTGGTCAGGAACGGCCGTGGTGGCGAGCACGAGCATGGACGGCATCATTCACCTCGGGCCGCGTAGTTGACGCCGGCGGGAAGGGCACCGGCCTTGGGGTCCCAGAGGTTGACCAGTTGGACGTCGCGCTTCTCGTGTAGCTCGTCTTCGTCGGTGGCGTCCGTAAGGCGTGGCGTCAGGAGGTTCTGGACGTCGCGGACGATGCGTGGGAGGAGTTTGAGGAGTCGTAGGTCTTCACGGAAGCGGCGGCGTGCTTCCTGTTCGGGGTTGTCGGAGTTGTGGAGGGCGAAGGCCAGGGGGAGGGTGGTCTCGGCCTTGTAGAGGTCGGCGATGTCGTAGACGAAGGAGTGCTGCTTACCGGTGTGGACGAATCCGAGGGCAGGAGAAAGGCCAAGCGCGAGCAGCGCGGCGTGGACTATGCCGTACAGACAGGCGCTGGCCGCCGACAAGGCAAGGTTGACGGGGTCCTGAGAGTTCCATTGGTCGGGATGGTAGTTGCGGCGGAAGCGGCCGATACCGTGCTGCTGGGCAAGGATCTTGTAGAAGGCTTTCATCCGCTGGCCCTCCAGTCCGCGGAGCTGGTCGAGGGTGACGGCCTCGGGAAGGTCGGCGTTCTGGAAGCGCATGCGGTACATGCGGACGGCGACGTCGAGGCGTCGTTCGGGGTCGGACCAGCAGGCGACCTGCTGTTCCAGCCAGTGGGTGGTCAGGGAGTCGGAGAGGATGCCGGCGTAAGCGCGTACTCCGCCGGATCCGACGGAGATGACGCTGGTGCCATGGCGGGCCAGCGTGTTCAGGGCAGGTGTGGTGATGGAGACGCCCGGGCCGAGGAGGAGGCACGACAAGGCCGCGGTGGGAATGTAGACGAGGCCGGTGCGCTGGGCGTCCACCTGGATCTGGGCGCAGACTCCGGTGTCGTCCTGTACCACGCGGACCATGTCCAGGTAGAGGAATGACAGGGAGTCGGCGACGCGGGGCAGCATGGCGAGGGTAGGTGAGGCGAGGCGCCGCCGGGCGTCGCCTCCCCTTCTGGGTGCGCTCATGCGGCCGGTGCGGGGGCTAGGCTGAGAAGTCCGGCTCCGTACGGTTTCCCGCGTCCGATGCCGGCCAGGACGGCCTTGTGGAGGGCGTCGGGGTCGGTGATGGTTGCGGTGCCGTCGTAGCGGATCAGGCTGTGCCGCATGCCGTCGGGATCGTGCCTGCGGGGGCGGATCGGCGGCATGTTGGTGGGCGTTAGGACGTGGACTTGCAGGCCCGCGTCGGCCGCACGGCGTAGCCACCACTGGTCGGCGTCCGCCCCGGATAGTGGCTGGATCCGGCCGCGCTTACCTTTTGTCTCTAGCGGGAGGCGCTTGCGCTTGGCGGGGTTAAGGACGATGCGGTAGCGGACGGCCAGCCCTTTGCGCAGGGCTGTGAACATGGGGGTGAGGCTCTTGAGGTCTGCCTGCCCGTATCCGGCCGGGAGGTGGGCGGGGTCGAGGCGGTTCGCTTGGACAAGGAGGGTGCTGGTGGTGTCGGTCTCGTCGAGGCGGTAGAGCAGGCCCGCCTGGCTGCGGGGGGATTCGCCGAGGTCGTCGGGCACCATACGCATCACCGTGCGGTGCATTTGGGTGGCGTCGCGCAGGTCTCTCTGTACGTCGCGGTTGTGCGGGTTGAGGCGGATCCGGGCGATCACCGGCTCGTCGTTCATGCGTGTTCCTCGGCGTGGGCGTAGTCGATCAGACGTGTGAGCAGGGTCTTCTGAGGTCCTGCCAGGGCGCTGCTGACCGGCTCGACGGTGCGGTAGAGGCGGCGGCCGGTATGGGTCCGTCCGTGTGGGGCAAAGCTGACCGGCATGTCGTTGACCTCGATGACGTCGGCAGCCGCGCCGGGGCCGCTTTCGGGAAGAGGACGTTCTCGCAGGAACTGCACCGCGATCGTCTCCGCTTCATGGTCACGGGGTTCGGCGGCGCTGAGTGGTACTCCGGTCAGCAGCTGCATCTCGGGATCGTCGACGTGCCGGCGCAGGAGGAACGGCTCGTCGGGTACGCAGGAGCGCCGGCCCAGATACGGCGCCCAGTAGGGGCGCCGTAGTGCGGCCGCAAGCTGCTCCGCCAGGCCGTCGGGGGCGGTGACGGCGACGACGAAGACCGCGTCGGAAAGGTACTGGCGACGGGTGATGACGGCCGCGTCCTTGTTGCTGCCGCCGCTGGTGGCGGCAGTGCGTTCCTTGGGGAAGCCGCCACCGACGGTGTGGTAGTCCTCCAGCAGCGTGCCCGGCCGGTCGACTCGCACCGTCAGCCGCACCTGCTCGTACTTCTTGAGGCCGGCAGTGTCTCCGCGGGCGATGCCCTCGGCCGCGGCGAACATTCCGACCAGTGCGGAACGGGTCGGGAAGGAGGCCGTCTCCCGCACTGGGGCGAACGCCGAGCGTTCGCCCCAGGACTGCAGGGGGCCAGCCAGCCTCAGCAGCAGCCCACTCACTGCTGGGCTCCCGCGACCGTGCTGTCGGGGGCGCTGATCGCGGCCTCGACGGCGGCCTCCACGAGCTTGTAGTAGGACTCGTAGGCGGTGCCGAGTCCCTTGGGCTTTTCCTCCGGGTTGATGACTGTGTGCCCGTGGAAGGGGCGGTTGCGGTCGCCGGTGAGCCGGTTGATGTTGAGGGTGTAGGTGTCGAGCGCCTGGCGGGACGGCTTGGAGAAGCCTCCCTGCCGGTCGGCGGTCACCGGGGTTTCGAAGGCGGCGGCCAGCGACAACGGCCGGTGCTCACGCACCGCCAGGTATGCGAGGTCCGGCAGCGTGTGCGGAGCCGTCGAGTTCTTCTTGGCCTGCGGCAACGACATCAGGAAGTGCTCGGCGAACGAGGCCAGCACTGTGCGGGCGGCCTTGACGTCACCCCCGAGGTTCTTCAGCAGGTCTGTGACGTTGACGGTCCCGTACCGGTAGAAGACGCCGGCGGCGAATTCGGCGGTGTCCAGGTGCCCGCTACCAGTCTCGGACTCCCCCAGCCAGTCGTCGACCGCAGTGAAGTAATCCCGCTGCGGCTCCGCCGCGTGAGTGGTGAAGGCGTGCGCAACCTGCGCGGCGCCATCGACGTTGGCGTCCGGCAGCTCGGCGAGCATGCGTCCCAGCAGGCTGATGGACGCGGTGCGCCGCTTCAGGATTTCCTCGATCGTGTTCGGGGGCAGTACCTGCGGGGTCTTGGCGCCCTTTTTGGCGCTCGCCGCCTTCCTCATAGCGGCTTCCAGGGTTTCGCGGTGCTCGGCACACACGGTGGCGAGCTCCTCGATGGCCGCTTCCGGCAGGAACAGCAGCACCGAGGTGTGGCCGGCGGCCTCCAGGCCGATGCCCTTCTTGCCGGCGCTCACCGCCACCTGGGAGCCGGCGAATGCGGCCAGGCCGGTGGGCCAGCCCGCCCGCTCGAGAGCTTGCTGCACCTTCACCGGCACGAGGCGGGTTCGGGCCGCCTTCTCCCCGAGGTCCTTCTCCACGCCGAGACGGATGGGCCGCTTCCAGGACTGGCTGGAGACCCGGATACGCAAGGCGTCGCCATAGCGCACCTGCTTCGGGGATCCAAGATCGTCGCGGTTCAGGTTTGCGGCGGGCACCGACTGGAGGGCGTTCAGGTCCAGGTAGAGGGTCATCGCTCGTTCTCCTCGGGAAGATCGGTGGTGGTGTCGGGGATGCCGGTGGGAATGGAGCGGCGGAAGTACTGGTCGAGCCAGCGGGTGGCGATGAAGTCGCGGTCCTGGGTCCACCAGGAGAGGTCTTTCAGCAGGACCGCCCAGTCGACCGGGATGCCACCGCTCAGGAGCTGCCGGGTCAGGGCGGGAAGCGTGCGGTGAACGGCATCGCTGCTCTGACGGGACATCAGGTGCAGAGCGCTCTCGGCCGTGCCCGCCTTCATCACGTCCTTCTTGACGGCCTCGCCGAGCGCGGACCCCAGATTCGGACGCAGGTGCCAGGCGGTGGCCGAGGTGTCCGCCGGCTCGGTCTGCCGGGCGATGCGCGGGCGCGCCGCGATCAGTGAGGCCACCCCGTAGTAGGCCCGACGGGTGTCCGGATAGCTGACGTCGTCGTGCTGGTGGAGCCAGGGAACGAGGTAGCGGTGCATGTAGTTGCACCGCTCGACCGACAGGCCCAGACCCCGGCGCAGCTCGGCACGGGTGCGTTGGTCCTGACAGAGGCTGTGGACGTAGGAGACGAATCTGTCGTGTTTCGGCGGCGCAGCGGCCACCGTGGAATCGGTCATGAGACATCCCTGGTACGGGGAATGGGTGGGAACGCCGACAGACGGTCAGCGTGCACAGGATGGTCGGTACCGGCTCAGCCGGCTTTGGGGCTCAGGAGCGCGAGGAGCATCGAGCGGGCGCGGTGCCGGGCGCGCGCCACCCTGATGTCCGCCCGGCTGGATGGGCCGATCGCCTCGTCCAGCGCCGACAAGGCCGCGTGGACGAACGGTTCCAGGGGCTGGTCAGTGCGACGCTCAGGCTTGGTCAGCTGCCAGAACTCGGTCTCGGCCTTCGGCCAGAACCGGGTCAGCGCGGCGGAGGCCCAGGGGCCGGGCTTGCGGCGGTCGAATTTGGCCTTCGCCTTCGGCGAGGGATCGACGTTGCGGTCCGTGGCGATCTTCCAGGCGACCTTAGCCGCGAAATCCAGCCGGTCGCCCACCTCTTCCGCAGAGCCGTGACAGCGCTTGATGTGATGCGCCATCTCGCCGTCGTTCTCCTCCAGCCAGGTCAGGACCCGTGGAGTCGTCGACGCGAACCAGACGCTGTCCTTCTGCTGGCCGTCCTGGTCGAAACCGTAGGCGCGCACCCGCAGAGTGGGCAGCAGCGTCCTGGGCAGTGCGCCGAAGACGGGCGGCCGCCGAGCGTCCTGCCTGTCATCCTTCAGCAGCAGGGCGTCCAGGTCGCGCCACAGCGCACGAGCGCCGTCGGCCTCGCGAGGCTGGAACTCCCCGTCCTTGCGCCGGTCGAGGATCTGGTACGGGTCCCGCACCACGGGGGGCGGCGCGTGCGTGGACCAGGTGATGTACGCGTCCGTCACCTGCCGGCCGTCCGACGACGGAACGAGCAGCACGGCATGCCGGAACCGGCCGGTCAGCATCCGCCCTGGCCACGTCATCGAAGTGAGAGGCTTCAGCGGGTCGAGAGGTTCCCCCTCCCACGGGCAGACGTCCTCGTCCTCCCCGAGCTCCTCGCCCTGCGGCCTCGGCACGGCCAGGATCAGCGAGGTGAACAGGTCACGGCCCCACGGGAAGTACGAGACCGACTTCCGCAGAGGCGCCGCATCGCCACTGCCGGTCCGGTCCTCAGTGATGCGCCGGGGAGTGCACTGGCCCGACGGCCCGAAGTACAGCTGGGCGATCAGATGCCAGGCGGCCTCCGCGGCCGGCACGGGAACAGGAGCTGTGTCGGTGAAGTGGCCGAACAGGACCGCGCCGTTGATGCCGGTGGGCCGTCCCATCACCAGCTTGTTCACACCTGACGGGTTCGGCGCGCCCTTGGGGTCCACGCATTCGGTACGAAGCCGCCGGTCCTGCAGGAACGGCCGCTCCACATCGAACAGGTCAAACCTGCCTGATGGCACGTCCTTGTCGAAGTACCTGTCCACGACCTCCGGATCGAATCGGTCAGCCCGTAGAGCCCGTAGACGCAGACCGAGCCAGTCGTCGACGTTCCCGGCGATGTCCGGGTCATCGAGACGGTCGTCTCCATCGACGGCAACCCTGGCCGTGATCGCTGCCAGGATCCGCATCAGCCCAGCCGCTGCCGGCGGCACCGGCAGCTCCAGATCCTCGATCTCATGAGCCTGCATGAACAATTGCCGCAGTCCCAGCCGCACCGACTCCCCAGTCAGCAGCCGCACCGGAATCCACGGCTCGTCCCGCAGGTCGAACCCCCCAGACATCAAAAGCCCCCTCCATAAACATGGTCAGCACAAATCAGCACGACAAGCCCCCAGGAGGCGTCTGAGTCGCGCTTCGCATTCAAGCAGCCACCACTGACACAGGGGCTTGGTTCCGCGCTGCCGCACCAGTAGAGCACCTTTGGGTGATACAGGTGACGGGATCTCAGAAGGTTGGTGAGTGAGGGGCGGAGAGGTCCCATAGGGGAGGAGGGGAGCTTGATCGATTTGCACCCCAGGCCGGGATGCCGGTAGAACTGCCGCCCCAGACATCGAAGTTGACCCGAGGAGACCTCGTGTACCGAGTCCCAACTGCACCCGCGCCCTGGGCTTCGCCAGCACCCTGGATGCTGGTGATCGCCATCATCGTCGTCGTGGTCATCATGAGGCCCGACCCGGCCACCATCGGGTCGTGCCTGCTTCTGCTGGCCGGGGCGGGGAAGGCGTGCCGCGGCTTCTCCCAGTAGCCTCGGAGGAGGCGGTCGCCGTACTTGGACGCGACCGCCTCCCCGCCGATGTGGGGGTGTTTCAGTTGGAGAGCGCGGGGCCGAGAACAGCTCAACGCCTTCCCCGCCGATGCGGGGGTGCTCCACGTCGCGGGCTGCCAGACGTCTATGCGCGGACGAGGCCCAGGTCATGATCCAGGCGCAGCGCCTTGTCGCCAACCTTCACGGCCTGGGCCCTACCCTGCCGGATCGGCTGACGAAGGACTCGCAGGTCTCCCAGCATGGGGTGCTCCGCCCATGAGGCGGGGGGACTGAGACTGTCCGGCTCGGCGTCACGGAACCAGTCGGCGCGGATCGGGATCGTGCGGCGCATCACCTGCCGGACAGCTGGGGCCGGCATCCTGCCATCCCTGGTCGCTTCGGGCAGCGGCTGCGTGCCCTCGGCGTCGAGAGTGAGTCGGCCGTCCTCCTGGGCGTAGGCGCACAGCAGGCGCACCGAGTCCGCGCCCAGACGAGTCGACACCTCCCACTCATCTTCTTCGCCTTCCATGTCATGCAGTTCATGAAGCTTGGCCACCAGTCGAGCACGGGGCACGGCGCGCAGAACCGCCATACTCCGCTCCGCGGCCTCCTTACCCTTGTACTCCGCCCAAGCCTTCGCCTCACGACCGCCGGAGGCGTTCCAGTCGAAGTCATCGCTGTCACCGTGGACCGCCTCGACCAACCTCTGCACACCGTCCGGTATGGCGATGTCGTCACCGTCGATCTCGGCCAGCTTCCGCGAGGTCTTGCCGAGCAGGTACTCGGAGTACACCTCGCCCCACTGGACCGGCATCCGCCCACCGCCGACCAAGGGATCGAGGACGACGAGACGCGGTCCGTCCGCCCACCCGGGACGGCCGCGGCCGTCGGGGTACCCGTGCCTCTGCCAGTGATTCTCATGCCGCCAGCAGCGGCCCGCCCGCTGCAGCAACAACGACAAGGGGGCAAGATCGCTGATAACGATATCCGCATCGAGGTCCAGGGACTGTTCGACGACCTGAGTGGCCACTACGATCCGCCGCACGGGTCTCGGACCACTCCGGCCCAACCCCGCAGTGACCTCGTCCGTACGCTCCTCCCGCACATCTCCAGGGAAGCGAGCATGCAGCAGCTGCACGTCGCCCCCCTCCTCATGAGAACGACGGTCGACCTCCTCGCGGACCTGCTGATATGTCTCCTGCGCGTCACCCACCGTGTTGCACACCACCAAGGCGGTGCCGCCGTGACCCGTCGCGACCGGCTCCAGCAGTCGCTTGATCGCCGCGATCCGGTCCAGCGCCCCACCCTTGCCCCCGTGAACGACTCGCTCTACGTCCACCCGTAGTCGCACATTTCGCGTGCGGGCCTGCTCCGTCTGACGAACCGGGGACATCTGCGCGCATTTGCCGGTCTCTCCGTCCACGTACAGCCAGCCGGGGTAAGGGGCCGGGAAGGTCTGCCGCTTCAGCACCGTCGGCTTGTGGCCTGCGCCCTGCAGGTACTCCTTGATCAACCGGTCGCTGACCGAGCCCGGCAAGGTGGCCGACAGCAGCACGACCGGCACTCCGTAGAAGCCGAGCCAGTTCAGCAGACGGCCCAGCAGCACCTGCATGTACGGGTCGTAAGCGTGCGCCTCATCCACGATGAAGGTCTTGTTCGAGAGGGCCAGCATCCGCAGCGCATTGTGCCGCACCGGCAGGACCGCCATCAGAGCCTGGTCGATCGTCCCGACCGCGAACTGCGCCAGCAGCGGCCGCTTCGATCCACGCAGCCACCGCCCAGGCCGCATGTCGGCCTCCCGGCGCCGACGCCCGACCGGAGCCTCGTCACCGTCGCAGGTCACCACCGTCTCACCGTCCAAGTCGTCGTCAGCATAGGCACTACTGAGCCACGCCATACTGTGCACCAAGGTCAGCCCGGCATCCCCCCCGGACTGGTTCCGCAAGGTCCTGGCGACCCGGTCGTGCATCTGGTCGCTGGTGGCCATCGTCGGCAGCAGGAACGCGTACCCGTGAGTACCGAAGATCTTCGAAAGGATCCGCTCCGCCTCCAGGGCAGTCTCCGACTTGCCGTCACCTGGAGCCGCGGTCACCAGCATGACGCCGCCCCGCCCCCCGGCACCCGCCGCAGCCGACAGTTCGTCCATAACCGACTGCTGCAGGGGATTCGGCTCCCCCGCGATGCCGTACGCCTCGGCGAAGTCCTTACGATCCAGTTCCACCGGAGTCAGCCCAGCATCCCGCAGCAACGTGACCGCGTCCGCCTGCGAACGCCGAAGATGAGCGGTCAGCGAAGGTTCGAGCGCCCGCTGGCGTTGTCGCAAGTACCCCTCCTGGCTCACCAGCCAGTCCGCGAGAATCACCACCCCCGACACCAACACGGCCGCCGGCGCCTTGAACGCCCCAGGCGCCGTCGGAGCCCCCAGCGCGTCGCGCACCGCCGTGGCATGCGCGGCCCGCTGTCCGGCCCACACTGCGTCACCGAGGAACGCCGGCCCGGCACCGTTCTCCAAAAGGTGGAAGCGGCCGTGATGACCACCGATGATCTCCGCCACTCGCGCCGTGGCACCCATCTCTTCATCGTCCCCGAAGCCCAGCACTTTCAGCACCTCGGCCGCGGCAGTCATACCCGCCACGTCATGCCCGGTCCGCTCAGCGCTCATCCGCTCGCTGCCTGCCGTCAGCTCGCTGCTGAGGAACTGCGCAGCTCGCCGTGAACAGAACTGGAACCCCGACAGTTTCCCAATGTCGTGCAGGCCGGCACACAGCCCGACGAGCGACCGAGCACGATCCAGCTCCCCGGCTAGACCCATCCCGTCAGCTATACGCGCCCTCTGGTTGCCCGCCAGGTACACATCCCACAAGTGAAGCGCCATCGCGGCCGCGTCAAGAAGGTGCCTTACCAGCGGGTAGGGAGGCAACGCCGGATCCAGCCCACGGGACTTCCCCCACACCGACTCATCCAGCACGTTCTGCCTGGGCAGCACGCCCATCCCCTCCACTCCATTACTCGGCCCGGCAGCGGAAGCAATACCGCTGCCGATCGCATCCAAGCAGAGCACCCGGCACTGACAATGACCGCCGTGTGGGGGATCCGTGCTCACCTCAGCAACTCTGCCAGCCGCAGATGGATAAGGTGATGCCATGCGACTGATTGAGCGCCGCGCTCCCTCACGAATTGCAAAGAAAACGCAAAGCCCTTCTTAAGGCGCAGGTCAGGAAGTGTCCTCCCCGCCGACGCGGGGGTGTTCCGGCCGCCCGGGGTGACCTGACGGGCGAGAGGTAGTCCTCCCCGCCGACGCGGGGGTGTTCCGATCACCGGGTCGATCGAGATGGACTACGTCGAGTCCTCCCCGCCGACGCGGGGGTGTTCCGGACGTGGGGAGATTCAAGGGATCGATCGTGCGGTCCTCCCCGCCGACGCGGGGGTGTTCCGCGCGCCCAGCACATCCGCGACACCCTCACCGAGTCCTCCCCGCCGACGCGGGGGTGTTCCGTCGGCGATGCAGTCGATCCTTCGGAAGCTACGGTCCTCCCCGCCGACGCGGGGGTGTTCCGCCCGCCCCCGCCCCCACCGGCGGCTGGTGGCGGTCCTCCCCGCCGACGCGGGGGTGTTCCGCACCTCGTCCCCGCCATCGAGCAGGACCTCACGTCCTCCCCGCCGACGCGGGGGTGTTCCGTTCCCCGCCTACGAGCCGGTTGGAGCATTCGAGTCCTCCCCGCCGACGCGGGGGTGTTCCGTCGGCGTCCAAGGCGGCGACCTTCTTGAGCGGGTCCTCCCCGCCGACGCGGGGGTGTTCCGAACAACAGCAACGACGCCGACGCCACCTCGGCGTCCTCCCCGCCGACGCGGGGGTGTTCCGGTCAGCGTCATCGCCGAGTACCTCGGGCTGTCGTCCTCCCCGCCGACGCGGGGGTGTTCCGCCGCTCGGCCAGAAGACCGGGCTACGGCTGATGTCCTCCCCGCCGACGCGGGGGTGTTCCGGTCCAGTCGGGCATGTCGTCTCTCCTGTCGCGGTCCTCCCCGCCGACGCGGGGGTGTTCCGAGCTCCGCCGCCGCAACGCACAGTCCCAGGCCGTCCTCCCCGCCGACGCGGGGGTGTTCCGGCCGACTGTGGACCCATGGCCCTCTTCGCGACGTCCTCCCCGCCGACGCGGGGGTGTTCCGCGGCTGACGACGTCGGAGGCCCCGTTGATGCTGTCCTCCCCGCCGACGCGGGGGTGTTCCGTACGGGCCCTTGTCGAGCGGTGGGCGGCCATGGTCCTCCCCGCCGACGCGGGGGTGTTCCGGTCATACAGCGGCTCGGCCGCCAGCTCGACGCGTCCTCCCCGCCGACGCGGGGGTGTTCCGGAGCAGCGCCCATGAGCACCCCGACCATCCGCGTCCTCCCCGCCGACGCGGGGGTGTTCCGGTGGTCGACCTGCACTGGAAGCAGTGGCCCGAGTCCTCCCCGCCGACGCGGGGGTGTTCCGCGTTGTTGCCCTGGCGCACGTGGATGGCTCCGGTCCTCCCCGCCGACGCGGGGGTGTTCCGCTCCTCGCCGGCTACGGCATCCAGGTCAGCGAGTCCTCCCCGCCGACGCGGGGGTGTTCCGTCCCACCTCGCCAACAAGGCCGAGGGCTACTCGTCCTCCCCGCCGACGCGGGGGTGTTCCGGCGGCGAAGGGTGTGACACCGCCTCGCACCACGTCCTCCCCGCCGACGCGGGGGTGTTCCGGCGGAGTGTGGGATCCCCACTACCCCGTCCCCGTCCTCCCCGCCGACGCGGGGGTGTTCCGCCGCAGCGGTCCTCGCCGAGGTTAGCGCTCCGGTCCTCCCCGCCGACGCGGGGGTGTTCCGCCATGAGCCCCCTCAAGGTCACGATCACCACTGTCCTCCCCGCCGACGCGGGGGTGTTCCGCTACGGGCAGTCGGGGCGTGTCCGTTCCCGGTGTCCTCCCCGCTGACGCGGGGGTGTTCCGGAGAGGGCCCGTCGCTGGAAGCGGGAGGACGAGTCCTCCCCGCCGACGCGGGAGCGATTGGTCTCTTCCAGGACATCTGAAAGCCTGCAAAAATGGCACTGCCACACCCCTTTCGACCTGCACACACGCGGGTCGAGGCGGGGTGTGGCGGAGTCCCTGTGACTTTTCTGGGACTTTGAACCAGGAGCGACGGCTTCCGTGCACCGCGCTCTTCAGGCGATGAGTCATCGAAAAGATGTCGGCCTGAGCACCTAATGGGACAGCCCTTAGGGCTTGCCGGGAAACAAGTCGTGGCTTCCATCTGTGGGGCTCGTTGGTCTGGTATGGGGAGACCGGAGGGGATCGAGGCCGTTCTGGCGGCGAAGTTCCAGGTGTTGTTGCCGCATCTGGATGAGCGTCAGCGACGGCTGGCCATAGGGGCGGAAGCACTGTCGCTGGGGCATGGAGGCATCAGGATCGTCGCCGCGGCAGCCGGGGTCCGGGAGGCCACGGTCTCGCGTGGGGCGACTGAATTGGACTCCGGTCAGGCCCCGTTGGGGCGGGTGCGCCATCCCGGCGGAGGGCGGAAGAAGGCGGCCGAGCTGGACTCTGGGCTGCGGCCGGCACTGCTGGCGCTGGTCGAGCCCGACGAGCGGGGCGACCCGATGTCGCCGCTGCGCTGGACGACGAAGTCGACCCGGAAGCTGGCGGCGGAGCTCACCCGCCAGGGGCACCGGGTCTCCGCCGACACCGTCGCCGGCCTGCTGCGGGAGGAGGGCTTCAGTCTGCAGGCCAACGCCAAGACCATCGAAGGCTCCCAGCACCCCGACAGGGATGCCCAGTTCCGCTACCTCAACGAGCAGGCACGAGACCACGGGGACGCCGGTGACCCGGTGATCAGCGTGGACAGCAAGAAGAAGGAACTGATCGGCGACTACAGGAACGGCGGGCACGAATGGCAGCCCGCAGGACAGCCCGTGAGGGTCAAGACCCACGACTTCCCCGGCCAGGCCGCCAAGGCGATTCCCTACGGAATCTACGACATGACGGCGAACACCGGCTGGGTCAGCATCGGCACCGATCACGACACGGCGGCGTTCGCCGTCGCCTCGATCCGCCGCTGGTGGCAGGCGGTCGGCCAACACGACTACCCCGGCGCCCGCCGGCTGCTGATCACCGCTGACGGTGGCGGCTCCAACGGCTACCGCACCCGGGGCTGGAAGACCCAGCTCGCCGATCTCGCCGCCGAGACCGGCCTTGAGATCACGGTGTGTCACCTGCCGCCCGGCACCTCGAAGTGGAACAAGATCGAGCACCGGCTGTTCTCCCACATCACCATGAACTGGCGAGGCAGGCCCCTGACCAGCCACGAAGTCATGCTCCAGACCATCGCCGCGACCACCAGCCGCACCGGCCTCACCGTCCAGGCCGAACTCGACAGCGGTGAGTACCCCACCGGCATCCGCGTCAACGACGACGAGATCGCCGCCCTGCCCATCACCCGCCACCGCTTCCACGGCGACTGGAACTACACCCTCCACCCCCAGCGCCCGACGGGCACGGTGACCACCACCAGCACACAGGACGAGGCCCTGGCGGACGGACCGGCCCGCCTCACGCGGCGTTCGCTACAGGACCCGGAACTGACCGGGATGACCCGCCGGCAGCTCAACGAACTCATCGACGTGCTGACTCCAGCGATGGAGATTCGACGCGAGCAAGTGCTCCGCACCCGCAGAGGCCACGAACGCCTGGTGGCCCCCGGCGCAGGAACCAAACCCAAACTCACCTCAGCCGACCGGGTCCTTGTCACCCTGCTCCACCTGCGAAAACTCGCAACCATGGACCTCCTGGGCCAGCTCTTCAACACCACCGCCATGACCATCAGCCGCGCAGCGAAAGACGTCCGCCCACTCCTGGAAGCCCACGGAGTTCACATCCCCGCCTCGACCGCCCGCTTCCGCACACCGACTGGCATCGAGAGATTCCTCGACCTCGACAAAAACAAGATCAAACCGACGCGTTGATTCCCGGCAAGCCCTTAGGTCAGAGACCATTCTCAGCTGGTCCTGCGTGGGGCAGCTCGGAGCGTCAAACGAGCGTCAGGGCCGACAGCCGGTGAACAGACCGCCCAAGGCATGTCACCCATCGGGTCCACCCCGCCGGCTCCGACCGCCGACCCTCCCTGTCATCCCCCGCACCATCTGTCCGACCAACATCATTGAGCCCTGCCCGCCGGGCCGACAACACCCCGTACCCGTGCGGAGTGTCCCCTCGACCACAGACACCAACGGCTTCGCGCTGTACCGAGAGAGCCCCATCACCGCCCCGGCCTCCGCTTGGACGAGAGTCGCGCCACAACGGTGGGTGACCGCGGAAAGCAGACGCCTGTGCGTAGCGGCCAGATGGAGCCGATCCCTTCAGCACCTTGCCGTCAACTGAGTGAGTCAGCAGGACAAGAGGGGCTGGGTAAGTTCCTGCGCAACAATCCGCCCGGACGGATGGACTTCATCCGCGTCGTCGGCGACGGCTACGACATCACCTACCCCTGAGGGAGCTGAACTGTGACCTCCCACCACAGCATCTTCATCCACCCCGGTCACCCTGTGGAAGCCC
>JOAZ01000042.1 GCA_000720535.1 Streptomyces halstedii
CTGGAAGCAAGCCCTGGCCGACATCGGGGCGACCGGCAAACTCACCCGCCCTTACCGACCCCAGACCAACGGCAAGGTCGAACGCTTCAACCGCACCCTCGCCGACGAATGGGCCTACCAACGGCCCTACACATCCAACGACGAGCGCACCGATGCCCTGGCAGACTTCCTCCACACCTACAACCACCACCGCAGCCACACCGCACTCGGAGGCCAACCCCCGATCAGCCGCGTCAACAACCCTGCGGGGCAACTAGCCCGCTCAGGTCACCCCTAACCACCCGAAGGGACAGTGCAGTTGCCCTGAGCCGTCCGACCGGGTGACGAGCCGGAGCAAGAAGAACGGGAGCTGCGGCGAAATCCCTGCGGAACGACGCCCGTAGGGCAACACTGGTGGGGACCGACGTGATACGGAGGCGGTCCCGACCGCACACCGTCACCTCGCGGGACACCCGACCCGACGCAGCGAAAGAACCCGCCATGTGCCAGCACCAGCCATCCTGCCCGACCGCGGACTCCAACGACCGGGAGGCCGCCCGACTGATGGCGCACCACCCGGAGCAGGGATGGAGCCTGCTGTGCAACGGTGTCCTGCTCTTCGAGGACACCGGTGAACTGCTTCCGGATGGTCAGGTCATCGCCCCGCACCGGCCGCTGAGAGCCGGTCAGGCACTGAAGGCGGCCTGATCCCGCCGGGTTTCGCCCGGCGGGAAGCAGCGGGACCGGCACGGGCGGACATCCGCACCGGCCCCCTGTGTGGTGCCTACCGGTCGTACGCGTCCAGCGGCGGGCAGGAGCAGACCAGGTTGCGGTCGCCGAAGGCCCCGTCGATCCGGCGGACCGGCGGCCAGTACTTGTCCGACGGCGTGACACCGGCCGGGAAGACCGCCTCCTCACGGCTGTAGGAGTGCTCCCAGGCGCCACCCAGCGCGGAGGCCGTGTGCGGCGCGTTGCACAGCGGGTTGTCGTCCGCGCTCCAGGCGCCGGAGGCGACCTTCTCGATCTCGCCGCGGATGGCGATCATCGTGTCGCAGAACCGGTCGAGCTCCGCGAGGTCCTCGCTCTCGGTGGGCTCGATCATCAGCGTTCCGGCCACCGGGAACGACATCGTCGGCGAGTGGAAGCCGTAGTCGATCAGCCGCTTGGCGACGTCGTCGATGCTGACACCGGTCGCCTTGGAGATCGGGCGCAGGTCGACGATGCACTCGTGCGCGACGAGTCCGGCCGGACCGGTGTACAGGATCGGGAAGTGCGGCTCCAGACGCTTGGCGATGTAGTTGGCGGCCAGCACGGCCACCTGCGTCGCCCGCTTCAGCCCCTCGCCGCCCATCAGGCGGACGTACGCCCACGAGATGGGCAGGATGCCCGCCGAGCCCCACGGAGCGGCCGAGATCGGCCCCACACCCGTCTCGGGGCCCGCGGCGGGCTGGAGCGGATGGTTGGGCAGGTACGGGGCCAGGTGGGCGCGCACACCGACCGGGCCGACCCCCGGGCCGCCGCCGCCGTGCGGGATGCAGAAGGTCTTGTGCAGGTTCAGGTGCGAGACGTCGCCGCCGAACTTGCCGGGCCTGGCGAGCCCGACCAGGGCGTTGAGGTTGGCCCCGTCGACGTACACCTGGCCGCCCGCCTCGTGCACCTCGGCGCAGATGTCGGCGACGTGCTCCTCGAAGACGCCGTGCGTGGAGGGGTAGGTGATCATCAGCACGGCGAGCTCGTCGCGGTGCTTGAGGATCTTGGCGCGGAGGTCATCGACGTCGACCTCGCCGTCGTCGGCGGTCTTGACGACCACGACCTTCATGCCGGCCATCACGGCGCTCGCGGCGTTGGTGCCGTGCGCGGACGACGGGATGAGGCAGACGGTGCGCCCCTCGTCGCCGTTGGCCCGGTGGTAGGCGCGTACGGCCAGGAGACCGGCGAACTCGCCCTGCGATCCGGCGTTCGGCTGGAGGGACACCGCGTCGTAGCCGGTGACCTCGGCCAGCCGCTCCTCCAGCTCGCGGATGAGGGTGAGGAAGCCCTGGGCCTGCTCGGCCGGCGCGAAGGGGTGCAGCGCGCCGAACTCGGGCCAGGTGATCGACTCCATCTCGGCGGTCGCGTTGAGCTTCATGGTGCAGGAGCCGAGCGGGATCATGCCGCGGTCCAGCGCGTAGTCGCGGTCGGCCAGGCGGCGCAGGTAGCGCAGCATCGCGGTCTCGGAGCGGTACTGGTGGAAGACCGGGTGGGTGAGGACCTCGTCCGCGCGCAGCAGGGTCCCGGGCAGCGCGTCGGCGGCCCGCCCGTCCAGTGCCTCTATGTCCCCCGTCGTCCCGAAGGCCGCCCAGACGGCGGCGACATGGGCGCGGGTGGTGGTCTCGTCGCAGGCGACGGAGACATGGTCGGCGTCGACCTGGCGGAGGTTGACCCCGCGCTCGCGCGCGCCCGCCACGACGTCCGCGGCACCGCCGGGGACGCGCACGGTGAGCGTGTCGAAGTAGGCACCGTGCACGACGTCGGCACCGGCGGCGCGCAGCCCCTCGGCCAGGATCGCGGCATAGCGGTGCGTACGCCGGGCGATGGTCCGCAGTCCCTCGGGACCGTGGTAGACGGCGTACATCCCGGCCATGACGGCGAGCAGCACCTGAGCGGTGCAGATGTTGCTGGTGGCCTTCTCGCGGCGGATGTGCTGCTCGCGGGTCTGCAGGGCCAGCCGGTAGGCCTTGTTCCCGTCGGCGTCCACGGAGACACCGACGAGGCGTCCGGGCAGGCTGCGCGCGAACTTCTCGCGCACGGCCATGAAGCCGGCGTGGGGTCCGCCGAAGCCCATCGGCACACCGAAGCGCTGGGTGGTGCCCACGGCGACGTCGGCGCCCAGCTCGCCGGGCGAGGTGAGCAGTGTCAGGGCCAGCAGGTCGGCGGCCACGGTGACGATCGCGCCCAGCTCGTGGGCCTCGTCGATGACCGGCTTGAGGTCGCGTACGGCTCCGGAGGCGCCCGGGTACTGGAGGAGCACACCGAAGACGCCGCGGGCGGCCGCGTCGGCGGGGATGCCCTCGGACAGATCGGCGACGACCACCTCGACGCCGGTCGGTTCGGCGCGGGTCCGGATCACCGCGACGGTCTGCGGCAGGGTGTCGGCGTCGACCAGGAAGACGCCGTCCTTCACCTTGCCCACCCGCCGGGCCAGGGCCATGGCCTCGGCGGCGGCGGTGCCCTCGTCGAGCAGGGACGCCCCGGAGGTGGGCAGCCCGGTGAGGTCGGCCACCACGGTCTGGAAGTTCAGCAGGGCCTCCAGCCGGCCCTGGGAGATCTCCGGCTGGTACGGCGTGTAGGCCGTGTACCAGGCCGGGTTCTCCATGACGTTGCGCAGGATCACGGGCGGGGTGAACGTTCCGTAGTAGCCGAGCCCGATCATCGGGGTCAGCACCTGGTTGCGGTCGGCGAGGCGCCGGAGCTCCGCCAGGACCTCGGCCTCGGTGCGCGCCGCGGGGAGGTTCAGTGCCTCGGCGCTCTTGATCACATCGGGCACCGCGGCGGCGGTGAGCTCGTCGAGGGAGCCGTAGCCGACCTGCGCGAGCATCTTCGCCTGGGCCTCGGCGTCGGGCCCGATGTGGCGCTGCTCGAAGGGAATGCCCTGCTCCAGCTGGGAGAGCGGCGTGCGGCGGGGGGTCATGATGGAGGCCTCCTGGTCTGTCACGACCTGCGAGGGGCACCACGGCGTGGCTGCCCGGACGGCCTCCCCCTCTGTCATCTCGACCTGAGAGCTTCACCGGCCCGCCCCGCGGCGCGCCGGTTTTCACCGTCGGTGAGGCCGGGCTCGTCCCGGCACGCGTGCCGGTCCAGGATCCCGCCCTGCTTTCCAGAGTGGCTTCGTCCGTGCGGTACGGGGGCCTGAGAGATTCCGGGGAGGAGTTGCTCCTTCGGCGCCTCCGGAAACCTTCACCGGAGGACTCTCCCGCACGGGGTCGGCAGCCGCTTCCAGCCTACCAGCGGGCCGGGATCGGCAGTTTCGAGTGGCCGAACCCCCGGTTCTGGCCTTTCGTAGTGCCTGTGGAGCAGCAGCGACCACGCCCGAGCCGTCGTGACCAGTGGGAGGCACCGTGCAGGCCGACATCGATCCGCGCAGCCTGATCGGCCGCAAGGCCTTCGACCGCACAGGTGCCAAGGTCGGCACGGTGGACGAGGTCTATCTCGACGACGCCACCGGTACGCCCGAGTGGGCCGCCGTGCGTACCGGGCTCTTCACGAGGGACGCCTTCGTCCCGCTGGAGCCGAGCGAATTCGTCGACGGCCGGCTGCGGGTGCCCTTCGACCGCGCCCTGATCAAGGACGCGCCCGACTTCGGTGTCGGCCGCCACCTCTCGCCCGAGCAGGAACTGCAGCTCTACCGCCACTACGGGCTGGACTCGGCCTCGTCCGCCACCCCCGCCCCGGACAGGGACTTCGGCAAGCTGGCCGGCCACGAGGAGTAGTCCGGCGGTTCGCGCACCAGCGGAAGCGGCTCGGCCGGACGCAGACGCGGGTCGTCGATCCGGAACGTCCGCACCCGGCCGGGCGCCGAACCGGGCTCCTCGAACCGCACGGTGACCCGGCCGACGCCGCTGCCCTGCACCCAGCCGTACCCGTGGACCTCGTGCCGCACGTCGTGCCCGGCGGACCACCGCCGGGTCTCCGGCTCCCCGGACCCCGTGCCCGGCCCGTCCGGGGCCTGTCCGGCCGCCTGGTCGCGGGCGGGCGGCCCCTCGGCGGGCGGCCCGTCGTCGTCTCCGCTCCGCTCCGCCTCGGCGGCTTTCCGGGCGTCGGCGGCCTGCCGGGCGTCCTCGGCCTCTCTCGCGTCCGCGGCCTGCGCGAACAGATCCTCCTGGGTGAAGTCCGCCAGCCCCGTGACCCCCACCCCGAGCAGCCGTACGCCCCCGGTGGTGTCGACGGCCTCCAGCAGCCGGGCCGCCGCCTCCCTGACCACCACGGGGTCGTCGGTGGGCCCGCGCAGGGTCTCGGACCGGGTCAGCGTCGAGAAGTCGTAGCGGCGCACCTTCAGCACGACCGTCCGGCCCGACCGTCCCGCGCCTCTGAGCCGCCCCACACACCGGCCGGCCAGCCGCTCGACCTCCGTACGGACCCGCACCCGGTCGTGCAGGTCGACGTCGAAGGTGTCCTCGACCGACACCGACTTGGCGTCGCGCTCGGCGACGACCGGCCGGTCGTCGTGACCGAGGGCCATGCGGTGCAGGGCGGCCCCGTGGGACCGGCCCAGCAGGCGCACGAGCTCTGCCTCGCCCGCCTCGACGAGGTCGTGGACCACCGTCATCCCGGCGCGTCTGAGATGGTCGCCGGTGGCCGGGCCGACCCCCGGCAGGATCCGTACGGACATGGGGGCGAGCAGCTCGCGCTCGGTGCCCGGCTCGATGAGCAGCAGCCCGTCCGGCTTGGCCTCCTCCGAGGCGATCTTGGCCAGCATCTTCGATCCGGCGAGCCCCACCGATCCGCTGAGACCGGTGACGGCCCGGATGACGAGGCGCAGCTGCTCGCCGATCGCCCGCGCGGAGCGGGAGTCGTCGGCGACCCCTCCGGCCTCCAGGTCCACGAACGCCTCGTCCAGGCTCAGCGGCTCCACCAGCGGGGACAGCCGCCCCAGCAGCTCCATCACCTGGTCGCTGACCGTGCGGTAGAGCGCGAAGCGGGGCACCAGATAGGCGGCGTTGGGCGCCAGGCGCCTGGCCTGGGCCATCGGCATCGCCGAGTGCACCCCGAAACGCCGGGCCTCGTAGGACGCGGTGGCGACCACGCCGCGCGTGCCCAGACCGCCCACCACCACCGGCTTGCCGCGCAGACTGGGCTTCGCCGCCTGCTCGGCTGAGGCGTAGAAGGCATCCATGTCCAGATGCAGGATGGTGGGCGCTGCTCTCACACCACCGATGCTGCCTTACGCCACTGACAACCGGTCCGTGCCGGCGCCGTGAGGGGCACCGGCACTCGCCTCATCCCGCGCGGTTGCGGCGGCGCGCCAGCTCGTCGGCCGGGTTGTGCCCGACGAGCGTCTCCCCCGTGTCCACCCGCTCCCCGTGCAGCTGGGAGAGGGCCGCGTCCACGTCCCGCCAGACGACGCCCACGGCGATCCCGAAGATCCCCTGGCCTCCCTGGAGGAGGTTGACGACCTCGTCGGGCGAGGAGCACTCGTAGACCGTCGCCCCGTCGCTCATGAGGGTCATCCGCTCCAGATCCGTGAATCCGCGCGCCCTGAGGTGCTGGACCGTGGTGCGGATGTTCTGGAGAGCGACACCCGTGTCCAGGAACCGCTTGACGATCTTGAGGAGCACCACGTCCCGGAAACTGTAGAGACGCTGTGTCCCCGACCCGTAGGCCGGACGCACGCTCGGCTCCACCAGCCCCGTACGCGCCCAGTAGTCGAGCTGCCGGTAGGTGATCCCGGCCGCCGCACAGGCCGTGGGCCCCCGGTACCCGATGCCGTCCGCCGTTGCCACACCGTCCGCCACCACCACGGCCGGCGTCACCGGCTGTCTGATGGCCCGGTCGGCCGCACTGCCGTGCTGCCGGTACAACCCGCCCGCAGCCGTACCGTCGCCGCTGCTTCTCACGCCGACCTCCGTCCTTGACCTGCCCTCTCGAAGGTAGGCAGTCACCAGGGGTGCGTCAACGATCGCCACACTCGGCACGCCGAGTGATATTCCCCCCGAGGGTGGTTTCCCGTGACCGGTCGCGGGGAACGGCTTCTCGGATGCGCCGGTCGCGCCCCGGCGCACGCGTCACTGGCTGTTGGTACCGAAGTCCTCCGGCGAGATCTGGTCGAGGAACTCGCGGAACTTCTCCACCTCGTCCTCCTGCTCGTCGGGGATGGCGATGCCCGCGTCGTCCAGCACCCCGTCGCTGCCGTAGATCGGCGTGCCGGTGCGCAGGGCGAGCGCTATGGCGTCGGACGGCCGCGCGCTCACCTCGACCCCGCTGGCGAAGACCAGCTCCGCGTAGAAGACCCCTTCTCTGAGGTCCGTGATGCGGACCTCGGTGAGCTCCTGGCCGACGGCTTCGAGCACATCCTTGAAGAGATCATGGGTCAGCGGCCTGGCCGGAGCCATGCCCTGCTGGGCGAAGGCGATCGCGGTCGCTTCCCCAGGGCCGATCCAGATCGGGAGGTACCGGTCGCCTCCCACTTCACGCAGGAGCACGATCGGTTGGTTGGAAGGCATTTCCACCCGGACACCCACAACGTCGAGCTCGTTCACACAGCAACCCTAGGACGTGCCCGCCGTGTTTGGATAGTCGGGCTCCTCCGCACTCAGTGGAAACGCACCTTCAGGGCCGACTGCACGAGCGCCGCGTGGAGCCGTACGGACAGCTCGGCGAGCTCCTTGGCGGTGGCCTCCGCATGGGCCCTGGTCTGCGGGTTCCTGTGCCGGCGCAGGGGGGCGACCACCTGTTCGACCAGCCCGGCCTCCCGCTCGGCGGCCGCCCGGACGGCCCGCAGATGGCGGGGTTCCAGACCGAACCGCCCCAGATCCGCCACCAGCCGTGCCACGGTCACCGCCTCCGCGTCGTAGCTACCCCCCGGGCCGGGCGCGATCAGCCCGTAGGACTCCCACTCGGTGAGCTGGTCCTCGGAGACCTCGGCGGTGGCGAGGAGCTCGGAGCGGCCGATACGGGCGGCGGTGGGCTGTCCACGGTCCTGTTCCCAGACGGGGTCGGCGAGCTCCCCCTGCCCGCCCGGGGCGAGCGGGACGCGCTCCCCGCGGGCCAGTGCGTCCAGGTGCTCCCTGATGACCTTGAGCGGAAGGTAGTGGTCCCGCTGCATCCGCAGCACCCGCGCCAGCCGCTCGACGTCCCCGGCGGTGAACTTGCGGTACCCGGCGGGTGTGCGCTGCGGCTCGACGAGCCCCTCGGTCTCCAGGAAGCGGATCTTGGAGATGGTGACCTCGGGGAACTCGTCGCGCAGGCGCAGGAGCACGGTGCCGATGCTCATGGCGCGCTCGTCCGCGGCGGCGGTGCCGTGTCCGGCACCGCCTGTCGGTGTTCGCAGCATGGACCTTCCTGGGGTCCCCCCGGACACGGAGTCCGGGGGAGGGTCACACGCCCCGCTGGCTGGCGTAGAAGACCAGCCGGTACTTACCGATCTGGACTTCGTCGCCGTTGTTCAGCGCGACGGAATCGATCCGCTCACGGTTGACGTAGGTGCCGTTGAGGCTGCCGACGTCGCCCACGGTGAAGCTACCGTCCGGGCTCCGGTGGAATTCCACATGACGCCGCGACACGGTCACGTCGTCGAGGAAGATGTCGCTCTGCGGGTGGCGGCCGGCCGTGGTCAGGTCGCCGTCCAGCAGGAAGCGGCTGCCGGAGTTGGGCCCCCGGCGCACCACGAGGAGCGCGGAACCGGCAGGCAGGGCGTCGACGGCGGCCTGTGCCTCCGGCGAGAGGGAGGGCAGGGCCGTCTGGCCCGTCGCCTCGGCCTCGTACGCCTCGATACCGGAGATCGAGATGGTCGAGGTCGTCTCCGAGGCACGCTCGGGCACCCCGCCCCTGAGCGGCGCGCCGCAGTTGGAGCAGAAACGACTGTCCGCGGCATTGCGGTGCCCGCACCTCGTACAAACCGCCATGGCCGAGCCCTCCGGGGCGGAGGCAAACCCTCCACCCGAACTTGAGGCTGTTGATTCCCCGAAACCTATGCGGCCGGCACCGTGGGGGTCAACAGACGACGCGCCGGGCCCTCCCGGCACCTCGTCGCGGAAGAGCGGGCGCTCCGAGCCCTGCTCATCGGCTCCCTGACCCTGCCGCTGAGCACGGTGGCGGGCAGCGCCGGCGCTGTCCTCGCGGGAGCTCTTGCCGAACAACTTCGCAAACAACTTCACGGGCGTTTCCCCTTGACCGAAATAGACCCGCCCGTGGGGCAGGACGAACCCTGAACGAACACACCTGCCGACCCGGACATCCTCACAACGTCCGTATCCTTCCGACAGTTTCCACCACGCGTCACCGATCCGATGCGGCGACCCCCCGCTACCTCTGCCCCGTGTCCTCCGAGCGCCGTGCGCGACGCCCTCACGGTGACGACGACCGAGCGTAGTCAGGCTGCTTCGCAGGTCGCAAGGCGTCGATGACGATGTCCTCGGAGCGCGTCACCTCTGCCGTGGCCTGCTCCTTCTCCAATGTCTGCACGACCCCGCCGGGGATGTTGAGAGCCGGTTCGAGGTCCTGCGGCTTGCCGATGACCTCGAACTCGTACGGAGCCCGGATCCTACGGCCGTCGACGCTCAGTTCTCCCCCGTCACCGGAGAAGTATGTATTGGCCACCACCCGCACTCCGTTGACCTCGATCGCCTCGGCACCCGCCGCGCGCAGCTCCTGGATGGCGTCGAGGAGCATATCGGCCTTCACGGCGCCGGCGGGGTCGCTGACGGTCAGGGTGATGCCCGGTCCGTGCGCCGCCACCGTGCCGGCCAGGATGCCGAGCTGACGCTCCTTCTCCAGGGTCTGCTTACGGGCCTCCTCCGCCTGGTCGGAGCTGTTCTCCAGTTCCGTGCGCTGGTCGTCGAGGCGCTGCTTCTCGTCCTCCAGGCGCTGGGTCCGGTTGTCGAGTTCGTCGAGGATACGGACCAGGTCCTCCTGGCGGGCGCCGCGCAACGCGCTGTTGTCGCTGTTCGACCTGACCTGGATGGCCAGACCCAGCCCCAGGACGAACAGCAGGAGCGCCACGACGAGTTGGGCCCTGGTGACCCGTGGAGGCCACAGGCCCGCCAGCAGGCGCCGGCGCCCGTCCGACGGGTCCTTCGGCGCGGGGGCGGCCGCCGGGGGCGGTGTGGGGACCTCGGGCGGCAGCGGGCCGCCGCGTCCCGGGGTGCGCGGGTGCTCTTCGTCGGTCATCGGCGTCAGGCCCGGAAGACGTGCCGGCGGATGGCCGCGGCGTTGGAGAAGATACGGATGCCGAGGACGACGACCACGCCCGTGGAAAGCTGCGCGCCGACGCCGAGCTTGTCACCGAGGAAGACGATGAGCGCGGCCACCACGACGTTCGAGAGGAACGAGACCACGAAGACCTTGTCGACGAAGATCCCGTCGAGCATGGCGCGCAGACCGCCGAAGACGGCGTCGAGCGCGGCGACGACGGCGATCGGCAGGTAGGGCTCGACCACCGCCGGTACTTCGGGCCGGACCAACAGTCCGACCACGACTCCCACGACGAGGCCCAGTACGGCGATCACGATGTGCCCTTCCCTGTGTCTGCCGCACCACTTCCCGTGTCTGCGGCCCGAGGCTCTGCTGTGCGTACGATCAGGCTCGGCGCGGCCGGCAGGCGCACCCGCTTCTGCTCCGAGAGGCTGGTGCGGATGTCGAAGCTCTCGTGCAGCGCCTGGAGGTACTGGCCGTCCGCGCTGTCCCGGAACGCGGAGGCGAGCTTCGCGGCGTCCCCCACCGCCAGCACCGTGTAGGGCGGCACCAGCGGCCTGTTGTCGACCAGTATGGCGTCGCCGGCCGCGCGGATGGCGGAGAGGGCCGTCAGCCGCTGCCCGTTGATGGCGACGGCCTCGGCTCCGGACTGCCAGAGGCCGTTGACGACCCGCTGCATGTCCCGGTCGCGCACCCGTCCGGTGTCGGCGAAGCCGGTCGACTCCCGGGGGCCTCCGCCGCCCTGGTCGGTGTTCTCCGCGTCGTCGACGACGAGTTCGATGCCGGGTCCCTCGACGGGCGTCGCTCCCGACAGCAGGGCGACCAGGCCGCCCTGGTCCCCGCCGTGCTCCTCAAGTGCCTTGCGCTGGCGCTCGCCGACGTCCTTGCGCAGTTCCTCGACGTCGGCCTCCAGCGCGTCGGCCGAGTCGGTCTCCGCGTTGACGCGGGCGATGAGCTCCTCGCGCTCCTTGGCGACGACGGGGGCGGCGACCCGCGCCTCGGCCGCGCCCAGCGTCACGACCAGGGCGGCCAGCACGAGTCCGGCCGCGAGACCCAGCTTGGACTTGAGCGTGCGGGGCATGCCGCTGCGGCCCTCGGCCTCGCGCCGGGCCGATGCCTCGGCGTACCCCTCGTCGAGGCTGTGCTCCATGACCGTGGTCAGCAGCGACATGGACGCGTCGGGGCGCGGAGGCGGCGGGGCGCTGCTCCGATCGGGGGGCGGCTGCGACATGCCGCACATCGTCGCACGTCATGGCGGCTGCCGCCGAATGGCCCCACCACCGGTGGGGAAGCCGCGGGTACGCGGCCTCCCCACGGTGGCTCCGGGACGGCGCCCGGGGGTCAGTCGCCCGCGCTGTCCACGACCGCGGCCCACTCGTCGAGCAGCACCTGCGCGGAGGCGTCGTCGGGCCCTTCGGCCCACAGGTGCGTCACGGCCTCCGACGGGTCGGGCAGCACCATGACCCACCTGCCGTCGGACTCCACCACCCGGACGCCGTCGGTGATGTCGACGTCGCGGTCTCCGGCCGCCTCGACGACCCGCCGCATGACCAGGCCCTTGACCGCCCAGGGGGTGGCGAGGTCCCGGCGCAGCACATGGGCGCGCGGAATACGGGCGTCGATCTGGCTGAGCGTGAGCTGGGTCCTGGCCACCAGCCCGATGAGCCTGACGAAGGCAGCGGCGCCGTCGAAGACGCTGCTGAACTCCGGGACGATGAAACCGCCGCGGCCGTCCCCGCCGAAGATGGTGGTGTCCTCGCGGCCGACCCGGGTCAGGTCGTCCGGGGACGTCGTCGTCCACTCCACCTGGGTGCCGTGGTAGGCCGCGACCTGCTCGGCGACGCGGGTGGTGGTCACCGGCAGGGCGACGCGGCCGCTGCGCCGCTCGGCCGCCACGAGGTCCAGCATGACCAGCAGCGCGCGGTCGTCCTCGATGATGCGGCCGCGCTCGTCGACGAGGGAGAGCCGTTCACCGACGGGGTCGAAGCGCACCCCGAAGGCGGCTCGCGCGGACGACACGATCTCCCCGAGCCGGACGAGGCCCGCCCTCCTGGTCTCGGCGGACTCGGTGGGCCGGGATTCGTCGAGCCCCGGGTTGATGGTGAGCGCGTCCACCCCGAGCCGTCCGAGCAGGCTGGGCAGAACGAGCCCCGCGCTGCCGTTGGAGGCGTCCACGACGACCTTCAGCCCGGCGTCGGCGATGCCGTTGGTGTCGACGTTGCGGAGCAGGGAGCCGGTGTACGAGTCGAAGACGCTGGACGGGAAGTGCAGGTCCCCGATCTCCCCGGGGAACGCCCTGCGGTACTCCTGGCGGGCGTAGACGCGGTCCAGCTTCCGCTGGCGGGCCTGGGAGAGGTCGGCACCGCGTTCGTCGAAGAACATGATGTCCACCGAGTCGGGCACGCCCGGCGAGGTACGGATCATGATGCCGCCCGCGCTGCCCCGCGCGGTCTGCTGCCGGGCGACCGGCAGGGGCACGTTCTCCAGGTCCCGTACGTCGATGGCGCTGGCCTGGAGCGCGGAGATGACCGCCCGCTTCAGCGCGCGGGCACCACGGGAGTGGTCACGGGCCGTGGTGACCGTCGCCCCCTTCTTCAGGGTGGTGGCGTAGGCGCCGGCGAGGCGGACGGCCAGTTCCGGGGTGATCTCGACGTTCAGGATCCCGGACACTCCGCGGGTGCCGAAGAGGTGTGCCTGGCCGCGGGACTCCCAGATGACCGACGTGTTGACGAAGGCGCCGGCCTCGATCGTCTTGAAGGGGTAGACCCGCACATTGCCCTGAATAATCGATTCTTCACCGACCAGGCATTCGTCGCCGATGACGGCGCCGTCCTCGATCCGGGCCGCTCGCATGACGTCGGTGTTCTTGCCGATCACGCAGCCGCGCAGATTGCTCTGCGCCCCGACGAACACGTTGTCGTGGACGACGGCGCGGTGCAGGAACGCACCGGATTTCACGACGACGTTGGAACCCACGACCGTGTGCTCACGGATTTCGGCACCGGCTTCGATCTTGGCGTAGTCCCCGATGTACAGGGGCCCTCGGAGTACGGCGTCGGGGTGGACGTCAGCGCCTTCGGCGACCCAGACGCCGGGCGAGATCTCGAAGCCGTCGATGTCGACGTCGACCTTGCGTTCCAGTACGTCGGCCTGGGCCTTGACGTAGCTCTCGTGGGTGCCCACGTCCTCCCAGTAGCCCTCGGCGATGTAGCCGTAGATCGGCTTGCCGTCCTTCATGAGCTGGGGGAAGACGTCGCCGGACCAGTCGACGGAGGTGTCGGCCTGGACGTAGTCGAAGACCTCGGGCTCCATGACGTAGATGCCGGTGTTGACCGTGTCGGAGAAGACCTGGCCCCAGGTCGGCTTCTCCAGGAAGCGCTCGACCTTGCCCTCTTCGTCGACGATCGTGATGCCGAATTCCAGTGGATTGGGGACCCGCGTCAGGCAGACCGTGACCAACGCTCCCTTTTCCTTGTGGAAGGCGATGAGATCGGTGAGGTCGAAGTCGGTGAGGGCGTCGCCGGAGATGACCAGGAAGGTGTCGTCCTTCAGGGCGTCCTCGGCGTTCTTCACGCTGCCCGCGGTACCGAGTGGCTTCTCCTCGTTGGCGTAGCTGAGCTCCATGCCGAGTTCTTCGCCGTCGCCGAAGTAATTCTTCACGAGCGAGGCGAGGAACTGGACGGTCACCACGGTCTCGTTGAGCCCATGCCGCTTGAGCAGCTTCAGCACGTGTTCCATGATGGGCCGGTTGGCCACCGGCAGGAGCGGCTTGGGCATGCTTGAGGTCATAGGGCGAAGACGCGTGCCTTCGCCGCCTGCCATCACGACGGCCTTCATGTCGGAAACGTCCTCCTTGAGAGACGACGGTCTAGCCGACCTCACCCGTCGGGGGCGACACCTCAGCATCCGCTGCGGGCCGGCGACACTGCGCGGCACCGCGTCCACGAGCTAATCGGCTACTACATCCGCCTTGACGAGTCGGCGGACCTGGACCACGTACAGGATCCCTGCCCACCAATAGAGGGTTGTACCCCATCCCGCGAACGCCCATCCGAAAACAGCGCCCAGCGATGCCAGCCAACCACTTCCGTCGCTGAGCAGCAACAAGGGGAAGGCGTACATGAGGTTGAATGTTGCAGCTTTACCGAGGAAGTTGACCTGCGGCGGCGGATAGCCGTGGCGGCGGAGGATTCCCACCATGACGAGCAGCATCAGCTCGCGGGCGAGCAGGGCGGCGGTCAGCCAGAGCGGAAGGATCTCGCGCCAGGTGAGCCCCACGAGCGTCGACAGGATGTAGAGGCGGTCCGCCGCCGGGTCCAGGAGTCGCCCGAGGTTGCTGATCTGGTTCCATTTGCGGGCCAGCTTGCCGTCGAGGTAGTCGCTGACACCGCTGAGCATGAGCACCAGCAGGGCCCAGCCGTCGCTGTTGGGGCCTCCGAACACAGGGCGGAGAATCAGCCACAGGAAGAGCGGTACGCCGACGAGACGAGCCATGCTGAGGATGTTGGGGATGGTGAGTACTCGGTCCGTCTGAACTCGAGTCTCCTGGACCTCCACCCGGGGGCCTCCTGTGAAGAATGTGCCGACAATGCCCCATGACACTACCCCCAGCCGATGCCGGCGGGTACACGGGGGTACGAGGGGTGCACGGGGATGCCGGCCCGGCCTCCCGCCCGTCCCCTGAAACGCAGAAAAGCCCCGTGCCACAAGGGCACGGGGCTTTCCCGGAATAATAGTTCGGCGGCGTCCTACTCTCCCACAGGGTCCCCCCTGCAGTACGCAATGACCACCGAAACACTATGAAATTAACCAACACCGGACAACAACACGGCAGTTCGTTATTTCAGAACCAACACAGTGGACGCGAGCAACTGAGGACAAGCCCTCGGCCTATTAGTACCAGTCAGCTCCACCCGTTACCGGGC
>JOAZ01000043.1 GCA_000720535.1 Streptomyces halstedii
CACGTGGCTGGAGTCGACCACCGCACGCGACCAGTCGAGACGAGCTGCCGCGTTGAGTTCGGCCAGCAGCACCTCGTGCAGCTGCTGCCAGACACCGGCCTCGTTCCAGTCCCGCAACCTCCGCCAGCACGTCATGCCCGACCCGAAGCCCAACTCCTGCGGCAGGTACTCCCACTGGATGCCGGTGTGCAGCACGAAGAGGATGCCGCACAGCACCTGCCGATTCGGCAGCGGCTTCCGTCCAGGGTGCCGAAACCGGCGTTCCTTGCGCGGCAGCAGCGGCTCGATCCGCTCCCACAGAGCATCCGACACGATCCACGGCGAGGCCCCCATGCCCGGACAACGCCCAACTCCGGACACGGACACGGCCAACAGGCCCGATCCACCTCATTGTGTTAGCCGCTGTTACAGGAAACACCTGACCACGTCAAAGGGTAACGGGTAATGCGTCATGGCCAGGCGGAAGCGGTGGGAACAAATATAACGAATCCCACCGCTCCGTGCCTGGGTGCCCCGCTATGAGGCACGTACGCCATAGCCAGACGGCAACAAGTGGTCGCCGACTTGAATTTTAGTCCGTTCGCTTGAGCGGGCCAAACCTGGACGGAGTCAAAGCGCTGCCGTCATCTTCGTGCCACTGAAAATGCGTCCCGTAAAGATAGCCGGCACCCCCATTAAGCACGAACCACTTCCCCGGCGTTCCGTCCAAGTTTACCGGATCCGGTGGAAGGAATTCCGAGTCTACGCAAACTTCAAGGCAGTCGAAATCCGTCGATACGTGAAGGAAGCGAACGTTCGAAAAGAGGATATCGACTCGACTCGGGGTGGACTCAACGAGGCTACGCAGGAGCAGCTGACGGTAACTGACAGAGTAGTGCCAGATCCGGAACGGCCGGTCCCATTCGGCAACGAGCTCCACTAGGAACCCCCTAGATGCCGAGAGCCTGCGAAAATCTCGCTAGTGATGTTTTTCCCGCCCATGTAGAAAGAGAGCCTATCCCGGCCAAGGTTACCAACCCTGAACGCCCGCTCCAGGATCGCCATCTCCCGCTGCGTGGTGTACCAGTTATCACCCTGCCCTTCCTTCACGGCATCATCAAAGAGTTCGGCCGGTGTACCCGGCTTCCCACTAGTCATCTTGAATCCGTCGAGACGAACATGAATGTGAGCGTCAGTGTGTTCGTTTGCGACATCTCGAACATTGGCAAGGGCCCCTTCCTGCGTCTCGCCCATGAAATGGGTGTACCCATTTTCGTTGGCGAAACCCTCCAGCCCATTATCGCTGGTCCCGAGGGCCACGTTCTTAATGTCTTTATCGCAATTGTGAACAAGGACCGGCGTGGCCCCCGCCACCACATAGTACGTGTGGAGGTCACTGACGGTGAGGTTATGGACGGCGCTTGTGGTTGCCGTCCAGCGTTCGACCGCCGTGATCTGGACGTACGTGCCGGTGCTGGTCCGCAGCCATTCGCCGGCCTGGAGGTCGGTGGCGTCGATCCAGGCGTCGAGTGCTTCGACCCAGAAGGGGTGGCCGTCCGTCGCGGTGACCGAGGCCGTCTCGTCACCCTGGTCACCGTCGGTGTCGACGGTGACCTTGACCAGGTGCTTGAGGCCCTCGCCCTTGATCTCGGCGGTGACCGTCTCGACCGTCGTTCTGCCGGTCTCGGGGTCGGTGGCCAGGACCTTGTCGCCGACCTTGACGTCCTCGATGGCCTTCGTCGAGCCGTCGGCCATCACGACCTTGGTGCCGGGGACGAAGCTGTTGCACGTCCCGCCGGACTCGCCCGATCCACCCGACTTGCCGGAGCCGCCGCTGCCGCTGCTGCCGCCGTTGCTCCGTGAGGAACCGCCGGAGGAGCCGCCCGGCTTGCTCGTGCTCGCCTTGGCACCGCCGCCCGAGCTCTTGTGGGTGGCCGATGCCGAGGAGACCTTCGGGGCCGACTTCGCCTGGGCCTGTTTCTGTACCGGGCTCCCTGTCTTCTTGGTCTGGTTGACGGCCTTGTTACTGGTCGTCTGTTTCTTCTCCGCGGCCTTCTTCTTGGCCGCCTGTGCCGCCTTCTTGGCCTTCTCGATCGCCGCCTTCTTGGCCGCGAGCGCCCGTTGCTGGGCGGCCTTGGCCGCGGCGAGTACGGCCTCCGCCTTCTTCTTGGCCGAGCGCCACGCCTGGATGGCGTTGATGGTGCGGTTGACGGCCTTGAGGACGGACGGGATCTTGCCGAGCTTGGTCCACGGGATCGCACCGATGATCAAGCTGCCGCAGGACCACATGTCACCGCCGAAGCACGCCAGTGCGTCGTTGATGCCGATGAAGTCCTTCAGCGTCGACCAGGCGGCCGAGAGGACCACCGAGGACAGCGAGCGCCCCGAGTCGGACTTGGCCTGGGCCAGTTGGGCCAGGCTCAGACCCGCGCCGGCCAGGGCCGCCGCCGTCTCCGACGCGTTCAGGGAGACCGCCAGACCCGTCGGGTCGGACAGGGTCACCGGGTTGTTGTGGGCGTAGCTGTACCCGTTGGCCTGCATCGGGTCCGCGACGTCCAGCACCGGGTCGGCCGACAGGAAGCGCCCGACCACCGGGTCGTACATACGGGCACCCAGCTGGGTGTAGCCGGAGGCGTCGTCCGGGGACGCGCCCAGGAATCCCGCGCGGGTCCGCAGGGCGGCACCGGAGGTGGCGGCGCCGCGCTCGTTGCCGAACGGGTCCTGCTTACGGACCCGTACCGGCATCCCGTCGGTCATGGCGATCTCGGCATACGCGCTGCCCTGGTGATCACCGACCTCGGCGGCCAGCGTGCTGGTCTTCTGGTAGCCGTACTGGTACCGCAGCACGCTGCCGCCGGGCGCCCCGTAGCTGCGCTGCGTGGAGACCAGCTTGCCGGCCGCCTGCGTGGTGACCTCGGTCTCCGACAGGTGGAGGGTGGCCTGCTTGCCCTGGAGGGTCAGCAGGGGGCTGCCGTCCGGGCCGTAGATGTAGCGGGTCTCGTTCTGCGCCTCCCACTTCTGCGCGGCCGAGGAGGCCGAGCAGGCGGTGAGGACGGTGGGGGTGCTGTCGGCGGTGGCACCGTCCTTGACGGCGATGCACAGGCCGGTGGCGACGTGTACCAGCTGACCCGACGCGTTGCGCTTGATCTTCTGGTTGGCGGAGCCGTCACACGTGTGGAGCTGAAGTGCGGACCCCGCGGAGGCCGAGCCCGGCGCGACGCACCACGCGTCGTCGTAGAAGGCCATGGTGCCCAGGTCCGGGTCCGACTGGCCCGGCTCCACCTGGAACGACCACTTCTGGGAGGACGCTCCGTTGCAGGCGTACAGGTTGACCGGCGTGTTCTCCGCCGTCTTGCCGCCGTTCAGGTCCAGGCACTTGTCGGCGAGGCCGACGTACGAGGTCCTGCCGCCGCTGCCCTCGCCGGTCAGGCGCTCCACCTGGCCGTCCCAGGTCCAGGTGATGTCCTGGGTGTCGCCGTTGCCCAGCGAGGTGACCTGCTTGGTCTCACCCGTCAGCTCGTAGAGCCGCTCGGCCTCGGCGGTGACCTGGGCACCGGCCGGGGTGGTGTACTTCTTGGTCACCTTGGTCAGGGTGTGCGGCTGGGAGCCGTCCGCCTTGCCGTAGGCGTAGGTCGTCACCGTGTCCTTGGCGGTGGCGCCGGTGAGGTCCTTCTCGGTGAGCTTCTTGCGGTTGCCGAGCAGGTCGTACTCGTAACGCTGCCAGTAGCCGGAGTCGTCCGGGCCGGCCGTCACGTTGAGGGTGCCGTCGTCCTTGACCGGACCGTCGACGCAGTGGCCGAGGTCGGCCGAGGTCCACGCCTCGGTCAGCTGGCCGATCGGGTCGTAGGAGAAGCACTGACGTTCCTGGATGCCGGTCGAACGCTCCCGGATGCCGGTGACGTTGCCCGCGTCGTCGTACCAGTACGACCGGTGGGAGGCGAGCTTGCCGCCGACCAGTGAGGTGTCACCGTTCTGCTCCCGGTACACCTGCTGGTCGGTGAGGGCCCCGGAGGCGTCGTCGAAACCGGCGAGCGACCACACCCGGTGCGGCTGGGCGCCCAGGGTGGAGCGCAGCAGCTGGCCGTACGGGGAGTACATGGCCTCGGAGCCGTACCAGTCCTTGCCGGAGACCGAGAGCGGCAGCCCCTCCTCGTTGTAGCGGACGACCAGCTTCTCGCTGTCGAACGCTCCCGCCGCGGGGATGGTGCCGTCCAGCAGGAGGCCGGTGTCGCTGTAGTTGTACGTGGAGGTGTACGACTTCCGCAGGCCCCAGGTGGTGGCGAGGGAGTCCGGCAGCGCCAGGGTGGTGGAGCGCGGCTGGTAGTCGGCGGTGTATCCGCCGACCGACATCGTGTACTCCTGGCCGTCCGTGACCCGTACCGAACTGGCCGGCAGGCCCTTGCCGCCCGGCGCGCTGTCGTACGTGCTCCGGGCGAGCAGGTCACCGGTGGAGCTGTCGAGGCGCTGCTCCACCGGGCGGGACAGCTGGTCGTACCCGGTCCAGACGGTGACCCCGCGCGCGTTCGTCGTGGTGACGGGCCGGTCGCGGTGGTCGTACGTCGTGGTGGTGGTTCCGGCGTCCGGGTCGGTGGCGGAGATCATGCGGCCGCGACCGTCGTACGCCCAGGTCCAGGTGCGCGCGGCGTTCTGTGCGCTGTACGCCTTCACGAGCCGGCCGAGGTCGTCGAACTCGTACTTCACCGAGGTGTACGCGGTGCGTGCGGCGTCGGTGAAGGTGTCGACCTGGGTGGTACGGCCCATCGAGTCGGACCGGACCCGGTAGGAGGCCGCGCCGGAGGGGTTGATGACCGTGGACCAGTCGGCGCCGTACTCGTAGCGCGTCGAACGGGACGCCATCTCACTGCCGTTGAGGATCGGCAGTTCCTTCACCACGCGGCCCGAGCCGTCGTAGGTGTAGCGGGTGGCGTTCGGTACGGCGGTGTCGGCGAGCGGGGTGAAGAGCTGACCGCTCGGCTTGCCGGTGGCGAGATAGGCGTTGTTGGTCTGCCAGACCTCGCCCGAGCTGTTGTACAGGGTGTCGGTGATCAGCCGGCCGCCGCCGGTCGCCTGCTCCTGCGCCTGGCGCTCACGGCCGAGGCCGTCGTAGATCGTGACGGAGGTCTCGACGCGGTCCCTGTGCCCGCGGCTCTTGGTGACCACGTAGGGCGGGAGGCGGTCCGGGTCGTCGGGGTCGATCGCCGATATGTGGTATTCGGCCGCGAAGTCCGGCACGGCGGAGGACGACGGGGTGCGGCCCGGTGCCCAGGCCTGGACGAGCCGGCCCAGCGGGTCGAACACGGACTGGGTGACGTGTCCGTTGGCGTCGGTGCTCTTCGTGGCGGTGCCGCGGCCGGGTTCGATCTCCTGAGTGGCGCTGTGCCCCAGGGAGTTGGCCTCGGTGACACCGAACGTCTGGCCGTTCCGTGTGTCGTAGGCCGTGGTGGACGACTTGCCGTCCGGGTCGGTGGCCTTCACCACGCGGCCCAGGGAGTCGAACGCGACGGTGCCGTCGGACTGGAAGCCGGAGCCGTCTGCCTTGAGCGACCAGGTCTGGGTGGCCAGGCCGCGGGTGGAGCCGGACAGCGCGGCGCCGTAGTCGCCGCCGTCGTAGGCGGTACGGGAGCCGGAGGCGAGCTTCTTGAGGTCGGTGAAGACCGCCGTGGCGCACGGGGTGGCGGAGCCCAGGACCTGCTTGGTCAGGCCGATGACGTTCTTGTCCGTGTGGTGGACGTACTCCAGCTTGGTGCAGGAGACGTCACCGACGAGGCCCGGGTCCGCCTTGTCCTCAAGGGTCTCGATCTGGACCGGCAGACCGTGCGTCGCCTCGTAGGTGGTCTTGGTCTCCGACGTGTGGACGACGCCGTCGCTGTCCTTGCTGTAGGCGAGCTGGCGGGGTTCGGTGACCCGCCAGGCCTTCAGCGCGTCGAGGCCGTCGCCCCGTTCGCGGGAGGCCAGTTCGGTGGCCTCCGGCACCGTGACGGAACGGGTCAGCCAGGCGGTGTCCGCGTCGGTGGGCTCGGCGTAGCTGAGTTCCTCGGCTATGCGGCCGGCGAACGGCTCACGGTCGTACGCGATGTGCGCGCCGGTGACGTCCTTCACCGCCACGGTGTCGCCCATGCCGCGGAAGAACCGGGTGACGGCCTTGGTGCGCTTGCTGCCGATCGCCTTGTCGTCGGCGCCCGTGAACACGGCGACCTGGTCGAATCCGGCGAACTGCGAGTACGTCCGCGTGGACTTCTTGGTGAACTCCTGCTGGGCCAGCTTCCAGGCGGCGGTGCCGTACGTGTACTTGGTGCTGGTCGAGTAGGCGCCGTCGACGTTGGGGAGTTCCTCGACCTCCTGGACCACGTACTTCTGGAACCAGTCGATGTCCTCCTTCTCCGGGTCCGGGTGCCAGAAGGAGGGGTAGCACAGGCGTGTGTTGCTCTTCAGCGCGGCCTTGTCGGACTTGCCGGGCAGATCGAGGCCGGTGGCGCACTGGCCTGTCGGCTTCTTGTAGGTGATGGCGGTCTCGCCGCCGTACTCGTTGATCACCCGGCCGATGCGCAGACGGGAGAAGCCCGGACGGGGGTCCTTGTCGCCCCGCATCACGCGGTTGGGCATGTCGTCCACGTTCGGCTCGAACCGGACGGGGTTCAGCTTCACGCTCTCGTCGGTAAGACCCTTGCGGGCGTAGCCGGTACGGGTGACGGTCTCCAGCCACAGGGCGGTGTTCGGGCCGGTGCGCAGGGAGGGGAAGGACTGCTTGAGCTGGTAGCGGTCCACCACCTGGCGGGCCGTGGTGTCGGTGCGGCGCTGCGCGGACGTCTGGATCAAGTCCAGGCGCTTGGTCGACCAGAACGACGGGGCGGCGTTCCAGCACATCTTGCCGGAGGCGCACCGCAGGTCGGCCGGGGTGTCGTACCAGATGCGGTACTTGCCGGGGTCCTTGGAGGTGAAGTTCGCCTCGTCGCACTTGAGGGAGCCTTCGGCGTAGCACCGTTCTTCGACGTTGAAGGTGACCCGTCCGGGGGCCTCCGCGGAGAAGAGGGTGTTGCTGCGCTGGCCGTAGTCGATGTGCGCGAGGTAGCCGTCGCGGTCGTACTTGACCGGGGCCTTCCAGTTGAAGTTCCGCGCATAGTAGTTGACGTCCTTCTTCCACCACAGGGACATGGCGTTGCCGTGGAGGTCCTCGACGTAGTCGAGGTTCCACCGCCATGCCTGCGCGCAGTCGGAGTTCTTCCAGTCGCCGGCCTTGTAGCAGGGTTCACCGGCGTGGTTGCCGAACACCGGGACGGTCAGGACCGAGTTGGTGACCGGGTCGCCCTTGGACCAGCCCGGCAGGTGGTTCAGGCCGAAGTGGTACTTGGTGCCGTCGGTGGTGGTGACGATCCAGTACTCGCCGTCGGCGTCCTTGTTGTCCTTGGACGTGTCCTTGACGATCTGGATCCGGGAGCCGTCGCCGTTGGCGGTGAACCACTCCTTCTGGTCCGCGTCCCAGACCAGTTCGGTCGTCGCCCCGCCCAGCGTCAGGGTGGCGTTGTCCGAACCCCAGCACAGGTCACCGGTCTTGTGGCCGGAGTTGTTGGCGCCGGCCTTCTTGGCGTCCTCGCGGCAGGAGGCGTAGGTGCGGGTGATGGAGCCGGCGTTGTAGTCCCAGCCGTCTCCGATCCAGGAGGCCTGGTTGTTGGTGGAGGACGTCCGGCCGTCCACCGACTGGGAGGAGTAGGAGAGCGCCACCTGCGGCGTCAGGCCGCCGGGCGCCTCGGGCACCTGCACCTGGTAGCCGTAGGTGAAGGCACCGGAGGACGAGCCGGCCGCCCAGGAGCCGGACGACTGGAGCGGGGTGGCGGTGAAGTCCCCCGCCGCCGACGCCCCGGTGTCCAGCACGCCGACGGCACGGGGTCCGGTCTCGGCCGACGCGGCCGTGAGGGACATCGTCGTGGCGCCGGAGGTGTCCGACGCGGCGTCGGTGCCGAGGAGTTCGGCGACCGGGACGGACGCGGAGACCACCCGGCGGGTGCGCAGGGTCTCGCCCTCGTTCGAGGCGGCCGAGAGCGTCCTGGCGCTGGTCTTCGGGTGGATCACCTCGATCTCGCTGGCCAGCGGCAGCATCGCCGCCGCCTCGCCGTCCGGCTCCTCGGCCGGCTCGGGGGCGCACTCGCCCTCGGTCGGCGCGTCGACCACGCAGTTGGGCAGCAGGACGACACCGAACCGGTCGGCGGCCTGAGGTCCGTACAGATCGGCGAACGACGTGTAGTCGACGCCGATGGTGACCTCGGCCTCCGGGTCGGCGGTGGCCGGCGGGGTGATCTCCATCAGCAGGCCGTCGACCTCGGCGGCCTGCGAGTCCTCCGGCGCCTTCAGGTCGACGGTCCACTCACCGGCCAGCGCGGCCGGGTCGCTCTCCTCGGGCACGCCGAGCGAGATCGTCGGCACGTTCTCGACCGGGATCGACTGCCCCGGCTCCACGTCCGTCAGGTCGGCCGTACCCACACCCGGCGACCACGCCTCCACGGCCTGGGGGGTGTAGGGGGTGGTCGCCTCCTCGGGCGCGGTCGTCAGATGCTTCTCGGCGCTCTCGTCCTGCTCCGTCCGCGCGCTCTCCGGGAGTTCGGGGAGCTCGACCGCCATGTCCTGGCGAGGCTTCGGCGGGATGGCCGCGGCCTCCAGGGTCAGGCCGCCCCAGGTGAGGGCCGAAGTCAACGAAACGATGACCGCCATACGCAGACGCCTGCGTCTGTGTCGGCTTCTCCCGGACAAGGCCGGTCGCGGCCCCGTCCAGGACCCCGGACCTGCTGCACGCATGCGTCGACTCCCACCTTGCGCAAAAGGGACGGCGAACTCTGGGAACGCCGAACAGCGCACCCGGTCCGGGCGCGCGCGCCAGGAATCTTCACAGGAAGCACAAAGAGTGATCAAGGAGCGGAGAGTGACCGGAGAAGGCGTGAAGTGATCTCGCTCACACGGAAAAGCGGCTCCAAGTCCGCCCAAGGGTCCGAAGTTGATCTTCCGTGCAGGTCGGTGCACAGTGCAGCATTTCGCGGCGGAAATGCGGTGATGCCAGAAGATTCCCCTCCCCGGCATCATCACTCTGCGTATTGATCACGAAACAATAAGTTTTAAATTTTGGGCACTCGACTCGATCACATGCGATCGTGCGGGCGCCTGTATCCCGCGGTCGTAGAGCGGGGCCAGACATCTCGACCCGCCCATCCGTCCGGCCCCCTCGGAGAAGCCCAGTGACCGTGTCACGCCTGCTCAGACCGTTCGTGCGCAGTCGCACACGGCTGTCCGTCACCCTCGGCCTGCTCGTGGCCGCGCTCACCGCGTCCCTGCTGCCGTGGTTCATCGACCGGTCCGGTGACGAGGACGCCGCCTCGCAGGCCAACGGAGGAAGCACCAAGGCGTCCCAGGCCGGCGACCACCCCCGCACCGAGGACGAGGCGATAGCCGCGGCCCGCCGCACCGGTAAGAAGGTCCTCGTCGAAGCGGCCACCACCGCCACCACCCTCACCTGGGCACTGCCTGACGGAAAGATGCGTCAGCGGATCAACGCCACCCCGCAGCGGGCGAGGAACGCCGAGGGCGAGTGGGCCGACATCGACACCGACCTGCGCCGCACCAAGGACGGCATCACCCCGGTGAACGCGGTGATCCCGGTCCGCTTCTCGGCCGGCGTCCGCCCCGAGCGCGCCGACCGCGACTCCCCCCGGGCCACCCCGGCGACCGAGGACAGCGTGCTGGCCGAGGTCGAACTGGAGGGCCACACCGTGGCCTACACCTGGCCCGCGCCACTGCCCGAACCGGTACTCGACGGCCCCCGCGCGCTGTATCCGGAGGTCTTTCCGGGCGTCGACCTGTTGCTGGTCGTCCGGGAGGAGGGCGGCTTCGCCCAGCTGATGATCGTCAAGACGCCCGAGGCCGCGCGGAACAAGGCCCTGGAGACCCTCTCCTTCGGCCTGCGGTCCGAGACGGCCGTGTTCGAGCACAACGGCACCACCGACACGGTCCGTGTGCTGGACTCGAAGAAGGGCAGGGAGATCGGCTCCGTGCCGACCCCGTTCGCCTGGGACTCCTCCGGCCAGGACCCTGACCTGGAGCCCGGCAGCGAGGTCCGCACCGCCACCGCCACCTCCGAGGACGTACTGGCGCTCTCCGGTCTGAGCGGCATCGAACCCGGAGCGCGGAGCGCCGCGCTGCACACCACCCTGGACGACGACGGCAACGGGGTCCGCCTCAGCCTGGACGTGGACGGCACCGGTCTGCTGCGGAGTGACGACGTCCGCTATCCGCTGTTCATCGACCCGTCGATCAAGCCGCCGATGAAGTCCTGGACGGTCGCCTACAAGCCGTACCCGAACACCAGCTTCTACAACGGCACCAACTTCAGCTCCGGCACCTCCGACGCCCGAGTCGGTTACGAGAGCGACACCAAGGGCCTGGCACGCTCGTTCTGGACGATGGGCTTCTCCAGCAGCCTGAAGGGCGCCACCGTCACCAAGGCCCAGTTCAAGGTGCTCAACAACCACTCCTGGTCGTGCGAGACCCGGCAGTTCCACCTCTACCGCACCGGGGCGATCTCCTCGGGCACCACCTGGAACAAGCAGCCGAGCTGGTCGTCGCTGCTCCAGTCGCAGTCGTTCGCCCACGGATACAACAGCTCCTGCGCCGACGACTACGTACTGTGGAACGTGAAGGCCGGTGCCCAGTACGCGGCCGACGCCGGTGCCTCGACCCTCACCCTGGGCATGCGGGCCAACACCGAGACCAGCACCTGGACCTGGCGCAAGTTCCGTGCCTCGTCGGCCGTCCTCGAAGTGGACTACAACCGCAAGCCCAACGAGCCGACCGGCGGCACCACCACCCCGGGCGGCGCCTGCGTGGCCGCACCGGCCAGCCGGCCCGTCGCCAAGGCGAACATCGTGCTCTCCGCGACCGCGACCGACCCGGACAAGAACCTCGCCAAGCTGCGCTTCCGCTGGTGGAAGTCGGGTGCCAGCGCGCCCACGGGCACCCTGGTCACCCCCAACAGCGGCGGCAAGGCCACGCTGACCATCCCGTCCAGCAGCCTCGCCGACAAGACCACCTACAAATGGGACGTCCGCTCGGAGGACACCGAGGGCGCCGTCTCCACCTACTTCCCGCCGGGTGACCAGCCCTGCCAGTTCACCGTCGACGCCTCCGGACCGCCCGCGCCCGACGTGACCAGCGATGACTTCCCCGAGGCCACCCCGGACGGTCTGACCTGGTCGGAGAAGAAGTTCGGCCAGAGCGGGGTCTTCACCATCAGCTCCCCCGGCGCCACCAAGTTCTCCTGGACGCTCACCGGCGCCGGGTACACCGAGAAGGCCGCGACCTCCGGCACGGATGCGTCCGGCAACTCCGTCGGCAAACTCACCCTCACCCTGTCCCCGCCGAGCGCCGGACCCCACAGCATGCGGGTCTACGCCTACGACGCGGTCGGCAACAAGTCGAAGGAGCCCACCGACTACGCCTTCTACGTGCAGCCGAGGGACACCGCGGACGCCCCCGGTGACCTCAACGGTGACGGCCGGGCCGACCTGCTCACCATCAACGCCAGCGGCAACCTCCGCTCCTACCCCGGCCTGCCCGACGGCGAGCTCTACACATCCCTGGCCGCCGGCTACACCACCGCCGGGAAGCTGAACCCCACCGGCCACTGGTACGACCCCGGCACCGGCAAGGCCGCGCTGATCTCCCACTACGCCGACGTGTATCCCGGTGACGGCGTGACCGACCTGTTCGCGCGCACCCCGGACGGCAAGTTCTGGCTCTACCCGGGCGACGGTTACGGCAGCTTCGAGGTCGACAAGCGCCTGGAGATCCGGCTGCCCGCAGGCGCCCCCGACCCGGCGGACTGGGTGCAGATGAAGGCCGTCGGCGACATCACCGGCGACAAACGGCCCGAGGTCTTCGTACGCACAGGGGCCGCCTTCTGGGTGCTGATCGGCTACACCGGCGGCACCTTCGAGGAGGCGATCCGGATGAACGCCGACGCCTGGGAGGTACGCGACATCGTCAACGTCGCCGACATCGACCGCGACGGCACGCCCGACCTCCTCTGGCGGAACACCTCCAACGGGAACATGTACATCCGGCACGGCAAGCCCGGCACCACCGCCGGAAGCGTGGACCTGGCCTCGCTGAAGACGGCCGCGGCCTCCCGGGAAGCCAAGGACACCTCGTACGGAACGTCCTGGACCGGTGCCAACATCGACACCGCCATCGGCATCCCGGACGTGAACGGTGACGGCATCCCCGACATCTGGGCGCGCTTCGCCGCCGACGGATCCGTGAAGGTCTACCACCCGTCCAAAACCAACACCAACGGCCCGGCCATGACCGTGATCTCCAGCGGCTGGCAGGACGTCAAGGCCTTCGGCTGACGCCCCTCCCCGACCGAACCGGAAGCCCGGCCCGCCTGAACGCGGCCGGGCTTCCGGCTTGGTCCGGGCCGTTCCGGCCAGGAACGGGCTCTTCCTGCGGGAGGCGTCACGCGGGCGGACAGCAGGGCGTGATGCCCCCGCACCACGGGAGCCCGGATCCCGGCCCGTACAGAAACAGGCGCAGGCGAAGTCGGCCCCAAGGCCCTCCTTGCCGTCGGCCACCCCTTCTGGGTCGAAGCACTCGACTCCTGGATCGACGCCACGGACCTCCAGGCCGGCGCATGGCTGCGGACCAGCACCGGCACGTACGTCCAGATCACAGCGGTCGAACGCTGGACGGCAACCACAAGCGCCGTCCACAACCTCACCGTCAGTGATCTCCATACGTACTATGTGCTGGCGGGCGCCACGCCGGTACTCGTTCACAATTGCAGTCCGAGTAATGAACAGACCAGGATGTACGTTGCGGGACGCCCTGGTACGGACGCCACCCCGCAGGCCCCCTCCCCGAGAGTGCAGTGGTGACTAGGGGGGAAAATCTGCAAGACGGCAATTATCATTACGTCGTGATGCCAGGTGGTTCAGTGAGAACGTTTCACGAGAGCATCTTCGATGAGGGCATATGGGCGGGACATACAAGCCTCTCTGGAGGTCGGCCTGTGGCCATGGCTGGCACGTTTGACGTATCAAACGGATCCATCACGGAATTCGGCAACTTCTCCGGTCACTATAGGTCGAATGGATCTGGGATGGAATCGGTGGCGCGGGATGCTCTGAACGGAAATGGCTTTAACGTAAGTGGGGCGAGGTGGGATCCCTTCAACTTTGATTGAATTTTTACCAGCTCGCCCCCGCCCATTCACTGGGACGGGCGGGGGTGAACTGGTGGCCTAATTGCGTTCTTCCGACTTCAAGTTGCGGGCAACGTCGATCAATCGTCGAAGCTGCCCATTCGATAGCGAGCTCGCAATCGAAACTAGCTCGCCGATCTCAGCTGAACTACGGTAGGGCCTGGGGGTGCTGCCGGTTGGCGTTGCTGAAAGGCCAGCAATTGTGAGCAAATCGGCTTCGGGGATCTGCAACACTGGGGCGATATCTTTCACGATTTCCGGTGAGGGTGGAATGCTCCCCTGGAGCAATTGCAGAATGGTCGATTCAGCCCGTGCTGATGTACGGCTAACAGCCCGGGCCGATAGTCCACGGTTGTCCATTAGGCCCTGTAAGATATCGGCAAATCGTTGAGTCATCCGTATACCTTACTAACAGCGGCTAACACAATGAGTTGATCTGTCGGTGGGTGATGAGACAGCAGGCGAGTTTGAGGAAGGCTTCGTGGATGTCGGCCCGTCGTTCCCAG
>JOAZ01000044.1 GCA_000720535.1 Streptomyces halstedii
GAGGAAGCATCGGTAGCAGAAATCAGGGCACCTTTCTGGTGAGTGAGCGTACAGGGTGGGACCGGGGTCTGAGCGTGCGGGCCGACGGTAAAGGGCTGGGCGGACACGCGGGAGTGATGCTGCTGCGGCGGCTCGCGGACCGGTCGGGGCTGACCCAGGCGTTGGCCGGGGTGTTCCCGCAGGGTGGTGTGGGGTGGCGGGATCGGGTGGTGGTCCTCGTACACCTGGCGATATCGATCGCGCTCGGGGCCCGCAGTGTGCTGGAGGCCGAACACCTCGCCCTGCACCAGGTGCGGTTGACCGGACCGGGGGCCTCTGACTCCACGGTGCACCGCACTCTGGAAACGCGCAAGAGGACCTTCGGCTTTCACCCGTTGGCCGCTTGGTGCGCGAACACCGGTGAGTGCTTGGCGATGCTGCTGCGGCCGGGCAACGCCGGCTCGAACACGGTCACCGACCACATCAGCGTGCTGGCCGACGCCCTCGCCCAGATTTCGGGCTCCTCCAGCGCGAAACTCCTGGTGCGGGTTGATGGTGCGGGTGCCACCCACGGGCCTGCACGAACACCTCATCAAGCTCACCACTCGCCGCCGCACCGTCCGTTTCACCACCGGCTGGACCATCACCGCCCTTGACGAGCAGGCCATCGCCAGGCTCCCCGAAGCGGCCTGGGAAACCTCTCTCAACCAGGACGGATCCGTCCAGGAGGGCTACTCCGTCGCGGAGTTGAGCGGGGTAAGCGAACGCGAGGGCTGGAGCAAGGGGCTGCGGCTGATCGTGCGCCGGGTCAAGCCCTCCCGCCGGCACCTGGCCAACCTGACCGACTTCGAGAAGAAGACCGGCTTCACGTACTCCATCGTCGCGACCAACATCAGCAGGATGACCCGGATCGCGGGCTCTCATCAGGCGCAATGGCTGGATGCGGTCCACCGTCACCACGCCGTCGTCGAGGACCAGGTCCGCACGAACAAGGCGATGGGCCTGCACAACCTGCCCTCGAAATCATGGGCCGTGAACGAGAGTTGGATGCTCGCCGCGAACCTCGCGGCCGATCTCGACGCCTGGCTGCGGTTCCTGGTTCTCCATGACGAGGAGGGCCTGGCCGACGCTGAACCCGGCACGATGCGCTTCCGCCTCTACCACCAGCCCGGCCGCCTCGCCCATCACGCCAGACGCCGCTACCTCCGCCTCGACCCCACATGGCCCTGGACCAGCGCATTCACTCTGGCCTGGACCCGGATCACCGACCTCGCTGCCGTCACCTGACGACCGGGAACCGCCCAGACGAAGACCAGGAAGGAGCCCCTCCGGGAGACGTGGAACCCGGCGCAGCCGCAGCGACACACGACGGCCCGACACCCGCAACGAGGGAACATTAAGGGCGAATCGCCAGGCCGGCCAGCACGAACTCACCGCTGACGAATCGAGGTTAGGTGCTCAGGCCGACATCTTTTCGATGACTCATCGCCTGAAGAGCGCGGTGCACGGAAGCCGTCGCTCCTGGTTCAAAATCCCAGAAAAGTCCCAGGGACTCCGCCACACCCCGCCTCGACCCGCATGTGTGCAGGTCGAAAGGGGTGTGGCGGTGCCATTTTCGCAGGCTTTCAGATGTCGCGGAAGATCTCGATCTGTGCCCCCACCGAGTTCAGCCGCTCCGCCAGCTCCTCGTACCCCCGGTTGATCACGTACACGTTCCGCAGCACCGACGTGCCCTCGGCCGCCATCATCGCCAGCAGGACCACCACCGCCGGGCGCAGGGCGGGCGGGCACATCATCTCGGCGGCGCGCCAGCGGGTCGGGCCTTCCACCAGGACGCGGTGCGGGTCGAGGAGCTGGAGCCTGCCGCCGAGGCGGTTGAGGTCGGTGAGGTAGATGGCGCGGTTGTCGTAGACCCAGTCGTGGATCAGGGTCTGGCCGTGCGCGGCGGCGGCGATGGCCGCGAAGAACGGCACGTTGTCGATGTTCAGGCCCGGGAACGGCATCGGGTGGATCTTGTCGATGGGCGCCTCCAGTTTGGAGGGCCGGACCGTCAGGTCCACCAGACGGGTGCGGCCGTTGTCGGCGGCGTACTCCGTGGTGCGGTCGCAGTCGACGCCCATCTCCTCCAGGACCGCCAGCTCGATCTCCAGGAACTCGATCGGCACCCGGCGGATCGTCAGCTCGGACTCCGTCACGACGGCGGCGGCCAGCAGGCTCATCGCCTCGACCGGGTCCTCGGAGGGGGAGTAGTCGACGTCCACGTCGATCTCCGGCACACCGTGCACGGTCAGCGTCGTCGTACCGACGCCGTCCACGCGTACGCCGAGCGCCTCCAGGAAGAAGCAGAGGTCCTGGACCATGTAGTTGGAGGAGGCGTTGCGGATGACGGTCGTGCCGTCGTGCCGGGCGGCGGCCAGCAGCGCGTTCTCGGTCACCGTGTCGCCCCGCTCGGTCAGGACGATGGGGCGGTCCGGCCGGACCGTGGGGTCGACCTGCGCGTGGTAGAGCCCGTCGGTGGCCGCGATGTCCAGGCCGAAGCGGCGCAGGGCGATCATGTGCGGCTCGATGGTCCGGGTGCCGAGGTCGCAGCCGCCGGCGTACGGCAGCGTGAAGCGGTCCGTGCGGTGCAGCAGCGGGCCCAGGAACATGATGATGGAGCGGGTCCGGCGCGCGGCGTCCGCGTCGATGGACTCCAACTCCAGTTCCGCGGGCGGCAGGATCTCCAGGTCCACGCCGTCGTTGATCCAACGGGTGCGCACCCCGATGGAGTTGAGGACCTCCAGCAGCCGGAAGACCTCCTCGATGCGGGCGACCCGGCGCAGCACGGTGCGGCCCTTGTTGAGCAGGGACCCGCAGAGCAGGGCGACGCAGGCGTTCTTGCTCGTCTTGACGTCGATGGCGCCGGAGAGCCGTCGCCCGCCGACGACCCGCAGATGCATCGGCCCGGCGTAACCGAGCGACACGATCTCGCTGTCGAGTGCTTCACCGATGCGGGCGATCATCTCAAGGCTGATGTTCTGGTTGCCGCGCTCGATGCGGTTGACGGCGCTCTGGCTGGTGGCGAGCGCCTCGGCGAGCTGTGTCTGTGTCCAGCCCCGGTGCTGACGGGCGTCACGGATGAGCTTGCCGATACGTACGAGGTAGTCGTCTTCCATGCCTGAACGCTATCTCAGATATGAGATGAAGGCTCCGCCGGGGGTGTGCAGTTCGGGTGGGCGCCGGATGGCCCGGCCGTGAGGGGGCGCTCTCTCGACGGTCGTTCAGGCGGAACGCCTCCGCGTGCGGGGCTCGGCCGAACGGGTGACGCCTGGCAGTCCTCGTCGGTCCTCGTCGCGGGTGGGACGCGGCCGCTCGCCGTGTTCGCGTCGGCCGACGTGCGGATCTCCTGGTGCCGCCTTTCCCTGGGAGGGGGACAGTGGGTGAGGGTTCCGCGGTGCGGAGATGTCCGGTCCCCGGGCATGACCGTGCCGCGGTGATGTACTAGAGTTATCTCGACATCGAGATATCTGCCGAGGCGCACCGCAGCCGCCGCTCGGTAAGGGTTACCTAACTAATCCTTACCTTAGCGGATGGTGGGGGCCGCAGGCGGCACCGAGCGGCGCCGGCCGCCTATGAGGCGCGGCGCGGTTGAACGCGCACATTGAAGAAGGAGACTGTCGTGTCGGCGAACAGCTTCGACGCCCGCAGCACACTGCGCGTGGGCGACGAGTCGTACGAGATCTTCAGGCTGGACAAGGTCGAGGGCTCCGCGCGCCTCCCATACAGCCTGAAGGTGCTGCTGGAGAACCTGCTCCGCACCGAGGACGGCGCGAACATCACCGCCGACCACATCCGTGCGCTGGGCGGATGGGACTCCCAGGCCCAGCCCAGTCAGGAGATCCAGTTCACGCCGGCCCGCGTGATCATGCAGGACTTCACGGGTGTTCCGTGCGTGGTGGACCTCGCCACCATGCGTGAGGCCGTCAAGGAGCTCGGCGGCGACCCGGCGAAGATCAACCCGCTGGCCCCGGCCGAGCTGGTCATCGACCACTCCGTCATCGCCGACAAGTTCGGCACCAACGAGGCGTTCGCGCAGAACGTCGAGCTGGAGTACGGCCGCAACCGGGAGCGCTACCAGTTCCTGCGCTGGGGCCAGACCGCCTTCGACGAGTTCAAGGTCGTCCCCCCGGGCACCGGCATCGTCCACCAGGTGAACATCGAGCACCTGGCCCGCACGGTCATGGTCCGGGGCGGCCAGGCCTACCCCGACACCCTCGTCGGCACCGACTCGCACACCACCATGGTCAACGGTCTCGGTGTGCTGGGCTGGGGCGTCGGCGGCATCGAGGCCGAGGCCGCGATGCTCGGCCAGCCGGTCTCCATGCTCATCCCGCGCGTCGTCGGCTTCAAGCTGACCGGCGAGCTGCCGGCCGGCACCACCGCCACCGACCTCGTGCTGACCATCACCGAGATGCTCCGCAAGCACGGCGTCGTCGGCAAGTTCGTCGAGTTCTACGGTGAGGGCGTCGCCGCCACCTCCCTCGCCAACCGCGCCACCATCGGCAACATGTCGCCCGAGTTCGGTTCCACCGCCGCGATCTTCCCGATCGACGACGAGACCCTGAACTACCTGCGCCTGACCGGCCGCGACGCCCAGCAGATCGCCCTGGTCGAGGCGTACGCCAAGGAGCAGGGCCTCTGGCTGGACCCGGCCGCCGAGCCCGACTTCTCCGAGAAGCTGGAGCTCGACCTCTCCACGGTCGTCCCCTCCATCGCCGGCCCGAAGCGCCCGCAGGACCGCATCGTCCTGGCCAACGCCTCCCAGCAGTTCGCCCAGGACGTGCGCAACTACGTGGACTGCGTCGACGAGGCGGGCAAGGAGTCCTTCCCGGCCTCCGACTCCCCGGCGATCGCTCCGGGCGGCCCGTCGAACCCGGTCCCCGTCACCGCCCCCGACGGCACCACGTACGAGCTGGACCACGGCGCGGTCACCGTCGCCGCGATCACCTCCTGCACCAACACCTCGAACCCGTACGTCATGGTCGCCGCCGCCCTCGTGGCGAAGAAGGCGGTCGAGAAGGGCCTGACCCGCAAGCCGTGGGTCAAGACCACCCTCGCCCCGGGCTCCAAGGTCGTCACCGACTACTTCGACAAGGCGGGCCTGACCCCGTACCTCGACAAGGTCGGCTTCAACCTCGTCGGCTACGGCTGCACCACCTGCATCGGCAACTCCGGCCCGCTGCCGGACGAGGTCTCCAAGGCGGTCAACGAGCACGACCTGGCCGTGACCTCGGTGCTCTCCGGCAACCGCAACTTCGAGGGCCGCATCAACCCGGACGTCAAGATGAACTACCTGGCGTCCCCGCCGCTGGTCGTCGCGTACGCCCTGGCCGGTTCGATGAAGGTCGACATCACCAAGGACGCCCTCGGCGTCGACCAGGACGGCAAGCCCGTCCACCTCGCGGACATCTGGCCCACCGAGGCCGAGGTCAACGACGTCGTGGCGAACGCCATCGGCGAGGACATGTTCAACAAGTCCTACCAGGACGTCTTCGCGGGTGACGCCCAGTGGCAGGCGCTGTCGATCCCCACCGGCAACACCTTCGAGTGGGACTCCGAGTCCACCTACGTGCGCAAGCCCCCGTACTTCGAGGGCATGACCATGGAGACCAGCCCGGTCGAGGACATCGCCGGCGCCCGTGTCCTGGCCAAGCTCGGCGACTCGGTCACCACCGACCACATCTCCCCGGCCGGTGCGATCAAGGCCGACACCCCGGCCGGCACGTACCTCACGGAGCACGGCATCGAGCGCCGCGACTTCAACTCCTACGGCTCACGCCGTGGCAACCACGAGGTCATGATCCGCGGGACCTTCGCCAACATCCGCCTGCGCAACCAGATCGCGCCGGGCACCGAGGGCGGCTACACCCGCGACTTCACCCAGGACGGCGGTCCGGTGTCGTTCATCTACGACGCCTCGCAGAACTACCAGGCCGCGGGCACCCCGCTGGTGATCCTGGCGGGCAAGGAGTACGGCTCCGGCTCCTCCCGCGACTGGGCCGCCAAGGGCACCGCGCTCCTCGGCGTCAAGGCCGTCATCGCCGAGTCGTACGAGCGCATCCACCGCTCGAACCTCATCGGCATGGGCGTCCTCCCGCTCCAGTACCCGGAGGGCCAGACCGCCGAGACCCTCGGCCTGACCGGCGAGGAGTCCTTCTCCTTCACCGGCGTGACCGAGCTGAACAACGGCACCACGCCGCGCACGGTCAAGGTCACCACCGACACCGGTGTGGAGTTCGACGGCGTCGTCCGCATCGACACCCCCGGTGAGGCGGACTACTACCGCAACGGCGGCATCCTGCAGTACGTGCTCCGCAGCCTGATCCGCAAGTAAGGGCTCAGGAAGCGCGTGAGGGCCGCACCCCGTGGGTGCGGCCCTTCGCCGTGCCCCGCCCCCTGCTCCCCGAGGCCCACGCCGGACCCCGTCTCCCGTCCTCGCCCCTGCTCCCCGAGGGCCATGCCGGGCCCCCGTCTCCCGTCCCCGCTCCCCGGTCCGGCCCCGTCCTGACGCTAGGCTCGACAGGCCATGAACAAGTCTTTCACCTCGCCCGCCGCCAAGGCCGGGCACGAGTCCGTGCGGCGCCACAACCTCAGCCTGGTGCTGCGCACCGTGCGCGAGGAGGGCGAGGTCACCCGGGCCAGGGTGGCGAGCCTCGTCGGGCTCACCCGGGCCGCCGTCTCCTCCCTCGTCGAGGAACTCCTCGAACTCGGCTGTCTGAGCGAGTCCGGCAAGACCTCCAGCGGCTCCGCCGGACGCCCCGGAACCGTCCTCACCGTCTCCCGGACGGGACCCGCCGGGCTCGGGGTGGAGATCAACATCGACTACGTGTCGGTGTGCGCCGTCGATCTCACCGGCACTGACCGGGTCCGGGTCACCGAACACACAGACCACCGCGGCGTCCCGCCCGCCGAGGTACTCGCCCACGCCGCCCGGCTCACCAACCGGGTCATCGGCTCCGCCCGCGAACAGGACCTACGCGTCGTCGGCGTCGAACTGGCCCTGCCCGGCCTGGTGTCCGGCGGCGTCGTCCGCCAGGCGCCCAACCTGGGCTGGAGCCGGGTCGCCGCCGAGGGCATCTTCGGGCAGGCCCTCAGCACCCTGCGCCCGACCGGGGGCGCGCTGCCCGTCGGCTCCGACAACGAGGCCAACCTCGCCGCCCTGGCCGAGTACTGGTTCGGAGGGCTCGGAGGCATCCGCACCTTCCTCTATCTCACCGGTGAGATCGGCGTCGGCGGCGCACTCGTGCTGAACGGTCAGATGCTGCGGGGCGCCCACGGGTTCGCGGGGGAGATCGGCCACGTGGTCGTCGACCCGCAGGGCCCCCTGTGCCGCTGCGGGGCGCACGGCTGCCTGGAGCAGTACGCCGGGCGGGCCGCCCTGCTCGCGGCGGCCGGGATCGACCCGGGCCAGGGGGTACGGGGCATCGCGGAGCTGGAGCAGCGCGCCGCCGCCGGGGACGCCAGGGCCGTGGAATCCCTCGCCACGGCGGGGGACCGGATGGGAGTGGTGCTGGCGGGCGCGGTCAACCTCTTCGACCCCGAGGCGGTCGTGCTGGGCGGGATCTACCGCACCCTCATGCCGTGGCTGGAGCCGTCCGCCGACGCCCAGCTCACCGCCCGGGTGGTCTCGGGCCGCTGGCACGCCGACGGCAGCCGGCTGCGGGCCTCGTCGCTCTCCGGGGACGCGGCCCGGGGCGCGGCGGCCCGGGTGATGTACGAGCTGATGGAGAACCCGGCGGCGTACGCGGTGCGGTGACGGCGCACGCCCGCTCCTCTCTCTCACACACACGAGCGGGGGCGCCCGCGCCGTGGTGCACGCGTACGCCCCCGTTCGGAAGCCCCTGTTCGGGAAGCCCCCGGACCCCGTCCGGACCGGCCTCCGGACCAGCCCCGGACCGCCTTCCCCGGCTACGGCCGGTGTGCCGCGATCACCTGCTGGTACCAGCGGTAGCTGTCCTTCGGGGTGCGTTCCAGGGTGTCGTAGTCGACCCGGATGATCCCGAACCGCTTCGCGTACCCGAGGGCCCACTCGAAGTTGTCCAGCAGCGACCACACGTAGTAGCCCCGGACGTCCACGCCCGCGTCCATCGCCGCCCGCAGCGCCGTCAGATGGTCGCGCAGGTACTCCACCCGGTCCGTGTCGTGGACCGAGCCGTCCGCCTCGACGGTGTCGTACTCCGCCGAGCCGTTCTCCGTGATGTGCACCGGCGGAAGCGCCTCACCGTACGTCTGCTTCAGCGCGGTCAGCAGGTCGGTGAAGGTGTGCGGCACGACCGGCCAGCCCATCGCCGTCCTGCGGACGTCCGGGTAACTCCCCTCCGCGTACCGGTTGTCCGTGGCCACCCGCAGCGCGGGATCGGCCTCGCGGTGCGGGGCGGCGGCGATCACGATCGGCCGGTAGTAGTTGACGCCGAGGAAGTCCAACGGCTGGGAGATCAGCTCCAGATCGCCCTCCCGGCGGAAGACCTGACCGGTGATCAGCTCGCCCCAGGTCTCCTCCTCGGTGGCCGGGTAGCGGCCCGCGAGCAGCGGCTCGGTCCACACCAGGTTGTGCTGGGTGTCGGCCCGTACGACGGCCGCGAGGTCGGCGTCCGACTCGGTGGCCGGCACGTTGCGGTCCAGGTTCAGCGTGATGCCCGCCTCCCGGACCCCCGCCGCGCGCAATGCCGACATCGCGTGGCCGTGGCCGACCAGCAGGTGGTGCGCGGCGGCCAGCGCCCCGCGCCCCTCCTGGGCGCCCGGCGCGTGCCGGCCCACGGAGTAGCCCAGGAACGCGCTGCACCACGGCTCGTTGAGGGTGATCCAGCGCGGCACCCGGTCGCCCAGGTGCTCGGCCATGAGCGCGCTGTACTCGCCGAACCGCTCCGCCGTCTCCCGTATCCGCCAGCCGCCCTTGTCCTCCAGGGCCTGCGGCAGGTCCCAGTGGTACAGGGTGGCGGCCGGCTCGATGCCCGCCTCCAGGAGGGAGTCGACCAGGCGGGAGTAGAAGTCCAGCCCCTTGGGGTTGACCGCCCCGCTGCCCTCGGCCTGGACGCGGGACCAGGAGACCGAGAAGCGGTACGAGTCCACACCCAGGTCGCGCAGCAGCGCCACGTCCTCGGGGTAGCGGTGGTAGTGGTCGCACGCCACGTCACCCGTGTCACCGCCGTCCGTGCGCCCGGGGGTGTGGCTGTAGGTGTCCCAGATGGACGGGCCGCGGCCGTCCTCCCGGGCGGCGCCCTCGATCTGGTACGAGGCCGTGGCCGCGCCGAAGACGAAACCGGACGGGAAGACCGGGAACTCACTCATGGAAACCCTTACTTGACGGAGCCGCCGGTGATCCCGGCGGCGATGTACTTCTGGGACAGGACGAGGAGGACCGCGGCGGGCACCGCGGAGAGCACCGAGGCGGCCATGACCGAACCCCAGTCGCCGACGTGCGCCCCGATGTACTGGTAGATGCCGAGGGTGATCGGCTTGACGTCGTCCGTGGTGTTCAGCGTCAGCGCGAACATGAAGTCGCTCCACGCGTAGAGGAACGAGAACAGCCCTGCGGTGATCAGGGAGTTGCGGCTCATCGGCAGGACGACCCGGACGAACGTACGGACCCGGCCCGCGCCGTCCACCTCGGCGGCCTCGATGACCTCGCGCGGGATGGACACCATGAACGAGCGCATCAGCACGATCGCGAACGGGATGCCCAGCGAGGCGTCCGCCAGCATCAGCCCGAAGTAGGAGTTGACCAGCCCGAGGTCCACGTACGCGCTGTAGAGGGCGTTGGCGATGACGATGCCCGGCACCATCTGCGTGATGAGCGTGCCGAAGACGATCGTCCTGCCGCCGCGCAGCCCGAACTGCGCCAGCCCGTACGCGGCGGGCGCCGAGATCGCCAGGCAGATGACCACCGCGCCGAGCGCCACGGCCAGTGACGTCAGCAGGTTGGTGCCCTGGTCGGCGAGGGCCGAGGAGAAGCCGGAGAGGTCCAGGCCCGTCGGCACCGGGGCCACGTCGACCAGCGACGCGTCCGGCTGGAGCGCGGTGTTGATCATCCAGTACAGCGGGAACAGCATCACGGCGAGGATCACGACGCCGAGGACGGTGGCACCCCAGCGGCGCCTGGAGCGGTGGACGGTGGCGGGAGCCGGGGCGGCGGGGATCTGGGTGGTGGTCGCCATGCCGGTCACTTCCCCTCGTTGCGGTTGGCCCGCAGGTAGAACACCGCGAAGACGGCGGAGATCAGGATCAGGACGTTGCCGACGACGGCACCGGCGCCGAAGTCCATCTGGACGAAGGAGTTCTGGTAGGTGAGGGTGCCGAGCGTCTGCGTGGAGTCGGCGGGTCCGCCGTCGGTGAGCGCGAGGACCAGGTCGAGGATCTTGACCGTCGACATGAAGCCGAGCACCAGCACCACCGTGATGACCGGCTTGAGCACCGGCAGGGTCACCGAGCGGAACGTACGCCAGGCGGAGGCGCCGTCGAGGGCCGCCGCCTCGTGCAGTTCCTTGGGGACCTCCTGGAGGCCGCCGTAGAGGATCACCATGTTGAACGGGATGCCGATCCAGATGTTCACCAGGATCACCGAGACCAGCGCCATGCTCGTGCTGGTCAGCCAGGGGGTGTCACCGCCGAGACCCAGGGTGCCCAGGAAGGAGTTCAGCACTCCGGTGTCCTGGTCGAAGATGCGCCGCCAGACGATGCCGGAGACCACCATCGGGACGAGCCACGGCAGCAGGATCAGCGAGCGCAGGATCCCGTTCAGCGGGAAGCGGCGGCTGAAGAAGACGGCCAGGGCGAGGCCGATGCAGAACTGCCCGGCCAGCGATCCGACGGTGAAGAGGACCGTCTGCCACAGGGCCTTGCCGAAGAGCCCGTCGTCGAAGACGTTGCGCCAGTTGTCCAGGCCGTTGAACGGCGCCTCGCCGGTGAAGAAGGTGGACGGCGAGTAGTCCTGGAAGCTCATCACGATGTTGCGGACGAGCGGATAGCCGAAGAACAGGGCCATGAAGAGCACGGCGGGGGCGATGAACCCCCACTGGGCGAGTTGCCGGCGCCGCTTGGCGCGCAGCGGGCTCGGTGGCTTCTCGGCCTTACCGGCGTCGGCCGCCGGGTCGGCCGGCAGCGCGGCGGAGGCTGTGGTGGATGCCATGGTTCGTTACCTCAGTTCCCGCTCGTGACGCGCTGCTGGGCGCGCTTCAGCGCGGCTTCGCTGGACTCGCCGGTGAGGGCGGACTGGAAGGCGCTCTGCAGGGCGAGCGACACCGACGACCACCGCGCGCCGACCTTCGCGGTGCGGGACCGGGCCGTGGAGACCTGTCCGGCCAGGGCGGCCAGCTCCGGGGCCTTCGTACGCCAGACGGCGGCGGCCCTGGTGTTCGCCGGGACCATCCAGCTGTTCAGGGCGTAGGTGATCTGCTCCTGCTCGCCCGCCATGCAGCCGATGATCTCGGCGGCCTTCTTCTCGCGCTCGCCGTCACCGGTGTTGGGCACGGTCAGGATTCCGCCGCCCAGCGGGCCGACCGAGTCGTCGCCCGCCTTCGGGACCGGGATCTCGGCGATGCCCCAGTCGAGGCCCTTCTTGGCGTTCAGGGTCTCGACCTGCCAGGGGCCGTTGATCATCATGGCCGCGTTGCCCGCCATGAACTGGTCGTTCACATCGGCCTGGGTCCAGTTGACCGTGGACTTGGAGAGCGAGCCGTCCTTCAGCAGCGCCTTCCAGTAGTCCAGCGCACCGGCGACCTCGGGGCTGTCGAGCTTCGTCTCGTCGCCGCCGTTGGACCACATGAACGGGGTGAACTGGAAGACACCGTCCTCCGCGCCGCCCGCGCTCAGCGCCAGCCCGTACCGCTTGCCCTGGGTCAGCTCCGCGGCCGTCTCCCGCATCTCGTCCCAGGTGGTGGGCACCGCCAGCCCGGCCTTGTCGAGGATGTCCTTGTTGTAGAACAGCGCCAGGGTGTTCACCGTGCGCGCCGCCCCGTAGTACTTCCCGTCGTACGAGCCGAAGTCGACGATGCCGTCCGGGATGTCCGTCGTGGTCAGCCCGAGGTCCTTCAGCGGGATCAGGCCACCGGCCTCGGCGAACGTCGGCATCTCGGAGGCGTCCAGCTGGAGGACGTCCGGCAGCGACTTCGAGGACGCCATCCGCAGCGCCTTCGTCATCAGCTGCGAGGCCGGCACGCTCTGCTGCTCGATGGTGATGCCGAGTTCCTTGCCGCACCGCTTGAGGGTGTCCCCGTCCCAGCGGTGGTAGGACTCGTCGGTCGAGGAGTTCATGACGGTGTAGACGTCCGGGTCCTGCTGCCGGCCGCAGCCCGAGAGGACGGTTCCGGCGACGATCGCGGAGACGACGGTGAGGGGGACGGCGATCCGCCTGGTACGGCGGCCGCGGCGTCGGGTCCGCCCGTCCGGGGAGGGTTCTGTCACGGTGGTGCCCTTGCGGTGAGAGGGTGGCCGGGCCCCATGGGAACGCTCCCACGGGAGTTCGTCAAGCCCCGGCACGGATCCGGCGGTGTCACGGCGGGGGAGGACCAGGGGTGTCCGGCGGCTGACCGCCGCCGGACACCGGGCGTCAGCGGACGTTGAGGAGGTGGTCCATGGCGAGTTGGTCGAGGGCTTCGAAGGCCATGGAGCGCTGGGCGGCGGTGTCGGGGTCGAAGTCCTCGTAGG
>JOAZ01000045.1 GCA_000720535.1 Streptomyces halstedii
TTTACCGTCGGCCCGCACGCTCAGACCCCGGTCCCACCCTGTACGCTCACTCACCAGAAAGGTGCCCTGATTTCTGCTACCGATGCTTCCTCGACAGTCGCATCCTCGCAGGCCAGTGGCGCCTTTCTGCTATTGGGCCGTCAGATCATCCAATTCGGCTGAAGATCCAGAGCTGACAGTACCGCAAGGAGTGGCTTGCGGAGCTGAGGCGCATACGCTTGCGGAGCTGAGAGCCAGCGCCGGATCCTCTATTCGCCGGGCACGTTCACGGACCTGGCAGCGCCGTCACCCGGTCATCACACCAGATCACAGCCCCGGCCCGGAAGAATCCGCACTCACGCCATCAGTTGGTAGCAGAATCCCTCATATAATCACGAATCGACCACTCAATCAGTTGATCTTGGTTTTTGTGTCAGACTTCCCGCAAGCTTCGATGCGTCAGTTAGCTGAGACTACGAGCTCTCGATCCGAACCGCTGCCACTCCGGTCAATTCCTTTTAGCATCAGGCAGCAGAACTCGGAGCAGGCAATCTATTACGCATGGTCGGAGACGTGCATAATTTGAAGTAATGGAGGTAAGTGTGACTCAAGAGGAAATGCCTCCTGCAGGCCAGGGTGGGGGAGGCGATGCAAGGGAAAACAAAAACGTCTTCGAGACTCTCAGTGACGTAATATCTGGAATCGGGCAATTATTTTCAGGTCTCACCGAATGGATCCGCGGCGGCGCCGGTGTATTAACTATCGTACTTGCAGTCGCTTTGGGAGTTGGTGGAACAGGTGGGTACTTGATCCACACTCCCGAGGGTGACTCCAATGAGTCGACAGGACCGATAGGGATTATCGATGATGTCACGGTTACGCAGGACGTCTTCACTAAGCGGCCACCCGGCGAAAGCGACGAATACTACATGGTCCACGTCAAATTCCCTGGCCCCACCGCGGGAGGATGTGATTCCCAATGCAAGGAGACCATCAAACGGGTGACGCAAGACAAGTGCAACGAAGATGTCTGCGAAGCAGACCTCTGGGACAGGGATGAGCCCGCATTATCAAAGCACAACTCTACGCCAATGCGTAGTCTCCTACAAAAGTCCCATGACAATGACCTCTCAGTGCGACTCGTTGTTTCCGGATCCCGCGATGAAGTTAATTCCAAGTACGCCAACATCATTGTTGCCGTTTACGTGAAGAACCCAAGCAATGCGAATTAAGATTCGCACCCAGTGAAGGTTCATTCCATGAGTGACCGCGCGCGGGGGCAGCATGGTGTCGCGCACGGCACACTCTTCAGCCCCGAAAGCACTCCCGCTGCTCCCGCCCCTGAAGGCAGTGAAAGCCCAGGGGTTGTCAGGGCTTCGGCCCTGGCCCGTACTCGGTGGTAACGTCGATTCGTCAGCGGTGAGTTCCAGGCTTGGCCGTCAGCTCTCCGGGTGTTCAACTACCACCTCCAGGACAGGACGGCGTGTTCACGCCAATCACCCACCACGGGGCGCCTGATCGCCCACGTGACCAGGGGACACCCCGGGCACCGTTCGGCGCTGCACGTCGGAATCCAGCCCCATCCCATGTCGTGCGTTAGTTCGACCCATTTTTGGATCAAGCATCACCCCGACTCTTTTCACGACTTACTCACGGGTGATGCACTGTGCTCACACAAGCGCGAAGAATCCTCACCACACTCCTGGCTCTGGCTCTCCTGGCCGTCGCAGGAGTCGTCCCCTCCTGGGCATCCCCCGGAGGCCAACAGACCTCTTTACCCCCGTCGGCTGCCATAAGGACGGCCGCCGCCAGAACCGCTTCGGACCTCCCGAAGCCGCCCAAGGCCATGACGCTGGCCGAGAGACGCCAGCAGGTGAAGCGGGACCGGGGCGAGCTGTCGCCCATGCACAGCTACATCGACCCGCGCGCGGAAAAGCCGTCCGGCACACCGCACCCCCGCCCCACCGAACCAGCCGACCGAGGCCCGGCCGCCAACAGATCGGCGACTCCGTTCGGCGCGCAGGCAACGGGGAATCCCTCGTGGGTCAGCGCGTACGCCACTGCTTACCCGGCGATGTTGTCGATCGGCGGGCAACTGCAGCTGCCGACGGGCACGACAGCTTCCTCGGTGTCCGGGATGTGGCTCTACGTCCGCGACGAGGCGGGGAACTTCGTCCTACAACAGGAGATCAAGCGCTCCACCGGTGATCCTTCGGGCCGTTATCTCGACAACGGCGCCTGGTGCTACGGCTGGTGGCCAGGCAACGCCTACCCCGCCGACCAGTGCTTCTGGTGGAGCGGCAGCACGCTCGGGGGGCATCTCGAGGACGGCAAGAAGTACTACGCCTGGATCTTCCTCACCGGCACGGACGGGTCTTCGAGTCCGGGCGGAACCACCTCCCCCCTGGTGGAAGCCTTCTATACGCCCGACATTCCCGGAGCACAGGCGGGCATCTGCACCTGCTACGCGCAGGCCCACCGTGCCGACCCCGTCAACACGGCGACCGGCATGTTCTTCGAACAGCTCACCGACGCTTCCCTGGTCGGCCCAGGTGTGCCCCTTGCCCTGGAGCGGACGTACCGTTCCGACTCGGCCACGGCGGGCCTGCTGGGCCGCGGCTGGGCGACACCGTTCGACTCGAAGCTCACAGCCGCGACGGGAAAGGCCACCTACCGGGCGGACGACGGGGCGTCGTTCGTGTTCACGCAGAACAGCGACGGGACATACAGAGCCCCGGCCGGGTCGGCGGCCAATCTGGTCAAGGGCACCCATGACTACATCCTGACCACGCCCGACCACACCAAGCGGACCTTCACCAGCGGTGGTCAGCTCACCTCCGTCGTGGACAAGGCAGGAAAGGGGCTGAACCTGACGTACGCGTCCGGCAAGCTCGCCTCCGTCAAGGACGCCGCGGGACGCACGACGACCTTCACGGCCGGCGCCGACGGGCTGCTGACCAACGTGGCCCTGCCGGACACGACATCGGTGTCCTACGGCTACACCGGTGGTCTGCTGACCTCGGTGACCGACCCCGCCGGAAAGACCTCTTCGTACACGTATGACGCAAACAAGCGGCTGTCGTCCTACACCGACCCCGCAGGCGGCAAGGTCAGCAACACCTACGACACCGCAGGCCGGATCAAGACCCAGACCGACCAGAACACCAAGACGACCACCTTCACCTGGGACGGCAGCCGCGAGTCCCACACCACGGCGCCCGACGGCGGCGTGTGGACCGACGTGTACTCCGGCAACGTCCTCATGTCGACCATCGACCCGTACGGCAAGAGCATCACCTACGACTACGACCGCAATCTGCGGCCCGTGGGCATCACCGACCAGCGCGGCAACACCACGTCGATGACATATGACAGCGCCGGCCGGATGCTCACGCGCAGTTCGCCCTCAGGGCTCGGTTACAAGGAAATCTGGACCTACGACACGTCGGGCAACATCACCAGCCACACCGACGGCCGCGGCAACAAGACCGCCTATGCATACAACACGTCCAACCAGCTGACGACGGCCACCGACCCGCTCGGCAACACCACCGCCTACACGTACACGACGCTCGGTGCCGTCCAGACCGTGAAGACGCCACGAGGCAAGGTCACCACCTACGGCTACGACACGGCCGGGAACCGGACGTCGGTGACCACGCCCCTGGGTGAGAAGGCGACGTTCACCTACGACGCGGCCGGGCGGATCCTGACCAAGACGGACCCGCGCGGCAATGTCACCGACGCCGACCCAGCCGCCTACACCACGACGTACGCCTACGACGGGCGAGGGCTGCTCAGCTCGGCCACCGACCCGCTGGACCGCACCACGACCTACACCTACAACGGCGCGGAACAGCTCCTCACCGCGAAGAACCCTGAGGGCGACACCACGGCATTCGCCTACGACGATGCCGGGCACCTGATCCGGACGACGGACGCGGCGGGCAAGTTCGTCACCCGGACCTACAGCGCCGCCGGACACCTCGCCTCCGAGACGGACGCCGCCGGCAACAAGACCACCTACACCTACGACAAGGTGGGACGCCTGCTCACCAGCGTCTCCCCGCGCGGCAACGTCACAGGCAACGACCCGGCCGCCTATACCACGAGTTACGCCTACGACGCCGCAGGCAACAGCACCAAGGTCACCGGTCCCACCGGCGCGTTCACCACCACGACCTACGACGCGATCAACAGGCCGCTGGTGAACACCGACCAACTGGGTCACACCACCGCCTATACGTACGACGCCAACGACAACGTCACCAAGGTCACCGACGCCGCGGGCAAGACGACCCTCTCCGTCTACGACAAGAACAACCAGCTGACCAGCAGCACCAACCAGCTGAGCAAGACCAGCACCTACACCTACGACGCCGATGGGAACCTGCTCAGCAGCACCTCACCCATGGGCAACAAGGAGAGCTGGACCTACGACGACGACGGCCGCCAGGCCACGGCCGTCGATCCGCGAGGCAACGTCACCGGCGCCTCCCCCGCCCAGTACACCACCACCTACGACTACGACCCGTCGGGCAATCCGACCGCCGTCACCGACCCACTCGGCAACGTGACCAGAACCGAATACGACGCCGCCGGAAACGTCACCCGGAGCACCGACGCCGACCAGCGCGCCACCACCTACCGCTACGACACACTCGACCAGCTGACCACCGTCACCGCCCCCGGCGGCGCGACCACCGCCTACGGCTATGACGCAGTCGGCAACGTCACCGGCCGGACCGACGCCAACAACCACGTCACCACCTACGGTTACGACGCCGCGCACCGCCTGACGTCGGTCACCGACCCCCTGGGCCGGACGACGACCTACGCGTACGACGCGGACAGCAACCCGGTCGAAGTGACGACGTCCCGCGGCACCACCACCCGGACGTACGACGTCCGCGGCCTGGTAACCAAGATCGACTACTCGGACACCACGCCGGACGTCACCCTCGGCTACGACGACGCAGGGCAGATGACCGCCCGCGCCAACGCGAAGATCACCGAGGACTTCGTCTACAACGCGGTCGGCGACCTCACCAAGACCCGCGGCTTCGCCTACACCTACGACGCTGCCGGGCAGATGCTCACCCGCAAGTACTCCGACGGCAACACCATCGGTTACACCTACGACAACGACGGCCGCACCGCCACCATGACGGCCGACGGCGCCACCACGACCTACACCTCGGACCCGGCGGGCAACCTCACCAAGACAGCACTGCCCAACACGGAGACCGAGGAACGCACCTACGACCGGGCGGGCCGCGTCACCGCCGTCACCTCCGCCAAGGCGGGCACGACAGTCACCAAGACCGCCCTGACCCTCTCGGCGGCCGGCCTGCCCACCCACGTCGACGTCACCCGGGCCGGAGTCGGCACCGGCGGCTACGACCAGACCTACGACACCGCGGGCCGCCTCACCTCCGGCTGCTACCCCCAGCCCTGGATCACCGGCTGCGCCGCCACCCGCACCACGTCCTACACCTACGACAAGGTCGGCAACCGCCTGACCTCCACCCTCGGCACCACGTCCACCAGCTACGCCTACGACGCCGCCAACCAGCTCGCCTCCACCACCGCCGGGGCCACCACCACCGCATACGAGTACGACGCGGAAGGCAACCAGACAAAGGCCGGCGCCGACACCTTCACCTACGACCTGGCCGGACAGATCTCCGCCGCCACCGTCTCGGACGCCAACTACACCTACGACCACGACGCGACCGGCAATCAGGTCGCCACGCTCCAGGACGGCGCGGTCACCAGCCGCACCCAGTGGGACCCCAACGCCCCCCTGCCGATCCTCGCAACCGAGTACGACAGCGCCTGGACCGTCAAACAGTCCTACCGCTACGACCCCCTCGGCCAGCCCGCGGCCACTAAAACCGGTGCAGGTGCGGTCTTCTACTACCACCACGACACCCAGGGCTCCCCGCTCGACGTCACCAGTAGCACCGGCACCCTCCACCAGCGCTGGGCCTACGACCCCTACGGCACCCGCGTCCTGGGAACCGTCACCGGCGGCGCCCCCTCAAGCACCCCCACCTACACCGGCGCCCGCTACGAGACCACCACCGGCAACATCGACCTCCACGCCCGCCAGTACACCCCGGCCACCGGGCGCTTCACCAGCACCGACCCGGCAGCACGAAGCGCCTCCACCCCCTATGTGTCCCCGTACGCCTACGCGGACAACCAGCCCACCCTCCTGACCGACCCCAGCGGTCTCACCCCCGAAGACCCCAACAGCCCAGGAGCGATCCTCGGCGACTTCGGCTCGGGCTTCCTCCAAGGACTGAAGGCACCCTTCCAGTTCCTCGGAGACGCCTACGACGCCGTCACCGGCCAGAACGGCGGCGCCGGCGCCTTCCTCGACAAGTACCTCCCCGTCCGCCCCGCCTACCGCCTCTACCGCGCCGAATACATGCTCCGCCAACAAGGCTGCGACGCACTCGCCGACCTCTACGCCGAAGCAGCCGACGAACTCACCCAACAGCTCGCCGTCACCGGACTCGCAGGACTGACCGGGTGGCGGCGAAGTGTGTACGAGACCGAGACGTCCATCATGAAATCTGGGGGTCTGGGGCCGAAGCGCGGCACACTCGACCTCAGTGCGAAGGCGTTCAACGACGCCGAAGGGCGCATCGCCGAACTCCTCGTGTCCGAGGGCAAGAACGTGAAGGCACTCAAGGAGTCGACCGTGCCGGGAGTGAGGACCGCCGACTCCGAAGTGAACGGGGTGCCGACGGAGTTCAAGAGCTTGATTCCGGGAGCCGCCGCAAACACGGTGAAGAACCAGTTGAACTCGGCGAAGGGCCAGGCCAGGCATGCCATCATCGACGCACGCGCGAGCGGACTGAGTGAGTCAGCAGCACAAGAGGGGCTGGGTAAGTTCCTGCGCAACAATCCGCCCGGACGGATGGACTACATCCGCATCGTCGGCGACGGCTACGACATCACCTACCCCTGAGGGAGCTGAACTGTGACCTCCCACCACAGCATCTTCATCCACCCCGGTCACCCTGTGGAAGCCC
>JOAZ01000046.1 GCA_000720535.1 Streptomyces halstedii
GTCGATGCCCGCGGACGCGGACGTCATCACGGCTTCGGTGCGCAGCGGGTTGATCTCCGAAACGGCACCGACAAACGTGGTCTTACCCACGCCGAAGCCCCCTGCCACCACGATCTTCGCCGAGGTAGTGGAGCGGGCCGCTCCGCCGCTAGAGCTTGCGAAGTCCACTGAGCACCCTTTCGAGCAGTGTCACATCTGGTTGGCCGCCGACGGCTTCGTCGCCGCCGGGCTGATGGATAGCGACGAGTCCGGCCTCGGCCAGGTCGGCGACGAGGATCCGGGCAACGCCGAGGGGGATCGAGAGCAGGGCCGAGATCTCGGCCACCGACTTGATCTCGATGCAGAGCCGGCAGATCCGCTGGTGCTCGGGCAACTGCCCTTGCAGCCGGGCGGGATCGGCCGTCGTACTGACCAGCGCCTCGATGGCGAGCTGGTAACGCGGCCGGGTCCGGCCGCCGGTCATGGCGTACGGACGGACCAGCGGGTTGTGCGAGGCGGGCTCCGGCGCCTGCCGCCCCGCCGGCTCGACGCGCGCCGGCGGCGCGTCGTACCGCCGCGGAGGCTCCTGCCGGTACGGCCGGTGCTGCTGCCACCCGGAATCGGGCTGCTGCTGCGGCCAGTCGTCGTCCTGCGCGCGCCGGGCCTGCCGGGCGCGGCCGCCGCCGTCCTGCCGGTGCGGCCCGCCGTAAGGCTGGAACGGGTCACCGGAACCCTGTCCGGGCACGGAGGGGGTGTCGAAACGGCTCTCGCCGTGTTGACCCGGAACGTGCCGACCACCCTCGAAAGGGTGTCCTCCTGCGGGTGCTGTCACGATTCCTCCTCCGACCGACCGTCACCGTCCCAGTGGTGCCGCGTCACCGCACCTTATGGCGCGGTGACGAGAAACGCACTGTCCGTCTTGTTAGTTAAGAAGACTGCCCTGCAACTCCGCTCGGAGGTCGGGGGTCAGAACACTTCCCGCGCGGTCCACGAGCAGGGCCATCTCGTACCCGACCAAGCCGATGTCGGCGTCCGGGTGGGCGAGGACGGCCAGCGAGGAACCGTCGGAGATGGACATGATGAAGAGGAATCCCCGCTCCATCTCCACCACGGTCTGGTTGACGGCGCCGCCCTCGAAGATCCGGGAGGCACCCGCCGTCAGCGACGTCAGACCGGAGGCCACGGCCGCCAGCTGGTCGGCGCGGTCGCGCGGGAAGCCTTCGGACATCGCCAGCAGGAGTCCGTCGGCGGAGACCACCACCGTGTGCGACACCCCGGGGGTGTTGTCCACGAAGTTGGTGATCAACCAGTTGAGATTCTGCGCCGCCTGGCTCATCGGGCTCACACTAACGCTCCTGGTTGTAGGTAGTACTTGTGTCCGACCCCGCGCTACGACCCCGCTGTACGCCCCGGCGCAGGTTGCTCAACCTGCCCCGGACGTCCTCGGGGGCGCGGGAGACCTGTGGGCCGCCCTGCTGGGTCTGCTCCGCGGTCCCCTCGACCAGATTGGCCTTGGGCACACGCAGCGGAAGGCCGGACGGGGTGACTCCGCCCGCCTTCGGGTCCTTGAGCATCTCGGCCCGGTCCCAGCGCTCGTCGTTGGCCGAACGCCAGTCCTCGGAGCCGTCCCCCTCCGCCTGCGGCAGCTGGACCGGTGCGGCGGGCTGATCGTTTCCCCTGCCGGTGGGCTGCCAGTGCTGCTGGCCCGCGCCGCGGCGCGGGAGACCCGCCTCCGTCAGCTCGTGACCGGCCTCCGGGGCCGGATCGGGGTGGTCGAAGCCCGCCTGCTCGGGCGCCTCGCCCGGAGCGGCTTCCGCCTCCGGCCGCGCGAGCGGCTCGTACCCGCCCTGGTAGCCGCCCTGGTCGGGCCACTCGGCCCCGGCACCCTGGTCCGGCCACTCGGTCCGGGCGTCCTGGTCCGGCCACTCGGTCCGGGCGTCCTGGTCCGGCCACTCGGCCCGCTGGGCCTGGGCGCCCTGGGCCGCGAACGGGTCGGCGTACGCGTCCGGACCGGGAGCGGAGGACGGGTAGGCGCCTTCCGCGGAGCCGTCCGGCGCGTCCTGCTGCTCCGGCACGGCGTGCGGGGACTGCCCCGGGTAGGCGCCCCCGTCGGCGTACGGCTCGTAGCCCGCCCCGGCGTAGCCCTGCTGCTGCTCCTGCGGGGCGTACGGCCCGGCCTGGTACGGCTCCTGGGCGAACTGGTCCCGCGGGTAGGCCCGCTGAGCCGCCGAGCCGTCCTGGAACGCCTGCTGCTCGTCGCCGGACCGCTCCTCCAGCGCGGCGCGCCGCTCCCCGCGCATCAGCGAGCGGTTGACCGGGTGCACCTGCGGGGAGTCCGCCTCCGGGGTCTCGTACCGCGAGTCGTCGAAGCCCAGCTCGGCCGCCGTACGCATCGTGGGCTGCTGCGGCACCGGCTCGAAGCCCAGCGCCCGCTGCTGCTCCGGGATGATCGAGGAGACGGTGAAGTCGCCCTCGGGCAACGGCTCGCCGCCGCCCCCGTGGGTGATCGCGTCCGGCAGCATGACCAGCGAGGTGGTCCCGGCCTGCTCGCCCGAGGGGCGCAGCTGGACCCGGATGTCGTGCCGGTCGGCCAGCCGGCCGACCACGAACAGCCCCATGCGCTGGGAGACGGCCGCGTCCACGGTGGGCGGGTTGGCCAGCTTGTGGTTGATGTCCGCGAAGTCCTCGGCGGTGAGGCCGATGCCCTTGTCGTGGATCTCGATCATGACCCGGCCGTCGGGCAGCCGGGTCGCGGTGACGCGCACCTTGGTCTGCGGCGAGGAGAACGTGGTCGCGTTCTCCAGCAGCTCGGCGAGCAGGTGCACGAGGTCGGTCACGGCCTGGCCGTGGATCTCGCTCTCCGGTACGCCGGTCAGCTCGATGCGCTCGTAGGACTCCACCTCCGAGGAGGCGGCCCGCAGCACGTCCACCAGCGGCACCGGCTGGTTCCAGCGGCGGCCCGGCTCCTCGCCCGCCAGGACGAGGAGGTTCTCGCCGTTGCGGCGCATACGGGTGGCCAGGTGGTCCAGCTTGAAGAGGCTCTCCAGCTGGTCCGGGTCGGCCTCGTTGTTCTCCAGGTCGGTGATCAGGGTCAGCTGGCCCTCGATGAGCGACTGGTTGCGGCGCGAGAGGTTGGTGAAGATCGCGTTGACGTTGCCCCGCAGCATGGCCTGCTCGGCGGCGAGCCGGACGGCCTCGCGGTGCACCTGGTCGAAGGCGCGGGCGACCTCGCCGATCTCGTCCTGGGTGTTGATCGGGATCGGCTGCACCCGGGTGTCCACCCGGCCGGGCTCGGCCCGCGAGAGCTGGTCGACCAGCGACGGCAGGCGCTGCTCGGCGATACCGAACGCGGCGGTACGCAGCCGGCGCATCGAGCGGCTCATCTGACGGGCCATCATGCCGGCGATCACGAACGCGGCCAGCAGGGCGACGATCACGATCGCGGCGTCGATGACCGCGTTGTTCCGGGCGCCGGTGGAGATCTCGGCCGCCTCGGTCACCGCCTTGTCGACCAGCTCGTTCTCGACCGTGGTGTATCCGTCGAACTTGGCGGTGGCCGCGGCCGTCCAGGTCTCCGGGGTGATGCCCTTCGCCTTGAGCTGCTCCGGCGACTTGCCCAGACCGATCTGCTGGGCCATGCCGTCGAAGACCGAGCCGTCGATGCTCGGCGGCGTCACGAAGGGCTCGCCGTCGGCCTCGGCGGCCGCACGGGCCTCCTTGAGCCGCTTGGCGCCCTCGGCGGCCTTGTCGGCCATGACCTCCTTGAGGCGGGCCGCGTCGGCCTCCGTGCCGCCCGAGGTGAACTCGGCGAGCGCGATCTTCTCCAGGTAGTTGTACGAGCTGAACGCCGTGACCTGGTCCTTGAAGGTGGCGTCCTCCCGGCTCGGGCGCACCAGCAGGTGCATGCCGATCGAGCGCTGAAGCGATTCCGCGGCCTTGGCCAGCTCGATCGCGTAGACGGTACGGCCGTAGCTCGTGATGTTGCCGGTGCCCAGGCCGAGTTCGTTGGAGAACTCCATCAGCGAGTGCTGGACCTGGGTGTAGCCCTCCTCCGTCTTCACCGGGTCCATCGCCGCGGTGTAGGCGGAGTTCCGCAGCGCGGGGAGCAGCGGTTCCTCCGCCTTGAACAGCTTGAGGCGGCGGTCCAGGCCCTCCTTGGCCGGCATGTCCTGGACGGCGGCGTCGAACTTGGCGGCGGCGGCGTCCGACGCGGCACGCGCCTCCTCGACCTCTCGGGCGGTGCGGTCGTTGGACAGCAGCGGTCGCGCGGTGAGGTCGCGCTCGTTCAGCAGCGCCTGCCCGTACTCCGAGGCGGCGCGGACGATCTGCGCCGTCTTCTCGGCCTCCTGGGCCTCGCTCCAGGTGTCGATCGAACCCTTCACCTGGAATCCGCCCATGACCAGGCCGACCAGGGCCGGGATCAGGAGGATCGCGTTCAGCCGGGTGGGCACGCGCCAGTTGCGGGGGGACATCCGGCTGGTGCTGCCCGTCGCCGGTGCCGCGGTCGACGACGTGTCGGCAGGCGGCGCCGCCGCACGGGGCGGAGGGGTGAAGTTGCCCCGCTCCGGCGCCGCGGAGCCCTCGTTGCTTCGCCTCACTCGACCAACAACCTCTCGGCGTCGGCACCTACGCTGTGCCGGATTATTCGTTCAGAGTCGTACTACACGGTGGTCGTGGCATTGCAGCACGTGGACGGGCCCCGTTCCAAACAGTCGGAATGCGCGATTCCGTGTGGCGCACTCCGCACATAAAACGGGCATAAAGAGCGAGCCCCGTCAAAAGGCGGGGCTCATGTGAGCGCAGTGGCACCGCTCGGATGCGTCGGGTGTCGACCTGGGCCCAATTCTCTCTCGAAACGTTATGAAGGTGGGGGCGAGCGTGTCAAAGGACACAGGCCGCCCCCACCCGGCTGGCGCAACTTCCGTGGACCGCTGCTGACTTGGCCCTACTTGAGCCGGGCCATCAGCGCGTGCTCGACCAGCGTGATCAGGCCGCTCTTGGCATCCGCGCGATGACGGGCGTCCGTCGTGATGATCGGTGCGTCCGGTCCGATCTGGAGGGCTTCGCGGACTTCGTCGGGGGTGTAGGGCTGGTGTCCGTCGAAGCCGTTGAGGGCGATGACGAAGGGGAGGCCGCTGTT
>JOAZ01000047.1 GCA_000720535.1 Streptomyces halstedii
CAACACAGTGGACGCGAGCAACTGAGGACAAGCCCTCGGCCTATTAGTACCAGTCAGCTCCACCCGTTACCGGGCTTCCACATCTGGCCTATCAACCCAGTCGTCTACTGGGAGCCTTAACCACTCAAGGTGGTGGGAACACTCATCTCGAAGCAGGCTTCCCGCTTAGATGCTTTCAGCGGTTATCCTTTCCGAACGTAGCCAACCAGCCATGCCCTTGGCAGAACAACTGGCACACCAGAGGTTCGTCCGTCCCGGTCCTCTCGTACTAGGGACAGCCCTTCTCAATATTCCTACGCGCACAGCGGATAGGGACCGAACTGTCTCACGACGTTCTAAACCCAGCTCGCGTACCGCTTTAATGGGCGAACAGCCCAACCCTTGGGACCGACTCCAGCCCCAGGATGCGACGAGCCGACATCGAGGTGCCAAACCATCCCGTCGATATGGACTCTTGGGGAAGATCAGCCTGTTATCCCCGGGGTACCTTTTATCCGTTGAGCGACAGCGCTTCCACAAGCCACTGCCGGATCACTAGTCCCGACTTTCGTCCCTGCTCGACCCGTCGGTCTCACAGTCAAGCTCCCTTGTGCACTTACACTCAACACCTGATTGCCAACCAGGCTGAGGGAACCTTTGGGCGCCTCCGTTACTCTTTAGGAGGCAACCGCCCCAGTTAAACTACCCATCAGACACTGTCCCTGATCCGGATCACGGACCCAGGTTAGACATCCAGCACGACCAGAGTGGTATTTCAACGGCGACTCCACAACCACTGGCGTGGCCGCTTCAAAGTCTCCCACCTATCCTACACAAGCCGAACCGAACACCAATATCAAACTATAGTAAAGGTCCCGGGGTCTTTCCGTCCTGCTGCGCGAAACGAGCATCTTTACTCGTAGTGCAATTTCACCGGGCCTATGGTTGAGACAGTCGAGAAGTCGTTACGCCATTCGTGCAGGTCGGAACTTACCCGACAAGGAATTTCGCTACCTTAGGATGGTTATAGTTACCACCGCCGTTTACTGGCGCTTAAGTTCTCAGCTTCGCACACCCGAAAGTGCACTAACCGGTCCCCTTAACGTTCCAGCACCGGGCAGGCGTCAGTCCGTATACATCGCCTTACGGCTTCGCACGGACCTGTGTTTTTAGTAAACAGTCGCTTCTCGCTGGTCTCTGCGGCCACCCCCAGCTCATGGAGTAAATCCAATCACCAGTGATGGCCCCCCTTCTCCCGAAGTTACGGGGGCATTTTGCCGAGTTCCTTAACCATAGTTCACCCGAACGCCTCGGTATTCTCTACCTGACTACCTGAGTCGGTTTAGGGTACGGGCCGCCATGAAACTCGCTAGAGGCTTTTCTCGACAGCATAGGATCATCCACTTCACCACAATCGGCTCGGCATCAGGTCTCAGCCTTAACGTGTGACGGATTTACCTACCACACGGCCTACACCCTTACCCCGGGACAACCACCGCCCGGGCTGGACTACCTTCCTGCGTCACCCCATCGCTTACCTACTACAAGTCTGGTTCATCGGCTCCACCACTACCCTCAACTCCGAAGAGATCAGGCCGGCTTCACGGACTTAGCATCGCCTGATTCAGTACTGGGCGTTTCAAAGCGGGTACCGGAATATCAACCGGTTGTCCATCGACTACGCCTGTCGGCCTCGCCTTAGGTCCCGACTTACCCTGGGCAGATCAGCTTGACCCAGGAACCCTTAGTCAATCGGCGCACACGTTTCTCACGTGTGTATCGCTACTCATGCCTGCATTCTCACTCGTGAACCGTCCACAACTCGCTTCCGCGGCTGCTTCACCCGGCACACGACGCTCCCCTACCCATCCATACTCCCGTTAAGGATACGTGTATGAATGACACGACTTCGGCGGTACGCTTGAGCCCCGCTACATTGTCGGCGCGGAATCACTTGACCAGTGAGCTATTACGCACTCTTTCAAGGGTGGCTGCTTCTAAGCCAACCTCCTGGTTGTCTCTGCGACTCCACATCCTTTCCCACTTAGCGTACGCTTAGGGGCCTTAGTCGATGCTCTGGGCTGTTTCCCTCTCGACCATGGAGCTTATCCCCCACAGTCTCACTGCCGCGCTCTCACTTACCGGCATTCGGAGTTTGGCTAAGGTCAGTAACCCGGTAGGGCCCATCGCCTATCCAGTGCTCTACCTCCGGCAAGAAACACACGACGCTGCACCTAAATGCATTTCGGGGAGAACCAGCTATCACGGAGTTTGATTGGCCTTTCACCCCTAACCACAGGTCATCCCCCAGGTTTTCAACCCTGGTGGGTTCGGTCCTCCACGAAGTCTTACCTCCGCTTCAACCTGCCCATGGCTAGATCACTCCGCTTCGGGTCTAGAGCGTGCAACTCAAACGCCCTATTCGGACTCGCTTTCGCTACGGCTTCCCCACACGGGTTAACCTCGCTACACACCGCTAACTCGCAGGCTCATTCTTCAAAAGGCACGCAGTCACGACTGCTGTTCCGAAGAACAACAGCGACGCTCCCACGGCTTGTAGGCACACGGTTTCAGGTACTATTTCACTCCGCTCCCGCGGTACTTTTCACCATTCCCTCACGGTACTATCCGCTATCGGTCACCAGGGAATATTTAGGCTTAGCGGGTGGTCCCGCCAGATTCACACGGGATTTCTCGGGCCCCGTGCTACTTGGGTGTCTCTCAAACGAGCCGTTAATGTTTCAGCTACGGGGGTCTTACCCTCTACGCCGGACCTTTCGCATGTCCTTCGCCTACATCAACGGTTTCTGACTCGCCTCACAGCCGGCAGACTGTGAAAGAGAGATCCCACAACCCCGCATGCGCAACCCCTGCCGGGTATCACACGCATACGGTTTGGCCTCATCCAGTTTCGCTCGCCACTACTCCCGGAATCACGGTTGTTTTCTCTTCCTGAGGGTACTGAGATGTTTCACTTCCCCTCGTTCCCTCCACACTGCCTATGTGTTCAGCAGCGGGTGACAGCCCATGACGACTGCCGGGTTTCCCCATTCGGAAACCCCCGGATCAAAGCTTGGTTGACAGCTCCCCGGGGACTATCGTGGCCTCCCACGTCCTTCATCGGTTCCTGGTGCCAAGGCATCCACCGTGCGCCCTTAAAAACTTGGCCACAGATGCTCGCGTCCACTGTGCAGTTCTCAAACAACGACCAGCCACCCATCACCCCGTCCTCACGGACGAGTGCACTGGGGCCGGCAACCAAAGGAACAGACTCACCGAGCCCGTACCTTCAGATACCCAACAGCGTGCCCGACCCGACCAACCCGATCCCGTTTTCCACGCCGAAGCAGTACTCACAAAACCGTGCTCATCGTGCCGAGTAGTCAACGTTCCACCCATGAGCAACCAGCACCGAACATTCGCCGGTGTACTGGCCTCTGACCCAACCGAAGCCGGGTAAGAAATGCTCCTTAGAAAGGAGGTGATCCAGCCGCACCTTCCGGTACGGCTACCTTGTTACGACTTCGTCCCAATCGCCAGTCCCACCTTCGACAGCTCCCTCCCACAAGGGGTTGGGCCACCGGCTTCGGGTGTTACCGACTTTCGTGACGTGACGGGCGGTGTGTACAAGGCCCGGGAACGTATTCACCGCAGCAATGCTGATCTGCGATTACTAGCAACTCCGACTTCATGGGGTCGAGTTGCAGACCCCAATCCGAACTGAGACCGGCTTTTTGAGATTCGCTCCGCCTTGCGACATCGCAGCTCATTGTACCGGCCATTGTAGCACGTGTGCAGCCCAAGACATAAGGGGCATGATGACTTGACGTCGTCCCCACCTTCCTCCGAGTTGACCCCGGCAGTCTCCTGTGAGTCCCCATCACCCCGAAGGGCATGCTGGCAACACAGAACAAGGGTTGCGCTCGTTGCGGGACTTAACCCAACATCTCACGACACGAGCTGACGACAGCCATGCACCACCTGTATACCGACCACAAGGGGGGCACCATCTCTGATGCTTTCCGGTATATGTCAAGCCTTGGTAAGGTTCTTCGCGTTGCGTCGAATTAAGCCACATGCTCCGCTGCTTGTGCGGGCCCCCGTCAATTCCTTTGAGTTTTAGCCTTGCGGCCGTACTCCCCAGGCGGGGAACTTAATGCGTTAGCTGCGGCACCGACGACGTGGAATGTCGCCAACACCTAGTTCCCAACGTTTACGGCGTGGACTACCAGGGTATCTAATCCTGTTCGCTCCCCACGCTTTCGCTCCTCAGCGTCAGTAATGGCCCAGAGATCCGCCTTCGCCACCGGTGTTCCTCCTGATATCTGCGCATTTCACCGCTACACCAGGAATTCCGATCTCCCCTACCACACTCTAGCTAGCCCGTATCGAATGCAGACCCGGGGTTAAGCCCCGGGCTTTCACATCCGACGTGACAAGCCGCCTACGAGCTCTTTACGCCCAATAATTCCGGACAACGCTTGCGCCCTACGTATTACCGCGGCTGCTGGCACGTAGTTAGCCGGCGCTTCTTCTGCAGGTACCGTCACTTTCGCTTCTTCCCTGCTGAAAGAGGTTTACAACCCGAAGGCCGTCATCCCTCACGCGGCGTCGCTGCATCAGGCTTTCGCCCATTGTGCAATATTCCCCACTGCTGCCTCCCGTAGGAGTCTGGGCCGTGTCTCAGTCCCAGTGTGGCCGGTCGCCCTCTCAGGCCGGCTACCCGTCGTCGCCTTGGTAGGCCATCACCCCACCAACAAGCTGATAGGCCGCGGGCTCATCCTTCACCGCCGGAGCTTTTAACCCCGTCCCATGCGGGACAGAGTGTTATCCGGTATTAGACCCCGTTTCCAGGGCTTGTCCCAGAGTGAAGGGCAGATTGCCCACGTGTTACTCACCCGTTCGCCACTAATCCACCCCGAAAGGCTTCATCGTTCGACTTGCATGTGTTAAGCACGCCGCCAGCGTTCGTCCTGAGCCAGGATCAAACTCTCCGTGAATGTTTTCCCGTAATCGGGATGAACACCACGAGAGCGGAACGACCAGGTCGGAATAAGACCGG
>JOAZ01000048.1 GCA_000720535.1 Streptomyces halstedii
GACCTGCACCGTCCAGGCCGAGTGCGCCCTCGGTGAGGTGCTCGACCACCACCGCCGGCCGGGCCGACGTGGACGTCATCCCGCTCTCCCCCGACGGCGTGACGGTCAGTCCTGAGCTGCGGGCGGCAGCCGCGATAGCAGCGACGGCTTTGGACAGGCCGGCCGCGGCGTCCCGGTCACCTGCCACTGTCGGCTCGGCCCCGAACTGGCCAAGCCTGGTGCGCAGCTCCCCCAGGACGTACTCCGGGTGCCCGGTGATGTAGTCGTTGATGACGACGGGTTCGTCGCGTCCCGGAAGGACTTGCTCGGAGGCGGTGAGCCACTGGTCGTCCCCCGGCGTCTCGCCGTCGATCCGTCGGCGGAGGAGCAGCAGGTCGGTGACGACGTCGGTCCCGGCTGCTTCACGGTGCGCGCCAGCAGGCAGGCGGACCGCGCCGACCAGGTCGCCAAGGTCGTACATCCGCTCGCGGGCAGATGGGTCCTTGGAGTCGAGGGTGAACCGGCTGGTGATCAGCGCGACGATCCCGCCGGGCCGGGTGAGAGCCAGGCTCTTGAGGACGAAGTGATCGTGGATGGATAGCTTGAGGTCCGCGTTGTGGACCTTGTCGTAGCGCTGGTAGCGGCCGAAAGGAACGTTGCCCACCACTGCGTCGAAGGGGTCGCTGAAGGCGACGGTCTCGAAGCCTGCGTTGATGACGGTCGCATCCGGGTAAAGCTGGCGTGAGATCCCGGCTGTCTTTGCCTCGACCTCCACGGCCGTCATCTCGACCGGGATGGTGGTGTCTGTCGGGGCCAGTCCGATATAGATCCCGCTGCCTGAGCTGGGCTCCAGGACGTGGCCGCCGTCGAAGTCGAGTCGGCGGATGCCTTCCCACACCGCGGTCACCAGAGCCGGGTCGGTGTAGTGCGCGTTCAGGGTGTTGCGACGAGCATCGGCCCATTCGTCATCTGACAGCAATTCGCGTAGCTGCTGTCGGGCTGGGTCGAGGGCCTGCCAGCGGATAGCGGCGCTGCGGGTCTCTCGGGGCGCCCCGGGCTCGTAGTCAGCCGGCTTCGGCTCGAACATAAGCGGCAGGGCACCCCAGCCCGACCAGCTGGCGAGCTGCCGCTGCTCCTCGGGCGTGGCCGCCCGGCCGGCGCTCTCCAACGATGCCACCAGGGCGAGAGCCTGCACGTTCGCGGCGGCTCGCTCACCGAGAGGTGCCGGTGCGAGGACCTTCCGCCTGTCGGGCTGGAACCGAGGCGCTACATCTCGCGGTGCTCGGTCCCCGGCTCCTTGGGCAGGAAGACCTCCTGGTCGTACACCAGCTCCCGCGCCTGCGCCCTCACCGCGTTCCGGGCCGAGGCCCGCTGCTCCAGCGGTACCTCTTGGAGTAGCTGCTGGGTCAGCGTCCCGATCTGCTCGGTCAGCCTCAGATCCAGCCTCACGAAGTGGCTCTGCTGCTCGTCGGGGGTCCCCAGCCGCTCCAGGGCTTGCGGCCGGTACGTCTCCCAGTACTCCCTCGCCAGCCGTCCGTGCCTGCTCATCTGCGTCATCTGAGTCCCTCTCGTCGTCCGTGCGCAGTGCCCGCTCTACATCTTCGGTGGTCACAGATCCTCCCCGACGGCATTTCGGTCAACGCACGTCGCGGTGCCGAGCTGGCGTCAAAGCGGACATGCGTGATCAATGCGTATCGAGGCAGACCGGGAAAGGTCACGGGTCAGTGATCGTTTTCCCCAGGGAGACCGATCGGTGCCACCGGTAGGAGTGACGAGCCCTGCGCAGAACACACGGCGATGGTCCGACCGCTCCGGTACGCGCGGTGTCGCGGACAGCGCGCGGCGGTTCTGCCAGAACCGCTTCTCCCTAGGAGAAGTTAGCGGTTCTGGCAGAACCGCTTACTTCTCTAGGAAGCCGATCCGGTCGGTGATTTCACGGATGATCCTCATCGAATCAGACTTAGGCGCCCAGATCGGGAGCGGCTCCTGTGCGTCGAACGCCTCCGCTACGACGACGGCGTTCTTGAGGCCGGGCAACAGCCGATCGCCGTACACTTCCCTGGCTTCGTCCTGCATGTTGGCGAAGAACTTGCCTTGGCTATCCGATTTGGCGTCGTTGACGCAGTACCAGGTCGGGTCAACCCGGACTCCGTAGTCGGCGAAGTCGACGTTCATGGACTGGATCTCGCGGGCCAGGGCTCGGGCACCGCGGAGCTCCTTCCGCATGGGCTTCATCATCGTGATGACGTTTGTGGAGGCGGCGAGGAGTGATTCGGAGAGTCGGGCGTACGAGGCGGGGGCGTCGATGGCGACGAAGTCGTACTGGCCGTCCTGGATCTGCTTCTTTATGACGTTCTGAAGCCAGAAGACACCGAGGGTGTCTTGCACGAGCTCGCCATCGGCCTGCTTCATCTTGATGTCACCGCGAACCAGGTCGAGGCCCGGGATGGCCTGGAACGCGTCGTCGCTGTTGCCAGCGGCGATGCGTGTCCGTACGGGGACAACCACGTCCTCAAGCTTGGCCCTGCCGAGCATGAGGTCATGGATGTTCATCACGCCATCAGGTACCTCGTCCCCGTCGTACCCGGACCGGTAGGACATGTCAGTTTGAAGGTCGGCGTCGAAAAGGAGTCCTCTGTGGCCGCGGAGGGCCGCTTCGGTGAATACGGCGTCAGCGACGGTCGTCTTCCCGACCGAACCAGCTCGGTTCATCATCACGAAGATCGGGATGTGCAGGTGTGGGGCGTATGCGGGTCCCTTGTACGAGTGGGGGGTCGCCATGGGTCTCTCCTGAAGAAGTGTCTGCTCGGTCAGCCGAGGTGGCGGCGTTCCCATTCGGTGGGCTCGTATCCGCTGTCGATGAGGTGCTGGAGATGCGCGGCGTCGCGGTAGTCCCAAGTGCGGCGGCCACTGGAGGCCCGAACTTCTGCCTGGCCGAGAGCGACGGCGTAGGCAAAGCGGGCAATCAGGTTAGCGTCCCCACGGGCGAGGATGGCGTCCCGGTAGCTTTCCGATTGTTCAAATGCGGATGCGTCGGTCGCACCGGCAGCCTTCATCCATCCGTGAGCTCTTTCCACGGCGCCGGGTGTGGCGTGGCCGAGGGCCATAGTGCCAACCTGGATTGTCCGAGGGTCAGCCAACAGGTCTGTGGCCTCGGCGATGAGGTTCTGACAGAACCGGTTCCGGGAGGCATGAGAACGGGCGCGACCTACGGTTTCCGAGCTCTCGGATTCCGGGGCATCGTCAGCCGGTGCGGTCTCGGACTGGTCGTCTCCCACCGTTTCCGGGTTCTCGGATTCCGGTGCTCCGGCAGCATCAGGTCCGCTGTCGGGCGCCGGTGTCGTCGGGGGGGCTTGGCCGGTGGGTGTGGCTGCGGCTGGCGTAGTCGTCGTTTCGGCAGTGGACGACGGCTCCTCCGTTTCGGTTCTGTCAGAACCGGAGTAGAACAGAGTATTGACGGCGTCGGTTGCGCTGACCTTGTTCTGCTTCATGATCTCGGCGGCTTCCAGGAAGCGGTCGAGGCCTTCACCGTCAAGAGCGGTGAGGAGGTTGTAGGCGTTGTCGATGCTGACCTGTTTGTCGAGGATGGCTTGTCGGGCGTCCTTGGGGAGGTCGAGTAGCGCGATGCGCTTGGTGACGGTCGACTTGCCCTTGCCGACCCTCTTCGCGATCTCGGCGTGACTGGCGCCGGCTGCGGCCAGCCGTCGGTACCCTTCGCCTTCCTGGAAGACGTTGAGGCCCTTGCGCTTGAGGTTTTCCTCAAGCATGACCAGGTCGAGATCGGGGAGTAGTTCGTCCCGGACGTCAATGCGGACGTCGGTGAGGCCTGCTAGGCGTGCGGCCTCGTGTCGGCGGTGTCCAGCGATGATGACGTACTCGGCTGCCTTGAGGCTTTCGTCTTCCTTGTGCTGGGGGTACATCGCAATGAAGGCGTCCCGGGTTCCCACGAGGAGGGCTTGAAGGACTCCAGTGGCCAGTACGGACGCGATCGTCTCGTCACGCTCGTCATCATGGGTCCACAGGTCGTCTTCGCGGAGGTTTCGCGGGTTCGGGACCACCTTTTCGATCGCGATCGTACGTGGAGCCACGTGAGGACGCAGGGGAATGTCCTTCAGCGGCTCCTTCTTTGTGTTCCGGGATCCGCCAGCCCCATCTCGCGGCATGTGTTCCTCCAAGTGCGTGCTGATGCTCTGGTGAACCCTAGCGGTTCTGACAGAACCGGCGGGGAACCAGCCCAGCTCGGTGAGAGGCCACTTCTGATCTGCCGCGACGTGACGGCCTGGTGGGCAGCTCTTTGAGCTGACGTGATCGATGGTGTGACAAAGCTAGAGACGGACGAAGGGCTCACCCGTTCGGCCTACTCGTCAGCTGAACGAGTATCTAGTCCTGGGCCTGAGTCCAGTCAGATGTTGTATCTGGACGAGCTGATCGTCGAACTCGACCTGGAAGCCTCAGAGATCCTCAATGATGCCTGACGGGCCGCTGGCCACCGCAGGAATGTTGGGTGCGGCGGGTCTGGTAGCACGATGGGGGACCGGTGACGGGTGCTGTCCAGTAACTCCGTGGCCGAGTACCCATAACGCAAGATGGCCCGACCCCGGTGTGTCCGGGGCCGGGCCTGGTTGGTGTTGCAAAGGACAGAAGGGTTGCGCGGCGCCGGGGGCGGACAACTCTGGGGCGCGGACCTGACCTCCAGCTCCCAGTGCCGGAC
>JOAZ01000049.1 GCA_000720535.1 Streptomyces halstedii
GTCTTGGTGATGGTGGACATCGGGGGATACTCCTGTCTGGATCCTGGGTGATCCGCAAAGGGCGCGGCCGGCCCGTAGGGGTGCGATCCCTGGGCCGGCCGCGCCGGTGGTGGGTGGTGCGCTGGTGCTACTCCTGCTCGAACCAGTCGCGCGACACCTTCTCCAGGTCCGTCACGTCGGAGCGGTCGAAGGCTTCCTGGAACCCGGCGTGGGTGGTGCGGGCCTGGTCGCCCGCCGCCTTCGCGGCCTTCGCGGTGTCGGACGTCTTCGACGCGTAGGTGAGCGCGCCCTCCGAGACACCACGGATGATCTTCGCGAGCTCCTGGCACTCCGCCAGGGAGTCGCGGTCCACGCTCTTGGCGCCCAACGCGTCCGCGTCGGAGGCCGTGTCGTCGGCCAGTTCCTTGATGTTCTCCGCGGCCTTCTTGACGCCCTCCGCGTTGCGGGTCAGAGCCCTTTCCTTGGCCTGGGTCCTTCGGACGAGGGTCTTGTACGTCAGCTCCGCCATGATCTTCTGTCCTTCCTGGTACTACGCGGCGGGCGCGTAGGATCCCTTGTCGCTGTAGAACCTGAGCTCGGCGGGCTTCGTCTCGTCGCTGTCGACGACCGCCTTGTACAGCGGCGCGTACCGGGTGCCGATGTTGGTCAGGACGACCTTGCACATCTCCGCCGCCCGCCTCGCGCGCTTGGCCAGTTCGGCGGCCTCCGTCACCTGGGCCTGGGCCTGGTCGGCGAGTTTCGTCAGCTTCGCGGCCAGCTTCTCCCCGCCTTCGACGGACTTCGCCTGCTCGGCCAGCTTCTGGCAGTCCTTCGCCTCGTCCTCCGCGGCGGCCTGGAGCGACTTGCACGCGTCGGCCACCTTGATCAGGTGGCCCTCCTTGGCCTCCAGCTTGCGCTCGTACTGCTTGAAATTCCGCAGCTCCTTCCGGCTGATCGACCCTCGGGCACCCTCCGTGCCCAGGGTCAGCGAGTCCGGGTTGATCTCCTTGACCAGGAGGGGCTTTACGTCCGTGCTCACTCCGTCGTCTCCTCTCTCCGGCGGGGCGATGACGGTCGTCCGGCCGTTGGGCCCGGTCACCGCCGTCCCCTGCTGCTTCGGGTCGTCCTGCTTCGGGTCCTGCGTCTTCGCCTTGTGGTCGGTGCGCGCCTGGTCCAGCCGGGCGTGCTCCCGGCCGTTCTCCTCCTCCTTGTCCTGGTAGCCGTCCTTCGCGCCCTTCGCGTACGCCTTCACGTGATCGACCACGTCGCGGACCGCGGAGCCGTCGCCGTGACCCGTCTCCCTGGACCGCTGGAGCGGGGACCGGTCATCGATCCCGGCCGAGCCGTGGCCGGCCTCGCCGCTCTTGCCGCTCTTGCCGCTCTTGCCGGAGCCGCCGCTCGATCCGGATCCGCCGCCGCTCACGGAGGAACCGCCCGAGCCCTGGCCGCCGCTGCCGCTTTTCTCCAGGCCGGCCTTCGCGCCCCTGTCCTTCGAACTGCCGGAACTACCGCCGGACGAACCGCCCGACGCAGTTCCACCGCCACTTCCGGCGGCACCAGGCTTTCCGTCCTTGCCTGCCTTTCCGCCTGCTCCCGCGTTTCCTGAAGAGCCGTCCTTTCCATTGCCTCCGGAGCCACTCGCCCCCTTCGAGCTGGTGTCCTTCGACGTGCCTCCGCCACCGCTCCCGCCGGTGCCGCGCCCACCTCCGGATCCACCACTCCCATTCGGGCCGGACGAGCCGCGCCCGCCGCCGGATCCGCCATTCCCGTTCGAGCCCGACGAGCCACGCCCGCCGCCTCCGGTGGTGCCGTCGCTTCCGCCGCGACCGGTGCCCGTGGAGCCGTTCCTGCTCGAATTCTTAGCCGAATTCCCGCCGCTGCTTCCGCCGGAATTTCGGCCCCCGCCGCCAGTCCCTCCGGAGCTGTTTCTGGTGGGAAGTCCCGGCGACTTCATGACCGTGGTGGTCCGGGCCTCTTTCACCTGGTGTGCACCGGCCCTGGCCTTTTCCAGGTCCAGTCGCTTGTTGGTTTCCCCGCCGCCCTTCGCCCAGCGGGTCGCGGCCGACCGGATCAGCGTTTTGATCACGCCTTCCTTATAGCGGGCTCCGGCCGCGTCCGACCCGGCTCCGGTCAGGTCCTCCGGGGCCTTGAACGCCTCGCTGGTGACGCCCGGGGAGGAGCGGTCCACCACTGCGTCGGGGTCCGCCTTCGCGGCCGGATCGTCACCGTCCGGCCTGGCCCCGGCACCGGGCGCGGTGACCGGCCGGGCGGGCTCCACCGCGGCCATCAGGGCGGCCATGATGCCGGTGTCCCCGGCCGGCGCCGACGCGGTGCTGGCGGTCGGCGTAGCGGGCGGATCGGGTGGCCCACCGGGGACCGGGGGCGCCGTATCGGTCGCCATCATTTCCTCACTTTCCGTGATCGTCGTGGTTCCTTACTCCTTACCTCCCAGCGGAGAACGGCCGGTCAGCCGGTCACGGGGTCCGGTTACGGCCGTTCTCCACCAGGAGGGAGGGAGTAATTAATCACCGTGTGTGACTACGCGTCGGCCTTCTTGCCCTTGCGCGCGAACACCGCGAGGGCCAGGCCGCCGCCGGCGGCGAGCCCCAGCAGGGCGGGGGAGTTGATCCCGCCGTCGCCTCCTTCGCCGCCGGCGTCCCGGGCGCTGCTGGCGGCCTGCATGCCGGTCCCGTCGACGGCCTCGTACTGCCTTTTGCAGTCCGCCACGACGGCGCGCTTCGAGGACACCCCGTACCCCTTGCCGATCAGGTCGGCGGAGTCCTCCACGCACTTGTCGACGGCCGCCTGGACCCTGTCGGCGGAGGCGGCCGCAGTCTCCTTGTCGACGGCTGCCTGCTCGTTCCGGATCTTCATTTCCTCCAGCTCCAGCTTCTTCATCTGGACCTGGAGGGCGGCGGCCTCCTTCTCGTCCTTCGCGACGGCCGCCGAATGGGCCTGGAACCAGATCGTTCCGCTGCCGACGATCGCCACTCCGGCCACCGCGACGGCGACCTTTCCGCGTCGGGTCAGACCGGCCTTCTTGTGCTTTTCGACCGGGGCCCCGTACGGCCCTTCCTCGGCATACGGGGAAGCGTCCGGAGCACTATTCCCGAAGGTCATTCCTGCCGCCATTCCGGCCTGAATACCTTCGAAAGCCCTCTCTTCGTCCGGTGTCATTTCAGTCTCCGTTCTTTCGCGCCATGTCGGAGGCCGCCGAAATAGTGGCCTCCACACCCCGGAAGGTGTTGCTGGAAAGGTCGTTCCACTCCCAGAACCGCATGCTCACGCCCTGTCGGGCCAGCTGGGACTGGAGGTAATGCACGGCCTTTCCCCGGTCGATCGTGGTCACGTGCCCGGTGGATTCCAGAAAGGTCTGGGCACCCCTGATGCACATGCGTCCGGTAGGGGAGAAATCGAAGGACTGGCACCAGCCGTAGCGGGTGAGAACTTCGATCACCTGGACCAGGTGGAACGAGGGCTTCAAGGGGCGCGGCTCCTGCCAGAGCCCCAGGTCAGCCATCGCGGACCGGATTCCCTTGGGGATCATGCGCTGACCCCAGGTCGGGGGGTCGGGCGCCCAGATCTGAAGGGGAGGGGGGATCACCGCGGGGGGTGTCAGCGCGGGCGCCGGCGGGGCCGTCGTGCGGGTGAAGCTCCCAGACGTCGAGGCCGTCCCGGTCGTCGTGGGTGCCATGCTGTGCTCCTTTCTGCTTTCTGCGTGAGCGGGGAGTCCACAGGCCTCCGCCTCCGCTGAACGCGTCGATCGGCGGAGGCCTTCGGGCGTTCCCGGCAGGGGGGAGCCGGGGACGGTACGAGCCGCGGTGTGCTGGCGGCGCGGGGTCGGCCCTGACGGCCGTGGCGCACCACCAGGTCCGCCGGTGGGCGGAGCTGGTGGCGACCATGCGGAGTCAGGAGACGTGGACCTCACGGTCCGGACCGGCGGTCCGGGCGGTCCGGACCGGACCGGACCTCAGAGTCGGGCGTGCTGCCTGAGTGCGACGGCGATCTGTCCGGCCCGGTCCGTTGCGATGGACCCACCCTCGGTCCGGACCGCGCGGGCGATGTTGGACCGGTTGAGCGTCTCGTTCTCGGTCCGCAGCCGGTCCAGTGCGGTCCGCTCCAGGTCCGTGAGCTCGATGACCGTGCGGTCCGGACCGTCCTCCGTCTCCCGGTCC
>JOAZ01000050.1 GCA_000720535.1 Streptomyces halstedii
GAACTGCGGTGCACGGTGTGGGCGCCGATGAGGGTGGAGATGTCGGCGACGAACTTGGGGTCGTCAACACCGGCGCCGATGATCTTCTTCGTGGCGGCGCCCCACATCGCGTCCATGCCTGTTTCGCCCCACGCCTTCACGCCTTGCCGGTAGGACTGGAGGATGACGTAGGGGTTGATGCCCCGGCTGCCGAGGTGGCTGAAGAGGTCGGGTAGATCATTGATCTTGCAAATATTGGCGGCCTCGTCGAGGACGGCGCGCGTGGGTTCAGGCAGGCGGCCACCGTGACGTTCGCCGGCTTCGCTGGAGGCGGTGAACACGGCGTCGGCAAGCGCGGCGACTACAGCGGAGGCTGGCCCGCCCTTCTTGGACAGCAGGTACAGGCTGTCTCGTCCGAGGGCGAATTCTTCCGGATCGAACCGCGGTGTGCGCTTGTCGTGTTGCAGCCAGGCGAGGACATTCGGGTCGCGCAGGGCGGAGACCGCCGAGCGGGCGTTCTGGAACACTCCGCTTTGCGTCTCCTCCGCGATGTTGACGCTGGCGTCGACCTGCTCGGCGAGTACCGGTTCGTGCTGGTAAAGGATGCGCATCGGTGCTTTCTCGGCCGGATCGGCGAGCCAGCCCATCACGTCCCGTACGGATCCGCCGTCGTACCAGGCGGCGCGGAAGAAGCCGACTAGAAGGTCGGAGGCGCTCTGTGACCAGAAGGGATCAGCTCCTTCGGAGGTGACTTGGGCAATGAAGTGGGAAGCGAGGCGTTCGGCACCTTCCAGGGTCTCGGCCTGGGCGAGCATGTCCCACCACATCCCGCGCACGCTTTGTGCGACCCCCTGGGTGTCGAGCACCCACGTGTTTCCGACGCGGCCTCGCGAGGTAACCGTCGCGGCGTAGACGTCTGCCTTGTTGGACGTCATGAGCAGAGCGCCGGGCGCTTCCATCGCGATGGGAATCGCCAACGCTGTCGACTTGCCCGCACGGGGTGCCATGACGGCGATGAACGTGTCCTCGTCGCTGCCGCGCAGCTCAACGCCGGTGGGCATGTGGTCGCCGAGCAGGACTCCCCGGTCGGCCGCCCGGACGTCCTTGGACTCGGTGCCCTTGAGGGAACGTCGCAGCCGGGTTGCTGTGCGGGCGGCCGGTTCGGGTGTCAGCTCCCGCAATTGGTACAAGGTCGCCATGTCGAGCGGGTGGTAGAACCACTTCCGCGCGACGCGTACGGTCCAGACGAGCACGGCGACCACGGCCAGGTCGATGAGGGCGGCGCAGATTGCGCTGATCACTGGTGAGCCGGCCCATACTCCCGACCAGTCGCGCGTCATGTTCAGAATCGTGAGGGGGGACAGATCAGCAATGTCCTCGCCGATCATGAGCGCGCCGAGTGCCGCCCCTGTCCAGGTTGTCACGCCCAGCAGCATCCCGCCGCCGGCGGCGACCGAGCCGATCACCCAGTTGTGGTCGGACTCCGTCATCATGGTGCCTCGCCCCCAGCCTCCGGGTCGGTGTGGTAGAGCCGTGCCTCGGTCGGGGTGAGCTCGCTCGCGGCGGCAATGCCGGGCCTGGTGCCGACTTTGATCATGTACTTGCCGCGTCCGGGATGAACCGCGTCGCCGGAGTCGAGACCGGTGGTTGTCGACGAGCTCCAGGAGGCGATCATCATGCGTTCTTGCTCGGTGAGTTCGCGTTTTCCGGTGACGCGCTTGAGCTCTTCTGCGCTGGACGCACCGATGACCCAGGTGTAGCAGCGGTCCATCAGACCTCGCGCCTTGGCGCGGTCCTCCTCGGTAGGCAGCGACTCCGAGTCCAGCAGGCTGTGGGTGATGTAGATGGTGATGTCTCCGTCGCCCCGGCTGAGGCGTCCGATCGAGTCCATCGCGTCCACGAGGCCCGGCCCGGAGCGGAGGGCCCTCCACATTTCGTCCATGGGCAGGATCAGGCGCCGGGACATCAGGCCAGTGCTGCGGGCGCTGTCGATGCTGGAGTAGGCGTACGCCCATGTGGCGATCATGCCCGCGCTGATGGTGTCGGTGCCGCGGGCCCGCAGGCGGGAGATGTCCACCGATACGGCGGGCGCGTCAACGTCGAGTTGCTGGGTCGTGGGCCCGTCGAACAGGCCCTTGAGGGGCCCGGAGCAGAGGTTCTCCAGCCCGGCGATGACGGAACGGGTCAGGTCCTTGTACGTGTCGCCATGCGCGGCGAGCTTGGCCTGTAGGGCTTCGGGGGCCTGGCGTAGGACGGTGACCACGTCCGGGACGATCGGGTCCTCGCCGTGGCTGCGGTCGGCGGCGATCTGCACGGCAAGGGTCAGAGCGGAGCGCTGGACTTCGTCGGGAGTACGGCCGAGTCCGTGCTTGGTCGCGAGGAGGGCGCCGAGGGTCTCCAGCCTGCGGGAGTTGAGGATGTCGAGAACGTTGTCCCGTTCCGAGGGCCCGAGCAGGTGCAGGCGTCTCTTCAGCGGTCCGGAGTCAAGGGGGTTGAGGCGTCCGATGCCGTCGCCGATCCGGACGACGCTGCCGCCGAGCTGGCAGACCAGCTCGCTGTACTCGCCCTTGACGTCGCCGGGGATGACGGGCATGTACCCGAATAGGGCGTGGAAGAGCAGCATGCGCTTGACCAGGGCTGACTTACCCGCACCGGGTTGCGACATGATCCATACGTTGGCGTTGGTGGTGAGCTTCCCGACCCATCCGGCCGGGTCCAGGCAGACCAGCTCCCCGGTCAGGACATCGCGGCCGACCGGGACCCCGCGCGGGGGCAGCCCCGCGCCGAGGAGGAAGGGGAACATGCCTGCGGCCTGAGTGCTGGGGCCGGTATAGACGGTGCCGGTGTCCTCCACGGCGGCACGCCCCCCGAAGCGGCCTCCCCAGCCCAGACGCGGGGCAAATTGACCGCGTCGGCGTTCCTGCTCGGCCCGGTCTGCCCGCCTCCGTCCGGGGGCCGCTTCAAGTGCTGTGACCTTCTGAGGGGAGTCGATCCTCGGTTGCTTGGCCATCACGTCACCAGGGGGTTGTAGCCGACGGGCAGGCCGGCTGCGAAGACCGCGGCTTCCGCACCGTACGCGGGTCGCATTCGGATCGAGCGGGTGGCTTTGATCGCGCGGACCACTTCCTGGCGTGCGTCGGGCAGTTCGGCGGCGCTACGGGCGGTGACGGTGACCATCAGCGTCCAGTCGACTACCTGGGCTCCTCCGGCGACCTGGGCGGCGGCCTTCTCCGCCTTCGCGTAGTCGGCCTTCTGGCTCCATCGGGCCCGGCCCTTGACCTGGGCGGTGGCCTCCGCCCTGTTTGCTGCGCTGTCGATCTCCCGCTCCAGTACCCGCTCACCCTCGCGAGGAGACAGAACTCGGTAGGCGAGGGTGACACGGCGCTGGAAGCGGCCGGGACTCAGCAGTCGGAGCATCACACTGTAGGAGATCGGCCGGTTCGGCATCTGGCGGAGCACCCAGGACAGGCTGATCCCTCCGTCGTGTGCGTACTTGTCGAAGTGGTCGTCTGCGGCCTGGGGGCCGCACTCACCCCAGGAGAGCTCTCGAATCTCTTCGTCCCGGGCGTGGAAGCTGTCGGGGTCGTACGCGGACCGCACCAGGCGGCGCAGATCGACGTCGGTGGCCCGGCGGATGATGTCGGTGCCGGTGCCGGAAAGGTCGAGCGAGTCCACAACACGCAGTGTCTCGGCGACCTGCTCGCCCAGGTCCATCGGCGAGCGGGAGGTCGCTGACGGGTTGACAGTGACGCTCATCCACGGGGAGACGGACGCCGTGGCGTGCGGTGCGGTGCGCAGGAGTTCGTCAGCGACCGTCTTGGCCAGAGCCGGAGCGCCAGGCTTGCGGCGCGTCGTGATGTCGTCGGCCAGGGCCTCTCCGGCGCCGGGGGTGATCTGGATCGTGACGGAGGCCCCCTTGATCTGCTCCTCGGTGCTCATGGCGTCCAGCACGCTCGCCCAGGTACGAAGGTTGCTCCGCACCTCGCTGGTGGGGGCCATGAGACTGCCACCCGGCGCGAGCAGGGTGGAGACGGTCATGCTGCCCGTGGCCCGGCCGTGGACGACGCCGACTTCACGGCCGCTGGTCGGGTCGTGAGCTTTGATCAAGGTGCTGGACGCGGCAACGCCGGGAAGGTCTAGGGC
>JOAZ01000051.1 GCA_000720535.1 Streptomyces halstedii
ACCCAGGCCCGCCTCGCGACCGCGTTGAAGTCGACCGTGCAGACGATCAAGAACTAGGAGAACGGCCGCTCCGAGCCGAAGTCGCCGCGCCTGGAGGCCTACCAGCGGCTCCTGAAGGGCTGGGCGGCGAAGTACCCGGCCACCGGGCCGGACAGAATTCCCCTGGGGCAGTGGGCCGCAGACCACAAGCACGACGCCCAGTCGGAGGCAGGCCCCAGGAGGCTCGCGCCCGAACACGTGGCCGCGCCGGAGCGCCCCGACTCAGCCCCGGCCCATGTAGCCGCGCCGCAGCCGCAGGTGACGGAGACGTTCACCGCCGTACCCACCGTCGAGGCGGACTCGGCCGAACCCGATCCGCCCGCTGATACCCAGCCGGTGCCTCCCGCCCGTCGCCCGGCGACCTCGCGCCGCCCGGCCGCGAAGAAGGCCGCCGTGCCCGCGACCGACCCGCGCTTCCCGCACGGCCCGCTCGCCGTCCTGGACGGCGACGGCTCCGCGTACGGCGTCGACGGCATCGTGCTGGACTGCCCGGCCACCACCGTGCCCGAGCTGGTGGAGTGGACGCTGCGCGAGTCCGGCCTCGGCGCACCGAAGCTGAACCGCTACGGCAAGGACTCCGACCCGCTGATCATCCTCACCCCGGCCGCCGCCGTGAAGCTCGGGCTGCCCGAACGCCTGGAAGGCCACGAGCAGCGCCGCTCCCTACGCCTGCCCGAGGACCACCCCGTGGTCAAGCAGGTCGCCAAGGCGAAGTGGCAGCTCACCCAGCGCGGGTTCGGCCCGTGGGCGCGGATCTACCGCAAGGCGCAGGGCCGCGAACGGCAGTGCGTCCAGCTCGCGATCCTGTCGTGGGACGCCCTGGACGAGCGCTCGTGGCCGGGCGTCGCCGACATGGAGGCGGCCGACATCGCCCGCGTCCTCGGGGTGTACGCGATGCGGGTCATCACCCCGCGCGGCTCCACCGCCGTCTCCGGACTGGAGCTGATGACGGCGCTGCGCCCGCCGACGAAGGCCGTGCGGGACGAGGAGACCGGGAACTGGGTGCCCGGCCACAACGCGGGCTCGCTCGGGACGGAGCCGATGGACCCGGCGCCGCCGGAGGCCACCCCGGAACACCCCGTCGTCGTCAACTCCGGCTGGACGGGCGGGTTCCTGAACGAGGAGGCCTACCAGTGGGTGAGGGACGTGAACACCCTGTCCGATGAGGAGTGCACCCTGCCGTACGCGGTCGGCCTCGACCTGAACACGGCGTTCCTCGCCGCCGCGGCCCGCCTGGTCGTCGGCCTCTCCGCCCCGGACCACTTCCACGCCCCCACGTTCAACCCGAAGATCCCCGGGAGCTGGCTCGCCGACCTGTCCCACATCGGGCTGGACCCGCGCCTGCCCTCCCCGTTCACCCCCGACGGGACCCGCCCGACGGGCCCGGCCTGGTACCAGACGCACACCCTCGCCTACGCCCAGGAGCTCGGGCACGACGTGCACCCGATCGAGGCGTACCTGCGCCGCGAGACCGGCGCGTACCTCGACCCCTGGCACGACCGCCTCAAGACCGCCTACGTTGACACCCTCGCCGACACGGGCGTCACCAAGGACCTCTCCGACGTGGAGTTCCTGGCGGCGATGGAGCAGCACAAGCAGACCGACCCGGCCATGGCCGCCGTCCTGTCCGCGATCAAGGCCACGGTGAAGGGCGGCATCGGCAAGCTCCGCGAACGCCCCCAGGGGCGGCACTACAAGGCGGGGGAGCGGTGGCCGGCCCTGGAACGGCCGACCTGGCGCCCCGACATCCGGGCCGCCGTCATCAGCAAGGCCCGCGTCAACATGCACCGCAAGCTGGGCAACATGGTCAAGATGACCGGCCTGTACCCGCTCGCCGTGCTCTCCGACTGCGTCGTCTACCCGAGCCCGTCTGAGAGCCCGCTCGACTTCCTCCCCTACGCCGCGTCCGGCAAGCCGCAGCCCGGCGGATTCCGCCTCGGGCCCACCCCCGGCCTGGCGAAGCTGGAGGGCGTCCAGTCGATGCTGTGGGCCGTCGACCTCATGGAGAAGGGCCTCAACCCGGCCCGCCACATCAAGGGCGGCGACGCCGTCCTGGACGAAGGAGAGTAGACCGTGGGGGAGATCGAGGACGCCATCGAGCGCGCCGACCGGGAGAACTTCACCCGCCAGCCGCCGAAGACGTTGAAGGGCCAGATCGGCTACCTGCTCAAGCAGATGGGCAGCGCGAAGGCCGTCGCCCAGGAACTCGGCGTCACCGCCGACTCCGTCAACCGCTACCGGCGCGGCGCCCGCAAGCACGCCCGCGCCGACGTCGCCTCGAAGATCGACGACGCCGTCCGCTCCCGCTGGCAGCCCCAGGTCCGCAAACGCCGCCGCCAGCAGGCCGCCGCCAGCGGGATCACCGTGGAAACCCGCGCCCGCTTCGGCTACACCGCACCGGTCGGCTCGACCGACGACGGCCGTTTCCGACGCCTCACCGTCCACCTTCCCGCCGCATACGCACAGCGCCTGTTCGACGCCCGCGACGCCGGGGCCAGCGACCAGGAGATGCGCGGAATCATCGCCCAGGGCTTCAAAGACATCTACTTCCAGGACGGCGGTACCCGCGCCACGGGCCTCTCCGACGTCGAGATCAACGACATCGACTACCTGGATCTCGACTATTAGAAGACCCCACCGGAACGACACCGTCGCGCACCTGTGACTGAGCACCCCCAGTTGGCGGGTTGGGTGCGTGCCGATCTTCTTTTGATACGGCCGAGTGATGAGCTGATGCCGATGACTTAAAGTCATCAGCCGTGTACGCGCTCTGAGATGACCATTGGGGGCGGGCTTCGATGCCTGAGATGCAAGACTTACGAAAGAAGGTTCAGGAGCTGGAGCGCGAGGTCGCCTGGAAGCGGAGACGCGCGCGCCTTCTGATCACTTCTCTGCTGGTCACTTTGACGAGCATTCCTTCGCTCATCGCATGGAACGTTGCGTTCGCCGATCTCCGCACCACGCTTGTGGCTGGCAGGGGATTCCTCGTCACTGCGCTGGTCATCGGAAGTCTCACGGTCGCGGTGATCTGCCTGGATCACCTCATCCGCGCAGATCCGCTCGGTTTCCGCCAGTCCTACGCGACGCCTGATCGCTACAAGCAAAGCATGGCGCGGCTACAGGACAGCCTCGACATCAAGCGCGAAGAACTGCGTACGAAGAGCCTGCGGACCCAACCCACGCTGAGGGAGCGTCGCAGCATGTACCGCGAGGACATGGCTGATGTCCTCGCGCAGTACGGACGGGAGAGCCGTTACTACCGGCGCGTCCATAACAGCTTGCAGTCCTTGATCATGATCGGATCGACCGCAGTGACGACGATCGCTGCTCTCAGCCAGCAGGACTGGAACTGGCAAACCCTGTCCGTTTTGGTCCTGGGGTTCAGCATCACCCTCGCATCCGCGTTCAGCGGCTACTACAAGTACCGCGAGCGCAGCTACTTCCTGCGGCAGACAGCTGACGCCATCGAGGAGGAACTGAATGCGGTGATGCTCGGGGTCGGTGAATACAGCCAGTTCACCGAGGACCAGGAGGGTGAGGCGCTCGCCAAGTTCACCCAGCGCGTTGAGGCGCTTCGCAACGAGCAACGGCGTCGTGAGCAGCAGCTGGATCAGCCTGTCGAACAGGCTGGTCCAGCCGGACCCCCGCCAGCTGTATGACCAGCAGCCCGTTCCGAAGGGCCCGGAGACCGATGCGCCGGCGGAACCGTCGAACAGCTTGACGATGTCTCGGGTCTAGCCACAAAGACCCTTTGATCAGCAACGCCGCCACCGGACACTCTGGTTGCCAACTCACCCGCTCATCCGCCAAATGAAGCGCTCAGTCACAGCACCGCGCGGTGCGCGACGGCGGCCCACGACCCGTCCCACGGCGCGCACCCTGGAGCCCATCCGGCCGCCGGGCGACACCCGCCCCACGTCGGACACCCCCGGTGCGCGCC
>JOAZ01000052.1 GCA_000720535.1 Streptomyces halstedii
AGCGGGTACAGCCCACGGACTTGAACCCGTCCGAGATCAAGGCGCGGTGCGGGGCCCCGTGGATTCCCGTTGACGACTACCAGGCGTTCCTCAACCACCTCGGCTTCGAGAAGGCCGAGGTCCGCCACGCGGGCGGCACCATGTGGGAGGTCCGCGGTGCGCACGTCGGCGACCTGGCCCGCTCCGAATGGGGAACGCCCGACCGCAGCGCGCAAGACTTGATGCTGTCGATCCTGCGACAGGCCGACTCCACCATCCAGGTCACCTACCGCGACAATGAGGGCAACACCCAGGTCAATCAGCCTGCGACCGACGCAGCGCGTGAAAAGGCACGTCTCATCAGGGAGGCGTGGGACGACTGGATCTGGGCCGACAAAGAGCGGTCCGAGCGGCTCTCCGGCATCTACAACACAATCTTCAACGCCCTGGTCCTGCCCGAATACGACAGCTCGCCCCTGACGCTGCCCGGCGTCGGCGACTGGACGATGCGGCCACACCAGAACGCCGCCATCCGCAGAATCGTGTCCGAACCCACCGCCCTGCTCGCGCACGTCGTCGGCGCGGGCAAGACCGCGACGATGGTCGGCGGCATCATGGAGCTGCGCAGGACGGGCCTGGCGCGCAAACCCGCGATGGTGATCCCGAACCACATGCTGCGGCAGATCGCCCGGGAGTTCCGTGAGGTCTATCCGAACGCGAAACTCCTTACGATCAGCGCGAGCGACCTGGGCGTCAAACGGCGAGCGAAGTTCATGGCGCGGGCGGCGGGCGGTGACTGGGACGCCGTGATCATGACGCACGAGGCGTTCAACCGGGTCCCCTTGCTCCCCAAGACTCAGCTCGACTACATCGACACCGAAGTGGCCTCCCTGCGCGAGCAACTGGATGAGGCCGGCGCAGCAGGTATGCACGAGCGGACCATCAAACAGATCGAGACCGATCTCGCGGCCGTCGAGGCCCGGATGCTCAAGCAGGTCGAGGAATCCACCACCGGGTCCGGGATCTTCCTGGAGGACACCGGCATCGACTACCTGATGGTCGACGAAGCCCACGCATACAAAAATTTGCGAACGATCTCCGCGATTCCCGGCGCCGGTATCCAGGGCTCGGTCAAGGCCACCAAGCTGCATATGGTCCTCGGCCACCTCAGGAAGACCAACGGCAGCGGACGGGTCTGCACCCTCGCAACCGGCACCCCGATCGCCAACTCCGTCACCGAGGCATACGTTCTCAAACGCTATCTCGCCCCGGACCTGCTGGACCGCCAGGGCCTCACCAACTTCGACTCCTGGGCAGCCACCTTCGGTGAAGTCGTCAGCTCCCTGGAGCCTGACGCCAAGGGCGACGGATACAAGTACAAGGCCCGCTTCGCCCGGTTCTTCAACGTCCCCGAGCTGATGGCCTCCTACCGCAGCTTCGCGGACGTGCAGAACACCGAGGACCTCGGACTCCCGGTGCCCACCGTACTGAAGGGACCGGACGGACAACGCGGGGAGAGCATCGCCTTCCCCGTCACCGGAATCCAGCGCGCGTACATCAAGGACCTACCCAAAAAGCCGTGGGTCAGCAGGCCAGGGGGAGTCCTCAAGGCACTCGGCCTGGGCCTGCGAGCGTCACTGGACATGCGCCTCGTCGGCGAGCAGGACGAAGAGGCCGGCAGCAAGCTCCCGTACGCGGCCGAGTCGTCGAACAGGGCGTACCCCGGGAGGAAATCCGCTTCATTCACGAGGCCAGCACCGACCGCAAGAAGGACCGCCTCTTCGCGGACTGCCGCGCCGGCCGCGTCTCCGTGCTGGTCGGAAGCACCGAAAAGATGGGCACCGGGACCAACATCCAGGACAGGGCCGTCGCCCTGCACCACTTGTCCTACCCGTGGCGGCCCGCCGACATGGCCCAGCGCGACGGCCGCCTGGAACGGCAGGGCAACCTCAACGCCCCGTGGATCGAGGGCACGCCCGACCATGTCCGGATCCTCTACTACGTCACCGCTGGCTCCTTCGACGAATTCCGCCTCACAACCCTCGCCCGCAAGGCCAAGTTCATCGCCCAGATCCAGCGCAAGGACTTCTCCCTCCGCGAGATCGAGGACATCGGCGAGGAGGCCATCAACCTGAGCATGCTGTCCGCCCTCGCATCCGGCGACCCGGCCATCCTCCAGCTAGCCGAAGCGACCGCCGACCGGGCCCGCATGCAGGGACTCGCCCGCGCCTGGGACGGACAGCAGGACGACCGGGCCCAGACCGTCAAGTACTTGGACGACTACCTGCAACGAGCCCGCGCCTCCCTCGCCGGAATGCGAGAAGCCGCCCCTCTGCGCCGCCCGACCGCCGGTGACGCGTTCGCCATCACCATCGACGGCCGCACTCTCCGAGGACGCGACACCGCGGCGAAAACGCTTGGCGCCCGCATGGTCGCCATCGCCCGCGACCCAGCCCTGCACCCCGGCGAGCGCGTACCCATCGGCGACCTCGGCGGCATTCCGTTCCACGGCGAGATCTCCTACGACTACAGCGGCCACCGCCAGCTGAAGCTGCGCTTCGCCTGGGGCCACACTGTGCCCGTCGGCCACCGGGACGACCGTGCCCAGTGGAAGGCCACCAGCGTCACCGAGTCCAATGGCCGCGGCGCCATCGTCGGCCTGGAGAACTTCCTCAACAAGCTGGACGACGACGCCGCCAAGCTGGAACGGGAGATCACCACTCAGCTGGGCCACCGACAGGACGCCGCCACCAACCTCCGTCCCTACGAGGACAACCCGTACCGCATCCAGGCCCGCTCCAAGGAGCGCGAGGAGAGGTTCCTCTCCCAGCTCGTCATCATCAACGAAAAGAAAGCCACCCTCGCCGACACGGTTGCCACCGCAGGTGAGTCCGCCCACCAGCGCGATGTCGAAGAGCTGGAGGAACTCACCGAAAAGGCCGCAGAGCTCCGCACCCACATTACCGACGAGCACGCCATCCAGGAACAGGCGACGAACCCGAACGTCGACCAGGAGCCGCGGACCGCCAGGTCAGCCGAGTCCGACACGAGCGCACCGGCCGACACCACCGAGGGCACGACAGCCACCGCGACGAGCGCGAGTAGCCCTGAGCCCGAAAAGCCCAGCGCCCCGCAAGCCAAGCAGCCGGACGACTACACGCAGGGCACACCGCCGGCTCCCGGTCGGCCCCCGGAGGAAGACCACCGAGCCGACACGATCCACACAACGGGCCACGACGAACCGCAGGAGCGGGACCGTGCACAACCCGTGCCCGCCCCGGCCGCTGAGACCGACATGCCGGGCCGGGAGATGACCGTCCAGGAGATGGCTCTTCACGATGCTCAGGCGATGGCACACCTCCTTGGCGGGACCGCCCAGGCGGCCGACGAGACCATGCTCGATGAGCTTCTATCCTCCTGGTCAGCCACTCCCCAGAAGACCGAACTGACCCTGTCCGACCCCGAGCTGAGGCAGGCGGCCATCATCGCCATCACGGCCGCCGCAGACGCCGATGAACCTCTTACTAACCAGGCGCGATACCTCGGACAGGCCCCCTTCACCGAAGCCCTCCACGCCTGGGCGGAGACCTGGTTCACCGAGCACTGGATGACAGCCCCCCTCGACGACTTGCCGGACTGGGCCACCGCCTACGCCCTACCGGCAGAAGAAGCTACCCAGGGCGAGATCCTGGACCAGGTGGCCGCCGACCTCAGCGCCCGCGCCAGCCGACAGGAACCATCGTCCGGTGACAATACGGCGGACAAGGAAAGCGCCCCGCCGCCCGAACCGCACATGGCTGGACTGCCGAGCGCGGCCTCCGGCGAAGCCGAAGACACGGCCACCGACCCGGAGGTCGAGGCCATCCGGCAAATGTGGCTGCAATCGAAAGACTGGCGGGTCAAGTCTGTCGCGGAAGGCCGCAGCGGGCAGCGCATCCACCTGTCCGAGACACCTGGCTACGTACTGGTTGAGCGGACGTCGCGGAAGGCCGCCCACCGGTGGGAAGTGGTCCCCGCCAGCACCGGTCTGCGAATCAAGATCGGTGAGTACAGCCGTATCGCTTCCTGGGACACCGAAGGACGAGAGCCCGCCGAGGCCTTCGCCAGCAAGCTGGAAGAAGCACTGCGAGGTAAGTCCGCCACGCCGTTCGTCTGGCCCCCATCCCGCAAGTGGCGATCAGCCGAAGGACACCGGTTGGACCGGGTGATCGCTGACATCAGGGCCGCGTGCGACCGGGACCGCGGCATCGAGGACAGCCCAGGCATCCACCAGGCAATGATTCTCGCTGAACGTGACACTCAGGCAGAGGCGGCCGCAGAAGAGAAGAAGGCCGCCGCCGAGACGGAGAGGCATGCGGCGAAAGCGGCCAAAAAGGCCAGGGCTGCTGCCGACCGCACACCCACCGCCGACGCCGATTCGAGCACTTCGGACGACAGCTCCCGGCTGTCCGACGATCACCGGGATGTGGCCGAGGAGCAGCAGGAGGCGGCACCCTCGACTACGGCGGACACCGAACCCGCCGTGATCACCCCCGAGGGACCAGGGCGGCTCATCGGCCTCCAAGGCGGTCTCGCCCTGGTGGCCGGCGAGGCAGGCGGAACCAAGATCTGGCACCGGACGGAGATCTACCACCCCGGTCAACCTGACGCTCCCCTGACAGACCCCGCCGAGCTGGAAAGGCGCCGACAGAACGAGTCCGACGCAGCCAAGGCCTCCACGCCCGCTGGCATCCACCTGCGCTATCCCTACTCCCGGCGCCTGCGCGACCTGGACACGGAAGCCGGCCACGGCACCGTCGTTGAGCACGCCGTCGTAGACCAGGACGGAAACGTCCACGAACCCGGCGAAGTAGTCGGCTGGGTGCGCGCCCGCATCGGCGACGACGGCAAGCGCTACTGGTGGGGGCAGGATGCGGACGGCGGCCCGCCCGACAAGATGCCCTTCCACGAAGACCTGCCCGCCAAAGCCGGACTGCCCGCCATCCGGGCGGCCGGACGCGTGCGCCACAACATGCCCGGCAACAACTTCGTCCGCAGGCCCATTACCGCGCCGTACGCCACACGGGAGATCAAGCTCACCACCGCCCAAGTGGCCCAGCTACGTACCCTGCCGCTCACCGGCACCTACCCTGACGGCTCCGAACTCCCCACACCACCAT
>JOAZ01000053.1 GCA_000720535.1 Streptomyces halstedii
GATCCAGGGTGCGGTGGAACGGCAGATCCGGGAGCAGGCCCGCGAGCCGCAGGAACTGTTCGACGGCCACCAGGCGATGGCTCTCCGGAACAAGTCCACCGGTCAACAGCAGGCACGCTCCAGCGATGCCGCCAGGGCGAGGGCCCTGCACCGCCTGACCGCCGAGCGGGCCGGGCTGGCTCCCGTCGCACCAGCGGTCACCGAGCCGCGCCGTTCGGACCGTACGGCGTAACCAGACCTGTCACCCTGAGACGCATACCTGATACGGAGAGCGCATATGTCCAGTACAGAGGCCACATTACGGCTCACCATCACCGTCCTGATGCGCCTGACCGGCGAGCGCCAGGCCGACCTCGCCGCCGGACTCGGCATCAGCCAGGCCCAGGTCAGCCGCAAACAGTCCGGAACCGCCGGCTGGTCACTCCCCGACGTCGACCGGCTGTCCGCCCACTACGGGATCCCCGTCCCCGACCTTCTCGCCGGAGTCGACCGCGCCGCCCACTGCCTGCCCACCCGCCGCCGCGCACCCGCTCCCGGCGCCGCCCAGCTGACCATCACCCCGTAAAACCGGATGGCCGCATCGACGGTTGCCGTCCACCCTCCGGCGACGGCCGGCCCCGATCGGCGGCACGCGCATCCAACGCCATCGTCGGGCCGCGGCGAGCCCCCTGACATGCGTAGGGACCAGCGGTCCGTCTCCAGAAGAGACGGCGGTACCCACTGGTCCCACCCGTCAGCCCTTCCAGAGGAAGCGCGACATGCCAGGCATTCTATGCACAGACCTTCCCGGGGGGCTGCACACGGCCCACACGAATCTGAAGTGGCTGCGATCCCGCACGGTCGCCTGACCAAGGCCGACATTGTCTCCGAGAAGATGTCGATCACCTGAAGGCCCCTCCTCGGCCCCCACAAACCGGCGGGGGCGGGGAGGGGTTAACCCCTCCCCGCCCCCGCGGGTGACGACGACCTCGCGGCCAGTGGCCATCTCCCCGAGCCGGTAGAACCGGACCTGACCCTCGTGGTGCGTGTACTCCAACCATCCGTCCTTCTCCAGCTCGCGCCGCGCACGGCTGAAGTGCGGCGCGGGCACGCCCATGAGACCGGCAAGGGTGGCCGCCGTACGCTCGACGCTGTGCTCCAGGCCTCCCAAGATCGCATACGTCATCACAAGGTTCTGCTTCAGGTGGGAGAGCGAGCTTATGCGCGCCTGCAAAGCTTCGAGTTCGGGGTACGAGCTGGTAGCTGGCATGGTCACGCCCTTCGCTTCGCGCCGGTGCGACGGCCCGGCAGAGTCGGAAGATGGTACGCGGCTGCTTCTTCGGACTGTTCCACGCCGCTGAGACTGGACACGATGTGCGGGCTCGCCTTGTACTTGATTGTGCGCCCGATCCGATCAGCGACCAGAAAGATCTTGTTCTCGGCAAGCTCCTTGGCGATCCTTCTCGTCGCCTGCGGGGTCAGCCCGAGGTGCTCCGCCGCCTCCTTGGCAGTGGCTCCACCCTTCTTGTACGTCATGACCCCGCAGTACCAGAAGACGCGGAAGGCGTCGCCTGTAATGCCGGAGTCGGCATGCAGCATGGCGAGCACGCCTTCAAACGAGAACTGGCCGTGCCTGCCGCCGAAGTTGTAGGGCCGTCGCTGGTCGTTGTTCCCCTTCTCGTGTTCCCACAGCTCATGGACCTCACCGGTCGCTGTGTTGACCAGCTCTCGGCCGCGCTGCTCTCGCACTTACGTCCCCTGACCTGGGCTTTTCCCTGACACTGGAAGATTACCACAGGCGACATGTCGCCTGTGGTAGGCGAGGGAACCCGGCGATTCCTTCAGTGACCACTGGCGACATGTCGCCTGTGGTAAGCGAGGGAATCCAGAGGTTCCTTCGATGGCCATTGGCGACATGTCGGCAGGGGTCATTGAAGGAACCCCTGAGTTCCTTCAATGACCCCAGACGACATGACCCTTAAGGTCATGTATCGGCATCCTGGGATGCCGATATCGGCATCCCAGGATGCCGATGAAATGATCGTTTCCGCAGGTCAGGCGCTTGCGGGGGTTGCGCCCTCTCTATGCATCAAAGGTAGTTCTCCACCAACGGACCGTTGGGGCCGCCCTGCGGTCCTCGCGCAAGCGCTCCGGTCCTCGGGTCTGCCGGGCTACGCCTCTCTCCGAAACATCCGTGATCCGGGGCTGACGACGTCAGCAGTAAGGCGTGGCTGGGGCGCGTTGTGCTTCTGTGGCCACTGCGACCCGGCCCATTTCAACTGCCGACTGTTGGCTGGCGTGTTGTGGTTGATGTCCCATCAGCAGGTGGTGGTCGCTCGATGGCGTTTCCCCTCAACTCGAACAGGGCGGGGCCGGCAAGCGACCTGTGCCAGCAACAGGCCCTCGAACCGGTCAAGGAAAGGTGGATGCCCCTGCATGGAACACTGGCGGGCTGATCAACACGCTCGACGGAGACGCTGCCAACAGCGTCCGTTCTCGCTGATGATGGCGAATCGGCTGGGGCTCCGGCACGAGTGAGCGTTACAGCTAAACGGTGCGGCTCGTTACTCCCGTTATGGCTACACGTGAGGGTCCTCGCCCGTGCCCGATGTGCGCGACCGACCTGGCTTCCGGGGTGGCGTACCTCGTCACCGGCGTCGTGGGGCGTGCCCACGGCACTCAGTTCTTGATCTGTGAGCACTGTTACCGCGCGGGGGCTCCCGATCCGGTCGCAGGCCTGTCCCGCCCGGACACTGCTCGACGCAGAGGCTCCGCGTGCTGGTTCGGCGTGGTCGGCCGGGGACCGCTCCTCCCGCCACAGCCGTGCGTCAGCTGCGGGCTCGTGGTCGTCCGGCGCGCGGAGAAGCTGCTGGACGGCGTGACGTGTTCGCGGGCGTGCCGGACATCCCTCACGCGGAAACGTAACGGCGGTCGCGGTTCCGGCCGCCCCTGCGGCGCCTGCGACCGGCTCGTTACGTCTGGGCGTGCGGATTCTGCGTACTGCGATGCGCGGTGCCGACAGAAGGCGTATCGCCGCCGGGTCGCCGACCCGGCGGCGGAACTGCTCGCGGCGTTCGCTCCGTTCGTGGTCGCATCCGCCCCCGGCATCTCGCAAGCGCTCTACAAGGCCCTGTATCGGCTGCACGTCGCGCACCTGCGTGGCCACGACGTGGACGGTCCCCTCGCCAGGCTCGTCGCCATGGATCCCGAGCGGGTCAAGGCCCCGGACACCGGAGACGGACGACGACTGCGGGATGCCCTCCGTCGCATCCACCCGGACAAGAACTCTCACGCACACCCGTAACGCTTGCCCGTGCCGGAGCCCCAGCCGATTCGCCACCTTGACGGAGAACGGACATCGGCAAAACGCGCGTCTGCTCCCGCCCGAATGTTGACTATTGCTGTAATGTTTCCTGTGTCGGATGGTGGTCGGTACCCACCTCGACAACCCGTCAAGACCCCTCGAAGGGACCACGATATGAACCGCGACAATGAGCGCGCCGTTTCTACCCTCCCCGGACAGCGCAAGGCTTCCGAGCCGACCACGAAGAAGATCTGCCGGCAGCGCGACCGCCGAGCCCAGTAGGCTTCGACGCAGGTGCGGGCCGTCCTCTCCGGGCGGCCCGCACCTGTTGTGCTGGGCTTGAGATCAGTGGGTCTCTGCGTCGGGCAGCAAGGAGGCCGCGTACTCGTGGTCCAGGATCGAGTGAGTCACCGAGTCCCGCCACCGGCCACCGCGCTGGACGTGCTCGCGGATGTAACCCTCCTCAGAGAGTCCGGCTCGCTCCAACGTTCGTGCAGAGGCAACATTGCGCGGGGAGCGGGCGCCCCACACCCGATGCAGAGTGAGGTCATCAAAGGCCAAGGTATCGGGGCGAAGGGCGAAGCCGAAGGTGGCCGCCCGGGGCTGGTGTGGGTCAAGGGCGAGACGTCCAAACCCGATCAGCCGTCCCGTGCCGCCCTCCGCGACGGCCAGGGCGTACTCCTGACGCGGATCCATCGTCGCGGACGTGATCGAGCGGGCGATGATCGCTTCGACGTCGTCCCGGCTGCGCGGCTCGAAGGACAGGTGCTCGGTCGCGCGGGCGTCGCCGTAGATCGCGAACACCCCGTCCGTGTCATCGTGGCGGAGTTCACGTAGATGAAGGCGCCGGCCGTGGCGGCTGATCGGATACATGGCAGGACTCTACGGTCAGCTCGGCAGCGCATGCGGGGGAGTGGACGGGGAGAACTGGGCGATCTCCTCACGGAGTTCCTGGGCGAGGACTGCCGTGCGAACGGTGCTGAGGGTGAGAGCGCGCTGGACACGCTGGGCGGAGATGACGATGCCGCGGTTGCGCTGGATGGGCGGCAGATCGAGAACCGGCCGCAGAGCGTCAGAGGCGCCTTCGAGCTCGTCGTCGTGGAGGCGGACCATGGCGAGGTTGCAGCGGGCTCCGGCTTCGTCGCCGAACGCCCAGTGCCGGGCGCTGCGGTCGTTGAACGCGGCCACCGCACGCTCCGCGTCCGTGCTGGTAGTCACGCTATGCGCGTCGGGCCCGAGCAGTACCTCGGTCTCGATCCGGTAGTACAGCTCCTTCTCGACGGGGAAGGTGAGCAGCCCGCCGATCTCGTCCAGGTCGTCCGGCTCCACAAGGTCGCGCTTGCGGGCGGCCTGCTCGATACCGGCTGATGCTGTGGCGCTGTCACCGAGGAGAGCTGCGGCTCGGGCCTCCAGACTGGGAAGCCACACGCTTACCGTCCCGTGGACCTGGGGGTGCTCCGTCGCGCCCTTCCTGGCGTAGAAGAGCGCGTCCGCGCCCCGGCCGGACCAGTACGAGATGAGGCTTTTCAGCCCGTCAACGAGTGCGCCGAGGGTAGGGTGCTCGGCTTGCTCGGCGCTGACGCCGGCCGCCCGAGCGTGCATCATCGCGGAGACCGGATCACCGAGGTCGTGGCAAGCCTTGGCCATATGCCAAGAGAGCAGCGCCGCCAGGACGTGGAGCTGCCGCAGTTGGGCGGGGCGTGCTCGACCACCCTCGATCAGCCGGAAGGCGTCGCTTTGCGCGGCGGCCAGATCGTCGAAGATCATCGGCAGAGGCTGCTTCGGATACGCCTCCGCGATCCTGCGGACCTCGTCCTGGAGATACCCGAGCGTCTCGTCACCCAGTTGTCCTTGCTCAGCGCCCATTGCGAAATCCCGTGCTCGGCGTGCTGCCACTTCGGCACCTCTTCTCATCTCGTGCAGTTCGGCCTCTCCGCAGTCCGAGAGGCCGCCTTGGAACGCGACGATGGTTTCGGGGGCAGGGCCCCATAAACGGTCGATGCTGTACCCGAGCCAGGCGACCAGGACCCTGCGGGCGTCGCGGTTCGGACGTCGCTGCCCGTAGTACCAAGCCTCGATCGTTGACTCCGCCGGCTCCAGCGTCGCCAGACGTACGTCCCCGTCCCGCTCCGCCAACAGCCGGGCCTGCTCGGCGAACCGCAGACGGAACGCTCGCGGTTCCTTGAGCTCCTGCTCATCAATGAGCAGACGGAACAACGTCGTCATGGGCGTACCCCTCATCGTGTCGTCACGTCACCGCACCGACGGTAGATCCCCAACACCGCCTATTCTTCCCGCAATTCGGGCCCCCCAGTGAGGGCGAGGGCGAACCGGTGGAACGACGGGGAAAAGGCGATGCCGGGGCTCTGGCACCGAGGTGAACTCGATGCCAGAACGGGGGTGGAAATGCCGAACAGGTCTGCGCGAGCCTGTCCACCGGGGACTAGACCGAGGCCCTAGGGGACACGAAGGAGCAGAGCGATGAGCCGACCAGTCGGAGAGGCCGAGACCAGGCCACCGGACCTCGGCATCGTCCAGCAGGACATCGACCACGCCCTATCCCGCCGCGTCGAACTTCCGCCCCGCAGCGTTATCGACGCCGGGACCGACGCGCTCGTCCAGCACCTGCTCCGGTTCATGGACTATGACTACGGGGCAGACGACGAAGAAGGCGGCGTTGCCATCCGCGCGCTCTACCGGATCGTCGACCGGAACCTGGACGTACCCGTGCGCCCCAGCGCGGGGACAGACCACCGCTACGCATATACGTACTGGCACACCATCGCCAATTTGGTCGCCGCTTTCCGCGACCTTTACTGCACCGCCTACGGCGCAGACCAGGGGACCGCAACATGACGTCTATCGTCCAGGCTGCCCGCACCCGTTGCCCAGGCCTGGATTCGGATCAGCAACGTGTGGCTTTCCGTCGACGAGCGTATGGGCGCCCCTACGGCACCGATCAGGACGGTTACTGAACCGCCACCTCTTTATGGATACGTCGTTGACCTATGCATGAACCGACCCCTCCGCGCCCTGGCCGTGGCCGCTACAGCCACCGCTTTGATCACCTCCATGGAGACGCCGGCCGTCGCTGCGGCCTCCGCCTGCACGCATCACTTCTCTGGGCCTCAGATCTGCATCTCCACCACCGGAGATTCGGGCAGCCCCAACCCTGGCAAGGTGTGGACTTCGTGGACCAACCCGCCCCGGAACCGTACGCAGGCCACAGTGCACATCACCGAACCCGACGGGCTCACCTACACAGTCACCGCCCGCCGCCGCGACGGTGAGCTAGTTGCCTCAACCGTCCCAGGCCGCATGATGAAAGACGGGAAACTGTGCGCTCGCTACGAAGGTTCGTCGCGCACTGCCTGCGTGCAGATCATCGACCGCGGTTGGCGTAACTGATCGGCATTGAAGTCATGCATACGCCCCGTTCAACGACCCGTTCTGGACCGCCGAACGGAGGGGGTGAGAGGAACTGTCAGACGTTGACGGGAGACTCTGCGGGGGCCCCGGTGGCGGCCTGGTTGCTGCGGGCCGTCGATGTTGATCGCGCCCCTCGGCCTCCCCTTCGGGGCGGCTCGGGCTTGTCGGCTCCGAGCTGGCTCAGCTCCGCGTCCGACCAGCCAGCCGCTCCGGCCTTCGCGTAATCTTCTGTGCGTCCATACCCGGCATCATGCCTGCTGAGCCGCAGTGCTTGGGCACGGCAGACAGAGGAAGCCTTGGCTGACGCAGTGGTCAGGCTTCGGTGTTGCCAGCCGTCCCTGACAAGCAACGGGTTTACGGTCGGGTAGCACCGTGATAGTCAGCGGCAGGCATAGCGGTGTCGATCGGTTCCACCCTGATGTCGCGGCCCGTTTTCGGGGCGTGCAGGATTCGCGATTGCCCCGCATAGAGGCCGACGTGATAGATAGCCCCGGATCGGTTGGACCAGAACACGAGATCGCCTGGCTTCAGGGCGCCGCGGGCGACGGGCCGGCGAGAGGTGGCGTTGTATTGCGCGGCCGCGGTGCGTGGTAACTGAACCGTTGGCCAGTAGCCGTACTGCACCAGCGATGAGCAGTCGAAGCCTGTTGTCGAACTCGCCACGCAGCGCCCGCCCGCGTATCCGTTGGCTCGGTCACAGAATCCTAGGCCGGGCCCCTTCGGTGTTCCTCCGCCGTAGCTGTACGGGGTGCCGATGTACCGGGCTGCCCGTCGCAGCGCGTCCGGCCCGGTGCCGCTGCCCGCGACGCTCAGCGCGTCTGGCGTGGTCGCGTACTTCTTCATCGACGCCATGATGATCCGGACGTAGTTGTAGGTCTCGCCGTTCGCGAACGTGAGTGGCGGGACGCCGCCGAACCGTTGAACGGCGCCCCAGCCAGCGTTGTACCCGGCCAGGGCCAGCCGCCGGGGGTCGTCGCGGAAGCCGGACGTCTTCGCGCTCCCCAGAAGAGAGCACATGAAGCGGCCCTGGGCGATGACGGCGTCGCCGACGTCGTGTGGGTCGGCTCGCCCGTTGCCATCGGAGTCACGTCCCCAGACGGCCCACGTACCCGGAACGAACTGGGCAGGGCCTTGAGCCCCGGCGTGCGAGCCGGCCTCCGCGCGGAATCCACTCTCCTGCTTGATTTGTGCGGCCATCAGGGCCGGCGCGAGCTCGGAGTGCTGGCAGGCGGCGACCGCCCTGCGGATCCAGGGGGCGTACTCCTGAGGGACGCCGTGCAGGCCGCCGCCCTGGTCGTCGGTCGTGTCGGCCTCGGTGCTGAGCAGACCCGCGACCAGGACCAGGACCACGACCATCGCCCCGGTGATGGTGAGCAGAGCTCCCTTGACGATGGTGTTCAACTCACGCTCCGTCGCTACAGAGTGAAGGCAGGTTTGAGTTGCTCGGCATTGGAGCGTGCCTGATCAGCTCGCCAGCCGTTGTCTCAATGTCGGCTTCGGGGCCAGATAGCTCTGCTCTCGATGGCCCATCAGTTACTCAATGTGAACGCGTGAGAGTGGGGAGGGTTTCGTGACGACCGAGCTGAGTTCCGAAACGACCGTGCACGGTCTGCGGTACGTGCTGATCGCTGCCCACGGGTGCGACGTCGCAATGCTCACCGTGGAGCGCTGCCCGTGATCGTGGCGGACAGCACGGTGTACGGCATGGTGCGCGTGGAGCAACTGCTCCGGATCTGGCCCGCCGACCTCCCCCGGCCCTACCTGATCACGGTGGCTGACGCACCGGCCGGACCACCACCGGCCGCTCGCTACCGGATCCGCGCCCTCGGCGGCCGTCTGGCGGGCGCTGCGCAGGTCCCGTACCTACCTGTCCTCAGGACCGTGGGCGACCCGAGCGAGTCCATGGACCACCAGGACGTGGTCGCTGCGGCCGCGAAGCTGCGCCGCCACCTCGAACTCGAAGGGAACTGAACCGTGCGCTGGATCGACCTCGTGCACCTCGCGGCGGACGACCCGCCCCCGCTGCTGCCGCCGGCCGTGCCTACGCCGATCCCCGGCATGGGCGGCGTGGTGCAGCGACTATTCGGATACGGCCTCTGGATTTTGGTGATCTCGGGTGGCGTCGGAGTAGGCGTCGGCGGCTACAAACTGGCCATGATCAACAAAGGTCGGGAAGGGAACGCTTCGGAACCGTTCAGGTGGATGGGCGGAGGGATCGCAGCAGTGGCTCTCGCCGGGTCGCTGATCGCCGTCGTGAACGGTGTGGCGAAGTGACCTACCGACACCGACTACCCAGCCTTCTGAAGTGGAGTACCGGCGGGGTCGCCGCAGTGCTGCTCGTCTTAACCGGCTACGCCATGCTGAGTGGCGAATCGACACCATCAACGTCGGGCAGTCCGGCTACGGCGACCGAGATGCCGAGTCCCGCTTCGACGTACTACGAGGCGCCAGGTGACTGGAGCGAACCGGAACGCTGGGCAGTGCTACCCCGGGGTGCCCGGACCGACGAACAGGGCAACGAGGTCGGCTTTCCCCACACCACCGAGGGGGCCGTGGGCATGCTTGCCGCCGCCAACACCACCGAGGTGACGGCGGCCCACAGCCATGTCGACGTGCAGCTCGGCGTGTATGCGTCGTACCTGATCGCCGCAGACCGGACCGAGGACAACAAGACCAAGATCGAGCAGGCCGGGGCCGAGAGCGACGCGAAGATGCGCCGGTCGATGGGCCTGCCCGAAGATGGCGCCCCGCCGCCCGGCGCATACGCCCGCAACCACGTCGTCGGATTCCAGGTGATCCAGGCGTCCCCCTCCGAGGCCGCCGTGTGGCTGCTCTCCCGCGTGACGACGCGGAAGGGGGAAATGGAGACGGAGGAAGGCGCGTACACCTGCACACTCGTAGCCGCGGAGTGGGACGGTACTGACTGGCGGCTGTCCGCTGCCTCGACAGAGGACACGCTGCGCCGCCACGGGCGGGACCAGAGTCCGCCGATCGCCGCACCGGGCGATCCGGCCTTCAACAGCGGGGGCTGGACAGCAATCCGGGCGGCGTCGTGAAAAAGACAGCGGCCCCGCTGCTGTTCCTCATCGCGCTCCTCGGCGTGCTGGCCCCGTCGGCCTTCGCGCGCGACACCCCCGGCCCGGTCAGCAAGATCACCGAATACGCCTGCGAAGGCGCAACCACCAACACCACGATGGGGTCGATCCTCAAGGCCGGCGCCGACATCGTGGCAGGTGGGAACGTCTGCAAGAAGGCCGGGGACAAGGTCGAAGAGAAAATGGAGGACTGGTGGCAGTCCATCTGGGACTCCGTCATCGGCGACCTCATCCGCTCCGGGATCGACGCGGCGAAGTGGCAGCTGCGAGTCGCGCTCACCGTATCGCTGATGGGGCCAAGTCTGAACCTCGCCGACACAGGGCTTTTCACGCGCGATGCATCACTCGGCGGGATGCTGGTCTGGCTGGGATGGGTGATCGCGGCGTTCGGCGTGATGTGGCAGTTGGGGAAGGCGGCGGTCACAGGCCAGCAGAAATACTGGGGTGAAATCGCCCGCGGCTACGTGCTGAACTCCCTGCTGTCCGGCATCGGACTCACGATCGTGGCTGCCTTGTTGAAGGCCGGCGACGTGATGACGGCAGGATTCGTCAAAGTCACCTTCGGCGATGGCGAAGGAATCGAGCGGGTCATCGCCACCATGCTGCCGGTTGCCGTCTACAACCCGATTCTGCTCGGGGGCGCCGCCCTCGTCCTCCTTCTCGTCGGGTTCATGCAGCTCATCCTTATTTTCCTGCGCCAGTCGATCATCCCGATTCAGTGCTCGCTCCTGCCGATCGCCGGAGGGGGGCTCCTTGGAGGCAAGGCCACCCAGAGCTGGGCACCGAGACTCATCACGTCGATCCTCATGGTCATTGCCTACAAACCGATCGTCGGCGTCATTATCTGCGTGGGTTTCGCAGAAATGGGAAACTCGAACTCGCTCATCGAATGGCTGCGCGGGCTAACCACTCTCATTCTTGCCGTGCTTGCCCCGGCCTCTCTGGCCAAGACCTTCAGCTCGTTCGGTGCGGAATTCGGCGGCGCCATGTCCGCCGGAGGTGCGATCGGAGCGGTCGCCAACGTCGGTGGCAAGGCGATGGGCGGCTCCGACGCACCCTCCGGTGGCGGCTCGTCCAGTGGCGGCTCGTCCGGTGACGGGCCGTCGAGCCAGGACGACAGCTCCCCAAGCCCAGTCGAGCAGGCTCGCTACGTCGAGCAGTCGATGGGCCCACAGTCCAGCGGCAGCACAGAAGGAAACCCTCAAGGCGGAAACGCCTCGCTGCCCGGCCAAGGAACCGGGATCGACGCCGCGTCAGCGGCCCAAGGGGCAGGGGCCGGTGTCGGCGCCGTACCAGGCGTCGGCCTCGCACTCCAAGTTATGGACGGCGTGAACGACACCGTCCAGCGCGCCGCATCCGAGATGGGAGACGGAGGGACAACATGACCGTCCACGAGGTACCGAACGCGCTGCGCGTCGAAGGGTTCCGTACCCGCCGCAGCTTCGGCTTTCTGGCCCTGTCCCAGCAAACGACGTTCATCGCGGCCGGGATTCTGCTGGCAGAGGCGTTCATCGCCGTCTACCAGCCCCTCACCCTTCTGGTGACCCTGCCGGTCACCGTCGCCGTGCTCGGACTGACCGCCGCCAGACGACATGGCATGCCAGCCATCGCCTACTACTGGGCCGTCGTGGCCTGGAAGCTGGCCGCGAGGTCGGAGACCACCTCCTACCGAGCCGTCCTCCTCCCCTATCCCTATGCCCTAGAC
>JOAZ01000054.1 GCA_000720535.1 Streptomyces halstedii
GCTCCTCCAGGTCGGCGCGGCCCTCGGGGTCGTCCTCCTGGTCCTCGTCGGTGTTCGGGCCGTGGACGGTGCACACCGTGTCCGGGTGCGGCCGGCCGCTGGTGTGCGCGACCAGCAGGTCGGTCACCGAGTGCACGGGCTGCCAGGCGCGCGCGTCGCACTCGTCGTCGTACGGGCAGCACACGAGCAGGTCGAAACCGAAGTCGCCCTCGTCGTCGACGTTCATGCGCAGGGCGAGCACGAGCCGGTCCTTGCCGAGGCGGATCTCGCCGACGCGGTCGCCGCCCGCCAGGTCGCTGCCGTCGCGCCAGGTCCACAGCGGCAGCACGTCGTCGCCGAAGACGCGGCGGACCAGGAGCAGGGGGCCGAGGCCGTTGCCGCCGTCCCAGCCCATGTCGCGGCGGCGGGTGTCGCTGGCCCGCTTCAGGAGCGGCTCCAGGCGGTGGATGTTGTCGGCGAGGACGACGTGGTCGAAGCCCTCGCCGCGCAGGTTCGGGAAGGCGGCGACGGCGACGGCGTGCTGGCGGCGTACGACGTCCTCGGGCACGGCGCGGTCCGGTTCGCGGACGGCCTGGCGCCGTACGCAGACGTCGGCCGGGGTCGCCACGAGCAGCGCGACGACGGGAACGCCGTGGGCGCGGGCGGCGTCGATCAGGCTCTTGCGGACGCGGGGGTCGGTGTTCGTGTCGCTGATGACCGTGGTGAGCCGGCGGGCCATGCGGGCCTTGAGGGCGGCGTGCATGACGGTGACCGCGGCCTCGGTCGCGCCCTGGTCGCCGGCCTGGTCGCAGACCATCGCCCGGAAGGCGTCGAGCTCCAGGACCTGGGTGGCGGGCCAGCTCCTCGCGAGCGTGGTCTTTCCGCTTCCGGACGCCCCGATCATCACGATGAGCGCCGGGTCGGGAATGGTTGTGTCGAGCGGCTGCATGGTGCCGGTGACGATGGTCTTCATGCTCGTTCTCCTTGCGGATGGAGGGTGGAGGTGGCCAGGTGCAGGCAGAGCCCGGCCGAGTCGCAGATGCAGGCAGTGGCCTCTTCGATCGCGCAGGCCGCAGACTCGGGGTCCTCGCCGTCCAGCGGGGTGAGCGCGGCGGCGCGGGAGGCCATCGTGAGGAGCTGGTTGAGCGAGCCGAGGACGCCGCCCTTGGGGTCGGCCTCGTCGAACAGCTCGCGCAGCGTTTCGGCGAGGAGCTCGGCGTCGATCGGACCGCCGAGTTCGTCCTCGATCTGCTGGACGGCGAGCTTCACGATCCCGGCCGAGGCGCGGACGCGCTCCGGACGGGGACGGCGGTGTTCAGAAGGGCGGCTCGTCCCAGCCCGGGACAGGTAGGAGCCGGATGGGGATCTCGCGCCGGTCGGACCAGCAGCCGCATGCCTCCATCTCGGGGAAGGCGCCGCCGATCCACCAGCCGCCCTCGCCGTGGCAGCGCGGGCAGCTGGGCCGGGGCCGGGCGGTCACGTCAGCGGGGCCGCGGCGGCCGTGAGGATGTCGGCGGGCCAGGCTGGTCTCCCCGCTATCGACGTGACCGCCGGGCAGAGCCCAGGAGTTCTTGTAGGGGTCCCAGCCCCGCTCGATCAGCAGGACGTGGTCGGCGGCGAGCAGGACGACGTCGGCGGTGTAGCGAATCGTCTCGTCGGTGGTGTCGGTCATGGGTCTGACGCGCGGCCATCGCCTTGTCGAGGGCGGCTTCCTTCGCGAGGGTCATCGCGAGCTTCGGCACCGCCAGGTCGATGCGGTACAGCCACGCGAAGCGTTTGCCGCCCCGGCATTCGAGCCGGGCGACGGGCTCCTGGCCGCCGGGGCGCAGCCCCAGGTCCCGCAGCTGGCGGCGGGTCGCGAGCTGGGCCCGTCCGGCCTGCTTCCACCGGAAGATGGGCAGCGAGCCGTCGCCGGGGTCGACGTCGACCAGGTCCTGGTCGGCCATCAACTGCTCCGGGGGCCGGGCAGGTGGGGCGGGAGCGGGTGGCGTGGGCCGGGCAGGATCGGGCGGGGTCGGCCGGTGTGCTTCGAGGGCCGTGGGGCAGGGACCATGACGATCACTCCTCGGTGCAGGGGTGAGAGGGCGCGCCCGGTGCCTGGGGAGGTCGAGGGCGCGCCCTTCGGAGTTCCGGAGGGCGAAGCAGCCGGTACGCACGGGAGGGGCCCGTCGGCGGCGGGCCCCTCCTGGATGGTGGGTGGCGCCTCACCGGCGATGGGTTGTCCGGAGGGCGCGTGGTGCTGTGCGGTGGTGGCCGATGTGCCGTGGCGGCGGTCAGGCGGCCTCGTCGCCGGTCTTCTCCGGCCGGGGGCCCAGGGCCACCTTCGAGACCTTGCCTTCCTTGACCCGGTGGATCCTTCCCGCCTTCTCCAGCTTGTTGAGGACGTTCGCGAAGGTCGACTCCGGCACCCCGCAGGCGGCCAGCAGTTGGCCGCGCTCCACGTAGTCGACGTCGTCGGGGCCGATGTCGTCGCCCTCGGCGAGCATGCCGACGTACATGGGGTCGGACTCGTCACGGAGGGCGGCCAGGACCTTCTCCTCCGAGGTGAGCTCCCTGGGCTTCGGGAGGTCGACGCCAGGGAACGAGACCCCCGCTTCGTCGGTCCCGCCCTCGCCGTCCTCCTCGAAGCCGGGGATGGGGGTCTGGGCCAGCTCCTCCATGTACGCCTCGTCGCCCCACCACGGGACGTCGACCGGGGCCATGACGCTCTCCGGCCGGATGTGCTCGGTGGCGTCCTCCAGGGTGTCGATCCGCATCATGCCGGCGCGCCCGCCCGGTGCCGCGACATAGCCGAGGCCGAAGGTGCGGCGCGGGTCCGACTCCTCCACGGTCGGGTCGTAGACCAGGGCGTCGTCCTCTTCCACCCACACCGGCGGGATGAGGGAGGGGTCGATCCCCTCGAAGCCGGGGGGAAGGTCGCCGAGGTTCACCTGGTCGCTGTCGGTGCGCAGGATGATCCAGGTGCCGCCGGCCAGGAGGTTCGCGCGGATCGCCTGCTCTCCGCCCAGCTGGTCCAGGTTCACGGTCTGGTTGATCAGTACCCAGGGCATGCCCATGGAGCGGGTCAGGGAGGCGCCGTCCTTGACGATCTTCACGGCCTCCTTGCGGTTCGGTGCGCCCGGGGCGAGCATCTGGGCGGCCTCGTCCAGGATCGTGGCGCAGTACGGCCGCATCGCGGTGGGCTCGAAGTTCTTCAGCTCCAGGCGGGCGGCCTCGTCGATCCGGTGCTGGAGGGCCCACCAGGAGATCCGCATGGCGCCGAGGGCGCCTTGCTGCGTGAGGCCGCTGTAGGCGGCCATCTTCGGGATCGCGGGGTTGGACGCGCCCTTGGGGTCGCCGTAGATCTGGGCCATCTTGTTGGCGTGGTAGGCCAGGCTGATCATCTGCGCGGTGCCGCCCTTGCCGGAGCCGGTGGTACCGGCGATCACGACGTGGAGGGCGCCCAGCTTCGGGTCGAAGAGCTGGATCTTCGCGGGGAAGCCGGAGACGATCTTTCCGATGCTGGCCCAGCCGCCCGGTGTGGCCTTCAGGGAGTCCAGTCCCTGGAAGTCGTGGCCGACTTCCAGGGGGTTGTGGTCCATGACGCGGATGATCGCGCGCCGCGGGTCGCGGCGTCCCGGCTCGTAGGAGACGAGGTCGATGGAGCGGCGGAGCGCTCCGGCCAGCTCCCCGACGTTGACGACTCGGGGCAGCGCGTCCAGGTCGTCGTCGGCGACGACGCGCGCGACCTGGCCGCCCGTGTTCTCGTCGTGGCCGACCTCTTCCAGGTGCGTCTTGGGCAGGACCCGCGCCCGGACCCTCTTCCAGGCGCCCTGGAGGGTGGAGGGGTCCAGCTCCGCGCGCTGGGTGTACCAGACGGTGATGAACGCCTCCCCGGAGTGCGCGCCGTACTTCATGTCGATCTGCTCGGGCTGGCGGCGGAAGAGGCTGGAGACGGACTCCTTCCACACGTTCACGGAGTCGCCCAGGGCCGCGGTGATCCGTCCTTCCCAGCGGTCCGCGTAGATCACGACGTCGGACAGGACCTGGTTGCGGTGGCGACCGCTCTTGGGGTCGCTGATCACGCGCCCCCAGGCCGCGATCATCTTGTCGGCCAGGGACACCGGAGCAAGATCGCCGGTGTTGGCCGGGCCGACCGGTGTCGGCGTCTGCTTCACCTCGATCTTCTGCCGGCCGAAGACGCGGCGCAGGCGCCAGCCGGTGAAGACGACCGCGGCCCACCAGCCCAGGGACAGGATCCCGGGGACGGTGGTCGGCTCAAGGGCGCCGGCCATCAGCGCGTCGGACGCCTCGGCTCCGCCCAGCTGGCCCAGGGCCAGTCCCATGCCGGTGGTGATGGTGGAGATGCCCATGGTGTCGCGGTGCGCCCGCGCGATGTCGATCCCGGGGAGCTGGTGGGCCCAGCGGCCCAGGCGGTTCATGTAGTTGGCGCCGGCGAACGCCGCTCCGGCCAGGAACCCGGCCCCGGCGTAGGCCCCCGCGCTCGGGTCCAGGTAGGGGGCCAGGATGCCCACCCCGACGGGGAGGACGATCTGGAGCGCCGCGGCGGCGCGCTCGGCCGGCTCCGCGTTCGGCACGGTCTTGGTG
>JOAZ01000055.1 GCA_000720535.1 Streptomyces halstedii
GCCCCGACCAAGCCCCCCACCCCGAGGACCTTCTCACCGACAAGGAGACCGCGGCCCTTCTGGGCGTCGACGCCTCCACCGTCCGCGCGTACGCGACCACCGGCTACCTCCCCGCCGGCACCGAACGCCACGGCCGCACCTGGTGGGCCCGTCACGTCGCGGAAGCCCGCCTCAAGGCCGGAGACCAACGCCACCACAACCCCGGCCGACAGCCCGGAGACCCCCGCAACCGCGCACCCCGCCCCCGCCACGACCCCCGCATCACCGAAATCGTCGAACTGAACAACCGGGCACCCCTCACCACCACTGACATCGCCCACCGCTACGGCGTCAGCGAACGCACCGCGCAACGCCTCCTCGCCGCCGCCCGCCAGCACACCGGGAACTGATCGGTGTGTCCCGCGCGCTCGCTACCAGCCCTCGGTCAGAGTGACACCGGGAGGCACGGGGGTTCCCAGTGATCTCAGCAGGCCCCTCGGGGCGCTTCCTGAGGCCCCGAGGTAGGTGAGGGTGCCGCCGGAGAACTCCACGTTGCGGAAGTCGACCTCGCCCCCGGCGAACGTCGCGTCGCGGAATGTGACGGCGGCGCCGGAGAATCTCGCTCTGGTGAAGGAGGCCCTGCCACTGGAGAAAACCGTGTTGCTGAAGTCGACCATGCCCCCGGAAAACGCTGCGTGGTGGAAGCCGATCCTTCTGGCAGAGAACACCCCGTAACTGAAGTCGACGGCGGTACCTGTGAACTGCGCCCTGTTGAAGTCGATGGTGCCGCCGGAGAACGCCGCGTCGCGGAAGATGACGGTGCCGCCGGAGAACTTCGCGTCGCGGAAGATGACGGTGCCGCCGGAGAACGCCGCTTGGCTGAAGTCGACGATGCCACCGGAGAACTTCGCGTCGAGGAAGATGACGGTGCCGCCGGAGAACTTCGCGTGGCTGAAGTCGACGATGCCACCGGAGAACTCCGTCCAACCGAAGTTGACGCCGTCGCCGGAGAAGGTTGCCTCGGCGAAGGTGACGACACCACCCGAGAACTTTGCTTCGGACAGGTCCCCGCCGTCGAACACGGTGCTGGTGAAGTCGAAGTCGTGGCCTTGCCAAGACTGAGGATCCTTCTGCGGCAGCCGGAGGTGGTCGCGGATGAGACGGATGACGGTGTGCCTGGCTTCGCGTAGGGCGAGGTAGTCGTGTCGGGCTGCTGAGTCGCTTGGCGGCAGGTCACTCTCGGCGGTGTAGGGCAGGCGGAGGAACGCGCACAGGACGTCGATGCAGGTCTGGCGGAGCTCGCGGGTGGGGGCGTCGTCGGCGAGGCCGGCGAGGGCGTGCACTCCTCCGAGGCGGACCGTGGGAGACGTGTCGCCGAGCTGGGAGACGGCGGTGGTGAAGCGTTCGTTGTGCAGGCGGGTGGTGTCGCGCAGCGCTGCGTCCTCGTCAACCCGCTGGCGCCGGTAGGCGACGACCAGGGCGACCAGTCCACCCGCTCCGGCAACCACGCCGAAGGACAGCTTCACGAGGTCGAAGAGCGTCGCGGAATCGATCTTCTGCTGCTTCTTCAGCCCCCGGGCACCGAGGAGGTCCCACCCGGTGTAGAACACGAACCCGGCGATCAGGACCGCGACGGTGAAGACCAGGGGCAGCACGATGCCGATGTGCAAGAGGCGCAGGCTGCGCCGATCAGCTCGACGGCCGCGAGGTTGGTGACTCATACCCGACAGGACAGGGTCAGCGCGGCGCCGGTTCCACCACCGGCAACGCGACCAGTCGGTGTCTCAGCAGGCCGTCCTCCGGTCATGAGCCCTCCACCGTCTCCTGCCCGTCGCACGCTCTGTTTCGGTTCTTCCACCGCTCGCCCGCCGACCTGGCGGCGTAGTACCTGGAGGCCAGTGCGACGCGTGCGGGGTGGCGAAGTTCAAGGAGCCGGACGGTGTCGAGGTCCGGTGCGATGCCGCGGGGAAGCACGCTGTCCAGGTCGATCGTGGAGCCGACGATGAGCACGGAGTTGATGCGGGCCACACGCCGGTACGCGGCCCCCCCCCACGTGTCCCCGTCGCAGCCGATCGGAGGAGCCAAGAGAGCACCCGCGTCGCTCACTCCGACCACCCAGTCCAGGTAGCCGCCGGGGTTTCCGAAGTAGTGCTGTTCGGCGTAGCTGAAGCGGCGGGCTCCCAGCTCGTGCCACGGCCTGGTGCCGTCCGGGTCGGAGCTGGGCAGAGAGGCCAGCGGTGTCCTGCCGAGCGTGATCCTGTAGGGCCCGACGGAGATCCGGGGACGGAAGAGGCGGCTGCGGGTGGTAAGGGAGTACATGAGGACTTCGTCATGCTTGTTGCACCAGGTGACGAGGTAGCCCAGCAGGCCCAGCGGCCACGTCCGCACCGTGAGCTCGACGTCGGTGAGTCCGGCCTCGGGCTCGTCTTCGCCGACGGCGCCGCCGTACTTCCGGACCGTCTGTTTGTGCTCCCAGGCCGGTTCGCCGAACAGCTCTGTGACGTAGTCGTGGCGCACGTACGGAGCCATCCGCCGGTACGCCCGGATCAGCCGGCGGCGCTTGCCGAGAGAGGCCCGCCACCACCCCCGGCAATCCCGTAGAGGCCGGTTTCGTCGTTTGGCGCGGGTTCGACCAGGGGGTGGTCGTCGCTTCGTTGTGGGGTGGTGTGTGGGGGGTGGTGTGTGGTTCGGGGCCGGTGGTGGCGTGCGGCGGTGTAGGGGCGGTGTGTGGCGCGCTGCCGGTGTCGGGACCCTGGCCGTGACGGCTCGCCGGACCCTGGCCGTGGCGGCTTGTCGGACCCTGGCCGTGACGGCTCGTGGTGGTCTTCGCCGCGCCGTCGAAGAGTCATCCGCCGCGCCCCGCCACTGTCGTGTGCAGTTGAAGGCTGCATCTGCCCACGGAACTGAGCAGCGAGATGAAGAGTCGGACTACACGGCAGACCTGCGAGTCGTGCAGATCTACCTT
>JOAZ01000056.1 GCA_000720535.1 Streptomyces halstedii
TCGGGCAGCCGGTGCAGAGGCGGATCGCCTGGGCTCGGCGGGGGTGCCAGTCGGTGTCCGGCTCGTCGTCGGCGCGGAAGAAGAGGGCGGGGTCCATACCGGCGCAGCGAGCGTCGGCGTCAACGGCGGCCTGGAGTACGGCCCGGCGTGTGTGCCGGGCCTGAGTGGATGTCATCCTGTGCATGCGCATGTTGCCCTTCTGTGGAGGGTGGACTGCGAAGACGAACCCCCCGGGTTGCCGCCCAGGGGGTTCGTCGCGTCTCGCCGTGTGGATGGCGAGCAGTACCCCGGACCGGATTCGAACCGGTCAGTACTCCTCCGGGGTCCGCGATCTTCGCCCTTGTGTCACCGCGCGTTCGGATCACTTGTCCGCCCGTGAGGACGGCATAGGAAAAGGTGCTTCGGGTGCTGTCTGCTACCTCGTCTGGAAGAACGGGTGGTTCGGTTCATGGCTTCCGCTGTAACCCCGCGGACTGGGTCGGGTTGAACGAAGCGCAGAGGAACCGCCTGATCCGTCTCGGAGGACGGGTGGTTCGGCTCGTGCCTGCCCGAAAATCTCTACCTCTGTGGAGTTCTCAAGCCAACGGGCGCTTCCTTCAGCCCCTCTCGGGAACCTCTGGGCGCTTCAATATCTAGTCACTACGCATCAGATAGGTGATGCGCATTGACTGGACAATGACCCTCGCCAGGGGTACATATGAACCATGAAGCCGATCTACCAGCGCATCGCTGACGACCTGCGTGAGCAGATCGCCGATGGCAGCTTGCCTCCGGGTGGCAAGCTGCCAACCGAGGCTGATCTACGAGAGAAGTACGGGACCAGCGCACGATCGACCGTCCGCCAGGGCCTTTCCCTGCTGGTCAACGAGGGCTTGATCGTGCCTCGTCGGGCGAAGGGGTATTTCGTACGCGAGATGCGGCCGCTGGTCTACCGGCCTCAGAGCAAGTTCCGCCGCAGGCCTCCAGAGGTCGACATCTACACGCACCTCTTGGTGTCCGAGGGTGACGAGCGCCGACCTTCCCAGGACATCGAAGTATCGATCGTCGAGGCCAGTACGACTGTAAGAAGTCGCCTACAGCTCAAGTCCACGGACCTGGTCGCCGTCCGACGCCGGACCCGCCGGCTGGACGGTGAGGCGTACAACCTCAACGACTCCTACGCAGCGTTGTCCCTCGTCGAAGGAAGCGAGTGGATGATGCCTACCGACGTGGCGCGAGGCACTAATCAGGTACTCGCTGAGCTGGGGAAAGAGCTCGTCAGAGCTCTCGATGAGATCTACGTACGCATGCCCACGCCCGAAGAGGTTCGACGGCTTCAACTGGGTCCTGGAACGCCAGTCGCAGAGCACGTAGTCACCACGTTCGCGGCTGACGATTCGCCTGTGCAGGTAACCATCAACGTGGTACCCGGCGACAGGCACGTAATCGTCTATGAACGAGTGAAGGATCCCGACGACTTCGAGCAGCGCCCACGGTCCAACTGGGGTGCCGAATGATCATCGTGACTGCTCAAGAGGCTGATCTGCATCGGCTGCTGAAGTTCAGGACGGACACGTCTCTATGGCTCGGAGCGCAAGGCATCGACCAGTGGGCAAAGCCTTTCCCTGCCGAACACATCCTCGCCAGCATTCGAGCAGGATGCTGACGAACGTCTTTGGACGCCGGCCGAGAGACTTGAGCCCGCCTGCTACGTACACAAGCTGACTGTCGATCGGGCGTACGCAGGCACCGGCCTAGGGTCTCGCATCCTCGACTGGGCAGGGGATCAGGCCGCCCACCGCGGAGCTAAGTGGTTGCGCCTCGACGCATGGACGACGAACCCCCGGTTGCATGCGTATTACGAGAGCCAAGGCTTCTACCACATCCGCACCTCGACCGACACCAACGTCGTCTCCGGGTGGGTTGCTCAGCGGCCAGCGGCCCTCGCCGAGCACGGACTGGTCGATGCCGGTGACAGGATGACACCATGATGAACGCTTCCCGAGCCCCGTAGAAAGACTGAAGCCGTTCCCTCCTGGCAGGGAAGGAACGGCTTCTCAAGCCGACTCGCCCAGAGCTACCAACTCCCGAGTCGTGTCTCCGGTGAGGTGACCTCGCCGGGGTGATGCCCGTGGACCCAAGGGTCCGCGTAGTCACCTGTACCCAGAATAAGCGTCCCTCGTTGGGGACCGCCACCATCCGGGTCTCCGGTCAGGTCACATTTCCAGGTCACGGCTCCCCTATACAGGGGATTTAGCCAGTGATGCACTTTCTGCGCCACGCCGCAGAGCTGCGGGCCACACAGGCCAGAAATGTTCGCTTTGCGCGCCTACGTGCTGGCGTGCTTTCGGGCGAGGGCCACCGCATCCGCCTCGCGCGAGCGTCGTCCGCTCGTACGCTCCGTGAGCGATCTCGCTATGGTCGGCCCCTGCGTGGCCGACCGTGAGGGGCGCGGCGGAAGCGACCGCCACGCGTTCGAGAGCACACGGCGACGTGGTCTCCGTGCTGGCCAGCCTGTATGTGCCGGAGGCGAGGCAGTGGTTGTCGATGTCGACGGGCCGGGTCGCGCTGGACGGGTACTCCTGGATGCAGGCGGTCCACTGGGTGGCCGGGTCCGGGCTGTACGAGCCGCGGCGGCACCGGTCCCACGGGCCGCGCTCGTTCGGGCCGACGACGGTGCGCGTCGCCCAGGAGCTCGCGGAGCTGTTCCCGTGCCGTCCGGGGATCGAGTACCTGATGCGCCGTACCGGGCTGTCGGAGCGGTCGGTGGAGTACCACCTGGGGATGCTGAGGGAGGCCGGGCTGCTCGCGTACGTCGTGCGGGGCACCCGGATCCGGGGTGCGGCCGCGCAGGCGTCGGAGTTCGCGCGGATGGTGCCGGTGGAGTTCGACGTCGCGCTGGGCATCCGCACGGCGCTGCGGGACGACACCGCGCCCGCCTACACGCGGGCCATGACGGGGATCGCGGAGACGAGCCGGGAGCTGATGGCGACGCTCGGCAGAAAGGCGTCTCGCAAGGTGCGCCGGCCCCGGCCGAAGACGTCCTCGAAGGCCTCGCCGAAGGGTGCCGAAAAGGCTGCTGAGCAGGGGGTTGTGACGGCTGTTTCGGACGAGGCCCGTTGCACCCCAATGCAGGGTGGTTCTACTGGCACTTCTCCTGCGGCTGATACTTATCCCCCCCCTGAGACAAAGCTCGCAAGCGGGGCCGGCAAGTCCCCCACCCCGAAGAAGTCCAAGGCGCAGGCCGCCGGACGCCGGACGATGAACGTGGTCGGCCGCCGCTTCCAGCTGGCCCGAGAGCTCGTCCAGGAGGTTGACTGGCTGCGCGGCTGCTCGGTGGCTCGCATCGCCTGGGTGGCCCGGGACGTGGCTGATGCCGGATGGACCGTGACCGACGTCCGTGGCTGGCTCCACCTGCGCGGCGGGGCGGCCCGGGTTCGCCGCGGCTCTGGTCTGCTCGCCGTCCTGCTGGCCGGAGCCGCAACCACTTTGGACACCCCCGCCAAGCGGGCCGCAGCCGTCACCCGGTGGGTCAGCGCCCAGGAAGCCGCCCGCCGCCACCGCATCGAGCAGGTCCGTGACCGCCGTGAGCGGTACGACGGTGATGCCGTTCTTCCGACCGATCCGGCCCTCCAGCAGCAGCTCGCCGACGCCTGCGACCGGGTCCGGCAGAACGCGGCAACCGGCCCCCAGCCGCAGAACGCGCCCGAGCACGAAGTGCTGCCCCAGGTGTCCGGCGTGCGGGACCTTCAGGACGCGGAGGTGGCACAGGCCCGCGCGGAGGCCCAAGAGCGGCTGATGCTGGGCGACACCTCACTGCTCACCCTGGCAGTCGACACCATGGGCCGGCCTGCGGCCGAGCAGCTCTACGGGACCGACCTCGTGCTCCACGCTCTGCGGCTGGAGAACGGTGCGCGCAGCCCGCTGATGACGTACGGACGCCGGTAGGAGGCCGCGATGACCGAGACGACCAACCCCACCGAACAGGCCGTCGCCGACGAGCCGGAGCTGTCCGGCGTCGACCTCGCCCGGGTTGCGCTTCACCAGGCCCGCGAAGCCGCCAAGAAGCGCGGCACCCAGGCCCGTGCGCCGCGCAGCCGTCGTGGCCGCGTTGCGCAACGCGATGGGCGAGAGCCCTCCGGTTTCGCCGCCGTGCTCCAGGACCTGATGGCCGACCGGGCCTGGAAGCTCCCGGCCGGCGGAGGTGTGCTGGAGCGCTGGCCGGACATCGCGACCGCCGTTGCCCCGCAACTGACGGACCATGTGGCGGCCGTGGCCTTCCACCGAGAGACCGGCCAGCTGGACCTGCGGCCCGACTCACCCGCCTACGCCACCCAACTCCGGCTGATCAGCTCCCGCATCGTCACCGCGGCCAACGAGCTGGCCGGTACCGGCGCCGTACGCGCCGTACGCGCCGTCCGGGTC
>JOAZ01000057.1 GCA_000720535.1 Streptomyces halstedii
AGACCTCCGTGTGCGGTGCAGCGTAGACACCTCCACCACACCGGAGGTCTTCGTCATGATCAAGCCTGACCAGTGTTAACAACGCTCGTGATCAATACACCTAGGGCCTGTCTTCAAAGGTGGTTGATGGGGCATCATATGGGGCATGGTGCGGCGACATGAGCTCTCGGACGAAGAGTGGGACGTTCTGTCGGGGCTGCTTCCGCGGACGGACACGGGGCGGCCCCGGCGGGACGACCGGGTGGTTCTGAATGGGATCGTGTGGAAGCTGCGGACTGGTTCGGCCTGGCGTGATGTGCCGGAGAGGTACGGGTCTTGGCGGACGTTGTACACACGTTTCCGCAGGTGGGCGCTCGATGGCACGTTTACGCGGATGCTTGAGGCTGTTCAGGCTCAGAAGGATGCGGCTGGGGACGTCGACTGGCTGGTATCGGTGGACTCCACGATCACCCGCGCTCATCAGCACGCGGCCGGCGCCCGTAAAAAGGGGGAGGTCCCGCAGAAACGGCACACGCTCACGCCCTCGGACGATCCCGTGGCGGACTGACGACCAAGATTCACCTCGCCTGCGACGGCCGTGGCCGTCCGCTCGGTTTTGTCGTCACAGGCGGCAACATCAACGACTGCACGCAGTTGGAGCAGGTCCTCGCGCGGATCAGGGTTCGCCGTCCAGGCCCAGGCAGACCGCGCACCCGGCCCGGTCATCTCCTGGGCGACAAGGGATACAGCAGCCGAGGCATACGCAACTACCTGCGGAAACGCGGTATCGCACACACCATCCCTGAACGGTCGGACCAGCGGGCGAACCGCCGCCGTCGTGGCAGCGGCGGCGGCAGGCCGCCCGCTTTCGACAAGGAGCGCTACAAGCAGCGCAACGTCGTCGAGCGCTGCTTCAACGCGCTAAAGCAGTACCGGGCCATAGCCACCCGCTACGACAAAACCCGCGAATCCTACGAAGCGGCACTCACCATCGCGTCACTCCTGATGTGGATATGACCCTATGAAGACACGCCCTAGCGCAGTTCCGCGAAGCGGGGCTTCCTTCAGGAGTCAGGCCGACAGGCCGCACCGACCCGTCCGGGAGGACCCGTTACCGGTGATGTCCGTATGACGCCGCGCGCGGCGAACCCTCGTCTTCGCCCTGGCCTCCTGGCGGCGGTCGACCAGGTTGGCGCGGATCTCCTCCAGCGGAGGCATCCGCTCGGGGTCGGGCCACGGGACGGGGCAGCGGACGCACGCGTGTTCGTGGACGCAGTGGGTGCCGAAGTCGCGGGCGCAGGTGCCGAGGGCGACCTTTCGCAGTTCGAATTGGGCCAGAAAGTCTTGCCACTGAACGCGCGTTCCTCTTCCACGGTCGTCCGGTGGAGCTCGACCTTGTGCCGCAGCTCCACGCAGACCTGGAAATAGACCTTGGCCATGAAACCGTGGTTTTGGATTCTGCTTCTGCGTCTTCCTGGCCTGCCGAACGCCCGGACGGTGGATTCGCGCGCAGTGGTGACGCGCTTTTTTGCGGCTGCTTGACTTCGTGCCTGCTCGGCTTCGTGCCTCCCGTCTTCGTGCCTGCCCGTCTCGTGTCTGCTCGGCTTCGCGCCTGCTCGATCGCCGATCCGTTTCGCATCAGAGTGCGAACTCGCCCGAGCTCCGAATATCCGGAACCCATCAACACGTATACCTATTTCGCGTCCCCCTTGCCCGTACCCGGCCTTCTCGGTCTCGCAGTCGCCCTCCGTCGCTCTGCGCGACTTGTCCGGCTCGCCCCCAGGACACGGTCCCGTGCCCTGTCCGGAGTGATGCGGAGTGACGGACGGACCCGTTTCGGCCGCCGGAATGCGCGGCGCCCGGCGTTCGCCGGGTTTTCTGCGTATCCGTAAATGTGTCCTCCTGATGCAACGGCGGACGCGGTGCCTCTATGGTTCCGGCCAGACGGAAAGTCTTGGCATGATCTGCTCAGCCTTCCCGCTGGACGGACCCTCTTCGCTCGGGAGCACGCATGGGCCGGACAGCCCCGTACACCCCCTTCGGCCCCACAACGGCTGCCGCCGCGGTCCTCCGTATGTAAGCCGGGTGCGCTGTCCTTCGCCCCGGTGGCGAGGACACTGCGGACGCCGGCGCCTCCGGCACCGCGAAAGGCCTGACGGCAGGACGCCGCGACCACGCTCTGCCCGTCGGTCGATCCGGAGGAGTGGGCCGGCTGTCGAGGGCTGCCGAGCGCGCCGAAAAAAAAAGGGGGGCGTAGTAGAAATGGGCGTTCTGTCAGGCGCGGAGCGGATTGTCGCTGGTTCTCGGAACGCCGACGGATTTGTCTCTGGTATGCCCTGAGGTGCTCGAAACGATACCTGCCGCGCCTTTCGGCCCGGGCCGCCATTCGCTGCGAAATTCCGCACCGTCGCGATCGGTCCGCTTCGCCGGTCTTTTCCGTGCCTCCGGATGACGCCGCCAGAGGCGCGGCCGTATGTGCCGGCCTGCGCTCGGTGAGTTCCTCTTCCGATTCAACAGGGGTGCCAGGATCTCTGTTGAAAAATTCCCGCTGTACGCGTCTTGAAATCCGTTCGAACGCTAGGCAATAGTTCGGGTCGCGGCGAGTCACTGACTCTCCATCAGTTAGGAACCACCTTTCGCCGGGGTGCCGTTGACGTACCCCGGCGGAATCCCCCATCGGGTTTCTGGTTGTCATTCGGAAGGAATCAACGTGCGTAACTCTCGTAAGAGCTCGTAACACGATCATGGTCGGGTGTTCGTGAGGCGTCGGTAGCAGATGAGGCTGCAGGCGAGGGAGACGAAGGCGTCGTGGAGTTCGGTGCG
>JOAZ01000058.1 GCA_000720535.1 Streptomyces halstedii
GACCAGGTCGGCCTCGCCGGCCGCCGTCGCCGTGACGGTGTCGGCCTCCGCACGCGCGTCCGCGAGCAGCTGCTCCGCCGTCGCTTCGGCGACGGAGCGGATCTGCTCCGCGTCGCAGGCCGCCGTGGTGGCGGCCTGCGTACGGACCCGGTCGGCGTCCGTCGCGGCGACGGCCAGGAGGCGGGACTGCTCGGCGGTGGCGGCCTCGGTGATCGAGGCGGCCTCGGTGCGCGCGCGGTCCAGGAGCTCGGTGGCGCGCAGCTCGCCGTCGGCGAGGATCCGCGCGACGTCGTCGGCGGCCAGGTCCCGAAGATCGGCGGCGCGGTCGGCGGCGTCGGCCAGAACCGGGTCGGCCTCCGGGTACACCGCCAGGGCGACGGGCTCGGTGGCCTGGGCGGTGACGGAGACCGGCGGCGTCGGTGCCTTGGCGCGCCCGGCACTTCGGGTCTTCGCGGCCGGGGCTGCCTTGCGCCTGCGCCGGGGGGTGGGGTTGGCCACGGGGATGTCCTCTCTTCTTACTCCGGCGCCTCGTGCAAGAGGTCACCGCGGGTCGGCGTCGGTCGGTAGGGTGTGTGACCAGGCCCTCCGAGTCCCCGGCAGCTCCAATGCCGAGGAATCGGAGGGCCGTCTGCTGCGGCAGCCGGTCAGCGCCCGGTAAGCGGCTCCCCGTCACACGAAGCACCCGCGCACGGGCGATGACCGATGTGCGGGCGCTCCGCGGATCAGACGGCCGGGTCGCCGTAGGTGCGGGCGAAGATCGCGGCGGCCGTGAGCAGACCGAAGACTTCCTCGACCTGGCGGGCGGGGTGCTGGTCCCAGTCGTTGTAGCTGGCGCGGGGCGCGCCGGTCAGGGCCCGGATGAGCAGTTCGAAGATCCAGTCGAGGGCCATGCGGGTGTCACCGCTGAACCGGTGCTCGGTGTCGGTGTTCTGGGCGTGGGTCAGGGCGTCGCGGATGCCACGGCCGGCCGTGTAGGTGGGGTTCCATCCGGCGGTGCGCAGGATGGTGAGGGCGGCCTCGGCGTGGGCGGCGATCTGCTCGCCGGTCAGGGGCATGCCGCTGGGGCCCCAGTGCAGCCAGTCGGTGTAGGTCTCCAGGGCCCAGGCGCGCTCGATCAGCGAGGCCGGGGTGGAGGCCGGGGTGGTAGCGGCGATCGTCCCGGCGACGAAGGTTTCGATGTCGCGGACGAACTCGGCGCCGGTGGCCTCCAGGTCGCGGTGGTGGTGCAGGCCGCGGTTCAGCTCGAACATGCTGATTCCTTACGTTGGTGGAGTTCCGGGCTGTCCGGCTCCCCGTCACCGCGAAGCGCCCCTCGCCGTGGTGCCGGCGGGGAGCGCTTCGCGGATCAGGCAACCGTCAGACCATCACCAGCCGTTGAGGACGGCTTCGCAGTGGCGTCCGGTTCGGCAGGGCGTGCAGCCCTTGCGGTGGGCCCGCCAGGCGTCGGACGCGGCCATGTAGCGGGCGTGGAGACTGTCAGCCACCAGCGGGTTTCCGTTCTGGTCGTGCGGGGTGGAGGTCGGTGACGAAGTGGCCGGCGTCCCATGCCTGGGCGGCCGCCGTGGCGGCGGCCGCGAGCAGAATGTGGGTGAGCGGGTGGGCCAGGCCGCATACGGTGGCCGCCCGCGCCGCGAGGTGCTGTGCGGTGCGGGCGGCCGGTATGTGCGGGATCAGCACGCCCGCGGCTCCGGGGCAGCGGGGTGCGGGCGGACCGGCGCCGGGGGAGCCTCGGTGCGGCCGTCGCGCTCGTGCGGTGTCAGCGTCATCGTCATCGGCGGTTCTGCTCCGAGCGCTTGTTCTGCTCCGCGTTCTTCCGCGAGAGCTCCTGACGCTCTTCTTCCGTCAGACCGGTCATGCCGTCACCTCCGCCCCGGTAAGCGCGCGGGACGCCGGGCCGGGCGCCGCACCGGGCGGGCAGTTGGCCGGGTCGCAGTTCCACCGGCGGCACACCGGGCACGAGTCGCCCGTCCCCCGCACGGGGAGCGGGCGGGTGAGACGGAGCACCGGCTGCCGCTTGTAGCCGGGCATCATGTCGGCGAGGGTGCGGCGAGCCCGGCGACCGGCCGCCTTGGCGCGGGCGTCGCCGTCGACGACCAGGCGGGCGACGAGCTTGTGGTGCTGAGCGACCTCTTCGGGCTCGTAGCCCTTGCGGTCGTCCTCCCGCTCGATGTCCTCGATCGGCCCGGCGTGGGGGGAGAAGGTGGTGACGCTCATGCCGCGACCTCCCAGCCGTTGCGCGCCCGGCGGGCGGTACGGATCTGGCGGATCTGGGCGGCGAGGGTGCGGAGTCGGTGGGTCTGGGCGGCGGCCCGCAGCGCGGTCGCGCGGGGGCCGCCGTTCCGCGAGGAGTCCGGGGTCTTGCCGGCCTCGGTGACCAGCTCGACCGTGAGCTGGTCGAGCTGGCGGCCCTCAGTGTCCCGGTCGGCGTCGACCGCGGCCGCCAGGCGCACGGCCTGGGCGGACCGGACAGCGGCGAGCTCCGGGCCGGTCAGACCGGCGCGCACCAGCTCGTCCGCGTCCAGTTCGCCGTCGCCATTGCGCAGGGCGAGTTCCTCGCACGCGGCCCGCATCGGGCAGCCGGTGCAGAGGCGGATCGCCTGGGCTCGGCGGGTGTGCC
>JOAZ01000059.1 GCA_000720535.1 Streptomyces halstedii
GTACGTCGTGGAGAGCGTCTCCCCGGACGGTACGGCCATCCGCACCGTCAGCGGCCACACCCTCCCCGTCAGCGACCTCGTGGCCGAGGCCGACATGTCGCCGGTGACCACCGAGGACCTCGCGGAAGGCTGGTGGCGCTACTCCTTCGAAGGGCGCTCCTACACCGCCGCCCTGCTGCCCCCCGACCTCCTGCGGGCACACCCCAGGGCCACGCTGAGCGTCGTCATCGTGGACCAGGACAACCATCTGGTCGGCCGCGCATTCGGCAGGCCTCACGAATCCGCCATCATCTGGGCAGCCTCCCATCCCGCCGCGCCCCACCCGCATGTTGCCGATTGGCTCGGCTCCACACCCTGGCCGGAGGACACAGACGCCGAACAGGCCTTCGTCGCCGGAGGCCCGCCGAATCAGACGGAACCGGCCGAACGACCGAACGACCCTCCTGTCGCGCAAGAACAGCCTCAACGGCCCACACCCGACGCAGGCCCCACACCGGACGAGCCGAAGGCCGACGCCGCGAGCGCCACCGTGCACGACCCGCAGAAGGGCTCCGTGAGCACCACCGACCCAGAGGAGTACGACATGACGGCGACGACCGAGCCCCCCGACACCATCCCGGACATCGACGCCCCGGACATCGAGGACCCGCCGGAGGCCAAGCGCTACACAGAGACCACCTCGCTCGCGGACCCCGAGTACGTACTGCGGCTGTACGGATGGGACGGACAGCCCGCAGACTCCGGCGACCTGTACCACCGCGACACCCCCGTTGCCGCACTACGCCCAAGCGCTGACGGGGGATGGGTCGCCCGCCTCACCGCGCACGGCGGCGACGTCACCCCGCTCTCGGCACGGCCGGACGAAGCAGCCCACCATGCCGCCATCTACTTCTCCGCACTGACCACCACCCCATACGGCGCCCCCGTGCCCCCGCCGCAACCCGACGAGACGCTGACCCGTGCCGACAAGGTGCGTATCGCCGTGCGCAACGCCGCCGGCACCCACCACAACCGGATCACCACCGCATCAGCACAGGCCTGGCCCGAGACCTACGGCACCCACCCCCAGCTCCAGCGCCTCCTTGACCGCCTGGACGACATGCAGAATGCCGTCGCGGACACAGCGGGCGCACGCCAGATGGAAGCCGACCTGAACGCCGCTCTCCAGGCCGCGAGGGAACTCGGCGCCGCCCTCCCCGACGCCCCCACAGACCGCATGCGGCAGCACATGGGCTTTCCGCTCGGCTACCTCCTGTACGACGTACGCAGGCTCCAGGACTACCTTCAGGCAGCCGTCGACGCCACGATCGCCGAACGCACCGCGGCGCAGCAGACGCAGAACACCGACCACTCCCAACCCGACAGGGCGCGTACCGAAGGCCCGGTCGTTCCGCTCACGACATCCGGGCCGCCGACTGATCCGGAGCCGGAGCGGGCAGCCCCGCCGGAGCCCCGTTCCTCCACCCCGGCGGAAGAGCCTGAGCAGTCGGCGTCCGCTCCTGTACGGCTACCACCCGCGGCCGGGACGTTCCCAGACGAAGACCAGCCCGGCGAGCCGCTGACGGAACGTCCGGAACGCGGTGAAGCAGTCGCCATCGAGTCGGCGGCCGCCGAACCCGCGAGCGATCCGGATACCTGGGAGCGTGTCGACGTCGAGCAGGATCCCCCGCTCCACGACATCGCCCTGCCGCACGATCCCACCTATCGCCTCCACCTGACCGGGGCCACCGAGCCGGGTCATGCCGGCGGCGAGGTCCGTAGCGGTGACTCCCGGATCGCCGACATCGTCACCACCGCGAACGGCCGCTTGTACGGCCGGCTCTCCGATGGGTCAGGTCCGCCCTACTCCACCCCACCCTCCGACACCCCGCTGAAGGTGGCGCACCAGGTGGCGATCCTGAACTCGGCGGTGACCGGCCGCCCCTACGGCAGCCCGCCCACCGCCGCCCAGGAGACTTCCACCTCCACTCGCATCGAGGTCCTGCGCGAGGAGATGCGGACCCTGGCGACCGCACACCGCGCGGCCGTCGACGCAGCAGTCCAGCAGGCCTGGCCAGACGGGTGCGACCAGCCGGGCCTTCTGGACCGGCTCAACGACCAGCTGGGCATGCTCAACGCAGCGGTCGACCGCGAGCCCACCGCCAACCAGATGCATGACCAGCTCTCCGACATGCAATGGCTCGCCAACCACTGGTTGGGCCGTATCCAGAAGCGCGACATGGAGCACGTACGCCGGAGTATGGGCTACCCCCTGGCCGCGGTCGTGTACGACATGGACCGCCTCGCGCAGCGCCTGGACGTCACCGCCGAAGCAGTCAGGGCGGAGAGGGCAGCAGCCGAACGGCCCACAGTCAGGAAAACCGGCCGGAAGCCGACGCTGACGCGGCGCCGGCCCACACGACCGCCACAACGCCGCCAACCACCGAATTGCCGGTGGAAGGACCAAACGACCTTCCCTCCATCCTCGCCGCGCCTGACCTTCCACTGTGGAACGGGCCGGACCCGGCAACCGGTGAGCGACCCGAACGCTCCGACGACACCGAGATCTTGGACAACATCGGCGCCATCCAGGAAGCGTGGGAGGCCGTCCGGGCCGAAGGAAGGACCGGGACCGCGCACGACCTCGTTGCAGCGCTCGACGTCGAACTCACTGCTCTCCGACGAGCACTGGACGGGCCCAACGCCGACAGCGGTACAACCACCGGCAGCCCGGCATCCCAACACGAGCTCGGCACCCACCGGGACGCCGACGCCGTCAACACCGCCCTCACCAACGTTGACCAGCACCCGGTACTGCGCAAATCCCCCGAATGGCAAGACATCCAGACCGTGCGGGGCGCGACCCGCAATCTCTGGCTGGCCATCAAGCGCCAGACCGGTGCCTACTTCGAACAGCTCCTCGACAACGACCGCTTCCAGGGATGGTGGAAGAAGACATCCATCCGGGTCTGCGAACGGATCTCGGAACTCGCCCTGCGAACCGCCGACCGGCTACGCGCAGACGCCCCGGAGCCGGCAGCCGTGATGGACCACCTCCATCACGCCGCCAGCGCCTACAGCCGCCCCGAACCGACGCCTCCAACCGCAGCCCAGCCGGACATCCAGCTGCGCAAGCTGGGCGAGGGGCTGGCGGCCGCACAGGTCAAGGTCAATGCTGCCCGCGCCCGCTCCACGACAGTCCGTAAGCCACCCGGCCCACGGCGCGGCACGGCCGATCGACCGGAACATCTGCGCCGGACTCCCGCTGACCCGAAGCAGGGTCCGCGCCCAGGGCGCTGACACCAGGACATTGCCGGGGGCGGCCTCCTGTACGAGACAGCCCCCGGCAACGTGCTAGCTACCCGGCCCGTCCAGGAAACGTCGCAGCGCATCGCGTACTCGTGCGGCGAGCCACGCCTGAGCAACGCGCAGGCTACCGCCCCACCGGCGAAGCCGGATCGACCACCAGCTCTTCACGCCGCTCACGGCCGGAGGGACCACCACCGCGGCGAGGGCCAGCAGCAGGATGAACAGTGCCGTCGACGAGACGGACACCTCAAAAGCGTTGCGCACTTCAGACCTCTTCTGTCCACGACGCCGCGCGCCCGGACGAAGGCCTAGGCGGCGGCGAGCCAGCTCGAATTGGGGGTCGGAGACGTACGCTCAGATCCCGGAGCACGTGGAACTCGAACAGCCGTGAGTCGACGAATCCCGCAGGGAGACGAATCGAGAACTACGACGTCAGGCTCGGGCGGAGGGGCCACGGGTGCCGAGAGCAGCCGCCGCAGCTCAGCGGTTACGGTTCGCCAGTAGACCAAGTCGGCTTGAAGCGCTGCCCAGACGACGTCGGCCGGCCCGAGTGGCCGAAGTGAACTGACAACGTCGGTCGCCGCCCGAACTGGCGTGGTCAGAGTAGAGGAACCAGAGGCGAGGACGAGCGGCAGGAGCGTGCGGCCCTTGGAAAAAGGGGCGAGCTGCACGGCCGCCCGCAGCTTGGCAACGGGTGGCACCGTCAGGCCGAGCACACCCTTGTCGCGCCAGGCGGTGTCGTACGTGCTCGCGATCGTGGCTACGAGGTCTTCCCGCGACTGAACGATCCGCTCCGAAAGCTCCCGCCGGCGTGTAGCGCGAAGAAGAGCTGAGAGCGTGTACGACTTTCCGGTGCCGGGGGGCCCATGAACATCGGCGAAGATGGCGGGCTCTAGCCACCAGCGGATGTCTTGCATGTAGGTCAGATGCCGAAGTGGTCCCGAATCTCGGACGAGATGCTGGTACTCGCCGGCCATGGA
>JOAZ01000060.1 GCA_000720535.1 Streptomyces halstedii
GTGGTGTCCGAGGACGTCGGCCAGGAGCGCGAGGATGTCGGCCTGATAGGGGTTGGTGAACAGCTGGTGGTCGCTGACATCGAGCGGGCCGTACCGCGCGGAGATGCGGTAGCCGGGCACGAGGGTGGTCTCCCGTCCGTCCAGCACGGTGGTGAGCCGGTCGTAGTCCTGCTGGGCGTGCCGGGTCTGGGTGTACGGGCCAAGGCGCAACAGGGTGTAGCCGTCGCGGCTGTTGTCGCGGTTGCGGGCCTCGATGTAGAGGGCGCAGTGCGCGGGTTCCATGCCGACATCGTCGGGGAGGTCCAGGCCAGCTGCGGCGTGGGTGAGCGGCGCGTAGGCGGGGTCCCAGACGCCGACGATCTTGGCTGTCTCACAGCGGAGCCAGCCCAGCTTCCGGTGACGGGCCCCGTAGGGCGCGTACGGGCCTCCGGGGCGTTCAAGGGCGACGGCGATGATGTCGGGTCCGTGGTCGTCGCCAGGACGGGTTTGCGCACGTTCCACGAACGGGCCGACCCTCACAGCGACGTCGAGGGCACGGCCGGGTACCCAGGGCTCCGGAGAACGCAGGGCAGCGAGCGCCGCGCGGAACGCGTCGGCGGCGGCCTGTTCTTCGGGCGCGAGAATGGGGCCGGGCCGGGTGGCGCAGCGGCGGAGCATACGGCGGATCATCAGGCGGTCTCCTGCTCGGTGATGGTGCTGGTGGGGGTCTTGAGGACGCTCGGCAGGTGAACATGGAGGTACGCGATTTCGACTTCGCGGCCGCACTCCATGGGCTGGGAAGCCCAGGGCCGCCGGTGCAACGGCGGCCCTGGGCGCCCGGTAGGGGGCCGCTGCCTCGGCCCAGCCGGGCGGGCTCGCTCAGCAGCGACGGCAGCCGGCGCCGTGGGCGATGCGGCACAGCTCGGTCACGGTGAATCCCGCGAGGGCGCCGGTGTGGGTCGCCTCGGATTCCGCCACGCGCCCGCGTCCGCTGCCATCGGGGACGTCGATCTCCCATCCGGTGGTGACGTAGCGCCCAGGGCCGACCTTCTTGATATCGCCGACCGTCTTGATCCTGTCGCGCTTCGCTACCTTCGCCTCACGGCGGTCCCGCACACGCGCGGTCGCCTCCCGGCTGGCCCTCTCGTACGCGGCCTGCCGGTCCGCCACCTCCTGCGCCCCTTCGTGGGCGGCGCGGTAGCGTTCCTCCTCCGTGCTGACACGGTCGATCTTGCGAGAGAAGAAGCCCATCACGCCTTCTTTCAGATAGTGGTGTCCTGCTGGGCGCCGTAGTAGCGCCCAGCAGGGGGTCGATGGCATGTCCTGGGTCAGGCGCGGTAGACGGGCGGGCGGACTCCGACGCGGAGTTCGCGGATGATTGAGCAGGGGCCCTTGGTGGCGCAGTACGCGTCGTCGGTGTCGGGGAGGGCGTTGCCGGTGGTGCCCCACATGTCGCGGGCGACCACGTTCACGGCGCGCAGCATGGCGCCGCCGCGGGGGCGGCAGTCGCTGTTGGTGCCGCCGACGCCGTTCCGGTGGGCGCTGACGAGGTGCTGGCGGGCCTGGCGGGCGGCCCAGCGCCGGCTGCTGGGGCCGGTGTTCTCGTGGACGTGCCCGCCGTCGTGGAAGGTGTCCATGTGGCAGCCGGTGCAGTGGTAGGTGACCAGCTGCTGCGGCTCGCTGTCGGGAAGCCACTTGCCTTCGAACTCGTAGACGATGCCCTCCGCACCCGAGATCTCGGTGTGCGCGAAGGCGGTGACCAGGCCGACGCCGTCCGCGATCCCACCGCGCGCAGCCACGTTCCAGAAGGTGCGGGGGAGGAAGGTGTCCCAGCCCTTGCCGTGGGGCCACTGGGCGTACATGACGCCCTGTAAGGCGTCGAAGGTCGCCGTGCCGTCGGCATTCTCGCGCTGGTACAGCTCGATCTGCGCGATCGACCCGAAGTACGTCGCGGAGAACTCCTCGGACTCCAGAAAGATCAGCCCGTACCCCTCGGGGCGGGTGTCGTGGCCGGCGTCCTTCAGCATCACGACCATGTCGTCGTAGCCGGGGGTGACTCCAGGGGCGATGGTGCCGACGAGCGGTAGCCGGTAGCGGTCGCAGCTGGTGACATGGGCCGGGTTGGTCTCGCTGACGTGGTGCACGGTGCCGTACGTGTTCGTGATCGTGATGCTCATGCGTGGCTGTCCTTCCGGGGGAAGCAGCGGGCGCCCGGCGTGGCCGGGCGGGTTGTGGCTGTTCGGTGAAGCGTCGGCGGCGCGGCTC
>JOAZ01000061.1 GCA_000720535.1 Streptomyces halstedii
CCCCTCCGCACCTTGCCCTACGGGCGGGCGGGGCCGGCTCCGCAAGCTCCGCCACCCCCACCCACCCGCAGGGCCACCGAGAGTGCCGCCCAACGAGGGACCCACCCCGCTCGGCCCGGCCCGTCGGCGCGCCGCCGGACGAGCGCTCGCCGTGACGGGCTGACCTGCGGTTCGCCCATCAACGAGGGCTTCCCTCGGCCGAATCATCCGTTCGGGCTACGCAAAAACCACCCCGGTGTTAACTAGTGCTGTAAAATTATCCGTGTCGCCAAGGGTGGTCGGTACCCACCCGGACAACCCGTCAGATCCACCACGACAGACAGTGAGCCGACATGTCCCTGACCGCAACCGACATCTTCTGCGGCGCCGGAGGAAGCTCCACCGGCTTGGTCGCCGCCGGATACGAACTCAAGCTGGCCGCGAACCACTCCCGGGTCGCCATCGACACCCATAGCGCCAACCACGTGGACGCCGAACACGTCTGCGCCGACATCAACAACTACGACATGCGCCGCCTGCCCACCACCGACATCCTGTGGGCCTCCCCGATCTGCACCGAGATCAGTCCCGCCGGAGGTACCCGCCGCAGCGGCCAGGGCGGCCAGATCAGCATCGCGGACGACTACGAGCCCGCCGACCCGGAAAGCTTCGTCCGCACCCGCGCCACCGCCTACGACGTCATGCGGGCCGCCGAGGTCCACTACTACAAGGCGATCCTCTGCGAGAACGTCACCGAGTTCGCCACCGACTGGCGGCTCTTCCACTGGTGGCGCCAGGGCATCGAACTCATCGGCTACAACAGCCAGGTCGTCTCCGTCTCCTCCGCACACGTCGGCGGCCCCGGCAACGACCACGCCCCTCAGTGGCGCGACCGGATCTACATCGTCTTCACCCGCACCGGCATCCCGATGCCCGACCTGAGCCCCCGCCCCCCGGCCTGGTGCCCCGACTGCGGCGAGGATGTCGACGCGGTCCAGGCCTGGCGTAACGGCCGCACCATCGGCAAATACCGGCAGCAGTACGACTACCGCTGCCCGAACACCCGATGCGGCAAGCGCGTCGTCGAGCCCTACGTCCGCCCGGCCGCCGACGCGATCGACTGGACAAACCTCGGCAGCCGGATCGGTGACCGTACGCGCCCTCTCGCGGCCAACACGATGGCCCGAATCGAGAAGGGCCTCGCACAGTACCCTCAGCGCGCCAGCCTGCTCACCCTGAACCACTCCGGCCACGACGGCCGCGCCATGGCGCCCGAGCAGGGGCCACTGCCCGCCCGCACCCGCAAGGTCGGCGAAGGCCTTCTCATCCCCGGCCGCCACGGCATGCTCGTCCCCGCCGGAGGTACCTGGAACAACACCACCACTGACCTCAGCGACCCCATGCGGACACGCACCACCCGCGACACCGAGGCGCTGGTCACCATGCCCTACGTCGTCACCATGCGCCGCAACGGCCGCATCGACACCGTGGACCGTCCGCTCGCCGCCGTCACCGCCGGAGGCCGCCACCACGGACTCGTCATCCCCTACCGCAAAGGCGTCGCCAAGCCTGTCAGCGAGCCCCTGCTCACCCTCGCCACCCGCGACTCCGCCGGAGTCCTCACCCTCACCGAACCCCTCGACGAAGCCCTGAGCGTCGAGGACTGCCACTTCCGGATGCTCCAGCCCGTTGAGCAGCTCGCCGCGCAGCGGTTCCCCGCCGACTACATCATGCGCGGCAACAAGACGGAGCAGACCATGCAGGCCGGTAACGCCGTGAGCTGCAACGTCGCCCAGTGGCTCGGCTCGCGGGTCGCCGCAGTCCTGTAACTCGCAGGTTGGCGCTGTAAATCAGTGCATGGCGGGTCGGTGGTGGGTGCGCCCCGGCCCGCCGGTCAAGGGCGCGCCACCGCCAACAGATCATCAGAACGGGTTAAAAAACCGGGTTAAAAATCAGGGTAACCGGTGTTAGAGTGAGTGCACGAGAGGAGATCCACATGGCATCCGAGGAAGAGCTGTTCGCGAACATCGACGCACTGCTGGAGGAAGAGCCGCAGCTCCCGCCTCCGGCGGAGCGCGCCCGGCTGCGTGAGGCGGCCGGTATCACCCAGGCCCGCCTCGCGACCGCGTTGAAGTCGACCGTGCAGACGATCAAGAACTACGAGAACGGCCGCTCCGAGCCGAAGTCGCCGCGCCTGGAGGCCT
>JOAZ01000062.1 GCA_000720535.1 Streptomyces halstedii
GCGTGAACGTCCTGGGCCCGGTTCCGGGTGTGGTCGGGGCGGTACACCGGTAACGGGCGGGGGCGGGGTGGGGCCACGCTCGGCGGCTGGTGTCACTCGTACGGTGCGGGGGGCCGTGCGGGGTGCGGGGGTGCCGGTCAGGGTTGCTGCTTCGCGTAGCAGGGCGGCGGCCTGGGAGGCGGCTTTGGCCTGGGCGCGGTAGTGCTGGGCGCGGTGCCAGGCGGCGGCGGCTTCGGCGGCTTCGACGAGTGCGACCAGCAGGGTGAGGAGGGCGGATGCGCCGCCGCGCGGGGTGTGGTTCAGGGCGCGGGCGGAGGCCTTGAACCCGGCGCGGGCGGCGCCCTCCAGGGTGCGGGCGCCGGGGGCGCGGGAGGCTTGCTCGAACGCGGCCGCGGCGTGGCGGACCTTCTCCCGTACGGCGGCCGGGAACTGCGCGGCGGCCACGACCAGGAGGTCGCCCAGGGCGGCGACGTCGCCCGCTCCCTCGGAACGTCCGGCGTTGGCCAGGAGGGCGGCGGCGCGGCGGATCCGGTTCTGTGCCAGGGCCCAGTCCTGCGGGCTGACGGCGGGTTCGAAGCGCTCGCGGACGCGGGGCAGGGACAGGTCGTAGGCCAGGGTGCGGCCGGAGAACCAGACGGGTCTGGTGCCGTGGTCGGCGCGGTCGCCGGGCAGTGCGACCGCGTATCCGTCCAGGGTGCCGTTCTCGTCGTGGTGTTCGCGTACGCGCAGGCCGGCGTCGCGCAGGCGGTTGAGGAAGTCGGTGTCGCTGGTGGCGTGGGCGGCGGCTTCGCGGACGGTGCGCTGGAGGTGGTCGCGGGCGGGCTCGGTCAGGCCCCGGCGGGTGGCTTTCTCCTTCTCCCCCGTGGCCGGAGCTCGGCGCGCGGTCTGGTCGAGAGGCGACATGGGCTCCAGGCCCCACGCGGTCTCGAAGGCGCGGGCGGCGGTGTGCATCTTGGGGATGTCGCCGCGGATGCGGGGGTGGCGGCCGTCCTGGCGGGCGAGGGTCGCCACGAGGTGGATGTGGTCGGGTGCGTGACGGACCGCCACCCACCGGCAGGCGTGTTCGTCGCCGTGCGGGGCGATGCCCGCGGCGGCCACCATCTCGGCGGCGACGGTCGCCCACCGGGCGTCGGACAGGGTGCGGTCGGTGGGGGCGTTACGGACCGCGACGTGCCACACGTGCTCGGTGGGGCGTGGCCCGCGCAGCGCGTCGACGGGTGCGTCCAGGAGGAGCGCGAGGTCGGCCAGCGTCATGCGGTCCGGGTTTTGGGCCGGGCAGGGCAGGTCGGGGTCCCAGCCTCCGACGAGGTGCGGGTCGACGTGTTCATCGTGGTCTCCCGGGCCGAAGAGGTAGGCGAGGAGATCGGCGGTGGTCTCCCCCTCTCGGCCCTTCTTCGGCATCACGAGCGTGAACGCCTTTCCCGCATCACCTGGACCGTCGCCTGGTCCACCCGGGACACCGCCCTGAGCGCTTCCTCCAGCACCAGAGCGGCCCCCGGCACGGCGGCCGGGGTGGGGGTGCCGGAGGCGCCCGGCTCGGCGGAGGCGGGATCGGCAGGGTCGGTCAGGGCCCGTAGGGCGGAGACCGTCTCCCGTAGCCGGACGCGGGCCTCGACCAGTTCGCGCAGGACGTCGCCGGCGTCGCGGGAGACCGGCACGAGGACCTCTTGCGCGACCGCCATCAGCTGACGGCCTGCCCATGCTGCTGGGGCCATGCCCTCGCGTCCCGCGGCGGTGTGGATGACCTCCAGCTCGGTGTCGTCGAACTGGACGTAGAGTCGGCGTTCCCGGCGGCGGCCGGTCTGGCGCTCACGCCGCCGGCCGCCCGGATTCCCGACCGTGTCGACCGCCATCAGGACACTCCTCGCGTTCTGGTTTTGAGCCGCCCGGGGATTTCCTGGTCCGGCGGCTATTGCACCTGTTACGTACTAACTGGCTGCCAATTTTTAATGTCTGGAAAATTCCGTCCACGGACACGGTGGCGGGTGTCCTTTGACATGGATCTCTTCGTTTTGCAGCTTCGTCCTTCGTCTGGCCTTTCGTCTTGCAGAGTGACCTTTCGTCGCGGGCTCGTGTTAGAGAGTC
>JOAZ01000063.1 GCA_000720535.1 Streptomyces halstedii
CACGATCCACGGCGAGGCCCCCATGCCCAGACAACGCCCAACTCCGGACACGGACACGGCCAACAGGCCCGATCCACCTCATTGTGTTAGCCGCTGTAAGTCAACCAAGTTTGGCGCCAGCGTTCGAACCCGAAGCCAGCCCTGCCGGAGTCTTTATTCCGGTGGGGGCCTCCGATGGTGTCTGACGGCAACGTCAGCGGACAACTGCTGCGGCAGGCGGCTCGTCCAGACGGTCGCTCGTCGGACTGGGAGCGTTGCCCAAAGTGTCGATGGCCTGGAGCTGGGGGCGGAGTGGGATGTCGGCGTAGACGCCTGCGGTGACGCCGATGGGTGGGTGGCCGAAGAGCTCCTTGATGACGACGAGGTCGATGCCCTGCTCCGGGAGCAGAGCTGCGGTCGAGTGACGCAGGTTGTGGATTCGGATGCGGCAGAGCCGTCGGCCGAAGTGGCGGGTGAGGTCCAGATGAACAGCGACGCAGAGCTCTGTGTATCGGTTTTCGGCATGACTCTCCCTTCTTGTCTGGTCGAATCGATCAGAGATCACAGCTGGATGAATCTGGCCCATTCTCCAAAAATCGAAGCGGTGTTCGGTCGGGCTCCGGTCCGTCCTGGCTTTCATTCGATTTCCGGCATGACCGGAATGACGAAGTGGTGGCGCGAAGAGCTCGATGATGAGACTTTGCAGTGCTACTTCGGTACGTCCGAGGTGTTTGCCGAACCCGGCTACATTTCACGGATGAAGACCGTGATAATCGGAAACCTTGGGCCAGATCTTCCCTTTGTTTTGGATTACAGAGAATCTTTTGTCGATCCAAGCGTGGCTTTTTTGGGGGAAGGGGATTCCTGGCAGAAGATTTCCAAGAGTGTGTGTGATCTGATTCTCGCGCTCGACCCGCGGCGGGGCGATTCTTGACTTTGGGTGAAGATCACCGAGTCGTGATTCAGATGGCGCATCCCCTGCCCAAGCTTTTCTCTGGGATCGATCGCCTTTGAGGCGAGTAGAAGCCCCGCCCGGTGCCTCCCGGCGGGGCTTCTGCATGGGGTGGCGGCAGCATTTGACGGCAGCGTCAGCGGGTGGGGGGAGCGCAGGGTGGGGGTTCGTTGTCGGTGATATCGGCGACGTGAGGGCGCTGTGCAGGGCGTCGATGGCCTGGCGCCGGAGGCGAAGGGGGGCCGACCGCACCTGCCAGGGCGCCGGCGCAACCTTCCGCACCCGGTACTACCACCACTGCGAACAGCCCGAGCACTGCCAGAAGTTCAACCGCGACCACGCCCGACTCAGGGCCCTCGGTGAGCGCGCCTTCGACTAGCTGAAGTCCTGGCGACTGCTCCGGCGAGCCAGACGTCCAGCCCGCCGCATCGGCGCCATCGTCCAAGCCGTCCACACGCTGCTGACCTGCGACTATTCAGGATGAAAGAGGTTCGGTCGGGAAGAAGGTGGGATTATGGGGACTGCCATGTGGTCATTCATGCTTGATGAGGATGATCTCGTGATACCTGAGGGGCCTGTCGGGACGGAGGAGAATCTGAGGATCGCCCTCGAAACTCTCATTATTCCCTTCGGGACGCAGGCGGAAAGCGTAGAGATATATCTCCGTGAGTGGCGGAAAATGTGGCAACGATTTGGGCCCGACTACGTTCTCGGAACTTCCAGCGCCGCCGCAAGGAGGGTCGGCCCCAGAGTAGTGGAGATTGAAGATCTGTACGGACAGTTCGAGACCTGTAAGATGAACGTGCGTGAATTCGAGTCGGCGCTGGAAAGCGTGATTGCATTTCTGGAAGAATGCTAGCCGAGTCGGTAATCCTGAAATGTGTCTGCCATTACTTTTACAGCGGCTAACACAATGAGGTGGATCGGGCCTGTTGGCCGTGTCCGTGTCCGGAGTTGGGCGTTGTCTGGGCATGGGGGCCTCGCCGTGGATCGTG
>JOAZ01000064.1 GCA_000720535.1 Streptomyces halstedii
GGGCTCGGTCACGTGGGGGAGGGGCGGCCGTGTACGGGGCGGGGGCGGGGCGGCGCGCAGCCGTATACGGGGGCTCCGGCGCGGGGGAGAAGCGGCCGCGGCCGTCCCGCCGGGTGGCCTGGCCCACCTGTGCCTCGACGCGGCCCGCATCGACCGGCTTCACGCGCTGTGCGCACGCGCTGTGCGCACGCGCTGTACGCACGCGCTGTACGCACCGGCCTCCGCGGTGACGAATCGCCTCGCCCGAGCGGTTCCCAGCCGAACAGGTGACTGAGGCCCACCGAGCCGACCGGCCCCACCGGCGCCCTGCCGCTGCCTCGTTGCCGACCTGCTCGTCGCGCGGGGCGTTCGGCGTGCGTACTTCCGGTGGTCTGCCACGTGTTTCCGCGCGGCCTGGTCGCCGGCCGGCCTGCGGCACCTGGCAGCAGATCCTCACCCGGCTCCAGTCCCTGGCTGCGCGAAAGCCGCGACCGTCTGGGACCTGAGCGTCGACTCCACGGTCTGCCGCGCGCACCAGCAAGCGGCCGGGGCCCGCAAGCAGGGCGACCTGCAGAAGGAACCACCGGGCGGCATCTTCACCGAGCCCCATGATCACGGGCTGGGACGGTCGCGCGGCGGGTTCACCACCAAGCTCCACTGGGCCGTCGAACAGGGCCAGAAACCCATGTCGATCGTGATCACGGCCGGGCAGTGCGGGGACTCACCACAGTTCGAACCCGTGCTGGCAAGGGTCCGCGTGCCTCGCATCGGTCCGGGTCGGCCACGCGTCCGCCCTAATCGCGTGCGGGCCGACAAGGCGTATTCCTCCCGCAGGAACCGCGCCCACCTACGCCGCCGCAGGATCCACTGCACCATTCCGGACAAAGCCGACCAGGTTCGCAACCGCAGAAAACTCAGCTCGCGCGGCGGCCGGCCGCCGCGCTTCGACCCGGTCGACTACCGCGAACGCCATGCGGTCGAGTGCGGGATCAACCGCCTCAAAAGGCACCGCGCTGTCGCCACCCGATTCGACAAGCTCGCCGTCCGCTTCGAAGCCACCGTCCTCGTCGCCGCGATCGGAGAATGGCTGTGACGGACGGAGTTGCCGATGCTGCCTGCTCGCGTCCGCCATACCCTCGCCGACGATCACAGCCAGCCGGCCCAGCCGAAAGTCAAAAAGTAAGCGCGCTTGACCGCGGCCCACCCATGGCGACTGCCACCGACAGCCGCGACAAGGGCGACAGCGAACCAGAACGCAACAGCTCCGCCAACGATCAGAGCCCATACGGTGCCGCCGATAGCAGCGAACAAGACCACGATGAAGACCGTTATGACGAGCCCGGCATGGGCACCGCCGATGCTCACACGGAACATCTCGCGTATGACGCGGCGGTCCTCTGCGAGAACCTTCTCGTAAGCGTTCAGCTCTTGCCCTGGACAGTCCTGCTTCCCTATATCCCGTTCCACGGGCCCCCTCAACTCCCTGGCCAAGCCGAGTCCGGCAACTCCATGGACGCTGCAGCCCGTCACAACGTTGCCTCTCAGCGACTTTCGACACACGGTCTAAAGCGTGTTGCAGAAGTCTGTGGGCGGGCAGGCGGAGCCGGGTTCCGCACCTTTGCGGATCATGGTGTGAGGGCGTGGTTGTGGAGTGTGGCGACG
>JOAZ01000065.1 GCA_000720535.1 Streptomyces halstedii
CTCGCCCGAGGCATCCACCCCGCCGTCCTCACCGACCGCGGCCTCGACGCCGCACTCTCCTCCATCGCCTCCCGCTGCACCGTCCCCGTCACCGTCGAGACCGGGCTGTCCGCCCGCCCGGCGGAGGCCATCGAGGGGATCGCCTACTTCACGGTGTCCGAGCTGCTCCAGAACGTCAGCAAGCACTCCCGGGCCCGTCAAGCGTCGGTCGAGGTGTGGCGCTCCGGGGACCGGCTGCTGATCCAGGTCACCGACGACGGGGTGGGCGGCGCCCGGCTGGACGGCGGTACCGGCATGTCGGGACTGGCGGAACGGCTGGGGGCCGTGGACGGGCTGTTCGTCCTGGACTCCCCGGAGGGCGGGCCCACCACGGTCACCGCGGAGCTGCCCTGGCGGGACCGTACGGACACACCGGCGAAGCCCGCCCGGCCCTGAGCTGGGACACGCCCGCGCGGCACACCGGCCCGACCACGGACGCGCTGCCCGACGGCACCGTACGGATGCACCCGCGAAGCCCGCCCGGCCCTGAGCTGGGACACGCCCGCGCGGCACACCCGGCCCCGGACCGCCCCGGACCGCCCCCTCCGGGCCACCGGGGTGGGGAAAACCCCCGGCCGGATACGGATACCGCCCTCATGGTGCGCAAACGCGCCGCACAGCACTCTTGGGGTATCGGCCGCGGGAAGTCTCCCGCCAGGAAGAAACGGACGCCACTCATGGCCACGGCATACGGACCGGACACCCGGGACCAGTACGGTTCCGCCGGCTCGGGGGGCCGTCCCCCGGCCCGTCCGGCGAAGCACTTCCTTCCGGCGGCGCTGCGCGCGCCCTTCGAGGCCCGCGCCTGGCGCGAGCTGGCCTATCTGCTGCTGAGCCTGCCGGTCAGTGTGGTGATGTTCAGTTTCGCGATCACCATGGTGTCCCTGAGCGCGGGCATGCTGATCACCTTCCTCGGCGTTCCGATCCTCGCCGCCGGGCTGGCCATGTGCCGTGGATTCGGCATGCTGGAGCGGGCTCGGGCCCGTGGGCTGCTGCGCCTGGACGTGGCGGAGCCGGCCCCCGTGCGGGGCCGGACGAACGGGCTGATGTCCTGGGTGGGCGCGATGCTGAAGAGCGGCGTGTCCTGGCGCCATCTGCTCTACGCGGTCCTGCACTTCCCGTGGGCCGTGTTCGCGTTCCCCGTCGCGGTGACGTTCTGGGCGACCGGCTGGGCGGCGTTCACCTACCCGCTGTGGCGCTGGGTGTTCCCGGCGTACGCCGGTACCGGCGGCATCCAGCTGTACGGCGACGACGGGCACCAGATCTACCTCGACTCCCCCTTCGAGATGGCGGTGACCAGCGCCATCGGCCTGGCCTTCGTGCTGGTCACCCCGTGGATCGTGCGGGCGCTGGCCTCGGTGGACCGGCTGTTGGTGCTCGGTCTGCTGGGCCCGTCCCGGCTGGCCACCCGGGTCTCCGAGCTGGAGTCGGACCGGGGGGTCGTCGTGGACACCGCCGCCGCCGACCTCCGCCGCATCGAACGCGACCTCCACGACGGAGCACAGGCCCGCCTCGTCGCC
>JOAZ01000066.1 GCA_000720535.1 Streptomyces halstedii
GGGAGTGGACCGACCAGGTCCTCGCCGACGTGGAGAGTGCGCGTACCGAGCTGCTGGCCGGCGCGGAGCGTACTGCGGCTGAGACCCGCACCTGTGCGACCACCGACGCCGAGCAGCTCCTGGAGCGGGCGCGAGGCGAGGCCGACCGGGTGCGTACCGATGCGGAGAGGGCGGCCGCCGAGCTGCGTGAGGACGCCGCCCGTGAGCGGGAGGCGTCTCGTGTGGAGGCGGCTCGTGCGCGCACGCTGGCCGAGGAGGACACCTCCCGGCTGCGGGCGACGGCGGCTGAGGACGCCGAGCGCCTCACCCGTACCGCCCGCGAGGAAGCCGACCGGATCCTGGCCGCCGCCCGCACCAGGCAGCAGCGGGACCTGGAGGAAGCGGAGCAGGCTCTGGCCCAGGCGCGGCTGCGGGAGGCAGACGCGGACGTCACCTTGAAGGCCGCCGACGACGTCATGGCCGAGGCGGCGGCCCGGCTGGGACGTGCCAACGATCCCACCGAGCGGCGTCTGGAGCGCAAGCGGCTCAGGCTCCGGGCCCGCCAGGAGCGTCAGGAGACGAAGGACGCGCAGAAGGCGAAGGCCCGCGAGCTGCGGGCCGCCTCCCGTGCGGGGAAGCCGACCCTGACCGATCGGGCCAAGGCGTTCGTCAAGGTCAACTCGGAGCGCCTCCTGGTGGTCGGTCCGATCACCGCGCCGATGGCGGTGGCGTGGACCGGGCAGGCCGGCTTCGCGCAGGACATCCTCGACTGGGTCGTCCCCTTCACGATCCTGTTCGCCGCCGCCTGGGAGCTCAGTACGGCGTTTGTGGGGTGGATGTACCACCAGGCCCGCCGCGGCGGGGACTCCGGGACCCTCTACCGGGTCTCGACCTGGATCTTCGCCCTCGGGGCCGCGGTGATGAACTTCTGGCACGCCTCCGGGCTGCCGGAAGAGGGCAGCCGGGTCTGGGACGACAAGGCGCAGGCGTGGACGGAGCAGATCACCTACTGGCACTTCACCCCGAAGGCCGTGGCCTTCGCCACGATGAGCATCGTGGGGATGGTGCTGTGGGAGCTGTACGCGTCGCTGATCCACCGGCGCAAGCTCCGTGAGGACGGCAAGGTCGCCAAGGCCCGGCCCTCCATCGGGGCGGTCCGCTGGATCCGCTACCCGGCCCACAGCTTCACCGCCTGGTCCCTGGCGATCACCGATGCGCGGCTGACCACTCTGGACCAGGCCTGGACCGCTGCCGGTACGCAGCTCGCGGACCGGCGAGCGGTCCGGACCGCGAAGCGCGCGGACCGTGAGGCGGTCCGGACCGGACGGGCCCTTCACCGCGTCGTCGTCCCCCGGGTCCGGACCGGGGACCACGGACCGGCCGCCATCCCCACCGTCCTGACCCTCACCCGCACGGACCGGTCCGGACCGCACGAACCGCCTGCTGCGGTCCGCCCGGTCCACTACGACGGGCACGCGGTCCGGTCCGGTCCGGCCGACCACCACGCGGTCCACGGTCCGGTCCGGACCGCAGCGCCCACGGACCGGACCGGCGGACCGGCG
>JOAZ01000067.1 GCA_000720535.1 Streptomyces halstedii
CTTGGGTTCCAGGGGTCGTCGCAACACCACTTGGTTTTAGGCGGTGAGTAGATCACGTAGACGCTCGGCTGGGGTAGCCCAGCCGAGCGTCTTGCGTGGGCGGCCGTTGAGTTCCTGAGCGACGTGTTCAAGGTCTTCGGGGCTGTGGACGCTCAGGTCGGTGCCCTTGGGGAAGTACTGCCGCAGCAATCCGTTCGTGTTCTCGTTCGAGCCGCGTTGCCAGGGCGAGGCGGGGTCGCAGAAGTAGACGGGCATGCCGGTGGCCATGCTGAACTGTTTGTGGCGTGCCATCTCGCTGCCTTGGTCCCAGGTCAGGGAGCCGCGCAGGTGGGCGGGCAGGATCTGGATCGTGGCGATGAGGCCGTCGCGGACGGTCTCGGCGTCGTGGGCTCCGCCGGGCAGGTGGACGAGCATGGTGTAGCGGGTGCTGCGCTCGACCAGGGTGGCGATCGCGGAGCGGCCGTTCGCGCCGATGATCAGGTCGCCTTCCCAGTGACCGGGCACCGCCCGGTCCTCGACGTCGGCGGGGCGGTCGCTGATCATCACCATCGGGTCGATGAACCGGGGCGTGCGCCGTTCAGGGTCCCGGCGTGGCTTGCGGCGGGTCCGGCCGGAGCGGACGGCGGCCTGCACTTCCCGTTTCAGGCCGCCACGGGCCTGGAAATACAGTGCCTGGTAGATCGTTTCCACGCTCACCCGCATGCTCTCGTCGTCGGGATACTCCGTAGTCAGAGCGTGGCAGATCTGCTCCGGTGACCACCTCCTTTGCAGTCCGTCCTGGACGAAGCGGCGCAGCCGTCCCTCGCGCAGCAGTTTGCGCTGCTTGGGGCGGGGCCTGCGAGCGGCGGCGGCGCGGTGGGCGGCGTAGGGCTGGTAGCCCTCACTGCCGGAGTTCTGGTCGATCTCCCGCTTGACCGTGCTCGCCGGCCGCTGAAGGGCACGTCCGATCGCCCGCAGCGACAGACCCTTCGCGCGCAGATCGCGGATCTTCTCGCGCTCGGCAAGCGTCAGGAACCGTGAGTGAAGCTGCTTTTCCAGGGCTGTCAGGCCCACCGGTGGCGCGGTCACGCCGCCCATCGTGACGGTCCCGGTGGTGTAGTCGACACGGCGCCCGTCGGCGTAAGTACGCGAAGAGCGGCTCTTCTTGACGCCCCAGTCCCAGTCCTTGGCCGTGCGCTCGTTCACACCGACCTGCCGGGCCGCTACCCGGCGTGCGACGCCGGCGTCCCGAAGCCGCTCGTACTCGCCACGCCCAGGGTGCCGCCGCGGCAGACGCACCGACCTCTGCCCGGCCTTCCGGGCCCAACCGAACGCCGTGTTCCGGTTCACCCCCAGCTCACGCGCCACCACCGTCACGTTCCCCACGGCATCCAACCGCGCAAGGAAACGCTCCCGAAGCCCCGCAAGATCACGCTCAACGCCCACGGTCCTCGCAACTCCCACAGATCGCGGGTGTTGCGAGGACCGTTAGAACCCAAG
>JOAZ01000068.1 GCA_000720535.1 Streptomyces halstedii
GCACCGAACTCCACGACGCCTTCGTCTCCCTCGCCTGCAGCCTCATCTGCTACCGACGCCTCACGAACACCCGACCATGATCGTGTTACGAGCTCTTAGAAGGCACGTGCTCTATCCACTGAGCTACGGGGCTGAACTGCGGAAACGCAGTCTTCCAGGCGCTCGTCCCGCGATCCTGTGGGACGTATGTGGGATCTGCTGATCCCTGGGAACCGTGGGACGAGGGTGCCTCATGCTGGCCCGCACGTAGCTTCTGACACCTCCTTCACACGCCCGAAGCCTCTCGCGGAAACAATCCCGACCCAGCTCGGCGTTGACGATCTCCGAACCGAGGAGGGGGAGACGTCGAGTGAAGCTGTTCCACACGACGAAAGGCGGCATGACTGAGGTCACGCCGCGTCTTGTTGACGTCGAGGCGGATGTGCAGAGCCTCATCGAGGCGCACATGGACACGATGCTGGGGGTGCGGTTCCTGGCGAGCGAGTACGTGATCGACTGCGTCGACGGCGGGCGGATCGACTCGCTCGGGATTGACGAGAACGGTGCGCCGGTCATCGTTGAGTACAAGCGCGGCACGGATGCCGGCGTGATCAACCAGGGCCTCTACTACCTGTCGTGGCTCACGCGGCACCGGAGCGCCTTCGACAGCTTGGTCCGCGACAGGCTCGGAGTGCCGACCGCAGCCCAGGTCCTGTGGAGCGCCCCCCGCCTGATCTGCGTTGCCGGCGACTTCACTCGCTACGACGCGCACGCAGTGCGCGAGCACCGTCGTAGCATCGACCTGGGCCGCTATCGGTACTACGGCAGTGACCACGTCAGCCTGGAAACGGTGGTCTCCGTCACCGGCAAGTCGGGAGCGGCGAACCGGCGCACCCGCCGCCATACGCACGCGGACGTGCCACAGGCGCTCCAGCGGCGGACCGACGCCATGGCGGAGCTGGCCGTGGCTGCGGACGAGACGCTTCGCGGCCTGGGGAACGGTGTCACGCGGGTTCAGCGCAAGCAGTACGCCGCCTACCAGCGGCTGCGGAACTTTGCCTGCGTCATCCCGCCCCAGCAGACCAAGTTGCTCGTCTACCTGAAGGCCGACCCGAAAAGCGTCGATCTCAGGCCCGGATTCACCCGGGACGTGACGGGGCTCGGTCACCACGGCACGGGCGACCTGGAGGTGCAGCTGCGCACCGAGCGGGACCTGGAGCGTGCTCAGGACCTGTTCCGGCTGAGCTACGCCGCGGCGTGAACGAGTAATGGCCCCCAGGGCCCTGTGCGCTTGCCTGATCAACTCTGGCTCTTCAGCCGAATTGGATGATCTGACGGCCCAATAGCAGAAAGGCGCCACTGGCCTGCGAGGATGTGACTGTCGAGGAAGCATCGGTAGCAGAAATCAGGGCACCTTTCTGGTGAGTGAGCGTACAGGGTGGGACCGGGGTCTGAGCGTGCGGGCCGACGGTAAA
>JOAZ01000069.1 GCA_000720535.1 Streptomyces halstedii
GGACGCGGACCGCCTGGCCTGCGCCCTGATACGCCTTATCCGCCCAGCACTTGATGTCGTCTGTGGCGAGAGCGGCTGGAATCCCATGTGTCCGGGCCGCGGTCAGATCGTGCACGGATCCGGGTAGCGCGTCCGAGGCCCAGATCAGACGGCCGGCTGGATCCGTGAGGACCTGCACGTTCATCCCGTGATGCTTCTTCTTCCCCGAGTAGTACGGCTGGTCGGCAGCGATGCGGTCGATCGGCAGCACGGTGCCGTCGAGGATCACGTACGCCTTGTTCCGCATCGTCGTCATGGCCTGTTCCAGCGTGGGCGCGAGGGCGGCCAGGAGGTCGATGGCCTCGCGTATGTAGCGGTAGACCGTCGCGACCCCGACGCGGAAACCCGCTGCGAGGCGGCCATAGGTGTCGCCGCAGCGAAGGTGGGCCAGGACGAGCAGAGCCTGCCGGCCACAGGTCAGGCGACGCCACCGGGAGCCGATCCGACGGCGGTGACCTGCGAGGAGGCCGGAGAGGTGCTGCAGGGTGCGGCTGGACAGGTCGATGCCGGACGGGTAGACAAGCATGCGAAGGCTCCTGGCGGACTGGTGATCTTGGTCGTGAACCCGTCTACCAGGAGCTTTCTTCATGCCCGCCGCCGGGGTCGCCAGTCCAACCACCCGTCAGGTTGGAAACGGCTCACTAACCCGCCACGGCGGGTTGAAACGAGGCAACCGTCAACCGATGTGATGCATCGCGCCGGCATCGGCTCGTGTATCAAGTGATGCACGAGTAGCATCACGAACGAACAGGTACCCCCTCCCTCAGATCTGGAGACGATCTTTCATGACCGGTGAAATCATGCTTCGCCCTCATCAGGCGGAGGCGGTTGATGCCATCGTCGCCGGGCTGGAAATCCGGCCGGGGCAGCGCATCGCAAGAAATGGATTGCGCGGCCAGGTGCCGCTGCACTACGGCAACGGGCCGGTGACGGTGTTCGCGACGTACGCGTCCCTGCCGGTGCTGATCGAGTCTCACGAGGGCTCCTACGGCCTGCCGATGGACGTGTGGGACCTGGTGTGTGTGGACGAGGCCCACAGGACCAGCGGGTCGCTGGGGAAGGCGTGGGCGGCCGTGCACGACCAAGAGCAGGTGCCGGCGATGCGGCGGCTGTACCTGACGGCGACACCGCGGATCTGGATGGAGCGGCCTCCGCGCCGCTGGAAGCGGCAGGGCGGCGGGGCGGCGGCGGTGGATCGGCTGCCGGAGGAAATGGCTTGTTCCATGGCGGACGAGAAGATCTTCGGGCCGGTTTTGTGGGCGATGGATCTCTCGGACGCGATCGCGCGGGGTCTGCTGGCCCGGTATCAGATCGTGGTCACCGAACTGCGCGACGAGCGGCTGACGTTGGAGAAGCTGTACGGCGAGGAGAGGATGGAGGAGCACGTGCGGGGCGAGCGCCTGGCAGTGCTCCAGGCCGCGCTGCTGGAGACAATGGCCGCGCACCGGCTGGAGCGGTGCATCACCTTCCACCACCGGACGATCGAGGCGAGGGCGTTCTCGGTGGGGCTGGGGCGGGTGGCGGGTCGGCTGCACGCGGCTGACCCTGACCGTCATCCGGAGCGGGTGTGGTCGGGGTGGCTGTCGGGTGAGCACGAGCCGGAGATGCGGGCGGAGGAGCTGCATCGGTTCGGGCGGTGTGCCGGTCGTGCGGTGATGTCGAATTGCCGGGTTCTCGGTGAGGGAGTCGACTGTCCGAGCGTGGATTCCGTGGCTCTTATCGACCCGAAGGGGTCGGCGGTGGATATTGTCCAGGCCATTGGTCGTGCCCTTCGCCAGAAGCCTGGTCAGAACAAATTGGCGACGCTGATTGTGCCTGTTTTCCTCGGCCCGGATGAAACTCCGGAGGATATGCCGTATTCGGCTTCCTATCGTCCGTTGGTGAAGGTTCTTTCGGGGTTGCGTGCTCATGATGAGCGTGCGGTTGAAATGCTGGCGATTCCGCAGGAGGACTTGAATCGGTCGAAGCCGGTGTCATCGTGGCTCGGTGAGGCACCGGAGGGTGATGACGACGAGGAGGAGCGGCTGCTACTCCGGTTCGGGGTGCAGCGCGACCCCGAACTCGTCGCCAGGATGGTGCAGTACAACCTGTGAGGGCGGGTTTCCGCTGGGGCGGTGGCTGTCCGATCAGCGGCGGGCGATGCGAGCCGGGACGATGCTGGCCGAACGGGCGGAGGACCTGGAGGCGCTCGATGTCGTCTGGGATCCGGCCGATGCGGCGTGGGAGGAGAACCTTGGTGCCGCCCGCGCGTACGCGGTGGCGTATGGGACGCTCGCGGCGCCGGTGATGGCCATGATCATGGACCGGCCGGTGGGGCAGTGGCTGGCCAACGCGCGGAAGAAGAACGGGCTCGGGAAGGACCAGGCGCGGGCGTCGCGGCGTGCGGCGGCACTTGCCGCGATCGATCCGGACTGGAATCCGGACTGGCCCATCGACTGGCAGCGGCACTACGCCGCTCTGAGGGGTGTTGCGGCCCCGGGGAGCGTGCTCGGGTACGTGGAACCCGGGGCGATGGTGAACGGGCTCGACGTGGGCGCGTGGTTGGTCGCCCAGCAGGAGGGGTGGGAGGAGCTGTCCGGTGGGCAGCGCGAGCGCCTGGTCCAGCTCGGCGTCCGGCCACCGGAGAAGAAGTCCGCCGTCGCGGCGAAGGCGCGGCCGCGGGCGGGCGGGGCGCGGGCCGGGGCGTTCGAGCGGGGCGTCGCCGCGCTCGCCCAGTACGCGGAGCGGGAGGGGACGGTGGTGGTGCCGCGGTCCTGGTCCGAGGAGCTGCCGGATGGGACGTCGGTTCGGCTCGGGGTGTGGCTGTCCAACACCCGCTCGCGGCGGGCGACGCTGACCGGTGAGCAGTTGGAGCGGCTGGCCGGGTTGGGGCTGGAGTGGGCGGTGGCCGCGTGAACGGCGACGACGTCGAAGAGGCGCGGTTCCGTGCGGCGGTCGCCGGGCATGTGCGCCGGCGGGCGTGGGAGGAGGCCGAGGCGGTGCTTACCGCGGTGCTGGGTGATCCGGAGGTGCGGCGGGTCGGGGCCCTGGTTGAGGAGGAGGAGCGCCGTGCCGGGGCGGAGCTTGAGGGAGGGTTGAAGGTGTTCCAGGACCGGTGCGCGTGCGCGGTTCGTACGGG
>JOAZ01000070.1 GCA_000720535.1 Streptomyces halstedii
TGAGGGGTGCGCCGACCTGCTGTCCGGTGGCCAGATCCCACACCCGCACGGTGTGGTCGTCGGATGCGGTGACGGCGACGGGGCGCCCGTCCACCACCGCGCACGCCACCGCATTCACCCCGCCGGTGTGGCCGGTGAGCTTGCGGACCTGTCTACGGGTGGTCAGGTCCCACACCCGCACGGTGCCGTCGTCGGATGTGGTAACGGCGACGGGGCATCCGTTCACCATCGTGCACGCCACTGCCCGCACGGCGCCGGTGTGGCCGGTGAGCTTGCGGACCTGTCTACGGGTGGTCAGGTTGCTCACCCGCACGGTCTCATCCATGGATCCGGTGACGGCGACGGGGCGGCCGTCCACCACTGTGCACGCCACCGCCCACACGTTGGTGGGGTGGCCGGTGAGGGGTTTGCCGATCGGGCGGCCGGTGGCCATGTCCCATACCCGCACGGTTCCGTAGAAGTCTGCGCTGACGGCGGCGGGGCGCCCGTCCACCACCGTGCACGCCATCGCAGTCACGCTGTCGGTGTGACCGGTGAGGGGTTCGCCGACCTGTCTGCGGGTGGTCAGGCCAGTCAAGTCCCACACCTTCACGGTTCGGTCGCCGCTTCCGATGATGACGATGGGATTCCCGTCCAGCACCGTGCACGCCGCCGCCCACCCGCTGTGACTGATGATGGGGTCGCTAACCTGTCTGCGGGGTGGCAGGCCGGTCAAGTCCCACACCTCCACGGTTCGGAAGCCGCTTCCGATGACGACGATGGGATTCCCGTCCAGCACCGTGCACGCCGCCGCCCACCCGGTGAGGCCGGTGAGCTTGCGGACCTGTCTACGGGTAGTCAGGTCCCACACTCGTACGGTGTCGAAGGCTGTGGTGACGGCGACGGGGCGCCCGTCCAGGACCGTGCACGCCACCGCAGTCACCACCCTGTCGGCGTGGCCGGTGAGGGGTGCGCCGACCTGCTGTCTGGTGGCAAGATCCCACACCCGCACGTCGTCGGATCCGGTGACGGCGACGGGGTGCCCGTCCACCACCGCGCACGCCACCGCGTACACACTGTGGGTGTGGC
>JOAZ01000071.1 GCA_000720535.1 Streptomyces halstedii
GAGCTCGTAACACGATCATGGTCGGGTGTTCGTGAGGCGTCGGTAGCAGATGAGGCTGCAGGCGAGGGAGACGAAGGCGTCGTGGAGTTCGGTGCGGCGTTCCCAGCGGACGGCGAGGCGCTTGAAGTGGTGGAGCAGGGCGAAGGTCTGCTCGACGACGTATCGCAGCTTGCCGATGCCCTTGATGTTCGGTGATCCCTTGCGGGAGATGACGGGCAGGATTCGTCGGCGACGCAGCTCGTCGCGGTTGGGGTTGGAGTCGTAGCCTTTGTCGCCGAGCAGGGCCTCCGGTCGTCGGCGGGGTCGGCCGGGGCGGCCTGCGACGGGTGGAATGCCGTCGACCAGGGCGAGGGTCTGGGTGACGTCGTTGACGTTGGCCGCGGTGGTGATGACTTTGAGCGGGGTGCCGCGTCCGTCGCAGATCAGGTGGTGCTTGCTGCCCGTTTTCCGCCGGTCGACCGGCGACGGGCCGGTGTCGGCACCCCCTTTTTCGCGCGGACGTGGGAACCGTCCACGCACGCACGTGACCAGTCGAGTTCGCCGGCGGCGTTCAGCTCCGCGAGCAAGAGCCGGTGGAGCCGGTCGAAGACTCCCGCCTTCTGCCACCGCTCCAGGCGGCGCCAGCAGGTCTGTCCCGAGCCGAAGCCGAGCTCCAGGGGCAGGAGTTGCCAGGCTATGTCGTTGTAGAGGACGAACAGGATGCCCTGGAGGCAGAGCCGGTCCGGCACCGGTCGCGGCCCCGGTGACCGCCCTGGCCACGGCGGCAGCAACGGCTCGACCAGAGCCCACAACTCATCGTCCACAATCCACGGTCGAGTACCCACACCCTCACGAACAGTCGAATCGTCACACCGGTTACGCCCCACCAGCCAACGTCACCAAGATCGTGTTACGAGCTC
>JOAZ01000072.1 GCA_000720535.1 Streptomyces halstedii
AGGGTGCGGTTGAAGCGTTCGACCTTGCCGTTGGTCTGGGGTCGGTAAGGGCGGGTGAGTTTGCCGGTCGCCCCGATGTCGGCCAGGGCTTGCTTCCAGACCAGGCCCTTGCGGTAGGCCCACGCGTTGTCCGTGAGAACGCGCTCGATCCGGGTGATCCCCAGGTCGGCGAAGAACGCGGCGGCCCGGGTCAGGAAGGCTGCGCAGGTCGCGACTTTCTCGTCGGGGTGGATTTCGCTGTAGGCGAGGCGGGAGTGGTCGTCGACGGCGGAGTGGACGTAGTCGAAGCCGACGTTGCTGCGGGTGGCGCGGCCGGCTTGGCGGCCCAGGGTCCTGTGGCCGCCGCCGTCGGGGATCCGGCCGAGCTTCTTCACGTCGATGTGGATCAGCTCGCCTGGGTGTTCGCGTTCGTAGCGGCGGATCACGGTGCCGGTGGGGCGGTCGAGCCAGGCCAGCCGGTTGAGCCGGTGGCGGGTGAGGATCCGGTGCACGGTGGATGCGGGCAGGCCAAGGATCGGGCCGATCCGCGCAGGTCCGAGCTTTCGGGTTCGCCGCAGATCGCAGACGCGATCTTCCACGGCGGCCGGTGTCCGGTGCGGGGTCCTGCAGGGCCTGCTGGACCGGTCGACAAGACCTGCGTCGCCTTCGCTTTTCCAGCGGCGGACCCATTTGTGGGCCGTGGGCCTCGATATGCCCATCTCGGCAGCCACATGCGCGACCGGACGGCCCGCCAGGACACGTGCGACCAGGATCCGCCTGCCGTGAACGGTCAGGCGGGCATTACGGTGGGACACGAAGACCTCCGTGTGCGGTGCAGCGTAGACACCTCCACCACACCGGAGGTCTTCGTCATGATCAAGCCTGACCAGTGTTAACAACGCTCGTGATCAATACA
>JOAZ01000073.1 GCA_000720535.1 Streptomyces halstedii
CTAAAGCGTGTTGCAGAAGTCTGTGGGCGGGCAGGCGGAGCCGGGTTCCGCACCTTTGCGGATCATGGTGTGAGGGCGTGGTTGTGGAGTGTGGCGACGGCTTGGACTGCGTAGTGGAGGCCGTTGCCGCGTTGCCGGCAGTCACGGAGGATCTTGTAGTGCTTCATGCGGGCGAAAGCGTGTTCCACGCGGGCGCGCACTTTTCGGTGGGCGGCGTTGTCCGTTTCCTCGCCGGGCAGCAAGGGGCGGCCGGGTCGTTTGCGGTGCGGGATGACGAGGCCGGTGTTGGTGTAGGCGCCGTCGGCGAGCACGGTCATGCCCTGGCAGATGTCCGCGAGGCCGGAGTCCCTCCAGGCTTTCGCGTCCGCAGTGTTGCCCGGGGCGGGCCGTGCTGCGGCGATTACGAGTTTCGTGTCGGCGTCGATGATGACCTGCACGTTCGCGGAGAAGCGGTAGTTGCGGGAGGAGGCGCCGACCTTCCGGTCCCGGACCGGGATCAGCGTGCCGTCCACGATCCAGAGCCGTTCCACGGCGTCGGCCGGGCGGGGCGCGGGTTCGATGGCCAGGAGCGGCCGCAGCCTCTGGATGACCCGGCACACGGTGGCCGGGGAGCAGCCGAACAGTGGCGCGAGCTGCCGCATCGTGAGGTTCGTCCGGTAGTAGACGGCCACCATCAGGACCCGGTCCGCCAGCGGCAGACACCACGGCCGGCCCCTGCCAGGCCCGTTCCCGCCCCGCTCACGCACCACCTTCAGCAGCCGCTCGAACTGCCGCATCCGCAGCCCGGTGAACGTTTCCACCCACAACGCCTCAGCCCGCAAAACCCCACCCATACAGGAGAAATACCCGAAGCGCAGGCTTCTGCAACACGCTTTAG
>JOAZ01000074.1 GCA_000720535.1 Streptomyces halstedii
TTACAGCGGCTAACACAATGAGGTGGATCGGGCCTGTTGGCCGTGTCCGTGTCCGGAGTTGGGCGTTGTCTGGGCATGGGGGCCTCGCCGTGGATCGTGTCGGATGCTCTGTGGGAGCGGATAGAGCCGCTGCTGCCGCGCAAGGAACGCCGGTTTCGGCACCCTGGACGGAAGCCGCTGCCGGATCGGCAGGTGCTGTGCGGCATCCTCTTCGTGCTGCACACCGGCATCCAGTGGGAGTACCTGCCGCAGGAGCTGGGCTTCGGGTCGGGCATGACGTGCTGGCGGAGGTTGCGGGACTGGAACGAGGCCGGTGTCTGGCAGCAACTGCACGAGGTGCTGCTGGCCGAACTCAACGCGGCAGCTCGTCTCGACTGGTCGCGTGCGGTGGTCGACTCCAGCCACGTGCGAGCCGTAAAAGGGGGGACCGGACGGGACCGAGTCCGGTCGATCGTGCCCGAGCCGGATCGAAACACCACCTGATCACCGATGGCCACGGCACACCGCTCGCCGTGATCCTCACGGGAGGCAACCGCAACGACGTCACCCAGCTCATGCCCCTGATCGACGCCATCCCACCCGTCAGGGGCCGGGTCGAGCACCCGCGACGCAAGCCGGACTCACTCTTCGCCGACCGAGGGTACGACCACGACATCTACCGCGACCAGGTCCGGCAACGCCGCATCGTGCCGGCCATCGCCCGCCGCGGCACCCTCCACGGCACCGGGCTGGGAACCTACCGCTGGGTCGTCGA
>JOAZ01000075.1 GCA_000720535.1 Streptomyces halstedii
GTGCACCGCAGTTCTGTCTCCAAGAGCAAGGACGGCGGATCGACCTCCCAGAGCGAGCAGCGCGAGGCCATCCGCGAAGCCGCTGACATCCGGGCTATGAAGAAAGGAACCGGTCTCCTCCTCGCCACCGGCATGCCGGTGGCCCAGATCAAGCTGCGTCCCTGGTACCAGGAGGAGAGCATGCTCCACCTCGCAGACGAGAAGAACGCTGAGGAGAAGGCGATCACCGACCGCGCCGTCACGGCGTACGCCGATCGGAAGGCGGCACGTCCTGTCCGATAACCTGGTCGTGCCAGCCCTGGCGGAAGACGTCGAAGACCTCAAGGCCCAGGTACGCGCAATGAGCGCGCAACTGAAGAAGCTCACCGGAAGTGTCGAGGAGGCCCCAGCAACAGGGCACGGGGCTGACGACGAAGCACCCGAAGACGAATGGGCCTTCCCACCCTTCATCCTGCTCCTCGACTCGCCGGCCTACGAGGACGAGCTCCGCGCGCTCAGCGAGTGGATCGAAGGCGTCCTCGTTCCCGGATACCTGGCCGAACCCTCTGCCGACGCCCGGTGGTGCCACGTTTGGAGTGAGCACCCCGTCGCCGTGGCCCGCCTGCACGCCCTGTGGCTGGCGTGGCAAGAACTCACAGACCCAGCCACCTGCGGATACAGCGGTCCCAGTACGTGGCACCGTGACCACTACGACCCGTGCATGCGAGAACTTCGTTCCTCCGGCGGCCCCTTCACGGGGTGCACC
>JOAZ01000076.1 GCA_000720535.1 Streptomyces halstedii
TCCGCTGGGAACGACGGGCCGACATCCACGAAGCCTTCCTCAAACTCGCCTGCTGTCTCATCACCCACCGACAGATCAACTCATTGTGTTAGCCGCTGTAAGAGCACTGGTGGCGCCAGCAATTGAATGCACATCAGGTGCGACTGGCGGGGCTTGTGCACGGGATGACGGCGGTACCTGAGGTGACGTCAGCGTCCGATGGCGGTGGTCGTAGGTGGTGGCGGTGGCGCCGATGTGGGCGTGGCCGAGGAGCTCCTTGACCACGACGAGTTCGAAGCCCTGTTCCGGAATCCGCCGGGGCTGGACCCTGGCCAGCCGGTCTCGCGCCGACAGTGTCCAGCGCGGGTCATCGGCGACGTAGGTGACCCGGGGCGTGGTGCGGATGAAGTTCTCCACCTGGAGGGCCTGCAGGGCCCGGGAGACGGTGGCAGGCCGCAGCCTGCCACTGGCCGGCGATCTCCCGGTTGGTCGGGAGTTTTGCGCCCGGCTCAAGCTCTCCTGACAGGATGCGTTCCCGAAAGTGGTCCGCGATCTTCGTGAACGTCCTGGGGCTGGGCATATGGCGTCCCCCTCCGTTGAGTTGACGTGCTGTCAGTGCGAGCACGCTAAAGCGTGTTGCAGAAGCCTGCGCTTCGGGTATTTCTCCTGTATGGGTGGGGTTTTGCGGGCTGAGGCGTTGTGGGTGGAAACGTTCACCGGGCTGC
>JOAZ01000077.1 GCA_000720535.1 Streptomyces halstedii
CTCCCCGCTGTTTTCGCGTCACCAGCAGACCGCCCCCGCACCCCGGCAAGGACGCGGACGGTAGAACCGCGGCCGCGCCGACCGGATCCGACATCAGCGCGGCGATCGATCCGCACGGCATGCCCGTACGCGGTCCCACCTGGAACTCGTCGCGGAGCTCCCGCCGGGCCGGCCGTCCCCGCACACCGCCAGCAGACCCCACTGCCCTGCCGTCAGAGCCGCGGCCGGCCGGTGTCCGATCCGCCCACAGTCCCAGGGCAGTCGTTCCAGAAGCCCGCAACGACTGAACACTCGCTGATCTGGCAGTAGCTCTGACCGCCACGGCCACTGCTGTGCTGATGCTCGCGTTCCTCTTCGGAGTGGGCGACGGCTCCTCCACCGGCGCCGAACTGCCTTCCTCGACGGCACCAGCGGCCAGCTCCGCCCCGCCTCCGCGCTGACGACGGGCAGGGAAGGAGGGACGGCCCGACCCGGGCCGCCCTCCCTCCCCGCTGTTTTCGCGTCACCAGCAGACCGCCCCCGCCCCACGCCAAGGACGCGGACGCCAAATCCGAAATCCTGGAACGCGGCCCGGAGACCGGCCCGCGTTCGCGATCCCGCCCGCACGTCAGTGCGATGCACGGCCCCTGACAC
>JOAZ01000078.1 GCA_000720535.1 Streptomyces halstedii
CGTTCGGTGTTGCTGGTGTAGGGCCGTAGGTAGGCCCATTCGTCGGCGAGGGTGCGGTTGAAGCGTTCGACCTTGCCGTTGGTCTGGGGCCGGTAGGGGCGGGTGAGCTTGCCGGTCGCGCCGAGGTCGGCCAGAGCGTTCTTCCAGGCCAGGCCTTTGCGGTAGGCCCATGCGTTGTCGGTCAGGACGCGTTCGATGCGGGGGATGCCCTGGTCGTGGAAGAACGCGGCCGCGCGGGTCAGGAAGCCTGCGCAGGTCGCGACTTTCTCGTCCGGGTGGATTTCGCTGTAGGCGAGGCGGGAGTGGTCGTCGACGGCGGAGTGGACGTAGTCGAAACCGACGTTGTTGCGGGTGGCGCGGCCGGCCTGGCGGCCCAGGACCTTGTGGCCGCCGCCGTCGGGGATCCGGCCGAGTTTCTTGACGTCGACGTGGATCAGCTCGCCTGGGTGGTCGCGTTCGTAGCGGCGGATCACGGTCCCGGTGGGGCGGTCGAGCCAGGACAGGCGGTTCAGCCGGTGACGGGTCAGAACGCGGTGCACGGTTGAAGTGGGCAGCCCGAGGATCGGGCCGATCCGGGCGGGTCCGAGCTTGGAGCCACTTGTGGGCGGTGGGACGGGAGATGCCCATCTCCGCGGCGACGTGCGCGACGGGACGGCCGGAACGGACACGGTCGACGAGCAGCCGCCTGCCATGAACGGTCAGCCGGGCATTACGGTGGGACACGAAGGCCTCCGTGCGGTGAAGAATTCGACACCTCCACCACACACGGAGGCCTTCGCCATGATCAAGCCCGATCGGCGTTAACAACGCTCGTGATCAATACA
>JOAZ01000079.1 GCA_000720535.1 Streptomyces halstedii
GTCAGCGGACGTTGAGGAGGTGGTCCATGGCGAGTTGGTCGAGGGCTTCGAAGGCCATGGAGCGCTGGGCGGCGGTGTCGGGGTCGAAGTCCTCGTAGGCGGTGCGGTCGGCGAGGAGTGCCTTCAGGCCGTCGTCGGCGGTGGGGCGGGCCAGTTCGTCCAGGCGGGAGGCGGTCAGGGCCTCCTGGACGGCGGGGTCGGCGCGGAAGGCGGCGGCGCGTTCCTTGAGGATCAGGTAGTTGCGCATGCAGTTCTTCGCGGACTCCCACACCCCGTCGATACCGTCGGTGCGTACCGGCTTGAAGTCGAAGTGGCGCGGACCGTCCCACCCGGCGCTCTCCAGGAGATCGACCAGCCAGAACGCCTGGCGCAGATCGCCCGCGCCGAAACGGAAGTCCTGGTCGTACTTGATCCCGGACTGGCCGTTCAGATCGATGTGGAAGAGCTTGCCCGCCCACAACGCCTGCGCGATGCCGTGCGGGAAGTTCAGCCCGGCCATCTGCTCGTGCCCGGTCTCCGGGTTCACCCCCACCAGCTCCGGCCGCTCCAGACGCTCGATGAACGCCAG
>JOAZ01000080.1 GCA_000720535.1 Streptomyces halstedii
GGCGGGGGCTGCGGTGGTGACGGCGGCGACGGCCTGGTCGACGCCGATGCCGGCGGCGTGCGCGTCGGCCAGGATCCGGGCGACGTCGGCGCCCTGGTGGTCGAGGCGGCCCATGGCGGAGGCGATGTCCGGCCAGCTGGGGGAGGCCAGGATGGCGTCGCGGACCAGGCCTTCGGGCATGGTGCGGCGCAGCAGGTCGGCCCATCGGTCGGTGCCTTCCGCTTTCCGGGTGTTGTTCGCGGTGACGGCCTGGTGGACGCCTGCGGCCATGCGGCCCATGTGGGGGAGGAAGGTGGTCAGGTCGACGCCGGCGTGCTGGAGTCCGGCGAGTTGACGGGCCATGAGCGGCCAGTCCGCGTCGGCCATCAGGTCGTGCAGGGCGCCCTGGGGCAGCACGGAGCGCAGTTGCTCGGCGGACCAGCCCTCGGCGAGCTTCTCCGCGTCGGGGCCGATTTCCTGCTCCTGGCCCTGGTGCCGCTTCTGGGCGGCTCGGCGGACCGCGTCGGAGATTGTGAGGATCAGCCGTACGGACATCGCGGCCGCCTGTGC
>JOAZ01000081.1 GCA_000720535.1 Streptomyces halstedii
CCGCGAGCGCCTGGTCCAGCTGATCGACCTGAAGAAGCGCACCCTCGCGCTGTACAAGGAGGAGGCCGAAGCTGTCGAGCTCGGGGAGACCCCCCAGCTCGCCGCGATGCGGACCGCCCTGCGCGATGCCTACCGGGTCTACCGCAGGACGAACCCCCCGCCCGGCAAGCCGAAGCAGCGCTTCGTCTTTACACCGAAGGAGGCGAAGGAACGAGCTGACCGGCAGGGACTGACATCAGTTCCCGACGAGTGGAAAGCCCGGACCGCTTTCTCGTACATCGATGACGACCCTGACGCCAGCCTCCTCTTCGGCCTGGAGGTGTGGGACGAGCGGACAGGCACAGCCACCGAGCAGAAGGTTCTGCATGACCGGGTCCTGGAACCCCGCCGTATTCCGGAGACCGCGAAGACCCCCGAAGACGCTGTCGCGCTGGCGCTGGAGTGGGACGGCGGCCGACTCGACATGAGCCGAGTGGCCTCCCTTCTCGGTGTCGAAGAG
>JOAZ01000082.1 GCA_000720535.1 Streptomyces halstedii
GTCGTTGACACCTTCGCCTACATCCGGGCGTTGCAGGCCGACGACATCGACATGGCCTGCGCGGTCGCCAACGACACGGGCCCGGAGCTGCCCCAGCAGCTCCTGGACGTCGCCGCACGCGTCATCATCCCGGTCACCGCCGTGGACGACTGCGACGGGGAACCGTGCGCGCACTCCTTCCTGGCAGCGGCACTCGGGCGGCTTCTGCTGAAGATGCTCTGCGACGGCGAGTGCCTGCCTGGCGCGCCGGGCATCGCCGACACCATCGTCCGCTTCACCGGGAACATCCTCACCGAGGAGCACGGCGACGTCGCCGACGTACTCCGCCGGCTGGAGGCCGGCGGGACGGAACAGGCAATGGAAGGGCACTCGGTACGCCGCACCACCGCGTAGGGAGCACCCGGGACGGCAGTGGTGCGGCTCGCGCATCGCAGGCCCACCGCACCACCGTGGTGGGCGC
>JOAZ01000083.1 GCA_000720535.1 Streptomyces halstedii
GATGCCGTGCGGGAAGTTCAGCCCGGCCATCTGCTCGTGCCCGGTCTCCGGGTTCACCCCCACCAGCTCCGGCCGCTCCAGACGCTCGATGAACGCCAGCGCGTGCCCGATCGTCGGCAGGAGAATGTCACCCCGGGGCTCGTTCGGCTTCGGCTCGATCGCGAACCGCAGGTCGTAGCCCTGCCCGGTGACGTAGTCACCCAGCAGGTCGAAAGCCTCCTTCATCCGGTCCAGCGCCAGCCGCACGTCCTTCGCCGCCCCCGACTCCGCACCCTCACGCCCGCCCCACGCCACATACGTCCCCGCACCCAGCTCGACCGCCAGATCGATGTTCCGGATCACCTTCCGCAACGCGAACCGGCGCACGTCACGGTCGTTCGACGTGAACCCCCCGTCCTTGAACACCGGATGCGTGAACAGA
>JOAZ01000084.1 GCA_000720535.1 Streptomyces halstedii
TCTGTTCACGCATCCGGTGTTCAAGGACGGGGGGTTCACGTCGAACGACCGTGACGTGCGCCGGTTCGCGTTGCGGAAGGTGATCCGGAACATCGATCTCGCGGTCGAGCTGGGTGCGGGGACGTATGTGGCGTGGGGCGGGCGTGAGGGCGCGGAGTCCGGGGCGGCGAAGGACGTGCGGCTGGCGCTGGACCGGATGAAGGAGGCCTTCGACCTGCTGGGCGAGTACGTCACCGGGCAGGGCTACGACCTGCGGTTCGCGATCGAGCCGAAGCCGAACGAGCCCCGGGGTGACATCCTCCTGCCCACGATCGGGCACGCCCTGGCGTTCATCGAGCGTCTGGAGCGGCCGGAGCTGGTGGGGGTGAACCCGGAGACCGGGCACGAGCAGATGGCCGGGCTGAACTTCCCGCACGGCATC
>JOAZ01000085.1 GCA_000720535.1 Streptomyces halstedii
GTCCGGTCCGATCTGGAGGGCTTCGCGGACTTCGTCGGGGGTGTAGGGCTGGTGTCCGTCGAAGCCGTTGAGGGCGATGACGAAGGGGAGGCCGCTGTTCTCGAAGTAGTCGACGGCGGGGAAGCAGTCGGCGAGGCGGCGGGTGTCGACGAGGACGACGGCGCCGATGGCGCCGCGGACGAGGTCGTCCCACATGAACCAGAAGCGGTCCTGTCCGGGGGTGCCGAACAGGTAGAGGATCAGGTCCTGGTCCAGGGTGATGCGTCCGAAGTCCATGGCCACCGTGGTGGTGGTCTTGTCCCCGGTGTGGGTGAGGTCGTCGATGCCCGCGGACGCGGACGTCATCACGGCTTCGGTGCGCAGCGGGTTGATCTCCGAAACGGCACCGACAAACGTGGTCTTACCCACGCCGAAGCC
>JOAZ01000086.1 GCA_000720535.1 Streptomyces halstedii
TACGCCGGTGCGGTTGTGGGAGTGCAACGGTTCGGCGGCGCAGCAGTGGGCGACTCCGGCGGCCCGTGACATCGTGAACCCGCAGGCGGACAAGTGCCTTGACGCGGCGGGCAACAGCTCGGCCAACGGCACCCGGCTCCAGATTTGGACCTGCGCCGGCACCGCCAACCAGAAGTGGACGGTGACCCGATGACCACCAGGACCACGGCGAGACCGGTGACCCGGGGGCTGCTGAGCACGGCGGCCGTGACCGCCGCCCTCCTCACCGGCCTGACCGCCGCCCCCGCGAGCGGCGCCGCCACGGCCACCGGCCAGATCACCGGTCTGGGCGGTAAGTGTGTGGACGTGGAGGGTGGTGCGTCGGCGAACGGGACGGCGGTGCAGTTGTACGACTGCAACGGTACGGCGGCGCAG
>JOAZ01000087.1 GCA_000720535.1 Streptomyces halstedii
GGTCGCCGCTTTCCCCCTTTGTGCTCCGCCCCGTGCCCCTCGTGCGCCTTTTCCGCGCCTTCTCGCGCCCTCCGGTGAAACCGTGCCCGGCCTGTCCGGACCGTTGGCCGAAAGTCGCTTGTGCTGATCCATTGGTGCTGCCTTAATTGAATTGAAGCCGCGTCGGCGAATATCCCTGACTGATATATACGTTCGATCGAGGAACGCGAATGAGCACCGCCAGTGGGGAAACTGGCGAGAAATTCCGGCAAGGAACACCCGTAAGGAATGCCTTCGGCGCCCCGCTCCTTTCGTCGCCGGTCGGACGACGGCCGCTCGTATTTCACCTCCCCGGCCGTCGGCACCCCGGTGACCGGGGCGGATTCCATCGGAGAACGGGGCGCGCCGACCGCCCGCGAAGCCCCAGCTATTTCAACGCCGGCCATCACCACCTCATCTACAGCGTCGCCGACTATCTGCGCCGGCAGCCCGAGGTCGACCAGGTGGACACCATCGACGCCTCCGTGGAATCCCGGACGTGGAAGGAGATCGGCGACCGCCTGCACCAGGGCGGCTACGACGTGGTGGCGGTCACCAACGATCTGGAC
>JOAZ01000088.1 GCA_000720535.1 Streptomyces halstedii
AGATCGATGTTCCGGATCACCTTCCGCAACGCGAACCGGCGCACGTCACGGTCGTTCGACGTGAACCCCCCGTCCTTGAACACCGGATGCGTGAACAGATTCGTCGTCGCCATCGGCACCTTCATCCCGGTGCGCTCCAACGCCGCCCTGAACCGCCCCACCAACCGGGCCCGCTCCCCCTCGTCCGCACCGAACGGAATCAGATCGTCGTCATGGAACGTCACCCCGTACGCACCCAGCTCCGCCAGCCGCTCCACCGACTCCACCGGATCCAGCACCGGCCGCGTCGGCTCACCGAACGGATCGTTCCCCCGCCAGCCCACCGTCCACAGACCGAACGTGAACCTGTCCTCAGGAGTGGGAGTGAAGCGCTCCG
>JOAZ01000089.1 GCA_000720535.1 Streptomyces halstedii
CCTCCGCACCCACCACTCCTCCCACACGGTCCGCGCCCCGCACGGCACAGAAACCCGACCCGTGGGCCACCCCCGCCGTGAGCACCGACGCGAAACGCTCCTGGGGCCCCCTGACCGAGAACCTCGACCTCCCCCGCAACCTCGACCTCGGCAACCGCCGCCGCGCCCTCCAACAACTCAAGATCAACGAGACCGCCCACAACCACATGGTCGCCAAGGTCCACGAACACCTGCCCCAGCAGGAAGCCGCTCTCCTGGTGAGCGCCCGTCAGTGGCCACTCCTCGCCGCCCGGATGCACCGCATGCACCGCGACGGAGTGCCCGTCGACCAGCACCTCGCACGCCTCGCACCCGAC
>JOAZ01000090.1 GCA_000720535.1 Streptomyces halstedii
GCGTTTCCAGAGTGCGGTGCACCGTGGAGTCAGAGGCCCCCGGTCCGGTCAACCGCACCTGGTGCAGGGCGAGGTGTTCGGCCTCCAGCACACTGCGGGTCCCGAGCGCGATCGATATCGCCAGGTGTACGAGGACCACCGCCCGATCCCGCCACCCCACACCACCCTGCGGGAACACCCCGGCCAACGCCTGGGTCAGCCCCGACCGGTCCGCGAGCCGCCGCAGCAGCACCACTCCCGCGTGTCCGACCAGCCCTTTACCGTCGGCCCGCACGCTCAGACCCCGGTCCCACCCTGTACGCTCACTCACCAGAAAGGTGCCCTGATTTCTGCTACCGATGCTTCCTC
>JOAZ01000091.1 GCA_000720535.1 Streptomyces halstedii
AACAGCGGCCTCCCCTTCGTCATCGCCCTCAACGGCTTCGACGGACACCAGCCCTACACCCCCGACGAAGTCCGCGAAGCCCTCCAGATCGGACCGGACACCCCCATCCTGACGACGGACGCCCGCCATCGCGCCGACGCCAAGAGCGCGCTGATCACCCTGGTCGAGCACGCCCTGATGGCCCGGCTGCGCTGAGGGACCGCGCGCACGGCGAAGGCCCCGTACTCCTTGGGTTCTAACGGTCCTCGCAACACCCGCGATCTGTGGGAGTTGCGAGGACCGTGGGCGTTGAGCGTGATCTTGCGGGGCTTCGGGAGCGTTTCCTT
>JOAZ01000092.1 GCA_000720535.1 Streptomyces halstedii
CTCGACGGTGACGGGGACGGTGCAGCGGGAGGCGATGGAGGAGAGTGCGGCGTCGAGGCCGCGGTCGGTGAGGACGGCGGGGTGGATGCCTCGGGCGAGGTCGCGGAGTTCCTGGAGGGCGACTTTGACCTCGCCGTGGGCTTCGTCGACCATGCGGGCGGCGGCTTCGGGGTCGGCGGTGAGTTTTTCCTTGGCGAGTCCGAGGTCCATGGCGAGGGCGACGAGGCGGGCCTGTGCTCCGTCGTGGAGGTCGCGTTCGATGCGGCGGAGGTCGGCGGCGGCGGTGTCCACGACGACCCCCCGGTCCGACTCCAG
>JOAZ01000093.1 GCA_000720535.1 Streptomyces halstedii
GCCCCTGACACACCGCCAGCAGCACGTCAGACCGGCGGTCCGCTCCCTCCGGCCCGGTACGGGGAGTGCGGGCCAGGCCCGGTCCCCGCAGTACGGCCGGGCCGCACCCCCTGACACCGAGGCGCCCCGCCCCGGTACCAGGCCGGTTCAGTCATCGTCCGGTGCGCTGCCGATCCAAGCGACCGGCCCCTCCGGGGCGACGCCCCAGTGCGGCACCCAGTCCTCGTGACCCGCCTCCAGCACGCAGATCCGCCCCCACCGCCCGTGCTTCCCCGGACAGACCCCGGCGAGCAGGCCCACAT
>JOAZ01000094.1 GCA_000720535.1 Streptomyces halstedii
AGGGTCCCCCCTGCAGTACCATCGGCGCTGAAAGGCTTAGCTTCCGGGTTCGGAATGTAACCGGGCGTTTCCCTAACGCAATGACCACCGAAACACTATCGGCCAGTCCCGCACGGAGCGGGAACATCGGCACTTAGCGAACAAGCACACTTTTCAGTTTAAGTAGTTGTTCAACCAGCACGACCGTTCGTGGCCTGGGAACAACACAGTGGACGCGAGCAACTGAGGACAAGCCCTCGGCCTATTAGTACCAGTCAGCTCCACCCGTTACCGGGCTTCCACATCTGGCCTATCAACCCA
>JOAZ01000095.1 GCA_000720535.1 Streptomyces halstedii
TCGTCGGCGACGGCTACGACATCACCTACCCCTGAGGGAGCTGAACTGTGACCTCCCACCACAGCATCTTCATCCACCCCGGTCACCCTGTGGAAGCCCTCCTCGCAGACGTGGCACTGGCGTGTGGCGGGAGGCTGCGGCGAGCCGTGAACGTGCCCGCGGATTACGTCGTAAGCCTGAGCGACGCAACACTTGAACTAGAAATGGAGCATGAGTACGAGGAGGACAAAGGCATCCCGTTCGAGCGCTACCAAGTCGTTCTGACTGTGCGGGAATCCAACAGCTCGATGGAGCGGGA
>JOAZ01000096.1 GCA_000720535.1 Streptomyces halstedii
CCAACGCCCGCCCCAGGCATCCGACTTCGCCCGGCTCCCCGAGCGCGAGCGCTATGTCGCCGGGTACGTCGACCACCTCCCCGACGGCGCCGCCATGGACATCAAGTCCCTCGCCAAAGACCTCCCCCTCTACGGCCAGATGGCCATCGGCACCGCGCTGCGCACCCTCGCCGTCGCCGGACACCTCCGCCACGTCCGCTGCCGCGTCGAATCCCTCGGCCAGAACCGCTGGGTCACCCGCACCTACTGGTCCCGCACCGCCCGCGACCACACCTGGTGGACCACACACCTCGCG
>JOAZ01000097.1 GCA_000720535.1 Streptomyces halstedii
AGGCACTTGTCCGCCTGCGGGTTCACGATGTCACGGGCCGCCGGAGTCGCCCACTGCTGCGCCGCCGAACCGTTGCACTCCCACAACCGCACCGGCGTACCGTCCGCCGTACCACCCGACGCCACGTCAAGACACTTGCCCAGCGCGCGGATCGTCCCGTCACCGCCGACCGTCCACTGCTGCGCCGCCGTACCGTTGCAGTCGTACAACTGCACCGCCGTCCCGTTCGCCGACGCACCACCCTCCACGTCCACACACTTACCGCCCAGACCGGTGAT
>JOAZ01000098.1 GCA_000720535.1 Streptomyces halstedii
GGTGTTTCCGGGTCAGGGTTCGCAGTGGGTGGGGATGGCTGCGGAGTTGTTGGGTGGGTCGGGGGTGTTCGCGGGGCGGATGGCTGAGTGTGAGCGGGCTCTGTCTCCTTACGTGGATTGGTCGTTGGCGGAGGCGTTGGGTTCGGAGCGTTTGTTGGCGCGGGTTGATGTGGTGCAGCCGGTGTTGTGGGCGGTGATGGTGTCGTTGGCGGAGGTGTGGCGGTCGTTCGGTGTG
>JOAZ01000099.1 GCA_000720535.1 Streptomyces halstedii
CTGGAAGCAAGCCCTGGCCGACATCGGGGCGACCGGCAAACTCACCCGCCCTTACCGACCCCAGACCAACGGCAAGGTCGAACGCTTCAACCGCACCCTGGCCGACGAATGGGCCTACCTCCGGCCCTACACCACTAACAACGAGCGGACAGCAGCACTGGCAGACTTCCTCCACACCTACAACCACCACCGCAGCCACACCGCACTCGGAGGCCAACCCCCGATCAGCCGCGTC
>JOAZ01000100.1 GCA_000720535.1 Streptomyces halstedii
CCACAAGTGGCTCCGGCGCTGGCACTGCGAGGGCGAGAGCGGGCTCATCGACCGCTCCAGCCGTCCGCACCGGACACCCCACCGGACCACTGCCGCAACCGAAGCCCGGATATGCCGCCTGCGCCAGGACCGCAAGCTCGGACCCGCCCGGATCGGCCCGATCCTCGGGCTGCCCACTTCAACCGTGCACCGCGTTCTGACCCGTCACCGGCTGAACCGCCTGTCCTGGCTC
>JOAZ01000101.1 GCA_000720535.1 Streptomyces halstedii
GAGCCAGGACAGGCGGTTCAGCCGGTGACGGGTCAGAACGCGGTGCACGGTTGAAGTGGGCAGCCCGAGGATCGGGCCGATCCGGGCGGGTCCGAGCTTACGGTCCTGGCGCAGGCGGCATATCCGGGCTTCCGTTGCGGCAGTGGTCCGGTGGGGTGTCCGGTGCGGACGGCTGGAGCGGTCGATGAGCCCGCTCTCGCCCTCGCAGTGCCAGCGCCGGAGCCACTTGTGG
>JOAZ01000102.1 GCA_000720535.1 Streptomyces halstedii
CGCACGAGAACGCAGAGCCACCACCCGCGCCCCATCCTCCAAACTCAAACCACCCGCCACACACGCAGCAGCAACCTCACCCTGCGAATGACCCACCACCGCATCCGGAACCACACCGAACGAACGCCACACCTCCGCCAACGACACCATCACCGCCCACAACACCGGCTGCACCACATCAACCCGCGCCAACAAAGACTCCGAACCCAACGCCTCCGCCAAC
>JOAZ01000103.1 GCA_000720535.1 Streptomyces halstedii
TTGGGTTCGGAGCGTTTGTTGGCGCGGGTTGATGTGGTGCAGCCGGTGTTGTGGGCGGTGATGGTGTCGTTGGCGGAGGTGTGGCGGTCGTTCGGTGTGGTTCCGGATGCTGTGGTGGGTCATTCGCAGGGTGAGGTTGCTGCTGCGTGTGTGGCGGGTGGTTTGAGTTTGGAGGATGGGGCGCGGGTGGTGGCTCTGCGTTCTCGTGCG
>JOAZ01000104.1 GCA_000720535.1 Streptomyces halstedii
GGTGATGAGACAGCAGGCGAGTTTGAGGAAGGCTTCGTGGATGTCGGCCCGTCGTTCCCAGCGGATGCGGAGCCGTTTGAAGCCGTGGAGCCAGGCGAAACTGCGCTCGACGACCCAGCGGTAGGTTCCCAGCCCGGTGCCGTGGAGGGTGCCGCGGCGGGCGATGGCCGGCACGATGCGGCGTTGCCGGACCTGGTCGCGGTAG
>JOAZ01000105.1 GCA_000720535.1 Streptomyces halstedii
CTACCGCGACCAGGTCCGGCAACGCCGCATCGTGCCGGCCATCGCCCGCCGCGGCACCCTCCACGGCACCGGGCTGGGAACCTACCGCTGGGTCGTCGAACGCAGCTTCGCCTGGCTCCACGGCTTCAAACGGCTCCGCATCCGCTGGGAACGACGGGCCGACATCCACGAAGCCTTCCTCAAACTCGCCTGCTGTCTCATCACC